>JACQWR010000023.1 GCA_016209105.1 Deltaproteobacteria bacterium | reverse complement strand
GCTCGTAATCCAGCATCAACGACAGCCACGTCAACGGATGCCAGTTGGCCGCCTCCGTGCTCCCCATCGCCCACAAAAAACCGGCCCCGCTCATCCCCCGCTGAACGTGCCGGTTCTCCACAACATAAGACGTATCATCAATGTTCACAAAATTATGGTATTGTACCACCCAGTAAACAAATAGAACGCAGCACGACAATACTAAACAGGACAAAATAACACAGCGTCTACTCGGACAACTATTCATCATTCCCCCTGCCGTCAGCGCTTGCCTGCGGCGCCAAGCATTATCTCCATGTTTCTCCGGGCATCGGCATAATCCCGCCTCAGGCGGAGTGCCTCACGAGTATGCAGGATGGCCCCCTCATGATCCCCGACATTGAACAACGCAACACCAAGATTATTGTGTAACTCGGCATTGTCCGGTTCGAGGGTAAGGGCGCGCCTATAATGAAGAACAGCCGGGCCGGGTTTCTTCATTTTCATAAGTGCGTTCCCCAGATTGCGTTCCGCGTCTACACCATTCGGCTCCTTCCGGATAGCCTCCCGGTAATGGAACAGGGCCTCCTCCATCCTTCCCTGCATCAATAGAGCGTTCCCCAGGTTATTTTCCGGGCCGGCATCGTTCGGTCTTATCCTCACGGTGGCGGCATAATGGTGTGCGGCGCCGGCGTAATCACGCCTGTCCATGAGGGCGCATCCCAGATTATTGTGGGCCAGATAATTTTGTTCTGTCACCTTTATCGCATGGGAAAAAAGCGTGATGCTGTTCTGCCAATGCCTGACCTGCGCGCGGGCATCAATCATAAGAATAAAAATGAGAATCAACGCAATGAGTGAAACCGGCGCCGTTCCCCGCCGCCACTGCGCCGCCACTGCAGAGCCTCCCCAGACGATCATGATGAAGAGGCCCGTTAGGGGAAGGTAGGTATACCGATCCGCCATCGCGTGGGAGCCCACCTGGATCAGCCCGATGGTGGGAAAGAGCGTACCCAGGAACCACAACCATCCCACCGTCAGATAGGGATAAAGCTTCCCCCATCTGAACACAAGAAAAGATATCATTGCCAGAAGCGCGCAGGCCGTAACAACCTGCCACAACGGCCATGCGTACGGATAGGGATAAAATGCGGCCAGATCAACAGGCCATACCGTTTTACCCAGGTACCGTGCATAGGAGATGAAGGCATTTCCGACGCGCAGTCCAAAGGGGAATATGTCGAAGGATGGCAAGGCACCGGCATGTTTCTCTGCGATAACGGCAAGAACGCTGAAAGGAAGCGCGACAAGAAGGAGCGGCGCCTTCTCCAAAAATAGGCGCAGTCCCTGTACCCAATAACTCCTGTCGTCTTGACGAACGCCGTAACCGGGAAACCTTCCCAACGGCCAATAATCAAGAAGAAACAGGACAAAGGGCAGCGTGACAACCGCCGGTTTCGACATCAAACCAAATACGTAGCTCGCCAGCACCGGCAGGTACCGCCACCATCGCCTTCGCTCAGCATATAAAACATAAAACCATACCGTTGCCATCCAAAAAAATCCGCTCAATACATCCTTGCGCGTCGCTATCCATGCCACCGGCTCCACATGCAGCGGGTGTATGCCGAATAGCAGAGAAACGGCAAAACTGCGCCATACGGCCCCCGTCATCCGCTCCAGCGCGAGGAACAACAGGACAGTGCTCAGCGCGTGAAGCAACACGTTCGTCCAGTGGTATCCCCCCGCATGCAGCCTGTATAGGTCGTAGTCCGCCATGAATGACAGCCATGTCAGCGGATGCCAAAACCCTGCATCAATCGTTGCAAACGCCCAGCGAACGCCATCCCAACCAAGACCGGATAGAACATGGGGATTCTTTGTTACATACGCTTGGTCGTCATAGTGGAGAAACCCATAATACTGGACATTCCAGAAAACAACCAGCACTCCCAGGACTAAAAGCAGGCCGGCAACTGTTTTCATTTGGCATCTCTTCATTGTTTCCCCGTGCGTCCCATCTGCCGATAATTGAGAAGATATTCCGCGCCGTCTTCCTTCCCCCACCGATTACCCCATGCCTTCTCTTGTCGGGTATAATATGCTATAAAAACGTGAAGCTTCCCACCCGCAGGGCGGGGCTTCCCGATACGGAATAGTTATTTTTATCGCGCCCCGTTACCCCGCCTGCAAGGCGGGGCTTACAGGGTGTGCATCCGGTCAAGAACATCAACATCCCCTCTTGCCCAACGATAACTGCCGGCGCCAAGCTCAGAAAAAATTCCCGGTGACGGCGCAGCAGATAGAGGAGCAATACGGTGAACCCGGAACTGATAAGAAAAATTGACCGGTACATCGGCAGCGGCATCTGTCTGTTTCTCACGTTCGTCTGCCGCCTGATGGGAAAGAATCCTTTTCACACGCCCCATCACGAACCTGTTCAAAAAATCCTCATTATAAAACTCATCGAACAGGGAGCAACCGTTCTCGCGTACCCGGCAATCCACCGCGCGATACGGATGGTGGGCAAACAGAATGTTTTCTTCTGCGTATTTGAGGAAAACAGGGAAATCCTCACGATCCTTGATATGGTACCGCCCGAAAATATATTCGCCATTCGGAAAGATCATTTTCCCCTGTTCCTGTGGGATATCGGAAAAAGCCTCGTTAGAATACGCCGTCTCGGCATTGATGCCACGGTGGACATGGAATTCTTCGCGCGCGCATCCGCAATTTTTTCCTACCTAACCGGGGCAAAGCGACGGGTGGGTCTCCACCGTTTTACCAGCGAAGCCCCCTACCGCGGTGATCTGATGACGCACCGTATCCCCTATAACCCGTACCTGCATATCTCGCAGGTTTATGCGCTCCTGGTGGAGTCGTTAACCATTGAACCCTATGAAACGCCTCTCCTAAAGATCCCGCTCATCGCCCTTGATGGGTGTTCCCCAAAATTCTCGCCCACGGAGGAATTAATAAGCGCTGTCGAAAAAATGCTCTCCAGAGGATTCGGACAGAAACCGGCCAGCCCGTTGATTCTGCTCAATCCCAACGCCAGCGACATGCTGCCGCTCAGAAAATGGCCCCGGAGAAACTTTATCTTACTGGCGGAAAAAATCCTGGACGGGCATGCCGACGCCCTGCTCGCAGTAACCGGCTCCCCCGCTGAAGAAGCCGAGGGGGAGAGTATCTGCAGAGACATAAATTCATCGCGGGTCATAAGCCTGGCAGGCGCCACTTCCCTTTCGGAATTGATAACGCTCTACACCCTTGCCGACGTTCTCGTGACGAACGACAGCGGGCCTGCCCACTTCGCTTCCCTGACCGATATTTGCGCAATCGTCCTGTACGGGCCGGAAACACCGGTGTTATTTGGAACAGCAGGGAAGCGCTCTCATGCACTCTCTGCCAAGCTCGCCTGCAGCCCTTGCGTAAGCGCCCTGAATCACCGTTTCTCTCCCTGTACCAACAACAGGTGCATGCAGCTCATTACCGTCAAGCAGGTATACGAACAGGTGCGAAGCTGCCTTGAAAGCCGCCAGACCGGCATCAAGCAGCCCCCCGGCATTCCTCGTTCAGCACGCTTCTAACCAGGGGCGGAAGGACCCTCAGTGCCCGCCTGTGGCGCCACGCATTGCCTCCATGTTTCTCCGGGCATCAGCGTAATCCGGTCTCAGACGCAGGGCATTCTGAAAATGCACCAACGCACCTTCCCGATCACCGAGAGCGGTTAGTGCAAGTCCCATATTGTTCTGTACCGTTGCGTTGTCTGGATCAATCCGCAGCGCTTTCCGGAAGCTATCGGCGGCTGGCCCTAATTTCCCTAAGCGGGCGAGGGACATTCCGAGATTATTATGCGCCTCCGCACAATCGGGCTTCATGTCCAATGCCTCCAGGAAGGAGATAATGGCCTTATCCAGCTTTCCCGTATCCATCAGCGCAATCCCCAGGTTGTTTTTAACCTTCACATTGTCCGGATTGATTTGCAGCGCTCGCCGGTAATGGAGTATCGCCCCATCCATCTTGCCCTGAGACGCCAAGGCAAGCCCAAGGTTATTCAATGCATCCTCGTAATCAGGTTTTATACTCAACGCCCGCGAATAGTGGGCGATGGCTTCACGCACCCTGCCCTGCGACGCCAGGGCAATGCCCATATTATTCAACGTTTCCAGGTGATCGGGGCTTCTTCTCAACGCCTCGGAATAATGGCTGATAGCTTCACGCACCCTGCCCTGCGACGCCAGGGCAAGCCCCAGGTTGTTATGCGCTTCAACGTAATCGGGCCGAATGCGCAAGGCCTCGGTAAAGTGGGCCATCGCCTTTTTGACCTCCTTCCGTTCATTCAAGGCCGTGCCCAGGATATTATGCGCGAGGTAGTTGTTTTTTGTGACCGCGAGGGCATGTTCAAACAAACGCACGCTGTCCTTCCAGTAACCGACCTGAACAGAAGAAATGATCATCAGGACAACGATCGCACACCCCGTTGCCGTACCCAAAACCGTATTGCG
>JACQWR010000019.1 GCA_016209105.1 Deltaproteobacteria bacterium | reverse complement strand
TAAGACGACGACTTCTTTTTGATTCTTCGCCGCGCCGCGCAACACGTTCACCATCGTGGTGATAAACGTATAGAACCGCGTGCCGATATCTTGCAGATCAACGATCAGCACATCCACGTTTTGCAGCATCTCGGCGTTTGGCTCGCGGATGTTGCCATACAAACTGAAGATGGGCAAACCGAAACGCGCCTCTAAACTGTTGCCGACAGCCGCAGCGTCCGCCGCCGCGCCTTGATAACCGTGTTCAGGTCCGAAGAGGGCGGTGATGTTCACGCCGGCATTCATCAACGCTTCAAGCGAGTCAGTTAAGTCCGGCAGTATCGCCGCCGAGTGGCTCACCAAACCAACACGCCGATCTTTGACAAGCGAAAGTTTTTCGCTGATTAAGATTTCAAGTCCGGTTTTAACCATCTAATTCTCGAATACCATTTTCCCCGCCACAAAAGTTTTTTGCACGTTTAATTCTTTATCCAAGATCACAATGTCGGCGTCGCAGCCTTCGGCAATGCGCCCTTTGCGATTCAATCCCAAAAGAGTCGCGGGCGTGCGCGATGCCATGTTGACCGCTTCGGCAAGTGAGCAACCCGTGAACTCGATCATGTTCCTCACTGCTTGATCCATTTTGAGAATCGATCCGGCTAAGGTGCCATCGGCTAAACGGACAGAGGTGTCATCGGCAAAGGTGTTGCGGTCTCCGATTTGCGAACTTCGTTTGGATGTCCCCATCGCCGCTTGGGCATCGGTCACTAAACATAAACCGTCCACGCCCTTCGCCTGATATGCCAACCTCACCATCATCGGATGAACGTGAACGCCATCGGCGATCAGACCGCACGGCGTTGAGGATGAGAGCAGCGCCCCGGCTAAACCCGGGTCACGATGATGCAAGCCGCTCATGGCGTTAAACAAATGCGTTCCCCACTTGATTCCGTTTTCGAATCCTTTAATCGCTTCGTCGAAAGTTGCCGTTGAATGTCCGGCGCTGACGGTGATGCCGTCTCCGTTTAATGCGCGGATTGCCTCGGTTGCGTTTGGCAATTCGGGCGCGAGCGTGACCATGCGGACGATGCGCGGGTCTGCCCAACGGATCATCTCGTCAACATTGATCTCGCGCAAAAATTCCGAATTGTGCGCGCCTGTTTTGATCGGGTTGAGATAAGGTCCTTCGAGATGCACGCCCAAAATGTTTGCGCCAGTAACCTCCCGAAGGTTTTGAACCTTCGGGAGGT
>JACQWR010000014.1 GCA_016209105.1 Deltaproteobacteria bacterium | reverse complement strand
GCGATGTGAAGTCGTATGAAAACGTACGTCGCCCCCCGCGCGGGGGCGTGGATTGAAACGTTCTGCTTGCCAGTTCTCTGATGCCGGAGCGCCGGTCGCCCCCCGCGCGGGGGCGTGGATTGAAACTCCTGCTACCAGTGATAGCAATGCCCTGGGAACGTCGCCCCCCGCGCGGGGGCGTGGATTGAAACGGCATCCCCGTGAGTTCTGAAATCTCATCGTATGGTCGCCCCCCGCGCGGGGGCGTGGATTGAAACCTTGACAGTCACTACGCCAGTGCAAGTTCTGCGGGCAATCCGTCCCGAAGCAAAGCAAGGGATCTTCTAAGATTCCTCGCCTGCGTTCGGAATGACACTTGCCCCTATTGTGACACAGCCTCCCTGCCCGGCAGGACAAGCTTGCGCTGTTTACAAACGAGATCAATAGCGGTACGGGCGGGAAGAGAATTGTTTATAAGCTCTGCACCAGATAGAGATAGACCGGCAGGGCGGAGGCGCGTTTGAGTTTTCGGAAATCTTCCAGAACCTGTCTGCGCGTGGCGGCGCCGATGAGCGGAGAGAGGTAAACGGCGCCTTTATCGCGGCAGGGCGCGGCATCGGCAATCAGATCCCTCACCGCTTTTAGATGCCGAAGCGGCAGATCCGTGCCCAGAACAAAATTCACGGTAACATCAATATTGGGCCACCGGCGGTTTACCGCCTGGGCCTTCCGGAAGGCCTCCGTCACGGCGACGGCCTTGAGCGGCTTGCCCAGGATGTCGAGGGTTGCCTGATCCGGCGATTCGAGGCCGATATTGATCCGGGTGCTAAAGGGCAGCGCGTTCAGGATATCGAAGCAACTCTCCCGTGCACTCATAAATGAACCGACGCTTCCAAACAGAAAGAGGTTTGGCGCGCCGCCGTGGCAGGACTCGCCCAGACGCAACCCTGCGTATGCCGTCTCCGCGGTCTCCCTCAGCAGTTCTTCCCCCGCCCCCAGGGCATCGTTTTGTCCCAGCACCAGGGAATTATAGTTAACCAGGTCTTCTCCGTACAAATCCCGCAGGGCTTTCACCTGCCGGGCGATATTGCTCCTGCTCCTTGCCTTCAAGCCGTCCGCCGTCTTAAAACAGCAGAAGCGGCACTGGTAATCGCACCCTTCGGTAACCATCAGGGGAATAACCTCGTAATCCACATCAATGATATCGGGGGGAAGGACGGGCAGGCTTCCGCCGATGATAGAATGCAGTTTCCCGGCCTCCTGTGCCAGCATTTTCCTGTCCATGGCGGCCACGGTGGCCAGAAATTTTTTCAGGCGGCGGTCCCCGGCGGCGCTCGCGAGCCGTCCCGCGCGCTCACACAAACAATCGAATGTGGAGAGGGCCTGCGCCACATGAGCGCTTTCAAGCGGCCTTGCATCGGATAGCGCGCTCTCATATTTCCCGCTGTAGGGCAGGTAGTAATTTTTCAGGAGATCGTAGCTTAACTCATACCCGTCGGTTCCGTAGTACACAAAATCGTCGGATTCGGTTCTCTTGAGCATTTCTGTGGGATCGGGCCACACGGAAGGGGACCCGGTGATCCTCTTCAGACGCCCCTGTAGATTGAAATCGAAGGTGTAGCTGCGCCATTTTATCTTTACCGGAATCCCGTACCAGACGGGAAAGCTGAACTTTCCCCAGTCATTCCTGCCGGCACAATCAAAGATTACTTCCAGATCATCAACGTGGTGACTTTCCATCTCCCCGCCTGCATTGTTCCCTTATTTTTTGTTCCGATACCCGTTTAGCGCCTCCAAAATTTTTTCGGCGCCCTTGAACTTTTGCGGCTCATTGCCGGTGGAAATAACGCAGGTGGGCGTAGAGGTGATCCCGTCTTCCCGTATGTGCCTTTCGAAACGATCAAAGACGGGTTTTACATCAAAAATCCGGTATCCGATCCCTCTTTTCGTGAGGAACGACTCCAGTTCCCCGGTATGAATAATGTTTGCCGCCGCGGCCTCGAACAGAACAGCCCGCGCGAGAAGGGCGTGTTTAAAATCACGCTTTTCGTTCAGAACGTAGAGGAAGTACTTCGCGTACAACGGGGTCTCCTTGTGAATCGGCGTATCAATAAAGGTAATGCGGATAATCTTTTTCTGCACCAACTCAACGATGACACCTTCCAGCTTGCCCTCCAGGGAATTGCAGGGACCGCAGAAATAATCCGTATACAGTCTGACGGTTACCCGGCCGCTGCCGAAGGATGATATCGCGTTCTCCTCCCCATATGCGGGGGTGACTGATCCAAAAAAGAACAGGACAAAAAAAACGAACCCCGCCACGGAAGAGACGGCCATGGGCAGTCCTTTTCCCCGCTTGAAATTCAGGACGAACATCAGAAGGATAATCGCGGCAAAGGCCAGGCAGTACGGGCAGTAAACACTGCTCGTTACCTGGTACCCCACGAGAAAGACCTCGCTCCCCATGCCGAAGGAGAGCAGAAGGGTCAGCGACTTTTCCCTGCCCGCAAGGCAAAGCAAAAGGATCAGTCCCATATACATCAGGCCGAGATATTTTATATCCAGGCCGAAGATGCTCCCGTTCAGGTATGTGCAGGATGTATCGCAGTAGATGTACGCCGCTATTACCGCGATACCGGCTGCCGCCAGCGCCGCCGTAATGGAGCGAGCCTCGAAAAAGCGAATCTTCTTCATCTCTTGCCCCCTTCAGGTTCTCCTCCCCGGGTAATTTCCATTGCCCTCGTGTCATGTCTCATAAATAATTGTCCTATCGGCCGCAGGGAGGTATCTTCTCTATCTGAATATATTCGTTAAGATTTCTCGTTTCACTCGAAATGACAGGTTATTTAAATAATGGGTCATGACACTAAGAATATAGATCAACGGATAGAAAAATAAAAGGACAATCACCGCAAAAAGCAATGGAAATTATCCGCGATATCGTCTATCATCATGTGCTTTGCCGCTCTGTACAGACGTGGAGCGGAGTGAGTACATTTTACCAGAGAAGGAGTAGCGCTATGAGCCAGGAAAACAAAACCGCCAAGTTCCAGGGAGCAACAAAGTATGTCCTCGATGACGAACTGGCTAAAATCATTAATGTAACGATGGCTATCGAAATGCCCCTCTTGCTGAAGGGTGAGCCGGGCACGGGCAAGACGATGCTGGCCCATGCGATAGCCGAGGCACTTAAAATGCCGCTTATCATCCTGAATGTCAAATCCAGCATGAAGCTGCTCGACGCCCTGTATCAGTACGACACCCTGACCCGCCTGAACGACAGTCGTTTCGGCGATTCCAAGCGCGAGGTAAGCAACATCGAGGAATACATCAGGATGGGAAAAATCGGGCAGGCGTTCGTCTCGGACGTGCGCACCGTTCTATTGATTGACGAGATTGATAAGGCGGATACGGATTTTCAGGACGATATGCTCGACGTTCTGGATCAGATGCAGTTCGACATTATGGAGATTGACAAGACCGTCACGGCAAAACACCGGCCGGTCATCGTTATTACGTCCAACGCGAAAAAGGATTTGTCCGATCCCTTCCTGGGCAGGTGCAACTTCCATCATATCGCATTCCCGGACCAGGACATGATGCGGAGCATCCTCGACGTGCATTTCCCCAATCTGAGCGCCGATTTGGTGGAGGCCTGCATAACCACCTTTTACGCGCTGCGGGAACTCCGGGGCATAGAAAAGAAACCGGCAACACGGGAACTTATCAACTGGATACGGGCGCTGAAGGCTGATCCCGACTTTAAGGTAAAAACGCTCCGGCAGGGATCAGTGCCCTACCTCGGCATCCTGTTCAAAAAAAGCGCGGACTTAAACGCCGCCTGCCAGCAGGCGTCCCGCCTGCGCACGTAAGGAGCGGAAACGTGTTCGTTGAATTTTTTTACCTCCTGAGGCAAAAGGGAATTCCCGTATCCCCCACGTCCTTTCTCAGGCTGCAGAGGGCGCTCTGCACGGGGATCATCCGTTCCGTGGACGATTTCTACACGGCGGCACGGGCCATCCTCGTGAAAAGCGAGCGGTATTTCGACACCTACGACCAGGTCTTCGCCTATACGTTTAAAGGGGTGGCGCTTACCGAACCGAACGATCTTGAGCTGACCGAAATTGCACGGGCGCTCCTCGATGAATGGCTGAAAAATCCGGCGGACATCGCGCGGGCGCTCGGTCTTGATGAGGAGGACCTGCAGAAGTTCACGCCGGAAGAGCTGCTGAAATACTTCATGGACCGGCTCAAGGAGCAAACGGGCGAGCATCACGGGGGACACAAATGGATCGGCACCGGCGGCACATCGCCGGTGGGACATTCGGGCTTTCATCCGGGCGGGATGCGGATCGGCGGCGTTTCGCGCAACAAGTCCGCCATCAAGGTGGCGATGGAGCGCAGGTACAAGGATTATTCGCAGGAAGGCCCCCTGACGGAGTTCCAGATGGGGGAGGCGTTAAAACGGCTCCGACGCATGATCCCCTCCGGTCCGAAAGACCTCGTCAACGTGGACAAGACCATCTATGAAACCATGCGCAACGCCGGGGAAATCGAGATCGTTTTTGATCACCGTCTTACCGACCGCCTGAAGGTGATCCTGATGATAGACAACGGCGGCTGGTCAATGGACCCCTATATAGACGTCGTTCAGACCCTCTTTAACTATGCCCGCTCCCAGTTCAAGGATCTGAAGTTTTATTTCTTCCACAACACCATCTACGACAATGTCTGGCTTGATTACCAGCGCTATTTCAAGCCGGAGACCATTGACGATATCGCCCGCAGGGACCCCGAAACGCGGCTTATTCTGGTGGGCGACGCCAGCATGGCGCCCTACGAGTTGATGCATCCCAGCGGCGCCATTTATACGGACCAGAAACAAAACGGCGCCAGCATAGACCGTCTGAAATTTCTGGCCAAAACCTTCCGTCACGCCGTATGGCTCAATCCCCAGCTGGAAACGAACTGGGGGTATACCTGGACCATCGGCGCCATCAGGCAGGTCTTCCCCATGTTCGAACTGACCCTCGACGGTCTGGAGAAGGCGGTGCAGCATCTGGTTTCCCGCCACTGACGACTCCGGAAAAAGGCCAGATGCTGTGTTGCGCTTCAGCATGAGTCACTGCGGCGTACGTCACGGTACGACTCATTCCTCCTGCTTCGCGCGCCTTGCCTCTGTCGCTTTTCCGAAGCCGTCCTTACGGAATAAAAAAAGCAGGGGGGCAAACCCCCCTGCTTTTTTCGTTTCTTACCCGGCATTATTCCTGTAGCCGTCTCGTGTTATTTACTCTTGCCGCCGCCGGGCACATCCTCGCCGCCGGCGGAATGACAGTCGCTGCAATTCATGGTCATCATACTGTCCCCGATATCGGTCGGGTGCACGAAACCCTTCACCCTCGTCCCCGGCCGTATGTTTTCCTGCCGTTGGCTGAGGACGGTGTGGCAGAGATCGCAATCTTTGGAAATAACCTTGCCGTCCGGGGACTTGTGTTTTCCTCCGTGGCAACGGAAACAGCCGGGCGTATAGAAGTGGCCGATATGGTCAGGGTAGGTATTCCAGTAAACCTTCATCTTGGGGAAGAAGTTCCTGTTATAGATATCCTGTACGCCTTCCACCGCCTGCCGGATGGCTGCGGCTTTCTCATTGGCTACCTTCGGGTAATTCTTGGTGTAATATTCCTCTATGCCGCCGGCAATGGCGGTCAGCCCCTCTTCTTTTGTCTGGTAGGGCTTGGTGAGCAGTTCTACCGACACCCTCTTAATGAAGGGCAGGGCGGGATCTATATGGCCCGAGACAAAGTTTTCGTCCATTTCCTGACCAGGCGAGCGGTAAATATGGGTCGGGCGATTATGACAGTCGGTGCAGTCCATGAGCCGTTTCTGTCCTTTGGCGATCTCCTCTTTGGAAAGCGGATTCTCCTTATCGTTAAACTCGGTTATCTTGCCGTTCTTATCCACCGTGGCGACATAGGGGATGTCGAGGCGCTTCCTGTCCCGCGCAATGTAATACACCTCGCTGCCGATATGCCAATGGATGCCCATGGCCGTAGGCGTTTTCGGCGTGCCGCCGATATTGATCAGCAGGTTTATCTCCCGGGGCGTATTCTTCGCGTCGGGCGCATAGTGGTAGAATACCTTCTGCCGCCCCGCATAGAACTTTTCCGGCCAGTGGCACCGCTCGCAGATATCGCGCGCGGGACGGAGATTCGTGATGGGCGTTTCAATGGGAATCGAATAGGTATGCGCCAGGACGGCATAGATCTGCTTAAGCCCCGAAATCTTGGCCTTGACGTACCATTTCGCCCCCGGACCGATGTGGCACTCCACACAACGAACCCGGGCATGGGGGGATTTGCTCCAGGCGCTGTGTTCCGGCGTCATGACCGTGTGGCAGAGCTTGCCGCAAAAGTCGGCGGATTCGGTAAAATGATATCCCTTGAGCGCCGCAATGGAAATGATGAGGACAAAGACCACGGTGCCGAAGATAAAAAAGACAAACAGCCGGCGTTTGTGGCGATCGTTCAAGTTCAGATCGGGATAGGGCGGAATTGTATCGGGCGCCGCCATGCGGCGTTGCCTTCTGACACGGTACGCTCCCACAGGCACCAGGAGCAGACCAGTGATCAGCATCGCGGGAAAGACAAAATAAACCAGCACGCCCAGATAAGGACTTTCCACGCCGGTGATCAGCTCCACGGAAAGCAGGACGATGATGAGACCGGTAGCCACCGTGGCCAATATCATGCCGATAAGGCTTACGATGTTGAAAAAATACCCCATGATATTGTTCTTACTCTCAGGCATGTTCCCCTCCTTTCTATATATCCCTCAGCAACCTGCTAATACACCACAAAGGCATAGAGCATCATAAAGAGCAGGGCAATCCCCACGAAAAGAGCCAAGAATCCGAATCCCTTGAAGAAGAAGTCAAAGAAGACGCCGCTTCCCTTTTCAACCTTGAACTGATCGGTGATCCCCGCTTCTTCGTAACGCTGCCATTGATCTCCCCGTTCTTCTAAAAATTCATGTTTCGAGACCTGACCGTTGAATATGACGAAATCCATGGGAAACTTTTCGGGGCGGAAATGGGTATTGAAGAAATGCACCGTAAATATGAATCCCGTGGCAAGCAGGGCTTCGTCGGAATGGACGATGGTGGCCACGTTAAACATCCAGCCGGGGAGAACACTGCCATACAATTCAGGGAACCAGAGCATCAGGCCGGAGCTCCCAATCGCGAACATCCCCCAATAGACGGCCAGAAAATCGAATTTCTCCCAGTACGTCCAGCGCTCAAACGTAGGTTTCGGTCCCTTGAAAAAGAACCAGCGTACCATCGCCGTAATATCCCGTATATCCCGTTCGTTGGGCAACAGGGAGTCGGGACCGATCAGCCGCTCCAGCCAGTTGCCGGGTATATCTTTTCTGAAGAACAGAAAGTGAATGCACATGATAATGGCCGAAACAAAGTAAACGAAAGTTATCACGGCGCATATCCTGTGGATCAGGGCGGCATTGGCGGCGCCGCCGAAGAGCGACATAAGAAATTTCGACAGTTCGAGGTCGCTGAACTTGAGCGGCAAGCCGGTCAGGGCAAGCCCCAGAAAGCTGACGACAACCAGGAGGTGGAGCACAATATGAGAGGTTTTGAAACGGCGATATTGCTTATAGCCGTTTGGCACGTGTTCAACGTTCCCTTCGGCAAGCAGCGCCGCTTTTTCCCGGTTTTCCACAAACCCGCGATACATCCAAAGCAGCGTGTGCGCCCAGAACACGGAGAAGGTGGCGACCAGAAGGCCGGTCATGAGTACATAGGTCCAGTACAACAGGGGGTATTTTTTCCGGTCCGTATGTTCCCCGTGGGCATAGAATTTCGTAAAGGAACGCGTGGCGTGCGGATGGCATTGCCTGCAGGTTCCCACAAGATGCGAGGGATTGACGGTAGACATCGGGTCGGATGCCTTCAGCACGGCATGGGCCGTGTGGCAGTCGGCGCAGCCGGCAACCTTCTCGGGATAACCGAGCCGATAGTTTTTACCGTGATAACTTTCCATGTAGGTGCGGGGAGCAACGTTAACGACGTTGTTTCTCTCCATCATCTGCTCGTCGCTGTGGCACTTCATGCAGACCTTCGTATGGAATTCCCTGCCGGCACGGGATTGGGGATCACCCAGGGCCTTGATGTCATGGAGATTATGGCAGTCATTGCAGGCGGCGGAATCCTGATTGCCTGCCGCAACCGTTTTGCCGTGGATAGACTGGCGGTAACTGGCTTCGTGGTCATGACACTGGATACACTTGGCAACGACGACGCGCTTATCCTTCTTCCAATACCGGTGCGTGTGTATATCGGTATGACAGTCGGCGCAGTCCACGTCCTTTTGCGCATGCACACTGGCGTAATGCTCGGCGTTTTCCTTCTTATGACAGCGCTCGCATGCCACTTTTTCGATTTTGACCTCCCCTTTCACATGTTTGGAAAGATCGGTAAGCTGGACGTGGCAGCTGTTGCAGGCATTCTTGCCATGTACGGAAGCAGCGAAAGAAGCCGACGATATCTTGTCTCCATGGCAGCCGAGGCAGGTGGCCGGATCAATGGCCATACCCTGTTCAGCCCAGAGGGGGGGCGAAAGCAAAAGGACGAACGCTATCGCGGGCATCAGGCGAGACAAAATCTTCAACATGCTAATCCTCCTGAAAAAACGGAAACGTGAAAACCCTGATATCGCAAAACTTTTTCTTCACCGGCTTCTGGTGAAACGGAATAATCGCTGCGGCTCTTAATAAAGGAGGTACCCCTAATATAGGAAAAAGAAAAAAGCAACAAAAATGTGAGCGTTGCCTCCCCCCGGCTACCGGCTACAGAAAGGAGAGTTTCCCGGTAGCATTTCCCCGGCACAACCGTTTTATACGTACCGATCACTATTTTTTTGTTGCATCTTTTATAAAAATGATGCAAGAAAAGCGCTTCCATTCCATGGAGATGCCCCGATGAACCGGGGAGTGGGGCAAAGCGCAACGGCTCGTATCCATACTATCCCGCGCCCACGAACATATCCTGCAGAGATCATTATACCACTGTTTCATGCCGGCCGACAGGAGCTTGTCGGATAGTGCGGGTTAGCGCTGCCGCATTAAAAAGGGGAGGGACACCGATGAAAAGCCATGTCTGGCGCCCGTTATATTTAGTCCTGGGCCTTATTGCCCTGGTTCTGATTGCCAGATTGTTTATCGTCCCGAAAGGATTCGGCGTCAACGAACAGGGCTATATGTACGGTTTCTACCGCAAGGCAAACGAAGCGGAATGGAAATCCCTTGGGGCAAAATATAAAACGTCGGAATACTGCAAGAATTGTCACGCGGATAAAATCGCCACGCGCAAAGATTCCCTCCATGCCGCAATCCCCTGCGAAAACTGCCATGGTCCCGCCGGCAATCATCCGGACAATCCGCCGAAGTTGGAAATAGACCGGAGCAGGGAACTATGCCTGAGATGTCATGCCTACCTGCCCTATGCGGCGAGCGGCAGGGCAACAATAACGGGCATTAATCCGGAAATGCATAATGCGGGGATAGAATGCGTCAACTGCCATAACGCGCACAATCCCAAACGTGAGGCGACACGATGATTACGCGCAGAGATTTCTGTAAAAAAACCATGCTGGTTGCCGGCGGCCTGTCTCTGCCGCTTGCCGCTCTGGAGATATTTGACCCCAAAAAACTCCTGGCCGAAAAGGCGGATAAAGCGCGGGTACGGTGGGTGTTCCTGGTGGACACCCATAAGTGCGTAGGCTGCGGTTTCTGCGTAAAGGCCTGCAAACTGGAAAATGAACTGCCCCTCGAAGCCAACGTGGCGAGAACGTGGGTGGAACGGTACGTGGTAACCAGGGACGGCCGCATTTACGCCGATACGCCGAACGCGGGAAGAGACGGATTTACGAATGACAAGATTGCCCTGGGACTGGGAAAATATCAGCAGGTAAAAAAGGAAAATATAGAGAAAGCCTTCTTCGTCCCCAAGTTATGCAATCAATGTGAAAATCCCCCTTGCGTGCAGGTATGTCCCGTGGGAGCCACCTACCAAACGCCGGACGGGGTCGTTCTCGTGGACAGGAGCTGGTGCATCGGCTGCGGATATTGCGTAATGGCCTGTCCCTACGGCATGAGGTTCTTCCACCCTCAGTATCGCGTCGTGGACAAATGCAATTTCTGTTACCACCGGATATCAAACGGCATGAAAACCGCCTGCATGGACGCCTGCCCCTTCGGCGCACGACGGATCGGAAACATAAAAGATCCCGGTGATCCCGTGACAAAAATCATCATGCGCGAGCGGGTGGGCGTGCTGAAGGATGAATACGGGACCAAACCCCAGGTGTACTATCTGGGGTTGAGCAAGGAGGTAAAATAAGATGGTTCACGGCGAACTATGGACGGTCAAGGAATTTTTCGTCTATCCGAATGAATATATCTACTGGAGCATACAGATCGTCATGTATCCCTTCATGACCGGTCTGGTGGCCGGAGCCTTCGTCCTCTCCTCCCTCTATCACGTCTTCGGCATAAAACAGTTGAAGGATATCGCCCGTTTTTCCCTCGTATTCTCCTTCGCCCTGCTGCCGGTGGCCATGATGCCGCTCATGCTCCACCTTCAGCAGCCGCTGCGCAACTACGAAGTCATGGCGACGCCCCATTTTACCTCGGCCATCGCCGCCTTCGGCATTGTTTTCTCCACCTATGCCATGATCGTGGCGTCGGAACTCTGGTTCGTTTACCGCAAGCACTTCGTGGAAACGGCGCTTTCGCTGGGAAGGAAAACGCACAAGGGGCCCGTGGAATTCTTCCGCTACCTGCTCTTCTCCGCGCTCACCCTCGGCGCCTATGACGTAAGCGGAGAAGCCCTGCACAAGGACGAAAAAGCCGTCAAGGTACTGGCCGGCGTGGGAATCCCCGTGGCCTGTTTCCTTCATGGATATGCCGGTTTCATTTTTGGGTCCGTGAAGGCAAACGCCCTCTGGATGACGCCGCTCATGCCCGTCATCTTCATCTGTTCCGCTGTTGTTTCCGGGATTGCCCTCTGCATGCTGACCTATATCCTGACCATGGAGATACGGAAATTCATTGTCGGCTGGAAGAGGAAACGGTATCCGACCCTCTCATCCCAGGAAGAGTCGCAGATCAAGAGCGTGGAGGCGCACGTGGTGAATATCACGTCACGATACCTGCTCATGTTCATGATTCTGGCCATCACGTTGGAACTTCTGGACTTGATTTTCCGGGGCTACACGGCTGTGAAGTCCTGGGATATCCTGCGAAACCTCATCTACGGCAAAGATTTTACCAATATCTTCATCCTGCAGTACGGACTGGGCAATTTGCTTCCTTTTATTCTTTTTTTGCTGCCGCGGCTCACCATAAAGAGAGCCGCGCTCGGCTCGATGCTGATGCTCATGGGGGTTTTCATGATGCGCTGGAACGTCGTCATCGGCGGGCAGTCCTTTTCGTCCTCCTTTGCCGGGTTCATGCACTATCACCTCCCGCTCATACCCCACGATCTCGAAACCCTGAAAGAGGGACTGGTGGGGGCGCTCGCGGTCGGCGCCATGCCTTTTATCCTTTTCTGGATACTTGCCAAGATATTCCCCCTCTTCGGCGAAGAGAAATCTTCCTGAAAACTGCGTAAGGCCGGCGAATAGCGGGTAATAAGCCGCGGGACCTTTGTCCCGCGGCACAGGAAGAAACGTGCCTTCCCGTTGCCCGCTGCTTAGGGAACCTGATCGGAATGAATGCTGCTATCGGGACAGCAGAGCAGGCTTGTTGCCCTGGAGGGACCGGTTTCAAACTGCAGGATGGGATGATCTATGCCGAAACGGCAATACAAGAGCTCGCGCACTTTCGCCGCCAGGTCTTCTATCCCGCTTACCATCTGATCAGGAACGACAATGTGCGCCGCCAACGCCGTGCTTTCCGGAGACAGTTGCCAGACGTGAACATGGTGTATCTCCCTGATGCCCTCGACGGCCTCCACCTCTCTCTTTATGATCTCGAGATCTATGCCCGGCGGGGTGGCATTCATAAAGATCAGGAAGGCGCTCTTCAGAATTCCCCAGCCGCTATAGAGAATCATGGCCACGATTACCCAGGAGACAAGCGGATCCAGCCAGTACCAGGGCCGGAAAAGCCATACAACACCGAGGATAACCACCCCAAGAGAAACCAGGGCATCGGTAATCATGTGCAGAAAAGCGCTTCTCATGTTGAGATTGACTCTGGCACCGCGGTTGAGCAGAATCGCAGAGAAAGCGTTAGCGATCACGCCCGCGAGGGCAACCCAGATCACGAACCACCCTTCTATGGGCTGGGGGTGGTGGAGACGCCGCCAGCCTTCGAAGGCAATGAACAGGGCAACCCCGTACAGGAGAGCCACGTTGAATACCGCCGCCAACACCTCCAGGCGTTTGTAGCCGAAGGTCTGCTCCCGCGTGGGCCCTCGCCGTCCCATGCGGAGAGCCATATAGCTGATCACGAGGGAAGTAAAATCGCCTATGTTGTGGAGCGCGTCACTGATCAGCGCCATGCTCCCGGTAACAAGACCTCCGTAAATCTGAACCAGGGGAATAAGGAAGTTCATGACCATGGTGATGCAAAGACGCCTGCCCCATGATTCCTCATCCTTTGAACTGTTGTTGATCATGATTTACCATTCCTGAAAAAGCGCCGCCTGTTTTTGAATTCGGTCGTTCGGCATTCCCCGCAGCTTGCTCAAGGAGCGTTTCAAAACCCGTCAACAGCGACACGGAGGCTGAGGCGTGCCGCCCCGGGTGAAGACGATCTGCCAGAGTTGTATGTACCGGGCGCGGAACGAACCGGCAAAGCAGAGCAGATAATACTCCCACATGCGTTTGAACCGTTCACTATATCTGTCTTTGAGGCGTGGCCAGGCCTGCTGAAAGTTTTCATGCCAGGCCAGCAGCGTTTTGTCGTAATGGGGACCCAGGTTGTGCCAATCCTCCATAACCAGCAGCTCCTCTGCCGCCCTGCCGATCTGGCTGATGCTGGGCAGCATGCCGTTTGGAAATATATATTTGGCGACCCAGGGATCGGTTTTTATCCTGGACAAGTTGCCGCCGATCGTCTGGAGGAGAAAGACGCCGTTTTCCTTGAGAACGCGATGAACAACCTGCATGAAGGTCCGGTAGTTCTTTACCCCCACGTGCTCGAACATGCCCACGGATACGATCTTGTCGAACGCCCCTTCCAAATCGCGGTAGTCGCGGTTTAAGATGCGGACAGGCAGCCCCTTGCAAGACTCCGTTGCATAGCGTATCTGCTCTTGGGAGATGTTGGCGGCGGTAACGTTACAGCCGTAGCGTTCCGCAATGTACCGGGAGAGCCCTCCCCAGCCGCACCCGATGTCCAGCACCTGGTCCTCCCGGCGGAGACCGATTTTGCGGCAGATGAGATCGAGCTTCTTGATCTGCGCCTCCGCAAGGTCAACCGTTCCATTAAAAAAGGCGCAACTATACTGGTTATAGGGGTCAAGAAAGGACATGAAAAGATCGTTGCCGAGATCGTAGTGTTTTTCGGCGACACGGTGGGAACGGCGCCGCGACTGCTGGTTGAAAAGAAGGGCGGAAAGGTAAGGCAGAAACATCCCCACGCTCTCCTTTATCTCCCGGTGAATATCGGCTGTAAGGATGCGGTAGATAAACTCATCAATACGGGGGCAGCTCCAGAGTCCCTCCATATAGGTCTCACCCAGGCCGAGATTTTTATCCCGGAGCAGCCGCGGATACAGACTATCATCGTTTACCTGGATATCCCAGGGGTTCGTGCCGTTTATCCTCACGCCGGCACGAGAGAACAGCGCTTCGATTACCTGTTTTTGTCCGCGCATGGCAATCTCCTCCTTTTACGGTAAGAATCAAAACGATACGCGAATGACACATAAACATAACAGCCGAAGGCTTGGTGTTTGCCGATCAATAATGCGGATTTCTATTGAAGATTCTCCGCAGCACGTCGCGGGGAATGCCGAACGAGCGAACTCCCGGAATCGGAAAACTCACCGCGCACCGGGCGGGGCTTCCCCGTAAGAAGTTCTTTTTCATTGCGCCCCCGAACCCCGCCTCTACGGCGGGACTTGCAGGGTGCGCTTCCGGTTAGACTCTGGCAAACCCCCGGCGTGGCGCCGGGGGTTTGCCCAGGCTTAATTATACGCCGTTGGTTTGATTAAAAGCATTTTGACCGCTTTGAAGCGGAAGTAGATTTTGAGGAGCTCAGCAGCTATTGAATCCATTATCATAAAGGGGATCATAAATATCCAGTCGTCCATGCTCAGGGGGACGGTGTCAAAAAAGGGATTGAAGAGCGGCACATAAACGACGAGCAGAAGAAACAAGGCAGAGATGCCGACCGCACCGAGCATCCACTTGTTCGATAAAAACCCGATGGAAAAGATGCTGTGGTATTCAGAGCGGGCCGTGAAAGCTCGCAGCAACTCAGACATGCAGAGGGTCACAAAAGCGATGGTTTGAGCGTGGGTCAAATCTTCCGGATACATCTTACGGGCAAAGTAATAAGACGTGAGCACCGCTAACGTCATCACCGAGGCTTGCACCACCGTACCAATCTTCATCTGCCAGTTAATGACCGGCTCTTGGGTAGAGCGGGGAGGCCGTTTCATAATATCCGGATCGCCCTTTTCCATACCCAAGGCCAGCGCCGGAGCGCCATCGGTAACCAGGTTGAGCATCAACAGTTGAACGGGCCGCAAAGGCACGGGCCAACCCAAGAGCATCGCCAGAAAGATAATCGAAATTTCGCCGACGTTACAGGTAATGAGGAAATAGACGAACTTCCGGATGTTCGAATAGATGACCCGGCCCTCCTCAATTGCCGAGACGATGCTGGCGTAATTATCATCGGTCAGCACCATGTCGGCAGTCTCTTTCGTGACGTCCGTCCCGGTAATTCCCATGGCCACGCCAATGTTGGCGCGCTTCAGGGCGGGAGCGTCATTCACTCCGTCACCTGTCATGGCAACGACCTGACCGCTTGCTTTGAAGGCATCAACGATCTTTGTTTTATGGGCAGGGGAGACGCGGCAGCAGACATTTATCTGACCAACGACCGCGGCAAGCTCTTTTTCACTCATCTTATCGAGCTCCGCCCCGCTGAGCACTTTTCCGTCAGGGACCAGGATACCGATCTCTTTGGCAATGGCTTCGGCGGTGTCCTTGTAATCCCCGGTGACCATGACACTTCTCAGCCCCGCCCCCTGAGCGATCTTCACGGCCTCTTTAACTTCGGGCCGGGCCGGGTCAATCATCCCCAAGAGCCCCACGAAGGTAAGGTTTTTTTCCACACTATCCGGGCTGCACTGGGCCGGCAGTTCATCCATGGGCCGGTAGGCCACTCCCAAGACACGCAAGGCTTGACGGGCCATATCCTGATTTACGGATAGCACTTCTTTCCGCTTTTCGGGTGTAAGGGGAACGGATTTCCCGTTCTCGACGATATTGTCGCAGACATCCAGGATAACATCAGGCGCTCCCTTTACAAGGGCGACAATGGAGGGACACTCGAAACAGAAAGAGGGGGCGCCTTGCAACCGGTGAATCGTAGTCATCAGCTTTCGTTCGGAATCAAAAGGAATCTCCTGGACGCGAGGGAGGATTTTCTTCAATTCGTTGATCCAAAGTCCGGATTTGGCAGCCGCGACTACCAAGGCCCCCTCGGTGGGGTCCCCGACCATCCGCCAGCTTTTTTCGCCTCTTTCCTCGCCGCTTACCTCCAACTTGGCGTCATTGCAGAGCATCCCGCCGTGAAGGAGGAACGCAACGCCCGGATCATGGTGGGGACTCAAGGGCTGCCCCTCGAGGTAGAAATGGCCCTGGGGATTATAGCCCTCGCCGGTTACCTTGAACCGTTTACCAGGCACCCATCCCTGAACGACCGTCATTTGGTTCTGGGTTAAGGTGCCGGTTTTGTCGGAACAGATGACCGTAGTGCAGCCGAGGGTTTCGACGGCAGGAAGTTTGCGGATCAGGGCATGGCGCCTTATCATCCGCTGCATGCCGAGGGCCAGACAAATCGTTACGACAGCGGGCAATCCTTCAGGAACCGCGGCAATTGCCAGACTCACGGCGGTCATGAAGAGCTCGACAATGTCCTTCTTCTCAGCGGAGAGGTAAACCAGAAGACCCTCACTAAAGATGGTCCCGAAGTGCGTATTCCGGATGAGGCCGTAGATGAAAATAATTCCGCAAATGACCAGGCAAAGGATGCCGAGCGTTTTTGCCAGCTGGTCGAGTTTCACCTGGAGAGGCGTCGGTTCCGCCTCGTAAGATTGGAGCATCTCCGCGATAAGGCCTATCTGCGTATGCATCCCCGTGGCAGTGACAAGACCTTTTCCCCGCCCATACGTCGCCACGGTGGACATAAAGGCGGTATTCTGTTGGTCTCCGATCGGAATGTCTTTATCCAGGACCACATTCGCCACCTTGTCCACCGGTACGGATTCCCCCGTAAGCGAGGCCTCTTCGATTTTAAGATTGATGCTCTCTACCAGACGCATATCGGCCGGGATGTAGTTTCCCGCTTCGATAATGACGATATCTCCCGGAACCAGTTCCCGCGAGGGAATAGTGATCTGGTGTCCGTCTCGAATCACTTGAGCGTTCGGGGCCGACATCTTTTTTAGAGCCGCCAGAGCCGCTTCCGCCTTTGATTCTTGGACGACTCCGACCACCGCATTCAAGGCAACGATAACCATGATGGCGATGGCATCAACATACTCCCCCAAAAGGAGGGAAACGACCGCCGCGACAATCAAGATAATGACCAGAAAATTATTGAACTGTGCCAAGAGCATTGAAAAAAAACCTGGACGGGGCTTTTCCTGAAGCTCGTTGGGCCCATGTTGTTGCAGTCGTTCCTCGACCTGCTCCTGGGTCAACCCCTTCTCGATATGGGTCTCCATTTCGCTGGCAACGTCATCAATGCTTTTGAAGTGACACTCTCGAATCGCCATACGCTTCCTCCTCATAGTTCATGGAATGAGCCTGAGAAACCAAGGCGGTCATGTGTAGCACATTTTAAATTAGAGTTCAGCAATTTTATCTATTAATTTTGGAATCCAATAGGGAGAAATACGGTAGAGAGAAATGAGGGAAAAGAATGACTCTGCTTAAAATCAATGCCTATTATTCAGAGCGTGAAAATGGCTTGCAATGCACGGGAATTTACATTATGGATTGAAGCCCCGCCCGCAGGATGAAACAAGGAACGGGGCTTGCCGGTCATGGAAGACAACAGGAAATGCCCTCCTGCCACCCATTAAATAACTGCGTCTCCGGAGGAGTTGAGTATGAAACAAACCCGAACAGTATCTTTCGCTATCATCCCCGCGTTGACCGCCCTACTCCCCCTGCTCTTGATCGCCGACCTCGCCCTGCCCGGCGGAGCGTGGGCTGCCGGTGGAGGGGGCGCTATCGGGAAGATATTGCCTTGGTGGTCGGCCGTCCCCTTTATCGGCATCCTGCTTTCCATCGCTCTCTGCCCTCTCTTCACCCCCCGTTTCTGGCACTTGCACTACGGGAAAGCGACTATTTTCTGGGCGCTGCTCTTTGCCCTCCCTTTTCTCTATGCGTTTCCGCACGTTGCCCTGTATGAAATTTTGCATATTTTTTTAGTTGACTACATACCGTTCATCATTCTTCTGTGGGGCCTGTTCACCATTGCGGGCGGCATTGTCATTACCGGCTCCTTCAGCGGAACACCGATAATAAATACAGCGATGCTCTGCATGGGAACCTTCCTGGCTTCCTGGGTAGGAACCACCGGCGCCGCCATGGTTATGATCCGGCCGGTGTTAAATGCAAACAAGACCCGGCAGAACAAGGTGCACACCATATGTTTTTTCATCTTCCTCGTGGCAAACATCGGCGGTTCGCTGACCCCCCTGGGCGACCCGCCGCTGTTCCTCGGTTTTCTTCACCAGGTCCCCTTCTTCTGGGTGACCAAGGCTATCCTGCCGCATATGCTGTTCACTGTAGCAGTGCTCCTGGCAATTTTTTTTATGTTGGACAGTTTTTATTTTTTTCGGGAAAAAAAAACGGAAATCATCGTGGAACCGGAGAAGGAAAAAACGGTTCTCCTGAAAATAGAGGGAAGCTACAACTTCATACTTCTGGCCGGCGTGGTCGGCATGGTGGTGACCAGCGGTTGCTGGGACGGGGGCAATTGTTCCGTACGGGGGATAGAACTTCAATGGCAGAATTTGGCAAGGGACGCCATGATTATCGTCTTCGGCATCCTCTCCCTGGTCATAACCCCCAAGCGCTTAAGACACGCGAATGACTTCACCTGGTTTCCCATTCAGGAAGTGGCGAAGCTCTTTGCCGGCATCTTCGTGACGATCATTCCCCTGCTGGCGATGTTAAAGGCCGGGATGGAAGGCCCCCTGTCGGGACTTATCGCCCTCGTCAAAGAACCCATCCACTATTATTGGATAACGGGGGGATTATCCTCTTTTCTTGACAATGCCCCCACCTACCTGACTTTTTTCAACTTAGCCCTGGGACAGCTCGGATTGACGGAATCCATGGTGCCGGCGGCGCTCGCGGCAAATACCGCAACGGCAAATCCTGCTTTTATCAGCTTCCTCACGGCCGTCTCCGTCGGCGCCGTGTTTATGGGAGCAAACACGTACATAGGGAATGCCCCGAATTTCATGATAAACTCCATAGCGAAAGAGTTCGGCGTAAATATGCCCAGTTTCTTCGGCTATATGTTCAAATACTCCATTCCCATTCTCATGCCGGTATTCATCGTTGTGGGCTTCATCTTTTTCTGATGTGGACCTCACAAACGCCTTAAACATTGCGCTATCGGTAGTTATGGTATTTTACGTATATTTTTTCAACTTTTTCGGCGCGATTCCCTCCGGGAGCATGACGGTCCAACCCTGACCGCGGGGCAATTCTTTCGGCATCATTCTTTTGCTTGATAATTCCCCTCGCCCTTGCTATACGATTGCCACCATGCCGGGATGGCACGCATTCAGGATTGGATGCAATTGCCGCGGCGTACGGCGGCGGGTCGCGTTCCGGACGGGAGTAGCCCGTACGCGTACTTTTAAGGAAAGGGGTATAACCATATGGACAAATTTACCTTCGGCATCACCATGCTCCTCGTGGGGATGGGCGGCACTATTCTGACGCTTGCTCTCATCAGCGTCCTCATTACTCTTCTCAAGAAGATCTTCCCCTTGAAAAACGAAGAAACGAAAGATTAAGGCAAGGAGGCATCAATCATGTTAGACGCAATTGGAAGCGGTTTTTCCGGACTTATCGCCGGCTTTCTTCATATGCACTGGTCAAATCCTATTATGCTCGTCGTGGGCGGCATTCTGCTGTACCTCGGTGTAAAGAAAGGTTTCGAACCCCTTTTGCTTGTACCCATCGGATTTGGATGCATCCTCGTCAACATCCCGCTGGCCGGTTTGATGGAAGGAGAAGGTTTTCTGAAAATCATCTATGACGCGGGCGTCATTACGGAGCTGTTCCCGCTGCTTATTTTTGTGGGCATCGGCGCCATGACGGACTTTACGCCGCTGCTCGAAAATCCCATGACGTTTCTGCTCGGCGCCGCAGGGCAGTTCGGCATCTTTTTAACCCTGGCCCTGGCGCTCTGGCTGGGCTTTCAAGAACTGGAAGCGGTGTCCATTGGGGTCATCGGCGCCTGTGACGGCCCGACGGCCATTTACGTCACCTCGAAATACGCCCCCCATCTGCTGGGGCCCGTTTCCGTAGCCGCCTATTGCTACATGTCCCTGGTCCCCGTTGTCCAGCCCCCCATCATGAGACTCCTCACCACCAAAAAGGAGAAAGAAACCGCGATGAGCAGCTCCCGGCAATCGGTCTCCAAAACGACCAGGCTCCTGTTTCCCCTGGTGATTACGATTGTCGGCGGATTCATCGCCCCCATGGGGCTCCCGCTCCTGGGGACGATCATGCTGGGGAATTTCATGCGGGAGTCGGGGGCGGTAGCCCGGCTCACCAAGGCGTCGGAAAACGAAATCGCCAACGTCGTCACGTTGCTGCTCGGTCTTTCCATCGGCGCCACCATGGACGGCAGGATCTTTTTAAAAGTCACCACCCTGATTATTCTGGCCCTTGGATTCCTGGCCATCTGCCTCGACACGGTCTGCGGCGTTTGCCTGGGGAAACTCCTGCGGATCATCTCCGGCGGCAAGATCAACCCCCTCATCGGGGCGGCAGGCATATCGGCGTTTCCCATGTCCGCGCGCGTCGTCCAGCGGGAAGGGCTAAAATACAATAAACGCAGCTATCTCCTCATGCACGCGATGGGCGCAAACGCCGGCGGCCAGGTAGGATCCGTTATCGCGGCGGCCATCATGCTTTCTGTCCTCAAGGGAATGGGGATGGGATAGTCCATAGCCGCACGCACGCGCTACTCCTGCGCCCACCCAGACGGAGAAATGCCGTGGCGCGGATACGGTGGTATCCGACCGGGGGCACCCCTTGCCGGGAAGCCCCGCTCTCCCGATCGGGGAGCTTCACGTTCCTCGGAACCGGCGCTCGCGCCTTGATGCGGGAGCAGTACGGATCATGAAAGATATCCTTACCGTTTCGGCCCTGAATGAACAGATCAAGTCCCTCCTGGAGGATACTTTCCCCTTTCTCTGGGTGGAGGGGGAGATATCCAACCTGAGCCGGCCGGCATCCGGACATGTGTACTTTACCCTGAAGGACGCAAAGAGCCAGATCCGGGCCGTTATTTTCCGCGCGTTTCCCGGACAGGGGTCCGCGTCGCAATACCGGACGCAGCGGTTTGATCCGGAAGAGGGAATGAGCGTCGTCTGCCGGGCCAGGATCAGCGTGTATCCGCCCCGGGGCGAATATCAGCTCATTGTTGACACGGTGGTGCCCAAAGGCGCGGGTGAACTCCAGAAGGCCTTTGAACAGCTCAAAGCCCGCCTTGAGGCGGAAGGATTGTTTGATCCCCGGCACAAAAAACCCATCCCCTTCTTTCCCCGGAGAATCGGCGTTGTCACCTCGCCGACGGGCGCGGTCATCAGGGACTTCCTGCACATCACCAAAAGACGCTGCCCATCGGTGGACATCCTTATCGCGCCCGTGCGGGTGCAGGGAAGGGAAGCGCCCCCGGAAATAATCAGGGCAATCGGCGATATGCGCGCCATAGGCGCCGTTGATGTCATCATTCTGGCACGGGGAGGCGGCTCGCTGGAGGATCTTGCCCCCTTCAACGATGAAGGGGTCGCGCGGGCGATTTACCGTTCCGAGATCCCGATCATTTCCGCGGTAGGCCATGAAACGGATTTTACCATCGCCGATTTCGTCGCCGACCTCCGGGCCCCGACGCCTTCCACGGCGGCGGAACTCGCCGTTCCCTTAAGGAGAGAGCTTGCCGCGACGCTGAAAAATATGAAGGCGCGGATGATAAACCACCACTTCCGCCTGGCGGGCAGGCTCCGGGAAAAGGTTGACCTGGCACGGGAGCGGCTTCGGGATCCGGGGAAAAGGATCAGCGATCTGCGCATGACGGTTGATGACCGATTCGGTGCGCTCCAATCATCCTTCGGCAACCAGATGGCAATGCGGAAACACCGCTTCTTCGCCCAGCGGGATGCCCTGAAACATCTCAACCCCCTTCCCCGGATTCGGCACAATCGCCTGATCATGGAAAAGGCAAGGGAAACCATGAGCGCTGCAACGCTAAACATCATTCAGCTCCGCAGAGAACGGACCGCAGCGGACATGGCCATGCTGAACAACTTAAGTCCCCTGGCCGTGCTGAAAAGAGGGTACAGCATCGCCAGCGCGTTTCCTGACGGAACCATCCTCCGGGACACCGCCTCGCTCGCCGTGGGAAGCAGTGTGGATGTCAGGATCGCCTCCGGAGGTTTTCGCGCAAAGGTAACGGACGTGTACGAACGTTGATGAACGGGTGATTGAAATGGCCAAGGAAAAATTCGAAGATGCTCTGGGAAAACTGGAGGAAATCCTCAAACGGATGGAAGCAGGGGAAATGACCCTGGAAGAATCCCTGAAGGCCTTTGAAGAAGGGATCAAGCTTGCCCGGTTCTGCGCCGGCAAGCTCGATGAAGCGGAACGGCGAGTGGACGTTCTCCTGAAACAGGAAGGGGAGCTGGTTGCGGAGCCTTTCGCGGGAGAAGAACGTGAATCCTGAAGAGAATAACTCTCTGAAACGGTATCTGGAGACAAAAAAGAAAATCGTTGATGATGCCCTGGACCGCTTTCTCCCGGAAGAAGACTGCTACCCGCCGGTAATTTTCAAAGCCATACGGTATAGTGTTTTCGCCGGAGGAAAAAGAATCCGGCCTATTTTATGCCTGGCCGCCGCGGAAGCGGCGGGCAATAAGTCGGCGGCAACGTCGGTGCTGCCCGTGGCCTGTGCACTGGAGCTTATTCATACCTACTCCCTGATTCACGATGACCTGCCCGCCATGGATGACGATGATTGCCGACGGGGAAGAGCCACCAGCCACAAAATGTTCGGCGAAAATATCGCCATCCTGGCCGGTGATGCGCTCCTGACCGAAGCCTTTCACCTGATGGCCAGAAGGGACCTGATGGAAAACGCGTCTCCGCAGAAGCTTCTCGACGTGATCGGGGAAATTACGGAAGCCGCGGGCTACTGCGGGATGGTGGGGGGACAGGTGGTGGATATACAGTCCGAAGGGAAACCGGTGGACGCGGAAACCCTCCATTATATTCACACCCGGAAAACCGGGGCACTGATCCTCGCTTCCGTCCGGTCGGGCGCCCTGTTGTCCGGCGCCGGTCGGGAAGAGCTGGAGGCCCTGTCGAGATACGGCAGCAACATCGGCCTGGTATTTCAGATAGCCGACGACATCCTGAACGTCGAGGGCGACAGCGCGTTCATGGGGAAGAGCACGGGGAGCGACGCCTCGCGCGGCAAGATCACCTTCCCGGCACTGATAGGCATAGAGGCATCGCGGGAAAAGGCCGGGGAAATCGTGGAAAAGGCCCTTGCAGAGATAGAGAAGTTTGACCGCCGGGCCGATCCCCTGAGGATGCTGGCGCGCTACATCGTGGAGCGTAAATCTTGATGACCGCGTAATAAGTTGTCATTCCCGCGGAGGCGGGAGTCCAGAGAGTATGTAAATAGCTAAAAATACTGGATTCCCGTTTTCACGGGAATGACAGAAAAGTTGATTTGGGGACTTTTTCCGAAGCAGCCCTATAAATAAAGGAGAGATTGGCATTCCTGTTTCGTCAGCACGTGCCGTAAACCGCAAAATGGAAAAAACCGAGAAGAAAAACAGAGAAAGCGTCCTGGAGAAAATAAATTTCCCCGCGGACATCAGAAAGCTCGACCCGGCGTCGTTGAACGGACTGGCTGAGGAGATCAGAGAGATGATCATTGACACCGTCTCCAAGCGGGGAGGCCATTTAGCCTCATCGCTGGGCACGGTGGAGCTGACCCTCGCGATCCACTACGTTTTCGACACGCCCCGGGACAAACTCGTCTGGGATGTGGGACATCAGGCCTACGCCCACAAGATAATCACCGGCCGGAAAGACCGGTTTCCCACCCTGCGCCGGAAATCGGGAATCAGCGGCTTCCCGAAACGCTCGGAAAGCCCCTATGATGTTTTCGACGTGGGACACAGCGGCACATCCATATCCGCCGCATCCGGCATCGCCGAAGCCAGGAGCCTGGAAGGGAAAGATTATAAAATCATTGTTGTCATCGGCGACGGCTCCATGTCGGCCGGCATGGCGTTCGAGGGGTTGAACTGGGCGGGAGACCGCAACAAAGACCTGATTATCATCCTGAACGACAATGAGCTCTCCATATCGCCCAACGTGGGCGCCATGTCCTCCTACCTGAACCGCATCATGACCGGCCATGCCGTCACCAAATTAAAATCGGAGGTCAAGGGTTTCCTCAAATCCATACCCGCCATCGGCGAACAGATGCTCAGATTCACCAAGCAGGTGGAGGAATCCCTGAAGGCCCTGGTCGTTCCCGGCGCCCTTTTTGAGGATCTGGGATTTACCTATGTGGGCCCCCTCGAGGGACACCGCATGGATAACCTGATAAAAAACCTGCAAAACGTGAAAGAACTGCAAGGTCCGGTGCTCGTTCACGTCATTACCCAAAAGGGCAAGGGCTATCACTTCTCGGAAAATGACCCCCTGCGGTTCCACGGCATCGCCCCCTTCCACATCGAAACGGGCGAAATTGTTTCCCGGAACCGTCCTTCCTCGGCCCTCACCTATACCCGGGTATTCAGCAGGACCATCGTCAACCTGGCCCGCGCCAACGCGCGCATTGTTGCCGTAACGGCCGCCATGTGCGAGGGAACGGGGCTCGATGAGTTTTCCCGGGAATTTTCCGAACGGTTTTACGACGTGGGCATTGCCGAACAGCACGCGGTGACGTTTGCCGCCGGGCTTGCCACGGAAAATTTCATCCCCGTGGTGGCGATCTATTCCACCTTCCTACAGCGCGCATACGACCAGATAATCCACGACGTCTGTCTCCAGAACCTGCATGTTGTTTTCGCCCTCGACCGGGGAGGACTGGTGGGGGAAGACGGCCCAACCCATCACGGAATTTTCGATTACTCGTTCCTGCGCGCCCTCCCGAACATCATTGTCATGGCCCCCAAGGACGAAAACGAGTTTCAGCATATGCTCAAAACAGCCATTCTGTGCGACGGTCCCGTCTCCGTCCGTTATCCGCGGGGATACGGCGTGGGCGTATCCCTCGATGATATCCCCAGCCCGCTGGAGATCGGCAAGGGGGAAGTGCTGGCGGAGGGAACCGACTTGACCATCATTGCCATCGGTTCCACCGTTTCTCCCGCCCTTTCCGCGGCATTGAAGCTGAGAGAAGAAGGCATCTCAGCCTGCGTGATCAATGCCCGCTTCGTGAAGCCCCTCGATGAGAAGCTCCTCTGTGATGCGGCTGCCTCAACTCGGCGCGTTATCACCGTCGAGGAAAATACCCTGATGGGAGGTTTCGGAAGCGCCGTTCTCGAGCTGTTCGAGGGAAAAAAGATGCAGGGCATCACCGTGAAACGGCTGGGCATCCGCGATGAATTCCCCGAACATGCCTCTCAGCGGGAACTAAGAAGCATGTACGGCATTGATACAGAGGGTATCATCTCGGCCGCAATCGCCATAATGAACCATGGACGATAAAATCCCCAAGGTACGACTGGACACCCTGCTGATGGAGAGGGGTATCGCCGTCACACGCGAACGTGCCCGCGCGCTCATCATGGCCGGCGTCGTGATCGTGGGTGAAAACAGGAGCGATAAGGCCGGCGGCCTTGTTGCCCGCGATGCGACTATCAGGATAAAAGGGGAAGACAACCCCTACGTCAGCAGGGGCGGCCTGAAGCTCAGAGGCGCCATCCGAGAGTTCGGCATCACGGTCCGGGGGCTTGTCGCCCTGGACGTGGGGGCATCCACGGGCGGCTTCACCGACTGCCTCCTCCAGGAAGGCGCGGCAAAGGTGTATGCCCTCGACGTGGGGTACGGCCAGCTGGCGTGGAAACTTCGGGAAGACCCGCGGGTAAGAAACATTGAACGAACGAACATCCGTTACTTTGACGGCGCCGGCATAGAAGATAAAATTGATATCGCCACCATTGACGCCTCCTTTATTTCCCTGAAACTGGTGCTGCCCGCCGTCGTCAGATTCCTGGAGAACGAAGCCCTTCTCCTTGCCCTCATCAAACCCCAATTCGAAGTGGGGCGGAAAAACGTGGGAAAGCGCGGCGTGGTGAGGGACCCTCTCTTGCATAGGCAGGCCGTCGAGGAAATTTCGGCATGGTGCCGGGAGAATGGCCTTACGGTGCTGGGCGCCTGTGAATCGCCTCTTACGGGCCCGGCCGGCAACAAAGAATTCTTTCTCTACGCAAAAAAGTGAAGCTTCCCGCTCAGAGAGCGGGACTTCCCGGCAAGGAATATTTTTTTATTGCGCCCCTTAACCCCGCTGAAAGGCGGGGATTGCGGCGGCGCCACCGGTCCGGGGGACAGTGTCAGATGAGCGTTAAACTGGCCGAAACAGCGGGATTCTGCATGGGCGTCCGGAGGGCGATGGACAAGGTCCTGGATATTGCCCAGCACCCAGGCAAGGGCCCCATTTACACGTACGGCGCCCTGATTCACAATCCTCAGACCGTGGAACTGCTGAAAAAACGCGGCATCTTCCCCCTTGACCGTCTGGAGGACCTGGACCGCTGCGGGGCGGACGCCGCACTGGTCATCAGGGCGCACGGCATCACCCCCGAGGAGAGAAGGAAAATCAAGGAAAAAAGAATCCGCATCGTTGACGCCACCTGTCCGAAAGTTGCCCATGTCCAGGCGATCATCAAAAAACACGCGGCCCGCGGATACACGACGCTGATTATCGGCGATAAAGGCCATCCGGAAGTAAACGGCCTTATGGGCTACACCTGCAGCCGCGGAATCGTCATCTCCACTCCCGAAGAAGTGGACAGCCTCCCCGATCTGGACAAGGTCTGCGTCGTTGCCCAGACCACGCAGAACACGGAACTCTTTAACGACACCGTGAAAAAAATCCGGACAAAATTCCCCCATGCCGTGGTTTTTTACACGATCTGCGATTCCACGGAAAAACGGCAGACCGAGATCAAGGACCTGGCGTCGCACATGGATGCCGTTGTTATCGTCGGAGGAAAAAACAGCGCCAATACGCGGAGGCTTGCCTCGCTCGCGGAAAGCCGAGGGATCCCCGCCTTCCATATTGAAACGGCGGAGGAGCTGAATCAATTGCCGCTGGAGGGCTTTGAGAAGATAGGCGTATCCGCCGGCGCCTCCACCCCGAACTGGATCATAGACCGGGTCGTGGACAGCATAACCAGTTACCAGGCCGGTGGCGGCAACAACACCCGGCGGTTTTTCAAGGCCTGGCTGTTTACCGTCCGGACGGACATTTATTCCGCCCTGGGAGCCGGCGGGCTGGCCCTGGCCTGCATCCTCCTGCAGGATCTGGAAGTGCATATCCTCAATATTCTCATCGCTTCTCTTTACGTTTACGCCATGCACATCATCAATCGCCTTCTCAACAGAAAGGCGAGCATCATCGGATCGTTCCGAGAAGAATCATACCGGAAACATGAACGGCTCTATGGCGGCGCCGCCGCGCTGTCTCTGGCGCTGGCGCTGGTCTTTTCCTTTGCGGCGGGTGCCGCTCCTTTTATTCTCCTTTCCCTGATCTCCCTGCTGGGCGTACTGTACAATGCGAAAATACTGCCCAAAAGCTGGCGTTTCGGAAGCCTCATAGACCTGCCCGCATCCAAGAACATATCCGTGGCCCTGGCATGGGCGGCGGTAACGGCGCTGCTGCCCCGCATGGAAATCGCGCTGTCCATGCCCCCTGCCACGGTCGTGGCGTTTCTCTTCACCTTTGCCGTCGTTTTTATCCGTTCCTCCCTGTCGGATATCCTGGACATCCAGAATGACAGGCTGATCGGCAGGGAAACGATCCCCGTTTTATTCGGCAAGGAACGTACCCTGAGACTTCTCAAAGTTCTTTGGATCTTAGTCTTCATCCTGCTGGTTGCTTCCTTTTCTGCGGGGTGGACTTCCTCCCTGAGTTTAGCCCTTGCAATCTCACTATTTTATGTGTTGATCTGTTTCAAACTTTGTGATAGAAGGGCGGGGTTTTCCGGCATCGAACTGGAGGGCTTGGTAGAAACCACCTATATCGTCGCGGGGTTAAGCGCGCTCCTCTGGTGGTTTTTTGTCGGAGGCCCTGTTTTCATGCAGCAATAATGGTGAACGTGCTGAAGAAAAAGTCTTGGTTACTCCAGATACTGGCGCTCTTAGCGCTGGCATTGAGCGGATGCGGTGAACTTCGCAACTCCTATTTAGCCCCGGAAGCGAAAACCTTTCACCCCAAAACAATCGCTATACTTCCTGTAGAAGTGGGTGTATACGGGGAAGCCGGGGGTGTAATCGATCAGATTATTGCCGGAGTCCTGTCTGATAAAAAGTGGTTTTCCGCCGTTATCGGCTCGGACGTGATAAACCAAAAAGCAGGCTCCAATGAGGCATTCCGGAAGGCGGTGAACGATTACCTTGCTAAGCTCAAGACCTTAAGTTTTTCAGACCCGGACTTGAGCGGGAGTATCGGCCAGACAGCCGCGGCCGAGGCGCTTCTTGTCGCTAATGTAGATTTCTGGACCTACACGGTGGAAAAGGACAAAAAACTTGTCCGCATCGGACTGGGGATGAAGATGGCCGATGCCGCGACAGGCAAGATAATGTGGAAGGCAAGTCATGTCCTGACCGAGGAGTACTCTTTTTTCCGGCCTGAGCTTCCCGATGTCGCCAGAGGTCTTGTTAAAAAAATGATTGAATATATGCCGCACTGATGGCCGATATCATGCCGGCTTATCATATTAGTTAGGGAGGTTGCACTATGACTACAAAAGAAAAGATACAAAAAGCCATCGAACAAATCAAACCCAGCCTGCAGGTGGATGGGGGTGACGTTGAACTGGTTGATGTTACTGATGACGGTGTTGTAAAGGTTAAATTGCTGGGGGCATGTCACGGGTGCCCCATGTCGCAGATGACCCTGAAAATGGGTATCGAAAAGCATCTGAAAAAAGAAGTGCCGGAAATAAAGGAAGTTATCTCAGTTTAGTAAGTGAGAAATTATTTTCTGCAATTTTCCGGCAGAAAATAATTTTGTTAACGCACGTATCCCGCTTAGCGGGGTGAGGTACCTGGCCGGTATAGAATACCCGGTTCGAAAAATAAAAAACAAGGAGAGGAAAGATATGGCATATGTAATTACGGATGAATGTATTGCCTGCGGATCGTGTCAGGATGAATGCCCGGCAGAGGCAATCTCTGAGGGAGAAGATAAATATGTTATTGATCCAAAACTCTGTACCGACTGCGGAACATGCGCCGAGCAGTGCCCGGTGGAGGCAATCACACCCGGGGAAGAAAAATAGGTTTATAATCCAAACAGCGCACAAAGAGGGGAAGCATTCGTCCGTTCACGGTCAGGGTGTTTTCCCCTCTCCTGTTTTTACCCTTTCAGTATGAAGCCGTCAGGTATAATAGACTCATAAAAAGTCTAAACATCAGCTAAATTAGACGGCTTTGCAAAAAGGCTGCTGGCAAGGCGCACAAGGCCTGAGGAGTGAGGCGTACATTGACGTACGCTGCAACCGACGAAGGATGAAGAGCAACGCAGCATCCAGCCTTTTTCCGAAGCCGCCAGGTATGATCCTATGGAGCGACTCATTACCTTCGAAGGCACAGAAGGCTGCGGCAAGACCACCCAGATCAGGATGGCGGGTGAGTATCTTGGGCAGCGTCGCGTTCCGTTTATCATTACGGCGGAACCGGGCGGCTCCGCTCTGGGAAACAGGATCCGGGAAATCCTCCTGAACAGGGGGCCCTATGAAATAAATGCGGAGGCGGAACTATTTCTCTTTATGGCTGCACGGGCGCAGCACGTGAGGGAGACGATCATCCCCGCCCTCAGAAGCGATAAGCTGGTCATCTGCGACCGGTTTTCCGATGCCACCCTGGCCTACCAGGGTTTCGGAAGGGGACTGGACATTGATTTTATCCGGCAGATCAACCTGTTTGCCTCTGCGTCCCTGAAGCCAGCCATGACCATCCTCTTTGATCTGCCTGCCGAAGAGGGGCTTATGAGGGCAAAAAAAAGGATTGCGCAAAATGGGAAAGAAGCCTCGGCGGAGGATCGTTTCGAACAGGAAACCCTTGCGTTTCATCGGAACATCAGGGAAGGGTACCTGTCCCTCGCCCGCGGGGAGCCGGGACGCTTCCGGATAATTGACGGCTCCAAGGATATCTCTGCCGTTCATCGGGAGGTATGCGTGCACATGGAGGCCTTCATTACCGGTTAGGCTTATGTCATTTAAAAATATCTCCGGCCATGAAAAACAGATAGCCATGCTGAAGAGCGCCATGGCCAAGGAGCATCTGCCCCATGCCCTTCTCTTCTACGGCATCAAGGGGATCGGCAAGAGGACGACCGCGCTGGGTTTTGCCAAGGCGCTGAACTGTGTCAACGGAAATACGGATGCCTGCGATGCCTGCATATCCTGCCGGAAAACAGACCACGGCAACCATCCGGACGTGGTAACGGTACAAGCCGACGGCCAATTTATAAAAATCAATGCCATCAGGGAAATCCAGGCCCGGATGAAATTCCGGCCTCTGGAAGGAAAAAAACGGATATTCCTTATCATTGATGCGGACAAGATGAACGGCATTGCCGCCAATGCGCTCCTGAAAACCATCGAGGAACCATCGCCGGCAAATATCCTGATCCTGGTGACGTCCGTGCCGCACCAGCTTCCCCCCACGGTCCTGTCCCGTTGCCAGCATCTCCGGTTCAATCCATTGCCTGACGAGACGGTTGCCCTGTTTCTGCAGGAGCGCTTGTCGCTCGATGCCGTCCAGGCGCAAACCCTAGCCGCTTCGTCCGGCGGCAGCATCGGAAAAGCGCTGGAGATGAATGAAGAATCATTCCTGGATTCCCGCAAGAGAATCATCGCCCACCTCTCCGATTCCGATTGGACGGACCCGGCGAAGCTGCTTTCCTTCCTGGGCGATTTCGGGGAAGAACGCCATGATATCCTGGGGAAACTCGATGTGCTGAGGTCCTGTTTCCGGGACGCGCTGGTCTATAAGGAAACGGGCGAAAAAGGGCGTATGGTAAACAGTGACTGCATGGAGTTTATCGGTTCCGTGGCCGGCAGGCTTTCGGGGCAGAACATCCTGAATGCCATCAGCGCCATGGAGAAGGCCCGCGGCGCCATAGAGCTGAATGCCAATAAATCATTGACTTTGGAAACGATGATGTTTAAAGTCATTAGCTGTACAACGCTTGCGGGAGATGAGTCCCATTGAAAAATACCGTCGGTATAAAATTCAAAAAAGAGGGCAAGATCTACACCTTTGATGCCGCCGATATACCCCTGGAAAAAAACGACCAGGTGGTGGTGAATACCGACAGCGGGCCCGCCATCGGCACGGTGGTAACGGGGGTCAAGTCCGTTCCCCCGGAAAAACTGCCGGCAAATCTGAAGATCGTGGTGCGCAAAACCACGGACGCGGACCTGAAGGCGAGAGAGAACAATCAGCGGCTGGAGCAAAATGCCCGCCAGTTCTGCAAGGAACGGATCAGGGAAAGAAATCTGCCCATGAAGCTGATTGAACTGGAAGTTGCCTTCGACCGCAGCAAGATCGTCTTCTACTTTTCCGCCGAGAACCGGGTGGATTTTCGTGAACTGGTCAAGGACCTGGTTCAGAGGTTTAAGACCCGGATCGAACTGCGGCAGATCGGGGCAAGGCACGAGGCGCGTATTGTCAAAGGGCTGGGCATCTGCGGCCGGGAGGTATGCTGCGCCAGCCTGCTTCATAACCTTGACCGCGTTTCCGTCAAGATGGCCAAAGAACAGAGCATGTCGCTCAATCCCGAAAAAATCTCCGGGCTCTGCGGCCGGCTTATGTGCTGTCTCGCGTATGAATATGACGCCTACATAGATATGAAGAAAAACGCGGCGAAGTGCTGCGGCAAACAGAATCAAAACGACGGGTGCTGCGCCAAGACAGCCAAGCAGAAGACCCCTCCGGCAGAAACGACCGCAAAACAGAAAAAAGGAAATAACCACGCAACCCGCGCGCAAAACCACTGATCGGGCGCATGGTCTTCACTCTTCAGGTAACCTTATGGAAAAAACCTTTTACATCACCACGCCCATCTACTACGTCAACGCCTCGCCACACCTGGGGCACGCTTATACAACCATTGTTGCCGACGTGCTGGCCCGGTATCACCGCCTGGCGGGACATCAGACGTTTTTTCTCACCGGCACGGACGAGCACGGCGACAAGATCGTCGAGGCCGCCCGAAAGGCTAATCTGACCCCCCAGGCCTACGCCGACAAGATAAGCGCGCAGTTCAAGGATCTCTGGCCGGAACTGGCTATCACCAACGACCGCTTCATCAGGACAACCGATGCCGGGCACATGGAAACCGTGCGCCGCATCCTGCAGACCGTGTATGACAGCGGGGACATTTACTTCGGTGAATATGAGGGCTATTACTGCGTCGGCTGCGAACGGTTCTACATGGAGAAGGAACTGGTGAACGGCCTCTGCCCCGACCACCAGTCGGCGCCCGAATACCGGAAAGAGAGCAACTATTTTTTCCGGATGAGCAAATACCAGGACTGGCTCATCGGGCACATCAACGATCATCCTGATTTCATCAGGCCGGAACGCTACCGCAATGAAGCCATCGCCTTCCTGCGCGATCCGCTCGAGGACCTCTGCATTTCCCGGCCCAAGACGAGACTCGACTGGGGGATTCCGCTTCCGTTCGACGACAACTACGTCACCTATGTCTGGTTCGACGCCCTGATCAATTACGTTACCGGCGTGGACTGGCCCGACGGGGAGAATTTCAGCGCCTTCTGGCCTGTGGCCGAACACCTGATCGCCAAAGATATCCTGAAACCCCACGGCATCTACTGGCCCACCATGCTTAAGGCGGCTGGCATCGAACCCTATCAGCACCTGAACGTCCACGGCTACTGGAACGTTGACCAGGGCAAGATGTCGAAGACCGTGGGAAACGTGATCAATCCCCTGGCCCTGAAGGACCGCTACGGCGTGGATCCTTTCCGTTATTTTCTGCTCCGGGATATGGTCTTCGGCCTCGATTCGAGCTTCAGCGAGGAGGCCTTTGTCCAGCGGATCAACTCCGACCTGGCCAACGACCTGGGCAACCTGGTGAGCCGAACCATGACCATGGCCGTGAAATACGGCGACGGGAAGGTGCCGCCAGTTGCTGCCCCTGCGGCGGACGATCTGGTCCTCCCCCGGGAAGCCGCCCGCATCCTCGCCGAAACGGAGGCTTCGTTTGCCGGGCTCGCCCCGCACAAGGCGCTCATCGCCATCTGGGAGTTCATCAACACGACCAACCGCTACATCGTAGCCCAGGAACCCTGGATGCTGGCCAAGGACCCGGATCAGGGCGCCCGGCTCCTCGCCGTGGTCTACCACCTGATCGAGGCCCTGCGCGTCATTGCCGTCCTCATCTCGCCCTTCATGCCCGGCACGGCGGACAAGATCAGGAAAGAACTGGGGATTAAAAACACGGCGACGCAGGATTTGAACAGCATCCGCACGTGGGGCGGACTGACCGCCGGCAATGTCCTGAAACCGGAGGGCGCCCTTTTCCCCCGCGTCGAGTATAAACCGGGAACGGCGGCAGTCGCGCCCGAGGCAGGAGGGAAGCCCATCAAACCCGAAATCACCTATGACGATTTCGCGAAAGTGGACTTACGGACCGCGAAGGTCATCTCCGCCGAACCCGTTCCCAAATCGGACAAGCTCCTGAAGCTCAAGATTGACATGGGCGAGGAACGGACGATTGTGGCAGGCATCGGCAAGGACTACCGACCCGAGGACCTGATCGGCAAAACGGTGGTGGTGGTGGCCAATCTGAAACCGGCCAAGCTCATGGGGGTGGAATCGCGCGGTATGCTGCTCGCGACCGATACGGACGCGGGCCTCACGATCCTGTCCTTTGACCGGCTACCCAAAACCGGCGCAAGCGTCAGGTAGTCACATTTTGCATGCATAATGACAGGTTTTGTAGGGTGTGTTAGCGAAGCGTAACGCACCGAATACTATCGAAGATTTCCGATTGAAGTGCAAGGCTAACCGGCGCGCAGCTTTTTAGCGCGTCCAGTTGGGTGTTTTGTCAGGCGCTGTGTTGCTTTTGTAATTTCGAGGAGAGATCTTAAAGCATCATTCACGGCAGCCGAACTGGTAAAAGCCTTGGCTATTTCCGGGTCGAGGACAACCACATTAGCGCCTTCCTCCAGCAGCCGTTTGAAGTATTTACCGCGAACAGCCTTCGAATAATCTAATTCATATTCGGGACGCAGTTCCTCTATGGTTTTAGTTTTCATGTCTTTTCCTCTCCGACATAGTTGCAGGACGTGCACTGATAATCCGTATCGCATCCTCTCTTTCTGCATGCGATATAACGAACAGACGTCCCTGCGAGGAATAACCAATGGTGATGAATCTCTCCTCTTCCTTGGAGTGATCCAGATCAGCGAACGTGGCCGCTAATGGATCATAGAAGACCGTGACGGCTTCGTCAAATGAAATTGCGTGTTTTTTAATATTCCGTCTCTCTTTATCCTTGTCCCACTCAAATTTCATAATATTGTCCAAATTTGTTCAGTGGTGAGGCAGCTTCAGCTGCCGAATCCCTGTGAGCCAAAGGGTTAGTGGCGCTTCACTCCTTAATATTATGCTTCTTAAGACCTTCCTCATATTGTTTTTTTAACTCTTCTGGTGACAATGCACGATTGCGGTAGGTAAAACCTTTTACCTGCACATTAGGTCTTCCAGTCTCCTTTCCAGTATCTAACGAGATCCATTTTGTTTTGGTTTTCGAATCTCCAGCAAATTGCCAAGTATATGAAAGTTTATATCTATCAGTTCCCGCAATATATAGATTCATTGGCAAAGGCTGAAAATGCACATTGTATTCAAGCTTTGCTGACGGTTTTAAATCCTCAATTAGAATTTCAATATTGTTTTGGGAAACAGGTGAATTTAATCCGACAACTCTTTTAATTGTTGTTGTTCCATCTGCAATAGAGTTCATATCGTTAACTCTATTTACATTTCCAAGGATTGGCAAATCTATAGCAAGAGAATTTAAAGGCTTTGATGATTCCACTCTAATTTTACATGTATCGGCGGATCTAACTACATTTACTTCAACATTAGGCTCTGCGAATTTTCCGCGCACATAATCGGTGCTTGACTCAATAAAGAGCGTAGCGACTGCAAATGCTACCAGAATATATGGTTTTATTGAAGCATCCCATTTTCTACATAACAATGCGAGTGGTAGAGTTATGAGAAGAACTAATACAATTTTCGTAACTAAAGTTGTCATTTTATCAGTGTCCTCTAAATTTGTTTATATGGATCGGTATAAAATCAGCTGCTGTTCCCTAATTGGCAATAAAAAACCCCGCTCTTTTGTAAGAAACGAGGCATTTATTAGCCACTCCATATTCCCCTCCAGTAGGTTATACGGGATGGAACTTCTCTAGTGTAGTGTTTCAGTAAAGGCTTTACAATGCCGTCATTTCGAGCGAAGCGAGAAATCTTAATGAGAATAAACTATTAAAAGATATCTCCCTCTGGTCGATATGACATCTTATAACTGTAACACTACACCAGCTCTGTGTAGTGCAATCACTGCCAGACTCAACAGCCTGTTAAGCCCTCAGCGCGGCGGGGGCCTTCAGCGGCACGTCCACGGGTTTTACGAGTTTGCGCACCGTGTCTTCCGTGTTGGTGGCGTTCAGCTTGCCGAAGAGGAAGGAAAGCTGTTTCTCCAGTTCACCGCCGAGGGCGGCGAGTGTGGCTGCCGGAAGCTGCCAGAACTCCTTCTTGAAACGGCCCAGGCCCTTCTTCCTTGTCTTGTAAATGAACTGCTCGTCCGTGTCGGTTTCCTTGCGCTCCGCGGTGAGCTCTTTCTTCAGATAGCTATACACCTCTTCCCGGAATGCGGCGGGGAGGTTCTTGCTGTCGTAGATGATATTCTGGAAGCCGGTCGCCAGGTGGATTTCCGCCGTGCCGATGGCGGGAAACCTGTCAAAGGCCTCATCGGGCAGGGTGGATGCCCCGTGCTGCACCGCCCCGGACAGGCCATATTCCGCACGGGAAACAGACGACATTTTTTCGAGGACGTCAAAATCGAGATTCACCTTGGCTACGGTGCCGTCGGCCAGAGGGACCCCGCCGTGTGTGGTGCCCGTCTGGACGCTGATCTTGCTGATGCCCTTCAGCAACTGGCCGCTTTTTTTGAGTTCCTCCAGATACCCGTCCATGTAGGCCCGCAATTCCTCCACGGTGCTGTTCTTGCCCCCCACTTCGCCTATCTCGCCGCCCACGGAAATGGTCACGCCCGCGGGTTCCAGGTCCCGGATCATGGTCGTCAGCTCGGCGGCCAGAGTGTAATTGGTTTTCTGCTGTTCCTTCGTCGTGGGCTTACTCAAATCCACGAGGGTTGATGTGTCAATATCAATGTTATAGAAACCGGCTTCGATGGCCTCCCAGATCAGGTCTTTCACCCCCTGCACTTCCGCGGCGGGGTCTTTGGCGTACCGCTTCGCGCTCACCTGGAAGTGGTCACCCTGCATGAAGAGCGGACCGCGGTATCCTGATTTGATGGCGGCCGCCGTGACGACGCAGGTGTATTCGGCGGGGCGCTGGAACGTATAATCTATCTCGGAGCGGGCGATCTCGAACAGCACGGCCCCGACCTTGCCCTTCATGGCCGCGCGGAAAATCGCCTGCGCTGTGTGGTAGGTAAGTCCGCGGATGTTAATCGCCGGCACGGTGAACCCGGAGACTTCCTTGCGTCCCATTGCCTCGTAGAGGGGCTGGATGGACGTGGAGACGACGCCGAGCGCCGCTGCTGCGCGCCGGATGAGCCACCGGGCAGCCTCGATTGTTTCGGAATCAGAACTGAAGACGGCGGAATAGACGAGATCATCAATACAAGAATCCTGTAGTTTTTTCTTGTCGAGCACCTTCACGTTATCGCCGGCGATTTCCAGCACACCGCTCACACCTTTTTTCAACTGCGCTACACTCTCGTAAATCATAGCTTCGCCCTCCCGCTCACACTCAAGACAATCTTTGCCCGGCTTCAGTTTTTTCCCTGCAGGTATTCCTTCGCCTTGTCCACCTCAAAACGGCTCCCGATATAGATGGGGCATCGCTGCCCAAGATCTTCGACTTTCAGGGACAGTATGTCCTCCACGCCATTTGAGGCGCATCCGCCGGCCTGTTCCATAATAAACGCCATGGGCTGAAGCTCGAACAGGAGCCGCAGCTTTCCCTTCGGTTCCTTTTTCAGTGCAGGATACATGAAAATGCCGCCGTTTTTTATCAGCACCTGGTTGATGTCCGGAACGAATCCGCCGCTGTAGCGGAGCTTGTAGCCCTCCGCCTCCAGATACTCCACGTAGCGCAGGTGCTCCGGCAGCCAGTCCCTCCGCAATCCCCCCAGGCTGTATATGGAGCCCCGCTCCTTCAGGCGGATATTTTCATGGGAAAGGACGTACTCCCCTTCCCGGTTCAGGACAAATTCGTGCGCCCCCTTTCCCGCCGAATACACCATCGTGATCAGAGGGCCGTAGGTGATATAGAGGGCGGCCACCATGGTTTTGCCTCCTTCGCCGAAGACTTTTTCATGGTGGATGCCGATGATCGTGCCCATGGACAGGTTGGAATCCACCAGGGAGGAACCGTCCAGTGGGTCAGCCGTGATAAAATATTTCTCTTTGCCCGTGCCGATCTTGACGACTTGCGCTTGCTCCTCAGAGGCATACTCCCGCACAAAGCCGGAGAACTGGAGCTGGTTCTTGAGTATCTCGTCGGCGCTCCGGTCGAGGGAAAGTTGATCCTCCCCGTAAATATTCTGGAACCCCGCCAGCTTCCGGTTTGATTCATGAATCTTCGCGGAAATATATTTGCCCGTCACCGCTATCTGCCAGATCAGCCGGCGCAATTCTGTCTCCACCCCGGCCATCCACATGTGTCGCCGTAAATCCACGGAAAATTTCGTGTAATCGCAGATACCCTCACCCATACGTCATCCTTTCGAAATAGCTGCATTTTTCTAACAGTTAATCAGTTTTTTGACAAGTCTCTTTTCTCATCATGCAGATAAACAATCCTGGTGGGAAAGGGAATTTCGATTCCCTCCTCATGGTAGCGCCGGTACAGTTTCTTGATCAGTTCATGCTTCAGGACGTACTGATCGGCGAATTCTTTGGCCCGCAGGATGACATTGAAGTTGATGCTGGAATCACCAAAGCCCTGATACCGTATGAGCGGTTCAAAGCCCGGTCCCGCGTTCCCGGTTTCCTGCATGACCTCCTGCGCCGCCTGAACGGTCACCTGCTCAACCTTCGCCAGGTCGCTCCCATAGCTCACCCCGACGGGGACAATCACCGTCCCCTCTTTTACCGGAAGATCGTAATTGGTAATAATGGCAGACGCCATTTTGGCGTTAGGAATGATAATCATGTTATTGGCCAGCGCCCGGAGGGTCGTGTTGCGCCAAGTGATGTCCGTGACGTACCCCTCCTCGCCCGTATTCAGCTTTATGTAATGGCCCTGCCGCATCTGCTTGGAAACAAGCACGTGCAAGCCGGCAAAGAGGTTGGCCAGCGTGTCCTGCAGGGCAAGGGCTACGGCAAGACCGCCGACGCCCAGGGCGGTAAGGATGGGCGTAATGGAAATACCCAGGGATTGCAGGATGACGAGCAGACCGAGGACATAAATCGAAAGTTTCGTGATGTTGGGAAAAAGGGATATGGAGGGGAGGACACCCTCCGCCCGCTTCGAGTATAGGCGGACAAAGCCGGTGGCAACCTTCGCCAGGGCTATGGTAACCGAGGCCAGAACGACAACAAGCAGGCTCTTCTGGAGAAACGTGTAAAGATGGTCATTGAGGGGAACTGTTTCCACGGCCGCGTACAGACCGGCCGCGACGCACCAGAATTTGACCGTGCCGTGGACGGCGGCGATGATGATCTCGCCGCCTTCCCACCCGGTGTCGAGAGCGATCTTCCTCAGTTTGCTGAAGATGATCTTCTCCGCGACCGCCCCGATAAGGAACCCGGCAGCAATCAGCACGAGGGAAGGCAGTATCATCTTCACTATTTCCACTGCACCACCCATCATCACTCCTTCCCCTTGCCCCACGACGGGTTCTCGACGAATATGCACGCAACCGACCGAACGGGAACGCTTAAGACCCGCCAATATTAGGATAAACTTCCCAGGCTGTCAACGGCAAAGGCGCTGCATGCTCCCTTCTCCCCTATCATCTTCGCCACCGCCGGTGCGGTGGTCAACTGCGGCGTGGATCCCATCATAAATTCCGACGGCGGATAGGCCTGCCTGTCGTTCCAAAAAAGGGATTGTGGTTTTGCCGCTTGTGGCATAACATCGCTTTGACCGGCGGCACATAGATTACGCGCTTATAAAGACAACCGGATGAGCGTTAAAACGCCTCAAATCGGAGAGGGATTATTTCATTTTATGCTCAAATACAAACTGACGATCGAATACGACGGCACCAGCTACCGGGGCTGGCAGACGCAGCTCAATGCCCGCAGCATCCAGGGAACGCTCATTGAGGCGGCAAAGAAAATACTAGGACCCGGCATCGAACTGCAGGGGGCAGGCCGCACCGATGCCGGCGTCCACGCCCTGGCGCAGGTGGCCCATATCGCGACGGATAGGAAGATGCGCCCCCAGAGCCTGCTGGAAGGATTGAACGATCTGCTTCCCGCCAACATCAATGTAAAAAAGATCGAGGAGGCGCCCGCGGATTTTCATGCGCGTCACCACGCAAGAATGAGGAGTTACCTCTACATCATCTCCAAACACCGGACGGCATTCGGAAAGCGATATGTCTGGTGGATAAAGGACAGGCTGGACATGAACAGGATGCGGGATGTCATCGAACTGTTCCGCGGCTTCCACGACTTCGCGTCCTTTGCCGATAAGCGGTTTGACAAGGGCGCTTCCACCCTGGTAAAGCTCCATTCCGTGGAAATGCACGAAATCGGCGATCTGATCGTGGTAAGAATCGTCGCTTCCCACTTCCTGTGGAAAATGGTGCGCCGGATGGTGGGCATCATGGTGGAGGCGGGAAGGAGCAACCTGTTCCCCCCGGACATCAAACGGATGCTCGCGAGCAAATCCGAAATTCCCGCCAAGTTCACCGCCCCGCCCTCGGGGCTTTTCCTGGAGCAGGTCCTCTACGAGGGAGACGCCCCGCGCCCGATAAAGCTGCCGCCCCTGCCACTGCTCTTCGGCAAATAAACTGCCAACTCCGCAAAAATTGAAGCTCCTTGCCGGAACCTGCTGCGGGGAAGGGTATCCGCCGCCCTCTCAGGGAGTGCGGTGATGCAAGGTTTCCGGCATACTGATGAGCAGCGGCATTCTGATAAGCAAATCAACGGCTACGAATACCAGAAAAATGTACTGCGGTCCGAACTTATCCCAGATTATCCCTGCCGTCAGAGCGAGAACAGCGCTTAAGAGCATCTTGAAAAAACGGTTGACGCCGAGCCACCTTCCCATCTGGTCGGGAGGCACCAGTTCGCGTTCCATCGCCGCGGCGATCGGGGTGCTGATATAGTAAAAGCCCTGCAGGATACCGGCGACAATGAGAAACGCCGGCCCGGGCGCCATGATAAGCATCAGGTTGGAAAGCCAGAAAAGCGGTATGGTCAGATACAACGCCCTCTTCCTGCCCAGCCGGTCCGCCAGCCTGCCTGCCGGGATGGCAAAAACGATAGATGCCAGCGCGCATCCCGTAACCATAGCTCCCAGCACAAATTCATCGGCCCCTTTGATCTGGTAGGCAAAGACCTGGGAGAAGGGGAAAACCATGCCTCTCGGCAACTGGGTAATGGCACCGATCACGATCCAGTTGTTCAAATGCTTGCCGCCTTTAACGACCTGATAAATATCCTTCCATAAATTCGGCTTGGCGGCGCTCTCCTTTGTCCACTTCCGGTTCGAGAGCTGTGTCAAAACGATAATAAACGTGCCGACGGTAATGATCAGGCCGGAAAAGAACAGCGGCCTGATGCCGCCGACATTCACCCCGCCGGACACGCTGACCATCCAGGTGGCCAGCATGGGACCGGCCATCCCTAACAGTCCGGCCGCCACCGTTTCACAGAGCATCATGCCGGTAGCCCGATCCTTGTTGACCAGGCAGTTGCCGCAGATCGTGGCACAGCTGTGAATGCTGACCGAAAAACCCAGCCAGTAGGCGATCATGGCGATGATGGTAAGCTCCCAGTGCCGGGCCAGACCATAAAACAGGTAGGAGACCGCCACACAAGCGATGCCGACGAGGTAGATCTTTTTCGGGCCCACCCGGTCTATGAACCAGCCGGTGAGCGGTCCGGTGAAGGCGGCGATGATCATGCCGATGCTGTTCACCATGCCCAGCTGGGTGCCGCTTGCCCCCAGCGCCACGATATAGACGGACAGGTACGGGAAAACCATCTGGTAGGCAAGCTTATCGAGCGATGTGCGGGCAACGGTAACTTTCCAGTCCCGCTGTTGTCTTATGAGGAAGGCAATGCCGTTGTTCGATAAGAATGAGCCGGGTTTGCAACAGAGTTCTCTGATGTTCATCGCACCATATTCCTTTACTCACCTCTCTTTTGAAAATACTCGGGATAATATTTTTTCCCGCAATCGGGACACATGCCGTGGCTGAATTCTGCTTCGGAGTGTTCTTTTATGTAAGATTCAATCTGTTGCCAGTATCCCTCATCATTGCGTATCTTCTTGCACGAGGCGCAGATAGGAAGAAAACCGCTCAACTTTTTAACTTCCGACATCGCTTTTTGCAGTTCCGCGATGAGTTTCTCACGCTCTGCTTCCGCCTGCTTGCGGTCGGTGATATCCTGGATCAATCCATCATACGCATGGAGCCTCTCCTGCGGATCATACCGCAACACTATGGTATTTCTGACCCATCGCAGAACTCCCCGCTTATGGATAATGCGGTGCTCGAGAGGCGACACTTTTTTCCCTGCTAACGCGCCCTTAGCCTGATCAATGACCGCCGGGCGGTCCTCGACCGCCACCATATTTATCCACAGGTGCGGATCGGATCTAAATTCCTGTTCCGAATAACCCGTGACTATCCTGCATCCTGCGCCATGCCGGGTTTCTATTGCTCGGCCATCCCGGATGCGCACCGTATAAATATAATCAGTGATCGTCTCGGTGATGCGCCGGTAGCGTATTTCACTCTTCCGGAGCTCCTCCTCCATCCGTTTGCGCTCGGTGATGTCTTCAGTCATTGCGAGAAAGTGTTGAAACTGCCCGCTCAGGTCGAAGATGGAGGATACAATCGTCTTCCCCCAGACAATCGCTTTGTCTTTTCGTATATAGCGTTTCTCCGTTTGATAGAAAGGAATCTCTTTATTTAATACTCTCGTGACATTTTCCACATCCGTCGCGACATGGTCCGGATGCGTTAAATCTCTAAAGGTTAATGCAGTCAATTCTCGTTCTTCATAACCGGTCATGGTGCAGAACGCTTTATTTGTTCTGATGAAGCGAAAATCTGCGCCGACAGTGGAGATACCGATGGGGATTTCGTTAAATATCCGCTTGAAAAGTTCCTCGCTTTCACGCAGCCTCTCCTCCATCTGCTTACTTTTCTTTGCAGCTTCTTTCAGGTCGGCAATCTGAGAACGTAATAAAATCAGTTCGTCAATAAGCTCTTTTTTTATCTCCTGTTCATCTTTCATGGGAAAATCCCTCTATAGAGCAACAGGTCTTGATGATGATCGGAGGCACACCTGCACTTCCGGCACAATAAGCAGAAACACCCCGTTCTCATTGCAATATAATGGGTCTTCTGATCTCCGGCACGATATCCTCAACCTAAGGTAAGGCTTCTCGATTACTCACTAAAATATTGCAAATATTATACCACGTTAAAATCATATCTGGTAACGAGTCGGCGGTGACGAGCGCATTTCCTGCGGTTTGCCGCGGGAAAATTCCCCTCTTCACCGTCACCGGCTGCCGGCACGCTTGCGGCTCAGGGGACGGATTTCCCCGCCCTTCAATACTTCCAGCAATTCCCCGCAGAGGGGCTCCGCTTTCCCGGCGGAAAGGATGCCGCTTCCCAGGAGATCTTCCGCAGATCTGATTTCGGCTCTCGACAAGGCAACAAGTTCCCCGTCGGAGAGGATCATGAAAAAAGCCCGGTTGATTTCCTTCGCCTTTTGAAAGCGCCAGCGGAAGAGCCTCTGCAGAAGCCGCCGCTCTTCCGCCCGTAATCCCTGATAGCCGTTGATCCTTTCGTGCCCCCGGAGGTTCAGTTCTTTTTCCCGCCATCCTACCGCCGCAATCTCATCAAATGCCTTCGCCGCCTCCGCCTCCAGCCCCCGCTCGCGTATTTCCCTGCTCAGCACACGGTAAAGGGCAAAAAGATGTTCCGTGTCCGCTACGGCATACTGCAACTGCTCTTCCGTCAGGGGACGGATATCCCATCGGGAACGCTGCATCTTTTTTTTCTTGTCGAAGGCAATGCCCAGATACTGCCCGATCAGCGTGGACAGGGCAAGGCGCTGGCAGCCTAAGAGCGACGCGGCACGATGGGTATCAAAGATATTCCGGAACTCAAATCCGTAGTCTCTCTTCAGGATGCGGATGTCGTTATCGCCGGCATGCATAATCTTGAGGGCGCGGGAATCGGAAAAGCACTCCTTCAGGACGGACGGGCTCGGCCCCGCCAGGGGATCGAAGAGGTAGGTTCTCTTCCCGGCCTTTACCTGGATCAGACAGAGTTTCTCGCGAAAGTAGCGGAACGAATCGTATTCAGTATCAATGCCCACGAGGAGAGCCTTGCCGAGTGCCTCTCCGACCTCGCGCATCTTCTGCGGATCATCAACCCAGACCCAATTGCTGTTCGTCAAAATCTTTTTCCTCCAAAATCACGGCGAGCGGGGAAAAATATTTTTTCTCCCGCTCGGTTGCGCTCTCCATATCATACCCTGCCGTGGGCAGTCCATCTATTTGCATCTATGAGGATGGCCGGCTGCCGCTCTCTCAGGGACGATTGCTGAAGGTCAGCGTGGGATCGGCGTACCATTCGTCAAAGTACTTCTTCGTCCATTTTTCTCCCGATCCGATCAGTTCGTCTTTTTTGCCGTCATCCAAATCAAAATCGGTGGTGCCCACTCCCCGTGTGTCAATATAGATGGTCCGCTGCCAGTCATCGCTGTGCAGGTGCATGCTGTCCTGGATATTCAGGATGGCCCCCACGAGGGCGCGGCTGTAAGAAAATAAATCGGAAATGCCGATATGCTCCGGCTCTGCCTGATCGCGGAAAACGGCTATTTCCTTCGCCGAGTCGAGACGGAACCCGATCGTCTCCATATTATAGACATAGGGATTTAGCTGTCTTCCGTCCTGTGTCAACTGCGCATTATGTTCTTCGTAGTAAGGAGGAATTTTGAAATACGTATCCACATATTTTTTTCTGTCGAAGAGTTTGACGGGATAATTATCAATAAGACCGCCATCCACGTAAACGTCTCCGCGAGGGCTTCTCCTGGACGCAAAGAACAGGGGAATAGACATGGAAATCCGCACGGCATCCGCAATACACATGCGCGGCGTATGCTCATAGGAAAAGACCTCCGCAAATCCCGTGGAGAGATTGGTCCCGATGAAGAACAACTCCCGAAGACCCTGTTCTTTCCCGGCAGTGTAAATATCACGAAAGGTTGATTCGCTGTTTCCCGTCTTCGTTTTGATTCTCTCGCCGATCCAATCGCGGAAAAAATCGCCTTTGTACCACCCGAATTCAGTGATGAGGCGGTTCACATCCCGTATGGCGCCCCGCGAATCATCCAGGAACTCCCGGAAATTGAGTTTTTTGAGGACGTCACTTGTTTCCGCCAACGAATAGCCGAGGCCCAGCAATACCGCCATGATGGCGCCGGCGGACGTCCCACCGACCCGCACTATGTCCCGCAGGATTTCCTTTTCTTGAAGAACCTGAAGCGCGCCCACGTAAGCGATGCCCTTGACGCCCCCGCCTTCAAAAACAAGATTTCTGAAGTGATATGCCATACGCTCCCCCCTCCTTTTAAGAAAGACCCCCGATTTTGCATATATTGACCGGGAAAAGACATGTTTGGAAGCTCTCCTTGAGCAAGCTCTAAGGGAAATGCGCTCGCTGCCGGATTTAATTTCATGCTTTTCCCTCAAGATGGATGCCTTGGGCAAGTACCGCTTTCCAAACGACAGGAAAGTTTGACCAAACGCAGAATACCATAGTCATTTTCGTAAGATCAATCCATTTTTATCTCCGGAGTCCCTCATGGCAGGAGGAAATTCTTCTCCACTTTCATTATGACGTTCCTGCTGAACTGGATAGCATCTTTATGAGATCTTAATATGTTATGCCCCATTTTTAGCGGCAATTTAATGCCGATTCCGCTTATAGTACGCATCGCATGAAACATCATGCAGAGGAGGAAGCGCTATGGACATCGTCTATCTTGGAGTTATCGCCGCATTGTTTCTGGCCAGTTGGCTCTTCATGAAACTGACGGAAAAAGCATAGGAGGAACGTTATGGAGACATTCTACTGGATAGGCGGCATTCTCGCCGCGGGATTGTTTGTCTATCTCCTGGTCGCACTGCTGAAACCGGAGGTGTTCTCATGACGGGAAATGGCGTTTTGCAAATTGTTGTGTACTTCGGGATATTACTGCTTCTGGCGCGCCCCTTGGGAATCTACATGGCGCGGGTTTACGAGGGCGATCCATCCGTCTTGACCCGTCTGTTCGGACCCGTCGAGCGTTTTTTCTATAAATTCTGCGGCATCAATCCCGACGAAGAAATGGGCTGGAAGCGATACACGGCGGCGGTGCTGGTGTTCGGTGCGGCCGGGTTCCTCGTGCTCTATCTCTTGCAGCGCTTCCAGGGCGCGCTGCCGTTCAATCCGCAAAAGCTTCCCTCCGTCGCCCCCGGCCTCGCCTTCAACACCGCCGTGAGCTTCGTGACAAACACGAACTGGCAGAACTACGGCGGCGAAACGACGATGAGCTACCTCACGCAGATGGCGGGGCTTGGGGTGCAGAATTTCGTTTCCGCGGCGACCGGGATGGCCGTGCTCGTCGCCCTGGTACGCGGATTCAAGCGGCATTCGGCACAGACCATCGGCAATTTCTGGGTTGACCTCACCCGCTCGACGTTTTACATCCTGCTTCCCCTTTCGGTTGTCTGGTCGCTGCTCCTCGTTTCCCAGGGGGTGGTGCAGACCTTAAGCGAATACAAAACCGTGTCACTCACCCAAGCCATCAGCTACGAAAAACCGAAGCTCGACGACCGGGGCAACCCGGTGAAGGATGCGCGCGGCAACCCGGCGACCGAACGGGTGCACGTGAAAGAACAGGTTATTCCCTTCGGGCCCGCGGCTTCGCAGATCGCCATCAAGCAGCTCGGCACCAACGGCGGGGGATTTTTTAATGTCAATTCGGCACATCCCTTCGAGAACCCGACCGCGCTTTCCAATTTTTTGGAGGTGCTGGCCATTCTGTTGATCCCGGCAGCGCTCTGCCTCGCCTTCGGAAAAATGATCGGAGACCTGCGTCAGGGGTGGGCGCTGCTTGCCGCGATGTCCCTGGTCCTGGTTTCCTTCACCTGCTGGTGCGCATGGAACGAACAGGGCGGCAACCCGCGTTTCGGCGCACTGGGGATAGATCAGACGGCAAGCGAAAGCAACCCAGGCGGCAACATGGAAGGAAAGGAAGCGCGCTTCGGGATCGTCAATTCCGCCCTCTGGGCCACGGCAACCACGGCCGCCTCCAACGGCTCCGTCAATGCCATGCACGACTCCTTCACGCCGGTCGGCGGGATGGTGCCGCTGTGCTTGATGCAACTGGGAGAAGTGATTTTCGGCGGCGTAGGTTCAGGCCTCTACGGCATGCTGGTGTTTGCCATCATCACGGTTTTTATTGCCGGCCTCATGGTCGGCCGCACCCCCGAATACCTGGGCAAGAAGATCGAGATGTTCGAGATGAAGATGGCCTCGCTCGCGATCCTCATCGTCAATGCCCTGGTCACGATCGGTACGGCCTTCGCCGTCTCGACGAAGGCGGGTGTTGCGGGGATCGCTAACCCCGGGCCGCACGGGTTTTCGGAGGTCCTCTACGCCTTTTCGTCCGCAGCAAACAACAACGGCAGCGCCTTTGCGGGTCTGACCGGCAACGCGGTCTTTTACCATATCGCCCTGGGGATCGCCATGTTCATCGGCCGTTTCTGGGTGATCATTCCCGTGCTGGCCATTGCCGGCTCACTGGCGAAGAAAAAACACGTGCCGGCAGGATTGGGAACACTGCCGACCCACACCCCCTTGTTCGTGGCGTTTCTTATCGGCGTCGTGCTGATCGTGGGAGCCCTGACATTTGTGCCAAGCCTGGCGCTCGGGCCGATTGCCGAACAGTTTATGGCCGCGCGTTAGCAGGACGGCCTCCAGGAGGAATAGCATGAGCAGTAAAACAAAAAAACGATCTCTCTTTGAACCGGCAATCGTAAAACGGGCATTATGGGATTCGATAAAAAAATTGAATCCCCTTCACCAGATCAAGAATCCCGTGATGTTCGTCGTCGAGATGGGGAGCATTCTCACCACCCTCCTGTTTTTCCATGCCCTGTTCGGCCGAGGGGAAGCATCGCCCGGATTTATCCTGCACGTTTCCCTCTGGCTGTGGATTACCGTGCTCTTTGCCAATTTCGCCGAGTCCGTAGCAGAAGGGCGCGGCAAGGCCCAGGCCGACACCCTGCGCCGGACGCGCCGTGATATCACTGCCAAACGCCTCTCCCGGCCCGATCCCCATGCGGACGTCTCCGAGGTCATTTCTTCCCAGCTCAGGAAAGGCGACTTCGTTCTCGTGGAAGCGGGCGACATCATTCCCATGGACGGAGAGGTCGTTGCCGGCGTGGCATCGGTGAATGAAAGCGCCGTGACCGGCGAGAGCGCCCCCGTCATCCGGGAAAGCGGCGGGGACCGCAGCGCCGTCACCGGCGGCACCACGGTCCTGTCCGACTGGCTGGTGGTGCGGATCACGTCGAATCCCGGCGAGACCTTTCTCGACCGGATGATCGCCATGGTCGAGGGGGCAAAACGTCAGAAAACCCCCAATGAGCTCGCCCTCGATATCCTCCTGGCGGGGATGACCATCATCTTCCTGCTCGTCACCGTAACGCTGCTGCCCTTCTCCCTCTTCAGCGTCAGGGCTGCGGGTCAGGGCAGTCCGGTGACCATCACCGTGCTCGTGGCGCTTCTGGTCTGCCTGATCCCGACGACCATCGGCGGACTCCTTTCCGCCATCGGCATCGCCGGCATGGACCGAATGATCCAGGCAAACGTGATCGCCATGTCCGGCCGGGCGGTGGAAGCCGCCGGGGACGTGGACGTGCTCCTGCTCGACAAGACCGGAACCATCACGCTCGGCAACCGGCAGGCAACCGAATTTATCCCGACTGCCGGAGTGGACGTGCGGGCCCTTGCCGATGCCGCCCAGCTTTCCTCTCTGGCGGACGAAACGCCGGAAGGGCGGAGCATCGTCGTTCTGGCGAAGGAGCGATACGGGCTCCGCGAGCGGGACATCCAGGGAATGGGCGTCGTCTTCGTTCCGTTCACCGCGCAAACACGGATGAGCGGCGTGAACTTCGACAGCCGGCAGATCCGCAAGGGCGCGGCAGACGCCTTGGATACCTACGTGCGGACCCAGGGTGGGACGTTTCCGCCGGACGTTCGGGAAATCGTGGATGATATCGCAAAGCGGGGGGCAACACCGCTGGTAGTGGCGGAAGGGCAAAAAGTCCTGGGCGTGATCCGTCTGAACGACATTGTCAAAGGCGGAATCAAAGAGCGGTTCGCGGAAATGAGGCAAATGGGAATCAAGACGATCATGATCACCGGCGACAACCCGCTTACCGCCGCGGCGGTTGCAGCCGAGGCAGGGGTGGACGATTTTCTGGCCGAGGCAACTCCCGAAACGAAACTCAAACTGATCCGCGAACACCAGGCGGGCGGGCGGCTCGTGGCCATGACCGGCGACGGCACGAACGACGCGCCGGCGCTCGCCCAGGCCGACGTGGCAGTTGCCATGAACACCGGCACCCAGGCAGCCAAGGAGGCGGGCAACCTGGTGGACCTCGACTCCAACCCCACGAAGCTCATCGAGATCGTCGAGATCGGCAAGCAGTTGCTGATGACCCGCGGCACGCTCACGACCTTCAGCATCGCGAACGACGTGGCAAAATACTTCGCCATCCTGCCGGCCGCGTTCATCCCTATTTACCCGGCCTTGGGAAAACTCAATATCATGGGTTTGGCCACGCCGCAAAGCGCCGTCCTGTCGGCAGTGATTTTCAACGCGCTGATTATCATTTTTCTGGTTCCCCTGGCGCTCAGGGGTGTTAAATACCGCCCCCTCGGGGCGCAGGTAATTTTGCGCAACAATGCCCTTATCTATGGGATCGGCGGGCTGATCGTGCCGTTTATCGGCATCAAGCTGATCGATATGATACTGACGGCCCTGCACGTGGTCTGAAAGGGAGCAAGACATGTTTACCCTGATTCGCAATGCAATTACGTCCCTGATCCTGTTCACGGTACTCACCGGGATCCTGTATCCCCTGTCGGTAACCGGGCTCGCCCAAGCGCTGTTTCCCCGCCAGTCAAACGGCAGTTTTATCATGAAGAACGGCAACCCGGTCGGCTCCGCGCTGATCGGCCAGCAATTCGACAAGCCCGGCTATTTCTGGGGCAGGCCCTCGGCAACGGGTCCCTTCCCCTATAATGCGGCCTCGTCTTCCGGTTCCAATCTGGGCCCGAACAACCCGGCGTTGGCGCTCGCCGTGCGGGCGCGGACTTCGGCGCTGCGCACAGCCGATCCGTCGAACCGGCAGGAAATACCCGTGGACCTGGCGACCGCATCGGGAAGCGGCCTCGATCCGCACATCAGTCCCGCCGCGGCCGCGTTCCAGGTTCGCCGGGTGGCGACGGCCCGCGGGCTATATGAAGCAACCGTCCGTGCGGCGGTCGCGGCCCACACCCGGCAACGGCTGGTGGGAGTCCTCGGAGAGCCGGTGGTCAACGTCCTTGAGCTGAATCTCGCACTCGATGAACTGCGGTAACCTGGGAGAATAAAGTGTCATAAAATCATTTGCATGCACCGACCCGGCATGCGAAGATACAAGCGTATAACCGCGGAGCGAATTCATGGAAGAGCGCAGACCCGATCCCGATGTGCTGCTTAAGCAGGCGCAGCGGGAGGAAGAACGAAAACGTGAGGGAACGCTGAAGATATTTTTCGGCGCCGCCCCGGGAGTAGGCAAAACCTTCGCCATGCTGGAAGCGGCACAGGCAAAACGCGCTGAGGGTCTGGACGTGGTCGTCGGATACGTGGAAACCCACGGCCGACCCGATACCGAGGCGCTCCTCGAAGGCCTGGAGAGGCTGCCGCGGCGCAGCGTGGATTACCGGGGAAAACAATTGCCGGAGTTCGACCTGGATGCGGCGCTGGCGCGAAAACCCACGCTCATCCTGGTAGACGAGCTTGCCCACACGAACGTCCCGGTGTCACGGCATAAGAAGCGCTGGCAGGACGTCACCGAACTGTTAGAGGCGGGAATAAACGTCTACACGACGGTCAACGTTCAGCACCTGGAGAGCATCAACGACGTGGTGCACCGGATTACCGGCGTTGTCGTCCGCGAAACTCTGCCCGATTCCATCCTCGACCGGGCCGACGAGATAGAGCTTATCGATCTTCCGCCCGACGACCTGCTCCAGCGCCTGCGGGAAGGAAAGGTATACGTACCGGAACTGGCGGCATCGGCCGTCGAGAACTTTTTCCGGAAAGGAAACCTGATCGCGCTCAGGGAACTCGCCCTGCGCCGTACCGCCGAGCGGGTGGACGAACAGATGCAGCTTTACCGACGGGACCAGGGGATCAGAAGCATCTGGCCCGCAGCGGACCGCATCCTCGTCTGCGTCGGATACAACCCCCGGTCGATCCGCCTTATCCACGCGGCGCGGAGACTGGCCGCCGGGCTGCGCACCGAATGGATCGCCGTGCATGTGGAAGCCCCTTCCCGGGTACGGCCCTCGGAAAGCGATAAAAAGCGCCTGGCCGACCATATGCGCCTTGCCGAGAGCCTGGGGGCCGAGTCGGCAACGCTGACGGGCGGCACTATCAGTGAGGAGATTCTCACCTACGCACGGAGCCGCAACGTAAACAAGATCATCGTCGGAAAACCGACGCATGCGCGCTGGAAAGACAAACTGTTCGGTTCGCCGCTCGATGAACTCGTCCGGGGGAGCGGCGATATTGACGTGTACGTCACCAGCGGCGACGTGGAGGAACCCCACCGGCACCCCGAAACGAAAACGTCCCGCCGCTCCTGGCGCAAACGGGAGTGGCTGTGGAGTGTTCTTATCGTCCTTTCCTGCACGGCTGTTGCGGCGCTCATGTCCCCCTATGTCGATCGCGTGGATCTGGCCATGGTTTACCTGCTCGGTGTGGTGATCACCGCGAGCAAGACAAGCACGTGGCCGTCTCTGTTTGCGGCACTCTTGGGCGTTGCCGCTTTCGATGTCTTTTTTGTCCCTCCCTACTATACCTTCGCGGTCAATGACGTTAAATATTTTTTCACGTTTGCCGCCATGTTCATCGTTTCCGTTGTTATCAGCAGGCTCACGCTCCGGGTCCGCCGGCAAGCCGAAGCGTCGCGAATGAGGGAACGCAGAACCGCCTACCTGTACAATCTCAGCCGCGACCTTGCCCGTGAACGGGAAGTGGAACGATTGAGCGAAATAGCCGTGAAACACATGGGCGAGGTTTTCGACAGCGAGGTCGCCGTCCTGATAGCGGATGAGCAGAAGCGCCTTACCCCGACGGCAATCAGTCCCGGCCTGGTTGCACCCGGCCAGCAGGAATTGAGCGTAGCCCAATGGGTCCTCGAACATCATCAGCCTGCGGGGTTCGGCACGGACACCCTGCCCGGCGCCAAGGCCCTGTACCTTCCGCTTATCGCCTCGGCGGGGACGGTAGGCGTCGTGGGCATCAGTCCCAAGAAGCCCCAGGACGCCTTTGATCCGGAGCAATTCCACTATCTGGAAGCTTACGCAAACCAGACCGCCATGGCGATGGAACGCGCTTTTCTCGTGGAGGAGGCCCATGGGGCGCTGTTGAAAGCGGAGAGGGAAAGCCTGCGCAATACCCTGCTCAGTTCCATTTCCCACGATCTGCGGACACCGCTCACGGCAATCACCGGAGCGGTGAGCACGCTGCTGCAGAACGACGTTGCCATTGAGCAATCCGGCCGCCTGGAGCTTCTGCACACCATCCACGAAGAGGCCGAGCGCCTGAACCGGATCATCAAGAATATCCTCGACATGTCGCGCCTTGAATCGGGGGCAATCACGGTAAACAAGGAATGGCAGTCCCTGGAGGAAATCGTGGGAGTGGTCCTCAATCGCCTGGGAGACCGCCTCAACGATCATCCGCTGACCATGAGACTGCCGCGCACCCTGCCGCTGATCGCTTTTGACGGGCTGCTCATCGAGCAGGTGTTTATGAATCTGTTCGAGAATGCAATCAAATATACTCCAAAAGGAACGCCGCTGGAACTCTCGGCATCGGAGGCATTTTTTATCGTGACCGTGGAACTGGCAGACCGCGGTCCCGGCATCCCGCCCGGCGAGGAAGAACATATTTTCGAAAAATTCGTGCGTGGGCGGGCTTCCGGCGGGGGCGTCGGCCTCGGCCTAACCATATGCCGCACGATCATCAACGCCCATGGGGGAAAGGTATGGGCGGAAAACCGTCCGGGGGGCGGGGCGGTATTCCGTTTCACCCTCCCGGCAACCGGTCTGCCGCCGATGCCGAAGCGCGAAGAAGTTCTTGAGGTGCAGTGATGGCGGAAGAGAAGGAACTTATCCTGCTCATCGAAGATGAACCACAGATGCGGCGTTTTCTCAGGATAACTCTTGAGAGCCAGGGCTATCGCCTGGTGGAAGCGGCGACCGCCCGGGAAGGCTTGATGCAGGCCGCGACGCGCAATCCCGACGTCGTGCTGCTCGATCTCGGCCTGCCCGACCTCGACGGCCTGGAAGTAACCGGGAAGCTGCGCGAATGGACGCAGACCCCTATCATCGTCATATCGGCGCGGGAGCAGGAACACGACAAAGTCAGGACGCTCGATGCGGGCGCGGATGATTACCTCACGAAGCCGTTCAATGCCGGCGAACTCCTGGCAAGAATCCGGGTAGCGCTGCGCCACGCGGCCCTGCGGAACACCGATGCGGGCGAGCCCGTCTTTACCCTGCACAACCTGCGGGTGGATATGGGTGAGCGGCGGGTGTTCGTCGGCGACGAGGAAGTTCACCTCACCCCCCTCGAATACAAATTACTCACGACGCTGATCCGCCATGCCGGCAAGGTCATAACCCATCGCCAGCTTTTGCGGGAGGTATGGGGACCTGCGTACGTGGACGAGGTCCAGTATCTGCGCGTTTACATGACGCAGCTCAGGCATAAGCTGGAAGCGGATCCTACGCGCCCGCGGTTTCTCATGAACGAACCGGGAATCGGATACCGGCTGAAGTATGATCCCGAAGGTTAAGAAGATCAGCGCATCGTTCCGGCCCCCCGCCGGGCAACGATAAAACGGCGGGACCCCCTCGGCTTTTCGCGCTTGACATATTCGCGTCCGTTTACTATACGGACGAATCCGTATTTGCACATGCTGGGCGACCGGGAGCGCATCCCGCAAGCACCGCCGTGAATTCGGCAGCGAGCGAATGCTTAAATAATACTATTCCTTAAGAACTGAAGATCTCCGCAGCAAGCTGCGGAGATCTTCAGTTTCTTCCGTCCTATACCCCATGAGGTAACATGTTTACGGTTTCACGTGAGGCCCGACGCGCGTTTTTCCAAATCTACCTGCCTTCACTGCTGATGGCCCTCGGGGTGGGAATGATTGTTCCCGCCGTACCCCTGCTGGGAAAAACATTCAGCGTTTCCATTGGGTTCGCCGCTCAGGTCGTAACCGCCCAGGTCGTCGGTCGCGCCCTTTCCCTGATCCCTGCCGGTATCTTGATTGACCGGATCGGTCTGCGGCTCGGCATGATTATCGGCGCCTCCGTCGGTCTTATCAGCGCCGTCATGACGGCGTTTGCACCGGATTTCTGGATGATTCTACTCGCGCAGCTCCTCTGGGGTTTCGGCTTTACGATGTGGAAACTGGGCAGGGAACTGGCCGCCATTGACGTGGTAAAGATCGAGCAACGGGGCCGCCTTATCAGCGCCCTTTTCGGCATTCAGTCAACGGGCGAGGCGCTCGGCCCCGCCATGGGCGGAATTATTCTGGACACGCTGGGGTTTCGAAGCCTTTTCCTGATTTTTGCCGTCATCGTCGTCGTCGTTCTGGCCATCTCGACAACGATCCGCGAAACCGAGCGACTGCCGTATCGTCCACGAGGCTCCATTCTCGGATTTGCCCGGCTGTCCCAAATTGAACCGTACTTCCGCGTCACCTATGTCGTCCTGATGATCGCCACCTTCAGCGCGATGCTCCGCTCGGAGGTGCTCAAAAGCATGCTCCCCCTCTATGCGGTGAACGAACTGGGTTATTCCGCAACAAACGTGGGGTTCCTGTTTTTTGTCGTGGGCATCGTCACGTTCGCCATGATCGTTCCTGCCGGGTTCATATCGGACAAGCTGGGAAGGAAATGGGCAACCGCTCCTCCCGCCCTCATTGCCGGGATCGCCTTTATCGCCTATCCTCTGGTGAAGGATATGCCGGGGATGCTGGTGCTATCCGTGATGCAGGGGATTGCCAACGGGATGGCGCTCGGCTCCATGACGATCTACACCTATGATATCGTCCCCCACCAATCCCGCGCTCAACTTCAGGCCATGCGCCGGACAATCGGAGAGCTGGGTTCTTTTACAGGACCCATGTTGGGGGGCGTCATCGCCAACGCGTTCGGCGCGGGGATCACGTTTCTGTTCTTCGCCCCGCTGCACCTGCTGTCGGCTTTTTTGTTGTCCGTGGTGGGAAAGGAATCTCTGCCTCGACGGAGGCAGAGCGAGGCAAGCAATTCCGAACCCAGTTGAGAAGGTTAGGAATCCTCTGAATACGACCGCCGGCGCACGACCCGTGCCGCAGCCAGTATTTCTTGACACACAATCGTTTTTTCCCTATTCTGCCGACTGGTTATTTTTTTCTCAATCCCTCAAGAGAGAGTTCGGAGCAACGATGAGCGCGATCAAACCGGGAATCCATGTTGATCTTATTCTGAACAGCGATTATCAGAGCAGCAACTCTCGCATGTTCAAAGCCACGGTCTACGACGTACTCGATAGGAAGATTATCATTTCACAGTGCGTCCCGCCGTTGACGGATGGTCACTTAGGAAAAACTTTTGTCGTGACCTACTGCGTTCGAGAAGGCGGACAGACGGAACGGTATGGTTGTTTGGCCAAAGTCACGAATTTCACGCAAGACTATGAAATCGCATCCCGCGAACAGGTAGAAACACTGGTTCTCGAACGGAAGTCCGAACCCGAACAAATGAACGTCCGTCTTTCTTTCCGTATCCGACCCACCTTAGACAGCAGTTTATCCCTCCATTACCGGGGAAGCAAATTGAACCTCATTGATATTTCCCTGGGCGGCGCCCAGTTCAGCTACGATGCAGTCCCCTCTCCGAAACCAAACGATACGATCCGCCTCAAGCTGAAAATTGATCAAAATGCGTTCGAAGTTGACGCTCGCGTTGTACGATCATGGTTATCGAGCCTCGCCGGCTGGAACAGAAAGATCAACTGCGTGGCGGTAAGCTTCCCGACCGGCAACCGGAACATGGAACGGCTCCTTTCGAACAAGATCATGATGATCGAACGCCAGCGCCTTGCCGAGGGGAAAATGCGCCGGTGAGCCATGCCATGCGTCAGACGGAAACGTGACGTCCCCTTTCTCCTTGACACAAAATCATTTCTCATCCTATTCTCCCCCCATCGGAAGGGAGCCCCTGTCCAAGATGAGTGAAATCACGCCGGGATTACGCATTGATTTCGTTTTCGAAAACGATTATCACCGAGGCAATTTTCGCTTGCTCAATGCCATCGTGTACGAAGTGTCCGGTCGGAAGATCACCATTTCCCAGCCCAGCCAGCAACTTGCTTCCAGCCAGTTGGGACAAGGTGTTATTGTGACATACTGCATCACTCAAGGAGGTCAGACGGAACGGTATGGTTTTTCAGCAAAAGTCACCTCTTTTATAAACGACTACAAAATCGGATCCCTCCAACATTCAACGGCGCTGGTTCTCGAACGCAAATCCACGGCGGAAGAGATGAACGTCCGTTTGCATTTTCGCATCAAGCCGACATTAGACTGCGGTTTATCCCTCTATCACCGGGAAAACAAGCTGAACCTCATTGATATTTCCCTCGGTGGCGCGCGGTTCACCGACGATAAAATCGGCCAACTGAGCGCGGACGACACTATCCCCCTCAAGCTGGAAATTGATCAACGGCTGTTTGCAGTGGAGGCTCGCGTTATACGATCATGGCTGTCCACCCTTCCCGGTAAGATCAAAAAGATCCAGTTCGTGGCGGTGAAGTTTCTCTACGGCAACCCCGATATGGAACAGCTCCTTTCCAATAAAATCTTGGCGATACAGCGCCAGCGCCTTGCCGAGGGGAAATTACACAAATAAATCTCCTCGGCAGTTTTACCGCATAACACGGTGTGAACCTGCTTCGGCAGCGCACGTATTTCCCGTGAGCGTGCTCACGGAGAGCTTCAATTCTTCATTATTTGGTATTTGTTCTGGTATAATGCCCCCTGTTCACCGCACCGCTTTTCAGAAGGAACCCGAACAATGACGCATGACGACCTTTCAAAATTAAGGATAGATAAATCCGAACAATCCTTCCACGGTACGAGGTCGAGAACGTGGCTGCGCTGGGCGTTACCCGCCATCCTGATTGCCCTGGGCGCCCTTCTCTATTCTGCGGGCATATTAACCCCGGCGATTCCCGTGGAACTCACCACCGTTTCCCGGGTCTATCCCTCCCAGACATTCACCTTATTGAATGCAAGCGGATATGTTGTTGCACAGAGAAAGGCAGCGGTTGCATCAAAGATAACCGGACGCCTGGTATCACTGTCGGTTGAGGAAGGAAGCATCGTTAAGAAAGGAGACATGATTGCGCACCTGGAGGGTGATGATGCTGCAGCATTAAAAGACCAGGCAGCGGCAAACTTGAACATGTCCTATTTCAGTCTTGAACAGTCCCGGGTCGAGTTGAATGAGGCCGCACTTTTCTTTAACCGGAACCGGGAATTGCTTGCGCAGGGCTTGGTTACCAATGCACAGTTCGATGCGGCGGATGCGCGCTACAAAAAAGCGGCGGCGGCCGTAAAAAGCGCGGAAGCGGGAATTAAAGCCGGCCAAGCCGCACTCCGCGCGGCAACAGTTTCCTTGGAATACTCGATCATACGCGCACCCTTTGATGCCGTGGTGTTGACAAAGAATGCGGATGTAGGCGATATTGTCACGCCGCTCGGCGCGGCCGCAAATGCCAAGGCCTCGGTCGTCACCATTGCCGATATGGGCTCTCTTCAGGTTGAGGTTGATGTCTCTGAATCCAATCTTCAGAATGTAACCCGGGGACAATCCTGCGAGATACAGCTTGATGCATTGCCGGATGCACGGTTCCGCGGGACAGTGCACATGATCGTGCCAACCGCTGACCGTACAAAGGCAACCGTTCTTATCAAAGTGGCGTTCCTCGACAAAGACAAGCGCATATTGCCCGAGATGAGTGCGAAGGTCGCTTTTTTATCGAGACCCGTGCAGCCCGCCGAGCAAAGTCCCCGCATTGCCGTTAACCGGGCGGCCATCGTTACGCGCAATAACAGGCAGGTTGTCCTGCTCATGAACGGGAACCGGGCGGCAGAGAAACCCGTCAAAACCGGCAAGCAATTGGGCGATATGATCGAAATCCTCGACGGCATAAAGGCCGGAGACCGGATCATCGCCAAGCCGACAGATAACCTGAAGAACGGCGCCAAAATAAAGGTTGCTGAAAAGTAAATGGAACAAAGAAAATTTATCGTGGAGATCAATCATCTCTACAAATCCTACCGTCGCGGAAGTCAGATACTGCCCGTACTGCAAGATATCACGCTCGACATTGCGGAGGGGGAATTCCTTGCGTTGATGGGCCCCTCCGGTTCGGGCAAGAGCACGCTCTTGAATCTCATCGCCGGCATTGACAAGGCCGACTCAGGCAGTGTCCGTGTCGGAGGTCTCGACATTACGGCTCTTTCGGAGACGGAGCTTGCCCAATGGCGGCACTCGCACGTCGGTTTCATCTTTCAATTCTATAATCTCATTCCCGTGCTGACTGCATTCGAAAACGTCGAACTCCCGCTGCTTCTCTCCGGCCTTTCGAGGAAAGAACGAAAGGAACACGCGCGCATGGCCCTCCGGATCGTCAATCTTGCAGACCGCATGGAGCACTATCCGTCCCAGCTTTCCGGCGGACAGCAGCAGCGCGTCGCCATAGCGCGTGCCGTCGTCACCGATCCCGTAATCCTCGTGGCGGACGAACCCACGGGCGATTTGGACCGTGTATCGGCAAAGGAAACATTAGACCTCATGGAACGGCTTGTACACGAACTCGGCAAGACAATCATCATGGTTACGCATGATCCGCGTGCAGCGGAGAAGGCCCATATCGTCAGGGAACTGGATAAGGGTGTGTTGAATGCAGACATTCAGGCTGGTCATTAAGAATGCTTTCCGGCACAAACTCCGCACTTCGTTGACCGTTCTCGGCATTGCCATTGCCATCCTCGCCTTTGGTCTTCTGCAAACGGTCGTGGGGGCATGGTATGCGGGTGTCGAGGCATCATCGGCCACGCGGCTGGTCACCAGAAATTCCATATCCATCATCTTTTTTCTGCCTCTCTCGTACAAGGAAAAAATCAGCCAGATACCCGGCGTAAAGCAGATCACCTACGCCAGTTGGTTCGGCGGCATTTACCTCTCGGAAAAAAATTTCATCCCGAATTTCGCCGTGGATGCAAAATCCTTCCTCGAACTGTATCCCGAATTTATCCTTCCGGAAAAACAGAAAAAAGACTTTTTGCGCGACAAAAAGGCCGGCGTTGCCGGCAGAAAGACAGCGGAAAAATTCGGTTGGAAGATAGGAGACACCATAACCCTCAAAGGCACCATATTCACCGGCAACTGGGATTTTAACCTAAGAGGCATATACCGTGGCGCTCAGAAGGGCACCGATGAGACCCAGTTCTTCTTTCACTGGGATTATCTCAATGAATCGTTAAGAAAGACGGTGCCCCGTCGCGCCGATCAGGTCGGCTGGTACTCAATAGGGGTAACGCATCCCGATCGCGCCGCTGAGGTGGCTGCGGCGATAGACAAGACGTTCAAGAACTCGCTGGCGGAAACTATGACGGAGACGGAAAAGGCATTCCAACTGGGATTTGTTTCCATGACGGAGGCCATCATCATCGCCATCCGGATCGTCGCCTTCGTCGTAATCATCATCATCATGGCCGTCATGGCAAACACCATGGCAATGACGGCGCGGGAGCGCATCGGGGAATACGCCATCATGAAAACCCTGGGGTTCGGCGGCGGGCATATCGCCGGAATTATCTTCGGCGAATCCCTCATCATTGCGTTTATGGGCTGTGCGCTGGGCATTGCCTTCACCTACCCCGCTGCCGAGGCATTCGGAGAGGCCATGAGCACCTTTTTCCCCATATTCAACGTCAAGAGCCAGACCATTTACCTGGATATCGCCGCCACGTTCATCGTCGGGCTGGCCGCGGCGCTATTCCCGGCCTGGCGCGCCGTGAGCCTCAAGGTTGCCGATGGCTTGCGAAGGATCGGATGATGAACATCCCCTTTTCCTACAGTCTTCGGAATCTCTGGACAAGGAGGCTTACGACCGTCCTTACGGCTTCGGGCATGGCCTTAGTCGTTTTTGTCTTTGCATCGGTACTGATGCTTGCCGAGGGGCTTCGCAAAACGCTGGTAGAAACCGGCGCCTACGACAACGTGGTGGTGATCCGCAAGGGATCCCACTCCGAGGTGATGAGCGGCATTGACCGTCTCCAGGCCTCGATCGTGGAGACCCAGCCGGAAATTTCCATCGGAGAAAACGGCAAGCGCTTGCTGGCAAAGGAAATCGTTGTTCTGGTGAATCTCTCCCGGAGAGGAAGCGATAAACCGGCAATGATTCAGGTACGGGGGATCGGCGAGGCTTCGCTTCCTCTGCGACCGCAGGTGCAACTGACGGCAGGCCGGTTGCCCCGGCCCGCGTCTTTTGAAATCATTGCCGGCGCAAACATCGCCAAGCGATATAAAGGCGGGGGGTTGGGTGAAACCCTCCGTTTTGCCCTGTCTGACTGGACCGTTGTAGGGATATTCGATGCGGGCAATACGGGCTACAGCTCTGAAATCTGGGGTGACGCGGACCAGTTGATGCGGGCGTTTCGCAGGCCCGTCTATTCCTCCGTGCTTTTTAAGCTCCGCAGTTCATCAGATTTTCAGGGATTCAAGGAGCTGGTGGAGAGCAACCCGCGCTTTACCCTGGAAGCAAAGCGGGAGACCCAATATTATGCGGACCAGTCGGAGATGATGTCAAATTTTCTGAGTCTCCTCGGCTTATCGTTGACCACCATCTTTTCTCTCGGAGCAGTTGTGGGGGCTATGATTACCATGTATGCGGCCGTAGCCAACCGCACGGGTGAAATCGGCACGCTCCGCGCCCTGGGTTTCCGGAGGCGGAATATCCTCATGGCATTTCTTATCGAATCCCTGCTCCTCGGGTTGACCGGAGGACTGGTCGGCCTGTTCTTCGCCTCATTCATGCAGCTCCTCACCATATCAACGATGAACTGGCAGACATTTTCCGAACTTGCCTTTTCCTTTTCCCTGACCCCGGAGATTGTCGGCCAAACGCTGTTTTTCTCTCTGGCCATGGGTTTTATCGGCGGGGTGCTGCCCGCTTTCCGGGCGGCGCGTATGAATATCGTTGACGCCCTGCGGGCAGCCTAACTTCTAAGCGTTCCCGATCCTCAATATCCTGACCCCGCAGGGCTCGATATCAATCGTCATGTCGCAAACAGGCGACTCGTACCGGGACCCGCTTATTCTATCCTCTATCGGCACGTTCCCGGTATTCTTTACGAGCGATGCAAGGTTAACCGGTAACCGATAGCCGTTATGAACATCAAGATTGGCAAAGATCAGATAACGGTCGCCGCGTTCTCCATCCGGGTAGCGCAGGGCGCCCAGCACCGCGCCATGGTTACCGTCAACGAATTCCAAATTCCCGTGCTTATGAAACACGGAGGATTCCGCACATACGCGGTTAATTGTTCTTATTCCTTCCGCAATAGATTCGTTCTCCCGGAATTCATACTTTTCTTTCCTGCCAATAAATTCTATTTTTTTGGGATGCCCGTATTCAACTCCCTGCACGATGCCGGTTTGTCCGGTACCCATGAGAGCCGTCACCGCATAGCGCGGCACGGCAGCACCTGCCTTGCCGAACAGTTGGGCGGGAACGCCTGTATCGTGGGTGGTGATGGGAATATGAAAACGGACCTTCTTGCCTATATCGTGAATATACCGCAGATACTCCCGCAGATTGGAGGCATAGGGGTATTCCCACTGGTTAGCAAGAAAAAGATTAATTTGCCATTCCGCAGCTTTTTTCAGGATCGTATTGGAATCGGTAAAGAACTCAGCCATTACACCCATGTTTGGATAGGCGCCACGCAGCTCGTCAAGCAGATGTGTGATAAACCCTTCATGGCTTGAATGCAGGTTGTCGAGACGGATCATGCCGCCCGTAAGCTGCGCGAAATGGGACCAGAACAGGGAATACTTTGTCATATAATCCCAGATATCTCTGCGCATGTCCGGATGGGGATGGTCGTAATATATTTTTACCAGATCACCCCATTTCTGCCAGGAATTCATATGCCAGCACCCGGCGCGCTTCAGGCCGTCTTTCTCAGAGTTGTCAGGCATGATCCATTCCGGGCACATCTGCACCATTTTACTACGGATACCGATATGGTTCAGCACCAGGTCAAAACAAAGCCTGATCCCCAACTCCCTGGCTTTTTCAATAAATTGTTCAAAGACCGCAAATCTTGAATAGGTGTTTTCTCCATCGTAGGTTTTTTCGATGGAAAAAAGATCGTAGGCCGAATAGGGACTCTCTGAAAAATCAAGACTGGTAATGGGCAGCAGATGGACCGCATTGAAACCAAGCGCCGCAATCTTGGGGAGCAGTTCTATCCAGTCGTTGATAGTACCGGATACCGCCGGTATGAGCGTATACATCCTGACATCCCGCAACGCCTCCGGATCCACGATCACCTGGCTGAAGGGAACCCTGTCCCAGTACCAGGTTTTGCCGTCATCGAGAGAATACTTTATTTTGAACTTATAGCTCCCGCAGCGGGCAACCTTGTATGACAGGCTATAGACTCTGGCTGTTTTCCGCTCAAATTCCAGCTCTTGCCATTCGTCTTTTGAACATTCAATATTTGTATAGAGGAGCACCTTGGCGTTGACTTCCTCCCGGTGGAATTCCATTTCCACCCGGAGGGTTTCGTTCCGGTAGATTCTGAAAAAGTCATCGGGGACCACCGAGAAGGACCGCCGTAAAATGTCTTCTTTGCCTATTCTCATATTCCGGAGTTTAAGCTCGGGAATTGGAAAAGGGAGGAATGACGGTTTCTCAGTCATGGCATAGTTCCTGACAGAATAAGAAGTACCTCTATCGGTATTATTTCTTACCTCTTGAGATGGTAAACGGCCGTAGCCTCTGTCCAGTCCGTGAGTTCAATTTGACCCAACCTTCTCACGAGATCACTGATCATCCCCGTGGACTTTGTATCGTAAACCTGGAAAACCCCTTCCTTAAAACCAAGGGGGAGGATATCTTCTTTCTGTTTGGTAGCAATGATCTTGATTTTCTCTTCAGCGGAGGTGTTTTTATAGGCTGGCAGGAACATGGCGTTCAGGTGAATCCGGCTATCCGGCGGCGGGAAATGGTAGGTTGTTCCCGCTTTTGCAAAATTGTCAGGGATAAGAGCATTCGGCAGAAGGAGCGTTACGGAGCCGTCTGCGGCAATGGAGAAGATATAGACATAGGAGTCTCTGCTTACCTGATAGAATATCTGAACCTCATCGCCTTCCCTTACGTCCGTTTTTGAAAGAGAAAGCCTCGCAGAAAGTCCCTCTCCCCGTTCAGGATAGACCGGCTCGATAAGGGCTCGGAGCTTGACTCGGTAGAGGCTCCTGTCTGTTTTATCCCACCCTTCCGCTATGATCTCCGTCTTCTGGATCTTCCCGCGGACGGAGGCATAGACAAGGTCCTCGGCAAGCTGGCTGTTGGACACGATGGTGTGAGCCTTTATGAAGACGCCCAGCGCCTTTTCCACTGCCTTGCTCTGCGCATCCGCCCGTGCCCTGCCCATGGCCTCCTTCTGGGTATCTATCTCGCCCAGATAGGCCTCGCCGTCCGCCTCTACCATTACCGGCTTTTCCCCGGCATAGGAAACAGCCGCCATCCAGAAAAAAAACAGCGCCGTCAGAAGTTTCCTCATCTCATCCTTTCCAGCAATACCGCTCGCCCTCTCCCCGTCATCGCAATTATCAACGCGATAATAGCAGAAATGGCAGAATAGAGACGAACCGTTTCATATACAACCCCACACAAAGAATAACGGTTTAGCCATAGATCACTAGTCTGACTTGAAGCTCTCCGTCTGGAACCTAATATGTGCCTGTCGAGGAAATCGGTATTGCTAACTCATGGTCGGCGTCAAATGACCGGTGACAACTTCTTTACGGAAACACTTCTTTTGATAGAACTTGCGTTTCTGTCGGGAAAGTGTAAGGAAAAGCGAGCCGGGAGTCAAGAAAAAGCCGCTCCGAAATAGGGGGGTAATATTGCCGATCGTATTGAAACTCTTCTTAAGAGTATGCTGCGGAGAATCTTTAATCCTTAAGGACCGGGGGCGCACCTGCAAGTCCCGCCTTTTTGGCGGGATTAAGGGGCGCAATGAAAATAAAATTACTCACCGGGAAGCCCCGTCCTCAAGTGCGAGGGGCTTCACATCGTTATTAACCATTCGCTCGCTTACCCCGCAACAAGTTACGGGGAATGCGCTCGCTGCAGGATTCATTATCTTTCTGGCGCTGGCAACCCTCTTGCCGATCCCCGCTCACGGGTTGGAGCCGGGCAGATCCACCGAAAACGTGCGGCAGGCCTCGGACCACTTTGACGGCAGCAACTATTTCAATCCCGGGGTTTCTCAACCGTCGCCCGCTCCTCCGGGCCAGGAGCCGGAACGCAGCAGGCCCGCGTGGATCTGGCGGTGGATTTTCGGCAGCGAGTGGCCCGCGTGGCCGGACGTAAAGGATTTTCCTCCCGGACGCCCCCCGGCCGCCCGTGTCCCGCAAGGCGCGCTCCTGGTGACCCCTGTCGGCCATGCGACATTTCTCATTCAAATGGACGGGGTCAATATTCTGACCGACCCGATGTGGTCGGAACGCTGCAGTCCGGTTTCCTGGGCCGGCCCCAGGCGACACCGGAAACCCGGCATCCGCTTTGAAGACCTGCCCGCTGTTGATATCGTGCTGGTGTCCCATAATCATTACGATCATCTTGATCTTCCCACACTGACGCGCTTCGCGGAAAAGGGCGTCCCGCGCGCCGTCGTGCCGCTCGGCAACCTCGCTCTCGTCCGGGGCACGGGCATCCCCTCCGTGGATGAGCTCGACTGGTGGCAGTCGGTCCGTCTGTCTCCGGACGTTATGGTCACCCTGGTTCCGGCTCAGCACTTTTCGGCACGCACCCCGTGGGACCGCGACAAAACCCTCTGGGGAGGCTTTGTCGTATCGGGGCCGTCGGGAAACGTTTACTATGCAGGGGACACAGGATACGGTCCCCATTTCCGGGAAATCGCGCGCCGCTTTTCGCCGATCAGGGTGGCGCTCCTGCCGATCTCGCCCTTCCGGCCGCAGCAATCGAAAGAACAGCCCCACAACCATCGCCCCCCCATCCACATGGAGCCGGCGGAGGCGGTCCAGGCGCACGTGGATCTGGGCGCTGAGGTTAGCATCGCTGCGCATTTCCAGGTGTTCCAGCTCGGGGCCGATGGATTTAGCGATGCCGTAAATGATCTGGCCGCGGCATTGAAGGAACGCAATCTGAAACCCGGCGCGTTCGTCGCGCCGACACTTGGCAGGGCTATTGTACTGACGAAGAGCCAAGTGGAATCCGTTGGCCCGGTGAGCTTTGATACGTCAGGCCTGAACCGGTGAGGGTGATATGAAAAGCATTCTGATGGGGTTTATGGTGTTTCTTGCGTTCGTGGTCGGGAATGCCTGTGCGCAGGATCCCCAAGAGGCGGCAAAAATCCGGTATCTGATTTTATCGGTTGAAACCCTGGATGGGGCGGCGAAGTTTCTGAGGAACGGGCACGAGTATGATGCAAGGGCGGCGGCAGATCACCTGCGCCTCAAGCTCAGAGGTACGGGTGATCGGGTAAGGACGGCGGATGATTTTATTACACTGTGCGGCTCCCGATCATCTCTCACCGGTGAAGCATACCGGATCCGGTTTGCAGATGGAACCGCCATGAAAGCGGAAGTCTTCTTCCGGAACAAGCTCAAAGCGTTTGTTGCGGATAAACCATAAGGGAGTGGAGCGCACCGCTCAGAGAGCGGGGCTTCCCGGTAAGGAGCATTTATTTTCTTCATTGCGCCCCTTAACCTCGCCTGGAAGGCGGGGCTTGCAGAGGTGCCCCCCGGTCGTCCACGGCTTCTTTAAACGTGCGACTCAAGCAATTTCCGGGGCAGCCCCCTGAAAACGGCCACACATTCAGGACAGAGTTGTGTACCGCAGACCTCTTCGATAACCTCCATCGCCTTTTCAGGGCTCTTCCCGCGGCGATAGGGGCGATCGCTGACCAGGGCATGGTAGGTATCGGCGACAGCCGTCATTCTGGCCCAGAGGGCGATCTTGTCACCCTTGAGTCCGTCGGGATATCCTTTCCCGTCGAATTGCTCGTGGTGATGGAGGATAACCGGCAGAATGGGTCTGATACTCGAAATCACGCCCAGGATGGAGGCCCCGATGGTCGGGTGTCTCTTGAAGACGGCAAACTCGTCGTCGCTGAGAAGATCGGGCTTCAACAGGATGTTGTCGGGCACGCCGATCTTTCCGATATCGTGGAGTCTTCCGGCCATGCCGAGTGATTCTATCTCCTCGTCAGCAGCATTCATCTGGATCCCCATTTCGGTAACCAGCGCGGCTACCGCCTCGGAATGCCCGCGGGTGTAAGAGTCACGAGCCTCTAAGGCCGTAATGAGACTGGTGATGCTCGCCAGCATCATCCTCTGTTCGGCATCAAGGCGCTCTTTCTCCTTGAAGAGAATGAGGAAATGATCCGAAAGCAATCTTTCGACGAGGATCACGATCTGTTCCAGGTTGAAGGGCTTGACGAGATAGCTGTCGGCCCCCCATTGCATGAGGCGGCGCATGACCGACCGACGCTGTTGCCGCTCATAATGACAAAGGGAATCGCACCCAGGAGAGGATCGTGATGCAGTTCTTTGCAGAGCTCGATCCCGCTCATCTCGGGCATGTCGATGTCGCTGATGATCAGGTCCGGCCTTCGCTCATTTATCCTTTTCATGGCCTGTTTCCCGTTTTCGGCCGTCGTAACCTGAAAACCCGCCTCTTCAAGGGCCTGCGTGACCAGCCGGCGGATGGTCGAGGAATCGTCCACAACCAAAACCAGGCGGTCGCGCTGAAAACAGGACTTCTCAAGGATCCGTTCGATGGTACCGTTCAGATGGAACTGGGCCTCCGATTTCTTGACATAGGCCGCCGCCCCGACCTGGAATCCGCGCTCAATATCCCTGTTGGTTTCAAGCGTGCTCAGGATAATGACCGGAATGCCTCTCGTTTTGGGATCACTTTTCAACCGCTCGTAGAGGCCGAACCCGTCCAGATGAGGCATCTCCACATCCGATATGATCAGGTCGAATGGGGAGGAGAGCGCCGCATCCAGGCCCCGCTGTCCGTCCTCCGTTTGCGTAACCAGGGCGCCAAACCGCTCCAGTTGCGTCTTCAATGCCCGGCGGACAATCGCACTGTCATCAACGATAAGGATTTTAGGTTGATCTTTCATGAGAACGACCTATTTTTGATAAGCACCTGCTTTTTCGCTCGAGAAGTATAGGGAAGGGTGAGTCGTGTGTCAAGGAAAAGGAGTCGCATGTCAAGCCAATTTAGAAATGTCCTATTCCTACCAAAGTAGAAATGTCCTGTTTGGTCAATAGGCAGCGAGCGCATTTACCTTGAGCGTGCCCAAGGAGAGCTTCAATGAGGATTCTTCGGGATGGTCAGCCGACCGGCGAATGAGCGCCGTTGCCGCCGTGCTCCTGCGCCTGGTACTGGAGTTCGTAGAGGCGGGAGTAGAGGCCCTGGCGGGCGAGCAGTTCCTGGTGGCTCCCCTCCTCCCAGAGTTCCCCCTTGTGGATGACCAGAATCCGGTTCACATTCTTGATCGTGGACAGGCGGTGCGCGATGATAAGGGCGGTGCGGTCTTTGAGCAACTCCTTGAGCGCCTCCTGGATCAGGGTCTCCGTCCGGGTGTCCACGGAACTGGTGGCCTCGTCGAGGATCAGGATGCGGGGATCGAAAGCGAGCGCGCGGGCGAAGGAGAGCAGCTGCCGCTGACCCTGGGAAAGGGTCACCCCGCGCTCCTGCACCTCTTCCCGGTAGCCGGCGGGGAGTTGTTCGATATAAGACGCGATGTGGGCGCGGCGTGATGCCGCGTGTATCTGCTCTTCGCTGATGCGCGGATCCCCCAGCGTAATGTTTCCGGCGATATCGCCCGAGAACAGAAAGACATCCTGCAGGACGAGCCCCAACCGACGCCGCAGGTCCTGCTTGTTCCATTCCCGGATGTCCACGCCGTCCACCAATATCGAGCCCCGTTCGATCTCGTAGAACCGGCACAGCGCGGCAATAATGGACGTCTTGCCCCCCCCTGTGGCGCCCACCAAGGCGATCTTTTCCCCCGCCTCGACCCGGAACGTGATCCCCCTTAAGACTGGTTCACCGGGGTTGTAGGAGAGCCACACGTCCTTGAACTCTACTGCCCCCTGGAACTGCCGAGGGACTTTTGGCACGAGCGGGTTCCGGATTTTTTCTTCCGTGTCGAGCAGGGCAAAGATGCGCTCCGACGAAGCCATGGCAGCCTGCATGATGTTGTACTTTTCCGCGATGTCGCGGATGGGAGTGTACATACGCTGGATGTACTGGATGAAGGCCACGATGACGCCGGGCAGCAGGGCATGCCCGAGGATAAGACGCCCCCCGAACCAGAGCGTCAGGCCGATGGTGAGGGCACTGAAGACTTCTATGACGGGAAAAAACAGGGCGTTGTAACGGATGCCACGCAGGAGGACGTCCCGATAGTCGGTGTTGATCCCCTGAAACCGCTCGTACGCCTTCTCTTCCTGGCCAAAGGATTGGATCGTCCCCATTCCGGCGATGCTCTCCTGAAGGTTGGCGTTGAGCCTCCCCAGGACGAGTCGGCTCTCCCGGTAAACGTCCCGTGCCCGGCGGCGGTAAAAACGGCTCAAGTAGATGATAAGCGGGAAACCAGCCAGGGTCACGAGCGCCAGCTTCCAGTCGAGAAGCAGCATGGCCCCCGCGATCCCGAAGACGGTGAAGGCGTCTCCCAGGAGGCCTACCACGCCCGTGCTGAAGAGCTCATTGAGCGTCTCCACATCGTTGATCGTCCGGGTCATGAGGCGACCAACGGGGTTGCGGTCGAGGTAGGCCATGTCCTGCTTCTGCAGGTGGGCGAAGATCTGGGTCCTGAGATCGTGCATGGCCCGCTGGCCGGTGTATTCCGTGATATAGGTCTCGCCGAAGAGAAAGAAAAAGCCGAGAAAGACGGTGCCCAGATAGGCCATGACCACAAGCTTCAGGCCGTCCAGGTTCCCTGCCGAGATGTACTGATCAATGGCGATCTTGGTGAGGTACGGGCCCAAAAGCAGGGTTCCCGTGTACAGCACCAGGAACAGGAGGGACAGGACCAGCAATTTCCAGTAGGGCTTCAGGTACCGGAGTATCCGCCCCATCAAGCGGGCGTCATAGAACTTGCCGAAAATCTCGTCTTCGGGATGCATGGTCTCGCTCATCGCGGTCCCTCCCTGCGGGGCATTTCGTCAACCTCCCGGGTCAGTTGCTGCCGCTGGTGGAGGCGGTAGTAAGCCCCCCGCCGGTTTAGCAGTTCTTCGTGTATCCCCCGCTCGATGATCTCTCCCTTCCGCATATAGAGGATCATATCCGCCCCCTTGACGGTAGATATCCGGTGCGAGATGAGGATGGTCGTCCTTTTTGACATGAACTCGCGCAGGTGGTTCAGGATATCGTCCTCCGTTTCTGTATCGAGGCTGGAGAAGGCATCGTCAAGGATTAAGACGGGGGGATTTTTAACGATCGCCCTGGCTAAGGCGGTGCGCTGTTTCTGTCCGCCGGAGAGGCGCACGCCGCGTTCCCCCAGGATGGTATCGAACTGGCGGGTAAACCCCCGGATGCTGGGCAATATCTCGGCGATGCGGGCGGATTCTTCCAGCGCCTCCCGGTCCGCGTCGCGGTAGCCGAAGAGGATGTTCTCCCGGATCGTGTCGGAAAATAAAAAAATGTCCTGGGACACAAAGCCGATGGCCGCTTTGAGACGGGGCAACGGGATCGTGGTGACGTCGGTTGAATCTATGAAGACTGCGCCGGGGGGCGGTTCGAAGAGCCGCAAGAGGAGGTGGACCAGCGTGCTTTTTCCCGACCCCGTCTCGCCGATGATGCCGCAGGTGGCGCCCGCGGGGATTTTGAGGGATATTCCACGGAGGGCGGGAGGATGCCCGTCACCATAGGAAAAGTTCAAGTTCCTGATTTCGACGTCCCCCCGGATCGGTTCTGTCGGGGTTGGCAGCTCGCTCTCCCGGTAACCGGGAGCGACGGGGACATCCAGAATCTCGATGATCCGGCTTAAGGCCGCGGCGCCCCGCTGGTACTGATTGACAACATGGCCCACGGCTATGAGCGGCCAGGTCAGCATGGCCAGGTAGCCGTTGAAGGCGGCAAACTCGCCCAGTGTCATGGCTCCCTGCATGACCTTCCTTCCTCCGAGCCACAGGACAATCGCGGCGGAGATTCCGGCAAAGATGCGCATGAGGGGCCACAGGACGCTCCAGAGGGTGGCCAGCCAGAGATTCTTGCGCCGGTACTCGGCGCTCAAGCGCTGGAAACCCCTTATCTGGTTCTCTTCCTGGGCGTAGGCCTGGACCACCCGGATCCCGGACAGATTCTCCTGCACGTACGTGGAAAGCAGGCTCAAGTGCTGCTGCACGTCCCAGGACTTCTGGAAGATGCGGTTTCCGAAGAAGCGCACGGAAAAGCTGATGAAGGGCAGGCACAAGAGAGACCAAAAGGTGAGAACGGGATCAATGGCGATCATCAGACTCAAGCTCCCCGTGATGATTACCGCCGTATCAATGATCGCCAGGGAGCCGAACCCCATGAGTTCCCGCATGGACTGCATATCGTTTGTCAGCCGCGACATCAGATCGCCGGTCTTCATGTGCTGAAAATAGGCGAGGGGAAGCTTCAGGAGGTGAGCGAATACCTCACCCCGTAGGTCCCGTTCGATGCGGCGGGAAAAGCCGAAGATGTTCATCCGCCAGAAGTAGCGCAGCAAAGCCTGTAGGAGGGCCGCCCCCACAATCATGAGCGGATACTTGATGAGGGATGGCGATACCCCGCCTTTCCCGATGATGGCGTCAATCCCCCCCTTGATGAGCCAGGGAATGGCCATGCCCATCAGGTCGGTGGCGATGAGTGCCACGACGCCGGCAATAAGCAGGAGCCGGTAACGGACAATCAAAAATCTGACGCGGGAATAATAGCGAAAAATAGTGAAGCTCCCAGTTCAGAGAGCGGGGGCATCCCGGCAAGGAATATTGATGCTCTTCATTGCGCCCCTTGACCCCGCCTGGAAGGCGGGACTTGCGGTAGCGCCCCCGATCGTCTCTCTATAGTTCAGTGAAGCCCTCCGCCACACGCTGCGGAGAATTTTTGATTCCTTAAGGAACAATACCTCTCAGCATTGAAGCTCCCCGCTCCAGAGAGCGGGGCTTCCCGGTACGGAGTATTTATTTTTTAGTGCACCCCTTAACCCCGCCTACAAGGCGGGGCTTGCGGGAGCGCCCCCGGTCGCCCGCTTACCCCAAAGCCAAACTCAAGGGGAATACGCTCGCTGATAGATTCACAGAGACATCAGATGTAACTTTTATCATGTATGTCTCCGGATTACCATACCCTGACCGGCAACGATTTGAAGCTTACCAAAGCAAATTGCAGGGAATGCGCTCGCTGTCGAATTCATAAACCTTGACAACTCAGGGTGACTTTCCTATAGTCCGTGATGTTTGTGCCTTTTTTTGTTTACCTCTCTGTCCGTACAGGTAATACGTGCGAAGGTCAAATTACAACACCACTTTTATCCTCTATATATTATTGAAGGAGATGCTTCATGCCGAAACGCAGTGATATCAATAAAGTAATGATTATCGGATCCGGGCCTATCGTCATCGGCCAGGCGTGCGAGTTCGACTATTCCGGCACACAGGCCTGCAAAGCACTGCGCAAGCTCGGCTACGAAATCGTGCTGGTCAACTCCAACCCGGCCACGATTATGACGGACCCGGGAACTGCCGACGTAACCTACATCGAACCCCTCAATGTGCAGTCCATGATCGAAATCATTGAAAATGAAAAGCCGGACGCGATCCTCCCCAATCTCGGCGGCCAGACGGGACTGAATCTGACGGCGGAACTGGCCCGGCTTGGCATCCTGGAAAAATACGGCGTAAAGGTGATTGGAGTCCAGGTTGACGCCATCGAACGCGGCGAAGACCGGATCGCCTTCAAGGAAACGATGAACCGTCTGGGGATCGACATGCCGGACAGCGAGCCGGCCTACTCCGTGGAGGAGGCGGAAAAAATCGCCGCCCGCCTCGGTTATCCCTGCGTTATCCGCCCGGCCTATACCATGGGCGGCACCGGGGGCGGCCTCGTGTACAACCTCGAAGAGCTCCGGACCGTGGCCAGCCGCGGCATCTCGGCAAGCCTCGTGGGCCAGATCCTGATCGAAGAGTCCGTCCTCGGCTGGGAGGAGCTGGAGCTCGAAGTCGTCCGCGACGCCAAGAATCAGATGATCACCGTCTGCTTCATCGAGAACGTGGATGCCATGGGCGTCCATACCGGGGATTCCTACTGTACCGCGCCCATGCTCACCATCTCGGCCGATCTCCAGCAGCGTCTCCAGAAACATTCCTACGACATCGTGGAGGCCATCCAGGTGATCGGGGGAACGAACATCCAGTTCGCCCACAACCCCGAGACGGGGCGGGTCGTCGTCATCGAGATCAATCCCCGGACGTCGCGATCTTCCGCGCTGGCTTCGAAAGCCACGGGCTTTCCCATCGCTCTGGTTTCCGCGCTCCTGGCCGGCGGGCTTACCCTCGATGAGATCCCCTACTGGCGCAAGGGCACTCTGGAGAAGTACACCCCCTGGGGGGAGTATGTCGTTGTTAAGTTTTCCCGGTGGGATTTTGAAAAGTTCCCCGGCGCCATAGATAAACTCGGCACCCAGATGCGGGCCGTGGGCGAGGTCATGAGCATCGGGAAAACCTACAAGGAGGCATTTCTGAAATCCATACGTTCTCTGGAGAAGGGACGGTATGGCCTCGGATTTGCCCGGAATTTCCACAAGCGGTCTCTTGAAGAGTTGTTGGATCTTCTTGCCGAACCTTCGAGCGAACGGCAGTTCATCATGTACGAAGCCCTCCGGAAAGGGGCAGACATTGATGAGCTCCACAAAAGAACCCACATCAAGGCCTGGTTCATCGGGCAGATGAAAGAGCTCGTTGAGCTTGAAGAGAAAATACTGAAATACAAAGGCCGATCGCTTCCCAACGAACTGCTGGTGGCAGCCAAGAAGGATGGGTTTGCCGACCGGTATCTTGCCCAGATACTTGCCGTGCCCGAAACCGACATTCGCAGGCAGCGCCTTTCCCTGGGCGTTGCCGAGGCCTGGGAGCCGGTACCGGTCAGCGGCGTGGAAAATGCCGCCTATTACTTTTCCACATACAACGCCCCGGACACGGTAGCGGTCAGCAATCGCCGGAAGATCATGGTTCTGGGCGGCGGACCCAACCGGATTGGCCAGGGAATCGAATTCGATTACTGCTGTGTTCACGCCGCCTTCGCCCTGCGCGACGAGGGGTATGAGTCCATCATGGTCAACTGCAATCCCGAGACGGTTTCCACGGATTACGACACCTCCGACAAGCTCTACTTCGAGCCGCTGACGGTGGAGGATGTTTTGAGCATCTACGAGAAGGAAAAACCGGAGGGCGTGATCGTCCAGTTCGGAGGGCAGACCCCCCTGAACATTGCAAATGATCTCGCGAAGGCCGGGGTGGCGATCATCGGCACGTCGCCGGAAACGATCGATCTTGCCGAGGATCGGGACCGCTTCCGCCAGATGATGAAGAAGCTCGGAATCCCCATGCCGGAGTCGGGGATGGCAAGCACCATGGAGGAGGCGCTTGAAGTTGCCGCCCGGATCGGATATCCGTTGATGGTACGCCCTTCCTACGTTCTCGGCGGCAGGGGCATGGAGGTCGTCCACGATGAACGCATGCTGAAGCGATACGTCACCGCCGCCGTCGGGGTTACCCCGGAGCGGCCGATCCTTATTGATAAATTTCTGGAAAACGCCATCGAGGCGGAGGCGGATGCCATCTCCGACGGGACGGATGCCTTTGTGCCGGCCGTCATGGAGCATATCGAGCTGGCGGGAATCCATTCCGGCGATTCCGCCTGCGTGATCCCCCCCATCAGCATCCCGCTCAAGCACATCGAGACGATCTGCGACTACACCAGGACGATTGCCACCACATTCAAGGTCGTGGGACTGATGAACATCCAGTATGCCATCGCCAATGACGTGGTGTATATCCTGGAGGCCAACCCCCGCGCGTCAAGGACGGTGCCCCTTGTCTCCAAGGTCTGCAACATCTCCATGGCCCGTCTTGCCACCCAGGTCATGTTGGGCAAAAAACTGTCGGAACTGGACCTCCGCAACCGGGTCGTTCCTCATTTCGGCGTAAAAGAGGCCGTGTTTCCCTTCAATATGTTCCAGGAAGTTGATCCGGTTCTGGGGCCGGAGATGCGTTCCACCGGAGAGGTTCTCGGCCTTGCGGGCTCTTTCGGTCTGGCCTTCTATAAGGCGCAGGAAGCTGCCCAACAGGTGCTCCCGGGCGAGGGCGCGGTCCTGATCACCGTCGAAGAGAACGACAAGGGCGGCATCCTCAATGTGGCAAAGATGTTCCAGGAACTGGGGTTCAAGGTTATTGCCACACGGGGAACCCACCGGCATTTTGCCGATCATGGAATTCAGGCGCAGGAGATCCTGAAAATGCATGAAGGCCGGCCGAATATCGTTGACAGTATCAAGAACGGCGATATCCAGCTCATCATCAATACCCCGAACGGCCGATTGAGCGCCTACGACGATTCCTACATCCGCAAGGCGGCAATCAAATACAAGGTCCCCTATATTACGACGCTTGCGGCGGCGGCCGCTGCGGTCCGGGGAATCGCAGCCTTCCGCGAGGGTCATGGAAGGGCAAAATCACTTCAGAGTTACCACAAGGATATCAAATAGCGGAACAGGAAGGGTTATGACGACACTACTGGGAGAAAACTGCGGCGTTTTTGGGATCTATTCCCGTCGGAACTGTGTTCATGATATCTATAACGGGCTTGACTTCCTCCAGCATCGCGGTCAGGAATATTGCGGAATTGCGACGTTTGGCGACCGATTGCACCAGGTAACCCACCACGGCAAGGTCGCGAACAGCTTCACGGCACAGGAACTCGATTATCTCCAAGGCCGGTGGGGCATCGGTCACGTCAGTCTCAAGGAGCGGCAGCCCATGAACTGGCAGGCCCGGGTAGGGGAGATCTCGCTGGCCTTCAGCGGCAACATCATCAATGCCGACGCGCTCATCCAGGAGATGAAAAACCAGGGACACGCCTTCTATCGCGGCTACAATATCGAAGTCATCGCCAGGATTATCATGGAGGCGGAGAATATTGTTTCCGGAATATCCATGCTCCCCCAAAAGCTCAAGGGGGCATATACCCTCGTGATCCTGACGGGTGAGGGGATCTACGCCACCCGTGATTCGTGCGGTTTCCGACCGCTGATCCTGGGACAGGATGGGGAGCGCTACGCCGTCAGTTCCGAGTCCCGGGCGCTGCAGAATATGGATATGGATATCGTCCGGGACGTGAAACCGGGGGAGACCGTTATGATTAACCGGGATGGTTTCCAGACCGTAAAACAGTTTCCCTCTCCCCGCAAGGCCCACTGCGCCTTCGAATGGGCCTATACGGCAAGCATTGATTCCCTTGTTGACGGACTGTATGTCCAGGAAGCGCGCAATAACCTCGGCCGGGCCCTGGCCCGGCGGGATCGGGAGGAGAAGGATATGGCGGCCGATATCGTGGCGCCGGTGCCCATGTCGGGGATCGGCCATGCGGGAGGATACCACCTGGGTTCCGCAATCCCCTATCAGGAAGTATTCCTGTACAACCGCTATGCCGACCGCAGCTACACCCAGTCTTCCCAGCCTGCACGGGAAAAGATGGCGAAACGAAAACTTTCCATTCTGCCCTACGCCGTGGCAGGCAAGTCAATTGCGCTCTGCGATGATTCCATCGTCAGGGGAACGCAGATCATGAACAAGGTTTGGGATTTAAAAAAAGCGGGGGCGAAGGCGGTTCACGTCCGCATCGCCTGCCCGCCGCTCATGTACCCCTGCGACTTCGGCATCTCGACACGATCTGAGGACGAACTGATGGCCCGTCGTTTCTATCCTGCCGGCAATATCCTGTCTCTGGAAGACCTGCGGGCGCTGGAGTCCTGGACGGCCGCGCAGATCGGCGCCGATTCCGTCAAGTACAACAGTGTCGATTCCTTTGTCAGTGCCTTGGGAATCCCAGATCGGGATCTCTGCCTCAAGTGCTTTAACGGAGTCTCACCCCTGGCCTGAGACGTTCCCGTCTACAGCGAATGACCGGAGAGCGAAGGATTATTCTCCCTGGATCAGATGGTAGAGAAGACGGTCCACCTGGTTGATGAGGCGCTTAAAACGCCCCCCGTAACTCATCGCCGATCCAAAGAGCTCCTGCCTCAGACGGCTGATCTCCGCATCCGTGCACTCAACCGGAGAAAGAGGAGCCGTCATCATATAGAACCGTTCCCTGACCAAAAGGCGCTTCGCCCTTTCGCAAAAGGGGATGAGTTCTTCCCGAATTTCCTTCAGATCATCTTCCAGGCGCGACGAATTGAACGATCCGGTAAGTGCTGACAGGCCGTCCGCGCTTGAGGTGCCTGGAGAATGGAGACATCTCCCGATCTCCCCGATCATGACGGCCAGGGTGGAGTATTCCAAGCCCCGGACACCGCGGCGCCACAGGAGCAGCAGGGGATTCCGCCAATACCACAGGAAATTTCGCGCGCCGGCAACGATCAGCTCAGCAACGGCCGCCTGAATTTCCGCGACCGACTCAAGAACTTTCTGCGGAACATCAGGGATCGCCACGCCACGCTCAACCCCCACTCCCGCCGGAGGATCAGAAGGAGAGCTTGAAGCAAGATCATCCCAGAGATTTCGCAAAACCACGGCGCCGCTTCCGTCTCCGGGCGTATCGAAATGGACAAGCGACAAGATCACCCTCCCGCGGCCGAAGCGTCCTTCAACAACCGCCGGCTCGCCGCGCAAACGCGCCGGGTCCAAAAGAATCCCGTAGCGCTGCTCCAAGTCCGACCAGCCGATGATCCCCCCCGCCGCCACATTGATATCGGAGCTGAAGGCGTCAACGTGCGCCTCTTCATACCTGGCCAGTACGCGGACGTTCAGATCCGTGATCTGGAACTGCGAGGGCCACCACGCGTAAAAGACCGGCGTTTGAACGTTTCGCCAGATCGCATGCTCGGCACAGGAAAGGCGGATAGGGCCGTTGAAACTCGGCACTCGTTCCGGAGAGGGCTTCCTCTGGATCGGCAGGAGATCAAGACCGTTCTCCGTTGCCATTCCCGCACCGCCGCAGATCCCCAGGTAACCGCCGCCTGCGGCAACGAAACGCCGGATTTCCTCCCTCCCCTGCCCTCCCAGGGTGCCGATCCTGTTCGACGCCCATCCGCCCGGGATGAAGATCATCCGGTAACGGGAAAGCGCCCCTTGCCGAATATCTTCCGACCGGAGGAGGTCGAAGGGCAGCCCCGCCTCCTTGAGCGCCCGCCAGGCCATCAGTCCCCAGAGGAGCGATTCATCCCAAAGCAGGGCGCAGGGTCGTTTCGGAGTTGCTTCTGTATCGCAAAGGATATGATGGGTGCCCATGGATGCCATATTTCCGCTACCTCGTGCTGCCGCGATGCGAGGGGAAAACCACAGCATAACTTATATCGGTTTTAACACCATATTCCAAATAAAAAACGCGTTGCCCCCATTGAAATTTCTACAATTTTTTATTGCAATAAATTAACTACCTTGCTATACATGTCTATACATATATACCACTATCGTATAAAGGAGGAAAATTATGACGTTATCTCGAAGAGACCTTATGAAAAACGCAGGCACGCTGGCGCTGGGAACTGGATTTGCTGGGTTAACTCTCTCCCTCGCGGGAAAAGCCACCGGTGCGGGGGAACAGCCGCAGATTAAAATACCCGATCTTCCCTGGCCCTATAAGAAACTCGACCCGATAGCCGTTGCAGAAGAGGCATATCGAGGATACTACAAGGGGGCTTGTGGCTATGGGGTATTCGAATCGATTATCATTCAGTTACAGAAAGAGATCGGATTCCCCTATACAATGCTGCCTTTGACCTTGTTTGTTGTAGGACAGGGAGGGGTGGCAGACGTAGCCTCCGTGTGCGGGGCATTGAATGGAGCTGCCCACGCCATTTTCTTAGTTACAGGTGGTATGGATAAAAAGCCGAGGGAAGCATCCTATGCCATTATCCAGGATGTCTTCCTTTGGTATGAGCAGACGGCCCTTCCGGATTACAGACCGAAGGCTCCCAAATATGAGATCGTCAAATCAATCTCCGGCTCCAATCTCTGTCATGTTTCCGTGTCAAAATGGTGCAAGGTATCAAAGTTCAAGTCCTTTTCTAAAGAGCGGTCCGAACGTTGCGCTTGGATCACCGCCGCAGTCGCTAAACACACGGTGGAGGTTCTCAACACCTATGCCGACGGCGCCTTCAAGATCACGCATCCCCTTTCTGCCGTTGCTCAGTCCTGCAGGGGCTGTCATGATAAGGGGAGCAAGCTTGAAAACACAAGAGCTGTGACGGATTGCGGCGGATGCCATTTCACTCCTACCATGAAACAAGAACATCCTAAATTATAGGGTGTCAGCAAAGAGAAAAGGGGTTCCCTTCGTGTCTCGTGATGTCGAGTTGCGGGGAATCTCTTTTCTCTCCTGAGATAGTGCGGCGGGATTGCCTCTATGATCGCTCTTCTCTTTCCGATTTGAGCCGGTGCACGGGAGAACATCTTCTGAGGTTCTTTCTTATTGACAAGATCCCTCGCATATATATAGTTATGAAGGTAGATAATCAGTACCGTAGACAATGGTTGCAGTTTTCATTGAAGGATACACACGATGGAACAAATGGAAAATACTTACCTCACCAAACACCGTCAGATCATTGAAACCCTGACCGCGGAGATTGAACAGGGTCGCCTGAAGCCTTACGATCGTCTCCCCTCGGAAAAAGAATTGTGCGAGCGATGCCATGCCAGTCGGAGCACGGTGCGCAAGGCAATGGACCAGCTCACGGATCGGGGGAAGATATTTCGCGTGCCGGGAAAAGGCAGCTTTGTATCTTTCCCCAAGATATCGCATGACACGTCTCAAATTCTGAGCTTCTCGGAAAAAATGAAGGCGCAAGGGCTCGATGTGGTGACGAAACTCATCCAGAAGGAAATGATTGAGCCGAACGAGGAGATCACGGCGACACTGAAACTTGCTCCGCCGGCGCGCGTTTTAAAGATCCAGCGGTTGCGGATTGTAAAAGGCGAGCCCTTGGCCCTCCAGACTGCTTTCTTGCCTTCCAACCTCTGCGAAACCCTCATGAAAGAAGACCTCGAATCAAAATCCCTGAATTATTTGCTTCGGGAACAATGCGGCATCCGGTTGTCGCGAAGCGACGTCTGGATCGAAGCTCCGATTATTTCCTCAAAAGAACGGCATCTGCTGGGGAATCCCCCGGCACCACTTTTTTTGGCGGTCGTCGGTTTGACGTTCGACCAACATGATAAACCGGTGCGGTTCAGTCGCGGTGTTTTTCGCGGTGATCGGGTACGGCTGAAGATCAGCGACTCGAGCGTGTTTGAGTTGGACTACTCGAGTCTCCTGGGTTAGTGAGGCTCCCCGCCCGCAGAGGGCGGGGCTTGCGGGGGCGCCCCCGATCAGCTGTCGCCGGAACCTTAACGCTTGCGGGAAAAGGTCAATATGGCTAAACGATTTGAAGGGATCTATCCGCCGCTCATCGCGAGCTTTACGGAAGACGGCGATATCTATGAAAAAGGAATCCGCAATGTAATCAGCTATCTGTTGCGGGGAGGCGTTCATGGCTTTTTCATCAACGGCTCTTACGGCAGCGCAGTCCTGATGACCACCGAGGAGAGAAAGAACGTGGCCGAAATCATCCATGATGAGGTGAACGGCCGTCTTCCCATTATCACCCATGTCGGCGAGGCATCCACGAGGGCAACGATCGAACTAGCCAAACATGCCGAGGGACTTGGCTCGGCAGCGGTTGCGGCCTTTCTGCCTTACTACTATTCCGAAGTGAATGCCTACGATGAGGGACAGATTATTCGTCATTACGCCGATATTGCGGCATCAGTGAGTGTGCCCACGTTCATCTATAACAATCCTCGGACGAGCGGCTACACCCTGACTCCCCATTTACTGGCCAAACTGGTAAAGGTCGGGGTCATGGGAATGAAGGACTCGAGCGGCAGCTTCACACTGCTGGGAGAGTTCAATCAAGTGGCGACCCGGGTGAATCCTGATTTTTCCTGCATGTCCGGCTCGGTAGGAATGCTGCAGCCGGCATTCAACATCGGCATCAAAGGATGTATCGCAGGAACCGCAAACGCATTTCCCGAGCTGGCCGTTGCCCTGTATAATGCCTTGGAGGCACGGGACTGGGAAAAATCCAGAGAACTGCAAATGTTGGTCATCGCCCAGCGGAGAATTCAGGCTGCCTGTGGTTTCCGTCCGGCCGGATGTTACGCCTTTCTCAAATTAAAAGGGATTGATTGCGGCACTGTCCGACGTCCCTGGCGGGAACCGAATGAACAGGAAGTCCAATACATGAAAAAGGAAGCCATCAAACTCGGCCTGCTCGGCGGATAAGGACTAATTCCCAACAACAATTCCACGACCTCGCCGAAGAAACCGTCACCATCTTCATCCTATCCCGGACATCATCGAGCATCAACATTGTGCCGGATCTACCGCCAGCCTTTCGGCTTGCGATAGATCCGGCACGTATGGTGGTCAAACGTTTATACCGCTCAGAATGTCGGCACCGGGAAGAGGATCCCACCAAAGATCAGGTAGGCCAAAATGAGCGTCCAGATGATGTTTACGCCCTGGGCTACAAGAAACACCACCGCCGGTTTTCCGCCACCCATCGCAACGAGTTCGCTAAACTTGGTCTCCAGACCGATGCAGAGGAAGGCCAGCGTGAACCACCAGCCACGGAGCCCTGCGGTGATGCCCGTTACCGCTTTTGCCTGAGCTTCCGGCATGAAGAAAGAGAAGACGATAGAGGCGACGATGAACCCGAGGACGAACTTGGGGAAACGCGTCCAGATCTCCATGAGACTCGGTTTCTCTCCCCCGGCTGACTGTCCTTTGAAGGCAAACCAAACGGCGAGGAGGAAGGCAACCAGTCCGATCAGGACGTTCTGGGCCATCTTGACGACGACGGCAACTGCCATTGCCTCCGGTCCGGCGATGGCGCCCGCGGCCACGACGGCCCCCGTCGTATCAATGGTGCCGCCGACCCAGGCCCCTGTTACCGCCGGCAGCATTCCTATCGCCTTGGCAATGAGGGGTTCGAGGATCAGCATAGGAATGGCGCACAGAAGAACGAGGGAAATCGTGTGGCTCACCTTTTTCGGGTCGCCCTTGACGGCGCCGCCGGCGGCGATGGCGGCGGAGACGCCGCAGACAGATACACCCGTCGCGAGAATGGCTCCAAATTCATCGTCAAGTCCGACTTTCCGGGCGAACCAGATAGTGAAGTAAAAGATGGCCCCGATGACCAGAATGGACTGGACCATGCCATAGGCGCCCACCTTGGCGATGGTGCCGAAGAGGACCTCGGCGCCCAGGAGGACCAGACCGATCTTGATGAAGTACTCCGTCTTGATGGCCGTTTTCAGCCAGTCGGGGACACTTCCGAGGTTGCTGATCAGGAGACCGATGATAAGAGCCCAGAAGACGACCTCCAAGCCATAGTAACTGACGATGTTGTTACCGGCAATGAAATACGAAACGGCCGAGAGGATGAAAACGATGGGAAACCCGGCTATGAACTTGCCTATCGGCAAGCCCATGAAGGCCATGCCGATGACGCCGAGTATCCCAAACCCAATGAGCAGATAGAGCGCCTTCAGGAGGTTCCCGCCGGAGAAGACTTTTGACACGGTCGCCCCGGTGTCGCCCTTGATGTCCGAGGCCAACTTTGCAGCCTTCTTCTGGAAGTCCTTGTCCTTCACCTCCTTGGCGGCCGTCTCCATCTTTCCGGCAGCCTCGCCGATGGCCTTCCGGTCTTTGCCGTCCAGAGCCGTTTTCAGCGCCATCGCCTGATCCTTCAGGGCGGCTTCTTTCTTGCTTTCCGCATCCTTTGCCACGGCCTCCACTTTGGTTGTCCACCCTGCGATCTTGCCTTGGAACGCCCCATCCCCCATCCATTTCCACTTGGGAAGTTGCATGGTAGCGCCCGCCAAGAAGACGGCGAGAATGAGAAATCCGATCCAGACGGACATCCAATCATCACTTTTCCACAAAATAGACCAATTAATACCCTCTTTGTTCCCTTCCATTTATCTATACCTCCCTTCATAAATTTTCAGCCAGTCGTGATCACGGCAAACTGAAGACTTGTTATGAACTTTCCGTCACGAGAGTACGTCCGGTCTTTTCGATCCGATACACACTCTCAACGAAAACGTCGGAGAGCAGCCTTGGAAATGCTGCGGCATATCCTGTTGGATATGGTTAATGGAGATGGACTGATCTTTATATGGGTAATGAACATGCCGTCATCTTTCGAATCCGGTAGCGAGCGCATTCCCCACGGTTTGCCGCGGGGTAAGCGAGCGAATGATTAAGAGGACCATTCTTTAAGAATCGAAGATTCTCCACCGCTTGCTCAAGGAGAGTTTCAAGATATATCTATAATTATCCCCCTCCTTATGTTAGAGTAGCGAAAACGTGTAGACATGTATAGCAGAGGATTTGCTTTGTTGCAATAAAAAAAATAATAAATTTTTGATAGTCTCATAAGCTGTTTCCGGCAGGGATGCGATGTTTAAACCTTCTGAAAAACCGTTGGCGATTTTGATAAACCTGAGCTAAAAGGAACCTATACGAGGAGAAAAACAACGTGATCACCCCTGAAGAGGAAGCATCTGTCCTGGCAAGGGCCTATGTTCCAGAACACGTTGTGGGCCTTATGACCCTGATTTCGAAAGGCGACCCTTTTCTCATAGAGGACCACCTGGGTCTTGCAAAGGACAACTGGCTCATCCTTGTGGGGTATCCTCTCGAAAAAAATTATTCTCAGGAAAGATGTGAGAGGATTCTGAAACAGGCTATCAAAGCATTCCGGCCTGAGTACCTCTGGTTCATCGGACCTGAGATTCCCCCTTTTCTTTTGCACTCCTGTAAAGAGAGGCAAACAGATCAATACTACCAGTTTGACCTTGAGCAGACAAAGCTGAAGCCTTCTCTTCAACGGGTGGCCGATAAGGCCTCTAAAGAATTGACCGTGGAGAGGGGCCACGCTATTTTTAAGGAACATGCGGCGCTTATCTCAGAACTCCTGAAGAGGGAAAAATTGCCGGATCGAGTGAGAGAACTGTATCGTGCCATGCCCGATTACGTTGGCCGTTCGTCGAGCGCATGGACACTGAACGCGCGCGACAAAACGGGAAAACTTTGCGCTTTCAGTGTTGTTGAACTCGGGGCAAAGAATTTTTCTGCCTACATCCTTGGCGCGCATTCAAAAAAGCACTATGTGCCCCATGCCTCCGATCTTCTTTTCCTCGAAATGGTCAACCTGACGCACGAACACGGGAAAACCGCTATCAACCTGGGGCTGGGAGTAAATGACGGCATCCGGAGATTCAAGGAAAAGTGGGGCGGCAAATCATTCCTCAGGTACGAATTCTGTGAGTGCTTTTATGGAACGACGAGGACAGTCCCGCTGATAGATTCACTCATGGGCAAACTTTGAGCCTTAAGAACATTCGGGGTGTAAAGTGAACTTATTCTCGGGGAAAAGAAAACGGTTGAGGACGGTTTGGAGGGTTGAAAAAGACGGCAAGAGCTCCCTGCTTGTTGGAACAGCCCATTTTTTCCCCTACCGTTTTAAGAAGACCCTTATCAAGCTGATCCAAAGCGTCGAAACAATCCTTTTTGAAGGACCTCTTGATCAGGAGAGCATGGCTGCCGTGGTCCGATATGGCCGGCAAGGAGAAGAGAGCCGTTCTCTTTATGAGGCACTTGATCCCGCCGTCGTCAAGGAGATTAACCGGCAACTGCGTGCCTTATGGGGCCCTACCCCCCTGGCAGGTTCTTATCTGGACCTCATTTATCCAACGACCCCGGATTGGCTGGAAGTCCACACGCGCGGAGTCCGTCCCTGGATGGCTTTTTTCACCATCTGGTCCGCTTTTTTAAACTGGAAACATTCCATGGATATGGAAGCCTTCCGCATCGCCCAAGCGCTTGGGAAAAAAATAGATTATCTGGAGACCATCGAGGACCAACTAAAAGCCCTGGATGGAATCCCTTTTGACAATATTGTCAACTATCTCAATCACATTCAGGACTGGAGCGTTCATAAAGACTTATTCATAAAGGCTTTTCTTGAGGGTGATCTGCAAAAATTCATATCCATGACAGGGACATTCCCCACTCGCTGTGAATCAATCATCACGAAGCGCGATCCCCTCTTTTTCAAAAGAATAAAGACATTCTTCGACGAAGGCAGAACAATTGCCTTCGTAGGGGTCGCCCATATCCCGGGGATCCGGAAAATGTTTCTCGATGAGGGGTACCGTGTCACTCAGGAACCATCATGATCACGCATGCACAAGAGGACTATATTGAACATCACGCGTACCTGCCGGAACATATTCCCCAATATGTGACCGCCATCTCGCAGACGGAACCGTTTCTCTTCGGAAACGTTCTCGCCTATGCGAAGAGCGCCCATTTAATTCTCGTCGGATATCCTTTAGGAGAACCCTTCGAGGAGAAGCGAATGGAAAGAGCTCTCGGCGATGCGGTAAAACTTCTCAAACCGGCAAGCGTCTCCCTGATTGCACCTTCAATTCCCTCTTCCCTCGAGCGCTGCCCTCGTCCTCCCTCCGACCATTACTATCGTTTAGACCTTTCGTCCCTCTTTATCTCTCAAAAAGTGAGAAATATAGTAAAACGAGCGGGCAGAGAACTCTCTGTGGGAAAAAACACAAATTTTGACGAGGAACATAGAGCAATGGTTGAAGAATTCCTGAAGACCCATTCCGTGGATGAAGCAACCCGGTTCATCTTTCAGAAAATCGCTCATTACCTCGCTTCATCAAAAACTGCTTGGATCTTCGACGCGAGAACCAGCAGGGGGGAGCTCGTTGCCTTCGACATTGCCGAATTTTGCCCGAGAGATTATGCTATTTATATGTTTAATTTCAGCTCAGACGCCCGATATGTCCCCGGGGCCTCCGACCTTCTCCTCTTTGAAGTGATACAGCAAGCCAAGGCAGAGAGGAAAAAATATATCAACTTGGGTCTGGGCATTAATCCAGGCGTCACGTTCTTTAAGGAAAAGTGGGGGGGCGTCGCCTTTCTCCCCCATGCCTCCTGTCTATACCATCCATCAGGAAAGGGGCTTCTGGAGATGATTCTCCGGTGGTTGTGAAACTATGATTGAAAAAATTTTTAGTCAGTTTCTGCAAAGGAGAAAAAGGAGGCCCTTTTCGACATGGCAGATTGAATTGACGACCCGCTGTCCCCTCCAATGCAAAATGTGCATCCGTTCAGAAAACGCCGATTGGCAATATCAGGATATGCCTCTTGAGGATTTTAAAAAAATCCTCCCCTACCTGAAAGATGTTGAAACCGTCGTTCTCGAAGGTTGGGGTGAATCCCTGCTTCATAAGGATCTCGCAGAGTGCATCAGGCTGGTTAAGAAGGAGGGGTCCCAGGTAGGGTTCGTCACCAGCGGGATGGGATTAACAGAGAACCGGGTGTCTGAACTCATCGAAGCGGGACTTGATTTTGTGGGATTCTCAATCGCGGGAACAACCCCGGGAACACACGATGCAATCCGGGTCAACTCCCATCTTCCAGACGTGCTTAACGCCATTCGTCTCTTTCAGGAAGAGAAAAAACGCCGGGGGCTTCGCAGACCGAACATGCATCTCATCTTTCTCATGGTCAAAGACAATATCCATGAGGTTCCCGCGGTCCCCTCTTTTACGAAAGAAGCGGGTCTTGAAGAGGTCATTCTCACCAACATCTGTCATACGATTAATATCTGGCAGGAAACACAGAGGGTATTTATATGGGAGCATAGTGTGAACCAATACGAGGAGATTCTTAACCAGGCGGAAATCAATGCACGAAAGTTGAATGTTCGCCTCAAGAAACCATCCCTGTCCGTCAGCAATGTGCCTGTGTGTGCAGAAAACCCGTTCGGCAGCCTTTACATCTCCGCAGAGGGAGAGGTATCGCCCTGCGTCTATCTCTACCCTCCTCTGCCATCACCTTTCAAACGAATCTTCTGTGGCAAGAAATACCAGACGGAGAGGGTAAGTTTCGGCAACATTTTCAGAGATTCTTTCTCTGCGATATGGAGCGGCGGCAATTATGAAGCGTTTAGAAACCGTTTCCGTGAAAGAGAAAAGAACTATAAGGATCTATACTTTTCGCTCTGGGATAGTCCGCGGTTGAACAACTCTCAGGACAGCGTCCTTCCAGAACCCCCAGAACCGTGTAAATCCTGCCATAAGATTCTCGGGCTCTGACAGGAGGGAGACAACAGAAAAAATCGTGTCCCGAGTAGAAACATCTTACGCGGTTATTAAAATTTTTTTATTTTTTATTGCAATAAGACAATTCCTCTGCTATACATGTCTATACGTTTTCGGCAATCCCGCAAAGAGATGAGGTTTATTAGAGGCTTATCTCGAAGATACCTTGTTAAAAGCTGTTATACGGAGCGACAATTTTCCCAAACGGAAGATAAAATCCCTCTGGGCTTTGACCATCGGTATCCTGGTCAATCCCCCCAGGGTGTCGTCCTGCTCAGGGTGATGTTTGTGGATGACCGGATGAAGGTTTAAATGGATGCCCTTATAGAGTATAAATATAAGGAAGAGAGGAGGAATAAGTTATGGCGGAATCAAAAACTCCCCTTTGGGACCAACGGGAAGGGGGAAAATGGCCAAGTTTCGTGAAGGACGTGAAGCAGGCGGCCAAGAAGAACCCCATGGCGGAGGATCTCCTGGGCCAGTTGGAACTTTCCTATAAAGTTAAGCAGTGTTGGTTAAGAGAAGAAGGGATGTTCGCCTACCCTTACAGAGGGGGAGTGTCTCGGATGTGGAAACAAGGCTACGTTTGGGGGGGTGAGAATTTTACAAACAGGAGGTAGGCGGATGGCAGACTATTATATCGTTATCTATCTCGATGATGAGAAGATAAAAAAGATTGAAGGTGCCGGACTGGCCGGTGAGATTAGGGAAGTTGATGGTAAAAAATCGGTTCGGGTAGGTCTTACCAGCAAGGAACAAAAGAAACTCGTCAAGGGTTTCCCAGACTTGACCTTCGATTCTTCAAATGCTTGTGTGCTTCCAGAACAGGCAGAGAATATCCTGATGAATCTTATCGTGGGGATGAAGACCTTAGATGTTATGAAGGGGGCCATTATAAAACTCTACAACCCTCTTGCAGGTAGAGAACTTCGCGCAAAGGTCTTTTAACTAATGGAGAGGAGCAATTTAAGTGGCTGGGCTTACCACCGAGGACGAGAAGAGAAAGAAGGCCATCTTCGATGCCATGTCGGCGAGGAGCCGTAAGAGGATCCTCGATAAGGGATACGAAAAGTGGGATCCTTTCCTTATGCCGAAAGATCCAATTGACATCAGGATGGCTGAGCGCAGAAAAACAGCTTTGTCACTTATGAGGAGATTTTTGCAAACATGCTCTCACAAAGAGTACAGTAACGCTTACAGCCAAGGGGTGGGGGAAATTTGCATGGGAATTATCGGTGGCGATGACCGATATAGGGGGATATACGAATTTTCCTGCTGGTACCGTGATATCTTGAAAAATGGTGAGTTATGAGGGAAGGGGTCTCCACGGAAGAGTATATGGGGGAACTGAGGAAAAGATTGGCGGAGAATCCTGGTTGTGCACTTACCCATTATAACTTAGGAATTGCATTGATAAAGCAGCATAAATGGGATGAGGCGATAACCGAGTTTAGAGAGGCAATTGCGGAGAGTCCCTATCTGGCAGAGGCGTATATCAACTTAAGCGGGATATATTTCCTAAAAGGAGAAATGGAGAAGGGGATTGACCTCTGCAGAAAGGTGATAGCCTTCAGGGCGGATTTTGCTGTTCCTTATGGCAACATAGGATTTGCCTATCTTCAGATGGGGGAGGTTGAAAGGGCGATTGAGATGCTTAAGGAGGCAACTAAAAAGGATCCTCTGTTCGTTCAGGCCTTAAGCGTCCTGGGGAGCGCCTATCTGTGTCAGGGACAGATCGAGGAGTGTATCTCTTACAGTGAAAAGGCCATTGAAATTTCCCCGCATTTCGCTGTTGCCCATAATAACTTAGCCGTTGCATATCTCCAGAAGGGGGAACTAAAAAAGGCGATCTATCATTGTGACAAGGCATTAGAGTATGGATATGAGGCACATCCTGAGTTTCTGGAAGAATTGAAGGCATTTCGAAAGTAGTGTCAGTAATGCCTTAAGGAGAAGAGAGAAGATATTTTGAGATAGTGGTTTTTTACCCGGGGGAAGGATTAACCGAAGGGGGAAATCCCCACAGATTACTTTACGGAGGGGAGGTATTTTAATGACAAAGCGTAAAACTCCGATGCTTGATGAGTTAGAAAACGGAAAATGGCCGAGTTTTGTTTCTGATATAAAACAGGAGGCCAAGGCAAGAGAAAAAACCAACGTTGATTTGCAGATACCAAAGGAGGTTTGTGATGATCTCCTCGATCTTCTGGAACTCTCCTTTACGGATAGGGAGGGACACTGGAAACACGGCGGCGTCGCAGGTGTTTTTGGGTATGGCGGCGGCGTTATTGGCAGATACTGTGACCAGCCTGAACAATTCCCGGCGGCAAAAGATTTTCACACTCTCCGGGTAAATCAACCTTCCAGTTATTTTTATAAAACTGAATACTTGAGAAAATTGTGCGAGTTGTGGGAGAGACGGGGCAGCGGTCTCACTAACATGCACGGTTCCACCGGGGATATCATCTTGTTAGGAACAACCACCCCGCAGTTGGAAGAGATCTTCTGGGAACTCACCCATAACCTCAAGCAGGACCTTGGTGGTTCAGGCTCCGTCCTCAGGTCGCCGAATTGTTGTATTGGAAAGGCCCGCTGTGAGTTTGCCTGCTACGATACACAGCAGGCGTGCCGTGCCATTACCATGGAATACCAGGACGAATTGCACAGGCCCGCATTTCCGTATAAATTCAAAATCAAGTTCGATGGTTGTCCCAACGGCTGTGTAGCCTCTATTGCCAGGGCAGACATGTCGGTGATAGGCACCTGGCGGGATGACATCCGTATCGATCAGGAGGCGGTGCAGGCTTACGTGGGAGGGGAATTCAAGCCGGATGCGGGAGCATTTGCCGGCCGGGACTGGGGTCCTTTCGATATCGAGAAAGAAGTGACCGATCTCTGCCCCACCCATTGCATGACTTGGAATGGGAAAAAACTGGGGATTAACAATAGGGAATGCAACCGTTGTATGCATTGTATCAATACAATGCCTAGGGCCCTGAGGATTGGAAAGGACACCGGGGCCTCCATCCTCTTCGGCGCTAAGGCCCCGATTCTGGAGGGCGCGCAGCTCTCGACATTGACGATACCGTTTATGAAAATGGAGGAGCCTTTCGACGAGTTGAAGGCATTGATTGAAAAGGTATGGGATTGGTGGTCTGAAGAGGGCAGAAACCGTGAACGCCTCGGTGAACTGATGCAGCGTATGGGATTTCCGAAATTTCTCGAGGTTTGCGAAGTAAAGCCGGATCCTCGCATGATTAAAGAACCTCGGTCGAACCCCTACATCTTCTGGAAGGAAGCGGACGTCCCAGGAGGATGGGAGAGAGAAATCAAAGAATTCAGAAAACGACACCAGAAATAGGAGGTTTAAAATGGGGTACGATGCAAGCAATCCGATGAAGGACAGGATCACCGATGTTGGTCCTCGAGATTACAAAGAGTTTTTGCCCCCTGTCATCAAGAGAAATTTTGGGAAGTGGTTGTATCATGATATCCTTGAACCAGGCGTGCTGGTACATGTCTCCGAGTCGGGGGAGAAGGTCTTCACCGTTCGGGTGGGCGGTGCACGGCTGATGAGCGTCTCCCATATCCGCGAAATATGTGAGATTGCCGATAAACACTGCGATGGCTACGTCAGATGGACTACCCGCAATAACATCGAGTTTATGGTCGATGATGAGGCAAAGTTAAAGCCCCTGATGGAGGATCTTGAAAAGAGGAAATTTGCCAGCGGATCGCTCAAGTTTCCCCGGGGCGGCACCGGGGCCGGTATTACCAACGTAGTTCATACCCAGGGGTGGCTTCATTGCCATACCGCGGCCATTGATGCCTCGGGTGTGGTAAAGGCCGTAATGGATGAATTATACGACGATTTTGGGAGGATGAGATTTCCCGCTCATGTCCGGATATCCCTGGCCTGTTGTCTCAATATGTGCGGCGCCGTTCACTGTTCCGATATCGCCATTTTGGGCGTCCACCGCAAGCCCCCCATGGTTGATCATGAGTATTTGGCCAATATGTGCGAGATTCCTCTGGCTGTTGCGGCTTGTCCTACGGGAGCCATTAAGGCGACTACCGTGGACGGAAAGAAGAGCGTGGAGATTAAAGACGAGAAGTGTATGTACTGTGGTAATTGTTTCACCATGTGTCCCTCCATGCCCTTAGCGGATGCAGAGGGAAGCGGTGTAGCCCTCCTGGTGGGGGGTAAACTTTCGAACAGGATTAGCGCCCCGATGTTTTCCAAGGTTGTGGCTCCTTTCATTCCCAATGAACCCCCCCGCTGGCCGCAGACGGTGGAGGCAATCAAAAAAATACTCTATGCCTATGTGGGCGATGCGAGAAAATATGAACGCCTCGGTGATTGGGCCACGAGGATCGGCTGGGAGAGGTTCTTTGAAAAGACGGGCCTGCCGTTTACAGAACATCTCATTGACGATTACCGTTTTGCTTACACGACTTGGCGTACCAGCACACAGTTTAAATTTTAAAGAAAAGAGGTGTTAGATGGGCATCGAAGAGGACAAGAAGCTGATCATCGAGACACTGAAGGCCAAGACAACAAAGACGAAGTTCTATTTGCGCGACTTCAATAAGATCTTCCCGGAGAAAAAGCCACGGGAAGTCAGCAAGCTTGTAAATGAGATGGTAACGGACGGTATCCTCGAATACTGGTCAAGCGGCAGCACGACAATGATCGGACTCAAGGGCGCGGGCGTGCAGCACGAAGCGGAAGACAGTAAAGAATAGGGAATAGCGCGGAGAAATGATTGTAGACAGTCCAAGGATAGTTTTCTCCGCTTTGCGAGGAAATTCAGGAAAGACCTTCTTGACCGTGGGTGTGGGGGCTTGCCTTCGCCAAAGGGGAAAGACGGTATCTCCTTTTAAAAAAGGTCCCGATTATATCGATCCTGCCTGGCTTGAAATGGCGACGGGTCATCCCTGCTATAATCTGGATCTCTTTCTGATGGAACGGGAGGGGCTCGTCTCTTCTTTTTTCACCCGTGTGCGGCAAACCGATGGCGCATTGGTGGAGGGCAACAGAGGTCTTTTCGACGGTATGGACCGAGAGGGAAGCTACAGCACGGCGGAGCTTGCCAAGTTGCTGCAGGCGCCGGTCATATTGGTAGTGGACTGCGGCATGGCCACGCGTACTGTAGCCGCGATGATTCTCGGATGTCAGTATTTTGATCCTGAAGTTGCGATTCAGGGTGTTATCCTAAATCGGATCGGAGGGACGCGTCACGAATCCATTGTACGTTCTTCCGTAGAAGAGCGTTGTGGCGTGGCGGTGTTGGGGGCTATTCCCAAGATCAAGGGGGGGGTCTTTCCGGAGAGGCATATGGGTCTCGTCCCCCCGCGGGAACACCAGGGGGCTGGCCGGGCAGTAGACGAAGCTGCCCGCATCGTTGAGCGGTACGTGGATGTGGATCAATTGTGGGAGATTGCCCGGGGGGCCCCTGCCGTTTGCTTCAACGACTTGGACAGTAGAGAAGGGGAGCGGTTTGTCCGCCCATCGAGACAACCAAAAATCGGGTTTATCCGGGATTCTGCCTTCTGGTTCTACTATCCGGATAATCTGGAAGCCCTCGAAAAATTAGGGGCATTTCTGGTAGAGTGCAGCGCCCTGAACGACAGGGAACTTCCCCCGGTAGACGCCCTTTACATTGGAGGCGGTTTTCCCGAGACCCATGCCGCGTCTTTAGCTGCTAACGCCGGTTTCCGTAAATCTCTCCGTAAAGCTGTGGAGACGGGGCTTCCGGTGTATGCAGAGTGCGGCGGCTTGGTGTATCTGGGGAAAGAGCTGATTGTGGAAAAGAAGACTTTTCCCATGGCAGGGGTATTTCCTTTGCGCTTTGTTTTAGACAGAAGCCCTCAAGGTCATGGATACACAATCCTTGAGGTTGATACGCCTAATCCTTATTTCCCCACAGGGGAGATTCTTCACGGTCATGAGTTTCATTACTCCCATATACCAGATTGGGAGGAGGGGAGTTTTACTTCCGCCTTTAATGTGAGGCGGGGGCAGGGTATCCATGGACGGAGGGATGGTCTATGCTACAAGAATGTCCTGGCCACCTATTCCCACCTCCATGCCGTGGGAGCGAAAGGCTGGGCCAGGGCCTTATGGCAACAGGCCATTTCCTATAGAAACATGGTATCAGAGCAATAGAATGAGGCACCGGTTGTCACAGACATTTCGGGGACGTCAAGACGCGTGTTCTCGCCGGGGCTTATAAGTTTGCCTTAGTTGAATCAACAGAAAATAAATAGAGGGAGGTAATTACGATATGCCGCAGTTAGAGGTTGGAGGAAAGGCTTACGAGGTTGATGAAGACGGTTTCCTGCAGGAACTTGATAAGTGGAGCAGAGACTTTGCACAAGGTTACGCTTCCATAGAAGGCATCGAGGGAGTGCTTACCGAGGAGCATTGGAAGCTTATAGATTACATCAGGGACTACTATGCCCAGTTCGGCATCGCTCCCATGATCAGAAAGATGTGCAAAGATACAGGATTTAATCTCAAACAGATTTATGAACTCTTTCCCTCGGGACCGGCCAAGGGGGCATGCAAGCTCGCAGGCCTCTCGAAACCGACGGGATGCGTATAAAAAACAACAGCCAATGTGTAGGGAGGACGCCATCCGAATCGTTGCAGTAGGAGCAAATGCAGCCGGTCTCAGAGCCGCCGCCCGGGCAAAGAGGCTTTTACCCAATGCCTCTGTCACCGTTATCGATCGCGGCAAACTCATTTCTTACGGGGCCTGCGGGATGCCCTATCTGGTTTCCGGAGACATCGAAACTGCCGATACGCTCCGCGAGACCGCGTATGGCGTGATTCGGGACCAGGATTTTTTTCGGAAGGCCAAGGGACTTGAGGTCGTTGTCCAAACCGAGGTGGAACGGATCGACCGGGAAGGTCGTAAAGTCGTCTGCAAATCCCTTCTGACCGGGGAGACCACCGTGTATCCCTACGACAAGTTGATCCTCGCCACCGGAGCCATTCCTCTCGTGCCTCCGGGAATCCCCAGGAACAACCCTCGAGTGTCCACCTTCAGGATTCTTGAAGAGGGGATTGTCTTACGGAAAGCCCTCCAATCCGGACAGATAGAAAAGATCGGGCTTGTGGGCGCCGGGCCCATCGGCTGTGAACTGGCCGAGGCTTGCACAGCCATGTGGGGCGCCAAGGCGATACTCTTTGACGCTGCCGCCAACATCCTGCCCGCCATGCTCGATCCGGAGATGGCCCGGATCGTGGAAACATACCTGAAGGGGGAGAAAATAGAGATCCATACGAATTCTCCACTGCAGGGCGTCGTTGAATCCAAGGAAGGGGTAACCGTCAAAACGCCAAAAGGCGACTTCGACGTGGATCATGTCATCATCGCCATAGGGGTGAAGCCCGATAGCACGCTGGCCGCCAATTGCGGACTGACGATCGGCAAGACGGGCGGAATCTTCGTGGACGAGAAGATGACCACGAGCGATCCGAATATCTTCGCCGCCGGCGACTGCGTGGAGCTGAAGCATCTCGTCTCGGGAAAGATCGTCATTCTTCCGCTCGGTTCGCTGGCCAATCGGGAGGGACGGGTAATCGGTTCGAATCTTGGCGGGGGTGACGAGCGATTCGGGCCGGTGGTGGGCAGTGCAGCGGTAAAGGTCTTCGACATGAACATATCGTCCACCGGGCTCACAGCGAAAGCGGCAGAGGAAGCCGGCTTCAATGTCGGCGTGGCGTGGGGCAGCTTCACGGATAGAGCCGATTACTATCCGGGATTTGAAAACCTCCATTTGAAGCTCGTGTATGACAGGAAGACCACCAAACTCTTAGGGCTTCAGGGCATCAGCAAGGGGGAAGTGGTCAAGAGAGTGGATGTGTTTGCGTCGCTCCTCAAACACGGCGGAAAGCTTGAGGACCTGCTCGATGCGGAGTTTGCCTACGCACCGCCGTTTGCTCCGGCGGTAGACCCCCTGTATTCGATTGCCTGTACGGCCCGAAATGAGCTTTTCGAGGGGATCCATTCCCTCTCGCCGGATACCGATCTCGATGATCGGTTCGTCGTTGATGTCCGCCGTGCCAAGGAGGCCTCCGATCGGCCGCTGCCGGAACAGAACACGAAGAATGTGCCGTTTGAAGAGTTCCGGGTGAACTGCGATCAAGTGCCGAAAGATCAGAATGTGGTTTGCGTTTGCTCCAAGGGGGTGCGTTCCGCCGAAGCGGTGCGCATCCTAAAGGATAAGGGCTGCCCCAACGTCAAATACGTTGGCGGCGGTTCCTTGATGAAACTGGCCCAAAAGGCATGGGATCGCCAGGAAGAAGCTTTATGAGCTCTTTCCCACGGGACCGGCAAAGGGCGCGTGCAAACTCGCAGGCCTTTCAAAACCGACCGGTTGCGGGTAAAGATACCTGAAAAAAAGAGGGGGCGCATGGGAACATTGATCATCGTTCTGACGTATATCGCGTACGTGTTCATTGTCGTGGTGTACACGGTTAAGGTCCTTGCGTGGCTCCGGATGCCACCCCATATCCGCTGGGACCTCTACCCTGTGATCCATGAGGAGCACTACCGTTACGGCGGTTCATACTACGAACAGCAGGAATGGTGGAAAAAACCGCGCCCCAAGAATACCTGGCGAAGCCTGTTGTACTCCCTGAAAGATAATTTTACCATGGGCGAGTATTACGAGCGCAATCGTCTCTACTGGCTCTTCCTCTTCCCGTGGCACATCGGGTTCATTTTCATCATCACGTTCCATATCCTGTGCTTTTTTGCAGCTGTGGCCATGTATGGCGGCCTTGACATCGGGGCCGTTTCGGCTCACTTGGCAGGGAGGGTGTTTTACTACGTCCTCCTCTGTACGGGTGGAATTGCCTTTATTGCGGGCACCTTCGGGAGCCTTGGCATGCCGATCATCCGTCTTGCCGACCGGGGCCTGCGGACCTACGCCATGCCGATGAATTTTTTCAATTACCTCTTCTTCTTTACCGTCTATGGCAGCGGTCTTCTCTCCTGGCTGGTTCTGGACCCGAATTTGGACGAATACCGAACCTACTGGCTGGGACTCATCACCTTAACGGCGCCTGCGCTCCATACGATGACCCTGATCCACATCATCCTGTTCGATATCTTCCTCATCTATCTGCCCTTTACCCGCTCTACGCACTACATAACGCGGATACTGGCCTACTACTTCATCCGCTGGGACGACGAGCCGAACCTGCCGGGCAGTGACCTGGAACGGCAGATCGCCGGTCTTTTGGGACGAAAGGTCTCGTGGGAGGGGAATCATATCCCGACGGGAAAGAGTTGGGCTGAGGCGGCCACAGAAAGGGGATTCCCGGAGGGGAAAAAAGAGAAACCATGAAAAAGGAAATGAAAATTGATGAATTCTGCCGTCCCGGGGAGCAGCTGGCCGAGATCGATCCCGCGGAGATCATTCCCCTGCCGCCGCCATACGACAGGATAGAGAAGGCGCCGATCCGGAAGCTGGCGGAAGAACAGCGGAAGCGCATGGACGCCTCGCTCGACGGCGTCGTAGCGATCGGCCTCACCCCCCCGGCGAGCCCGGAGGAGGAAAAGGCCTTCATCGAGAAATTCCTGGCCGGACTCGAAAAGCTTTTCTCCGCGGATGACAACTGGACATTCCTGCAGCCGCTCACCCACACCCTCGAATACTGCGTCAAATGTCAAATCTGTTCTGACGCCTGCCCGACGTACCTCGCGAGCGGTCGTCAGGATATCTACCGCCCTACGATGCGGCCGGAGATCCTGCGCCGGATTATTCATACATACGTCAAAAAAGATCATCTCCTTCTGAGAAAATTCCAGGGGAGCGATATTGACCTCAACTGGCAGACCCTGGCCCGCTTAGCGGAGTTGGCCTACCGGTGCACACTCTGCCGACGCTGCGCCCAGGTTTGCCTCCTCGGCTGCGACAACGCCCTGGTGAGCCGGGAGATCCGGAAGGTCTTCAGCCAGCAGATGGGGATCGCCCCCAAGGAGCTCCATGAAAAGGGATCCGTCCAGCAGCTCAGGGTCGGCTCCAGCACGGGGATGACGCCTGCGGCCCTGAAGAACATCATGGAGTTCGTCGAAGAGGAGATCGAGGAGAAGACGGGCCGGAAGATCAAGATTCCCGTGGACAAAAAAGGTGCGGACATGCTCCTCATTCACAACGCGGGTGAATTCATGGCCTGGCCGGAGAATCTCGAGGCCTTCGCCATTCTCTTGGACGCCGCCGGTGTGGACTGGACCCTATCCACCGAAATAGCCGGTTATGACTCCGTCAACTACGGCGTCTGGTACGACGACATCCAGTTCGCCCGGGTTGCCATCCGCCAATCCATGGCAGCTAAGTCGCTCGGGGTTCGGAAGATTTCCCTTGGGGAATGCGGCCATGCCCACAAGGCGGGGATCGTCGTTGCCGACCGGGTCCTCACGGGCGATCTCAACATCCCGCGGGAGAGCATTCTTCCCCTGCTGGAAGAGATCGTCCTGCGCGGCCGGATCAAGCTCGATCCCAGCCGGAATAACTTCCCCGTCACGCTCCATGACCCCTGCAACATGGTCCGGCTGATGGGGATCGTGGCGCCCCAACGGCGGATACTGAAACAAATCTGCCCCCAATTCCGGGAGATGGAGCCTCACGGCGTCGAGAACTACTGCTGCGGCGGGGGCAGCGGTTTCGCCATCACGCAGTCAACGAACTTTCCCGACTGGCGCTCCGCTGTTTCAGGCCGGATGAAGATGAAGCAAATACTCACGGCCTTTGAGGATGTTCCGGGGCCCGAGGTAAAGAAGTATCTCTGCGCCCCCTGTTCGAACTGCAAGGGGCAGTTCCGGGATATGTTCGAATATTACGGGGTCTGGGAGAAGTCCGGCATCCTCTATGGCGGTCTCGTGGAGCTCATCGTCAACGCCATGACCAATCTCAAGAAACCCTTCATCCAGTGGGAGTGGCATTGACGGCCATGAAGAATCTGGGGATCTCGATTATCGCCGTCGTTATCCTGCTCATGCTCCCTATCGGGGCGGCGGCGGCAGAGTGGTATAGCCTGCTTACAGTCGCCCTGCCCTACGGCGCTCTAACCGTGTTTCTCCTGGGCTTCATCTATCGCGTTCTTCTCTGGGCACAGTCCCCGGTTCCCTTCCGCATCACCACTACCTGCGGCCAGGAGAAATCCCTTCCCTGGATCAGGACCAACTCCCTGGAAAGCCCCTCCGGCCTTTTCGGCGTGATCGGGAGGATGGCCCTGGAGATACTCCTGTTCCGATCGCTCTTCCGAAACACCGGTGCGGAGATCCTTGAGAAGCGGCCGGTCTACGGCAGCGCCAAGTGGCTCTGGCTTTTCGGTCTTCTCCTTCACTGGTCGCTGCTCTTTATCCTGTTGCGTCACCTGCGTTTCTTTGTGGAGCCTATCGCCCCCTTCATCAACGCGCTGTCCGCCTTCGACGGGCTGTTTGAAACCGGGGTGCCGACTCTTTATCTTTCCGACCTTGTTTTTCTCACGGCGGCAACGGCGCTCTTTCTCCGGCGCGTCGTTCTCGTCCGGGTACGCTATTTCTCTCTGCCGCAGGATTATTTCCCCCTTTTGCTGCTCCTCTGCACGGCGGGCTCGGGAATCCTGATGCGCCACTTCACCAAGGTCAACCTGATAAAGGTCAAGGAACTGGCCACCGGCTGGGTGAGTTTCTCACCGGTAATCCAAGAAGGAATCGGTCCGCTTTTTTCCATCCATCTGTTCCTTGTCTGCACGCTGCTGGTTTGGTTTCCCCTGAGCAAGCTGATGCACATGGGAGGGATATTTCTGAGCCCGACGCGCAACCTCGCCAATGACAACCGCATGAGGAGGCATCTCAACCCCTGGGACGCCCCCGTGAGGGTTCATACCTACGAAGAATATGAAGATGAATTCCGGGACAAGATGAAGACAGCGGGACTGCCGGTGGAGAGGGAGTAGCCATGTCCTTTGCCAAAATACCTAAGCCCGACGATCTGATCGCGATCCGATACGAACCGCCGGAGACGCCCTGGATGGACACCCCCGTCGTTTTCCGACCCGGCACCTGGAGTTACAGCGGAGCGGCAAAGAACCTGACCGCGCTCGGCCTTCCGAACCCAAGGGCCTGGCAGCCCTCCGACGAGGACTGGAAACTGCCGGAAAACTGGCAGTCAATCATCCTGGAGGGGATGAAGGAACGCCTGGAAAAGCACCGATCGTTTCGGCTCTTCATGGATATCTGCGTCCGTTGCGGCGCCTGCGCGGACAAGTGCCACTTCTATATCGGCTCCGGGGACCCGAAGAACATGCCGGTGCTGCGCGCCGAACTGCTGCGATCCGTCTACCGCCGCTATTTCACCGCATCGGGAAAGCGCCTCGGCAGACTGGTGGGCGCCCGGGATCTGACGGTGGACGTCCTCAAGGAGTGGTTCTACTACTTCTACCAGTGCACGGAGTGCCGGAGGTGTTCCGTTTTCTGCCCCTACGGCATTGACCAGGCGGAAATCACCATGATAGGCCGGGAACTCCTCAATCTCGTTGGGTGCAATATAAACTGGGTCATCGAACCGGTGGCGAACTGCTTCCGAACAGGAAACCACCTCGGCATCCAGCCTGGGGGCATCAAGGACATGCTCGAATTCCTGGCGGACGATATCGAGGACCGCACCGGGGTGCGCGTGGAGATTCCCCTCAACAGGAAGGGGGCGGAGATTCTCTTCGTCACGCCCTCCGGGGACTACTTTGCCGACCCCGGGACCTATACCTGCATGGGCTATATGATGCTCTTCCATGAAATCGGCCTTGACTACACCTTCAGCACCTACGCCTCCGATGGGGGGAACTTCGGCCTGTTCACCTCCCACGAGATGGTCAAACGTCTCAATGCCAAGATCTACGCGGAGGCGAAGCGGCTGGGGGTTAAATGGATCCTCGGGGGCGAGTGCGGCCACATGTGGCGGGTCATCCACCAGTACATGGATACCATGAACGGCCCGGCGGATTTCCTGGAAGAGCCGGTTTCCCCGATCACCGGAACGCGATTTGAAAACGCCCGCTCAACGAAGATGGTGCATATCGCCGAATTCACCGCCGATCTGATCAAAAATGGAATGTTGAAGCTGGATCCATCCCGGAACGACGCGCACCGGGTTACGTTTCACGATTCCTGCAACCCCGCTCGCGCGATGGGGCTCTTCGAAGAGCCCCGCGCCATCATCAGCCGTGTCTGCAACCATTTCCACGAGATGGCCGAGGATACCATCCGGGAAAAGACCCTGTGCTGCGGCGGCGGGGCGGGGCTCGGAAACGACGAAAATCTGGAGATGCGAATGCGCGGCGGTATGCCCCGTGCGATGGCCGTCCGAGAGGTGCGGGAAAAGCACGGCGTAAACCGTCTGGCCTGCATGTGCGCCATTGACCGGGCGACACTGACTTCGCTCATGGACTACTGGGTGCCGGGGGTGACGGTCACGGGGGTTCATGAACTGCTGGCCAACGCCCTCGTCATGACGGGAGAAAAGGAAAGGACTACTGACCTGCGCGGCGAACCGCTAAACGGAAAAACAAATGAAACTCTATAACGGGGGAAAAATCATCGCCGGAATCGTGGTCTTTTTAATCGCGGCCACCTTCCCGTTCTGGTATGGTCGAGGAAAGGCGGTTCGCCCGCCGGACCTGAAGCTGGATACGCCTGTCATCCAGCAGCTGAAAGAGAAACTCTGTGTGGAGCCAGCGCCGTATATGAGAGCGAACCATATGAAACTCCTTACTGTCTGGCGGGACGCCGCCGTCCGGGAGGGGAACCGGTCCTATACGGCGATAAACGGCAGGGTCTACACGATAAGCCTTACCAGTACCTGCCTGGAGTGTCACAGCAACAAGAAACAGTTCTGCGACCGATGTCACAATTATGCCGGGGCCAAACCCGCCTGCTGGAACTGTCATATCATACCCGAGGAGGTCCGGTGATGGCGCCCACTCGAAGGGATTTTTTGAAAATAGCGGGGTTTTCGGCCATTAGCCTGGCGCTCCCCCCTCTGCCTTCCCTCGCCGCAGCAAAAGCTGGAATGCCGTCCGCGTCTGATCTCTTCGCGAGGTCTCCGGGTCCTCTCCAACCCTTGAAGGCAAAGCGCTGGGCCATGGCGGTGGATGCCGGGAAGTGCCCCCCCGGTTGCCGGGATTGCATCGCCGCCTGCCACCGTGTCCATAACGTGCCCGCATTCGGCAATCCCAAGGATGATGTCCACTGGATCGGCGCCGAACGGGTCGAAGATGTCTTTCCCGCGGAGACCCATCCCCGGCTGCCGGAATCCATCAGGGCCCTTTCCATACCGGTTCTCTGCAATCACTGCGAGAACCCGCCCTGCGTGCGGGTCTGTCCGACGCAGGCCACCTTCAAACGGGCGGACGGCATCGTGATGATGGACTATCACCGCTGCATCGGGTGCCGGTTCTGCATGGCCGCCTGTCCCTACGGATCAAGAAGCATGAACTACCGGGACCCCCGGCCATTCATCCCGAAGCTCAATCCGGACTTCCCGACACGGACCAAAGGGGTGGTGGAAAAATGCAACTTCTGCGAAGAGCGGCTCGCACGGGGGGTCCTTCCCGCCTGTGTCGTCGCCTGCAGGGAAAAGGCCCTGACATTCGGCGATCTGGAAGACCCCGGATCGGATGTCCGGCGCGTTCTGGAACGCGGGTTCTCGATCCGGCGCAGGCCGGAGCTGGGAACAGGACCGCAGATATATTATCGTTTGTGAGGATGCCATGCTTGAAAAAGCCCTGACAGGGAGTCGTGGATACGGAATCTGGGTGGCGCTTCTGCTCACCCTGGCCGCAATCGGTTTCTTCTTCTACCTCAGGCAGCTCAATTATGGCTTGGGCATCACGGGCATGAGCCGGGATGTTTCCTGGGGGCTCTATATCGCCCAGTTCACCTTCCTCGTCGGAATCGCGGCGTCGGCGGTGATGCTGGTTCTGCCCTACTATCTCCACGACTACAAGGCATTCGGGAAGATCACCGTCCTCGGGGAATTTCTGGCCGTCTCCGCCGTGATTATGTGCATCACCTTCGTCCTCGTTGACCTCGGCCAGCCCGGCCGGGCTATCAATCTCCTTCTCTACCCGTCTCTGAGATCCGTGCTGTTCTGGGACGTGATTGTCTTGAACGGTTATCTTCTCATCAACATTGTTACCGGCTGGACGGTTCTCGGTTGCGAAAAGAAAAGTATCCCGCCGCCGGCCTGGGTGAAACCCCTGATCATCCTCTCCATCCCCTGGGCCATCAGCATCCATACCGTCACGGCCTTCATCTATGCGGGTCTGGCGGGAAGGAGTTTCTGGCTGACGGCAATCATGGCGCCCCGGTTTCTCGCCTCCGCGTTCGCCTCCGGCCCGGCCCTCCTGATCCTGTTCTGTCTGATCCTGAGACGGTTCACCCGGTTTGACGCCGGGGAGCAGGCGATTCAGACCCTCGCCAAGATCGTCGCCTATGCCCTGGCGACGAGCATCTTCTTCGTCCTGGTGGAACTCTTTACCGCCTTCTACAGTCAGATCCCCGGACACATGCAGCATCTGAAGTATCTCTTTGCGGGCCTGGAAGGCCATAACGCCATTGCAATCTGGATGGGTGTTTCGGCAGTGACCGCTATGGTCGCCCTGATACTGCTGATGATCCCGCAAACGCGACAGAGAGAACCCTTTCTGGTCGTGGCGTGCATCGGCGTGTTCCTTTCGCTCTGGATCGAGAAGGGCCTCGGCCTGGTGGTAACGGGCTTCGTCCCCTCCCCCCTGGAGAGGATCACTGATTATACCCCCACCGGACCGGAATGGGCCATTACCGGTGGGATATGGGCATTGGGATTGCTCCTGATCACGATGTTTTACAAGATTTTCGTTTCGGTAAAAAAAGAGGCATGAACCAATCGCGAACGGCTTGACCCGCGCAAGCCTCATCTCTACCTCAATAAACGGTCGCTGCCGCCTGCCGACCTCCTGAAACTTGCTCCCTCGTCGCCTTGACCCAGCACCATATCGTTTATGCAGCAATCGCCAATCTACGCCCTGCTTCCGCAATACTTCCCGCGCCTTCTGTGACCAAACATTTTTCTTGATTATTTCTGCAGTTGTATTAAGAATGCAATGAATCGTAAGATTGCCTCGTTCGCGGTGGGGTGCTCAATATGGGTGCGGATATTCAGCCCGAACCAAATAAGCAAATTGCCGATAATAACGAGGATCAATTCTGCAAAATAGCACGGGTTCCCCGACATCTTCCCAACAAACCCCTCCGTTTCCGATACAAGGAATGTATAACGTTTTCGCATCCTGCCCTCTTTCCAGACCGAGACACTGCCAGAGGTGAGTCGTGAACAGTAAAGACCGCACCGCAAAAAAAACACGCAAACAAGCAGCGCTCATGGAAAGCGAGGGGTTCTTCCGAAACCTCATTGAATACTCCTTGGAGATTATCACGGTTTACGATGCAGACAATACCGTGCAATATATAAGCCCCTCTGTTGAGCGGCTACTGGGATACAAGCCTGAAGAGCTGATAGGAAAAAAGAGGGGGGCGGTAATTGCTCCTCATCCGGACGATCTGGCGATTGCCATATCTATCGCCGAAGAGATCATGCGCAATCCGGGCGCTACAGTCGAGTCCAGGGAAGTGCGCTGGCGGCATAAAGACGGCTCCTGGCGATGGTTTGAGATAGTAAATAGAGCAATAGCGCAAAAATCCGGCCGGACAATCATTGTGGAAAATTCCCGCGATATCACCAAGCGCAAGAAGGCCGAGGAAATGCTGCGGGAAAGCGAAGAACGGCTGAGATTGAAGTTGGACTCTATTTTATCTCCGGATAGAGAGATAAGCGATCAGGAATTGATCAATATTATCGATACCCGGACAATTAAAGAACTGATGGATGACTTTCATAAACTGACCGATATGCCCTTCGGCATACATGACCTTAAGGGAAATATACTGGTATTATCGGGCTGGCAGGACGTCTGTACCAAATTCCACCGTCTCAATCCCCAGACTGCGCGGAACTGTATTGAAAGCGATCTTTCTCATGCTCAAGACCTGCACGAGGGGAAATATGTGGTTTACAAGTGCAAGAACAATATGTGGGATATTGTGGCCCCCCTGTTTATCGGCGGCAAACATGTCTGCAATATCTACACAGGCCAGTTCTTTTACGAAGATGATGCAATTGATACTGAGACGTTTTCCATTCAGGCGGAGAAATTCGGATTCGACAAAAAGGCATATCTAACTGCGTTGCAACGCGTGCCGCGGTTTAGCAGGGACAAGATAAACAGCCTGGTAGATTTTATTGTGAAGTTTTCCGCGCTGATTTCCAGACTGAGTTACGGCAACTTGAAGCTTGCCAGGGCGATTGAAAGCCAAAAGCAGTTCGCCGAAGAACTGCGTCAAAGCGAAGAGAAATATCGCCGTATCGTTGATACTGCCGATGAGGGGATCATTGTCCTTGATGAGCAATTCAACGTTTCCTTTGTCAATGCACGGATGGCAGATATGCTGGGGTACACCCCGGAGGAGATGATTGGCAACAACCTCCTTGGCAGCATGTTCAAAGAAGACATGCCAATGATTATGGAGAGCCGTAAGAGACGCAGGCAGGGCATTTCAGAACAATATGAGCGGAGGTACCGCCGTAAGGACGGAACCACCCTCTGGGTTCACTCCTCGATGACGCCCATGGCGGATGAGCAGGGGCGATTCACGGGGGCATTTGCCATGATTACCGACATCACCCGACGGAAGGAGACCGAAAAGGCCCTCAAGGAAAGCGAAGAAAAATATCGTGAAATCTTTGAGAACGCCGTCATCGGAATATCCAGGGTCACTCTGGATGGCGGTTATTTAAGCACCAACCCGGCGCAGGCCAGGATGTACGGTTATGATTCGCCGGAAGAGATGATTCAGTCAACGAGCGATATAGCCCATCAGCGCTATGTCCACCCCGAGGAGCGGACACGGTTTAAAGAAATAATCAACACGTACGGATATATAAAAAACTTTGAATCTGAACGGTATCGCAAAGACGGGAGTAAATTTTGGACTTCGGTAAACGCCAAGGCTGTGCGTGACGCAGAAGGGAAGATCCTCTATTATGAAGGGACCGTGGAGGACATTACCGAGCGGAAACGCCTTGAATTCCAGCTCCGCCAGGCACAGAAGATGGAGGCCATAGGCACCCTGGCAGGCGGCATTGCCCATGACTTCAACAACATCCTTACCATCATGACCGGATATGGAACACTCTTGCAGATGCAGATGGAGAGAGAAGACCCCTCACATGTATATGTAGATCAGATACTTTCCGCAACACAGAAGGCAGCCAACCTTACCCAAAGCCTTCTGGCATTCAGCAGACAGCAGCCCATAAGCCTTAAACCCATTAAATTGAACGACATTATCAAAGGCACGGAGAAACTCTTACGACGACTCTTAACAGAGGATATCCTGTTAAAGACCTTCTTAACCTTTGATGAGCCCGTTGTCATGGCGGATATGACCCAGATCGATCAGATATTATTCAACCTTGCCACCAATGCGAGGGACGCCATGCCGAAAGGAGGGGCGCTGACCATAGAGACGACGCTGGTAGAGATGGAGCCCGAGTCCACACAAATCCACGAGTTTATCAAACCCGGGAGATATGCGCTCTTATCCGTATCGGATACCGGCATAGGCATGGATGAGACAATAAGGGAACATATCTTCGATCCCTTTTTTACCACCAAAGAAGTGGGGAAGGGAACAGGACTCGGTCTCTCCACGGTATACGGGGCAGTAAAGCAGCATAACGGATACATTACCGTATACAGCGAACCGCGTAAGGGAACGACCTTCCATATCTACCTCCCGGCAATAAATGCGGTGGTTGAAAAAGAAAAACCATCTCCGGCAGATATTCAAAGGGGCAGGGAAACCATCCTTGTTGCAGAGGACAACGAAGGCGTAAGGGGTCTGATAAAAGCGATGCTCGCCAAATACGGCTACACCATTATACAAGCGGTAGACGGTGAAGATGCCCTGTTTAAATTCAATGCCCATAAAAACATAGACCTCCTGATTATTGACTCGGTCATGCCGAAGAAGAACGGACGAGAGGTCTATGATGAGATAAGCAAGATAAGCCCCCACATCAAAGTGCTCTTTACCAGCGGCTATACGAGAGATGTTGTCCTTGATAAAGGCATCGTGGACAAGGAGTTTGACTTCATCTCAAAACCCATATCGCTGAATGACCTGTTAAGAAAGGTCAGGGAAGCGCTGGATAAACCTGATCATCCCCGGTAACGTGCTAAGGGACGGTGGCGGGTGTCATGATTATAGAAGATCTCGATATACTCGGTAATGTCCTGTATCGCCTCTTGTCTGGTTGCATACCGGCTATGGCGAATCCATTTGATCCGGTGCACATCCACGACAACCCCGTTTTTTTGCAGCGGATATCCCTGTGGGCTGCCAGCTTGGCAGCGCACCGCTCTCCTTGGATAATATCTCGAATAATTTTCATGCCGGTTGCCCCGGTTATATCTGAGACAACATGATGAAGCGGTAAATTCATCTGCATAAGAGCCTTCTGCATATGCTGGATATGGGCTGCCGAATATTCGATTAATCTTTCCCGGTGACGTAGATAGGCTCGAAGGGTGGCAATCTGTTCGCTCGGACGAAAACTCGCCCTCAATAACCCAACAGGAATCCAGTAAATCCCCGTAGACTCCATAGCTACAAATTTAACCCCGATTGCCCGTAGCCATTGGGAGAGTTTGTGAAGATCCGTCGTAAAGCTTTGAAATTGTCTGACGGGAGCAGGATCATGGTTTGGTGAGACGGCCACAACATGAAACGTAGCGCCACTATCGATTCCTGCAGCATGAGGATGAACAAGGGGAATTTCTGAAAAGCTTTTCTTCAATGCCATAATACCTCCACCTCTCCAAGCGAATGCAAACGCTACAATTCATTAAGAATCGAAGATTCTCCGCAGCTTGCTGCGGAGAGCTTCAATATGTCTTCTCAAATTGACCCGCCATCTCCGACTCAGACTTGTTGAATTATGAACCCCTTTCTGATATGGCAGTACAGCGCCGCGCGTGCCGTTTGGCCACAGACCGGCATTGACCCGACAGGGAAAACCTAAGTCCGGAATTTCTGAAGGAGCAGACTCGACCTTGTACCCATGACCCTGCTGGTCAATGAACCATAGAGGGGAAAGACATCCCCGGCTTTCCGCCCTTTAATATGCACCCCTGCATTGTATCGAACGGTGCGGGTATTATTCTTGACGCTTACAATGTTGATGGAAATGTTATCAAAGGGGAGCATTTCCCGGACCTTATCGGCAAAACGTTCGTATACCATATCAATATCCAGCGTCGAACCGATGACTCGCCCGATCTCTGCAACCAGCTCATTTTCCTGAGCCAAGCGTTTTGCCGTTTTTTCGCTCTCCTGCAGCGCTTCCTCGGCCCGCCTCCGCTCCTGAATTTCCTGGTGCAGTTCCCGGTTGGCCTGCCTGAGTTCGTCGCCTTGCATCCGCAATTGATTAAAATTCACCATCAGGACACCGGCCATAGACTTCACATTCTGGATCAGTGCGTCTATTTCCCGCGTGACGCTGGTCGGCCAGTTGACCTCCTTGCCTTCCATGAGTTTCTCCGGCAGATTGACGGTTTCCATCGCCAGTTCGTCCAGATTGCGGGTGAACCACCGGCTGAAGATGTGGGAAAGCAGGAGGGCCAGGATCGTCAGAACGACTGCAATGGACAGGATCTTCACGTACATGGAGTATAGAACGCCCTGGAGCGGGGCAACGGGGGTCTGGATGGTAAGTTTCCATGGCAGTTTCGGCCCTAACACGCTCTCCTGCACGTAATAGGATTGCTTCCAGCGAACCATGGAGGGCAAGGGGCGATCGTCGGGCCTCCAGAGATATACCTGGTCATTGACGGATAGGGAGAACCCCTTCTTCTTCAAATTCCACGGCTGCAGGGGTTTAATGTCCGGGTCTGTGCCGGCAATAACGCGGCCGTGAGGATCGCTGAGCGTCAAACTGGTTATCTTCTCCGATCGAAAAGAGTGAAGAGTTTCCCGTAGCTGTTTCAAATCCACCGTACCGGTGGCGCAACCCAAAAATCGGTTTTGGCGGATCACGGGCGCACAGAGATTGATAATGGGGGAAAAAACAGCGAGTCGCCCCATGAACACCTCCGACACCAGCTCACGCCGCGTAGCCTTTACCTCTCGAAACCAGTCTCTCCCTGAAAAATCCACGCCGAGGGTAGCCCCACCCCGCTCATTCACCAGGGGAGTAAAGGCAATGGTCCGTCCCTCGGCATTCTCGATATGCACCGTGACAAAGTCCCGAAAGGAGCGTTTCAAAACATCAGTGGATTGCTGCAATTGCGCGTGAGTCGAGGCACTGACAGCCTGACGCGCCAGTTCCTGTATGGCATGCATGTACGAATGGTACCAGGTAATCAGATGGGACTGCACGTTGGCCGAAGCTGATTGCAGTTCGGCCATGGCATTGGCTTCCAGTCTTGCCTTCTTGTCCCGCACCTCGATCCGGACGAGCAGCAGCACCGGCACCAGGACCATGAGGACAAACAAGTGGAATAGCGCCTCCCGGAACGATATCTTTCGTTCGAGTGACGGGTACTTCAGGAGTTTGCTGAGGGGCAGATAGCAGACAGCCAGGCTGATCAGGAGGGCGTTGAAGATGCCGTTGATGGCCTGCTTGAGCATGATGAAGGAGGCCGTCGTGGCGTCCATGTGCATGACCACGCCGTGGTAAAACCAGGCCATGGGCATGCCGATGATCAGCCAGAACAACCCGTCCAGTTCCAGTATGGTGAGGCACCCCTTTTTGAGAAACAGGCCCACGAACAGGGCCTCACTGACAAAATTGATCCACCCGAAGGGATGTCCCCATAGAAAATAGGTATGGGAATGCACCAGGACCGCAGCCAGCATACCCCAGGACAGACCATAGAGATATAGGACCAGCAGGACCGCCGTGCTTCCGAAAATGAAATCGGCCCCGAAAAACAGGGGACGGTAAAATAATTCCCCAGGAAGCCCGCGATGATCAGCAGAGGCAGCATAATCAAGGAACGGTTTGTCATGGGCATCCCTGGCTCGTTCGTCATGTCCTTCTCCTTTCCATTGCCAGATCATGAAAAACAGACTATCCACCCCCAACGGGACAAGACATCCCGTCACCGTTTCGTCTTACCACCGAGGACAGTTCTCAGCCTTCTGGCAAGTTCGATCGGGATTGTCGGCTCCACAAGTACCAGCCCAACCTCATCTTCTGTTTTTCATCTTCGATAGAGTGAGTTTATGGAAAAGGCGTTCACCTGTCAAGGAGATACGACCGCGAGGAACTGATTACGGTGAACTATCTGTTATGTGGTTTGAATCCGCACAGAAACTCTAAGCCGTCTGTGGACTAAACTTTGATTTTCTGGTGATCTACCTTGACAATACCAAATATTTGAATAAGAATAATTCTATATTATAAGTAAAAATATTTTGACCGGGAAGCCCCGCCCTGTGGGCGGGGAGCTTCACAATACGTTATGCGAAAAGGGGTTCTATGTATAAACTTCTGATTGTCGATGATGAGGCGGATGTTCTATTTTTTCTCAAGACATTTTTTCAGACAAAGAACTTCGAAGTCCATACGGCCCAAAGCGGCGAGGAGGCCATTCAGAAGGCAAAGGAGATACGACCCCATATTGTCCTTTTGGACATCATTATGCCCGGCATGGGGGGACTGGAGGCCTTGAAGCAGATCAAGGAGATCGACCCGGCAATCGGCGTGATCATGGCGACGGCCGTTCTGGACAATAGCGCCGCCAAAAAAGCCCTTGAACTGGGTGCTTACGATTATGTCTGTAAGCCCTTTGATCTCGAGTACATGGAGACTACCGTCCTCATCAAACTCATCAAGATGATCGGTTGAACACACTCCTTGCTGATTGGTCCCCGCAGATCGGCAAGGAGTGTCACACCCCGGGCTGTGATCTCACGAGATCGGCAGATCCTATTCGAGCTCCGCCGGCAATTCCACGAAGAATGTTGCCCCGCCGCTCGAATTGTTTTCCGCCCAAATTCTGCCGCCATGGTTCTGGACAATGTTGTGGGATATGGACAATCCCAGCCCTGTTCCCTTTCCCACCTTCTTTGTCGTAAAGAACGGATCGAAAATACGGTCCAGATTCTCGACCGGAATGCCGCCGCCCTGATCGGAAATCGCTACCAACACCCGATTCGTACCGGTCCCGGGTTCCGATATGTCTTTCATGTTGATGTGCAATACCTTATTATCTTTCTCTGCCATGGCATCCATGGCGTTATTGATGATATTCAGGAAAACCTGTTCCATTCTGTTGTGGTCCACGGCGATTTTGGGCAGAGCGTCATCGTCACCGATCTCCAGCGTTATATTCTCTACCTTGATTCGAGGTTCGCACAGCGAAAGGGTATCTCGAATCAGTTTACGCACGTAGGTCAATTCCACCTCCCCTGCGGATCTTCGGGAAAATTGCTGAAGCTCTCGGGTAATTTTGATAACACGATCGATTTGTCGCCGAAAGATGTCAAACGCCTCCTTGACGGGTTCGGAGAGAGCCTGTGTGCTTTCCAGCGTCGCGATGCCGACGGAAATAATGTTTACAGGATTCAATATCTCATGGGCAACGCCCGCTGCCAGCGTCCCCACTGCCGCAAGTTTATCCGCTTCGATCAGACGGTCGTTCGTTTCATGAAGAACCAGGTAGGCCTGTCGCAACTGCTCCTCCATCTCTTTCCGCTTTGTGATATCCTCCATGGTTCCTTCATGATAGATAATTTCTCCGGCTCCGCTTTTTATCGCATGGGCATTTATCAAAATCCAGATTACCGTGCCGTCTCTGCGGTAGGCCTCACATTCAAAGCCGACAATGACCCCTTTTTTCTTAAACAGACCCATCAATTCCTGCAGTACCTCAGGATGCACAAAAAATTGACGGACAACATCGGTAATACTTGCCACCATCTCTTCAGGGGTCTCAAAACCAATCATGCGTGCCAACGCCGGGTTGGCACTCAGTAAACGACCATCCGGCGTAATCTGGTAAATGCCCTCCAAAGCATTCTCATAAATACTCCGATACTTTTCTTCCGATATCCTGCACGCCTCCTGCGCCTGTTTACGTTCGGTGATGTCGGTAAACATGGAAAAGGTGCCGGTGAATCGGCCCTCTCCATCGAGATCCGGCGTTGAGGAAACCAGGGTCCAAATCGGTGATCCGTCTTTGCGACGGAACCGTCGTTCAAAGACCTCTCCTACACCCCGACGGCGTGTGGCGACTTTTGCCGAATAGTCTTCCAAGTCCTCCTCGAACAGGAATGATTCCACTTTTCGCCCAAGTGTCTCTTCCGGGGTATAGCCCAGCATGTCGGCCATGCGCTGATTTACATATGTCGTTTGGAACTCCTCGTCTATGTTCCAGATGCCCTCCAAGGACGTCTCCACAATACGGCGGTACAAATTCTCGCTCTTCCGTAACGCTTTTTCCACATGCTTGTGCTCAAGAAAAAGCTGTGCATTGGCAATGGCGCCTGCGATCTGAGAGCCCACCCGTTCGGCAAGCCTCAGATCATTTTCCGTATAGGCGTTTGGCGTAATAGATCGCAGGTTGAAAAGAGCTATCACTTCATCGTTCGCGATTAAAGGGATCAACATCATCGATTGAATTCCGGATTCGATAGTGAGCTGCACACCGGGGTACTGTCTCAATAATTCTTCTTTGTCTTTTATCGTAAGGAACAAACTTGACCGCGAGTGCGCGACCTTTCCGGTCACGGACCCGTCTAAAGGAATAACATCCCCAATTTTCCGGTTTTTAATTTGAATTCCTGAATTATATCGAATGGTGCGCGTATTATTCTTCAAGTTTATTATGTTGATGGTAATGCTGTCAAAGGGGATAATCTCCCGGACTTTCTCGGCAAAACGTTCGTACACCTCATCGATATCCAGAGTTGAACTGATAATTCGCCCAATCTCTGAAATCAACTCACTTTCTTGAGCCAGTCGCCTGAACGCTTTCTCGCTCTCCCGCAGCGCATCCTCCGTCTGTTTACGCACCGCAATCTCAGTTTCCAGATCCAAAGTTCTGGCCTTAACCCTCATCTCCATGGTTCTGTGGGCTTCACGGAGTTCATCCTCCGCCTGCTTTCGCGCCCGGTGTCCTTCCGCCTCCGTGAGGGCTCTCCGGACGGCAAACGACAACCGCTGCTTGAGCCGGCTCTTCAGAACATAATCCTTCGCCCCCTGTGTAAGAATTTCGATGGCACGGTCCTCGCCGACAGTTCCCGTTACCATAATAAACGGTGTGTCGGGGCACCTGCTTCTCGCCTCTGCAAGAGCTAATGCGCCGTCATATTGTGAAAGATCATCGTCGGCAAGGATAAGATCGGGGGAAAATTCTTGCAGTTCCTGGACAAAATCTTTTTCAGTCATTACCACTTTCGTGGTGAAGACGCCCCTTGCCTTCCGTAGTTCAGCCTGAATCAACTCGGCATCAATTGGGTTGTCTGCCAGAATAAGGATGCGAAAGGATTTAGTCACGGTCTAATCTCCTGAGAGAATAGTAAAATGCATTATATATTGAAGTGTTGCATATTTGGAGGAATACATCAAGTGCGGATTACAGGAATGACCGTGTAAAAAAGCTTCCTAATTTTTCCAAATATTCCTACCTGTGGAATCACGTTGTCACCTACTTGTCAGTGAGTCTTTTGAGTTGGTTCCCGTATCGAGTATGGGACAAGCTTTGATTTGATAAGCCATAAGCCCAGGTGTTTCAGGCTTTAAGGACCGGGGGCGCATCTGCCCCGACTTAGACTTGTTGAATTATGAACCCCTTTCTGATATGGCACGTACAGCCCCGCTCGCATCGTTTGGCCGCAGCCCGGCACTGACCCGACAGGGGAAACTTAAGTCCGGAATTTCGATGAATAGAGAACCGATCATACGAGTCGGCATAGCGGAGAGGTGCCGCACCCTGGAGGGAAGGTTTAACGGCGCATTTCATGCCGGAGCGGAACCGCCCGTCAGCGGCCCTTTTGCCTTCCGCGCGGAAGGAGACGTCATTATCGCGGCCGGCAGCGGAACGGTAAAAGTTCCACGTCGGGAAATCCGGTTCACCGGCGGGGCTGATGCAACCTTCACCGTAATTGGAGTCACCATTGGCGTGAATTTCCACTGGGAGCGCAAGCAGGAGCAGTCCTTCAAGGGTGATCTCACGCTCATAGCCCAGGGGGATGGAACGCTCACCGCCATCAACGAAGTACCCCTCGAAACCTACCTCGCGAGCGTCATCTCCTCGGAGATGAAGGCGACGGCGCCCGTAGAATTCCTGAAGGCCCACGCCGTCACGTCGCGGAGCTGGCTCGCCGCCATGCTGGAGCGCGGGCAAAGGCCGTCGAACCACAGCGCCGCCCCGACCTGCGCAACCGGAACGGACAGTGAAATCATCCGCTGGTACGACCGGGAGGATCACGAACTTTTCGACGTCTGCGCCGACGACCACTGCCAGCGCTACCACGGCCTCGACGGCGTAACGGAAACCGCAGCGGCGGCCGTGCAGGCCACACAGGGACAGTTTCTCGTTTACGGCAACAAAATCTGTGATGCCCGTTACTACAAGGCCTGCGGGGGACTCACGGAAAATTTCGAGACTGCCTGGGAAGATACGCCCCGGCCCTACCTTGCTTCGGTTGCCGACTCCGCAAGCGCATACCCCCCGATCCGGACGGAGGAGGACGCGCAGAGATGGATACTCTCCGCACCCCATGCCTGGTGCAACACCGCCGACCGCGAGCTCCTGCGGCAGATACTTCCCGCCTTCGATCAGGAAACGAGGGACTTTTTCCGCTGGCGGGTGAAGTACGAACGGCGCGAGCTGGAGGAAATCCTGCGGGAGAAGTCCGGCATTGATTTCGGCACCCTGAGGAACCTCGTCTCGCTCACCCGCGGGCCCTCCGGGAGGATCTCCCGGCTCAGGATCGAGGGATCGAAGGCGACCGTCACGGTGGGGAAGGAACTGGAGATACGGCGTTGGCTTTCCCGGAGCCATCTTCTCAGCAGCGCCTTCGTCATCTCGACGGAAGCAGGTTCGGACGGCATCCCCGCGCGCTTCGTCATCAACGGCGCGGGCTGGGGGCACGGCGTCGGCCTGTGCCAGATCGGCGCTGCCGTCATGGCTGCAAAGGGATTCTCCGCGGAAGAGATACTTCGGCACTACTTCCGCGGGGTGGAATTGAAAAAACTCTACTGATCGGGGAAAAGATGGAAAACGCAAAAGTTCAATTCCGCAACCCCTGGGCCTGGGTGCCCTCGCTGTATTTGGCCGAGGGCGTCCCCTACATCGTGGCCGTCACGGTCTCCGTCGTTCTCTACAAACGGCTCGGCATTTCCAATACCGATATCGCCCTCTACACAAGCTGGCTTTATCTGCCCTGGGTCATCAAACCCTTCTGGAGCCCCTTCGTTGATCTCTTCCGGACGAAACGGTTCTGGATCGTGGTCTCCCAGCTGTTGATCGGCGCCTCGCTTGCCTGCGTGGCGCTCACGATTACGGGGCCGGCGTTTTTTCGCTACAGTCTGGCCTTCCTGTGGATCATGGCCTTCAGCTCCGCCACGCACGATATCGCAGCGGACGGGTTCTACATGCTGGCGCTAAAGCAGGATCAGCAGGCGGCGTTTGTCGGGGTGCGCACCACGTTCTACCGCGTTGCCGCCATCGCCGCCAAAGGCGCTCTCGTGATACTGGCCGGACGGTTGGAAACGAAGGGCATCGCCATCGCCTCGGCCTGGGCGATTACGTTCTTCGTAGCGGCGGCGTTCTTCCTCGCGTTGTTTCTCTACCACGTTTTCCTCCTGCCCTATCCCGCTGTTGACGGGCCCGTCCGCCGGAACGCCTCCGGAATACCCGCGGAATTCTGGCGCATGATCGCCCTGTTCTTCCGGAAAAAGGATATCGGCGTCATCCTCGCCTTCTTTCTCTTCTACCGTTTCGCGGAAACGCAACTGGTAAAAATGGTGGCCCCCTTCCTGCTCGACCCGCGCGCAGAGGGCGGCCTGGGACTGACCACGGCAGAGGTGGGTCTCGTCTACGGAACGGTGGGCGTCATCGCCCTCACGCTGGGCGGACTCTTGGGAGGATACGCGGTCTACCGCAAGGGACTCAAGTACTGGCTCTGGATCATGGTGTGCGCCATGCACCTGCCCGACCTGATCTTTGTTTACCTTGCCTACGCCCTGCCCCAAGACCTCCTCACCATCAATCTCGCCGTGGCCACGGAACAGTTCGGGTACGGTTTCGGCTTTACGGCCTTCACCATGTACATGATCATGATCTCCGACGGTGATTGCAAAACCGTCCACTATGCGATTTCCACGGGCATCATGGCCCTCGGCATGATGATCCCGGCGATGTGGAGCGGCTGGATACAGGAGCATCTCGGCTATCCGCATTTTTTTGTGTGGGTCGTCATCTCTACGATACCGGGATTCATCGTTACGGCCCTGGTCAAGATAGACCCGGGGTTCGGGAAGAAGGGTGCCCCGTAATGGCAAACATGAAGACCGCCTTTATCCTGGGCGCCGGTCTGGGAACAAGGCTTCGTCCCCTGACGGATGACCGCCCCAAGCCGCTTATCACCGTGGGAGGACGCCCGCTCATCACCTTCGCCATGGAGCATCTCCTCTCCATCGGCATTGAGCGCTTTCTTATCAACACCCATCACCGCGCAGAGGTTTTCCACACGGTGTTTCCGGACGGGCGGTGGGGGGGCATCCCCCTCATCTTCCGCCACGAGCCGGAACTTCTCGATACGGCAGGGGGATTGAAGAATATCGAGGATCTCCTGGAGGCGGACGACACGCTGATCGTATACAACGGCGACGTCATCAGCAACCTGCCGCTGACACGGCTCATCGCCGCCCACGCGGAAAACAAGTCCGAAGTGACGCTCGCCTTGCGTAGCGCCGGCTCTCCGCTCAACGTCAATATCGACGCTCGAAGCGAGGTCTGCGATCTTCGCCACGTGCTCGGAAATCCCGGCGTCCGGAGTTGCCTCTTCACGGGCATCTACATCGTGGAGAAGAGGTTTCTTGCGCGCCTGACTGCCGGTCTTAAGCTGTCGGTAATAGACGTTTTCCTCGATATGATAAAAAACAAAACGGGGACGGTGGGGGGAGTCATGATTGATGAAGGCGAGTGGCACGACATCGGTTCGCCGGAAGAATATGAAAAGATGAATATTTTACTGCTGAACAAACGGAAAGCAAAAGAATGAACATTCCGGACCATGAAATCGCGCTTTTCGTGAGGAACTCCTTGGGACTGCCGGGGACGGCCCCGCTTACCATTTCGTCCATCGCACGCGGCGGATCGTCGCGGTCTTTTTATCGCGCGGACTGCGGAGATCGGGGCACGGTGATCTTCATGCACTACGCGGACACGCCCGCGGAGAATCCCCGGTACGCCACGATTGCCGACTTCCTCGGCGAAATCGGCGTCACCGTCCCCCGAATTATGAACCACGACGAGGCCCGCCGCTTCCTCATCATGGAAGACCTGGGCGATCGTGACCTGTGGTCTTACCGTGAAGCGCCCTGGAAAGAACGCAGGGGGTATTACCTGAAGACGCTGGCGCTCGCCCGCAGGCTCCACGCTTTTCCTCTTGAGGACTTTCCCTCTCACGGTATCACTCTGGAAGACGGATTCACGCCCGGGCTTTACCGCTGGGAGCGGGATTACTTCCACAAGAATTTCGTGGAGGGATTCTGCCACAGGAAACTTACTCCCACGGAACAGAATGCACTGGAAGAAGAATTGAATGATCTGGCCGAAAGGTTCCTGGAAGGCCCGCGCAGCCTAGTGCACCGCGACCTCCAGTCGCAGAACGTGATGATAAAAAACGGCGCGCCCGTCCTCATTGATTTTCAGGGGATGCGTACCGGCAATCCCCTGTATGACCTGGGCTCGCTTTTGTGCGACCCCTATGTCACCCTGAGCGATACCGAGCGCATGGAGCTGCTCAGTTCCTATCACGCATTGCTGCATCAGGAAGTTACGTGGGAAAAATTCACGGAGCAGTTCTGGATGGCGGCAACCCAGCGCCTGATGCAGGCCCTGGGTGCCTACGGATACCTGGGACTCAAGATGAACAAGTCGGGATTTCTCGCCCACATCCCCGCCGGTCTCGAAAACCTCATCACGGCGGCCACCCGCGCACGCCTCCCCCGCCTGCGGGAACTTGCCCTTTCCTGCCGGGACGCGCTGGAGAGGAAATAACCTGCGGGAAGAAATGATTAAAAATCAAGAGGACTGAGGGCTTCCTTGAGCGTGACGCTCTTCACCGTGTGGGTATAAATCATGGTGGTCCTCACATCGCTGTGCCCCAATAACTCCTGGATGGTTCGTATGTCATAATTTTCCTGAAGCAGATGGCTGGCAAAGCTGTGGCGAAACGTATGGGCGCTTGCCCGTTTGCAGATTTGCGCAGCGCTCACTGCCTGTTTAATCGCCTTCTGGACATTCGTTTCATGCAGATGGTACCGCCGGTATTCCCCAGTATTGGTCTCAAGGGTCAGGTGTTTGGCAGGGAAAAACCACTGCCAGATAAATTCTTTGGCTGCATTTTTATATTTTTGCTCGAGTGCGTTCACCAAAAACACGCCGCCATATCCCCGATCCAGGTCATACCGATGAAGGGCTTTAAGGGACTCCAAATGCACCCGGAGTTCCGGAAGAATCGTCTGTGGGAGCGGCACCGTCCGATCTTTCTGCCCCTTTCCGTCATGAACCGTCAAGACGCCCGCATCGTAATTCAGGCATTGCACGCGAAGCCCCAGGCACTCAAAAAGCCTCAATCCGCAACCGTATAGCAGTTTTACGATAAGGTCATAGGGAGGCGCCATATGCGCCAGGACGGCATCAATCTCCTCCCGGGATAAAACGACCGGGATATAGCGCTTCCTCTTCGCCCTGATCACACCGTCAACTTTCCCGAATTCCTTGCACAAGACGTGGCGATAGAAAAAGAGGAGGGAGTTGAACGCCTGATTTTGGGTGGTTGCCGACACCTTTCGCTTCACGGCCAAGAATGTCAGGAACGCTTTCACATCGTCCGTCGAGAGTTCAGCGGGGGCCTTGCTGCGCGTAAACGTCTGAAACTGCTTCACCCATCCCCGATACGTCCTGAGGGTTTTTGAAGAATAATGCCGGACGCGGATTTCATCCGCCAGTCGGGCGTATTCCGCTTTCCAGGAAGCTCTCGTTTCCGGTCCTGCGGGGAGAGGTCCGGGGGCGATCCGGACCGCCGGTTCGGGAGGAACCTTTCCCGGTAAGCCCAATAGCCTTGAGGTGTTTATAGTTTTTGGCGTTGAGACGGGGCGACCTGCGGGAGGTGAGGGAATCGTTTCGGACCGTGCCTGCATGGCCGACGTCTTAGCGACGGACATCTTCTTTATCGTGGTGGAAGGGGAACTGACTGGAGGACCGGCGGGTTGAAGCGGAGCGGCCGTGCCGAGCTTCCCCGATTCTCTCAAAATGTCGTAATAGAGTGTAATCGCCGCCGCGGCTTGCGCCTGTTGTATCTTGGATTGCTGCTTATCCTGCAATTTCTTGAGGAACGGGGGCAGGCTCTTTTCCTGCCTGGGAGGAAATTGATACTTCCGGCAGAAGTCCAGATAATAGAGAAGCCACTTCTTATAAGGATCATGCAGGGCGATCGGGATGGTTCTGATTTGAAGCTGCTCATCAAATTTCAACTGCAATGCAGTCGGGATCGCCAGCATATGCAAATCTCCATCATCATGATAATCTTAATTTTGACATGATATCCGGAAGTAGAAAGATAAATGGTTGCATAATTTATGTCAAGAGATTTATAAGTAACCTGCCGTATTTAAAATGGGATAGCAGTAGTCGGCAGGTCATGAGGGTAAGTGTATGACTGACCGGATAATTGCCGGAGCTCTGCTGATTCTGGCCCGTCGTGAAAGATATCCAGAAACTTTAGAATAATTTGTTCCCCCCGGCGCTCCGCTCCGGGGGGAATGCGCGAGTTGAGCAACTCACTCCTGATTCTCCCTTCGCTCCGCTGCGGGGAGAACCAGGAGTTCGAACAGATGCCCCTCCGGGGCACTGCTCAACTCGCGCATTGGGTCTACGGAAATAAGAGATGCAGATTACGAAAGTTCAGCTATTAGAAAAGCCAGGTAACTGGGGCCGCCATGTCGTCATACTCGGAGCCGGGGCGAGCGTCCAAGCGTTTCCCAAAGGTGACGCCAACGGCAAAGGGCTCCCGACAATGGATAATCTAATAGCAATGCTTGGTCTCGAACCAGTTTTGAGACGTGCAAGGGTCAAGAATGGAAGGCGCAATTTTGAGAAAATCTACAGTGAGTTGTATGAAACTGACACTGGATTGCCAATTCTGAAGGAAATAGAAGACATCGTATATGGCTATTTCGGCAGTCTAGAACTTCCCGAAATACCGACAATCTATGATCATCTGCTAATATCTCTTTGGACTGCACCCCCCGGACTGGACAAAATATGTTAGAGTAGTCGGCAGGATCATCCCCCCGGGGAAGAAAGGATCTTGCCATGAAGCAACAGCGAAGGTTCAGCCGAGAGTTCAAACGTCAAGTTGTTGAAGAACTGCTG
>JACQWR010000004.1 GCA_016209105.1 Deltaproteobacteria bacterium | reverse complement strand
ACGATGGGATGAGATAGTAAAGGATTTTTTCCTGATCTCATAAAAGGTGAGGCTCCCCGCCCTTGAGGGCGGGGCTTCCTGGGAAGGAATTTTAATTTTCATTGCGCCCCTTCACCCCGCCCATAAGGCAGGACTTGCAGGGTACGATCCAAGTCATTCGCTCTGAGGTCTCATCAATGTTACGCAATGCTCTGAGATAGGCAGGAAACCGGTTAGTCTTTATATGGACCTGTTCGAACCGTTACGTTTCCATCCGATCCAAAGTCTGTGATAGACATATCCTCTTGTAAAATCATTTCATTGACGTACAAGGCTGTTTTTGCCATACTCCCTCCGCCAAAAAGAACGTTCTTATCAACGGCGGGTAACTGTCAAACCGTGTTTCTTCTTTTATAGCCGGCAACGTGCCCGGCTCGCGACGGCTTTTTCACCAGCGCCGCGACTTGATACGCCAGGCATTGCGAGAGTGCAGTCCTGAAAAAAACCACCGTTCTGAAACTGGTATATCCAGGATGAAGGCGCGATGCGATCGTGCCGGCTCTCAGGAACAGGAGGGCAAGAATGACTCTAATGCTGTCAAACGATGACGCCGCAAAGGTGTTGACGATGGCCAACACCATCGAAGCGCTCGAACAGTTATATAAGGATTTGGGAAAAGGCGGCGCCGTTTACCGCGGCCGCACCGATCTCTTTGCTCCGACCGTCGCCGAAATCGGCGCCGACATACCGGCAGCTCATCAATTCAAGACCCTCGACGGCGCCATCCCCCGCTTGCAGGCTGCAACGATCCGCGTCACGTCGGATGTGGTGGCGTTTCCCGAGGTAAACGGCCTCCGGCGACGGACCAAGATTCCGGCGGCGACAGGCAAGTCCTACGTCGGACTTGTTTTTCTGTTCAGTTCGGCAACGGGCGAACTCATTTCGATCATCCAGGATGGAATGCTGCAACGTTTTACGGTGGGCGCGATCAACGCCATCGGCGCGAAGTATCTTTCCCGTGCGGACTCGTCGGTTGTCGGGCTGATTGGCGCGGGAGGACAGGCGGGGCCGCAATTGGTTGCGCTGAAGGAAGTGAGGCCGATAAAACATGTTCGTGTCTACAGCCCGACCGCCGGCAAGACAGAGGCCTTTGTCAAATCCATGTCGGCGTCTCTCGGAATCGAGGTGACAGCCGCTGAAACAGCCGAGGCGGCAGTTGATGGCGCGGATATTGCGGTGACGGCCACCAACAGCCGCGTTCCGTTCTTCCCCGCTGCGTGGCTTAAGCCGGGAATGCACTTGAGCTGCATGCAGCGTGATGAAGCGAACGACGACTGTTTCAAGGAGGCGGACGTCGTGGTCTTCCACACGCGCATGAAGGAGCACGAATATGTCTCCACGGACTTCGCCGCAATGGAGAAGCGCTACGGATTTGTCATTCGCGACCATCCTCCGCGCGATCTGGACTGGAACGACTATCCCGATCTCGGTGAGCTGGTAGCCGGAAAAATCAAGGGGAGGCAGACCCCGCGTGAGCGCACCTTTTTTCTCAACAGCACGGGCGTGGGAGCGCAGTTTACCGCGCTTGCGCACCTCATCTACAGCGGCTGCCGCAAACTGGGCCTCGGCCATGAAGTGCCGGCTGAATGGTTTGTTGAATCCGTTCAGCCGTGAAGATCGACAAGACCAACCGGCGGCAACCGCCCCTTTCCCAGAGGGATGTCCGGCCGCCGGCTCTTTTGCCCCATATCCTGCGAGGCATCCAACGTGAGCCGTGAAACCGTTCAGCTTGCGGAATACGCAGCCGCATTACGCTACGAAGACATACCGGCTGATGTTGTTGATGCGGCGAAGAATGCGATTGCCGATGGCGTTGCCGCCTGCGTTTACGGGTATCGTTTCCCCTGGAGCCAGGCGATCGTGCGGTACGCGCGACAATCCGGCGCCAGGGGCAAAAGCGCTGTGCTTGGACCGGGGGCGCCGCTGCTTCGTCCGCCTTTTGCGGCGCTGGTGAATGGCGCCCTCGCTCATTCTTTCGAGCTTGATGCGGGCACGAGACGCGGCGTCGGCGCCCATCCTTTTGGGACGGTCTTTACGGCCGCATTGCCTGTCGCGCAGGACAGGGAGCTCAGCGGCAGAAAACTGATCACCGCTTTCGTCGCCGGCAGCGAAGCCATGCTCCGGATTGGCCGAGCGACCGGCCGCTCCAACGAAGACCGTGGATTTCATGCACCGGGAACCACCGGACCTTTCGGCGCAGCGATTGCGTGCGCATTGCTGCTGGGCCTCGATACCGGCCGTTTGCTCAATGCCATCGGCATTGCCGGATCATTGGCGAGCGGCCTGCGGCAATTTAACGTTTCCGAAACCGGGGCGATGGTAAAGCGGTTGCATTTCGGCCGCGCGGCCGAGGGCGGCGTTCTCGCGGCGAGTCTGGCGGCAGAAGGCTTTGACGGACCGCACGACATCCTGGAGGGCAAGGCCGGGTTCCTGAAGGTCTTTTGCGATTCCTGCGATGTGGGAGAACTGACGCGCGGCCTGGACGGCAACACCTTCCTTGTGCGCGAGATCGCCATGAAACGCTTCGGCACCCACGGGGTGTCCCAGGTTCCCCTTCGGGCGCTGCTCGATATCCGCGCAAGCCATCCCTTCGTTCCCGACGAGATCGAATCGATTCACATCGCCGCCGCCCGCAAAGCTGTCGAACACCACGATAATCTCTCACCGAAGGATCTGATGCAGGCTCAGTACAGCGTCCCGTTCTGTATTGCGCTGGCCTGCGTCCGCGATGCGCGCGATCCCCGCTCTCTTGACGAAAGCGCATTGACCGACCCGGCCATTCGCGCGCTCCTCAAGCACATTCGCTACGAGGTTGGGAACATTACCGACAAACGGGCGTGCGAAATGACTGTGACGCTGCGAGGCGGCGCCGTCCACAAGCGAACCCTCCCCGACCCAGGCATTCCCTGGCAGCCGGCGAACCGCGACGAGACCTATGAAAAATATGCGATTCTGATGCGCGATTGCCCTGAGTCCAAAGCGGATGAACTTTTCGAGCGGATTCAGACCTTGGAAGCCGAGCCCGATGTCGGCTGGCTCAGGATTTGAGGTCTGGCAGCTGCGCTGGGTCGGGGGGCAGTGCGAGATCATTGAGGGGCGTTTGCCCGGAAAGGTCTTGGCGCCGCTTTTGCTCTTTGCCGTCTTGGTTTCCCGAAGCTGAATGTTTCAACCCACATTCAATGACTGCTGAAAAAATGGGTTATGCACCTTGTGGTATTTGAAGACGGGGCATTCCAATTTCCCCGCGTCCATCGGTTACAGGAAGGGGTCCTTCGCTCTGCCGTTGAACGAAATTTTGCGCGATACTCTGAGATGGTCAAAAAACTGGTTCAGTTTTGGGGGAACGTTCTGCCTTTAAGACAGTTCGGCCGGACATTGTCGGATAGCGTACGTGATAGCGCCATAAAATAAGGGGTTAGGCATTCAGCCTAACCCCTTGCTTATGGCTCCCCAGCGCGGACTCGAACCACGGACATGGTGGTTAACAGCCACCCGCTCTACCGACTGAGCTACTGGGGAATATTCTGTTTTTTTACCGGCAGCTCGTGCAGATGGAAAGATCTGCCACCGAAACGCCGGTCTTCTTGCTGATAAACTCCAGTTGATCCAGCGGCGCAAAATAGCGGCCGCAGGTATCGCAGGCCTTCATCTTGAATCTGCGCCCCCAAATCTTGCGTTCGTCCACCTTCTCTTCCATGAGGATATGGCCCGTGGGACAGACATAGGCGCAGGCGCCGCAACCGATGCAGGCCGATGAATCCTCATCGAAGGGAGGTCCCACGGTTTTTGAGGGACCGCGGTGAGACAACCCGATGGCGTTCACCCCCACGATATCGGCGCAGGTCCGCACACACAGGCGGCAGAGGATGCACTTCCCCTTGTCTTCGTCGAGCTTAAACCGCGGCTGCGGGTTGACACCCATTTTTACCGCGATTTCCCTGATCACCTCGGACGCGGGATTCCTCGCCAGCAGGAGCGCCAACACCAGGCGGCGCACATTCATGACCCGCTCGCTTTTCGTATCCACTTCGAGGCCGTCTTCCACCTGATAGAGGCAGGACGTAACGATTTTCGACCTCTTGCCCTTCTTGATCTCCACCACACAGAGCCGGCAGGCGCCGGACGGTTCTATGGATTCGTGGGAACAAAGAGTGGGGATATCTATTCCGTTATCGCGGGCCGCCTGAAGGATGGGCGTTCCGTCCGGAGCGGTAATCTTCTTGCCATCTATAATACATTTAGCCATTTTTCCTATCCTTATTTAACATTTATCGCATCGAATTTGCAACTCTCCAGACAGGCGCCGCACCTGGTGCACGTCGCCTCATCAATAACGTGGGGCTGCTTCTTTTCCCCACGCGCGGCCCCGGTGGGACATACCTTCACACACATGCCGCAGCCGGTACACGTTTCAGAGTCAACGCTGTACTTGATAAGCGCCTTGCAGACGCCGGCGGGACACCGCCCCTCCTTGATATGGGCGTCATACTCATCCCGGAAATACCTGATTGTGGAGAGGACCGGGTTGGGGGCACTGCCGCCGAGCGCGCACAGAGAACCGTCAATGATCGCCTGCGACATTGTTTCCAGAAGCTCCACGTCCCCCGCCTGCCCCTTTCCGGCGCAGATATCTTCGAGGATATCCCGCATGCGGCGGACGCCCTCCCGACAGGGGATGCACTTCCCGCAGGATTCCGACTCGAGGAATTCGATGAAGTAGCGGGCGATGTCCACCATGCAGGTCCGGTCATCCATGACGATCATGCCGCCGGAACCCATCATCGAGCCCGCCTTCCAGAGTTCGTCAAAATCAACGCGCAGGTCAATCAGTTTCTCGGGGATGCAGCCGCCGGAGGGACCGCCGGTCTGGACGGCCTTGAACTTCCGACCATGGGGAACCCCGCCGCCGATATCATAAACAATATCTTTGAGAGGCGTTCCCATCGGCACTTCAACGAGGCCGATGTTGTTGATCTTGCCGACGACGGAAAAGACCTTCGTGCCCGTGCTGTTCTGCGCGCCGATCCCGGCAAACCACTTGCCGCCCCTCGTGAGGATCGCGGGGACATTCGCCCACGTCTCGACGTTGTTCAGGTTGGAAGGCCTGTTCCAGAGGCCGTGCTCCACGGTATGGATGTACTTTGCCCTCGGCTCGCCGGCCGCCCCCTCGAGGGAGGCCATGAGGGCTGTTGATTCGCCGCAGACGAAGGCGCCCGCGCCCTTGCTGATCCTGATGTCGAAATCGAAGCCGGAATTGAAGATGTTCTTGCCGAGAAGGCCGTACTCGCGTGCCTTCTCAATCGCCTTGCCCAAGTTCGCCACGGCAAGGGGATATTCGTTCCGGACGTATATGTAGCCATCATGGGAGCCGATGGCAAAAGCGCCGATGATCATCCCTTCGATAACGCTGTGAGGATCGCCTTCCATGACGCTCCGGTCCATGTAAGCGCCGGGATCGCCCTCGTCGCCGTTGCAGATGACGTACTTGACGTCGCCCTTTGCCTCACGGCAGGTCTTCCATTTGATGCCGGCCGGGAACCCGCCGCCGCCGCGTCCACGCAGGCCGGAGGCAATTACCTCCTTGATGATCGCTTCCGGCTTCATGCCGGTGATTGCCTTGTAGAGGCCGGAGTAACCGCCCTTGGCGATATACTCGTCTATGCTCTCCGGGTCAATCAGGCCGCAGTTGCGGGTAGCGATCTTGACCTGCTTGGCGTAGAACGGGATCTCCTTGATAGTGGGTATTTCCTTCAGGTAAGCCGGAACCGACCCGTCGCCGTAGCGTTTGGACTTTCCGAGAATGATAGACTCCTCCTCGTCCATCCGGTAGAAGGGCTTGATTGTCTCTATGGTCCCCTTGGCGATCTGCTCGAGGAGCGTTGGCGCTTTCTTCGCGGTTATTTTGCCGTAGGCTAATCTCGGTTTACCCGGCTCCAGGACATCAACGAGGGGCTCCATGCAATCCATCCCCATACTTCCCGTCCTGCTCAGGATGATATCGAGCCTGCGCTCCCTGATTTCCCTATCGAGGGCATGGTAAACATCCTGGGCTCCCGAGGCGATGCCGCTGGTCGCCATCCCGACCATGATCTTTGTTCCGGAGGGGATGAGCGTTGCGAGCCCCCGTTTCCCTGCCTTGTTCAAGTCCTCAAGTGTATTGATCTTGCTCACTTTTATACCCCTATTTTCTGTAGTTTCTCAAAATATCGGGAATCTGCTGCTGGGTCAGGTAAGCGTGAATATTCCCGTCAATCCGAACGACCGGCGCCAAGCTGCAGCATCCCAAACATCTGACCTGCTCGAGGGTAAACGTCTCATCCTTGGTCGTCTCTCCACACTTGATCTCCAATTCCCGTTCCAGGTTTTCCAGCAGGTTGATAGCCCCTTTGACATGGCAGGCCGTACCGGCGCACACCTCAACAACATTCTTTCCGCGCGGCGTCAGACTGAAGGCGTTATAAAACGTCGCCACCTCATACACCCTCATGAGAGGGATGTCCATTTCCTGGCCCACCATTTTCAGGATAGCAACGGGCAGGTAGTTATAGGCCTCCTGAATATCTTGAAGAATCGCAATCAGAGAACTCTTTTCCCCGTGGTAACGGGCGATGATTTCCCTGAGTTTTGTCCTCTCGTCGGTTCTCGCAGTTTCCATACGTAAATCACCTTTATGTTGTCTTTTACATCTCGGACCAGGACTTGGAATGCTCAACCTTGTTCAGCAGCTTCCGGTACTCCATGTTTACCCTGTCCTGGATAACCTTGATCTGATCCGGAGGCAGGTGGCGGAACCTTCCCTGGAGTTTCAGATAATCCTCCACGGGCCGCAAGGGTGTCCGCGGCTCCACGGTCATCCGGTACTTGCCGTTCTCCACCTCGTAGAGAGGGAAGATGCCCGTCTCGGTTGCCAGCCGCGCCAGCTTCATGGTGATTTCCGAGGCGGAACGCCATCCCGTGGGACAAACGGTAAAACAATGAATGTAGGACGGTCCCTTGAGACTCCGTGCCTTCTTGACCTTGTTCATAAAATCGAGGGGATAGCCGTGGGAGGCCGTCGCCACGTAGGCCAGGTTGTGCGCCACCATGATTTCGGGCAGGTTCTTTTTCCAGGTCTTGTTGCCGATGCTGACCTTTCCGGCGGGGGCCGTCGTCGTCGAGGCGCCAAAGGGCGTGGCGCTGGAACGCTGGATTCCCGTATTCATGTACGCCTCGTTGTCGAAGCAGACGTAGAGCATGTCGTGCCCCCGCTCCATGGCCCCGGACAGCGCCTGGATCCCGATGTCCATCGTGGCGCCGTCGCCGCCGATGCCCACCGATTTCACGTCCCGGTCGGCGATCTTCCCCTGGCGCCGGAGCGCCTTCAGTCCGGCCTCCACACCCGACGCCACCGCCGCGGCGTTGGGAAAAGCCACGTGTATCCACGGAACTTTCCATGCCGTCGTGGGATAAAGACTGCCCACAATCTCCATGCACCCCGTGGCATTGGTGACCACCGTATCCTTGCCGAGGGCCTTGCACATCAGACGAACGGCGAGGGCCTCGCCGCATCCCTGGCAGGCGCGATGCCCGGGACAGAAATACTCCTCCCGGTCCGTCAGCTTAGGGGCATATAAATCAAAGTTTTCAACTAACTTGAAATTGCTTGGCATGCTCATGCTTCCCTCACTCCATAAAATTCGTATGCTTCCTTCCTCTTTTTCCTGCCCGCTTTGGCCGCCTTCATCACGATCTCCATGAAATGTTCCACCATCATATCGCGCCCGCCGAGGCCGATGATTTCATTGATGATGGCGGGGCGGGTGGGCTGGTCGTACAGGGCGGACCTGACCTCGCCGGCCACGGGGCCGCCCGGACCGCCAAAGGAAACGGCCCGATCCGTAACGATCAGGGTTTTCGCCCCCTTCACGGCCTTCTTCAGTTCATCAAAGGGAAACGGCCGCCAGAGTTTCATCTTCAGGAGCCCCGCGGGAATTCCCTTCTTGCGCAGCTCATCAATGGCAACCGCCGCCGTTTCTCCCATGGAGCCCATGGTGAGCATCAGGATTTCCGCGCCCTTAACCCGGTATCCCTCGATCGGTTCGTATGCGCGGCCAAAGCGTTTTTCCCACTCCTTCCAGACCGCGAGGATGACCTCTTTCGAGTTCACCAGGGCCGCATCCTTCGCCTTCATCACTTCGGTATAGACGTCGTTCATGGCGAAGGTCCCCATGGAAACGGGTTTGTCGGGGTGGAGGGTGGCGTACGGCTTGTAGGGGGGCAGGAATTTGTCCACTTCTTTCTGATCCGGCATTTCCAGTGGCTCCACCATGTGGGTAAGCTGGAATCCGTCAATGTTCACGTTCACCGGCAACTGGACGTCGCGGTGTTCGGCGATCTTGAAGGCCTGGATCATCATGTCCACCACCTCTTGGCCGTTCTCCGCAAAAAGCGATATCCAGCCCGAATCCCGCTGGGGCATGATGTCGCTGTGATCATTCAAGATATTGAGAGGGCCGGAAACCGCCCGGTTGGCGATTGCCATCACGATGGGCAGACGCATGGCCGACGCGATGGGAAGGACTTCGTGCATGTACATGAGTCCCTGGGAACTGGTGGCCGTAACCACTCTCGCCCCCGTTGCCGAAGCGCCCATGGCGGCGCTCATCGCGGAATGTTCCGACTCCACGGTAATGAACTCGGCATCTATCCTGCCGTCGGCTACGATGTTGGACAGGTGCTCCGCCACGTGGGACTGGGGCGTAATGGGATAGACGGCCGCTACGTCGAACCTGCATAATGCCGCTGCTTCAGCCGCGGCAACTGCTACTTCTATACCGATTCGCTTAGACATGGCTTATCCCTCCTCAACCATTTTGATGGCGCGGGGCCAGCACTCGTGGGTACAGATGCCGCAACCCTTGCAGTAATCAAGGTCCGCCGAGTAGTATCCGTCCGAACCTTCGGAAATGCATCCCTCGGGACAGACGATGTAACAGAGCCCGCACTTGATGCATTTCACATTATCCCAGACAGGCTGCTGGGCCCGCCAACTCCCGGTATGGTAATCCCCCGCGCTGCCGGGCCTGAATACAACGCATCCCCGATTTACATTCTGCCAGTTTTCCGGCCACTTCTTTGCCGCCATTATGATACCTCGTCATTATTCTGTTTGTTGATTTTTGGAACGTTCGATGAACCTGAAGGCGCCGCCGGTTCCGCTTTCCCCGATAATCAACCGTCAGCCGATATTCACTTCGTCGAAGGCCCTCTTCATGGCAGTCAAGTTTTTGATTGCGATCCTGCCGAATCGGTGTTCCACGGGAACCTTCAATGAATCCAGCTTCACGATGCCCGTCAATCTGACCAGGGCCCCGATCATGGTAGTGTTCGTAATGGGAACCCCCAGTTCTTTTCTGGCTATCGCCGTGGCATCCACGGCGGCGATCTTTCCCTTGAACTTGATCGTCTTCCTCACTTCTGCGGGTGTCTTTGCCGTATTGACAATCAGGACACCCTCCGGCTTCAATCCTTCGGCAACGTTCACCAGTCCCACCAGCCCTTCGTCAAGAACAACGACCGTATCGGGATGGTATATCCCGGACCTGATCTTTATCTGTTTGCCGTCAACGCGGTTGAACGCCGCCACGGGCGCCCCTCGCCTTTCCGGGCCAAAGCTGGGAAATCCCTGCGCATACTTCCCCTCTTCTATAGCCGCCAGGGCAAGCAATTCCACGGAGGTTACCGCCCCCTGGCCGCCTCTCCCATGCCATCGCACTTCAATCATTGGACCATCTCCCCAACTGTTTTTATCTCTTACCCAACAGAAACGCTGTTTTTTATTATAATTGTTTTCTTATGTCAACATTTTCTTTCCGCCGGAGGCGCCGGACGACTGGAAGTCCGGGGTTTCCCGATCACATGGTCCGGCGGAATTCTATGGACTTCGAAAGCGTCATCTTATCCGTATATTTCAGGTCGCCTCCCAAGGGGACACCAAAGGCGATCCGCGTCACCTTTACGTCCCTGTCCTTGAGCAGCCTCGTAATGAGCAGCGCCGTGGACTCTCCCTGGACGTTCGGATTCGTTGCGATAATGATTTCCTTGACGGCGCCGCCTAAGCGTTCCATCAGTTCTTTCACCTTAAGCTGCTCCGGCCCGATGCCGTCGAGAGGGGCAAGCGCCCCGTGCAAGACATGATAGGTGCCGCGGAAACTCCCGCTTTCCTCAATAGCAATCAGGGCGTCCGGTTCCTCTACCACGCAGATTGCTTCCCGATCGCGTCCCGGATCGGAACAGATGTCGCAAAGGTCCTTCTCCGTCAGATTAAAGCAGACGCTGCAAAACCGGATCTTCTCCTTTACCTCGATGATGCTCTCGGCAAGTTGTTTTGCATCCTCCAGGGAGGCGCGCATGATAAAGGTCGCCAGCCGCGTCGCCGTTTTTTCGCCGATGCCCGGAAGCCTGCCCAGTTCTCTTATCAGCCGCTTGATGGGCTGTGCGTACCCTGTCATCCTGAATATCCCCCCTCACAGACCTGGGATGTTGATCCCCCCGGTAATCTTCGCCATTTCCGCAGAGGCCATTTCCTGGGCTCTGCGGATTCCCTCGTTTACCGCCGCCACGATCAGATCCTGAAGCATCACAATGTCATCGGGATTGACCACTTCCCGGTCTATTTTCAGGGAAACCAGCTCATTCTTCCCGTTGACGACCACGGAAACCATCCCGCCCCCTGCCGACGCCTCTATCGTCTTCGTCTCCATCTCTGCCTGGAGACGCACCATCTTTTCCTGAAGTTGTTTCGCCTGTTTCATGATATTGCCAAAATTTTGCATTGTTCTTTTGCAAGGCCCCCGAATTGAATCCACGCTTACCAAGCGTGGATTCCCGGCAGGGAAGTAATCGTCTGCTGTTGCGCCACCTCATCCCTCCTTATGGCGGGATTCGGTGATGCGCCCCCGGTCTCTTCGACCATGAGGCGTACGGTGACGTGCGTCGAATGGCGAAGGATGAGGGAAACGCAGCAGACGGGCGCTTTTCAACAGCCTGCTAACGGTGATTCCCCCGGGGAATGACATCCCGCACCTCCGCCCCCTCGAACACGTCCAGCACCTTTTGCAGGAGGGGGTGGGAAAGCGCTTCCCGCTTTATGTCGTTTATCCTGTTGTTCTTTTGAGAACCGTTCTGGGCTCCGCGAGCCTGTTCCTCCGGGCCGGCCTCCACCGTTTCGATTTTTACCGTCACGTCTTCTCCGAAAAACGCCGTGGATAGTTCGGCGAGGCGGTTTCGCAGCGTCTTCTGGTTCAACTCATCAAGAAAGATATACCCCGGGGGAAACCCCACCCGGAGACAGCCCTTTTCATAGCCGAGAAATTTACCCGCCTCGATCTTTGACCAGAGGGGCTGGCTCTGCTTCTTGATGAATTCCTTGTAATCGCTCCAGATGTCCGCCGGGATAACGGGCAGAGAACCGGGGCGGGGACCGGGCTCCCGTATCTCGTGCCTTGCCGACCCACCGTTTTCGATTTTTTCCGGCGCCGAGGTCGCTTCTGTTTTTCCGGTGACCGGCATAACCGGCGACCGGGGAACTAACGGGGCTCCTCCCTTTCTTCCCGGAGCCGGTGCGGCGGCGGAAACTGTTCCGGACGCGAGCCTTTTTTCCAGTCCCTCCATCCTGACCAGGATCTCGCCGATGGGCAGCGCCGGCTCAAGATAGGCCATTCTCACCAGAACCGTCTCGATGGTCAGGCGTGAATCACTGCTCCTCCTTACGGTTTCCTCTTCCGCCATCAGGATGTCCAGCAGGCGCAGGAGCGTTTCCCGCGCAACATTTCTCGTCTGCTCCTCAAGCCTGGCCATGTCGTCGTCGCTTAACTCGAAAAGCGCGCGGTCCTGCCCGGAGATTTTGGTTAAGAGCAGGTTCCGGAAATGACCTAGGAGCGCCTGGTAGAAGTGTTTCATGTCCAGGCCGGCATAGTAGGCGTCCCCGATAATCTGCAGGCATCGGCCTGCGTCCCTCTCCAGCACCGCGCCCGAAAGCAGGAACAGAAAGCGCCGGTCGCCGAGACCGAGGACTTCTTCTATCTGCTCATCCCCAACGACGAATCCGGCGTAGGAGATGATCTGGTCCAGCACGCTCTGGGCATCCCGCAGGCTCCCGTCCCCTGCCCCGGCAATCCAGGTCAGACCCGCCTCACTGACCGTGACCCCTTCGGCTGCGGCGATCCGTCCCAAGCTGTCCCTGATCTGTTTCAGCGGAATCCGCCGAAAATCGAAGCACTGGCAACGGGAAAGAATGGTTGCCGGAATTTTGTGGGTTTCCGTCGTGGCAAAGATAAAGATTACATGGGGCGGAGGTTCCTCGAGCGTCTTGAGGAGGGCATTAAAGGCCTCCCTGGTCAGCATGTGCACTTCGTCAATAATGTAAATCTTGTAGCGGGATGACGCGGGTGAAAACCTCACGTTCTCCCTCAGCTCTCTGATCTCGTCTATCCCCCGGTTGGACGCCCCGTCTATTTCATGGACATCCATGGACGTCCCCGCCGTGATCTCCCGACAGTTGGCGCATTCATGGCAGGGTGTCGGCGACGCGCCCTTTTCACAGTTTAAGGCCTTGGCCAGGATCCGGGCGACCGACGTCTTCCCGACACCCCGGGGACCGCTGAAGACAAAGGCATGGGCAATGCGTTCCTGGAGAATGGCATTCTTCAGGGTTCTGACCACATGATCCTGCCCCACCACGTCTTCAAAACCGCGGGGTCTCCATTTACGGGCAAGAACGATATACTCCATGCACTCTCCTGTAGAAAGGGGGATTTAACCCCGCAACCACGCACCCTGCGCTTTGAACTTCAGAGCATTGAAGTTCTCCGTAAATCGCCTGCGGAGAATCTTCGATCCTTAAGAAATTGTACCGTTAAACATTCGCTCGCGTAAATAGTCCGGAGTTCGGATGGGAAAATCGTTATCCGGGGATGGGTGCGACAACAAAGGCAGATAAAATGATAGCCAGGCTCCCCCGCGGCACACATCGGTAATTGCTGCCGCTGCTTCCTTCCGGACCTGACGGGGTTCACAACCCTCTGTTGCACGGGACCCGGCTATCAAATACAGCTTCCTATCAACATGTATGGCGGAGAGAGGGGGATTCGAACCCCCGGTACCCCCGGGAGCAGACAGATACGCAGTCACCCTCTTCCCGGCATTTCCTGGCGGAGAGAGGGGGATTCGAACCCCCGTGGGAGCTTTTGGCCCCCAAATCGATTTCGAGTCGATCCCGTTACGACCACTTCGGTATCTCTCCGTTTTTTTGCGGTTCTGGACAGAAGGCGGATGCTATCCTTTTTTCCCGAAAAAATCCACTCAAAATTTCCGCGCAGGGTTCCTTGAGCACCCCTCCCGTAAAAGAAACGGAGTGATTGAGCCTCCCATCCTCAAAAAGCCGGTACAGAGAAACCACCCCCCCGCTTTTGGGATCATAAGCGCCGAAGACTACCCGCTCGATCCGCGCGGCGATGATCGCCCCGGCGCACATGATGCAAGGTTCCAGCGTGACATACAGCGTCGTGCCGATAAGGCGGTAATTGCCGATTACTTCCGCAGCACGGCGTATGGCAAGAATCTCCGCATGGGCGGAAGGATCCTTCCTGCCGAGGGGGGCATTGTGCGCCCTCGCCACTATCTCGTCACCACGGGCAATCACCGCGCCCACGGGCACCTCGCCCTCGGCAAGGGCTCGCCGCGCTTGATCGAGGGCCAACTCCATACATTTTTCATCATCCATCTCGTCCACCGGGGGGGAAAAAGGGAAAAGAGCTGGTACGGGAAGCATGCAACAGAATTTTCCCGCTTTTGTCAAGACAATTGAAGTCTCCTTTCTGAAACTGCGGAACGGTTTCACCTCAAGGGATAACACCCCTTAACCATCCGCGCGGCAAGCCGCGGGGAATGCGCTCGCTACCGAATTGAGCTATGAGCGGCCGCGTCCAGGTCCTATATCCCGTTGATTTTTTAGACCTTGTTTAGTATCCTCCCGACCATAAGGGGGATTTCGCATGTCTGCAAAGAAAATCCTGATCCTGCCTCTTTGCCTCTCGGTTGCCGGCCATTTGGCAATATTGTTAACGACGGGCATTATAGACGATATGCCTGTCCGGGAAAACAGCGAAACCGTCTTTACCGTGGATCTGAAAAAGGTCTTGGAGGAACCCCGGAGCGGCAAGGAAGGAAAAAAAAGGCCCCGCATCCCGGCCCATACGCGGCTTCATGCCCGTGACATCGCCGCCAATAGCGTTCCAAGGGAAAGTTATGACGCCGACACGGTTGACCTGGGCGACACGGACAGCCGGTACACCCCCTACCTGAAACAGTTACGACTACGGATTGAAAAAATCTGGATATACCCGGAAGGGGCCTCTGCAAGAAAGGAGGAGGGCGTCACCGTGATCAGATTCTCCGTCGCCAAAAACGGCGGGCTGGAAAAGATAGACCTGATAGCCTCATCGGGATCCCCCCTGCTCGACGAAGGAACCATCCGGGTAATCAAGGCCGCCGCTCCGTACGAACCGCTTCCCGCAACCTTTAATATTTCCCGGTTGAATATCGTGGCGGCGTTCCGTTACCGTATCGCCGAATAGTCAGGCTGTTGACCGGGGACACCCCCGCTCATTTTGCAGGCTGTTCAAAAATGTTCCAGATGCAAGGCCCCCGAAATGCTGCGCCATGAAGGCGTACTTTGACGTACGTCGAATGGCGTAGGATGAGGGAAACGCCGCAGATGGGCATTTTTCAACAGCCTGCTATATTTCGGAGATGGTCTCCATAAGCGCCCTGTTCAGTTCCAGGAGCCGGTCTCGCATATCCGTCTGTTCAACCGGGTTCTTGGCCGTCAGTTGTTCCTGGCGGCTCCGGAGCTGGGCCAGTTTGGCCTCCATGTCTCCCAGTATGTAGTTCCAGTCAATGCGGGGCGCCGCTTTCTCCGGGTACTCCGTCCGCTTGAGCTCCTGTCCCGCTTTCAGGGTAACCTCTTCCAGATAGTCCGGGATAAGCACGGGAAATCCGAAACGTTCCTTCACCAGGCCAGCCAGCACCTGCTGGCCGGAAAATTCGCCATGGACAAGGAATATCTGCATGCCGTTGGTTTGGAAGTGGCTCAGCCAGTCCAGGAGCTGGCTTTGACCCGCGTGGGCGGAGAAACCGTTGATCGTGAACACCTTCGCCTTTACCGTCACGTCCTCATTAAAGATGCGGATCTTCTGCGCCCCATCCACGAGCTTGCGTCCCGTGGTTCCCTGCGCCTGGAAACCGACAAAGACAACGCTCGCCCCCTCGCGCCAGACATTGTGCCTCAGGTGGTGCTTGATTCTTCCGGCGTTGGCCATCCCGCTTGCGGAAATGACGACTGCAGGCCCCGGCATGGTATTGATTGCCACGGACTCCTGGCTCGTTAGGGTAAAGTGCAACTGGGGCAGGTCGAGAGGGTTCTCTCCATTGCGAAAGAGCTCCTTGGTTTCCCCGTCGAGGTAATCCCGGTAGCGGCGGAATATCTCCGTCGCCCGGATGGCAAGGGGACTATCCACGTAGACCGCCATATCGGCGGGAAGCCGCCCGTCCTTGGCCAGCAAGCGCAGAGAATAAATAATCTCCTGCGTCCGCTCCACGGCAAACGCCGGTATAATCACCTTTTCGCCGCGACCATAGCTGTACTGAATCGCCTCAGCCAGCTCATCCAGGCTGTCCGCCTCGTTCTTGTGGTTTCGGTTCCCGTAGGTGGATTCCAGGAAGAGGTAATCGGCGGTATTCTGAATGGTGGGGTCCTGCATCATGAGTTGCGCCGGCCGGCCCACGTCGCCGGAGAAAATCACCTTGGTCCGGTTGCCGTTTTCCGCAATCAGGAGTTCCACCATGGACGCGCCGAGGATATGGCCGGCGTCCCGGAAGGCGACGGTCACTCCCTGGCAAGGCTCGAAGGGCTTGTCATAGGGAACGGTTTGAAACAGCGGCATGGTGGCGCCGGCATCCTTCTGGGTGTAGAGAGGCTCGACATTCTTCTCCCCGTGGCGGAGGCGCTTCTTGCTTTTCCACTGGGCCTCCATTTCCTGGATATGGGCGCTGTCGAGGAGCATGATCTCCAATAAATCCCGTGTGGGAGGGGTGGCGTAGATGCGGCCGTGGAACCCCTTCTGTACCATCCGGGGCAGGAGACCGGAGTGATCTATATGGGCATGGGTGATAAGGAAAAATTCTATCCGCGCAGGATCATAGGCGCTCACGTCGTTATTGCGTTTTTCGATTTCCGCGTTCCCCTGATGCATGCCGCAATCAACCGCGAACCGGTGGCCGTTTGTCTCCAGGATATAGCACGACCCGGTCACCGTCCGGGCGGCTCCCATGAATTTTATCTTCATAATTTCATCTCCCCGTCCTGCGCCTGTATGCGGAGGATCGTTGTTTTGCCGTTCATCACTATACTATTATCGCTAAAATTGCAAACCTGGGGGATTGGAAGGATTGCACGTCTTCTCATCGAACACGCACATGGAGGACAGGAATCCCCAGGCGGCGGCGTCCCCGCTCGCCGGAAAGGACGGTCTCTTCCCGTGCCGTGGGGTCTCCCCGCCTGCCCTTCCCCTTCACCTCGATGGCGTGCGATCCCCCTAAATGAAGGGTATGCTTGCCGTACCTCCCGTTCAGATCGTCTACGGCCCGGTAAAGCTCCTCCACCTTTTCCCCTGTCCCGGAATCATCAAACAGGGAATACTGCATGGGGCGAGCGGGCGCCAGCTCGGTCAGGACGACACTGGTGGCACGGTACAGCGTCCCGCTCCGATAAAGGAGCCCGAAGATCTCCCGGAGGGATTCGGAAAATTCGAGGGGATGGGATGAAGGGCGGCCCAGTTTCATCTCCCCCGCCGTGGAGTCGAAATTCTGTTTCCTCAGAATAGCGGTGATGTTCCGGGGAGCAAGGCCGTAGCGCCGTGCCTTCAGGCAGGCCGCTTCCAGGTTCCGCATCAGGTGGGCAAAGAGGTATTCCGGCTCCGAAGTCGGGGGCGCAAAGGTCCGCGTCCTGCTGATGGAAAAACGGGCGCTCCGCTCCTCGGCGGAAACGGGGCACACCGATTCGCCCCGCAGTTCCCGCCAGATCTCCCGGCCCGGCTTGGTCAGGCGTTTCTCAATCGTTCGCTCGGAAAGACAGGCAAACTGGAGCGCCGTCATTTTTGCCCTTCCTGTCATCAGAAGCGGGTCGTGGAATTCGGTGAATGGTTATGCACAAGTGTCTTGAAAAAAGTTCCCCACCGGCACTTCGTCTTCAGCATCCCGAAGATCCTGCGCCGGTACTTTCTCTATGATCGAAAGCTTCTGCATGATCTGAGCCGCTGTGCCTGGGAGTCCCTTAAGGTCTTCATGCAGGATGTCGTTCCCGAAAGGACTCCTCTTCCCGGCGCCGTCATCATTCCATGTTTTCTGCGGAAACCGCATCCAGCCGAAAGAAGAAACGGCGGTGGAGAACCTTGCCCGCTATATTATCCGGGCATCCTTTTCTCAGGAACGGATGAAGTATCTCGACACGGAAGGAACTGTCCTCTATACGGCAAAAGATGGCAACGATCGGAAGGTCTTTGACGCCGAGGAATGGCTCGCGGCCATGTGCTCGCATGTCCCGACCTGGGGGGAGCAGATGGTCCGGTATTACGGCTGGTACAGCAACGTTCTGCGGGGAAAACGCCGGAAGGAAAGTAAGCAGGACGTCATCCCCTGCATCATCGAAGCCGACAGGGCCCCAGCGGCATGCCGGAAAAGTTGGGCCAGACTGATTCAGGAAATCGGAGCCTGTCCCCGCGAAGGCGGGGAAGGTCGATCCGCTCATTTGTCCGAAATGCCGGGGAACAATGAAGATCATCAGTTCCATCGAGGATCAGGAGGTCATCAGGACCATACTCAAGCATCTCGGTCTCTGGCTCATCCGCTCAAGGCCTCCGGCAAAGGGACCGGTTGCGCCACCATCACCTGAATCCGGCAGCAAGCGCATTCCCCGCGGCTTGCCGCGGGGTAAGCGAGCGAATGGTTAATAGGACGATTCCTTAAGGATCGAAGATTCTCCGCAGCTTGCTGCGGAGAGCTTCAATACACGGGGGATGGCTTCCCTGATGCCGTCTCCCCCGAATGCCTTCCTTTCTCAACACAACAGGTTGTGCTTAATTTTCCTTGATACACAAGGCCACTTTCCCTATCCCGAACCCACGAAAAAGCACGTTCTTATCAATCAATTCAATGTAATAACCCACGAAAAAGCACGTTCTTATCAATAATTTAATTGCGTTCGCTCGGCTATCGTAGCAAGCTGCTTTGTTTACTCTTTTCCTTGCAAATAGGCAGCAGGTGCATATAATGCCGCCATCCCAGATACGGAGAACGCATGTATGGAGTTGATTGAAGAAATTTCCGGAAACGTTTTTATGATAACCCTGCCCGTGCCCCTGGACATGAATCACGTGCATATTTTTGCCCTCTTTCACCACGGGAAGGTGACGTTGTTCGATGCGGGGCTGAACACGCCCGAGACCATCTCCGGCCTCGATGAAGCGCTGAAAACCGTCGGGAAGTCTTTTCGCGACGTGGACAGAATATTCATTACCCACGCCCATGCCGATCACTACGGAATAGCGGGTCTGATCCGGGGATACTCGGGAGCCTCCGTGCACATCTCCGCAATCGGCCGGCTGGCCCTGCGGAAAGACCGGCGGGGAGACAGGCTGACCGGGCCGATGAAAAAATTTTACCTCCGGCACGGGCTTTCGGAAAAGGAGATCGCACCCCTGGAGCCTCTCTTCAGGGACATTGCCAACTATGCCACTCCCCTGGAAGCCGATGACTGCATGGAATTAGAAATGTTCGAAACTGTTGACGGCAACACGATTGAGGTCATCCCCACGCCGGGGCATACGGCCGGGCACGTCTGCTTTTTTTTCCGGGAAAAGGGGATTCTCCTCGCCGGCGATCACGTCCTGCCGGAGATAACACCCAACTTAAGCCCGGATTTTTTTACCCCCGATTTCCGGCCCTTGCCGAGTTTTCTCCATTCACTCTCCCGCGTCGGCGAGCTGCCCGTTATCAAGACCTATCCGGCCCACGGGGCGCCCTTTTCCGACTTGAAAGGAAGGATAGAGGAAATCAAGCAACACCACCGCGAAAGAAAAGACCGGGTACTGGCTGCCGTCCAAAGCGGCATACAGACAACCTTCCTGATTGCCCAGTTTGTATTCGGAAAGAATTTACGGGAATTTGACCGCTTCCTCGCCGTAAACGAAACCTACGTCCATCTGGTGGAACTGGAAAATGAGGGGAGGATAACGAGTAGGGAACGAGAGGGGCTTCTTCTGCGCTACACCGCCGTCTGATCACCGTTCGGCGGTCTGCCCGCTTTATTTCCGGGAGGCAAGGAAGCGTTCTCGGACAATTTTCCAGGCGTTCTTTTCCCGCCGGAGATCAATGGTCTTCATGCCGATGCTGGCGATCCCGTCGGAACGGTAGTCTTGGTGGAACGAGACCCGCACACCGCCGGCATCCTTGCCTATTTTTACCTTGTTGAAAGAAACCTTAATGTTGCGGTAGCGTTCATTCAGGCCTTTCTTGTGCTGCCGCCACTGTTCCCATCCCTTGCCCTGGGCCCGAAAACTCCGGGAATAGCAGCCCATGTATGCATCCAGGTCCTTCGTTTCCCAGGCCTGCCGCCATGATTCCACGAAATCTCGAACCGCCTTCGTATCGTCTCCCGATGCCTTGACGGGCGCTTCTTTGCGTTCCCGGGCGGGGGGAGAAGAAACAGGCGCTTTTGCCGCAGCGACTTTGACGGGCTTGGGCTTGAGGAACGCCTGCATCACCGTTTCGGGAATGGGCGGCGGGGCCTCTCCGTTCTTGTGTATATCCCATTCCTCGCCGATGATCTTCATATCCGGATCGAAATAGAGGCGTTTCGTTCCCTCGTTGGAAAAACGGTCTGATTTATAATTCTGAGAGAAGATCGCCAGCGTAGTGCGTTCATGCCTGAGGATAATGGGATCGGTCACGGTGACACGGATATCCCGGTATTGCCGGTTCAGACGTTCCTTATGGTTGCGCCAACCCTGCCAGTCCTTATTGCCGGAACGGAAATTCTTTGCATAGAAAGACATGTACCGGTTGATCTGTTTTGTCTCCCACGCCTGCCGCCACTCCTCAAGGAGCCCATGAACCCGGTCGCTCAGTTTCTTCAGTTCCGGGAGGGATGTCTTGCTGATTTTTTCTTCGATGATGATCGGCGTCCGCCGCAGACGGATATAATTTGACAGTTCGGCCACATCCTTGTTTTCCAGAACAACGCAGCCCTTGGTGCTTTTCGAGGAGAGGGGCTGATCCGTCCCGTGCAGCCAGATTCCGTCGCCTTCCTTATAATTCAAACGATCAATAAGATTAGGATAGTCCGTGGGAAAAGCCCGGATCCCATATATGGGCGGCAACTTATTGCTCTCGATCACCCGGGTAAAAAAATAAACCCCGTTCGGGGTGCGCTTGTCTCCGTTTCTGTTCTTCCCGCCGGGATTCTCCCCGGTGGAACAGGCAAATGTTTTGACGAGTCTGGGGCTGTCCCCTTCCCACTTGTACAGGTAGAGGCGCTGCTCCGACTTATCCACCAGCAAGGCGTAATTGGCCTCTTCCTCATTGAGGGAAAGCAGACTGGTCGGGATTTCCGGAGCCGGCGGGACCTTCCCGTTACGGGATGGGGCGGCATACGCCAACAAACCGGAAGCATGGATGAAAAACATCACAAAGACGGCTATGGCCGACAATATTATCAAACATCGCGCGCCTTCTTTTGTTTCCCGACCGCCGGCCCGGCTTTCTTGCATTGGTTCGCTTCCACCCCTCTGCTTTTGGGGAGGAAACTAATGAATTTTGCCGAAATTGTCAAGGTGAACGTGAAGTTCACCGCCCTTGAAGGCGGGGCTCGCAGGTGCGCACCCGGTCATTTGTCTTCTCCGGGAAAGAGAAAAAAATCGGAGGGGAAAATATTCCGCACACCGACCGCCGATTCTTTACATTTCTATTGTCACCCCAAAATGGTTATGTTATAAGAACCCGCGGCAGGCATGTGGTGTTGATAACGCGGATATACGTATGGAAGAATACGTAAGAGAGACACTGGGAGAATACCTGAGAAGAGAGCGGGAGGCACGCCACATTTCGCTTGAGGACATACCTATCGCCACCCGCATCAGCTCCCCCTTTATACGGGCGCTGGAAGAAAACGATTTTGATTTTTTCTCCCAGAAGGAAGCCATCCCCGGGTATCTGAAGCTCTACGCACGCCACCTGGGACTGGATTACGACGATGTTTTGCGGCGCTACATGATCCAGTCCGAACTGAACAATCGCAGCAAGGCCTTTCAGCAACTGCCGCTCTTCCTCGATTTTGCCTCCCCCATCAAACAGGCAACGGAAAAAAAGTGGCCGCTTCGCAAGCATGTCGCCGGAATTATCATCGCGGGCATCGTCGCCGTCATGCTTGTAGGTGTTTCCGTGTACCTCTACCTGCTTTCGGGCAATGCGAAGAATAGGGAAGCGAAGGCGCCTGTCCCCCCACCGAGCGTGGTTAAACAGGAGCCATTACCGCCGGAGCCTGCGCCGCCGGCTGTGCCGCAGGAAATGGCGACCACGGTCCCCGCGCCGACGCTCCCGGCAGGTCCCGCTCAGCAGGCGCAAGCAAAAGCCCCCGACGTCCCGGCGGCAACAAGTGCGGTAAAAACGAAGGAAGAACGTCCGGCGCCCCCTCCCGCGCCGGCGCAGAAACCCAAGGAAAAAGTCATCGGCAACCGGGACAGCAAACGCTATCACCTTCCGGGCATGAAATTCTACCACAAGGTCAAGGCCTACCACCGGGTGGAATTCGATTCGGAAGAAGAAGCAATAAAGGCCGGTTACAATAAGGCGCGTGAATAACGTCCCCCGTGCGCTCATCAACCATGCCCGTTGCGGAACGCAACCGCAATCTCATTTTCGTCTAATAATCGTGCGTCGGTAACCGGGAAAATCAGGTCTTTTGCCGCTCGCCTCCATAAGGACAAAATCCTCCGTCATGTGCGATATGCCGGCACAAAAGGCGCCGACGCCGCGCGGCCGGGACATCTTTCCCGGATCCGGACGCTGAATATCTCGGCAAGGCACATCGGGACTTTTCGCGAAACCGTATAGGAGGAAACTCATGGTTCCAGCAACAAAAATGCTTGTGATTGACCTGACGACGCGGACGTTTCGCGAAGACATCATCCCGGAAACCGTAATATCACGCTATCTGGGCGGGAGAGGGCTGGGCGCTTATCTCCTCTATCACCACACCAGCGCCGGACTCGATCCCCTTTCACCGGACAACCCCCTGATTTTCTGCGCCGGACTCGCGCAGGGAATGAGCACCCCGTTCAGTCCCAAGGCCGTTCTCACAACGAAATCCCCGCTTACCAACCTCTATCTCTATTCGCTGAGCAGCGGCTCCCTTGCCCACAGCATACGCAAAGCCGGTTACCTGGCCGTGCTGATAAAGGGAAAATCCACGGTCCCGACGTACCTGACGATCACAAACGGCCGCGTGCAATTCCACGACGCCGGCACTCTCTGGGGCATGAAGACATTGGCAACACAGGAAGCCATGCTGGCGGAGTCGGGAAGCAAAGGTGCGTCCGCGATGGCCATCGGCCCGGCGGGGGAAAAGCTGGTCCGGTTTGCCGCAATTATGACCGAGGGCAAACTTTTCCGCGCCTTCGGCCGCGGCGGGGCCGGCTGTATCATGGGCGCGAAAAACTTAAAGGGGATCGTCGTCGCCGGCAGCGACACCATCGAGCCGGCCTATCCGGAGAAATTCAAGGAGATAAAACGCCGGATCCTGAGCGGTCTCAAGGAAAATCACGTCTGGGCAGAGGCGCGCCGGAAATACGGAACGGGCGATGATATGCCGGAGATGAACCGGCAGGGCATGCTCCCCACCCGGAATTGGCAGACGGGCGTACTGGAAGAGAACTTGCTCGCCGGGATCGCCCCCACCCTGAACGCGGAGAAATGGCCGCGGAAGAATATCGCCTGCGGCCCCTTCTGCCCCAATCCCTGTTCCCATCATATTACGATCGGCGACGGTCCATACGCCGGCGCTTTCTGCGACGGCCCCGAATACGAAACCATGTACGCGTTCGGCCCCAACTGCGGGATCGGCGGATTCGACGCCGTCGTGGCCGCGGGAGAACTGTGCGACGAATACGGCATGGATACGATCTCCGCCGGACTTACCGTCAGCTTTCTCATGGAGTGTTTTGAAAAGGGGCTCATTGATGCCTCCCGCACGGACGGCATCCGCTTGAAGTTCGGCGACAGCGGTGCCCTGTTGGCCGCGCTGAACAAGATCGCCTCCCGTGAAGGCGCGGGTTATCTCTGGGGCGAGGGCACGCGGCGGCTTGCCGCGGAAATACCGGGTTCCGAGGCCTTCGCCATGCACTGCAAAGGACTGGAAATGGGGGGATACGAATGCCGCGGCGTCTTCGGACAGGCGCTGGAATTCGCTCTCAACCCCAAGGGGGGAGATCATCATGGCCTGGGGCTTCCCGCCCGCCTGGAGGCAGCAGACGGTTCCAATCTCCGGATCAACGGCAAAGGCGCCCTGCTGAAAAGGGAAGCCATCGGGCGCATCGTCGCCGATTCGCTGGTGCTCTGTACCTTTCCGCGCAAGGTGACCGCCCCGCTCTTCGGCGAGCTGATCGAGGCGATCGCCGGCATGAGCGTAAGCCGGACCGACATCGAGGAGATCGGCCTGCGCATCCTCACCCAAGAGCGCTTGTTTAACACCCGCGAAGGGATGAGGAGGAAGGACGACACCCTCCCGGAAAGACTGCTCCACGAACCGCTGCCCGATGGCCCCAACAGGGGAAGCATCGTGCCGCTGGAAACATTGAAGGATGAGGCCTACGCCGTGCTGGGGTGGAACCGGGAAACGGGTATCCCCGAAGACGGCCTCTTGGAAAGACTCGGCATAACGACCTAAGTCCTGTCAGGGCAAATATTTCTTGCGGTATGAATTTTACGGATAGCCCGATCGCATCGTTGGCAACGATGGAGGTGATATGCAACGCCCTCCCAATTACGGGCGTTGGTCGGGGATGGGCGGCAGTTTCATCTCCGGCACCATGATGCTTTCCAGGCGGAGCCGCTGCATTTCAAAGGCCGCCTCATCATCAGACGCCTCAAGCCGTATCATTTCCCCGAAACGGAGCGTCACGTGAGAAAATGGTTTGGGAAGCATGAACCGGTCCCAACTGTTGAAATACCAGGCCCGGTCGGCAGAGGTATAAAACGGCACGATTACCGCGCCCGTCGCCTGGGCAATGCGGATGACCCCGGCCTTTACCTTCCCTGCCGGTCCCCGCGGTCCGTCCACAATGTGGGCCGCAAGCCGGGATGTGTGCAGTCCTTCAATGACCCTGCGCATCGCCTTGGGACCGTCCTTGGACGAGGAACCGCGCACCGGTTGCCAGCCGCTCCGTGTTGCCACGTCGGCTATTATCTCACCATCCCTGCTCTGGCTGATCATGATGGCGGGACGGTAGCGATGGTAGTTCTGAAAATGACGAATGGCGGGGAAAAACTGCTGATGCCACGTGCAGAGGAGCACTGCCCCCCCCCGCTGCACGTGATCCAGCCAGTCCCGCTCATTCTCGACCCGTAACCGGAAGGTGCGGCAATAAAACTGCACCAGATGGTAGAGCAGGAAACCCCCCGGCCGCAGGGTCACGAAATCTTTTATTCCGGTGAATATGCGCACTATCTTCCTCCCGCTCCCTGCAGGCTGTCCACGGGCGTGAGCCTGATAAAATTCTGCGCCGTCCGCGGCCGGAGGATGCCCTGAAGCAGGTGATACAGGGCAAACAGCTCCAGCGGAAATGTCAGGTACCCGGCATAGCCGGCAAGCGGCATCTCAAAAACGTGCACAACATCCACAAAGGGGATGCGATATACCCAGCGCGGGAAGGAGTAGAAATTCCACATCTCCCAAAAGAATCCGCAGATCGGCCCGCTCGCAGCAAGCGCCAACACGGGGCGCCAATCGCCGCCCGCCAGATAGCCAACGAGGGTGCGGTTCCCCAACCGGAAATTAATCGGCTCCAGCAGAAAATACAGCGCCAGCCAGACAAAGGGGAAAAAATAGCGAGGCCAAACAAGGAGCAGCGCCAGCATAAGACCGCCGGCGGCAAACATGCCCCTCAGAAAAGCCGGCCTCACGGGGAACGGCATGACGCGCTTCCTAACGTCAATCCACCGGAACGTGCCAGCCAATTCCGCCGTACCGAACATCGCCGGCATGACAGTGGAAAAACTTAAGGAGGAAAAGAGAAAATACCGGACAGCGGAAAAATACTCTTTGCCCTCGTATAGCCAGTTTTCCGTCCGCAGGTTTATCAGCTCAAAAAGCCACCAGGCCGGCACGGAGCAGAGAAAGAGTTCCGCGAATGAGCGCCGGTCGCGGGTAAACAGCGAGTCGCCTCTGCGGCAGAATACCAGCGCGTCCACAGCAAGGCCATATCCCAGCCAGAGAGGGAAGAATCCCCAATGGGTGCGGAGACCGGAGAGCGACCAGTTCAAGGTCCAGAATATCCCCACCAGACCCAGCCCTATCCAGCCGTGGACCGGCCATGATCCCCTGTGTCTTCTGTCCGATCGTTCTATATCGCCCCTCCTCGAAACCGGAAATGTCTTGTTCGCCATGCACGGGTTGACCGGCTTACGCGCGCGTCAAGTGGCGATACTTGATCCGGTGCGGCTGATCTGCCGCCGCCCCCAGACGGGCCTTCCTGTCCGCTTCATACTCGGAATAATTTCCCTCGAACCAGACAACCTTGCTGTCGCCTTCGAAAGCGAGGATGTGGGTGGCAACCCTGTCCAGAAACCAGCGGTCATGACTGATGATCGCGGCGCAACCCGCAAAATCCTCCAACGCGTTCTCCAGCGCCCGCATGGCATTCACGTCCAGGTCATTGGTGGGCTCGTCGAGAAGAAGCACGTTGGCGCCCTCCTTCAGCATGCGCGCCAGATGCACCCTGCCCCGCTCGCCGCCGGAGAGGGCGCCGACCTTTTTCTGCTGATCGGTTCCGGAGAAATTGAACCGCGCCACGTAAGCCCGTGAATTGACCTGGCGGGCGCCAATCTGGAGCACGTCCTGCCCTTCGGAAATCGCCTCCCAGATGGTCTTGTTCGGGTCAAGGACGTCCCTGGTCTGGTCAACATAGGCCATCTTCACCGTCTCCCCGATCTTGATCGTTCCCCCGTCCGGTTCTTCCTGGCCCGTAATCATCTTAAAGAGCGTGGTTTTGCCTGCTCCGTTCGGGCCGATGATGCCTACGATCCCTCCGGGCGGCAGGAAAAAGGTCATTCCCTCCACGAGGAGACGGTCGCCATAGGCCTTGGTCACGTTTTCCGCCTCAACGACCAGTTTGCCCAGCCGCGGACCAGGAGCAATAAATATCTCCAGATCGCCGATGCGCCGTTCGCTCTGCTTTACCAGCAGGGCGTCATAGGCGTTGATGCGCGCCTTTGATTTCGCATGGCGCCCCTTCGGCGACATCCGTATCCACTCCAATTCCCGCTGCAGGGTTCGCTGGCGCTCGCTTTCGCTTTTTTCCTCCAGCCGGAGGCGGTTCTGTTTCTGTTCCAGCCAGGAGGAATAGTTCCCCTGCCACGGGATGCCCTGGCCGCGATCAAGTTCCAGTATCCATCCCGCCACATTGTCCAGGAAGTAGCGGTCGTGGGTTACCGCGATCACGGTGCCCGGATACCGCTTCAAGTGCTGCTCCAGCCAGGCGACCGATTCGGCATCGAGGTGATTGGTGGGCTCGTCCAGGAGAAGGATGTCCGGTTTCTTGAGCAGGAGCCTGCATAAGGCGACGCGTCTCTTTTCCCCCCCCGACAGCACTTCCACCAGCGTGTCTCCGGGTGGACAGCGCAGGGCGTCCATTGCCATCTCCAGCCGTGATTCCAGATCCCACGCGTCGAGGGCATCCAGTTTTTCCTGCAGTTTCCCCTGGCGTTCGAGAAGTTTATTCATCTCATCATCCGACAGGGGCTCGGCAAACCGTTCGCTGATTGCGTTGAATTCATTCAAAATCGCCGCCGTCTCCCGCACCCCCTCCTCAACGATATCGCGCACCGTTTTTGTCCCGTCGAGCCGCGGTTCCTGCTCGAGAAATCCCACGGTGTAGCTGGCGGAAAGGATCGTTTTGCCGTCGAAGTCCTTATCTCCTCCCGCCAGGATGCGGAGCAGGGAGCTTTTCCCCGAACCGTTGTTCCCCAGTACGCCGATCTTGGCGCCGTAGAAATAGGAAAGGGATATGTCCTTGAGCACCGGTTTCTTATCGTAAACCTTGCTTACCCGGATCATGGTATAGATTACCTTGTTTCCTTCATTGCCCATGCAGTTGCCGATTCCTTTCTGAAAAGCATTTTCCCACGGCCATCCGGGAAAAACTTCCCAAGGCCGGTACGCTCTCACCCTTTTTTTCGGGCACGATCCAACTCTTTTCTGACCGCAATACCGATTGTTTCCAGGGTATATGGTTTGTGAATATAGGCGCCGGCGCCCAGTTCCTGAGCCGTTTTAACCCGCTCGGATGCGGAAAAGCCACTCGCGATAATGACCTGTTGATCGGGACGGATCGCAATGATGCGCTTATAGGTTTCCAGGCCGTCTATGCCGCCGGGCATGATCATGTCAAGAACAAGCAGGTCAACCTCCTGCTTTTGAACAAACTGCACGGCCGCCTCTCCACTGGCCACCGATGAAACGGCATACCCGAGTTTTGTAAGCATTTTTGAGGCAATTTCAACCTGTTCCGGCACATCATCCACCACCAGGATCTTTTCCATCCCCAGGTAGTCTTCCAGCACCATCCTGTGGGAGTCACTGTCCGCCATCTCGCGGGTAGCCGGCAGATACAGGACGAGCTGCGTCCCTTCCCCCTCTTTGCTTTGAAGATCAATATAGCCGCCATGGTCTTTAATGGTGGCCCAGATCACGGTCATGCCCAGTCCCGAACCGCTCCGCTTCATTGATTTCTTGGTGAAGAACGGCTCGAAGATTTTGTGAAGATCTTCGACGGCAATGCCGACTCCCTCGTCGGCAACGCTGATACAGGCATATTCTCCTTCCGGAATCACCTCATAGACCGGCAGCGGCGCATCCAGGTATTTGTTGAATGTGGAAAGGCGAATGCGCCCTCCCGCCGGCATTGCCTCGGCGGCGTTATTCACGATGTTCATGAGGGCCTTGGACAGGTGCACCGGAGATCCCTTTATATTCATGAGGTCAGATGCGAGATCGGTCTCAATGGCAATGTCCGGATGGGCGTTGCGCGTCTCGCCATATTCGGGTGACGCAAGATATTCTGAAATGATCGTATTCACATTAACTACTTCGCTGATCTTTACACCGCGACGAGAAAAGGTCAGAAGATCCTGGACAATTGCCGCCGCCTTCTTACCGGACCGCTGGATCTCGCGTATTTTTTTGTGCAGGGGGTCGCCATGCGGCAGCTCCAGCAACAGCAGGTCGGGATAGGTAACCAGACCGGTGAGAATATTGTTTAAATCATGGGCGATGCCGGCGGCAAGGTTGCCGACGGCTTCCATTTTCTGGGCATGCAACAACCTGTCTTCGAGTTTTTTATGGTCGGTAATGTCCCGCATGATCCCCTGTGTTCCGATGAATTCCGTCGAGCGCGGGGTATCATTTCGATAGATGCCCTCCGCAGACACGCTGAAATATCCAATTTTTTCGGCCTCCCCCTCCTGTTTGCGCGGCAAAAGCAAGCGAAGTTCCAGAGCGCGGGTCGCCCGTTCTCCCGTTCGCTTTTCATTCAGCCGGTACTGGGCTTTTTGCCGATCCTCCGGCGCGACCAGATCAAAAATCGGTTGCCCGAGCAACTGATCAGGACGGTCCGTATATTTCGAAATCGCCGGGCTTATGAAGGTTATCCGGCCGGCAGGGTCCAACCGAAAGATGATATCGGGGACGGTCTTGATGATGGAATTCAGATTTTTTTCGCTGCTTTTCAGCAGGATCAAGGTATCATCGGCTCTCGCTTTGGCAAGATGCTGATTTTCCCCTGTTTTCAAAATTGTCAGGACGGTGTAATTGAATATGATCAACACGGTCGGCAAAAAAGGAGAAAACAAAAATCCACTTGCCTGGAAGACCATCCCCATTCCCAGCCAGACGCCCACGAGAGTTACGCCGCCAACTACCGCGCTTCCCATTATTTCCATTCTGGCGATGGACAGGCATACCAGCGCAGCCACCAGCAATCCCAACAGGGTTTCCCACAACAGGAATACCTGCGCCCGGATAACCGTGTTACCGGTAATGAGGTTGTCCAGTAACTGGGCGTGGATATCAACGTGGGCATGGACCGGCTTTTGGGGGGTTTGATACGTATGCCCCCAGCCGGAGGCAGATGAACCGACCAGGACGATTTTATCCTTGAGACGTTCCGGTGCAACGAGACCATCGAGAAGATCACGGGCAGAAACCCGCTGAAATTCGCCGGGGCTATTGCTGAAATTGACCCGGATATTTCCCTGTCGGTCGATCGGAATGATCGCATTATTCACCACAAGATTCAGGAGGCCGCTTCCCCTCCGTATGATACCGATCTGGGTGACCCGTTTTGTCTGCATCAACGTCGCAAGGGCCAGGGAAGGATACAGCTTGCCCTCGAATTGAATCAGCAGAGGCATCCTTCTCAAGATGCCGTCCGCATCGGGGGTCGCGTTCAAAAAGCCCGAATAGGATACGGCATCGGCAAACGGCCGCTGATTGCATACGACACTGTCGGCCATGAAAAAGCGGGTCCGTGTCGGATGTGCGTGCGGGCTGTTTATCCAGACGACATTGAGCGGATGCAGCCTGCACGATGGGTGCGGGCTTGCGGCACGTTTAAAGAGGAACTGATTGCCGAGGACAAACGGCCCCGTTGCCAGGGTATCGGCGAGATACCGGTCATGGTCAAGGACACCGGTCGGTATTTTTGAGGTGTCAATTCGATACCCGAGTTCACGTTCGATTGAGAATTGCCAGTTCTTTGGCGAGGTCCGGTCCGGTTCTGCCAGGATCAGGTTCAATGCAATGCTGGCGGCGCCCAGCTCATTGATTTTTTGCAGCAGATGCGACAGCCGGTATCTGGGCCATGGCCATTGACCATACCGGGTCAGGCTTTTCTCGTCAATATCCACAATCGCGATGGAAGCCGACACATGCCGCGTTTTCGAAAAGGCCATGACGACATCGGTCGTCTTGTTGTTCAGAGATCTGATAAAGCCGGGATGAAGCAGGTAGGCCGCAGCGATAACGAAACTTAATGCAAGTCCGGAAAGAAGGATTCTCCCGGTTAAGGTGCGTGCACGATTGAGCGTCGCCGGTTTTTTCACAGTAAGACCACTATCTGACAACAACCTCAACTCTGCGATTTCTTGGTTCGCTCACATTGTCTTCGGTTGGAACCAGCGGGTTTTCCTTTCCATGGGAAGTTGTCGTGATGCTGTTCGCATCCACTCCCTGCTTGACCAGAATATCTCTTACGGAAGCGGCCCTGTTTCTTGAAAGGTTCATATTGTATTCCCTGCTGCCGACGGAATCGGTGTGTCCGACAACACTGATATCGGTTGATGCCCGTTCCCGTATGGCCGCAATGATATCGGCTATCTGTTTGAGCGAATCAGGTGTGAGCGCCGTATCTTTTTCAAAATAGAGAATGAAATGGACCGGGCGTTTCGGCTGGATGGAGAGGGCTTCTGAAAAGAGCGCGGCGATCGTTTCTTTTTCCATAGCGACCGGAGGAGTCGGCGGTTTCCCGCTGCTGACGGTCGTCGCCTGGTTTGGAGATTCAATGGCGACGCTTCCGGCCTGATTTGAGACGGAGATACGGCCCGTCTTTCCGTCGGGATCAGGCACCAGCACAACCATCGTTTTCGCGGCGCAGCCGCAAATAAGAATGAGTGCGAAAAATGGCAGAACACGTCGCAATCCGTAATTCATACGATCATATCTCCCGTGATGATGCTGTTCGCGTCTATCTATCTTCAGGGTGGTCAGAATTTCGGATGACAGGTTTTTCCATCAATCCACTTTGACCAGAAGATGCGTTCCTCTCATCCCTATGGTCGCTTGGGGTGTTTCGATATATACCAGATTCGGCGCCAGTTTGGCTAATTGACCCGACAAAAAAGATGCCGTGCCTTGAAATATCCTGGCAATGAAAGAGAGTTTCTTTTCCGCCGGTTGAAACAAAAATTGCTCTATCATGATTTTACTGTTAGAGCCCATGGAAACGACGGTGTCGTCTTCAAAGATCAGTCCCACCTTCCCGTTCGGCCCTGTCCTTACCAGATCACCTTTCAGAAGTTTCGTGTTTGCCTCCGCCTTAATGGTTTGAGCGTTTCTCACGATCACAACCTCCCCGGCGATCGTCTTGACGATGCCGACATAATCCAACGCCGCCAGGCAGGCAACAGAACCTCCCAGGATAAGGATCGTGACAGTAACCAGTATGGTGATCGCCTTCATAAGATCCTCCTGATAAGTGTGGCAAATACTGCTGTCGGTGAGTTTGTTTGATAAGAAGTCGCTTTTGGTGCGGCTAAGTGTATGAAAATGGCGTTTCTTTGTCAAGAACAAATGACCCGATCACGATAACGCGATAGCGCTTGACAGGACCCTGATATGTTCCTAAAATCAAGGCCACGGCGCCGCATGCCTAAAACCATGCGCCCCGCCGGTTCTTCGGGAAACATATGACGTTTAAAAATTCGAAACTTGAAACGTGGAAGCCGGGTGTCTCGAAAAGCGTTCTTATGAGTGTGGCCGGGATATCATGGATTGGAACGGCAATTATGCTCAATGTCATTTCCTATTTCTGGCTTAAGACCGAAAATCACCATGACGCCCTTTTCGCAGCGGTGGGCGGGATTGTGTGCGCCCCTCTGATTCATCATTTCGGCTTTCTTCGCATTGTGGACAGAAACTTGGGGAGAATCCACGCCATGGAGGGAACAGGGTGCGTTTTTTCCTTCATGCCCTGGAAGAGCTATCTGCTTATCATCATCATGATCTTCTTGGGGATCATGCTTCGTCATTCCCCGGTGCCGAAATTGTATCTCGCCGTTCTCTATACCGCCATAGGAACGGCATTATTTCTCTCCGGCGTGCGGTACCTGCGACACTCAATACGGACCAGCAAGGAGGAAGTATGCCTGTCGGACGACGATCCGCAATAACGGCAGCAAGGCGACAAGGGGAAGGCCCGTGGCGCGGCCTGAGCGCTGAAGCGCCTGCAAGCGCAGAAAACGGCTGGGGGAGATCAAGGAACCAATGATTATCGGCATTCCGAAAGAGATCAAGATTGATGAGAACCGGGTGGGTCTTTTGCCCGCCGGGGCGGAGCAGATGGCTGCTGCCGGCCACTACGTGCTGGTGGAAACGGGCGCGGGCCTGGCAAGCGGGGCACGGGATGAGGATTATCTCGGCAGCGGCGCCAGCATTGTGTACGATCCGGCAGAGATTTATCGCCAAGCGGATTTGGTTATCAAGGTCAAGGAACCGCTTCCCCGGGAATATGGTTTGGTGCGTTCGGGACAGGTGGTCTTCTGCTACTTCCATTTTGCCGCCGACCGGGGCCTCACCGAGGCGATGCAGACGAGTCGGAGCGTAGCCATCGCCTATGAAACCGTGAAAAGCGCCGACGGCAGCCTGCCTCTCTTAATCCCCATGAGCGAAGTGGCTGGCCGGATGGCGGTACAGGAAGGGGCCAAGCACCTGGAGAAGCCGCGCGGAGGCCGGGGAATCCTCCTGTCCGGGGTGCCGGGCGTCGCGCCGGCGGACGTCGTGGTGATCGGAGGAGGGGTCGTGGGAAGCAGCGCGGCGCGGATTGCCGCGGGAATCGGTGCAAACGTGTTCATTCTGGACGTGGACCTCAAGCGTTTGCGCTACCTGGCGGACGTCATGCCTCCGAACGTAACGACCCTGATGTCGAACCCCTACAACCTGAAAAAACTGGTCGCCTCGGCGGACCTCTTGATCGCCGCCGTACTCATTCCCGGCGCAAAGGCCCCCAAGCTGGTAACCCGGGAGATGATTCGGACAATGAAGGAAGGGGCTGTCCTCGTGGACGTCGCCGTGGATCAGGGAGGATGCTCGGAAACCTGCCGCCCGACCACCCACCGGGACCCGACCTATGTTGTAAACGGCGTCATCCACTACTGTGTGACGAACATGCCCGGCGCCGTTCCCCGGACATCCACCTTCGCGCTGACGAACGCCACGTTCCGCTACGCGCTGGAGATCGCGAACAAGGGCTGGCGGGAAGCGGCGCGGACCAACCCGGAGATTGCGGCCGGCGTCAACATGGTTGAGGGAACGGTAACCCATCCCGGCGTTGCCGAAGCCTGGGGCATCCCCGTAACACCGCTGCGTGATCTTTTGGAATAGCGGAATATCTTCACAGGAGAATAGCGGATTTGAAAAAAGGTGTCGCGTTATGGTTGATTATCGCCCTGGTCGTGGTCATTCCGACACAGGCATCTGCACGGGAAGCGTCCCAAAAGGGCATACAGAAATTTCTCGACGCGCTTGAAAACCGCTGTACAGAATACGGCTGGACGGATATCAAACCCCAGGATATCCCGTGGGAGTATTATCGGACGACTCAACGAAAATCCCCGCTGTTATTTGCCCAGTTTGGCAGTCCGAAAAACGACTGTGTCCTGTTCCTTGGAAATGTCCATGGCGATGAGCTAACGACCGTATGCGTTCTCTTGAAATTTGCCCACTACATTAAAGAACATCCGACGATTTACCAGGATACCTGCATCATCATCGCTCCCCTGGTAAATCCGGACGGTTTTTTTTCAAAGCCTCCCCAACGGGTCAACACAAACGGTGTTGATATAAACAGGAATTTCCCTACGAGGGACTGGCATGCCGACGCGGTGCGCCTGTGGCAGAAAAAAACGCGCGGAAACAGACGCTACTATCCGGGCAAAAAGCCCGGCTCTGAACAGGAAACCCTGTTTCAGATGGCGCTGATTAAACGATTCAAGCCTCAAAAAATACTGAGCGTGCATTCCCCGCTCGGGTTTTATGATTTTGACGGACCATCCGCCGATCTGGATTCGTTTGAACAGTGGCTGGAAAAGATAAGCAAAGAAACGAATTTCCCGTTAAAGAGAAATGGCTATTTCCCCGGATCGCTCGGAAATTATGCGGGACACGAACGGAAGATTTTCACGCTGACCCTTGAGCTCGCCTCTTCCGAGCCAAGCAGAGGAAATGCCTACTTTCAGCAGTTCCAGACGGCCATTGTGAAATTCATCAATTTACGCTTCCCCGGTGAGCCGCAAGCGGCCCGGTAATCACCTGCTTCGAAACGAGAAGGGAAAAAGGGGGTATCCCCTTGGTGGAAATCATCACCGGCTGTCGCTCTGCCTCCCGGAAACCTTTCGCCAGGAGTTCCCTGGTCTTGATGTCGCGCATCTGCAGGGACCGGCTTCCCAGAACGACGACAATGATCCGTTCGTCTTGGCGCTGGGCCGTGGCGGCAATCGAATAACCCGCTTCCGCAAAGTATCCCGTTTTCAATCCATCACATCCTTCCACGACGCCGAGCAGGCGGTTATGGTTGCGCATGGTGACCGTGCCGTTGCGGAATGCATGGCGTTTCGTTGACGTATAGCGCAGGGCATCGGGATACTTGAGCACCGCAGCGGCAAGAAGGGAGAGATCGCGCGCCGTGCTTACATCGCGGGGCAGCCCCCTGCCGGGCGACAGTCCGTGGACAGAATGGAAATGGGTCGCGGCCATGCCCAGCTGCTGTGCTTTGCGGTTCATCAGTTGCACAAAGGCTTCCGGGGAACCGGCAACATGAACGGCCAGCGCCACAGCCACGTCATTGGCCGATTTCACCATCAGGGCATACAGCAACTCCTCCAGGGAGAATGTTTCGTGCTCCCTCAGATACGCCTGGGATCCGCCAACTTTAACGGCCTCGGCGGTAACGGTGACCTTATCGGTAACCGCCAGAGTCCCCTCCCGGACTTTTTCCAGGATGATAAGCAGGTCCATCAACTTGGTGACGCTCGCCGGATATCCGCTGCTGTCCGCATTATCGTTAAACAGCACCCGGCCATTGACCGCATCAACGACAATGGCGCCAATGTAAGGGGTGCGCGATATGCTCGAAGAAACGAGACGGCGGGCGGCATGTTTCCCGGCGATGCCGGCGGAATGATTCTTTTTGATTGCGGCGGACGCATCCGTCACAGAAATAAGAACAAGAGCTAAAACCATAAGAGAACAACGAGCGCGCATGAGCCCTCCTGCATTCAGCGTTGAAGCTCCACCGCCGGGCGGAGTTTCCCGGTCCATCCATGAGATGGATGGTGCTCTTAGCACGAATTTTCCTGTTCTTCAAGCGGGGATTCTCGATAGGGGCAAGATTGAAGCTCTCCTTGAGCAAGCAGCGGGGAATACGGTTGCCACCGAATTCAGACGAATGCCTCGCTGCAAATGATGCGGGGAATGGCTTTGTCCTCAAGTTCCAGGCTTCGTCGGGCCGTCGCGTCTTTCAGGTTGTGCTGGTCGTAGATGCGGATCAGATGTTTGTAGAGTGCCTCGCCGGCGACAGCGTTGCGGCGCAACTGGTTTAGTTCACGCTTGACCGCACCGGTCAGTGCGCCTCGAAACGCTTTCTCCAGGATGTTGACATTGCCCTTGATTTCCTCGTCGGTTGCGGCTTCAAAGAGGATCCTGAGTTCCCGGAGCACGTAAATTTGGCCGTGCGTGAGGTTGAAGGTATGCCTGCGTTCGGCCTCCCGATGTTTGACTTCTTCGGCGAATGCCCGTTGCACGGTCATGACCGCCTTGTTGTATCCATCCGGCAGATCGGCGGCCCGCGCATCGGGGGCGCACTTCACTGAGCCGACTACCCTCGGGACATCGCGGGAGACGACTGCACCCTTCTCGTCGAGCAGGAAGAGCTGCTGAAAGCGGCCTGCCTGGCAGAAAACGAACATACCCTTTTGCAGAGAGGGTCGTGCCGTCCGGATGCCGTCGCGCAGAGCGGCGATGCGTTCGAACTCCGCCGGGTTTTCTTTCCGCAACTGCCGCAGGATTTCCTCGGCTTCGTTCAGGTCCAGAAACTCCTCTTCCGGCTTGCCCCAGAGGTCCAACTGCACTGCCAGGCCGCTACCTCGCGTTTCATAAATGGCGTACATCGCCTCGGGGTTCACGCGTTCGGTCTCGTCGAGGATGTTGGCGTCCTCCCCGATGGTGTCGTGAATCTCCTGAATCCGATTGTGCAGCTTGTCGTACAGCTTCAGGTTCTTCTCGATTCCCACCTCCGGCAGGAAATTGAAAGCAAAGATGACTTCGTGTTCCGATCCGATCCGGTCAATGCGTCCGAAGCGTTGAATCAGCCGCACCGGATTCCAGTGCAGATCGTAATTGATGATGTTGTCGCAGTCCTGAAGGTTCAGGCCTTCCGCCAGCACGTCGGTGGCGACAACGGTCATGAGTTCCGCCTCGCCTTTGGCAAAGCGATACTCCGGATTCGCTTTCGGCGCGAACCGTCCGACGATGCGCTCCTTGCTCTTGTCCCCGCTGTAGATGACCTCCACGTCGGCAAGCTTGTCACCGGGATTCAGATTGTCGTAGAGATACTTTGCCGTATCGGCATACTGGGTGAAGATCAACCGTTTTGCACCCCGCAACGGTTTGTCGGCCAGGCGCGTCTTGAGCGTTTGCAGTTTGGCGTCTTTCTCCGGGCTGATCGGCTCAACAAGTTGCTGAATAGTCTTCAAACGCTCGATGTCGTGCGCGATGTGTTTGCGCAGGGAATCCGTGTCGAAGTCCTCGGCATGATAACGCTGCGACACCGCGCGCAAGGCATCCATGACGTCAACCTCTTCGAGCGAGTCGCTTCCGTAGAGGATGGCCTGCGCGTCTTCTCCCGCCGGGACGAAGCCCTGGTCAATGGATCTCAGAAAGGACTCGTGAATCGCAAGCAGCCGGCGGATGGTCTCCTGAAAGGCGTAAACACTCGACTCAAACCGCTTGAATAAGAGAACCCGCATCAGTCCGCGCAGATTCGCTCCGGCCCGCTGCAGACTGACGTACGGTTCCTTCTTCTGTTTCTCCGCGCGCACGTAGTGCCACAGGCCGTAACGCGCATAGGTAAGTTCCCCTGCTGCGGCCTTGGCGGGCTTGCCCTTCCGGGCCTTGCCGAGATAGCCGCGCAACTGCTGGTAGAGACCCTGGTAGGTGTCTTCGATGCTGTACTCGATGGTTTCAAGGTGCCGCTTCGGGAAAAACTGGTGTTTTCCGCCGACGAGCACATAGGCCTTCCGCCTGCCGTCGAGATAGTCCTGAAAACGGCAGGGATCGACGGGCTGGTGCGTTTCCGCGTCGAAGCCGTACCACCGCAGGATGTGATTGCGGGTCCGCCGGATCAGGATATTCGCCAGCAGGTCGGGCAATTTCTTTTCCCCGCGTTCGATCAGCTTGAAGAATTCCTTCAGGTTCGGCGGATCAACGGGCAGGTCCGTCCGGTCATCCTGGTGGAAAAGCTTGATCTGGTGGTAAACGTCCCAGGCGCTTTTGTTCCGGGGCGTGGCGGTCAGGAAACAGCAACGTCGGCCGGTGGAAAGAAACGTCTGGAGCACTTTGTAGCGCTGGGTGTCGGGGTGCCGGATGTTGTGGCTTTCATCCACGAGGACAAAGTCGCGGTCCTTGTACTGAAAATCCTTCAGAAGCCTGGTCACGCCGTCATTGTCGTTTTCCCGGAGATGGCCCATCGAGAGGACGCGGGCATTGAGTTGGTAAACCTCGTTGTACCGTTCCCACATTTCCTTGAGCGGGGCGGGACAGATGACCAGCGGGCGGGCATGGTCCGTGCGCTCGAAATGCTTCACGATGGCCGCGCCGATGTAGCTCTTGCCCAGGCCGACCACGTCCGATACAAACGCGCCGCCATAGTCTTTGATCATGGTGATCGCTTGCTTGAAGGCAACCTTCTGGAATTTCGCCAGCTTGCGGAAGACGTCGTCGTCCCAGAAGAGTTCCTGCTCTTCTTCACCCTCCAGCCGGTCCTTCACGAGCGCAAAGAGCGTCTTCATGTAGATGTCGTACGGTCTGACCTGCGCCGCCGCCCAGGACTCCCGGAGCTCCACCATCAGCGTTTCGTCGAATTCCTGCGCCTCTTTCCAGAGGTCGTCGAACCAGCGGGCGAGTTCCTGGTGGTTCTGATTCCCCTGCACGACCACGTTCAACTCGGTGTTGTGGGTGAGCCCGGCCAGGGTCAGATTCGAGGATCCCACAACCGCGATGCCCTTTTCGTGCCGGGCGACCTCCTTACCGGCCGGGTCGAACACCTTGCCGTAGTCGCAGATGTACGCCTTCGCATGGAGCCGCCCCTTCGTGTAGACGCGGACCTTGAGGCGCTTCTCCTGGATCATCCGAATCAGCCCGGCAATCAGCGCCTGCGCCTCATCAATCTGATCCATCAGCTCCACGGAATTCCGCAGATTCCCGGCCGTCGCCTCGGCCATCTTACCGGCTTCCGTGCGCTTGGGATAAATCTGTCTCTCGACCTCTTCCGCCGCGAGGTCAAGGCGCCGGTAGCCCTCCGCCAGCATCTCGACCGTCTCGCGGTTGGTCGTGTTGCCGATGAGCAGGCGGAGCTCCTTCAGGCTCAAAAGGCGTTCGGCAACGCCGGTCAGTCCGGAAAGGAAGAGATAGCCGACGGCGAACCGCGCCCGCTCGCTGGTGCCGAGCATCTCGCTGAGATGGTCAACCAGCTTCTCCGTCCGATTGTCGATGATGTCATGGGCGGGCATCGGTTATGGGTTTTCCGCAATGGTGATCGGCTGTCCCTCGCGCCGGGCAATTTCAATGATTGCGCTGGATTCATCCTCGCGCCACTGCCGCTCTCCGCAGGGGATCGGTTCGATGCGATTATCCGTCCTTGCCGCAACACGCCAAAGAAGATCAATATCAGCGCGGTCCCGCAGGTCATCAAACCGGGGAGAAACAACCAATAAATCAATATCGCTCCATGAATCCGGCATTTCTCTAACCTGTGATCCGAACACCACGCCGAAGTTGATGATCAGTCCCTGATCCTGCAAGGCCCTCAGGTAGTTTCTGACTCCTTTTACAACAGATTTGTCAACCACCGGAACGCCTCCTCTGCACGTTTCATATACCGGATGGCTTCCTCTCCCGTTGGCGGCTTTGTCAACGTTTCGGGGTAGCGTCCCTCAATATGAAAAGCATTCATTTCAGCAAGTATGTCCGTCTGCACCGAACTCGATACAACACCCGCCAAATCGATCAGGCGGTTCAGGTTGTGGATTCGGGGCGCCAGATCACCGGTATTTTTGCAAACAAGCGCCTTGAGCATCTTTTCCAGTGCCAGATGGGCGAAAAACAGTCCATGGCGGATTCGACCGTTTTCAAGGAGCTGCTGAGCGACCGCCCAATCTTCCTCGGCGTTTTCCTTCCAATAGGAGACCTGTTTGCCGATGTCAACCATCCTTATTGTCCTTGGGCGAAATTATGGAATATTTTGTCAACAAATTCAAAGAATCAGGCATCCGGGCAGCCGTTCCGGCTTGTGGTAAGCGGTTGCAGCCAGTCGTTAAGAAGCCAGTTTTGCAAGGTCATGTTCATCTCCGATCAGGAAGACTTTTTCCCCGGCGATTGTCGATTATGTCATGGGCGGGCATGATTATCCCTCAAGGTCACTCTGTCAGCCGAAGACGGAGAAGTTTCCTGGCCAGGGCGTAGATGTCTTTTTTTGCCCCTTCTTTACGAAGGCCGACAGCCATAACGATGACGATCACCCTCGATTTTTCGACCTTGTAGATAATGCGACACCGCTGCCCGACGGCCCGAATGCTCCGGTATCCCGCAAGCTCGCCCAACAGAGCTTTCCCCTGCTTTTCCGGATCCTGCCGAAGGCGGTCGATGATATCCCCGATCTTTTCCCTGATCCGCCTGTCCGCAATAGCCTGGAGCATCCGCTGTGCTGTCGGCGTGATGAAAACAGGCCACATCACCGCCTTGCCCCGGCGCCGGTTTCTTCCCACGGGATAAGCTGTCCTGCTTTCAACTCCTCTATGCTTTCCCTGAGTTGCATCATCAGCGCCTCGTCCCCCAAAATCTCCAGGGTTTCCTCAAGGGCTTCATAAAGCTCCCAGGGCATAATGGCCATGACCGGCCTGCCCCGCCTGGTGACGGCAACCACGTCCAGGTCCGCCTCCTGCTCAAAAAGTTCCGGAATATTCGTCAGTTTTTTTCTTGCTTCAATGATGGATATACTTTTCGGCATACCTCCTCCTTCACGTGTACTTTTAGAAGTATCCTTTTACGTACGTTTTTGTCAAGGTTTATTTTCTTTCAACCCGTGCAGTTGCAACATAATCCTTTCCCCTCCAAACCTGCCGCTTTCCAAACCTGCGGAGTCTCTTTGCAAAGTGCAATCTGAACCTTCTTGTTGCAGCGCAGAATCCCATCCGCAATCGCGCGGAACATCTCGATCCTGCATTCCCTCGGATATCGCAGCTTTCCTGCCTCAACAATCAACGAACCATTCACCTTCAGGAGGGACGATTCCGGGAAACGCGTCCTGATGTGACTTGAAAGCCCTTCTGCGGGGCGGTACTCGCCAATCGTGATCCTCGAAGGCTTGACGTGATCGAAAATCATCTCTGTAAGCCTGCGATAATCTTTTTCCCACGTTGAATATCGGACCACCGGGTCTATTCGCAAACGCACCTCATACCCGGCATCCTGAACCTTGCGCGCCGCCTTCAGCCGATCCGTCGGCGATGGCGTCCGGTGCTCCAGATACTGCCATACCTTGTCCGTATTGACGCTGAACGAAACGATCGTCTGCCCGCCATGCTGCATCTCCAAAAGATTTTGGACACAGTCGCTCTTGGTCAGGAACAGCAGCTTCGTGCGGGGCGCATGTGCCGGCATGAACGGAACAAGCTGCTCCGACAGTCCCGTGACATCATCCACGGCCAACGGATCGCCAAGTTCGCCAAGATTCAAAACTCGCAGGGCATCGGGAATAATCTGCCTGTCAAACTTCTCTATGTCCTTGAACATCCTTTCGTAGTTCACGAAGTGCGTTGAGACCGGGCAAGTCCGAAAAGTCAGGTACAGGTAACAGTACTCGCACCAGAAATTGCAGTTGTTGTAGGCCGTCAGCTTATAAAACTTCGCGCACCGTCCCAGCGGATGCTGAAACTGTTCGATGAACGGGCTTTTGCGGTCGCGAAGCAGCAGGACATTCCGCTCCTCCATGAGCTTATCCATGCCCCGCTCCCCATTGATCCTCGGCGGTGCGGAAAGCCATTTAACTGGAAGTCCCGACCGCTCAGCTATCCGCTGAACATGGAAACGATCCGACTGTCCTTTGATGGCCCATAGTTCCCGCACCAAGGCATGATCCTGCTTTGCGCCCGCCGCCGTGTATACAGCCTGCTGTTCCCGGAGAGCGTTATTCTTATATTCTATCATCATGGACGTCCACCATCGGAAGATGTTTTTCGAAACAATTCTTCGTGGTCATTGATCCGGGTCTTTCCAGACCTGGAGGAAAAGCTCCCGTCCTTGATAAGACTTCCGATCATGCGCTTATATTCCGACTCCTTATACTCGGCAAAGACTTTATGCATTGCATGCACAATCAGTTTCTTGCGCGTCATGGAGGTTGAAAGACTATCCATAATGGCCCTACGCAGTCGTTCGGGATCGTGAATTTCGTCATCCGCCCGCATGTCAAACAGGAAACCGTCCACGCACTGTTTTCCTAAAAATTCATCTCTCGCTTTACAGACGGCATCGTTCATAAGGAGAAATGCATCCTCGTGCCGTGAGCCGAAAAGCAGACGATATTTCGGAATCGTGTGTTCATACCGTTCTTTTATCCCGTAACTGCACACTTCTGCAAAGTACCTTTTCATCATCCCTATATACTCGGATACACACTTTTCTTCCTTGTCAGAGAAGGGAATATCACTTGTTACGATTTCCCGCCAATAGGTGCCGCCGGCTATCGCATCGATGTCAGACGGTGTCATTGTCCTGTCCAGTTCTTCCTCCGAGTCGTCCTGTTGTGCACATTTCAACGCCGCCAGACCATTGCGAACCAAAGAAGGAGCATTGAAATTCAGCAACACCTCTATGCTTGAACCACGCGTTATGTTCGCGTAGATTTCCGCCAACGCATCAAAGCGTAAAGGCTTTATTCCATAAGGGTCGATGTAGACAAACACCGTGTTGTCGCGTCCCATGCCGACAATTTCCTTGGCGACAACTTCAAAGCTTTGATGTTTTGTATTACAGATATCTTGGTAGTCCTTCACTGATTCCTGCAACTTTTGAAAGTACTTTCTCCTCTCTTCGATAAACAAAGCCGAGACGGCTTTCCCTTTTTCCGCAATCTGACGAACCGCTTTGGAAATGAGTAGTGGTGAACCGTCTGTTCCATCTTCAAAGTGTCCCGGACCGGCGAAACAATCCACTACCAGGACCGGTTTTCCCAAGCTACAGACCTTGAACAAGTATGGCGTCAGGTAGTGGGACAGAATCATGTCCTTATAGCGAGACCATGGTTTCTTGCTTTGAAAGAAGTCCGGACTCATTTCTTTCACTCCCCCTTGGCTTCCGCATCCTCCACAATCGAAATGTTCGCTCTTGTTGGAAAGACCCGCCGCAAGCCATCAGCCAGTATCCTATCGCAGTCTGCGGCCAAGCTTCTGTTGCGATAGAGTGGGAACTGTGCAGAACTCGCTGCCAAAAAATTATTCAATGAAACCAGTCGATCAGGCGTGGTCGTCGAATAGGCCTTCAGCAGGTCAACCAACGTGAACTTACTCAGCGAAGACTCCAGGCATTCCAGGTCACTGATGGTCATCACAACCAGTGGTGCTACTCGGAAGCGGCCCTTGACCATCCATTCTCCAAATTCAATAGTGTCTGGATCAAGTGCGGTCCGGAACTCATTTGCAAAATACCAACAATGGGGAGGTGCATCGAGGAGATCGTCATGAACCAACAGAACAGGGAAGATGCGTTTGGCTTGTGAAATATCCATATCCGCTGGCTTCCATTTCCCCGAGCTCAACATCTGAACCGATCGTGCAAGCTGACCATACCCTTTCTTCCTGCCCGCGTCTTCGCAATAGCGCTGCTGAAGACAGTTCAAGTAAGATTCCACGTAACATGGGTCCACCTTGTCATCCGGAATGAAAGCCGTCTTCGTTTCGATCAGTACAATATCGGAGATATCATCCAGTGCAAAGTCCGCAATCTGTACACTGCTATCTGCCTCATCTCGAACATTGCAGCACAACCTTTTCGCGAGTTGGCTACCGCTGTATGGATATATGCGCTGCAGAATACTCCCAACGTAGTCTTCAAAAGAATGCCCAAAGGCCTCAGTGAGCGCATTTGCGTCCTTCTTGGATCTATTTTTCATCAACTGGAAAAGGGGACCGATGCTTTGTTGTTCGACATAAAGCAACGGGTCGACAATAATCCAACGATCACCTGAGGCAGCAAGTATGGGGCGCTCCCGAAGTGGTTTCAGATTGTATTCATTCATGAATCTGTCCGGCTCAGTGGCTTTTTCCCAGATACCGTCTCTCACTTCATCGGTGGTACATGATTGAAGGTTGAAATAGGCCCTAAATTGCCTTTCCATATGCGGCGCAGCTTTTACACAAGCAGCAAAGGTGAAAATCCCGCTTTCTGTCTTACTCCCGACTCCAGATTTTGCCTCGGTATTTATACAATGGCTCAGAAACATGCTCGCACAATCGTAATAGCTGTCAATAGATATTCCCGTAGTATCGTGAAAAGCAGAATCAAAGCCACTGTAATGCAACGGCATGAAATCCTTGAACAAGGTTCTTCCCCTGACAAGTGCCTCAAATGGCCGAGGGTGAATGGATGTTTCCATCATGACTCGTCGAGTTATCGGAAGTGCATTACGCCGTTTTTCTTCAATTGTGTCGCCCTTGCCGAAAACATCGCCAGAGTAAATGCGTTGCCCCCAAAACTCGCTTGCCATCAGTAACACTTGAGCAAAAGCGTTACGGACTTTGGATTTTTTGAATGTTTCACCGTCGTCAGGATGGTCAGAAGATAAAAGGCAAACCCATCTAATGAGCTCCAAGAGCGTACCACGAAGCACCACACTGACCTTCGCAGAACTCTCACGTCCCTTGATATAACTGTTCAACACTTGGATTTGTTGCGGCGTAAAGAAGTAATCAAGGCAACACTGCTGTTTGGATTTCTCATCCACGTGCGGATCGGCAAGAATCAGATTCAGTCTTGCACACCAAAAGAGTGTATCCGTCCGGCTCAGTGATTTCACAATCTGCTTGAAGTGATCGAAAGACATCGGGCCATCACTGAAGACGGCGTCATAGGGAAGGAAAACACCTACCGGATTGAGGCTTGATGTCATTCCGCTATTCAACTTTTCCCTCCACAATCGCAATCTCCTCTTCCGTCAGCTCATAGAGTTCATACACGATATGGTCGATCTCCTGCTCCAGCGCCGAGGTGTCGGCTGCGGAGTCAGCCGCCTTGGCGGTGAGGATGCGCTCCACTAACTTCACAATGGCGTCATGCTGTGTTCGCTCCGCTGCGTCCGACAGGTCCAACAGACGGATGGGGAGTTGCGAGAGAAACTGTTTGTTTGCAGAGCGAAAGCCGCCCCGGAATGGTGCACTGATATGTGGGAAGAACCAGCGTAGTAGCGAGGAGTTCAAAAGGCCCAGCAGGTAAGCCGAGTTGTGCTGAGCATGCTGTTCTGAGAATACGACTCCTCCAACGTCAACATTGTCAAGGAAGTGCGATCCATGCCCGTCAAGTGTACATGATAATGTTTCCACCAAGCGCGGAACGCACAGCTTCGGCAAGGCCTGCCGCATCATGTTTTTGAGGTAGATAAAGCCATGCCATTTTGCCGTTCCACGCAGACGGCCACTTTCTCGCTCTTCAAGTAGCCTCTTGTTGGCAGCCAAGTAGTCCGCCGTTTTCGGCCATCGCCTCATGATTGATTCCAAGGGGATGAGTTCCGCTGAATCGTCCACGATCTCGTATGGAAACAAAATGAATTGCCTGACGGGGAGAGGTGCGTAAGTTCGGATATCAGTTCCACTAACCAAGGGATGCATCAGTTCCTTCTCAAACGTCCATTCCCGCTCCAACGCCTTCGATGCGAGCGTGATCGTCTTCGCCGTCTCAGAAACAAATCGTAGGATAAAGACATCGTCCGCGCTGGTTTGCAACCCAACAAAGATGTCTGCCACATCCTCCAGTTTCACTGGCATGGCCTTGAGCCGGTCAAAGAGGCTGGAGCCTTTACCGACAACAAAATTCCATTCGGCGGCGGTTATGCTTTGCGCCGGAAGAATGCCTTCAGTACCGTCCCGGCTCTGCAGCCATGCGGGCAGGTCATTGGCACACACCCACCTACAGGCATCGGTTCCGCCCCTGGCGAGGAAAAGTAAACAGACATAGTTGGTAGCTCCGGGGAAAATCTGCTGGTCGCCAAAGTGGACGACATGGCGAAGCTGTTTGCCAGCGGCAACCAGTTTGCGCAAGGGCTGGCCGTATTGGGCATTGAAGAATTTGTGCGGCAGAATGTAGGCAAGCTGTCCCTGCGATGCAAGGAGTTGCAGACCGCGTTCGACAAAGACCACATACAGATCGTAGTTGCCCTTTGCGGCGCTGGCATAGTTATTTTTGAGCCAGACAGCCTGATCTTTATCCGTCTGGTTCAACGTCTGGACGCGGACGTATGGTGGATTGCCGATAACCACATCAAACCCCTCCCGTATGCCGAACATCCACTCGGGGTCGAAGAACGGCGCGGAGGCGTTCTGATCGTAAGGGTCCCAGGCGGCGAGCTGCTTTGCCGTGGTGTCGCCCCAGCCGTCGCGTTTGAGAAGTTCCGCAATCTGGGCGCGGAGTTTTTTGTCCAACTCCCGGTACTTGGCTTTACTGGCCGGAGTTTTGGCGTTGAAGTGTTTCTCCCGCACCTTGCGCAGTTCCGCCTCCTTGGCATCGATATCCGGGTTGCGGAACGCCCCCTGTTTGGGTTTTTCGATGCCAATCAAGGTATTGGCGGCGACGAACTTGGTTTCCAGATTGGGCAGCGGGCGCACGCCGAGGTTGGTTGCGGCCAGGTCCACCCGCTGGTCCACGATCAGCGAGATGAAGAAGCGCATCTTGGCGATCTGGACGGCGATGGTCTGGATATCCACGCCGTAAAGGCAATTCTCGATCAGGTAGAGCTTGCGGCCATAGTCGTCGTAGTTCTGTCGGAACAACCGCTCCGCCTCCTCCCGCATGACGGGGGCGTCCAGCTTGGCGATCTGCTTGGCCTTCCACCGTTCGTTATCCGGATCGAGCTTGCCGAGGGTAAAGACCAGCTTGTGCAGAATGCCCATCGGGAAGGCGCCGGAGCCGACGGCCGGGTCCAACGCCTTGAGCCCGTCAATCGCGGCAATCAGTATCTCGGTCTCCCCGTCGTCGAAATCGTGGGCGCTCTCCTCCCAGGAGACAAGCCGCCGGAGCTTCTCTTCCGCGCCCTTTTCATCCTCTGCGGGCAGGCGTCCCTTCAGGTAGGCAATCAAGGCCTCGTCCACCATGTAATCCACGATCTCGCGCGGGGTGTAGAACGAACCGGTCTGCTTGCGGGCGGTGGCCCCGGTCTCGGGATTGTAGGCGGCAAGCAGGTTCTCAAACACCTTGCCGGCCAGCTCCGGATCGAGGGCGACTTCCTGCTCGATGGGCGTGTTTTCCTCGATCGTGAAGTGATACTGCCGGAGCGTCTGGATCAGTCCGCGCACCCGGACCTTCCTGAACTTCTTGTCGCCGTAGTCCACGCTCAAGTCCTCTTCGCGCTCGGAACCGAAGAACAGGAAATCCGGCACGATCGGCTGGCTGTCCGGCCGCCGGGAAAATCCATCAATGCGCACGTAGCGCGGCTTGACACCTTCACCCAGGTCTTTGTCCAGACATTCGAACAGGCCGCCGTTGAGGAAGGGGATGTCCTTGAACAGGGCCAGGGCCTCGCCGGGTTTGCGGAACAAATCCCGGTAGCGATACAGGCTGTGCGCCATGAAGTTCTGCTCGTCCTTCGTCCAGCCGCGCTTGTCCATCTCGGTGTTCAGCGTGGCGAAGAACAGATTCTGGAGGATTGCCTTGTAGAAGACGGAGTCTTTTTTTGTGTCCTTGTCCGGCGCGAACCCGCTGAGCAATTCATCGAGGCGACGTTGATCGAACAGCTCCCCGGGAATCAGGCCCTTCTCCTTCACAAACCAGCAGAAGATTAACCGTGTGATCATCCGGATCACGCCGACATGGTCGTGCCCGTCGGCTTCCTTGGGCGAGTCCTTGGGAAAACGAACATGCCTGAGCGCCCAGAAATACCAGTTGGCAAGTTCCCGGTAGAAATCCTTGGTGACCGACTCGACATCGAAGGCGTCATCGAGGCGTTTTTGAATCACGAGCGCGGGGATGCCGAGCAGGTCTTTCCCCATCAATGCGAGGTCCATCATCTGCAACCGCTCGGCGGCCGTGCGCAAACCGCCGTCAGCCCGCACGGTAATCCGGCGGATGAGCCGGCGCTTCTCCGCCGTCTCGTCATACTTGACGTTCAGGAAATGCCAGGCGGATTGCGCTGTGTCGGAGAAAACGAACAGGCAGTAAGGATGCTCGCGGACCAACCGGCTGACGACCGGCCGTTCGAGGTTTCGCTGAAGGCCGGTGGAGGCCAGACGGCAATAGACCACATGAAACGCCTGATCATCGCCGCCGCTCGCAAACAGGACGGGATCATCGGCCAGGGCACTCCGGGCGGAATCCGGCCAGCCGCGCATGCTGAGCGGCTTGTTTTCGCGCTCGTAATTCAGTTCTTCCCAGAAAAGCTTTTTCAGGCCGTCCAGATCCCGCAGGCTTTGGAGGATGGTGAGAACCGACTGTTGTCTTTCAATCCGGGCCATTCATCCCTCCCGAGGCGGGCAGGTTTTCGGCGCTCGCATGTTGGAAGCGTCGTACGTGCAGACAATCCGATGCAGAAATCACCCGATGTTACTTATTGAATGGATAGGGTTTTTGGACAGCGGGAGTATAGGAGAACGGCATTGGTGTGTCAAGGGAAGATAATGCCTAATGTATATTGAAGCTCTCCGCAGCAAGCTGCGGAGAATCTTCAATCTTTAGAGACGCCTATTACGTCCGTTAGAAACGAAAAAAAGAAGGGAGTCAAGCGATTGTCGTTAATGCCTAACTCCCTGTCTTTAGGATGGTGCCGAAGCCGGGACTTGAACCCGGACAGGCGTACGCCCACTAGACCCTGAACCTAGCGCGTCTACCAAATTCCGCCACTTCGGCAATGTCTTACGGTGAAGCGGGACTGTTTTCTACACAGATATAGCGCGCCTTGTCAAGAAAATTTGAGTTTGATATTAGCGCCGTTCGTGTTACTGTCTGCGCCTATAAGAACGAAAGCTGCTTACGGTATGGATGTTATCAGAGGCATTCAAGATATACCCGCAGGATTACGAAATGCGGTGGTAACGATAGGCAATTTTGACGGGGTTCACCTGGGACACCAGCGCCTTCTCAAAAGGCTGCGGGAAGACGCCCGTCAAGAGAATCTCAAGACGGTGGTCATTACCTTCGATCCCCACCCCAAGATGATTCTCCGCCCGGAGGTACGGCCCTTTTACCTCATCGCCACCCTCGAAGAGAAAATCGCGCTCCTCAGTGATACGGGCATTGACGCGGTGATCATCATCTCTTTTACCCGGGAATATGCGCAGAAGACCGCCGAGGAGTTCGTCCGGCAGGCGCTCTGGGACGGACTCCACATACACAAGATCGTGATCGGCCATGATTACACCTTCGGCAAGGACAAGGAGGGAAACGAGGCTTTTCTGGCGTCCTTCGGGAAAAAGCTGGGGTTCGGGGTGGACGTCATCAACGCCGTGGGAGTCGGTGATACGGTTATCAGCAGCACCGCTATCCGGGAGGCCATCCTGGGCGGTAACGTAAAGAAGGCGGCGGCCCTCCTGGGAAGGCCTTATAATATCAGCGGTCCCGTTGTTCACGGAAAACATCGCGGCACCGGTCTCGGGTTCCCCACGGCAAACATACGGCCGGAAAAAGTGCTCATCCCCGCCGGCGGCATTTATGCCGTCATTGCCTGCGTGAGGGGCAAACGATACCCCGGCGTCGCCAATATCGGCATCAACCCCACCTTTGACAACGGCGCGCTCTCCGTCGAGGTTCACCTCCTGGATTTCCGGGAAAACATCTACGGGGAAAAGTTGGACATACTATTTATTGACCGGATACGGGATGAAATCAAGTTTCCCGGTCCGTCAGAACTGGCCTTACAGATTGCACAGGATATCGAACAGGCCCGGGAGATATTGAAACTCCATTTCTGAAGAATTGACTCCGGGTTCCACCCCCTTTTTTTCTCAGCACACTATGAAAATACACCACCTGCATCGCTTCGACGTCAATTACCGGGAGGCCGTGCAAATACAGGAGAACCTGCGGGATAAGCTTATCATTTGCGATCGCCATATTCCGCGCCGGCCGGCGATCATCGCCGGGGCGGATATTTCCTATGGGAAAGAAAGCGATCTGTTCTTTGCCGCCGTGGTCTTGTTGTCCTATCCATCCCTGGAGGTGATTGAAGAGGCGTACGCAGGGGAACGATCATCCTTCCCCTATATCCCGGGTCTCCTCTCATTCCGGGAGGGACCCCCGCTGCTCAAGGCCTTTGCAAAGCTCCGGCGTGTTCCCGATATCGCGATCTTTGACGGTCAGGGGATCGCCCATCCCCGCGGCATCGGACTCGCGTCCCACATGGGGCTCTTTCTCGATATCCCGAGTATCGGGTGCGCAAAGACGCGTCTGTGCGGAAGTTATAATCCGGTGGGGGAGCGGGTGGGAAGCTATGCAGATCTGGTCGGCGATGATCTGGTGATCGGGGCTGTTGTGCGCACGAAGGAACGGGTAAAACCGGTCTTTGTTTCGCCGGGCCACAAGATCGGACTTAAGCGCGCCGTGGATATGGCGCTTTCCTGCTGCGCCGGCTACAAACTGCCCGAACCGATCCGGCAGGCCCACCTCGCCGTCAACCGGTTTCGCAGGGAGCAGAGCTTGATTGACTCGTAAAAAGTTACTGCTGCAAGACGACTTCGCAAAAAGGATCAGAGGCAAGGTGCGCAAGTCATGAGGAATGAAGGCGTACAGTGACGTACGTCGCAATGACTCGTGATGAAGCGCAACACCGCATCTGGCCTTTTTCCGAAGCCGTCCGGGTTCACTGCCGGCTGAAATAAACATCGGCGATGTTGCTCTCCGCCGTGCTCCGGGTATGTTGGGAATTGATGTAGAGCGATATCCCTTCTGCCGGACCTGCGGGTTCTCCGTTTTTCATATCTTTGAAGAGTTTTCGGTAATCCTGGTAGATGTCGCGCTTCTCGTTGTACCATTCGCCGATCTTGTCGGTTTTGTTCTTCAGTACGATGTATCTCAGATTGCTTCCGCCGAACTGCCGGGACCGACCCGTCCAGTCCCGTGGGGCTTCGTTGTCCCAGACATACCCTATGACGGGCGTATGGAACTTAGCCGGGAAACCCGTGGCGTAAAAGGCGATGTAGATCTGTATCGCCTGATCGTCCGTTTCGGCTTTTCGCACATCCCCCCCCCGGGGAAGCCGGCTTACCATCCACTTCCAGTTCAAGAACGGGTATTCTTTTACGTTCACACTGATCGCCTTCTTAATGCCGAAGGAGGACTGGGGATCGCTCTTCATGTTGAGATGGAAGGCGTTGCCTTCCTTTTCCAGACCGATCACGGGTGTGCCCGATTTTTTTTCCAGCTTCCATCCCGCGGGAACGCCATTCTTCATATCGCCGGAAAGAAACCGGGCCACGTCAACCGTATCGCCCTTCTCCGGCAGCGCAACTGCCGCCGTGCCGGCCAGGAACAGCGGCGCCAGAAATAAAACAAGGATGCTTTTTTTAACCGACATGGGGTCCCTCGTACAATGCCATGATCTCTCCCCTCGTCAGCACGGCTTCCACCTTGTCGACAAGTCCGCTTTTGAGGATATTTTCCCTGCCCCCTTCCTCCCGGTCAATAAGGGCAATCACCCGTTCTATGAAGAAGCCCGCCTCCCGCGCCCGTTCCATCGCCGTGATGGTGGAGCCGCCCGTGGTAATCACGTCGTCCAGAATCGCAACCCGCTCGCCGGGAGATACCTCTCCCTCGACGGCGCTTTTCGTTCCGTGCCCCTTGACCTCCTTCCGCACGATAAAGGATTTGATGGGCGTTCCCCGCTGGTAGGAGATCACGGAGAGGGCATTGGCGATGGGATCGGCGCCCAGGGTCAGTCCGCCGGCTGCCGTCACGGTAGATCCGGCCAGCATGTCGAAAAGGATATTGCCGATGAGATTCATCCCTTCAGGGTTAAGAGTGGTGGGCTTGCAGTTGAAATAATAGGGGCTCGTTCGCCCTGAAGCCAGCGTGAAGGGCTTATCGGCGTTGTATTTGAACGATTTCCGGAGAATGATCCCGGCCAGCTTCTTCCTCATGTCATCCATGATCATCTCCCTGACTTCCCGTCCAATTGTCGTCCGGTGAGGCGATCAAACGCTCCACAGCGCGCACCGCCTCCACGCCGTCCTTCGCGTATTCCGTTCCGAGCGATGCCGCATAGGAGGGGGTCACCACCGCGCCGCCGATAAGGAAGCGGCAGGAAAGACCTTCTTGCGCCGCACGGGAAACCACCTCCTTCATGTTGACCATCGTGGTGGTCATGAGGGCGGAAAGCCCGACCACCTGGGGCTTTTCCCGTTTAATGGCCGCCACGATCGTTTCCGCCGCCACGTCCTTGCCAAGATCAATGACCCGGTACCCGTGATTCCGAATCATGAGCGCGACGATGTTCTTGCCGATATCGTGGATGTCTCCCTTTACCGTCGCCAGCATGACGACCCCCTTCTCCGTCCGTCCGGTTTTTCCGTTGAGGAGCCTGGGTTCGAGACAGTCCACGGCTTTTTTCATCGCCTCGGCGCTGGCGATCAGTTGCGGCAGGAAATAGGTCTTTTTATCAAACAAATCTCCCACCCGCACGATCGCGGGTATCAGGAAGTCATCCATGAGCCTCACGGCCTCCATGCCGGAGGCGAGCGCTTGCTCAACCAGCGGGACGATATCCTCCCGGTTGCCGTCAATGACTGCCGCGGCAACCATCTCTCCGGGAGATTGCCTCGCCGCGGGTTGTTGTTCTTTAACGGCCGCGCCGGGGCGGTTCGAAAAATGGGCGAGGTAGGCGGCGGCATCCTTGTCCTTGAACATCAGCACGTCGCTCGCCCGCTTTACGTTCATGATCTCGGCGCTTCCCGGATTGGCAATGACCATCGTAAGTCCGTGGGCCTGGGCCATGGCCAGAAAAGCGGCGTTGATCCACTGCCGTTCGGGCATGCCGAACGAGACGTTGGAAAGACCGAGCAGTGTGCGGCAGCCGAACCGGTTCGCGCACCAGTCCACGGTCCGGATAGTCTCAAGCGCCGCGCCGGGGTTGGAAGCAACCGTCATCACGAGGCCGTCAACAACGATATCCTCCTTGGTAAAGCCGTGGCGTTTCGCCGCCCGAAAGATATCTCCGATAATCACCGTGCGCCGCGCCGCCGTCTCCGGCACCTCACCGTCCGTGAGCGGCAGGAGAATGAACATGGCGCCGTACCTGGCCGCCAGCGGCAGGAGGCGGGCAATCTTCTCCTTCTCCCCGGAAATGGAATTGATAAGCGCACGCCCCGGGTAGCGCCGGAGAGCGGCCTCCATGGTTTCGACCCGCGAGGAATCTATCACCAGCGGGATTCCCGTGGTTGTCGCCAACAGGTTGACAACGGTGCAGACGGTTTTCACTTCGTCAATGCCGGGAACCCCCACGTTCACGTCCAGCAGGTCGGCTCCCTGTTGTTCCTGTTCCCGAGCCATCTGCCGGATGACGGCGGTTTTCCCCTCCAACAGTTCCTGCTGGAGCGCTTTTTTCCCCGTGGGATTCAGGCGTTCACCCACAATCACCAGCGGCCGATCCATTTCAAACAGCCGGAAATCCCTGGCGGAACTTACCGCGCTGATGGACTTTCGGAGCGGGGGAATGGGTGTTTTGTCTACAAGGGCGTTTTTCAGTTCCCGGATATGATCCGGCGTGGTGCCGCAGCATCCTCCCATAAGATTGACGCCGGCTGCGGCAAACCGCATACCGGAGGCGGCAAAGGACGGGGCATCCATATCAAAGATGGTTTTGTCGCCGGAGAGCCGCGGCATACCCGCATTCGGCTTGGCAATGATCGGCACCGTGGCATAGGGTTTCATGGCCCCGATGATTTTCAGCATCGCCTCCGGCCCCGTGGAACAGTTGCAGCCTACGGCATCCGCGCCGAGGCTCTGCAGGGTAACGAGGGCCGCCACCGGGTCGGTGCCGTTCAAGGTGCGCCCTTCCTTCTCGAAGGTCATGGTAACCAGGGTAAAGAACGAACCGAGTTCCCGGACGGCAATCAGAGCGGCCCGCGCTTCCTGGATATCCATCATCGTCTCGATCACGAAGCAATCAACGCCGCCGTCAAGGAGACCCTGGGCCTGTTCCCGAAAAATGCCTACGGCATCCTCGAAGGGGATCTCCCCGAAGGGTTCCACGAAATGCCCCATGGGGCCGATGCTGCCCGCGACAAGGGCACGGTTTCCCACAGCGCGGCGCGCAATCACCGCAAGGTCCCGGTTCACTTCCGAAACGCCTTCAATGCCGTACTGAGAGAGCTTGGGACGGTTGCCCCCGAAGGTGCAGGTATAGACAACGTCGGCGCCTGCCTCGCGATAGGCGCGGTGGATTTCGCCGATTGCCGCCGGATTTTCCCGGCACCAAGCCTCCGGGCATACCCCCGGCGGCATACCGCGCTTCTGCAGCTCGGTGCCCGTGGCCCCGTCGAGGATTACGATCCGTTTTTTGAGGAGTCCCCGTATCCGTTTTTTCCCGTCCACTGTTTACCTCCCCCCGATTCCCGCCACAGCCGTCACGGATTTTTCCGGCACGAGCACACAACTCGCCGTGAGCTCCACGCCGATACGTTGCAAATCCAGAAATCTTACGAAAGAGCGCTGGTTTTCCAGGAGAAAATCTCCGTAGCCGGCAGAATACCGTTTGTCGGTGAGGAATTTATTCTCCCGGCGCAGTTCCTGCCGGAAATACGCCATGATCCAGTCCAGGGAGGCATCCACGGTCTCGCTGGCCACGGCGTCGAAAATAACACCGCGCGTCACATGGCTTCCTCCCACATCTTCCCGGATTGCGTCCACAATCGCACTGCCCGCCGTGGCGCCCATCAGGAGAACCTCGTTGCCGCCTCCGAGAAACCCGGCCAGCGTACGACTCACCAGCGCCGTCTCGCCGCCGTCTGCGGCAAGGATAACCTGCGCTTCGTCCCGTTTCCGGATAGGAAGACGTCGTGCCGCCCCTTGCAGCCTTATGAGCGCCAAAGCCTGGACGATGGAGGTATCCACCTCCGCGTCCTGCAAGGCCGACATCCGGGTGATGCCCCGCCGATATCCCAGACGCCGGTATATGCGCTCACGCGGCGCTTCGATCCGTATATTGTCAAAAACAGTAACGGGATGCATCAAAAAAAGCCCCCCGGCCTTTGCCGGGTCAGGCTCCGGCAAGGCGCGCAATTGAATCCCCTCCCCTGGGGCGGCACTCCAATTTTTACGAAGTTGTCATTTTTGGTATTTCATATATTTGGAAAACTCACTGATGATTTCCGGTGGTTGATTAAGAGTGGACGTGATTGCCTTCAATACCTCCTTGCCGGAGGTATATTTAATACCCATGCCCACCTTTTCTGCCTCTGCCTGAAGTTCGGGAGAATCTCCCATCGCGGTAAAGGCCTTCATCAAGATATTCATAATCTCCACCGGGGTTTTCGGCGGCGCTACATAGGGCCTGCCGATCAGATCGGCAATGGAAAATACGCCCATAATCGCTTTCCCCTTTTTATCGGTGGTAAAATCCGTGTTGACGGGAAGATTCTCCATCCCCTTCTCCGCCACCTGGCCTCTTACCAGCGGCCGCACCAACCCCCGGTCAATGAACGGTTTAAGCGAGCTATAGGCGCCGGCCCTGCCGTCTACTTCTCTTCGTTCAACAGCCAGCATGACATCGGCGCTTGAGGGATAGGTAATCAGCGTGGCGTTGAGCCCGGCAAACTCCTTCAACAGGTTGGGAAATTGACTGCCTGGATCCATGGGACCGGTACTCCCCAGCACGAGGGGAGTCTTCGTTTTCAAGAGGTCTGTTATCGTCCGGTAGGGGAGATCCTGGCGAACGGTAAGGACGGTACCCTCCACGGCGGTTGAGCCTATCCAACGGTACTTGGCAATATCGAACTTGCTCCCCTCGAGGGTCATCATCGGGGCAAAAAGAAGGGTGCGATTAAAGGTGCCGATAGTGAGGCCGTCCGGTTTGGCTATGTTGTAAAGATAATTGGCGGCAATGATGCTGTCCGCGCCTTCCATGTTTTCAATGATGACGGTGGGTTTCCCGGGGATGTACCGAGGAAGATATTTTGCTACGAGCCTTGCCATGCGGTCATAGCCCCCCCCGGGTTTATAACCAACGATTATCCTTAATACCTTCCCCTCATAATAGGGGGCCGCAGAAATATCGCCCGGTAACGCAAAGAAGGTAAAAAACAAAAAACCGATGACATATAGCATGGCCTTTCTTTTCATATTCCCCCCCTTTTTATTATCAAAGACCCGCTGATAACAACGCATACCTCATCGCCTTCATTCTCTCAGTCAGCTTCTCGACGACTTCGCTGCCCATCTCGTCGGTGCCGTACCGGGGTCGCCCCCTCCCCGCAAGTGTCCCGCGACCCGAACCTCTGCTTGAGCACCGCCTTGACGGCGTCCTCGATGGCCGGGGGCTCCTGAATGAACAGCTCTATTTCTTCTTCAGCGACAGGTGCCTCATCAGGCCGCCGTCATGAATGAGTTCCTGCATGAATGGGGGGATGGGATTCACGGCAAGCGGCTCCCTGCCGCTTCCCGCAACGGTAATTTTTCCGCTGTCCCCATCCACATCAATCTGCTGGCCTTCGGAAACCATGCCCCACAGCGCATCCGACTCAAAAATCGGCAGTCCCATGTTAAAGGCATTCCGGTAGAATATCCGCGCGAAGCTCCTGGCAACCACACAGGCAATACCCGCCACCTTGATGGCAATGGGCGCATGCTCCCGCGACGACCCGCAGCCGAAATTAACACCCCCCACGATAATGTCGCCGGGCTGTATCTTTTTCACGAATTCGGGGTCCGCATCCTCCATGCAGTGAGCGGCAAGAACCTGATGGTCCGACGTATTCAGATACCGCGCCGGGATAATCACATCGGTATCAATGTTATCCCCGAATTTCCATACCCTCCCTGAAAATTTCATACTATGTTTTTTCCTCCTCTGTCTCAAACCGCAACGGCAGGCCGCGAGATTCCGCGGTGCGTCTTTACGGGTTGCTGAAAAAGTTTCTTGTACAGGCTGCTCAAAAATGGCCGGATGCAAGGCCCCCGAATTGAATCCCCGCCAGCCAGGCGGGGATTCCCGGTAAGGAAAATATGGTTCCTGTTGCGCCCCCGGTTTCTTCGCTATGAGGCGTACTGTTTCGTACGCTGAATGGCGAAGGAACAGAGCCGCAGACGCCGTCCCCGCGAAGGCGGGGATGGGCGTTTTTCAGCAGCCTGCTATTTCAGTTCATCGGGACCGGCTATCCTTCCCATAACCGCCGAAGCGGCGGCAACAGCGGGATTTGCCAGGTATATCTCGCTGCCCGTATGCCCCATCCGTCCCACGAAGTTCCGGTTCGTGGTGGCGACCGCCCTCTCGCCGTCCGCCAGTATCCCCATATAGCCGCCGAGACAAGGCCCGCATGTCGGCGTGCTCACTGCCGCCTTCGCATCAACAAAAATCTCCAACAGGCCTTCCCTCATGGCCTTCCGGTATATCTCCTGCGTGGCGGGGATGACAATCAGACGGACATAGGGGGCCACTCTCCGCCCCTTCAGAAGCGATGCGGCCACCCGGAGATCTTCTATCCTGCCGTTGGTGCAAGATCCGATAACCACCTGATCTATCTTGACATCCCCCACGTTGCTGATGCCCCGGGTATTGGAAGGGAGGTGTGGAAATGCCACTTGGGGTTCAATGGCGCCCACGTCAATCTCAATAACCTGGGCATAGGTCGCATCGGGATCGGATGCATAAAAAGTGAAATCCCTCTTTGCGCGCTTCCGCACATACTGCTTCGTGACGGCGTCGGGAATAAATATCCCATTTTTTCCACCCGCCTCGATGACCATGTTGGCGATCGTGAGCCGGTCGGACATCGTGAGTTTCTTCACCGTGTCACCGGTAAACTCAATCGCCTTGTAGAGGGCGCCGTCCACCCCGATCCGGCCTATGAGATACAGGATCAGGTCCTTGCCGGAAACCCATCTATTGAGTTTCCCGGAGAAAACAATTTTCATCGTCTCGGGAACCTTGAACCATGCCTCGCCGGTGAGCATGGCCGCGGCCAGATCGGTGCTCCCCACGCCGGTGGCAAAGGCCCCCAGGGCACCGTAGGTGCAGGTATGGCTGTCGGCGCCGATGACCAGGTCACCCGGCAGAACGACCCCCTGTTCAGGCAAGAGGGCATGCTCCACGCCGACCTCCCCCACCTCGTAGTAATGGGTAAGCCGCTGTTCCCGGGCAAACTCCCTGATTACCTTACTCTGCTGGGCGGAGTTGATGTCCTTGTTGGGCGTAAAGTGATCGGGGGTAAGCACCACCTTATCCCGGTCAAACACCGTGGCGGCACCGGCCTTCTTAAACTCGCCGATGGCGAGCGGCGCCGTTATATCGTTGCCCAGGGCGATATCCACCCGGGCATTAATCAACATGCCGGGGTGCACCTCTTTCGTATCCGCATGTGCTGCAAGTATTTTTTCCGTTATGGTCATTCCCATGATCTTCTTCTCCGCTGGTCGTTTTTGTGTCCGCTTTTTATACCAGAATCGCCCTTTATTCAACCGGAACTTTCTTCCTGTCCGTCCGGAGACGATCCAGACGGTTCAGCGCATTGATGTAAGCCCTCGCCGATGCCACGATGATGTCGGGGTGCGCTCCCCGTCCCGTCACGGTGTGGCCGTCGTACTTCAGCTGCACCATGACCTCGCCTTGGGCATCCGTTCCACCCGTCACCGCGTTTACGGCATACTTCAGGAGGGAATAATTGGTTTGCGTGATCTTCCGGATGGCGTCAAATGTGGCATCCACCGGCCCGATGCCGAAACCGGCATCCTGAATGACCTCCTTTTCCACCTCCATCTGCATGGTCGCCGTGGGAATGGCCACGTTGCCGCTCACAACATTCAGGTAAACAAGCCGGTACTTATCCTCCAGGCGGAACACCTCCTCAGAAATGATGGCTTCGATATCCTCGTCAAAAAGGTCCTTCTTGACATCGGCCAGCTCTTTGAAGCGGACGAAGACCCGATTCACCTCGTCTCTCGTCAAGTTATATCCCATCTTTTTGAGATGCTCCGCGATAGCGTGACGGCCCGAATGCTTCCCGAGAACGAGATGGCTGTCCGAGATGCCTACCGATTGGGGCGTCATGATCTCGTAGGTGATCTTTTCCTTGATGAGGCCGTCCTGGTGAATGCCCGACTCATGGGCAAAAGCATTGGCCCCCACGATCGCCTTGTTCGGCTGTACGGCAACGCCGGTGATCTGGGTCAGGAGCCTGGACGACTGGTGGATTCGCTCCGTCTTAATCCCTGTGTAGAGGCCGAATATGTCCTTCCGCGTCTGAAGGGTCATCACCACTTCTTCCATGGCCGCGTTTCCCGCGCGCTCTCCGATGCCGTTGATCGTGCATTCGACTTGGCGGGCGCCGTTTTTTACCGCCGCCAGGGAGTTCGCCACGGCAAGCCCCAAGTCGTTATGGCAGTGGACGGAAATGACAGCCTGCCGTATGTTCTTTACCTTCTCAAAGAGATAAGCTATCAGAGCGCCGAATTCTTCGGGGATCGCGTAACCTACCGTATCGGGTATGTTTACCGTCGCGGCGCCTGCCTCAATCACCGCCTCCACGATATCGCAGAGGTATGTCCGATCCGTTCTCGTCGCATCCATGGGCGAGAATTCCACATTCCCGCCCGCGGGCACGGAAAGCGAGCAGGCGTACGCAACGGCGGCGCGGGCCTCGTTCAGCACCTGCTCCCTCGTTTTTTTGAGCTGATACTTGAGGTGAATGTCGGAGGAAGAGATAAAGGTATGAATCCGGGGATGCGCTGCCTCGGCAACGGCCTCCCATGCCCGGTCAATATCGCCCGGATTGGCCCTGGCCAGAGCGGCGATCTGCGGCTTTCTGATTTCCCGGGCAATCTGCCGGACAGAGGCAAAGTCCCCCTCCGAGGCAACAGGAAATCCCGCTTCGATAATATCCACCCCCATTTTTTCCAGCTGACGGGCAAGCCGGAGCTTTTCATCCTGGTTCATGCTTGCCCCCGGCGACTGTTCGCCGTCCCGAAGCGTCGTATCAAAGATAAATACCCTGTCCCGCGCTGAATCCATAGCTCCCTCCTTATCGCCTAACCCCGATACACAGGATACGTGCGTTAACGAAATTATTTTCCGCCAGAAAAACGCGGAACATAATTTCGAACTTACTAAAAAACTAAAAGGCCGCGGTTTTTCCCACCCGCGGCCTTTTAGGTCCGATCTTTCTTGTATGTTTGCCGGTTACCTAAAAAAGACAGGCGGTGGGTAACAAAGGAGGGCGAGGCCCAGCAGGGTCAATATTTTTTTCATCGCAGCCGACTCTCTTCCCACGCCAACGGTCATTTTCAGGAAACCTCTTTTAGGTAAATTTGCCCGTTTTCTATCAATAAAACAGTGTTGCTGTCAAGTTTTTTTCGCTCCGTCAGAGGGAAGGAAAGGGGACCGTCACCGGAGGAGTCGTTATTTTCCGGTGACGAGGAGGGCGTCCCCTCTTCAATCCTTCCCGGGGACAGAACGTTACCCGTCCCCATGTATCCACGGGACCTTAATAGCCGCCCCTGCCCATGTGCGCGCCGCCGTACCAGCCGGGATGGCCCATGCCTCTTCTCATACCGCCACGGCCGACGTCTTCGCATCCGTCACCAAAGCCGAGGCCGGGACCATAACCCTGCCGCGCCCCTGTCGCCTGGTATTTTGCCTGCTGTTCCGGGGTAAGAACCTTGAGCGTTCCCAACCGATAAGCGGTCATCTCGTCCTGCATTTTATCCCGCAGCGTCCGCATCTCCTTTTGAACGGCATTGATCTTGTCGCGATCGGGATTCGCCTGCAACCAGAGCAATTTCAGTTCGCTGCTCTTGTTGAACATCTTGTCCCGGATGGGCGTCACCTCCTTCAGGTGGGCGTCGCGAAGCTCTTTCATTTTATTCGTCTGTTCGGTGGTAAGGCCGAGGCCTAACGTACCCGGTCCGGTTCCGTCGGCGCAGGGCCCCCCGCCTCGGCCGCCCCACGTCCATCCGCCCCAGCCATAGCCCATGGCAAAAAGGTCGGACGTAGTGACGGCCAGGAGAAGAACTCCCGCCAGTGCCAGTGTTAAGGTTATCTTTTTCATGATTCTGTTCTCCTTTGGAAATGTATTTTTGTTTTTCCTTGACGGTAAGCAGCAAGAGCAACTGTCATGCCAAAACCTTCTGCTGTTGTGTAACACATGAGCATAACTAATTATTTCCCTACAACTCTCATTTAGCAGTCTCAAGCCGCTCTTTATAATGAGAGAAAAAGTGGATACCAAGTATCCGGAAGGTGTATACTGCTGGATAGTAAATATACAGGATGACCGGGATTGAAGCCCTCCGTACGCGCTGTGCGGGGAATGCGTTCGCTGCCGAATTGAACGGGTGGCAAGCGCAGTTCGGTTGCGGTGGGCCGCTGCGGGGCCGGGCAATGCCGTAGCGAGTACCAGCTAAGGTTCGCCAAGTCTCTCCGGGAGAAGGCCGTCGTCATGGTCCTTATTTTGCAGTGATGTGAAACCGATGAAAAACAGGAAAAATCTTGCAACCGCAAAGGCATGGATGAGCATCCCCCCCTGGCTTATTATCGGGTCTATTATCGTCCTTGCGCCGATCTTTATTTTTATGATCCTGGACAATATCCTCAAACAGCGGGAACACACCATCCAGGTCTTCCTGGAAAAGGGGGACGCCCTCATCAGATCGTTTGAAGCCGGCGCCAGAACGGAACTTACGACCGGACACGGGGATTTTTTCCGGCTCCAGAAACTCCTTATGGAAACGGCTCAACAGCCGGACGTGGACTACCTGATCGTCACGGACGGCAAGGGGACAATCCTCGCCGACAGCGACCCCTCCCTGATCGGCGAAACGTATGGGGAGGAGCTTGACCTCGCCCGTATTTCCCAATCAAGAACGATCGAGTGGCGCCGGGTACCAAATCCGGATGGCGTAGACACCTTTGAGGTCTTCCGCCGTTTTGCACCGGAAGAGCGACCGCTTCAGGAATTGTCCGGTATGCCGTCCGGCGGCGGCGAGCGCTCCTCCGGAAAAAAAATAAGAACGGATGAACGCCTGGCATCCCGTCGGGTTGTCTTTATCGGCTTGAACATGGGGCCCATTGAGGCCGCACGGAAGGAAGCCTCAAAGCATACCATCCTGATGGCGCTCTTGCTGCTCTTTATCGGCTTTTCCGGCATGATTTCTCTTTTCTTTGCCCAGGGATACCGCTCCGCAAGGCATTCTCTTTCCCGAATCAAGGCCTTCTCCGACAACCTGGTGGAGAACATGCCCATAGGTCTTGTAGCCATTGACAGCGAAGGGACCGTCATGTCCCTCAATCAGGCTGCCGAAACGGTGCTCCAGCGCACTGCCCTGGAGGTTGTGGGAAAAAGAGGCGCAGATACCCTGCCGCCGGAGTTGAGGGAAGTGGTCGGTATGCTAAAAGCAGGACGGGGAGTTATCGAACGGGAAATAGACTGCACCGGCGCAGAAGGAAAAATCATCCCCCTTGAAGTAATTGCCACGCACCTTAAGGAAGAAGGCGGCGCCTCTCTCGGATATATACTCCTTTTCCGGGACATGACGGAGGTCCAACGCCTGAAAAAGGAAATCGCCCGGAGCCGGCACCTGGCCTCTCTGGGAAGCCTGGCGGCCGGCGTCGCGCATGAGATAAGAAACCCCTTGAGTTCCATCAAGGGCTTCGCAACCTACTTCAAGGAACGCTACCGCGACAATCTCGATGACGGGAAAACGGCCGACATTATGGTTCAGGAGGTGGAACGCTTGAACCGGGTTATCGGTCAACTGCTTGAATTCGCCCGCCCCGTTGCCATGGACAGGAAACCCTCAGCGTTGCAAACGGTAATCCAGCACGCCCTGAAAGTGATAGAGAACGATGCCCGCGGAAAGAACGTCACGATCCGTTCGGAACTGCCCGCGGATCTCCCTGAAGTGATGATGGACGCCGACAAAATCAAACAGGTTCTGTTGAATCTTTTTCTGAACGCTCTGGAGGCCATGCAGCAGGGCGGAACGTTGTCCGTCACCCTGGCCCGGAACGACTCCCGCACCATTCGATTGACCATCTCCGATACCGGCCCGGGAATCAATCAGAAAGACCTGCCCCATATATTCGATCCGTACTTTACGACGAAACCTTCGGGGACGGGCCTGGGACTCGCCATCGTTCAGAAAATCATCGAAGCCCACGACGGCGAGATCAGCGTGGTTAGTATCCCGGGCACGGAGACACGCATGACGATCGTACTCCCGCTTGATGAAAAGAGAGGCGCTGAATCATGAAAACGAAAGACACCATTCTGGTTGTGGATGACGATCTCGCCCACCGCACCATGCTGGTAAAACTGCTCTCCGGCTGGGGATATGACGTTTTCGATGCCGACGACGGGGAAAAGGCAATCAGAGAAGTGCGGGAGAAACCCTTCGACCTGATCCTGCTCGACATCAGGATGGTCAAGGTATCCGGCCTGGAGGCTCTAACGGAGATTAAGGCAATCAACCCCGCCATACCCGTAGTCATCATGACCGCCTACGCATCCGTCGAAACGGCGGTAGATGCCCTGAAGAAAGGGGCATACGATTATCTCATCAAGCCCCTCGATTTCACCGAGCTTCGCCTCACCATGGAGCTGGCCATGGAGCACAGCCATCTGAAGGAAGAAAACCGGCTTCTCCGGGAAAGGAACCGCTTCGACCGGGGAAACCTGATCGGCCGCTCCGGGGAAATGACGAAACTCCTGGAGACCGTTGCCCAGGTCGCCCCCTCGGAGGCAACGGTGCTGATCACCGGCGAGTCCGGAACGGGCAAAGAGATGATAGCCGAGGCAATCCATGTTAACAGCGCACGGAAGGGGGGGCCTTTCATCAAAATAAATTGCGCCGCCCTCGCGGAAACGCTGCTCGAATCGGAGCTCTTCGGCCACGAGAAGGGGGCATTTACCGGCGCCGATCGCCGGAAAGAGGGAAAGTTCCGCCAAGCGGAAGGGGGGTCTCTTTTTCTCGACGAGGTGGGCGAGATGTCGCCCGGCATGCAGGTGAAGCTCTTACGCGTACTTCAGGAACGGGAGATTACCCGCGTGGGCGGTGAGGAAACAATCCGGACCGACGTACGGGTCATCGCCGCCACGAACCGGGACCTGTTGCAGGACGTGGATGCGGGGCGCTTCCGGGAGGACCTCTACTACCGCCTGAACGTGGTAACCCTGCGCGTGCCGCCGCTCCGGGAGCGGAAGGAGGACATCCCCCTCATCGCCCAACACTACCTGAAGCTCTTCGCCGAAAAGAACAACAAAAATATCCGGGGATTTACCCCCCAAGCCATGGACAAATTGCTGAAGTACGCCTGGCCCGGCAACGTGCGGGAATTGGTGAATGCCGTGGAACGGAGCGTTGTTTTTTCCCGGTCGGAATACCTCGATGAGGTGGAGGTATCCCTGCTCGTCCGGGAAAAGATTGCGCCTGTTGAGACACCCGTTCCGGAAAAGATAGCAGAGACCTCTCCCCTGGAAGATGTGGAACGGGAAATGATCGTGAAAACACTGGAAGCGGTGAAGGGCAATAAAAGCGAAGCGGCGCGCCGGCTCGGCATTACCCGCCGGACCCTGCATCTGAAGCTGAAAAAGTACGGCATGATGTAGCCGGACGAGGGAAGACGTACGTACCCACCGACAGTATCAAGAAGCCCTGTCTTGCTTATCGAGTACGAAAGCCTTTCAGCGCAGGCACACCAATACAACCCTGCCCCCCTAACCTGATCCGGATGGGGGGCAGGTCACTAATCTGAGTTTACGTGAACTACTACCAAGCAAGCTTTTTGGCGTCTGGATAAATCATTCCCACGCCGAAGCCATTCCACAAGTACGCTTGTGGGTTTTCCAACATGACTTTTAAATCAGGCTTTCTTGGCCGGCTTTTTTGCCGCGGCTTTCTTTACCGCTGCCTTCTTCTTCGCAACCGGTTTTTTGACCGCGGCTTTCTTTACCGCTGCCTTCTTCTTCGCAACCGGCTTTTTTGCCGCGACTTTCTTTACCTTCGCCTTTGCTGTTTTCTTGGCAACTGATTTTTTTGCTGTGGCTTTCTTGGTATTCATTTTTACCTCCCCTCGTTATTTAGTAACCTGCACTCCAAATAAAAAACCTCCGCTTTTTTGAGCGTGAGGCTTTTTCATTGCTCCTTCTCTTTTGCACTCCCGGTTTCACGCCGGTATTTTTTGTGCCCTGAGCAATTTATTTCCTTCATTTCATCCCACACCGATCATATATCAGTATCGTATCGGACTCGCACGTTCACAATGTGCCTGCTTACGCTAAACAAGGTTGTTATCGGCAAATTTACGTTAAACTTAAAATATTTCTGCTGTGAGCTAAACCATTCCGGCGATGTCCATCACCAGCCTCTCCGAATCCTTCCAGCCCAGGCAGGGATCAGTGATAGACTTGCCGTACACGGAATCGGTCACACTCTGCGCGTCTTCTTCAATATAGCTCTCCACCATCAATCCCTTGATAAGCTTTTTGAGCAGGGGAGAATACCCTCGGCTTTTCATTACCTCCCACGCGATGCGTGGTTGCTCCTTGTAGTTCTTGGCGGAGTTAGAATGATTGGTGTCGACAATAATAGCGGGATTTTCGAGCCCCCGTTTCAGATACATGTCTACGAGTCCCATGAGGTCTTCATAATGATAATTGGGATCATGCCGGGAATAACGGTTGTACGAGCCGCGCAAGACGGCGTGCGTTAGGGGATTCCCGGGTGTCTCCACCGCCCAGTCGGTATAGACGAATACATGCGGCAACTGACTCGCCTTGACGGAATTGAGCATGACATCCAGATCGCCGGAGGTGGGATTTTTCATGCCGACGGGAATATCCAATCCGCTGCAAACCAAACGGTGCTGCTGATTCTCCACCGAACGCGCCCCGACCGCCACATAACTGAGAACATCTGCCAGGTAGCCGTAATTCATGGGGTAGAGCATCTCGTCAGCTGCCGGCAGATGGGATTCCTGTAGGGCGCGGAGATGCATGCGGCGAATGGCCTTCAGGCCCTCTATCACGTCCGGATCCTTCCCCGGGATCGGCTGATGCGCCATGCCTTTGTACCCTTCGCCCGTCGTCCGCGGTTTATTGGTATAGATGCGGGGAATCAGCAGCAGGGTGTCCTTGACCAACTGTTGCACAGCGGCCAGTCGCGAGATATAATCACAGACGGCGTCCTCGTTGTCGGCCGAACAGGGACCAATAATCATGATCATCTTATTGCTGTTGCCGGTGAAGACCTTCCTGATTTCTTCATCCCTTTTTTTCTTTATTTTTTTAAGGTCTGCGGAAAGCGGAAGATCGTGCAGGATTTCTTCCACCGTTGGCATTTTGTGAAGATATTGGAACGTCATCGGGAACTCCTTATGTGCTCTTCCCGGGCATGCCCCCGGAAAGAATTTTTCAGTTACGTAGAGCGATTATCATATTTCGCCGAGAATGTGAAGCTTTTCGCCAACGGGGCCGCCCCTCTCGTTCCCGAATCCACCATCGCCGTGCGGTTTGGTTTCGGACCTGCCGGCACCGCCGGGGCAGGCAAGAAGAAGTTACGACCGTTCGCCTTCCCCATTCTTCCGCGCAAGAAATCTCTGCAGGAGATAGTGCGTCCCCATCCCCGCCAGAAAACCGAAAGCCATGTTGGTGGCAAGCGCCACGATGAGCGTTGTCGCAAGGGGCGCGATATCCGAGCCCAGCCGGACGGAGCCGGCGAATTTTATCAGCTCAAGCCCCACCATGAACATCATGGCGCCGATGATGGCCCTGGGGAACGATCCGAACAACTCCGCGATCGTGGCGGCCATGAACAGTCCGAGCGCGATTTCGATACAACCTTCAATTATATTCGTCCCCCCGGTGCGCGCGCCGAAATAATACTGGCCCGCCAGGCCGCCTGCCCCATGGCACATCGGCATGCCGCCGAAAAAGGGAAGGATGAAATTCATGATCCCCTGGTTTAGGGAAAGATGTTTTTCGCTCACCGGCCGGTCGGGCCAGTAGCTCTTAATAAGCGCCGCCGTCGCAATGACGGCGTTGGTAGCGGTCAGGGGGATCTGGGCAAAGCCGGCAAGCACCATCGTATCCCATACTTCTCGGGGACGAAAGCTCGTGAGGGGGAGAAGGCGGAAGCCCGGTGGATCGAGCCCGCTGAGCTCTCCCTTGAAAAACATGATGACGAGGCCGAGAACGATCAGGACGACGGCGGCCGGAGCATAGCGGCTCTGCCGCAGGGTAAGGACGATCAGGATGGAGAGCGCCCCCAGAAGCAAAGCGGAGGAAATCATCTTGTAGGCCTCCACGGCGAGGAGCGCCCCGAGAGCGGCCTGGATGCCGCGGATGACGGGAACGGGGGTCACCCGGGCGAGCCAGCCCATGATGCCCGTGATACCAAAAAGAAGCCAGACGATACCCATGCCGAAACCCGATGCGTAAATCATGGACGGCGACCAGCGCTGGGCGATGGCCACCACGGCCAGAACCTTCATTGGCTCGATGGGCAGGGGAAGCCGGTACACAAGCCCGGTGACGATGTTCGCCAGTCCCATCATTACAAGGAACCCGGCCGGGTCAAGACCGCAGACCGCGATATACCCGATGGCCAGGGGAAAGAGGGTACCGAAGTCACCCATGGAACCGGCTAGTTCCCGCATGTTGAACTCAAAGGAACCTATCTTCACGACCTGCTTCCCTTCGTGCCGGAAGACGCCCCGCTCAAGAGGAACGGTTAAGCCTTTCCTCCAGCGCTTTGTACTCCGCAAGCAATTCACCGGGCAATCTGTCGCCAAAGGTTTCGAGGTGTTTCTTGATGGAAGGAAGTTCATCCCTCCATTCTCCGGGATCGACGCGCAGGACCTCTCGCAACGTCTCCGGGGAAATCGTCATGCCGGAAAGATCAAGGGCGCCGGCTGACGGTACATAGCCGATGGGGGTCTTGTCCGCCTTGCCCCCTCCGCCGCTCCGCTCCACAATCCATTTCAGTACCCGGCTGTTCTCGCCGTATCCGGGCCAGAGCCATTTTCCGTCCGTTGTTTTCCGAAACCAGTTCACGTAAAATATCTTGGGCAGTTTTTCCGGCGCTGTCATGCCGCCTATCTTCAGCCAGTGGGCGAAATAATCTCCCATGTGATAGCCGCAAAACGGAAGCATGGCAAAGGGGTCACGACGCAGGTTGCCCAGGGCGCCCATTACGGCGGCCGTTGTTTCACTCGCCATGATGGAGCCGAGAAGAACCCCATGGTTCCAGCTAAAGGCCTCGTGAACCAACGGTACCAACGAAGAACGCCTTCCCCCGAACAGGATGGCGGATAGGGGAACACCGGCGGGATCCTCCCATGTCGGATCAATGGCGGGGCACTGCGCCGCGGGCGCGGTGAAGCGCGCATTCGGGTGCGCCGCCGCCTTTCCGCTTGCCGGCGTCCAATCTTCCCCGAGCCAGCTGGTGAGCCGTGCCGGTTTTTCTTCCGTCATCTCCTCCCACCAGACGTCCCCGTCCGGCGTCAGGGCGACGTTGGTAAAAATGGAATTTCTGGCGACCGTCAGCATGGCGTTGTAGTTCGTCTTCAGGGAGGTGCCGGGTGCAACGCCGAAGAATCCCGCCTCCGGGTTGATGGCATAGAGCCTGCCGTCTTTGCCGAACTTCATCCAGGCGATATCGTCCCCGACACATTCCACCTTCCACCCGGGAATCGTGGGGATGAGCATGGCCAGGTTCGTCTTGCCGCAGGCGCTGGGAAAGGCGCCGGCGACATATTTTTTTTCACCCTGGGGCGGCGTGATGCCGAGAATGAGCATATGTTCGGCCAGCCAGCCAGCCTCCCGCGCCATTACCGAGGCAATGCGGAGGGCAAAGCATTTTTTGCCCAAAAGGGCGTTGCCGCCATAGCCGCTGCCGTAGGACCAGATCATCTTCTCTTCGGGAAAGTGTACGATGTACTTGTGCTCCGGATTGGAAGGCCAAGGCACGTCTCTTTCATCCGGGGAGAGCGGCTTTCCCACGGAATGGAGACAGGGGATGAACGCGCCCTCTGCGCCCAGGGCTTCTCTGACCTGGTCCCCGATCCTGGTCATGATCCTCATGTTGAGCACAACATAAATGGAGTCGGTCAACTCCACGCCGATATGTGATTTGTCGGAGCCGATTGGTCCCATGCTGAAGGGAATGACGTACATGGTCCTTCCCCGCATACAGCCGTCATACAAGCCTTTCAAGATGCGTTTCATCTCTTCAGGATCGCGCCAGTTGTTTGTGGGACCGGCGTCTTCTCTGCGCTTCGAGCAGATGAACGTCCTGTCTTCCACACGGGCAACATCATCGGGCGTTGATGTTGCGTAGTAGCATCCCGGTCTCTTTTTCTCATTCAGCTTTTTTAAGTTATTTTTTTCCACTGCCTCTGCGGCGAGCCGGTCATGTTCTTCCAACGATCCATCACACCAGCAAACCTTGTCCGGGCGGCACATCGCCGCCATCTCTTCCACCCAGTCCCGCAACTTTTCATGTACGGCCATTATCTACTCCCTATCCTGTTTAATTATCCGGCGAATAATGTTATACTGCGTTCACATTATTTGACCGGTGCAACCATAAAGACAAGATGCCTGGGTGTCAAGAAAAAACCTCAAGGGGGGGGGACACAGCGCATGGCTACTTTAGGGATGGTAAAGGTTTTTGATGACGTAACCGGGCACAGAAGAGCGGCAACCATTATAAAAAATCATTCGACAAACACGCAGGACATTAGAGAGGTGGCTTTGGCGGGGCTTGATTTAAGTTCCTGCCGTCAAATCCTCGACCTGGGGTGCGGCTTCGGGTTTTTTACCGAAGGGCTGAAGGGGAAAGTCCATCCGGATGCGATCGTGACGGGCGTGGATGTGATCGGGGACTATGAAGAGCCTTTTCTTGATGCATGCCGCCATGCCGGTGTCAAAGGACGCTTCCTTCCTGCCCGCGCCTCCCTGATCGGGGAATTTGCAGCGGCAACCTTTGATCTCGTGCTGTGCAGCTATGCCCTCTATTTTTTCCCCCGCATCATCCCGTATCTTGCCCGAATCACCCGGGAGAAGGGAATCTTCATTACCATTACCCACAACAGGGACAACATGCGGGAACTGATCGAAGCGGTGAAGAGGGTTCTTCCTGAAGCCGGAGCGGGTAATAAACGCTCCCTTCCCGTGGAAAAGCTCATCGCGGGATTTTCATCGGAGAACGGCGCTGCCTTGTTGTCCCCCTGGTTCAGCCGGGTGCAGGCAATCGGCTACCATAATTCCCTCATCTTCAGTCCCGATGATATACGGGAACTGCTGGAATATTTCCGTTTTAAGACTCTGTTCTTCCTGTCTGAAACACCGTGTGATGTGCAAACGGTAACGGCCCTGCTGGCCGGACAACTGCAGCGGATCGCTGTCGCACAGAACCGCTTTGTCCTGTTGAAGGACGACGGCATCTTTATCTGCACCGATCCCCAATTCGAGAGAAAGGCATCATGAAAAAAAAAGAAAAAGCATTCTGTCCCTATTGCGGGGTCAGCACGGTAACGAGAACGGAAAACGACGTTACCCGCGCTTACTGTCCCTATTGTGCGACCTTCTTCTATGAAAACCCCCTCCCCGTTGTTTCCTCCATCCTCGCGTACGGACGAAGCATCCTGCTCGTGAAAAGGGGAAATGATCCCTACAAGGGAGAGTGGTGCCTGCCGACGGGTTTTGCCGAAACCGGGGAAAGCATAGAAGATGCGCTGCTCAGGGAACTGGAAGAGGAAACGGGCGTGAAGGCCAATATCATCGGCCTTGTTCATGTGGATTCGGTCATGGACTACTATTACGGCGATCTTATCTTTCTCACCTTCGAGGTGGAGCAAGTGGGAGGCGTTCTTAAACCCGGTGATGATTCCGTGGAGGTAAAATACGCATCACTTGAAAACCTACCATCCCTCGCTTTCAGCGCCAACAATAAGGCTGTTAAGGCCTATATGAAAAGCAAAAGTGAATACTGGGCGATCGTTGATTCTTTCAGACATGCCATGGCTCCGGACCAATCAGATGCGGGGAAAAAGAATCTTCTTTCCAGCCGACTCACAGACACAGTGGAAAAGAACGCTGAACAGATTGCCCGACTGTGGATCCAGGACGTCTCGTCAAACCGTTCCACGCCCACCTATCACTCGTTTGATAAAGCCAGGCTTTACCGAAGGGTGCACAGCATCCTTTCCCAGTTCGATAAATGGCTCGGCGGCTATTATTCGGACAACGACATCAGGGATTTTTATATGCAGCTGGGCAGAGAACGGAGAAAGGAAGGATTCAAATTGAGCGAGGTATTGAGCGCCCTGAGCCTCACCAGGAAGCACATCTGGGAGTTCGCCCTTACCAGGGGCATGTGGCAGAAAACCATTGATATCTACATGGCGCTTGAACTTGACAGGAGAATCATCATCTTCTTCGACAAGGCATCCTTTTACACGACACAGGGATACGAGGAGCACCCGAGGGAGAAACAGAACATTTTCTGATATCCGCTCCCGCCCAAGAGAATATATTCTTTTCCGACCGGGAAGTCCCGCCGCGTAAGCGGAAAGCGTTAATTTTTGCGAAGTCGTCAAGCTCAACTCTGCGGGGAAAGATTGGCAACAAACCGCTAATTGCCTTTCGGAGAATCTCCCGGTTTTCCCTCCAATCCGTATTTGCGCCGCAGGAACTGCTCGCCCGTTGTCGGATAGAGGGCATAGGTGAGTACGTCTTCCTCATTTTTCGCCAGTCCGCCCAGCTTTTCTTTCGCTTCAGCCATTTCCGGCTTGAGATAGTCTGCGGGTCTCCCTGTAACGGGTGTTTGCCCTTTCTTGGATGTTTTCAGTATTTTTTTCCGTACCTCCGGATCTATCGGCATAGGGGTTTTCCCATAGAGTCCATACATCAGGTCCTTGAACTGATTGGTGACCATTTTATATCTTCCGTACAGGACATTCATGACCGCCTGCACTCCCACAATTTGCGAGGTGGGCGTGACTAAAGGCGGAGTCCCCGATTCCCTGCGGGTACGGGGTATTTCTTCATAGACATCGGGAAGACGGTCGAGGGCGTTCATTTCCTTGAGTTGACTGACAAGATTGGAGATCATGCCTCCCGGTATTTGATGCGCCAGCACCCCTGTATCAATCACGGACAGGGTGTTGGTGGCCAGGAAACCGCTGTACTTGGGGGCAATCTCTTCAAGGTGATTACCCATTTGCAGGAGCTTGTACAGGTCCAAACCCGTGTCCCGCGCAGTACCCTGCAGGGTTACCACCAGCGGCTCCACGGCTGGCATGGAGGTCCTTAGGGCAAAGGGGGCCAGGCAGGTATCCACGATATCCACTCCCGCCTCTATTGCCTTGAGATAGGTCATGGCGGCCATGCCGCTCGTAGAGTGCGTGTGCAGATGCAGGGGAACCTTGATAACCTTCTTGAGGGCCGCGATTAGTTGATAGGCATCATAGGGAGATAAAATTCCCGCCATGTCCTTGACGCAGATGGTATCAGCGCCCATCGCCTCAAGGTCTTTGCACTTGGATATGAAATAGGCCAGGTTATACACATCCCCGCCGAGACGCCGCTCCGTCAGAGAATAGCACACGGAGGCCTCAACGTGCTTCCCGTTGGCCTTGATCCTCTCCATGCAGGGCTGGAAATTCCTCAGATCATTCAAGGCATCGAATATCCTGAAGACATCAATGCCGACTTCGCAGGCCTTGTCCACGAACGCCTTGGCCACGTCATCGGGATAGTTTCGGTAGCCTACGAGGTTCTGTCCCCTGAGCAGCATGGAGAAGGGAGTTTTTTTAATATAGCGTTTCAGCGTCTTCGGCCGTTCCCAGGGGTCCTCATCGAGAAAACGATGCATCGTATCAAAGGTCGCTCCACCCCAAACTTCCACAGCCCAGAAACCGACCTCGTCCATTTTCTCGGCAATGGGGAGCATATCCTCCGTCCGCATCCTCGTGGCAAAGAGAGACTGATGTCCATCACGCAAAGTATTATCCTGAATTTTCAAAGGGTTTTTCACCGTATCACTCCTCACGTCGTTCAATCCCAACCTCTCCGCACCCGGCGAAGAATAGCCGCCGGGCGCTTCTTTAAAATAATTCATCCCCTGAAGGGGCGCGCTCTATAAGGTAGTGCAATCGTGGATGTCAAGTTAAACTCCCCGCCTACAAGGCGGGACATGCAGGCGCGCCCCCGGTCAAATCGCTGCGCGCGAACGCATAGGCGGCAAATCTGCCGTCATGACTTAAGCTAATATCAATTTCCGCGCGCCTTCCCCTGCAAAACACACGGGGCGGCCCCAACCCGGAAGCCCCCCTTCTCCGGCGCCGTATGTCAATTTCCGCGGGATCGGCATTCAGGTATGCCGAGAGACGTTTTCCCGCTTTTTCGCGTATGAAAAAGGATTCGTTGTCCGCAGCGGGTTTCCCGTCCCTTATGATCTGGTCAACATCCCAGACAACCGCCTGTATGTCCGCGGGGGTGCCGTCAACACCGATGCAGTGGACATAGTCACGGTTTACCAGTGATTTTATGACGACGGTGCCGCAAGGAGTACCGACACTGCCGAAAGCATACCCGTCCTGACCGGTCATCGTCTCTTCCGTTTCGCCGTCATAACTGACCCTGTAAAGATTTGGAGCAGATGAAACGCCGGGGTGGATTTTGCTGGTAATTTTATATGCCGCCTCCTTGGCGGCCCACATGCTCCACAACAAGGAATCGGGACAGCGGGCACGGATTATCCGCTCCTGCTCATCCGGAACGAAAACGCGTCTGATGAAGCGGATATTCCGGCTCATCCCCCTCGCATCGGGATGCAGTAAGTCCACTATGTCGTTGCCGACGAGAGGCAAAGTAGGTTTCCTCCATGAGCGCCAGATGCTTGATGATCATTTCTGCGTAGTACCGCTGGGCCCTCAAGCCGTTTAACGCTATTCTTTCCGGGTTCAGCACGTCAACGTGAACAGAAAAACGCTCGCCCAGACGAGGAATGGTACTGTAGTGGTCCTGGCCGTCTCCGCGCATGTAGATGCACATCACCTTGCAGTTTTCAAAATTCTGAACAAAACGTCCCACCCCGTACGATACGTTGTCGGGATTGATCCGACCGGTGCGGGAACGCCCTCCCTCAGGGAAAATGAGCAGTACCTGCCCGCGCTCCAGAACGTAGATGCATTTTTCCAGCACCATCTTCATCTCTTCCCGGTCACCGCCGCGACTCACGGGAATGCACTTCACCAAGTAGCACATAATGCTGGAGAGAATGTTGCGCTGGAAATTTGCGCGCTCCGGCAGATTCCACGGTAAAAGTTTAAACTTGAACATGTAGCGCTGCATCGGAGCGATGGCATAGGCCAAGATCACCGAATCTATGTTGGTGAGGTGATTCGCGCACACGATCCACGGGCCGTCATGAGCCTTAAAATGCCGACCGCATTCTTTCCGTATTGCTCTCAGATTCCTTACCCTGTAGCCGAACAGTCGTACGGTAAGATAAACGAGCGGGGCCAGAACAAAAATCGCGATCTGGCCCAGAATGTACTGACAGGACAAAAGAATCTTTTCTTTACTGTCCATGTATGCCCCTAACCAAGCTTCCCCTTTATGACTCCTACGGCATCTCCGATAGTCCTGATCTTATCCGCGTCCTCATCATCTATCTCAATGCCAAACACATCCTCACATTTTATAATGATATCAACAAGGCGGGCCGAATTTACCTTCAGGTCGTTCAGGATATGCGTGTCTTTCGTTGCCTTTTCCAAGAGACTCGCATCCTTCGCATAAATCTTAATAATGTTCATAAACTCGTCATAAATTTTTTTCTCGTCCATGTCCTGCTCCTTTTCGAATTAATGTATTAGGATTCCCATTTTTTGAATATCAAACAGCTATTCACATCGCCGAAACCGAATCCGGCCTTGGCAATGATGTTAATATCGGGACTCTCAATCAGCTTATGGGGTATCTTGCCCGCAAACGCCTCGATGTCGGGATGGAGATCCTCGCAGTTGATGGATGGGTGAATGAATCCCCGGTAAAGCTGTAAAACAACGGCAACGCACTCTATAGCCCCCGCCGCACCGAGACAGTGGCCAACCATGGATTTGGTGGAATTGATGTACGGGAAATCCTCCGGACCCCGTCCCAGCGCCTCCGACCAGTTCTTTAACTCATAGGGATCGGCAAAGGTGGCCGTGAGATGACCGTTAATGGCATTAATCATTCCGGGATCAATGCCGGCCTGAGCGATGGCGCCTCTGATGCAGCGTTTCACCCCTTCCGGGTTCGGGGCCGTCATAGACCCCCCTTGCCGCTGACCGCCGCAATTCACATAGCCGCCTAATATTTCCGCATAGATGCGCGCCCCACGATCCAAGGCAGTCTGCAAATCCTCGATGACGAGAATGGCCCCTCCCGCTCCCGGCACAAAACCGTTTGCCGAGGCGCTCATGGGACGGGAAGCCGCCGCCGGATTGTCATTGTATTTGCGGGCAATAACGCGCATGGCATCAAAACCCGCCCAGATGTAAGGCGACGAGCCCTCGCTCCCCCCGGCCAGAATACGTTTGGCCAGCCCCGACCGGATGCGGAAGGCGGCTTCTATAATAGCCTCGTTCCCCGTGCTGCAAGCGGAGGAATTGGAGGTAACCTGATTCCCCGTTGCCAAGATGCCGGCAACGCGGGCACTGGTACCGCTGTTCATGACCTGCTCGACGATCCTGCTTCCCATGCGACGGACCTTCCCATCGTTAACCATGGGAACAACCGTCGTGGCGATCGTATCCATGCCGCCGATACCGGAACCAACAATGATCCCCGTATCCCAGTCAACCCGGTCGTCGGCCGCATCGGGCACCTCGAATCCGGCATCCCTCCAGGCATCGATCGCGGAAACAGAGGCATACCCTATATTGTCATTGATGGACATGAGTTTTTCGTGATCAAAATACTGTTCCCGAATGCCGTTAAAATCAGTTGGAATCCCCCCCACCTGGCATCCGAAACTCAGCTTCTCGAGCTCCGGTAAAAATCTGATCCCTGATCGCCCCTCGCGCAGGGCTGCCTCATACTTTTGAAGCCCATGAGCATTCGGCGCGACCACCCCCATTCCCGTGACTACGACTCTACTTGTCATGTAACGTAACCCCCGTACCGGCCAGTAACCCGAAGCAGACCATTTCGCCGCTTTCCCGTTCCATACTGACCTTTGTTTTTAGACTTCCTTTTCGAAAATATATTTTCTCTCCACGGATGATGACGCGCTCACCGGGAATAACGATACCACTGAACTCCACCCCGTCCGCAAAGGTAAACAGGGTGGTAAGTTTTGGAGCACCTTCCGTAATAGTGCCATTCTGCTTCATGGTAAGATAAAGGCCGAGCGCAACCACGCCGGTCTGCGCCATGGTTTCTACGAGAATGACGCCGGGCGTAATGGGCATATCGGGAAAATGTCCTTGATAAAAATATTCATCTTCGCGAAAACGGTAGGCGCCCATGATATGGTTGTCATCCAGCTCGAGTATCTCATCAATGAAACGAAAGGGCTTTTGCTGGGGAACACTGCGAAGAATTATTTCCCTCGTCTCTCGATCAGCCGCCATAGAGGCCTCCGTTTACATGGATGACAGTGCCGTTTATATACGTACCCCGCGTGGCCAGAAAAGCGACTACCTCGGCAACTTCATCAGGAGTCCCTACGCGCCCCAGAGGAATATTGGCAAGAATCTGCTGCTGCACTTCTTCAGGCAGGTGTTCCGTCATATCCGTATCAATGAAGCCCGGTGCGACGGAGTTTACCAGGATGTTTCTCCCCTTCAGCTCCCTGGCCAAAGACTTTGTAAAGGCATCGAGGGCCGCTTTTTCCATCGTATAGGGGATTTGGCCGGGATTCCCCATGTGTCCCACGACGCTGGAGATATTAATGATGCGTCCGTTGTTCTTGCGCAGCATAAACAGGCGCACGATTCTCTTGGTAAGGTACCAGGTACCCCGCATCAGCGCCCGCTGTTCATCAAACTGTTCCATCTTCATGGAGATGATGTCGCTGTTTACGGTCATCCCGGCGTTGTTTACCAAAACCTGTACGTCGCCCGCCGTCTCCTTTAAGCCGGAAACCATGGCTTCCACCTGTCCGATGTCCGCCAGGTCGGCCTTCAACAGAAATCCGTCCCCGATGTCGGCAAGGAGCCGTTGTGCTGCTTCCTCGCTGCCGCGGTAGTGTATCCCCACCCGAAAGCCTTCGCCCGCAAGAGCGCGGCAGCATGCGGCGCCGATTCCCTTCCCGCCGCCGGTAACAATGGCCACCGGTTTTCCCGTCATGACTCCTCCCTCATGATGCCCCCGCGCGAACGGATCGATCTCCTCGGATAATCGGAATAGACGATCCCGCGAAAAACGCCGGTGCGGGCCTGCTTGACCTCTATGATCAACTCATCGTCCACAAATACCCGCGCATCCCCGATGACCAAACTCGCGCCCGACTGCTTGAGCTGCGCGAAGCGTTTCACGTCCACCTCGTACCGCACGCAGTTATTGAACGGGCGAACCTGACCGTTAAAGAAAACCTCGCCGCAGCCCAAGGCCCTGCCGGCTCCCAGCGCGCCCCGCCAGGTGCAATAAAAGCCCAGCAGTTGCCACACGGCATCAACGCAGAGGCACCCTGGATGGACCGGGTCTCCGGGCATATGGCACTGGAAATACCAGGCATCGAACCGCACGTCCTGTTCGGCAATAATGGATCCCTGCCTCCCCTCGCCCTTGATGGACAGGATGCGGTCCACCATCAGGAAAGGCGGAGCAGGCAGGCGGGCTTCGAAATGTTCCGGCCGGTCATCTACGAGATTCCCATAGGAAAAAGCAATCAGGTCTTCCAGGCCGAAATGATCGCAGGCCTTGAATTCTGAATATTTCATGACTTCTCCTCAACTGTCAACAGCATGTGGGTCCAGGTAAGTCCGGCCCCAACCAGAATGACGGCGATATTGTCCCCCGGACTCAGTTCATCCCAATGCTGACTGATCACGGCGGGGGCTCCGGAACACCCCGTATTGCCGAAGGTTTCCACGTTATGCCAGTGATTATGCTCGGCGATCCCGCATCGTTCACACACGGTGGCAAGCATGCCGCTGTTTGCCTGATGTCCGACAAATTTAAGATTGTTACCATCCGCATTCAGGGACGTTTTCAGCATCCGGAGGGAATCTGTCGTTTTATGAATGGCAAAACGCTGCACCGCGCTTCCGTCCTGCTGGAAATAGCCCATCCGGGGAATGCTCACCTTTTCCCAGGCCGACGGCTTTGAATCACAGTAAAAATCTGCAAACGATACCGGTGAAGGCACGGTTGCGGAAATAACGGCCGCGGAACTCCCGTCTCCGAATAGCACGGCAATGCTCCGATCGGAGTAGTTGACGCTGCGTGTAAGATTTTCGGGGTTAACTACCAGGGTAAAAGGCGGCAACTCCTCCAACCTAAACCGGGAAAGAAAATTAATTTGCATGCCGAAGCTCGTACAGGCGGAATTCAAATCGAAGCAGGGGGCGTCAATGCCCAGCTCCGCTGCAATGGTCGCCGCTTCCGCGGGCGTGAGATTATCGGGCGTGCATCCGCCGGAAACCACAAGCCCGATGTCTTTGGGTTTTATCCCTGCCCGGGCAATGGCCATCCTGGCGGCAGCGGCGCCCGTCTGGGCATTGTTGTACAGGGCCGCCTCAAAGGCCATCCGCTGATCCAGGTTTTTTGTGGTCTTTATGTAATCCAGCGGCAGGACCGTGCGGCGGGTGCGGATACCAACCCGTTCGAGAATCCACTGCTCGTTGGTCCCGATATCGAGGTCTTCCAAAAATCGGTTGGTAATGACATTTTCAGGGTAAAAGTGCCCCAGTCCATGCAGATAAAGCATAATTAAACTAATTCCCGTCCTATAATCATATTCTGAACTTCCCGAACGCCTTCATAGATATCAATGATATGGGCGTCTCGCACCAGTTTTGATATCTCGTATTCCGACATGAACCCGTAGCCGCCGTGCAGATGCAGTCCCTCGTTGGCACAGAAAAGGGCCGCCTCTGCGGCTACGTTCTTGGCAAGAGAGGCATAGATCCCCTGGTCCGGGGCCTTTTCCTGAACTTTGACCGCCGCCTTCATCAATGCCATCTCCGACAGCTCAACTTTTTTCCACATCGCCACCAGCGTATCACGCACCACAGGCAGATCGCAAAGCCGCTGACCGAACTGCTTGCGCTCCTTCGTGTAGGCCAGGGTAACATCCAAAGCCCTCCTGGCAAGTCCCACGCCGATGGCGGCCACCATGGGACGGGCAAAATCAAGGGCGTCCACGATATACCGGAAACCGAGTCTTCTGTCACCAATTATCTGATGGCCCCCGATCACCACGTCTTCGAAGGTCACGCTGGCGGTATTGGATAAATGCTGGCCGAGCTTGTCTTCGGGCTTGCCGATCAGGATTCTCCCCCCGCCGGGAAGCGTGATTTCCTTGGGCGGCGGTACGCACGAATTGGAGCCTTCGGGCAACACGGGCGGGGCAGGAACGATGACACAGGCCAAAAGCTGGCTGGTGGGTTTGCCCACCTTGCAGAACACGGTAAACTGGGAAGCGAAGGAGGCATTGGTAATGAAACTCTTCGCTCCGTTTAAAACATATCTCCCATCGTCCCCCTTCTGGATAAACGTCGTCATGGACGAGTTGTCTGAACCGGCGCCGGGCTCCGTAAGACAGAATGACGCGAGCAGCGGTGAATCTACAAACGGCTTCAGGAACATCTCCTTCTGCTCGTCCGTGCCGTGCTGGGCAATAACGGTATTTGCCAGGTCATTGCACATGGCGGACGTGGAGATACCCGTGTCACCGTACGACATCTCCTCAATAATCAAGGCGGCAGAGATCACATCCACCTCATACCCTTTGACGGATTCCGGTATGCACAGGTTCAGTATTCCCAGCTCCCAGGCCTTGCTAATGATTGTCCAGGGAAATCCGTGTCCCTTATCCAGATGCAGAACCTGGGGCAATATCTCGTTTTTAACAAACTTTCTGACTGTATCAACGTACATGCCCTGATTTTCCGTGAGGCTGAAATCCATTGATCACTCTCCTAAAATCAATTCTGTTTATGATTGGCTGGTTTCTGGTTGAAACGTCCGCTGTGCCGCGGACAGGGTCGTCACCGACACGCAGGTTACTCCGATAGTTTTGAAAAAATCTCTGAGGGGTCGGCCCGGACCTATTTCGTAAATACTGTCTGCCCGTGACGCGAGATTGCTCATGTTCTCTTTCCACTTGACGGTATTGCTGAGCTGGGAGACCAGATTTTTTATTATCTCCCCGGCATCAGGGGCATGGTATCCCCCGGTAAAGTTTGACGTTACTGTTGCGGCGTTTTCCGGCGTCAGCCCCTTACCGATGGAGAGCAAGGTTGCTGTGAAGGGCGCTTCGATGGGTTTCATAAAATGGCTGTGGAAGGGCGCACTGACCTTGAGCGGTACAAAACGAAAATTATTATTCGCTGCCAATTTTTCCCGGAGGCGCGTTTCCGCACTGGGTATGGCATCCAGCTTGCCGCTGATCACCACCTGATTCGCGGAATTTGCATTTGCCACGTCCAAGGGCAGCCCGGCAATCGTTTCGCGGACCACCTCCATATCGATGTTGTCGGAAATGACGGCCGCCATTCCCCCGACACCCACAGGAACCGCCTCCTGCATCAACTGTCCGCGTTTTTCCACGATGCGCAGGGTTTCCGCAAGCGGCAAGACACCGGCTGCAACCAGTGCCGTAAATTCGCCGAGACTGTGACCGCCAAAAAAACTCGGAAAAAAGCCGTACAAGGCCTGCAATCCGCGCAGCATGGCGATTTCCGTGGTCAGGATGCACGGTTGCGTATATGCGGTGAGGTTGAGCCTCTCGTCCTCCCCGAAACACATGCCGGCCACGTCCCATCCGAGGGTGGTCGAGGCTTCTTCGTACGTTTCGCGGCTGACCTTGAGCGAATCATAAAAGTCCTTGCCCATCCCGCTCCGCTGGGAACCTTGGCCAGGAAAAACCACCGCAATATTATTTGTATTCATGAGAGACTACCTCCTGCCTGCATCTCCGGCATCATTACCGAATCATGGGCAATTAGTTATGACAGGCACGATTTATACCAAAAATGCGGATGTAGGGATTATAATTAAGTAACGTATTATAATTATGGAAAAACTGCAAGGAGTATTACAACGGATATCCTGCTGTTGCAGTATTTTCCCCGGGAAAAAGTGCGTAACTGGATTTGCAGTGTGAAATATCTTACGCATCAAGATCCTGTTTGTCCACAGAGTTTTTTCCCGATCAGTGCGGTCGCTCTTTGTCAGGAACGGGTGTCTCTTCCTTGACTTACCTGTTTTTTACGGATATCATCGCAGCGCAGCACGAAATGCGCTCTTAAAACGGAGATATCCAATCCCATGGAAACCTTTACGCTGGCAACGGTCAGCCTGATCATTGCCGTTTCTCTCTTTATCAAAAAAAAGAATGACCCTGTCCAACTGTCCTTTGCCGCCCTGTGTCTGGCCATTTTTGTCCAAAAAGGGGCAAGTTTCTTCCAGGGAATATTCAGCGCTGAATTCTGGAAAATGGTAAACTATGCAGGCTTGCTTGCCATACCTCCCCTTATCGTGAGATTCAGCTACGACTTCCTCCGGCCACGGAGCTTATTGTCGAAAAGAGACGCTATCAACTTGGCATTATTCAGTGTTTTCCTTGCCTGCATATTTTTCACCCCATTTTTTCAGCAGACCTATTTCCCCACTGTCCTCTTCCTCTATACGGGTGGCACGCTTGTTGTCTGTTATCTTTCCCTGCTGAACTACATCAAGAAAAAAGCCGCTGGCGTGAAAAAAAAGAGGCTCTCCTATCTGGGCATCGCTTGTCCGCTGGCGGCGCTCCTCTGTGCGTTTGATTTGTGGAACTATTTCGGCTACGGAATTCCTCTCCTGTTCGATATCGTGATCGCCGCCCTGCTCTATTTTGTGCTGCTCATTATTGCCTATCCCCATCTCACGGAGCTCCATGAGCTCATGGCCAGAGCGCTCGTCATTTTCATCATCACGCTTCTGGCAACTATTATCTTCTATCTGGTAACCGGACTGTTCGGAACGGGGCATAACATGCCCTTTACCCATGTGCTCATGGTATCCTTCATAATAGTGATCTCCATCACGCCTTTCAAAATAATCCTAGAAAAAATATTCAGCGCTATCTACCCGGACAGCAGAAACGTCTTTACCTCGCTCTATGCCTTCGATGCAAAACTGGAAAGGGAGAAGTCCCTGCTTCTGGAGGAAATGGCTCCCGTCTTAGCCCATGAGATCCGAAACCCCCTGGGCTCTATCAAAGGGGCAGCCCAATATCTGCGATCGGAGGCGGACCGCCAGGAAAACCAGAAGCTTCTCGATGTGATTATCGAGGAAGCGGACCGCATGAACAATGTGGTCTTCCAGTTCCTGAACTACGCGAAACCGTACCAGATCAATCTGAAAAAGGAAAATATCAACAACATCATCGAAAAGACCCTGTCCATTATCAAAGCCAATAATATCTCGGAACGGATTACCATCGAAAAGGAGCTGCAACCTGATCTGCCCCCCGTCAATGCCGACGGGGAACAGATAATACAGGTCCTGCTCAACATCGCCTTCAATGCCATTGATGCCATGTCCGAAGGGGGAACCCTCTCCTTCCGAACGACCAAGGCGGAAAGCGGCGAAAGGGAGGCGGTTGACATCTCCATCATGGATACGGGCAAGGGTATACTGAAAGAGGATAAGAAAAATATCTTCAAGCCGTTCTTCACGACAAAAGAGCGAGGGGTAGGACTTGGACTCGCCATTTGCCACAGAATTATCAAGAATCACGGGGGACGCATCAGGGTCAAATCCATGCCCGGTCAGGGGAGCATCTTTATTATCAGGCTTGCGGTGGCCCCGTCGGGAAGCGGCATTGACACTTAACTCGAATCATAATATCATAGGATTATGCATAAGATACTGGTTGTAGATGACGAATTGAACATGCGCCTGGTCCTGGGCGCCATGTTGAAGAAGGAGGGGTACGATGTGGCGAGCGCGGCCGACGGCCTTGCCGCCCTTAAAATTCTCAAGGAGGATGATTTTGTCGCCGTCGTAACCGACCTCAAAATGCCGAACATGGATGGAATGGGCCTCCTGGAACAGGTGATGCGGGACTATCCCTCCACGCCCGTCATCATCATCACCGCCCACGGCAGCATAGCCACAGCTGTGGATGCCCTAAAAAAAGGGGCGTTTGATTTCATCACGAAGCCATTCGAACAGGAAGAGCTCAAAAACATCATTGCAAAGGCTACCTCGACAAAAACATTAAGCAAAAACGACATACTCCTGTGCCCCGAGGAAACGGATCGCTATGGCATTATGGGTTGCAGCGGGCGCATGCTCGATATATACGAAACCATTAAACAGGTAGCACCCAAGACGACAACCGTGCTGATAACGGGAGAGACCGGCACCGGCAAAGAACTTATCGCCAACGCCATCCACCGTAACAGTCCCCGCAGGAACAATCCCTTCGTCAAGATCAACTGTGCCGCAATCTCCGAGAATCTCGTGGAAAGCGAACTTTTCGGGTATGAACGGGGGGCATTCACGGGCGCGGTCGTCCGAAAGCCCGGTAGATTCGAACTGGCCCACAAAGGAACGCTTTTTCTCGACGAAGTGGGTGAACTGCCCAAGGATGTGCAGGTAAAGCTCCTGCAGGTGATACAGGAACAGGAATTCGAACGGGTAGGAGGCCTGCGGACGGTAAAAGTTGATGTACGCCTTGTCACGGCTACAAACAGAAATCTCCTTCAAGACGTTAGGGAGGGGCGATTCCGCGAGGATCTCTTCTACCGGCTGAACGTCTTTCCCCTCCATCTGCCCCCCCTGAGAGAGAGAACGGAGGATATCCTGCCGCTGACCGAATTCTTCCTCGGCAAATTCAATAAAAAACTCGAAAAGAACATCAGAGAAATAGACTCCCGGGTAGAGGAGCTGTTTCTCTCCTATGATTGGCCGGGTAATATCAGGGAACTGGAAAATTTAATGGAAAGGCTCGTTCTCATGTCGAAGGAAGACCGGATTGGCATCGAAGACATCCCCCGAGAATTAAAATCTGCTCTTGAGGCGTCCACCGTTCTCCCCTATCAGGACGCCCAGCAGAAGCCCCTGAAGGACTTCATGAAAACCCACCTGGAGGAACTGGAAAAACAGATGATCCTCCGCACCTTGGAGGAGTGTGGGGGAAACGTCACACGAGCCGCACAACAGATCGGCATCAGCAGGAAAGGGCTGCAATTGAAAATGATAAAGTACGATCTCAGGAAATGAAAAAAGTTAACAGGGGAATGTTTCACGTGAAACATTCCCCCGGATCATGCGGACTGACTATTGTTGTTGTCTTCCCGTGCGGCGTTCCAGGTGTTTTCCCCGGGGCTTCTTCCCGGTAAGAAGCTGGTGAAGCGGACATCTCTCACAACGCGGCGCCTTGAGGCAGAAATCTTTCCCGGTGTTTACCAGCAGGGCATGGTATTGGTTATAGAGGGGAACGCTGGAAGGCAAGTGCTTCAGGAAGAGCGCCTGTATTTGCCCATACGTCGCATCCTCATCAATAATGCCGTGCCGGCACAGAATCCTTCGCGTATAGGCATCAACGACAAATACCGGTATGTTTCCCGCGTAGAGAAGAATGCTGTCCGCTGTTTCCTCACCGATACCCTTTATCTGCAGCAATTTTTTTCTAAGGACGGGGGCATCCTCCGCAAACATCTTTCCCAGATTTCCCCCGAATTCTTCATGCAGAAAACGGATGAACGCCTTGAGTCTCTGTGTCTTTATATTATAATACCCTGACGGCCTGATTAGACCTGCCAGGGTATTATCGTCCGTCTGCAGTATGCCTTCCGGCGAAAGCATTCCTGCCGCCTGAAGGTTCGCGATCGCTATTTCCACATTACGCCAGGCCGTGTTCTGCGTCAGAATGGCCCCCACAATCACCTCGAAGGGGGTTTCGCCCGGCCACCAGTGAAGATCGCCAAAATAATCGCTCAGTAAATCATAAATCCGCAACAGCTGTCGGCGCATTAGACCACAGTGCTTGCACACCTCCCTCTACTCATGATGGAGGCCTACAAAATAGGTGTCCTTCCCCCGTTTGAGGAGCATAATAATGTCCTTGCCGTTCTTCTTCGCAATTTCACGCAAGTAATCCTTCATCGAAGCAATTGGTACCTTGTTGACCTGGAGAATAATGTCCTGGGGTTGGATTCCGGCCTCATCGGCAATGCCGCCTTCTTTTACGTCAACTACGATCACCCCGATCTTTTTAGACATACCCAGGTGCCTGGCGATGTCCGGTGTAATTTCCTGAACAGTCATCCCCAAATTCTCCTGGGTATCTTTTGCCGAGGCCATATCAGGCTGTTCTTTTCTTTCTGCAACCTCCACCCGGAAAGTCATTTCCTTGCCTTCGCGGACAACCTTGACAGTAACCTTATCCCCCACATGGAAGGAAGCAACGATCATGAGCAACTCATGGGTATTGCGTATCGCCTTTCCATTCACCTCGATAATGATATCACCCGCTTTTATCCCTGCCTTGTCCGCCGGATCTCCCGGGAACACCTCGGATATCAACGCGCCGTTTTTATCCTTGTATTTAAGCCCTCTGGCAATATTCTCGGAAATGTCCTGAATGGAGACACCGAGCCAGCCGCGGGTGACCTTCCCCTTGGTCTTGAGGTCCGGCAGTATATCCTTGGCCATGCTGACGGGTATGGCAAACCCGATACCCTGTCCCTGGGCGACAATCGCGGTATTGATTCCGATTACCTTGCCCTCCATATTGAAAAGAGGTCCGCCACTGTTGCCCGGATTGATGGATGCATCCGTCTGGATAAAATTATCATAGGGCCCGGCGCCGATCACGCGCCCCTTGGCACTCACTATACCGGCGGTAACGGTTTGTTCCAGACCGAAGGGATTCCCAATCGCCATCACCCAGTCTCCCACTCGCAACTTATCTGAATCGCCGATTTCCGCCACCGGTAGGTTGCCGCTCGGCTTTATTTTTATGAGTGCAATATCCGTTTTTGCATCCCTCCCAATGACCTTGGCGCTATATTCCTTCCCGTCGGAGAGTTTCACCACGATCTTATCCGCCTGCTCCACCACATGGTTATTGGTAAAGATATAGCCGTCGGGACTGATGATAAAACCGGACCCCAGGCTTCTTTGCTTGAATTCCCGCTGGGGCATATCACCGAAAAACCGTTCGAAGAAATCATCGCCTCCGAAGAAGCGATCGAAAGGCGCGCCATCGCCAAACGGCGTACGAAATTGTCTACCGCCCGTTTTGACCGTCTTTGTGGTACTGATGTTCACGACCGCAGGCTTGAGCCTCTCCGCAAGATCCGCAAATGACCCGGGCGCCCGCGTGGAGGAATCCCCGGGTGAAACCGCCGACGCCATCTGTACGTCCGGCCCGGTTCCCAGTGGGGCAAACGAAGAACGCAGTACCTCCACAAAAGATACAATGAAAAAAGCAATCAGAAAAGCCAACAAAAACATAATGAAGGTTTTTCTGTTATTATTCTCTTTATTCATAGCAACCTCCCCTAATTTTAATGCACCCCATTCTGTTCCCTATAGCGCAAAGGAACGTCACAAACCCCCTTTATCGTACCCGCGCCGATGCCGGTTCTCTTTCCCCGCTATCTATCAATACCATCGGCCCTCTCATCGTTGTACTGTGTATTCACCGTGAGGGGTTCGCCACACTTTTCAATTTTTTACAAGCCCATCAATCGTTGCCGTAATATAACTTCTTATACGCTTTTGTCAATGCCAGATATGCTGCCGGATCAAGTTCCCCGTTTAGGCTTCAGTCCTGAGCGGATGTTTTTCTCTGCCCTGCCAATTAGCGGGCAACATTCTAATACCATTTGCATTCTCCGCCAACGCATGGTAGCATTCCTCCTATCGCAGGCACTTCTCGCTTCACGCCTGTGACGTCTTTATACAAGCCGCACAAACGCATTGTTATGATACCGCAGAACCGAACTAGCGGAAGGACAAATCACACCGGGGCAATATGCCATGGTCGCCGTCATCGAACATATCGGAAGGTCTACTCTTAACATTAGCTCGACCCTGCGGGATACCCTTTCTTTTTCCTTCCGCATCATACGGAAGATGTTCAACAGAGAAACGTACAATCCCGCCATGCGGGCAGTGCTCATAAACCAGATATATTATACCTCCGTCCAGATACTGCCTTTGTTCCTCTTGGCTTCCATTCTTATCGGTTCCCTGCTCATAGGCATCGTTTTTCAAATCATTAAGGACATGGGGCTGGCAGAGCTCACCGGACGCATCCTCATGGGTTTCGTCGTTACAGAATTATCCCCCATGATTACGGTACTGCTTATCACCCTGCGGTCAAGCTCCGCCATGAACACGGAAATCGCCGTCATGAAAGTAAACAATGAAATCAATACCTTGCTGCGTTTCAACATCAACCTTAGCAATTACCTGTTCCTGCCGAGAATTATCAACGGCATAATATCGGTCGTCCTGTTAAGCAGCCTTTTCTCCATTGTGGTTCTGGCAAGCGGTATGCTGTTTTCCAAGCTTATTTTCGGTATGAGCTTGGACGCCTATACAATCCTCATATTAAATTCGGCGACTTTTTCCGATATTGTCATCCTCTTTTTGAAATGCTCCGCTTTCGGTTTTTTCATCACGCTGATTCCGATCCAGTGCGGTCTGAATGCCACCAATGAGCTGACCAGCATTCCCATAGCGGTTTTACATGGTATGGTCAAGGTTTTCATCACCATCATTACTATAGAGGTGCTGTCATTAATAATCAGGTTCATTTAAGACTTTTTCCGGATGAAGAAAGTCTGAAGAGGGCGCTCGCCGATTTCGCCGCGGATAAAAAAAACCGTCTGGGCTGGGTCTCCCCGGACGTGCCCCTTATCTCCAACCTCGATGTCTACGGAAACATCGCCTTGATCAGGCAGTGCCACGAACACCTGCCAACAAATGAGGCAAGGCGCCTGGTAGAAGGATACCTGCGCAGATACGCTCTGGAAAGGATCGCCTCGAAGAGAGACCCCGCTCTCACCGATGAGGAACGATTTCGCGTCATGCTTCTGAGGGCCATCATGGTTAAGGACCCCGTCCTCGTGATCAATCAGCCCTTCAAAATCATGCATTACGGTAAAGACCTGGGTTTTTTCGATGATACCCTGAAAGTTATTGATGATTCATTTAAAGAATGCTACATTTTTGACCTGACGTGGAATAAAGACAGATACAGGATGAGCGATGCCCCGTAAAACAGAACTGAAAGTAGGATTATATGTGGTTATAACCACGCTCCTGATTTTCGCATCCATCGGATACATAGCTTATAAGAAAGGCCTTTTTGAAACCGTTTCCACCTATACCCTTTCTTCGAAATCAGGAGAAGACCTGACGGAAGGAATGCCGGTGACGTTTGCCGGGTTCACCATCGGGAGGGTCCAGAAGCTCGAACTCAACGAGTCCGGGATCGTCCTCATCAAGATCAGAGTGCCGCAACGCCACACCAAATGGATCAGGGTGGACAGCACCTTCATCATCAGCAAACCCCTTATCGGTTCCCCCCGGATGATCATAGTAACGGATAACGTGAAAAGCCCGCCCCTGTCCACCGAGGAGATACGGGAAGTAATGACGGTGAACGACATCAACGAAACGATAAAGAAGCTGCAGCCGCTTATCGAAAGGATAAACCAGATCGCGGCCAACATTGAAAAAATGACGGGAAACCTGGCCGACCCGCAGGGGGATGTAAACAAGATATTAAGGAGTGCGAGCGAAATTACGGAAAACCTGGCAAGCAAAAAATCTATTCTGGAAATGGCCGTGGGAAACGAGGAGAGTGTCAAATCCATTCATGGAGGCCTGAAGAAGGTAAAGGACATTACCGAACACGTCGACGCCATCCTGAAGAAAACGGACATCGGTGTTTACGGCCCGGAAGGACTCATCCCCCAGGTAAACGGGATACTCAAGGATCTCCTGGCAAAACTGGATAAGCTGAACAAAACAGTTGATAACATAAACAAGATCAGCACCGATGCTGCAGATTCCACCACAGACCTGAAGTTGTTGAGAAGCGAGATAGATGCCACCGTGAAGTCCATAGGCAATCTGGCAAGCGAACTGGACAAGAAAATACCCTTTAAAAAGGAGCCGGAGATAAAACTTCCATGAAAAAATTCATTACGCTCTTGCTCTTTTGTCTCCTCCTGGCCGGATGCAGTTCCAAACACATTCCGGACTGGACCTATGCGGGCTACAACCAACTGGAAGACTTTAAAAAAGCCTACCTTGCCGGTAGAGAAAAAATTGCCGCGCTCCACTTTGCCAAGGCTACGGAAGAAATCAAAAAAAGCGGCGACCTCGATGTCCTTGCCCAGGCCCACCTGACGAAATATGCCGTGCAGACCGCGCTCCTGGAGCGCATTGACGACAGCTGCTATCTGAAAATAGCCGCCGTACAGTCAACGCCGGAAAACAGCAATTATTATGATTTTATGAAGGGTAGGTTTGATCAGGCCGATACCCGGTATCTACCGGAACAATATCGAAACATCGTGGATGCCCTCCGGAGGGGAAACAAAACGGACATTACAGCGGAAGGCTTAAAAATAAACGACCCCCTCTCCCGGCTCATTGCAGTCGGCATCATTATTCAATATGAGGAATGCGATGAAAAGCTACTGCAAAATGCCGCGGATACGGCATCGAGAAACGGTTGGAAAAAGGCGCTCCTCGTCTATCTGGAAAAACTGGCAGACTATTACAAAATGAAAAAGGAAGCGGAAAAAGAAGACAGGGTGCGCAAGAGGATTGATCTGATGCATTAGAAGACGCCTGCCCCCCACAGGGGCGGCGGCAGACACAAAAAATGGTGGAGATGAGGGGGATCGAACCCCTGGCCTCCGCATTGCGAACGCGGCGCTCTCCCAGCTGAGCTACATCCCCAATCCGTTCCTCTGCACCACCGGCGGGACACGGCAAGAAAAACAACTCCCACAGAAGGCCCGCAAATTATAATATCCGCAGTTCCCTGTCAAGGAATTGTTGCGGACCGTCTTGGATAACGGCGTATCCTAACGGGCAAACCATTTAATCTTGACAAACATCAGTCCATTTCCTATACTCCTTGGGCTTTTGCCGATCCAGGCGGGACGGGTTCCCCTGCGAGACAATTTTGCTGCCGGCATGTCGAAAAACCTCTTCCTGTCATTCCACCGCAACGGCAAGCTGTCGCGCCGGGAACGTATCCGCGCCCGTATCTTTACGCCCGGGTGATGCTCATTAACACTCAATACATATCCGAGGAGGAACTTCATGGCAAAAATTGACGCCTTTTTTCAGCTGATGCACGACCAAGGCGCATCGGACCTGCACCTCGTTTCCGGCCAACAGCCCGCCCTTCGGATCCGGGGCGAAATGGAACGCGTCAAGTTCGACGTCCTGACCAACGACGGCCTCAAAGCCATGCTCTACGAAATAACGCCCGAACACAAGGTCAAGCAGTTTGAAGAAACGGGCGACATTGATTTTGCCTATGAAATCCCCAACCTCGCCCGCTATCGCGCCAACTACTTCCAGCAAAAATACGGCGTGGCGGCCGTCTTCCGGGAAATCCCCAGCACCATACTCACCGCCCAGCAACTGGGCCTGCCCCCCGTCGTCTCCCAACTGGCGACCCTGCCGAGGGGCCTGGTGCTGGTGACCGGTCCCACAGGAAGTGGAAAATCCACGACGCTGGCCGCCATCATAGACGAGGCGAACCGCGTCCGGAAAGACCATATCATCACCATAGAAGACCCCATCGAATTCGTGCACAAAAGCCAGAGCTGTATCGTGAACCACCGGGAAGTGGGCATTCACACCAAGACCTTCTCCTCGGCGCTCCGCGGGGCGCTCCGCGAGGATCCCGACGTTATCCTGGTGGGTGAATTACGCGATCTGGAAACCATCTCGCTCGCCGTGGAAGCGGCCTCGACCGGTCATCTCGTCTTCGGCACCCTGCACACCACCAGCGCCGCCAAGACCGTGGACCGGATCATTGAGGTCTTCCCCTCCAGTGAGCAGATGCAGATCCGATCCACCCTGGCCGACGGTCTCCGGGCCATTATCGCCCAGGTGCTCTTCAAGCGGGTGGACAAGAAGGGCCGCTGCGCCGCCCTGGAGATACTGATCGCCAATGCGGCGGTACGGAACCTTATCCGGGAATCCAAAACCTTCCAGATCCCCTCCATGATTCAGACGGGCAAGAAGTACGGCATGCAGCTCCTCGACGATGCCATCATGGACCTCTTAAACAGGGGCTGGATCGGCGCCGACGACGCCTATATCAAGTGCAACGACAAAGCCAAGTTCCGGCCGCTCCTGAAATCGCCGCCTACGGACTTTACCGAGGTATAGCCGTCCAGGGTCAGGAGGAGTTATGAAAAAACAGGAAATTGATTATATCCTTACCAAGATGCTCGATTCACTCGGCAACGTATCCGACCTGAACATTACGGTGGGCAAACCCTTTCAGGTGGAAAGTTCCGGCCAGTTGACCGGCGTGGAGATTGATCCGCCCTTCGCGAATCTGACCCCCTTTCAGACGGAGATATTTGCCCTCAACCTGATCAACGAAGATCGCCGCCTCACGGAAAACCTGCTCAAAGAGGGTTCCTGCGATTCATCCTACGAGCTTCCGGGCAAGGCCCGTTTCCGCGTCAATATCTTCTCCCAGCGGGGCAACTACTCCGTCGTGCTGCGCAAGCTGGAAACGAAGATCCCCACCTGCAAGGAGCTGAACCTGCCCGAGGCCTTCTACAAAATGGCCGAGGAGAAAAACGGAATTATCCTCGTCACCGGCGCGACCGGCAGCGGTAAATCCACTTCCCTGGCAGGCGTGTTGAACGAGATCAACGAAAAAAAATCCGTGCACATCGTGACGCTGGAAGATCCCGTGGAATTCTCCCATCCCCACAAAAAGGCCACCTTCAACCAGCGCGAGATGGGCAGCGACTTCGACACCTTTGCCAGCGGCCTGCGCGCCGCACTCCGCCAGGCGCCGAAGGTGATCCTCGTGGGCGAGATGCGCGACCGGGAAACGGTGGAGATCGGATTGAGCGCCGCGGAAACGGGACACCTGGTGCTGAGCACCCTGCACACAGTGGATGCGGGTCAGACCATCAACCGCATCCTGGGCATGTTCTCCACGGAAGAGGAAAACCAGGTCCGCATCCGGCTGGCCGACACGATACGCTGGGTCGTCTGCCAGAGGCTCCTCCCCAAGGAGGGCGGCGGCCGTGTTGCGGCCTTCGAGATCATGGGTTCGAACATGCGCGTCAAGGACACCATCCTGCACGGGGAATCGGAAGGGAAGACCTTCTATGAAATTATCCAGGCGGGCAAGGCCTTCGGGATGATCACTTTCGATGACTACATCGTCGAATTGTACAAGAACGGCCTGGTGAGCGAGGACACGGCCAAGGCCTACGCGTCCAACAAGGGTATCGTGGGCCGCGGCATTGATTCGGTAAAGAGCACCAAGGGCGAGGCCACGACGGACATCGGCAAGCTCGAGGTTGACAAGGATTACGGCAAGCCCAAACTGAAGCCGTAACAGGCTGTTGAAAAAAAAGGGAGTAACGTCATGGGGGATGAAAAAAGCTTATTGAATGAAGTCGCGTCGGGTTCCTACAATGCCTCCGAAAGACCCTTTGATTTTGTCGAAGCGGATGCGGAAACGGCCCTGATTTGCGAGACCGAGAGCACCGCACGGGAAAAGATCGGCCGGGCCCTGAAGGAAATGGGCTACCAGATTACCGAGGCCGTGGCAGCGAGGGATGCCCTGAAAAGTATGCGTTTCCATGTCTACGATGTGGTGGTGGTCAATGAGAATTTCGAGGGCGCAGGGCAGGGAAACGGCGTGCTCATCTACCTGGAAAACCTGGCCATGCATACGAGACGCAATATCTTCGTCGCCCTGATCAGCGACAAATATCGTACCATGGACAACATGGCGGCCTTCAACCGGAGCGTCAACATCGTGATCAACCCGAAAAACATGGACGACATCGGCACGATCATCAAAGGCGGCATCGCCGATAATACCGCTTTTTATCACGTCTTTAAAGAAACCCTGAAGAAGACGGGACGTATCTGATTTAATCCGGTTGGTCTGTCCGGCCGGCCGTCTCTTTTGCCGGATCCGAATCCCGGGCCGCAGCGCAGGCCTCCGCAAGGCGCACCTGATAAAAGGTGTTCGAGGGATCGGCGGCAATTGCTTTTCGGAAACACTCCGCCGCCCGGCGGTGGTGGCGGGCCCGGGCAAAGGCATTTCCCAAACGATTATAGTAAACCCCCGCGGAGGCGGGATTCATTTTCACGGCCTGTTCGTATTGGTCTTCCCCTTCTTCCAACTTTTTCCTCCGGAGCAGGCAATCCCCCAGCAGCAAATGGTACAGGGATTCTTCCGGGGAGCATTCCAGGCACTTTCTCAAGACCTTCTCGGCCCGCTCTTCAGCGCCTACCTGGAGCAGCCCTTCGGCCAACTTGCTGTAGTAACCGCCTGCCGTGTCGGCGTCGAGCTCCACGGCCCGGCGGTATGCCTCTTCCGCGCCTTCCGGGTTGCGCGCCGCCAGGAGGGCATCGCCCAAGCAGCAGAAAAAAACGGGATCGTCGGGGTCGAGGGCGATCAATCTTTTATATGCTCCCGCTGCCCTCCCGGGATCGCCCGCCGCAAGGCAGGCCTGCCCCAGTTCACCGAGCAGTCCCGCATCGCCAGGATACCGGGCAACCGCCTTTTCACAGAGTGCCACCAGACGGTCGAATTGCCGACCCTTTTTGAATATCCTGACCAGTTCGTCAAAGGCAAATCCGGTGAAGACATTCCGTGCGAGTTCCTTTTCGAGCAGACAATCAAAACAGCCGACGGCTGCATCTATTTGACCGGCGTCGTGGCAGGCCCAGGCAAGGGCAAGCAGGTAGGAATCCTGGTCCGGGTACTCGTTTACCAGTTCACGGTAAACGCCGATAGCCTCCTGAAGGCGGCCCTCTTTCAGGTATTGCTCGGCAATCTCCCTGCGGGGATCGCCAGTCTGCTTTATGTCAATACGCTCGGTCATACGCTCAAGAAAAATCTTCTCCGTTTTAAAGCAACGGGATATTTTTTGCGCACCCCGCCGCGTGATCGTTGCATCTCTCCAGGATTCTGTCCATTTCCCGGATGGCCTCTTCGATAGATGCAACCGGGGTAAAATCCTGATCTTCCGGCAGGCTGAATTTCGGACAATGAAGGCCGATGACGGGCGTACCGACGCGGAGCGCCAGGGCGATTTCCGAGAGGGTGCCCACGCTGCCGTTGAGCGCCACGAGCATATGGGGCGTTTTGGCATTGATTACGTTCCGGGCATCGGACATCCCGGTATAAATCGGTATGTGGACAAATTCATTGGGATAACCATTAAGTATGCGCCTCCTGTCGTTGGGAAGGATGCCGATCACAAGGCCTCCGGCCCGGTAGGCACCTTCCGAAGCCGCCCGCATCAGGCCCGGTCCCCCGCCCGTGAGCAGCACGTGGCCCCGGCGGGCAATCGCCTCACCCAGGCGGCGGGCGTCTTCCATGACCGACGGCTCTTCCTTGTGGCTCCCCATCACGCCGACGATAAACGGTTTCCTCTGCACTGATAGTGCTGCTGCGTCGTTGTTCAACTGCCCCATACATAGCTCCTCAAACAAACTTCTGCCGCCCGATGACGGCCGATATATCATATCCCACGCGGACACAAAAAAAGCGGGGCAGCATAACAATGACTCGTTGCCGCCCCGCTTTCTTTATTTTTCAGCAACTGCATGTCGGCCCACAGGCGGCACCGGCATCGAGAGCGGATGCGACCTTGAACCCTGCACCATGTACAGTGGTTATATAATCCACACTGATCGGCTGAACCTTTTCTAAGAGTTGACTGTTAACCAGGAACGTAATTCCCTTATCCGTAAAAACCTTATCGTCATCCTGTGACTCGTCCAGAGCCATGCCCAACGTGGGCCCGGATCAGCCGCCTTCAGACATGACGATTCGCACGGAATGTGGCTCCTCCTTGTCCTTGAGGAATTCCTTTATTACCTCGCTCGCCTTATCGGACACCTGAAACATTGTTTCCTCCTTACCGCGTTTTTATGGCGCAACCTCTATATTGTTTGAGATAACCTATACATAAAAGAACTTTTGTCAATATATTTATTTATTCAGGCTGCCTGGCCACACCTTCAAAAAACCCTTCTCGCACAAAAAACTCGTGATTTCAATATATTAAGCTTGATTATCTGTTTCCTGCTCAAACGTTAAATTCCCTGAAAAAAATTCTTGACTTTATGCCCGGACATCGCTATACTCATTACCAAGTAAATAGATCAACATACTTGGTGAACAAATGCTGATTATATCAAGCAAGGTACGATACGGCACAGCGGCGCTGCTCGAACTCGCCAACAATTACGGGGGCAAGTTACTGCAATCAAAGGTTATCGCTGAACGCCGCGGGATCCCGCCGAATTATCTCGAACAACTGCTGAACCTGCTCACCAAAGCAGGCATTGTGAGGGCGGTCAGGGGCAACAAAGGCGGGTACGGGCTGGCAGAAGACCCGGCAAATATCACGTTCCTCCAGATACTCGATATCTTGGAAGGCGGAGGCGAGCATGCCGGAAGCGGTTCCCTCGATGCCCTGGAAGATCTCTACCGGCTGGCGGAAGGAGAGGTGAAAAAGGTCTTCTCCCTTTCCCTCGCCGAGCTGATGATCAGGCAGAAAAACTATGATGAAGGCATGATGTTCCATATTTAAGGGAGATACGACCGTGCGCATTGCAGAAGACATTACCCATCTTATCGGGCATACACCGCTCGTCAGGCTCAACAAGGTGATAAACGGGAACGAAAATCTAATCGTTGCAAAGCTGGAGCAGTTTAACCCCTGCTCCTCCATAAAAGACCGGCCGGCAGTCGGCATGATTAACGATGCAGAAGAAAAGGGACTCTTGAAGCCGGGCGCCACGATCATCGAAGGAACGAGCGGAAACACGGGCATTGCGCTGGCTTTCATTGCCGCCGCCCGTCGTTACAAACTTATCATCGTGATGCCCAATTCCATGACCCTGGAACGCCAAAACCTGCTGAAGCTGTTCGGCACCCGCGTGGAGCTTACTCCCGCCCAGCTGGGAATGAAAGGCGCCATTGACCGCGCCGAAGCCATCCACCGGGAAATCCCCGATTCCTTCCTGGTGCGGCAATTCGAAAATCCCGCAAACACCCGTGCGCACGAAGAGACGACGGCGGAAGAAATCCTCGCCGATATGGACGGCGCCGTGGACATGCTGGTCGCGGGTGTGGGTACCGGCGGAACCATAACCGGTATCGCCGGCAAACTGAAGCGGCGGAATCCGGCAATAATCATCGTGGCCGTGGAACCCACTTCTTCCGCCGTCTTGAGCGGCGGGAAGGGCGGCCCCCACATGATCCAAGGCATCGGCGCGGGATTTATCCCCCGGATTCTCAATACCGACTTGATTGACGAAGTCGTATCCGTCTCCGATGAAGAAACGATGCTCTGGACGCGAAAGCTGATCCGGGAAGAGGGCATCCTGGCCGGGTTGTCATCCGGGGCCGCCGTGTGCGCTACGCAAAAATATCTGGCCGCCCACGAACTCAGGGATAAAAACATCGTCATCATCTTTCCCGACAGCGGGGAACGATATACCAGCGTAACAAAACTTCTGAAAGAATAGTTACCACCACACCGTTAAAAACAGGAGAAGAGAGCATGATCATCACCGTCAACGGAGAAAAAAAGACCGTAGTGGGCGCCCATATTACCATTTCCGAATTGCTCAAGCTGAACAAGGTGGAGATGCCGGAAATGGTTTCCGTGCAAATCAACGGCTCTTTCGTGGACAGAAAAGAATATCCCTCGAAAATGATCACGAACGAGGACGCGGTGGATTTTGTCTATTTCATGGGAGGGGGAACGCTGCGATGAGAGGTTTTTCCACAAATGCGATTCACGGCAGCGCCCTGAAAAAAGACGTGCACGGCGCCCTGAGGACGCCGATCTACGAGAACGTCGCCTTTGAATTTGAAACATCCCATGCCCTTGAGCTCGCCTTCGAAGGAAAAGCGCTCGGCCATTCCTACACCCGCATCTCCAACCCCACGGTGGAGGATTTCGAACAGCGCATCCGCCTCCTGACCGATGCGACCGGGGTGGTAGCCGTGTCCTCCGGCATGGCCGCCATCTCCAATGTAATCCTTGTGCTCGCCGAAACGGGGTCAAACATTATCTCTTCCCGGCGCCTGTTCGGAAACACCTATTCGCTCTTCGAACATACCCTGAAACCCTGGGGCATGGAGGTGCGGTACGCAGACATGACAAAGCCGAAGAGCTTGAAACAAAGCATCACGGAAAAAACGAGGGCCGTTTTTCTGGAGACAATCACGAACCCGCAGTTGGAGGTCGCCGATATCGCGGAGGTATCAAGCACTGCCGCGGCCGCGGGCATCCCCGTGATCCTGGACGGCACCCTGACCACGCCGTATCTTTTTAAATCGAAAGATTTCGGCGTGGCGGTCGAGGTCGTCTCAAGCACCAAGCATATATCGGGCGGGGCAACAACGGTGGGCGGATTGATCGTTGATAACGGCAACTACGACTGGAGCACATGCCCGAGATTAAAAAAGGCCTCCGCCCAGTACGGGCCATTTGCCCTTATCGCGCTCCTGCGGCGCGAGGCATACAGAAACTTCGGCTCCTGCCTGTCGCCCCACAACGCCTACATGCAAAGCCTCGGCCTGGAGACGCTCAGTTTGCGCATCGAGAAAAGTTGCACGAATGCGCTCGCCATCGCCCTGTTCCTGGAAACGTGCACCGAGGTGCGGTCCGTCAACTATCCGGGTCTTGCGGCTTCCCCCGGTCATGAAACGGCGAAACGACAATTCGGCAACCGGTTCGGCAGTATTTTAACCTTCGATCTGGCCGACAAAGATACGTGCTTCAGATTCATGGACAGCCTGTCCCTCGTCCGGCGGGCAACGAACATCAACGATAACAAAACCCTTATCCTGCATCCCGCCTCGACGATATTCTGCGAATACTCGGAAGAGGAAAAGAAACGGCTGGGTGTTCCCGCTTCCATGCTCCGGCTTGCCGTAGGCATAGAGGATGCCGAAGACATCATCGCCGATCTTCGGGAGGGACTAAAGAAACTATGATCTCTTTTACCGACGAAGAACTGGAACGGTACAGCAGGCACATTATCTTGAAGGACATCGGCATCGAAGGGCAGGCCCGGATACGGGAGGCACGGGTACTGATCATCGGGGCGGGCGGCCTGGGATCGCCGGCGGCGCTCTATCTGGCGGCCGCAGGCGCAGGCACCATTGGCATTGCCGATGCGGACTGTGTCGAACTGTCAAACCTGCAGCGCCAGGTTATACACTTTACCAAAGACGTAAACCGCCCCAAGGTGGAATCGGCGGCGGAAAAGATGCGGGAAATAAATCCGGATGTTACCGTAAAAATGTACCATGAGTTTGTACGCGCCGCCAACATCGGGCCGATGATTGCCGATTATGACTTCATTATTGACGGGACGGACAATTTTGCCACCAAGTTTCTCATCAACGATGCCTGCATCCTTGCGGGGAAGCCCTTTTCACACGGCGGCATCCTGCGCTTCAACGGCCAGACAATGACGATCCTGCCCAGCCGGTCCGCCTGCTACCGTTGCGTATTCCCCTCCCCACCGCCGCCGGGACGGGTCCCTACCTGCTCGCAGGCGGGCGTCCTGGGCGCGGTCGCGGGCATCCTGGGGACGATCCAGGCGACGGAGTGTCTAAAATTCATAACCAAAACGGGAACCTTGCTCGCGGATAGCTTGCTTACCTTCGACACCAAGTCCATGGTTTTCAGAACGATCGCGCTCCGGCGTAACGGGAAATGCGCCGTCTGCGGCGACAATCCCTCCATCAGGGAACTCGTTGACGAAGAACAGGCCGGGTGCGACCTGAAATAAATGAGGAAAAAAGAAATGTTATATATATCCCCGGAGACCATTGACGCCATTATCGCCCACGCCCACTCGGAGGCGCCACTCGAAGCCTGCGGCTATCTGGCCGAGAAAGAGGGCATCGTTGTCCGGCATTACCCGCTCACCAATGTGGACGCCTCGCCGGAACATTTTTCCCTCGCGCCGAAGGAGCAATTCGCCGCCGTCCGCAAGATGCGCTCCCAAGGGCTGCGACTGCGCGCCATCTATCACAGCCACCCCGCTTCCGAGGCGCGGCCGTCCGAGGAAGACATCAGGCTGGCTTATGACCCCGATATCAGCTACGTCATTGTCTCCCTGAAAGAGGGAAACGACGTGGTCCGGTCTTTCCGGATCAGGGCCGCTCAGGTGGAACAGGAAGATATGGAAATCGTAGCGCAATTTCCAGTCGGCAGAACGCCGCAGGAGAACAAGCAGCAAAGGAGCAATAGAACATGAATTTCTACGAAATACCGCCCTCGTACGACGCTGAGATCGACGAGCTGGAACGATTGATACAAAGCTATCGTCAGGGCGCCCTGGAGGCGACAAAATTTAGGGCGCACCGCGTTCCCTTCGGGGTCTACGAACAGCGCGCCGCCGACACCTATATGGTCCGCATCAGGTGCGCCGGCGGCGGGGTCACCCCCCGGCAGTTGAAGGCGGTGGCGCTTCTTTCCGAACAATACGGCGCAGATACGATCCACATCACCACGAGGCAGGAATTGCAGATCCACGACGTCATCCTGGAAAATGTCCCGGCGATCCTTCGGGAGCTGCGCAAGGCAGATCTGGCCACGAGGGGCGGAGGGGGCAATACGGTGCGCAACATTATGGCCTCGTGGGACGCGGGCATCGCCCCGGGCGAACCCTTCGACGTGACCCCCTATGCCGTGAGCCTCACAAGCATGCTGATCGCGAAGCCGGACTCCTGGACGCTGCCGAGAAAATACAAGATCGCCTTTTCCAACTCCGACGAGGACAATGCCCACGCAGTCTTCAACGACCTGGGCTTCATCGCGGCAAAAGCGGGCACAGAAGAAGGGTTCAGGGTGTATGTCGCCGGAGGCATGGGGACAAAGCCGCAGACGGGGCACGTGCTCCACGAGTTTATTCCCGCCGCCCAGGCGTACCGTGTCGCCGAGGCCGTAAAAAAGGTATTTGACCGCCACGGCAACCGGAAGAACAAACACGCCGCCCGGCTTCGCTTCCTCTGGAACAAGCTGGGTGAAGCGAAATTCCGCGAACTCTATGAAGAGGAATACCGGGCGCTGGAGGGCGCCCCGCTGCCCGCGATAGGTGAGATAAGAAACGAGGCTGCTTCCCGCCCCGGTCTTGCCGCCGGGGAACCCGCTTCCGGATTTTCCCTCTGGAAGGAGCGGTTCGTTTCTTCGCAGAAGCAGGCAGGTCTCTTTTCCATTCTGGCGCCTGTCACGCTGGGCAATATCTCCTGCCGTCATGCGGTTGCGCTGGCCGAGACGCTGGAGACGTTTGGCGAGAACGTGCTCCGCTGCACCCTGGAGCAGAATTTGAGCATCCGGAATATCCCGGAAGCATACCTGGGGCACATCTACAGCGTCCTGAAGGATGCGTCGGACCTTTCCTCCGCTCCCAAATTCTACGGCAACTGCATCGCCTGCACCGGCGCCGGCACCTGCAAGCTCGGCATCTGCCTGCCGCGCGGCGCGCTTACCGCCGTCAACCGGAAGCTGATGAGCTCGAAACTGGACATGGACGCCGTCGGCCGGCTGCGGCTCAATATTTCGGGCTGCCCCAACACGTGCGGGGCGCACATGACGGCCGATCTCGGCTTCTTCGGTCAGGTGGAACGCAAGGGACAGCGGATGTACCCTTCCTACGCCGTCGTGGCCGGCGCGCGCGTGGGCAGCGATGCCCCGCGCCTTGCTGCAAGGATAGGCGACGTAAGCGCCCGCGATCTACCGGACTTTGTGGCCGGGTTTTTCCGGCTTTACATTAGGAAAAAAGACCAATACCCGGATTTTGCTGCGTACATGGAGAAAGAAGGAACCAAGGACATCAAACGGCTCTGCGCCAAATACGTCGATATACCCGGCTTTGAGGAGGACAAAAACTACTACTTCGACTGGGGGGCGGAAGAGATATTCTCGCTCGTCGGTAGGGGGGTGGGAGAGTGCTCCGCCGGTCTCTTCGACCTGATCGAGCTGGATATGAAAACGATCAAAAAAGGGCAGAAAGAACTGGAGAAACTCTCGGACCCGTCAGCCAGCGCGGATGTCCTGTATCGGATTGCGCTTGCCGCGGCGCGGATGCTGCTTATTACGAGGGGCGTTGAGGCATCTTCCGATCGTGAGGTGTTTGATAACTTTGTGCACTACTTCGTGGAGTGCGGCCTGGTGGACCGGCGTTTCCTTCCCCTGCTGGAGCTGGCAAAGAATGAAAACCGGGCACAGCTGGCAACGATGAAGGAAGATATTTTCGCCCTCACCCGGACCGTAGAGGATTTATACGAAAGCATGGATGATTCTCTCAAGTTCCCGGCGGAAAAAAAAGCGGCGGAAACCCCTTCACCGGGCGAAAAAAGCAAACCCGCAGCGGCAGCGACCGGAACCGCACAGGAGCAGACGTTTAAAGATCTGCGCGGCGTCGCCTGCCCCATGAATTTCGTCAAAACAAAGATGGAACTTTCGGCGATGCAACCCGGGCAACGGCTCCGGATATTCCTCGATGATGGAGAACCCATCGTCAATGTCCCCCGCTCTGTCGCCGAAGAGGGACACCGGGTCATGGAACAGACCAAGACAGGCGACTACTGGTCTGTCCTTATAGAGAGGCACTAACTGTGGCGGAAAAACATTACCGCAGTCTCATCAAGGCGACGTCGTGGCGGATACTGGGAACCCTCGACACGATCGTCATTTCCTTTCTGATAACGGGACAAATAAAAATGGCCGTTTCCATCGGCGCCGTGGAGCTGTTTACAAAAATCTCCCTGTTCTACCTGCATGAACGTCTCTGGAACAGAATTTCCCTGGGGCGGTATGCTCCTCCGTCGCAGGACTATCAAATATAGGATGCCGAGAGAGGGTAAGGAACCATGGAAAAACTGGAACAATACAAAAAGGAACTTGCGGGCAAGAACGCCGAGGAGACCCTGGCGTGGTCTCTCCGGAAATTCGGCGCCGAGAGGGTGATCCTGGCATCGAGCTTCAGCGCGGAAGACCAGGTACTCACGGACATGCTGTGCAAGAGCAGTCACAGCGCCCGCATATTTACCCTCGACACGGGAAGACTGTTCCAGGAAACCTACGACGTGATGCAGCGCTCCATGGATAAATACCAGATCCGCTATGAAACTTGCGTGCCGGACAGCGGAGAGGTCGCCACGCTGGTGTCCGCAGAGGGGCCCAATGCCATGTATGCGTCCCGGAAAAAACGGGAACGCTGCTGCGAGATACGCAAGATCCGGCCGCTCAAGAAAATACTCGCAACCGCCGACGCATGGATCTGCGGCCTGCGGCGGGACCAGGGACTTACGCGCAAGGAAACCGAGGTTATCGAGTGGGACGCCGCGCACGGCATATACAAGATTTCCCCCCTGTTCGACTGGAGCGAAGATGACGTGTGGCAGTACATCCGGCGCCACGACGTGCCTTACAACGCCCTGTACGACCGGGGCTTCAGAAGCATCGGCTGCGCCCCCTGTACGCGGGCCACGGCCCCGGACCAGGACATCCGCGCCGGCCGCTGGTGGTGGGAAGACCCGGAACACAAAGAATGCGGTTTGCACCGGCATACCGCAATTCCGGGAAAAGGATAGGACAGGCCATGGATCATCTCGATAGACTGGAAGCAAAGAGCGTTTACATCCTCCGGGAGGCATACCGGGAATTCAAGAACCTGTGCATGCTCTGGTCAATAGGCAAGGACAGCACGGTGCTCCTGTGGCTGGCACGCAAGGCGTTTTTCGGCCACGTGCCCTTCCCGCTCGTGCATATTGATACCCACTACAAGATACCGGAAATGATCGCCTACCGGGACCGCCTGGCATTAGAGTGGAACGTAAACATGATCTACGGAGAAAACGTGGAAGCGCTCCGGAACAAGCAAACATTCCCCGACGGCACGGTGGACCGCCTGACCTGCTGCCGGAATTTAAAGAGCGAAGCCTTGAAGCGTACCCTCTCCGGCGAATGGCCGCGGTACCGGATGGACCACAACCTGAAAAAGTACGTGGTGGACAAGGAAAAGGAACCCTACACAGGCGTCATCGTCGGCGTCCGGGCCGACGAAGAGGGAAGCAGGTCCAAGGAACGGTATTTCTCCGCCCGGGACAAGGAGAGCGAATGGGACGTGGGCGATCAGCCTCCGGAGTTGTGGAACCAGTTCAAAACCGATTTTGCCCCCGGCACCCACGTGCGCATCCATCCCCTCCTGGACTGGACGGAACTCAACATCTGGGAATACATAGAACGGGAGGAAATCCCCGTGGTCTCCCTGTACTTCAACCAGGGAGCTGGACAGCGTTACCGATCGCTCGGCTGCCTGCCCTGCACAAAACCCATTGCCTCCGAGGCGAGGACGGTGGCGGAAATAATCGTAGAGCTCGGCAGCGGTAAACTGGCCAACATCGCCGAGCGGTCGGGGAGAGACCAGGATAAGGAAGACGGCGGGGGCTTGGAAACGCTCCGCAGGGAAGGTTATATGTAATGGCACAGCAAGAACAAATGAACATCGTCGTCCTGGGACACGTGGACCACGGCAAGAGCACGGCAATCGGCAGGCTGCTGGCAGACACCCATTCTCTGCCCGAGGGAAAGCTGGAGCAGGTGCAGGCGACCTGCGCCAAGAATGCCCGTCCCTTCGAGTACGCCTTTCTGCTCGATGCGCTCAAGGACGAGCAGGCGCAGGGCATCACGATAGATACGGCCCGCTGCTTCTTCAAGACGAAGCTCCGGGACTATATCATCATTGACGCGCCGGGCCACGTCGAATTTCTCAAGAACATGGTGACCGGCGCCGCCCGCGCGGAAGCGGCGCTCCTCGTTATAGATGCCCAGGAGGGCATCGCTGAAAACTCGCGCCGGCATGGATACCTTGCCTCCCTGCTGGACATTACCCAGTTCGTGGTCCTCGTGAACAAGATGGATCTCCTCAATTTCGACGGCGCCCTTTTCGAGGACATCCGGATGCAGTGCGCAGATTTTCTCGGCAATCTGGGCATCAGGCCGGTCGGTTTCGTGCCTGTCTCCGCGCGGCACGGCGACAACATCGCAACCAGAAGCCCCAACACCCCCTGGTATACGGGCATGAGCGTCCTGGAACACCTTGATGCCCTGAAGAACAGCGCCGGAAAAGAACAGAAGCCTTTCCGCTTTCCCCTGCAGGACATCTACAAGTTCACCGCCGACAACGACGACCGGAGGATTTTCGCGGGCACCGTCGAAACGGGCTCCGTTAAGACCGGCGACAAAGTACTCTTCCTGCCCTCCCGGAAAAAATCGCAGATCAAAAACATCGAGGGATTCCATACGCCCGTCCGGGACGAGGCGGGAGCTGGTTCCACCGCCGGGTTCACCCTTACGGAAGAGATATACGTGCGGCCGGGAGAAATCATGTGCCGGGCAAACGAACCGCCGCCCCACGTCTCCTCGCGGTTCAAGGCTAACATCTTCTGGATGGGCAGGGCGCCCATGATACAAAACAGAAAGTACAAATTGAAGCTCGCGACCTCCCGCGCCTTCGTGAAGCTGGTGGAAATCGTGACCGTAACGGACGCGACCGACCTCTCGCGTTCACCGGGAAAATTGCAGCTTGACCGCCACGACGTGGCCGAATGCATTCTGGAAGCAACCAAGCCCTTGGCCTTCGACACCCTCTCCGAAATCGAAGCAACGGGTCGTTTCGTCATCGTGGACCATTACGAGATCGCCGGCGGGGGCATCATCATGGAGAGCCTGCCCGATACCGATTCAATCCTGCGGGATCATATCCGGCGCCGCGAGATTTCCTGGGAAAAGGGTCACGTTTCGGCCGGCCACCGGCAGAGCCGCTACCACCACAAGGCTAAGTTCGTCCTGTTCACCGGCGGCGCGGACGCAAAAAAGCGGGAGATTGCCAAAATGCTCGAAAAAAAGCTCTTCGAAGACAATTACGTCACCTACTACCTGGGAATCGAAAATATGGACAGCGGCCTCGATGCCGACGTCACGGACGACCAGGAAATGAAGGAAGAGCGCATCCGGCGCCTGGGAGAGCTGGCCAGGATCCTCACCGATTCGGGACAGATACTCATCACGGCGGTCGGGGAAGCCGACGACTACGACCTGGAAACACTGAAAATGCTCAACGCCCCCCATGAAATCCTGGTGCTGAACGTGGGAACCAACACCTTCAGCAGCTTCAGCCCCGATATGCACATCGGGGAAGACGCCGACGTGCCGGCGACGGTCATCGCGATCTTCGACCTACTCCGGAAAGAGGCTATCATTCCGGATTACAGCATATAGCCTCCCCTCCTGTTAAAACTCCTTCTCCCGGGTATACGGGAAAATTGCTTCACAGAAGCACTACATCAATGTTAGAATCACGCCGATGAATAATCCATCGGGGGAGGCATCCATGACTTCACCATACACTGACGTGGCGTGCCGCTATCTGGCAAAACCGGGCGCTAAAAACACCGACAATGTCCTGGAGGCGGTCGCACGACGTGCGAAAGAACTTGACGTCCGCAAGGTTCTGGTGGCCAGCAGTACCGGGAGAACGGCGCTGGAAGCTCGAAAGGTTCTTGACCATAAAATCCACCTTATTGCCGTATCCCACGTGACGGGATACGTGAAACCAAACTTCCAGGAACTGAGCGAAACGAAACGGGAAGAACTGGAATCCCTGGGGATAAAAGTGCTTACTGGCCCCCACGCCTTCGGCGGAGTAGGCCGCGGGGTGAGACACAAACTTGGCACCTACCAGGTGGACGAAATTATCGCCTACAGCCTGCGGGTATTCGGGCAAGGCACCAAGGTGGCGATAGAGTTGGCGCTGATGGCCGCCGATGCGGGTCTGGTAAGAACAGACGAAGATGTCATCTCCATCGCCGGGTCCGGCAGGGGCGCTGATACTGCCCTGCTGCTGCAACCGGCGAACAGCGCCTATTGCTTTGACCTGAAAGTCTGGGAAGTTATCTGCAAGCCCGTACGGTTCTGACGGGGAGCTTGCTCCCGCATTCGGTACGCGTCTTTAACAGGAGAAATCTCATGAGAAAAGCACGGGGAATATTCGCGATGGGTATCTTGCTGTTTTACGGCCTGTTCCATGCCCCCTTGGCAACAGCTGAAAACTACACCGTCGAGGGCAGCATGGGCTCTACCATACGCTACGAGCTTCAGGAACAGGTGACCACCGGCGACGGCGTGAAAAAGCTGGTCCTCAGTTTTGTGGTGCCCCAGGACTTCTCCTCGCCCACCTATAGCCAGAAGGTGAAGGATTTCGACCTGCGCTTCTCTCCCGCACCGCAGGAAAAGAAAACCCGCACCGATGGACGGGGCAACCAGATCGTCACCGCCACCTGGACGACGACGCCCGCCGTGATTGATGTGCGTCTCTCCCTCAATGCCCTGAACGAAACGAAGCTGCCCGTGCTGCAAACACGCGCCCCCTTCCCGCTCCAGGATCTGGACCGGGGGCTCCGCGACTATCTTACCTCGACAGAACAGGTGCAGGCCGACCATCCCCGCATCCGGGAATTGTCCTCCCGTTTGACCCGCGATGTAAAAACAGAATTTGACGCCGTGCAGCGGGTGATTTCCTGGGTGGTGGACCACGTGCATTATGTAACGCCCCCGGTTCAGTATGATGCCGTCTACTCTCTCGACAGCGGCAAGGGCAACTGCCAAAACTTCTCCCACTTGACCGCCGCCCTCCTGCGGGCCGGCGGCATCCCCACCCGGATCGTGAACGGTGTTACCATGAACCAGCCCTTCGATATCGCCTGGCAAAAAGGGGTACTGACCTTCAAAATGGGACAGGGCCGCCATTCCTGGATTGAAGTGTGGTTCCCCGACCTCGGCTGGGTGCCCTTCGATCCCCAGAATACCCAGCTTTTCGTCTCCAACCGCTTCCTCCGGATCGAAACGGGTGTGGACAACAATGAAACCAAAAACGACGGCCTGTTGCAGTGGACTCAGTTGAAAGACGCCCGCTCCAAGCCGAAACTCCAGGAAAATATCAGTGCCAACTTTGACAGCGACAACGTCAAGGTCCGGGGTGACCGACAGTCCTACGGCCCGCAAAACCTGCTCCTGTCTCCCGGCGTAAACGCCGAATTTAAACAGATTGCGCTGAAACCGACCCCGCCGCCGCCGGTCATCCCGGACGAGGAAAAGCGCAAACTCCGTTACGAGGTCCCTTTTCTCTTCGGCAACCTGGAGTTTCCCGAGGACGTGGATTTTGCCTTTCCGCGGGTAACCACCGCCGCGGGTATAAATCAATTTGAGATGAAGAGGAACTTCCTCGTGGAAACCGCCGAGTATGTCACCACGAAAGCCACCCAGTACGCCCAGGTCGCCGTCCTGCAGAAACCCGTCAAACTTCAGAAGGTAGGCCTGGCGCTGCACAACTTCGGCGGCGACGGCTGGCTCTGGGCCGATCTTTTTGCAGACAATCAGGGAAAGCCGGGGCAGCTTATCGCCACCAGCAGCATGGTAAGCCTTGATCAGCTCTCCCCTAAACCGGGATACCGGTGGACGGATTTCGACTTCAGCAAAGACAAGCCCGTGCTTATGCCGGGCGCGTACTGGATCGCCCTGGGATTCAGCGGCAGCCCTGTCGTTAACTGGTTTTATACCTACGGCAAGCCGGTGGGCCCTGTGGACGGAACGCGCTATAAAGGTATTTTCGAGGAAGATTGGAGCGGGGCTCTGAGCTATGAATTCAATTACCGGGTGGTGGGCATGACGGTAAAATAACCGCCTACCCGTCCAACGACCATAAAAAATATTTTTTTAGAATAATTTCCCTGTTTTCCCTTTACACAAATTGGCCGGATGTGCTACCTATTTTCCCCACAGGGTAGGGAAGAAACGCACGTCAGGTTGAGGGGATGAAGCTTACCATAAATCAAAAGTTGCTTTTGAGCTACCTGGCAATGGCGCTATTGACTGTTGTGGCCAGCGCCTACGCCATTGTCAGCCTGCAACACCTCAACAAACTGGCCTATGCCATCATCAACAAAGATTTCCTCCTTCTCGACACGAGCAGGCAGATGCTCGATACCCTGCTTGCCCAGGAAAGCGCGGAAAAAAAATACCTCATTCTCAAAGACCCTTCCCTGGCAAACATATTCTGGGAACGCAGCAGGACATTCAAAAACAGCATAGAGCGCATGCACAAAAACCAGTTGCCTGACATGACGAGCACGCTTGCACTCCTTTCAGGAATGCACGATCAATATGATAATCTCTTCCGGCGGGAAACTGCCTTTATCGGCGAAAACCGTATTGAAGAAGCGGCGACAGTTTCGGAGCGGGAAGGCAGAAAATCCATAGAGGATATGGCGGCGCTGGTGCATCAAATCGAAAATCGCGCCGGTAAAGACATGGATTCTCGGATGAACCTGATCCGGGATCGGAGCACGACCGCTACCCGGATCACTGCCATTTTAAGCGTCACGAGCCTCATCGCCGGATTTTCCCTCGCCCTGCTCATTACCTACAATATTGCACGGCCGCTCAAGAAGCTGGAAAGAATGGCGAGACTCATCGCCGAGGGGAACTTCAACTACGATCTCAATATGAACCGCCAGGACTCCATCGGCAGTCTGGCCCAGGCATTCATCTTCATGGCCGAACGGTTGAAGATACTGGAAACAATCAACCGCGATGCCAGTCCTCTTACCGGCCTCCCCGGCAATATAGCGATTGAAAACTGCCTGAAAAAATGGCAGCGAGAGAGAAAACCCTTCTCTCTGTGCCACGTGGATCTGGACAACTTCAAGCCCTTTGCCGACAAATATGGTTACGCCTGGGCCAGCGAGGTCATCAAGGAAGTGGGAAACATCATTGTAGACAGGGTGAAGGCCACCGGCCATACCGATGCCTTCATCGGTCATATCGGCGGGGATGATTTCATCGTCATAGCTGAACCGGACAAAGCGGAGACGATCTGCAAGCAGATCGTCTCCGGCTTCGATCAATCCATCATGAAATTTTACACGGAACAGGACCGGAAAACGGGGTTCATCCTCGGCAACGACAGGAGCGGCAAGCCGCAACAATTTCCTCTTATCACCGTAACGATAGCGGTGGTCACCGATGACGGGACTCGTTTTAAAACCCCCCATGAAATGGCAAAAGTTGCTGCCGAACTGAAGGAACACGCAAAACGGTTGCCCGGCAACAAATATGTGAAACAGGGAGAAATGGAGGAGGAAAAGCAAAATGCATAAACCACGGTTCTGCACCCTCTGCCTGTTCGTTCTTGTTCTCCTCGGGGGAGCCTGCTCTTCCATACAGAGAGCTCCGGACGGCGAGCGCCATCCCCCGCAAACCGCATCCTCGCTTCCCGGGGAAATGTCCTTTTTCGGCCCCGCGGAAGATACCGAACTCTTCAACAGCGCCCTGTCATCGTTAAACGAGCCGGCTCACGTTGACGATTACGCAAGCGCCCGTGCAGATATTGAAACGCTGCTGAAAGCATACCCCAAAAGCAAATGGCGCTCCCTGTCCGAAAAACTGATCTTGCTGATTGACAATGCGGCATCCCATCGCCGGCTTGCAGAAAAGTCCCTCGCGGACAAGAACCGGCTCGCCCAGGAAAACGATCAGTTGAAGCGGCAGATGCGGGCGTTGCATGAAAAACTGCAGACGGAAACGTCCGGGCTCGCCCAGGAAAATGAACAACTGAGGAAAGATATTCAAACGTTGAAAAATCTCGAGATCGAACTCGAGAAGCGGGACCGAAAGCTTCGCTGATCCCTCCGAAAACAAACATCCCCGCTTTTAGCAGCCCGTCGGAAAACCCCCTGCGAGATTAGATTGTGTCGCAATTAGGGAAAAGAGTCATTCCGAACGCATGTGAGGAATCTTAAGATATGAATCTCATTTATAATTAAGATTTCTCGCTACACTCGAAATGACAAAAAAGCGAACTGTTCAAAAATATCCAGATGCAAGGCTCCGAAAGCGTGAGGAGTGAGACGTACTTTTCGGTACGTCGCAGCGACGAACGCTGAGGGAACGCAGCAGATGGGTGTTTTTCAACAGTTTCCTAATTTTTTTTCATGATGGAAAGAAGCTGCCGCTCAATCGCTTCTTTGGGTTGGGCGCCCACGAGGGTATTGATCAGTTCGCCGTCTTTAAAGATCAGCATGGTGGGAATGCTTCTGATGCCGTACTGTGAAGCAGTCAGCGGATTTTCGTCCACATTGAGTTTGGCCACCTTGATCCCGCCGGCATATTTCGAGGCGATTTCATCCATAATCGGCGCCATTGCCCGACACGGGACACACCAGGGAGCCCAGCAATCCACGAGAACGGCCCCGGAGTGGGAAAGCACCTCCGGCAAGAAGGTCGCATCGGCGACATCAATGGGCCGTCCCTCGTCGCCCCGGATGACCAACTGTTCCCCGCATTTTCCGCACAACGGCAGGTCGTTGAGCCGGTTCTCGGGCATCCTGTTTTTGGTTCCGCAACTCAAACACCGGATAATGATTTCATCGAGCAAGGCATGGCAACGCCCACAGGTAGGGCGATCATGGAAGCGGTTCTCAGGGATGCGGTTCTTGGTCCCGCAGCTCAAGCACCGGATAATGATGTTGTCTTTAGCCATGCTCAACCCTCAACGTTGGTTTTCATTATCTCTTAACGAACAATGAAAAGTCAACAGCAACCATCGGCACGAATCGTTTGGTCGTTTTTTTTTCGCCAGTTCAAAGTCTTTCTTCAAAAAAAAGGAAGATTGCTTTGCTTTTAAAAAACAAATGCAGTATTTTCTGTTGCCTCAAAAAGAAAAAAGTGAAGCTCCCGCCCAGAGGGCGGGGCTTTCCGGTAAGGAACATAGATGGAGGATATGATCGGATTGCTGAAAAAGGGGGCCGTCTCCGGCGTCGGCAGGGGATGGCGCGGCTTTCTCTGGACACTCAAGATCATCGTCCCCGTCTCTTTTGCGACCACCCTGCTCGACTGGAGCGGGTGGCTCAATCAGGTTGACTTCCTGTTCAATCCCCTCATGGGACTGCTCAGCCTCCCTTCCATGGCTGCCGTTCCCATCCTCATCGGCATGCTCACGGGCATCTACGGGACGGTCGCCGCCATGGCTGTTCTGCCGTTCACCACAAGCCAGATGACCCTCATGGCCATCTTTGTCCTGAACGCCCATAACCTGGTTCAGGAAGGGATCATCCAGGCAAAATCCGGCATCAACCCCATCAAGGCAACGCTTTACCGCCTGGCATCGGCAATTATTTCCGTAATAGCGGTGGCGCCCTGGTTGCCCGCCGGCGCCCCGACGCCAATCCATGCCGGCGCGATCCCGGCCTCTCTTTCCCTGTCTCTCACGTTGGAGCACTGGCTTACCGCCACGTTGTTTTTGATGCTCAAAGTTTTTATCATCATCATGACGCTGATGACGGTCATGGAAATAATTCGGTCAACCGGCTGGATACATCCCCTTGTCCGATTTTTATCCCCCCTGTTGAAACTCATGGGGCTCGATAAAAAAGTGGGTTTTCTCTGGATGACCGCGGTAATTTTCGGTCTGGCTTACGGGGGCGCCATTCTCGTGGAGGAAATAAAAAACGGGAATCTTTCGGAGGAGGAACGGGAAACGCTGCACCTGTCCATCGGCATCAACCACTCGCTCGTAGAAGACCCGGCGCTGTTCTTCACTTTTGGACTGAGCCCCTTCTGGCTCTATGTCCCCCGCCTGCTCGTGGCGATGGCGAGCGTCCGCCTCATCCGCCTCTGGCAGCGTTTCCGGGTGCAGGAACAGGCATGAACCCGGGTGTGGTAAACGGTTCGGTACTTTTTATCGTGGCAATCGTCGTCTAAGGCATTTTGAGCAATCGTTCGCTGCGCCAAACGCGGACAATACGCACCTGCATTGTATCGAGACGATACACGATGCGGAACGGCGGATGAATAATCTCCCGCAGATGCGCGACGCCAAACTCGGGCACAATGCGGCCGCTCTCCGGGAAAAAGGCAAGCCTTTCTATTTGGGAAATCACTTCTCCAAGCAGTCTCTCCCCCACATCGGGCACCTGTTGATCGGCGTACCAGACCCGGATTTCCTCAAGATCCTTGACTGCCGAGGCAGCCAACGTGATGGCATAGCGTCGCGTCATGGTTTCAGCTCAAGCCAAGCCGCGCCTTCACGTCGGCCAGATTCATTTCCCGGCTCTCTTCCAGGTCCATCAAACCTTGGACGACGTTCCGGAGAAAGGCTCGCTCTTCCGTTTCCATTTCATAGTCCTGAAGCGATTGGACAACGGCAACACTCCGCCCCCGGTTGGTTAAAAGCACAGGGCGGTGGGTTTTATCAACCTGCTTAAGAACCCGGCCGGGATTAACCTTCAGATCACTCAACGGCACAATGTCTTCAGAAAACTTCGTAGATGTCGGCATAATCACCCCCCCCCTTCTGGTGCTTTTCATAGTACTGATAATAGCACCAGTTAACTGGTCTGGCAAACATTTTTATTTGCTTGAGGGCTGGGCAAAAGGGGGCTGAAGTCCTTCTGGCTCTATGTCCCCCGCCTGCTCGTGGCGATGGCGAGCGTCCGCCTCATCCGCCTCTGGCAGCGTGTAAGGAAGGTTAGTCGTTTTTCTATCGAACGTTAGAAATCAGCGGTGAGCTTTACAGCGGCTGATGGATTGATTCGTTCACAAGAGGTTTATTGTCTTAGTCGTTCAATTTCCTGCTTTATCTCGTCTATCACTTCTTTATTTCTAATTTCTTTTTTCTCTCCTACCTTAGATGAAAAAACATAGAATACTTTGCCACCATATTGCTTTGTAAATTTTTCATGAGTTTTACGTTGCAAGTTCTTTTCCTTGAAAATTTGTGAGAGCTGTATTCCTTGATTGATTGGTTTTATCTGTATGCCGATGTATTTGTCACTGATTTTTATAAAGAAATCAACATTGAAAAGTCTGTCCCATTCGTCAGGCGCAGGTTCAATGTTGACATCGAGTTCTTTTTCCAACTGTCCGTAGATAGTTTTTATTTCAGTCATATAGCCATCGAATGTACGGTCAATGACAAGTTGAACCATATAATCGACACAGTCCTGCTCGGTAATTTCTTCCACTTCGGCCTGAATAACTTCGGTTATTTTGACATAAAGCTTTTTCCCGAGATCCTCGATGTGATCCTTTGATCGAACATTCGTAAAGTAATACTCTTGCCATTCATCAACGGTCTTTGGCGCACACTGCCTGATACTTTCAGAAGTAGGTCCGACATTCCTTTTAAAGTTCAACTGAAACCTATTCATTGCACTGTTTAAAATCCATTCTTTAGGCATGTTTGGCTCCGAGTTGTATGAATTTGTTCTTGTATTTAAACTCAATGGAGCAATCTACTTCTGCAAAACCTTCTTTGATTAAGTGCGCATTCAGAAAAGTTTTATTTTTCAGGTAAAGATAACAAAGCAAATGGTTCTCATCATCGTATTTTAGATTGTCAAATTTCAGAAAAACCTTCTGACCTTTTGTTTTTTCGGCAATGAAATTGATGGCCAACCCGTTCACTGCCTTATTTTCTTTTACCCCGATAAGACGCACAAGCGCGTCGTTGCTGAGTTTAACCAACTCAGGGCTGATCACTTCTTTGACCGAATAATATTCTTCGCGGTCTCCGCTTCCTTCGTCAATTCTCGAACCGAATTGAAGTTTCTTCGGATCGATCTTTTTATCAAGCTTGTGAGGATCTTTGAAGATATAGGGCAGCGTTGCCATTACTTCATTAATATCAGATTTCATGGTGTCTTTCAGAAACTCGTATCCCGTTCCGGCAATATCGAGTTGCCTGATATGCAGTTTATTCTTAATAATCGGAATAAACTCCGGATTAATTTCATAGCCGATTGAATTTCGTTCCAGATTGCGGGCAGCCACCGATGTTGTACCGCTGCCGAGGAACGGATCAAGAACTGTGTCACCGACAAAAGCAAACATCCGAATGAGACGCACAGGCAATTCTTCCGGGAACATTGCAATGTGCCCCTCTTGTTTTGCTCCCGCAAAACACCAATGGCCGGAAAAGTAGGTATTCCAGTCCCCTGTTGATATTATGGAAAGGTCTTTTTGCTCCTTTGTCGGCTTCGGGGAAGATCCTTGTTTCTTGAAAATCAGAATAAATTCATAGTCCAGCTTTAGAATTCCATTCCGGGGATAGGGAAAACTGCCCATTATGGTTGCACCACCGGTTGTATTCGTTGTTGTCACCTTTTGCCAGATGACAGCCCCCATGTAATCGAAGCCCATTATCTCACAGAATTTAGTAATTTCAGTCCTGATGGGAATTACTTTATAACGCCCGTAGTACACCGAACGGGCAAACTGATCGCCGATGTTAATACAGAGCCTGCATCCGGGGTGTAAGACCCTATGACATTCTTTCCATACAAGATTCAGGTTATTTATGTAGCCTTCATATGTCTCGTGGTATCCGATTTGCTTATTCGTCCCGTAGTCTTTAAGCTGCCAGTATGGAGGTGACGTAATGATCAAATGAACCGATTCATCCGATACCAGATTCATCTGCCTGCAATCACCGTTAACTATTTTGTGCATTGTTTTCATTGCAGCACCATACAGTTATTGTACCTTAAAGCCAAATAAAGATTCCATCGTCTGTAGAAATCGGTAAATATAGACGATCCCTTTCTGTATAGGACAGGCCAACGGCTTCGCAAAAAGGTCGCAGGCAAGGCGCGCGACCCCTTAGGAGCGTAGGCGTACTTTTTGGTACGTCGCAGCGACTAAGGGGGAAGCGCAACGCCGCATCCGGCCTTTTTCCGTAGCCGTCGCGTCACTACCCCTTGATGCAGCCGATTGATCGAAGTCTGGCCACCTTCCGCGCAATCCCCGCCCCGTGCACCGCTTCGACCACCTGGTCCAGATTCTTGTAGGCTTCCGGTATCTCTTCCTTCAGGGTTCCTTTGCCGCTTGCCATAACGATGACGCCCTTCGCCGCCAGATCCTGGACGATTGATCTGCCCTGACTCGCCTTGGTGGCCTGGGTGCGGCTCATGACGCGTCCCGCGCCGTGGCAGGTGCTCCCGAAGGTCTCCTCAAAGGCCTTCCGGGTTCCCGCGAGCACATAGGAGCCCGTCCCCATGTCGCCGGGGATGAGCACCGGCTGGCCCGCAGCGCGGTAAGACGCCGGCAGTGCGGGATGCCCCGGCGGGAATGCACGCGTGGCCCCCTTGCGGTGGACGCACAGCCGCATCTCTTTCCCTTCCACGGGAAGCGTTTCCATTTTGGCGATATTGTGGCAGACGTCGTAGAGGAGCCGCATGCCTATCTCGCGCGGACTTTTTCCGAGGGTTTTCTCAAAGGTCTCCCGTGTGCGGTGCATCAGGATCTGCCGGTTGGCCCAGGCATAGTTCGCGGCGCATGCCATGGCGGCAAGATAATCGCGTCCCCGCGCGGAATCGAGACGGGCGCAGGCCAGTTGCCGGTCGGGCAGTTCGATCCCCGTTTCACCCATGTGCTTTACCAGCCTGGCCAGGTAATCATCACAGACCTGATAGCCCAGGCCGCGGGAACCGCTGTGGATGAGGACGGCGACCTGGTTTTTTACAAGACCGAACGCCTGCGCTGCGGCCTCGTCATAGATTTCCTCCACGACCTCGATCTCCAAAAAATGGTTCCCCGAACCGAGGGTGCCGAGCTGATCCCGGCCCCGTTCCAGCGCCCGCGAGCTCAGCTTGTCGGGATCGGCCCCCGCCATCGTTCCCCGGTCTTCGGTCGTTTCCAGATCGTTTTTCTCGCCGTATCCCTGAGCGACGGCCCACGCTGACCCCTCCGTCAGCACCGCCTTCTCCTCACGGGGAGAAAGTTTCACCTGCCCCCTTGAACCGACGCCGGACGGGATGTGTTGAAAGAGCGCCGTTACGAGATCGGACACACGGTCCCGGATATCATCGAACAAAAGGCGGGTCGTCATGAGGCGGCAGCCACAGTTGATGTCGTAGCCGACTCCGCCGGGGGAAACGATACCTTCCGCCGTGTCAAAGGCAGCCACGCCCCCGATGGGAAACCCGTATCCCCAGTGCATATCGGGCATGGCGAGAGAATATTTCACGATGCCGGGCAGATGGGCCACGTTGGCCACCTGCTGGGGGCTCCTGTCGGCGCCGAGGGCGCTGATAAGAACCTCATCACCGTAAATGATGCCCGGAACCCGCATCCCTCCCGTTGGCTCAATCAACCAGCGGTATGCATCGATCTTCTGGAGTCGAACGTTTTTTTCAGACATCCATAATCAGCCTCGCGACCCAGCCCCGGGGAGTTTGCTTCACCTCGGCCCCGTAATAGGTCACCGCTTTTATCTCCTTGTCCAGCCGGTGCCGCTCAGGATCGAAGAACTCTCCCCGGAAGGTCGCCACCAGGTGTTTTTCATCCATGGCCGTGATTGCCTGTTCCTTGAGCAATAGTCCCTTGCCGTTGAACGCATGGAGCGATTCCCGCAGGTAATTTACCAGGAGGTCTTCCCGGTCCGTTCCCTCCGCAACGATCTCACCGGTCTCTCCGGTTCCCACGGAATCCAGGTCCGTCATGATATCGTAAAGGGCAAATGCGGCATTTTCAAACAGCGTCTTCATGTCCGCACCGTATATCTCTATCCCCAAATCCGCCGTGTGATCGAACAGGACATAGCGTTTCATGTTCCGAACTGTTTTTCCTTCCTTGTGACAAAGGGCCTTGTCGCAGCAGCATAGAGTTGCCAGCGACCGCTTACGTTGAGTTATCTGAAAGTTGATGGGGGCGCACCTGCAAGCTCCATCCTGTGGGCAGGGAGCTTCACGTCATGTCTTTTCGTATGCTTTTAAAAATCGTCTCTTGAAATACCCGTTTGCGTGCAGATTGTTCTTAAAGTAGAAGCCTTTATTTTTGGATGATTTGGCATGGTTAAAGGGGTTTTGCTGCCGTCTGGATTTTCTCGTTCCAGAGCAATATGCTCCTTCTCACGAACCACGTGAAACCCTAATATCTCGGGAGCTTTTACAACGTTTCGTTTCGGCGCATCAATGGGAAATTTAGACATTACGATTAAATCCCTGCTTCGGCAACAAATGCCTCAAGAATGGGCGGCTCGATACCAATATCTTCGTCTCCGAAGGTTTCAATATGGAAACGAATTGCAGACTTAATATCAGACAGAGCCTCTTCATAGGTCTCCCCCTGTCCAACAACGGCTCCCTTAATTCCCAAAGGATAGGCAACATATCCGTCAGGATGTTTTTCAACAACTATTTTATAAGGGTCCCTACTCACGGGCAGGGCTTAAAGGGCTGCGCCCCTGGTCAGGGAAGCCGACCTTCCTGTTTCAGTTTGTTGATGATTTCCAAGATCGCCGGCAGCGCAGCCTGGGCGGCTTTTTCCCCTTCCAGAACCGCTTCATGTCTTTTGGAAAAGTCACTGGAGCCGATAGTGCCGACCTTGGGCGTGATCACTACGTCCGCTTTTAGCCTCTGGATCGCCGAGATCTTTGCGTACATGATGCCGATGGATTGCAGGATGGTGTCCAGGGTGCCCTGGGGCGCCTCACCCCCGATCGCCGAAGCAATGTCTACGGCAATGATCACGTCCGCCCCGTACCGTTTTGCCACGTCTACGGCCAGCGGACTGACGACACCCCCATCCACGTACATCCTGCCGGAAATGTTCACGGGCTTGAACACACCGGGAACCGAGCAGCTCGCCCGGACCGCCCGGCCCGTGTTGCCGCTCCCGAATACCATTTCCTGTCCGCTCTGGATATCCGTGGCCACGGCATAAAATGGAATCGCAAGCTTCTCGATTGTGGCGCCCTTCAGCTGCCGGTTGATGTAAGCTTCCAGCTTTTCGCCCCGGATGAAGCCGTTGTCGGGAAGCATCAGATCCACCACGTGGTCCTTCTCGATGGCGAAAGACATCGTCTGGAGCTTAAAGGCGTCGTGGCTATAGGCGTACAGACTGCCCACAAAACTTCCGGCGCTGGTCCCTACAATCATGTGGATGGGAATTTTCTGCGATTCAAGGACCTTCAGGACGCCGATGTGGGCGAAGCCCTTTGCCGCCCCGGCGCCCAGCACCACGGCGATCCGCGCCGGTTTCGGTGCGGGCGGAAGTGTGGTGGGCGTACAGCCGGAGACGGTAAAGAAGACAATAAAAGAAAAGATAAACAGGTATTTGAAGCGTTCCATAGAATAAATCCCCGTGCCCCCCTTCGCAAAAAGGGGGGGGCTTTTTACGGAGCCATCTTACTTCAATTTGCGGATACGCACTTCAATGCCGGGCATATCCTTGAGCAACGCTACGATTTTGGATGTATCCGTTTCCCCGTAGTGGTAGGGATAGAGAATCTTCGGCTTCAATATCTTGGCCGCATCGGCCACCATTTCCGGGGTCATGGTATAGGGCAGGTTCATGGGCAGAAAGGCGCAATCCACGCCGGCCAGAGCCTTCATTTCCGGGATATTTTCCGTGTCTCCCGCCACGTACACCCTCTTATCGCCGAAGGTGAGTACGTAACCGTTGCCCGCGCCCTTTGGATGGAACGGCTGCCCCGGGGCGTACATATGCACGAGGTTGTAAGCCGGTACCGCCTCTATCTTCACGCCGGATACGACTTTTTTATCCCCGTTCTTCATCACGGCACCGCCCTTTACCTGGCCGGCGCAACTTTCCGTCAGTATCAACTCTGTCGCCACCTTTTTCAACAACCCGATCGTCTTTACATCCAGGTGATCGGGATGGTCGTGGGTGATAAGAATAACATCCGCCTTGGGCATTTTGGCATAGTCTCCCATCTGGCCCGTGGGGTCCACATGAATGACCTTCCCGCCGAAGGTGAACATCAGCGATCCGTGTCCGATAAAGGTGATTTTGAGTTCACCGGCGGACGTCTTAAACGTATCCGTTTCCAGCTTGTCCGCGGCAAACACAGTAAATGCAAAAATGAAAACAAAAAAATTAACGCCAAGTATTAATTTGTTCATCTTCCTCTCTCCTTTCCCGTTTCTTGCCATCATTCCGGCGGAAGCTCTTCTTCCCGCTCCGGTGTTTCCCGCTCCGTGCGGGCCAAGCCCACCAGTTTTTCTTCCGCATCCAGCTCGATCAGCCGCACCCCCTGGGTGCTGCGGTGGATAACGGGAATTTCTTCCACTTTCAACCGGATGATCTTCCCGGCATTGCTGATCAGAATAATGTCCTCGTCACCGGTCACCTGCAGGATACCGGCCACAGCCCCGACCTTGGGGGTCGTTTTGATATTGATGGTTCCCTTCCCTCCCCGCGTTTGCACACGGTATTCCTCAATGCCCGTCCGTTTGCCGAAACCCCGTTCGGAAACGGTAAGAACGGATGTTCCGTCATGGGGGATCTCCATGCCCACCACGGCATCGTCCTTGTCCATCATGATCCCCCGAACGCCGCGGGCCACACGGCCCATTTCCCGGATATTGCTTTCCTTGAAGCGGATGGCCTTCCCTTTCCTGGTGCCGAGAAAGACATCCTGATTGCCCATGCTGAGCTGCACGTCTATCAGTTCGTCGCCCTCATCAATACTGATCGCGATGATGCCCGTTGTCCGGGGATTGGAATAGGCCGCGAGGTCTGTCTTTTTGACCGTTCCCTTCTTCGTTGCCATGACCACCGACTTTCCTTCGGTAAATTCGCGAACGGGAAGAAGCGCCGCCACCCGTTCGCCGGGCGCCAGGTTCACGAGATTGACGATCGCTTTGCCTTTCGCCATCCGTCCAGCCTGGGGAATCTGGTAAACCTTGAGCCAGTACAGCCGGCCTTTGTTCGTAAAGATCAGAATATAGTCGTGGGTGGAAGCAATAAAGATCTTCTCCACGAAATCCTCTTCCTTTGTGCCCATGGCGACCTTGCCGCGACCGCCGCGATGCTGGCTTTTGTAAAGGCTGACGGGATTCCGCTTGATATATCCCGTGTGGGATACCGTAACGACCATGTCTTCTTCCACGATCAGGTCTTCGATATTGATGTCTTCGGAGCTGGCCACGATCTCCGTGCGCCTCTCGTCGCCGTATTTTGCCTTGATCTCCTCCAGTTCCGTCACGATCACGTCCAACACCTTGCGAGGATCGTCAAGAATGCCCTGCAGTTCAGCGATAAGCGCCGATACCTCCTTATATTCTTCGTCTATCTTCTCGCGCTCGAGCCCGGTCAAGCGTTGCAGCCGCATGTCGAGAATGGCTTTTGCCTGAATCTCGCTCAACTTGAATGTGTCGCATAGGGCCGCGAGCGCTGCCGGTGGGTTTTTCGATCCCTTGATGATGGCCACCACCCGATCAATATTGCTGATCGCGATGATCAACCCTTCCAGTATATGGGCTCGTTCCTTGGCCCGCGCCAGATCGAAGGTCGTCCGGCGGACGACGACCTGTTTCCGGAAGACAACGAAACTCTGCAGAATTTCCTTGAGATTGAAGACCCGCGGCTGACCATTGTCTATTGCCAACATAATGATCCCGAAGGTGGCCTCCATCTGGGTATGCTTGTACAGCTGGTTTAAGATCACCGCAGAGGGCTCGTCCCGCTTCAGATCAATGACGACGCGTATTCCCTCCCGGTCAGATTCATCCCGAAGGTCGGAGATACCGTTTATCTTTTTGTCCTTCACCAGGTCGGAAATCTTCTCGATGAGAGAGGCCTTGTTTACCTGGTAGGGCAGTTCCGTGATGACGATGCTCTCCTTGTCGTTGCGCGCATTCTTTTCAATCAAGGAACGGGCACGAACCTGGATGATGCCCCGGCCTGTTTTGTACGCGGAGACGATGCCTTCCCGCCCGTTGATGAAACCGGCGGTGGGAAAGTCAGGACCGTGAATATGCTGAAACAGTTCTTCAATCGTGATTTCCGGGTTGCGAACGAGGGCGATGGCGCCTGTTATCACCTCGCTCAGGTTATGGGGCGGGATGTTGGTCGCCATGCCCACGGCGATGCCGGAACTGCCGTTCAACAGGATCGTAGGCAGGCGGGACGCGAGGACGGTTGGTTCCTGCAGGGATTCGTCGTAATTGGGCACGAAATCAACCGTATCCTTTTCCAGATCGGCCAGCATCTCCTCGGCAATCCGCGCCATCCGCACTTCCGTGTACCGCATCGCCGCCGGAGGGTCGCCGTCAATGGAACCGAAATTGCCCTGTCCATCAACCAGGAGATAGCGCATGGAAAAATCCTGGGCCATTCGCACGATGGTGTCGTAGGCCGCCACGTCCCCGTGTGGATGGTATTTACCGATGATATCACCCACGATCCTGGCCGACTTCTTGTAGGGCTTGTTCCAGCGGTTCCCCATCTCCGACATGGCAAACAGCACGCGGCGGTGCACCGGTTTCAGTCCGTCGCGCACGTCGGGGATCGCCCGGCCGATGATCACGCTCATGGCGTAATCAAGGTAGGATTTTTTCATTTCACTTTCGATGTTGACCGGTATATTCTTCTGGTAGATCTGCTGATCCATGCTGATTTCTCTTCTCCTTTTGGGGTCGCAAAAGCGCTATTGCCGGTTATCCGCTTGCATGGGCAACGTGCCTTGTTCCTGTATCATCAACAACATTTTCTCTTAAACCGTGGGCATGGGTTTACACATCAAGATTTGACACGTACAGGGCATTCTTGTAGATGAAATCCCGGCGGGGTTCGACCTGATCTCCCATAAGGGTCGTAAAGATTACATCGGCCTCCAGCGCATCCTCAACCCTGACCTGCAGAAGCGTCCGTTTCTCCGGGTTCATGGTGGTTTCCCACAGTTGTTCCGGATTCATTTCTCCCAGACCTTTATACCGTTGCACCGTCAGCCCCTTTTTACCGATTGTGACCACATGTTCCACGAGAGACGCCATACTGTCGAGTTCCACGGTGCTGCTCCGCTTCGCAGCGGGCGCGGCAGCATCGGCTGCATCCTCACCATCGGTGGCGGCAACACGGTAGGGGGGCTCGCCGAAGACGCTGAGTTGATCCAGCAGGCTTTTGATTTCCAAAAACTTCGGCGTCTTGAACGTGTCCCGGTCTATGCAGGTAGCAACCACGTGCCCGTTCTTTTTCATGCGAAAAACGATTTTGTATCCGCCGTGCTCCTGGTTTGCTTCTATGACATGATCCACGAGGTCCGCGCCGATCATGGCGGCCGTCCTTTCGGCCACACGGGCCAGCGGCTTCTCTTCTTTAAAATCCTCGTCTTTCAGCGCCTTATCCCTTGCTAGAACCATGATGATTGCCTTGTTTTTGCCTTCCTTCTCAAACTTCTCCAGGATCGCCTCAACCCTCATGGCTTTTTTCAGCAATCCCATCAGGCGATTTCCCGTCATGGGGGAGGACCCGCCGTTCCCGACCTGCAGGCGGATCCTGTTCACGCCGTTTTCGAGAACGTAATCCTTCATCTCGTCTTCACTGTGTATATAGATCTCGCTTTTCCGATTGCTGATCTTGAAAAGCGGCGGCTGGGCAATATAGAGGTATCCCCGTTCTATCATCTCACGCATCTGCCGGAAGAAAAAGGTCAGAAGCAGCGTCCTGATATGGGATCCGTCCACGTCCGCATCGGTCATGATGATGACCTTGTGGTACCTGATCTTGCTCACATCGTAATCCCCGGTGCCGATGCCGGCGCCGAGGGCCGTTACGATAACCTTGATCTCCTCGTTTTCCAGCATCTTGTCGAACCGCGCCTTTTCCACATTCAGCACCTTGCCCCGGAGCGGCAGGATCGCCTGGTTTTTCCGGTCCCGTCCCTGCTTTGCGGACCCGCCTGCCGAATCGCCCTCCACCAGGTAAATCTCGCTCCGTGCCGGATCCTTCTCCTGGCAGTCGGCCAGCTTGCCGGGCAGGGCGCTGACTTCCAGGGCGCTTTTCCGCCGTGTCAACTCCCTGGCTTTTCGCGCGGCCTCCCTGGCCCGCGCCGCATCAAGACACTTGTTCAACAGCTGCTTGGCAACGGACGGATTCTCCTCCAGGTAATTGCCGATCTTATCATAGACAATCCCTTCCACGAGGCCCTTTACCTCGCTGTTGCCAAGCTTGGTCTTCGTCTGGCCCTCGAACTGGGGATTCCGAATCTTCACACTGATGACGCAGGCAAGTCCTTCCCGTAAATCCTCGCCCTTCAGCGACTCCTTGCCGTCTTTCAGAATCTTGTTGTTCAAGGCGTAATTATTAAAAACCCTCGTCAGGGCCGAACGGAAACCGATCAGGTGGGTTCCCCCTTCCGTGGTGTTGATGCTGTTGGCAAAGGAAAATACGTTTTCCGCGTACGTATCGTTGTACTGCAGGGCAACCTCCACCTGGCAGTCCTCCTTCGCGCCTTCCACAAAGATGGGATTCTTGTGCAGGACCTTCTTGTTGCGGTTTAAGTATTCGACAAAGGAGACGATTCCCCCCTTGTAACAAAATTCGCTTTTCTTGTCCGTGCGCTCGTCCATGATGGTTATGCGCAGACCGGAGTTGAGGAAGGCCAGTTCACGCAGCCGGTTCGAGAGGATGTCGAAGCTGTATTCCATTTCCTCGAAAATCGTCTCATCGGGCTTGAAGGTTATCTTGGTTCCCCTGCCCTTCGTTTGCCCCACTTTTTCCAGGGGGGCAACGGGAGCGCCGCGCCGATAGGACTGGGTATATACTCCCCCTTCACGCTTCACCTCCAGCTCAAGTTCCATGGACAGCGCATTCACCACGGAAACGCCGACGCCGTGCAGACCACCGGAGATTTTGTAGCTCTCATTGGAAAACTTGCCGCCGGCATGAAGCATGGTAAGCACGACCTCGGCCGCCGAAATCCCTTCCGTCTTATGGATGTCCACCGGTATGCCGCGCCCGTTGTCTTCCACGATCACACTGTTATCAACCCTGATCGTAACATCTATTTTGTCACAGAAACCCGCCGCCGCTTCATCAACGCTGTTGTCCACAACTTCATACACCAGATGATGCAGGCCGTCCTTGCCGGTACTGCCTATATACATGGCTGGCCTTTTCCGCACAGCCTCCAGACCTTCCAAAACTTTTATGCTATCCGCACCATAACTTTCTGTCATACTGCTCTCTTCACCCTCGCTATCAAGAAATCAATTATATCTTCAGCGGCATGATAATGCACATGTAGCTGTCATTATTCGCTGGTTTTACCACGCCCGGCTTCATGCCTCCGCTAAACTCAAAAACAATCTTTTCTTCGTCAATGACCTCGATGGCGCTTAAGAGATAATTAACGTTATATCCCATACTGATATCCCGTTCGGTGTAGGAAATATCAATTTCCTCGTTCGCCTCTCCCACGTCCGGGTTTGTAGAGCTGAGCACCATCTTCCCTTCGGAAAGGGATACGATGACACCACTGTACCCCTCGCTGGCGATGACATTCATTCTCCGGAGGGCATGTAGCATCGCATTCCTGTCAATCACGGCAAATATATCCCGCTCCGCCGGAATGATCTTGCGGAACTCGGGAAACTCCGCATCAATCAGACTTACCTTCAGCATCACATTGCCGGCTCTCACAATGCATGCCCCCTTATGCACCCCCATTGTAATCATACCGGTCTCGTCCTCTATAATCTTCCGTATTTCCCCCAGTCCCTTGCGCGGTATGATTACCCCCTTCTCCAATTCCAGATATTCCTTCTCACCGGCAAATGAACGGGCTATGGCCAGACGATGCCCGTCCGTCGCCACCATCTGCACCAGCCGGTTGTCACCATCTCTCGGCGTCTCCAAAAAAACACCCGTTAAATTTCTGCGCATCTCATCTGTAGAAACCGCAAATGAGGTTTTGTGAATCAACTCTCTCAGAATCGCCCCTGGTATATTAAACACTTTTGCCTCTTCATCATCAGCAACACGGGGGTAGTCCTCCGCCGCTATACCAGGAATCTTATACAAAACCTTCTGGCAAGTCATGGTAACCATATTGTTATCGTTTTTTAGGAAGTGAACAGTCTCCCCTTCCATTTCACGAACCATTTCATAGATCTTCCTCGCAGAAAGAGTAATATCTCCCTCTTTGATCACCTGGGCATCATAGCGTGCCAAGAGGGAAATCTCTCTGTCAGTGGCTACAATTTTTATTTTACCCTTATCAGTCCTAATGAGGATATTATTCAGGATCGGCATGGTTGTTTTTCTCTCCACAATGCCCAATGTTTTTTGAATGCCACTCAAGAAGACATTTCGTTGGATATTAAATTCCATTGCCGTGCCCTTCCTTTCTTTCTTACTTTTGTTTTATATAAATAAAATTAGTAGTAATAATAGCGCATGTTTAATCTGTTAATGTATTTCCTTACTGTAAGGAGTATCGATACTTAAACGTGAAATAACTGTTTATAGACGGTGCATGTAAATTTAATGGCGCGTTAAACGATACAAACACTAATCTTTATTTAGGACGTCTTCTATTTCTTGAATAAGCATATTTAATTTCTTGTCTATTTCTATTAATTTTCTAATCTTGTTATTGGAATAGATGACCGTTGAGTGGTCGCGTCCGCCAATCTTTTCACCAATGTCGGGAAAAGAGGCGTTGGTCATTTTTCTTGAGAGATACATAGCAATCTGCCTTGATAACACAAAGCTTTTTGTCTTGTTCTGTGATTTGATATCCGCTATTTTCACGTTTAATTTACTGGCCACCGCTTTTATAATTTCATCAACAGTCACTTCCTTCTTTTCATGATGCTTAAGAAGTTTTTTGAGGACCTCCTTAACGAGATCCATATCTATTTCTCTACCCGTCAGGGAAGAATAGGCGCCGATTCTTACCAGGAGACCTTCCAGTTCCCTGATGTTCGATTCTGCATGGGAACAGATATAGTAGGCGGCGTTATTGGGTATGGCAATGCCGTTTTCCTGCGCTTTCTTTTCGATGATGGCCATTTTGGTTTCCGTCTCCGGAGGCGCGATATCGGCAATCAGCCCCCATTCAAATCGCGACCGCAGTCTTCCCTCAAGATTCGGAATATCCTTGGGAAATTTATCGCTGGTAACGACAATCTGTTTGCCGGAATCATGGAGGGTATTGAAGGTATGGAAGAACTCTTCCTGCGTTCTCTCCTTGCCTGCGATAAACTGGATGTCGTCAATAAGAAGGCACTCGATATTCCTGAATTTTTCCCTGAATTTTTGCATTTTATCATAGCGGATGGAGTTGATCAGCTCGTTCATAAATTCCTCAGCCGAAACATAGAGAACGTAAATGTCAGGGTAGAGCGACAGAGTTCTAAATCCTATAGCGTTCAGGAGGTGTGTCTTCCCGAGGCCCACGCCGCCGTAGATAAACAGCGGATTGTAGTTCTTGGCTGGTTTTTCTGCTACCGCTACGGAAGCGGCATGGGCGAACTGATTACAAGATCCCACCACAAACCGCTCGAAGGTATAATTGGGATTTAAGGACGGATGGAGACGTTTCTTCGATGATTTTTCCATTTTGCGCGGTATTTCATCGTCAGTGCCAACGGAAGAGGGTGCCGTTACACCATTATGATTGATGGTAAAATCGAGTTCAATTTCGGTTCCCGCCACGGAAGAAATGGCGTCACCGATGCTGCTGCGGTAGTTTTCCATGATCCATTCCCGGAAGAACTTGTTGGGCACGGATAATTGAACGCGGTTATCCTCCCTGGCGACAACATTAATCGGCCTGATCCAGGTGTCGAAATTCTGTTTGCTGATATTTTGCTTAATAATTTTAATGCTTTTTTCCCAAAGGGTATTCAATGTCGCCACACCTTATAAACAGTTTTATCAACAGCTGTGGATAAATCAAAGCCAGGAACGGTTTTATGACCTTACATCTTTTCGTCCAAAAGAATATGTACTATACGGTTTAAGTCTTCGGTCGTGGTAAAGCCAAGTTCGATAGAGCCCCGCTTACTCCCCTGTTTTATTTGCACCTTGGTTCGGAACCTCTTGGACAGGGTTTCTTCCAGATCGTGTAGGTAGTGGTTTTTCTTTGGGACAGGTTTTTCCCGTGGCAGTGTGTTGAGCTGCTGCACCAGGCGTTCCGCTTCCCGTACGCTCAGGTTCTTTTTGATGATAAGATCGAGCACCTTAAGCTGTTCTGCGCCCGAAGTTAGCGCCAGCAGCGCTCTCGCGTGGCCGGGAGTGATGGTTTTTTTGATTATGGCCGTCCGGGCTTCCTTCGGGAGTTTCAGTAACCTGATTGTATTGGCTATCGTGGAACGATCCTTCCCCACCCGTGCCGATATATCGTCTTGGGAAAGGCCGAACGTCTCACCAAGCAGCTGGTAAGCGTGCGCCTCTTCAAGGGGATTCAACGCTTCCCGCTGAATGTTTTCTACGAGCGACAGTTCGGCGACCTCCACATCTTCCGCGTTCCTGATAATAACGGGAACATCCCGAAGCCCGGCCTCCTGGGCGGCGCGCCATCGGCGTTCGCCCGCAATGATCTCGTATCCGGCCCCGGCCTTTCTCGCAATGATGGGCTGAAGCATGCCGTTTTTCTTGATGGATGCCACCAGGCGCTTCTGTGCCCGATCATCGAAATCCTTGCGCGGCTGGAACTTGTTGGGACAAAGCTCCTCTATGCCGCAGGTGAGCAGGGACCCTTTGCCGAGGATGTCTCCACCGAGGAGATCGGGGAACATGGCTCCCAGCCCCTTGCCGAGCGAGTTTTTAGGCGGCATCTACACCCTCCCATCCGCAAGGATTTCCCGCGCGAGTTCCATGTATGCCAGGGCTCCCTTGGATTTTATATCGTACGTAATAATGGGAAGCCCATGACTGGGGCTTTCCGAAAGCCTGACGTTCCGAGGAATAACGGTATTGAAAACTCGGTTGCCAAAATGTTTCCTTACGTCTTCACTGACTTTATGCGCAAGCAAATTTCTTACATCAAACATGGTGAGCAGTATCCCTCCGAGCACCAGGGCGGGATTGAGTCTTGCTTTGACCAGCTTTAACGTGTTGAGCAGATGTCCCAGGCCTTCCATGGCAAAGTATTCGCACTGCAGCGGCACAATCACCACATCGGCGGCGACCAGGGCATTTATGGTTAAGAATCCCAGTGAAGGCGGACAATCGATAATAATAAAGTCATACGGTATGTCAAGGTTCTTCAGCAAGTTCCGGAGTTTTTTCTCTCGCTCCTCAAGATTGATGAACTCAACCTCTATCCCGATAAGATCTTGGTTGGTCGGCACCACATCCAGATAGGGGAAGGGGGTGCTCACTACTACGTCTTTGAGCGGCACCCTGCCGATCAAACTATGATAGAGGTTTTTCGTACGCACCGCTTCCCTGTCGATACCCACACCGCTACTGGCGTTGCCCTGGGAATCGCAGTCGATCAAAAGGGTTTTTTTCTCCGCCGTTGCCAGCGAGGCAGCCAGATTTATCGCTGTCGTCGTTTTCCCGACGCCGCCCTTTTGATTTGCTATGCATATGACTTTATTCATTATTTAATAGAGCAAATCCAATATGTTAATTGTTGTGGAATAAAGGGTATCGTTAGCACAAAACGCAATCTTTGAGAAGGGATATTTTACCCGCAAAACGGGGTTAGACAACCTTTCTGTAGAGAACGATATTCCGCTCATCGCCGATTACGGGCAGCCTGATTTCATGACAGGAAAGGAGTTGCAATCCGAGGGGTTGCAGGATGGTGGCGGTTTTTTCCAATTCGTCGGAAAAGTTGGCGCCCTTCATGGCAATCAGGATTCCCCCGGGGCGGAGAAAAGGGGCGCCGGCAGAGACGAAATCCGGCAGCTTGAACGTTGCGCGGGAGATGACTGCATCAAAACTGTTTGAGTAGTTCCCCGATTTTGCCAGTTTTTCCACCCGCGTGGTCGTGACGGTGACACGGCAGAGTTCCAGAGAGCGGACGCAGTGCTTAAGGAAAGAAGCTTTCTTGCGCGAGGATTCGACGAGGAGCATCTCCAGCCCGGGCGCGGCGATTTTTAGGGGAAGGGCGGGGAAGCCGCCCCCACTGCCGATGTCGAGAACCTTGCTGTCCTTATTGTTGAGAAAAGGCAGCGCCGTCAGAGAATCAATGAAGTGTTTTATCGGTATGTCGAGGGAAGACCGCTCTGAAATGAGATTGATTTTTTTGTTCCACAGGAGCAGTTCCCCGTGATACTTTGCAAATTGGAACACCTGCCGGTCATCAAGACTGATGCCCAGTTCAAGGGCCGACTCCCGGATCAGGCGACAGAAATCGTTTTCCATGGAGAGAGGATAGCAGAAAAAAGCTGCCGGCGGCAATGAATAATTCGGGAGGTTAGTTGGATTTTGTGCTACAGTTAATGCCTCATAATAATAAAGCTTTTTTAGGAATGAGCGACAGATGCAGGCGAAAGCGAAGACGGAAAGCATAACCATCGTTCTCAATCAGCCAAAATATGCGGGCAATGTGGGATTTGCGGCGCGATGCGCCAGGAATATGGGTATAGACAAAATCCTCGTTGTAGGAGGCCGGGAACTGGATCCGGCGGAGATGAAGCAGGTATCCACCCATTTTGCCGCCGAGATCATAGACGGTATCCGGTATTGTAACAGTTTGGAGGAGGCGGTGGCAGGATTTAACTACGTCGTGGGAACAACCTCGCGCCTCGGATCGGCGCGTGGTCCTGCGGTATCGCCGCGGGAGATGGCCGGGCGAATCGTGGAGATGTCGCAACAAAACGAGATTGCGCTTGTGTTCGGACCCGAGGATACGGGTCTTTCAAATGAAGATATCCGCCTCTGCCATATGCTGGTAACGATTCCCACGGCCGAATTCAAATCCCTGAATCTTTCCCATGCCGTGATGATCATCTGTTATGAAATTTTCGTGGCGCGGACATTACCATCCGACAGACCTCATGAGCCCCGTCTGGCCACCTCGGGGGAAACGGAGGCGATGTATGAACAGGTGAAATGTCTCCTGACGAAAATTGGATTTTTAAACCCGCAGAATCCCGATTACTGGATGCTGCACATCCGCCGGTTCCTTTCCCGGACGAGCCTCCTGGCCAGGGAGGTAAAAATTATCCGCGGCATATGCCGGCAATTGGACTGGTATATGGAAAATGGAAAGCGCAAAAAAACTTGACTTTCCGCGGACAGACACTTATTACACGGGCAGATGCTGCGCCCTGTTGACCAGGGGGAGCACCCTGCAAGTCCCGCCCCGTGGGCGGGAGGCTTTACTTCAGCGGGGAATGCTTGCCACTCGGCGTGCTGCGGGGCGCTAGCAGCCCTGAACAAAGGATTTAAGGAGAAGAAATCATGATAAAACGTTTTACCTTTACCGGGGCAAGGAAAGTGGTTTTCGGCAGCGGATCCTTTGACGCCCTGGATGAACACATGCGGGAAATGAAGGTCACCCGGCCCCTGGTTGTTCTGGATAAAAATCTGGCGGCTTCGGGTTTCGGCAAGAGAGTGGCCCGCCTTCTGAAGGGGACGGGAATGGACGCTGTTCTGTTCGACCGTGTGGAAGCAGAGCCGCCCCTGGAGCTGGCCGACGAGGGCGCCAAATATGCTCTCAAGGCGAAATGCGACTCGGTCATCGGCATCGGCGGCGGCAGCGCCATGGATGTGGCTAAGGCCGTTTCCGTACTCGTGACGAACAAGGGCAAGGCCGAGGCCTATCTCGGTTTGAACAAGGTGCCCGGTCCCGGGTTGCCCACGATCATGGTTCCTACAACCGCCGGTACGGGGAGCGAGGTGACCTTTACCGCCGTCTTCATCAGGAAAAACTTGAAAAAGAAGGAGGGCATGAACAGCCCCTACCTCTATCCACACCTGGCTCTCCTCGATCCGCAGCTTACCGTAAGTCTGCCCCCCGGCCCCACGGCCACCACGGGCATAGACGCCCTCTGCCACGCCATCGAATCCTATACCTCGATCAACGCCTCTCCGATGAGCGAATTGATTTCGCTGGAAGCAATCGGGCTGATTGCGGAAAACCTCCGGACCTGCGTTCATGAGGAGGGGAACCTGGAAGCCAGGGAGAAAATGCTCTTGGGAAGTCTTTATGCCGGGCTGGGGCTGGCCAACGCCGGGGTTACTGCCGTCCATTCTCTCTCCTATCCTCTGGGCGGCAAATACGGCATTCCCCATGGGTTGGCCAACACCATCATGCTGCCTCCTGTTATGGCGTTCAATCTGCCGGGGGCGTTGGAAAAATTTACGGTTATTGCGGAAGTTATGGGGGAAGAGACGGACGGACTTCCGCTTCGGGAAGCGGCTTTTTTGGCGCTGGAAGCGGTGGAGGCCCTGATCGAAGATTGCGGCATTGATTCCGATCTGAGTGATTTTGATATTTCCGAGAAAGATTTTTCCGAACTGGCGAAAGTTGCCATGACCGTGGCAAGACCGCTGGAGAACAATCCCCGGAAAGTAACGCTAAAAGATGCCATAGATATTTACGGGCAGGCGTGACGACTTCGTAAAACGCCCGGATGCTCAAGTTGTGCTTCATCCTTCGTCGTTGCAGCGTACGTCCAAAAGTACGCCTCACTCCTCAGGCTTCGCGCGCCTTGCCTGCGGAGCTTTTTACGAAGCCGTCCTGAAAAAATTAACAGTTTCGTGACCGGGGGCGTCCTCCGCAAGCCCCGCCTTCCAGGCGGGGTAAGGGGCGCAATGATGAACAGAGATGTTCCTTGCCGGGAAGCCCCGCTCTCCTGAGCGGGGAGCTTCACTTTTTACAAGTCCGGCAGGCGAGAGGTTGGTGCCTGTAAGAAACGAACAAGGCAGGGAGGACGTAATGGCTGGTGCGGAAGTAATCGGGAAAGAAGAAATAAAAGAAGTGCTCGAAGTTCTGGAGACGGGCATCCTCATACGATACAATTTCGACGTGGAACGAAAGGGCGTTTTCAAGTGTCGGGAATTTGAAGAGGCGTTTGCGAAGTACTGCGGGGCAAGATATGCCCTGGGGGTAACATCCGGATCCGCCGCTCTCAAGGTAGCGCTTATGGCCATGGATATCGGCCCGGGTGATGAGGTAATCGTTCCCGCCTTCACGTTTCTGGCTACGTACGAGGCGGTCATGGAAGTGGGCGCCGTTCCCGTCATGGCGGACATTGACACATCCCTCTGCCTGGACCCCGACGATATCCCGAGGAAAATCACCCCCTACACGAAGGCGGTCATCCCCGTCCATATGTGCGGGGCGCCGGCACGGATAGATAAGATTGTTGCCGTCGCCCGACAGCACAAACTTCTGGTGCTGGAAGACAATGCCCAGGGATGCGGCGCGGGCTTTAAGGGAAAAAAACTGGGCACCTTCGGCGATATGGGCATCTTCAGCTTTGATTACGTGAAGACCGTTACCACGGGCGAGGGGGGGATGGTCCTGACGGACAACAAGGATTTGGCCGACCGCGCCGAATGGTATCACGACCACGGGCACGATCACAAGGCGGCGGGCCGCGCCATGGACGGGAGAACGATTCTCGGCTTCAATTATAGGATGAACGAGATACAGGGCGCCCTGGGCCTGGCCCAACTGCGCAAGTTGGACGGCATTATCGCCGCGCAGAGAAAGAACAAGGCGAGCATCAGGGAGGCCCTGAAGGCCGTCAAGGGGATCGGGTTCCGGGATATTCCCGACCCCGCCGGAGATTCGGCCACCTTTCTGGCATTCAATCTGCCGTCGGAGGACCGGGCAAAGAAATTTCAGAAGGCCCTCGCGGGGCAGGGGATAGATACGGTCCGCTACAAGGATAATATGTGGCATTATGTGCCCAACTGGGAACATTTCCTGGCGCGTTCTACCGCCAGCTCGAAAAAATATCCATTTAACGATCCTGGCTACAAGGGGAAGGCCGATTACCGGCGGGAAAACATTCCTCAAGCGGAGGATATCCTGGGGCGGACACTCGTCATGGGGATCGCGGTAAAGATGCCCGAAGAGAAGATTGCCACCATCAAAAAAGGGATTGAACAGGCAGCACGGGAACTTTAGCGGGCAATTGAAAAACTGCATTTGCTCAGGCTGTTCAAAAATGCTCGGATGCAAGGCCTCCGAAGTCCTGAGGAGTGAGGCGTGCTTGTCCGTACGTCGTAGCGACGAAGGACGAGGGTAACGCAGCAGACGGGCGTTTTTCAACAGCCTGGTAAGGAGAAAGCATGATCGTGGTAACCGGCGGCGCAGGCTTCATCGGCAGCGCCTTTGTCTGGAAATTGAACAATGAGGGAATCAACGATATCATTGTCGTTGATGAGCTGGACACGTCGGACAAGTGGAAGAACCTCGTAAAGCGGCGATATGCCGATTATCTCCACAAGGACGATTTCCTGAAGATGCTCCAGGCGGAAAAGCTGCCCTTCAACATCCGGGCGCTGATCCATATGGGGGCCTGCTCTTCCACGACGGAACAGGATGCCGGGTACCTGATGGAGAATAACTACCGGTATACCCGCCGGCTGGCCGAGTGGGCCATGAATCACAAGGTGCGTTTCATCTACGCCAGCTCGGCGGCCACGTATGGAGACGGCACGGCGGGCTTCTCCGACGATGACGAGGCAACCCGGAGCTTGCAGCCCATCAATAAATACGGCTTCTCGAAGCAGTTTTTTGACCTGTGGGTATTGCGGCACCAGGCGGAACGGAAAATAACGGGGATCAAATTTTTCAACGTCTTCGGCCCCCATGAGTACCATAAGGGCGACATGACGAGCGTTGTTTACAAGGCCTTTTTCCAGATACGGGAACGGGGCAGCGTACGCCTTTTCAAATCCTACAAGCCGGAATACAGTGACGGCGGGCAGATGCGCGATTTCGTTTACGTGAAAGACTGCGTGGATGTACTGTGGTGGCTGCTGAAGCACCGCAGGGTCAACGGGATTTTCAACCTCGGCGCGGGCCGCGCGCGGACGTGGAACGACCTTGTTCAGGCCGTTTTTACCGCCATGGGATCCGAGCCCCGTATTGAATATATCGAGATGCCGCCCGCTATCCGCGACCAGTACCAGTATTTCACGGAGGCGAAGATGGAAAAGATCGGGAATGCCGGATGCCCCGTGGCGTTTCGCAGCTTGGAGGATGCTGTCCGTGACTATGTGACCGGTTATCTACAGACGAACAACCCCTATTTGTGACGGCTTTGGAAAACGCCTCATATGCTGTGTTGTGCTTCACCCTTCGTCGTTGCAGCGTACGCTAAATGTACGCCTCATTCCTCAGGGTTTGCACGCCTTGCCTCTGAGTCTTTTTGCGAAGCCGCCTAAATGTAAGATTCAGAAAACAAGATGATCCGGTAAATGAAGAATAGAGCTACTATTTGAAGAAAACCATAGAGAATCATTCTCTCTCTGCCTATGAACGTAGTCTGCGTCATTCCTTCGCGTTATGAATCCACGCGCTTTGCCGGGAAGCCCCTGGCGGATCTGTGCGGCAAACCCATGATCCAGCATGTGTATGAACGCGTGCAACAGGCGAAGACAGTCTCCCGTACCGCCGTAGCAACGGATGACGAGCGGATCGCCGCCGCCGTGAGAAACTTTGGCGGTCAGGCGGTCATGACGTCACCCAGGCACCGGTCGGGTACCGACAGGATTGCCGAGGCTGTTGCTATCCTGGGCGTCAAAGATGACGATATTGTGGTGAATGTCCAAGGCGACCAGCCGCTATTTGAACCATCGCAGATTGCTGAAGTATCAGGGCCGCTGCTTGCCGATCCCACCCTGCCCATGGCAACGCTTATTTACAAAATCGTGCGCGCGGAGGAGATCACCCACCCCAACGCAGTCAAGACGGTTTTTGATCACGAACATTTTGCCTTGTACTTTTCCCGCTCCACCATCCCCTACGTGCGGGGCGGCAGACTGAACGTTTCCTATTACAAACACCACGGAATATATGCCTATCGGAGGTCTTTTCTTTCCGTCTTTACCCAACTTTCCGAGGGAGTGCTGGAGCGACTGGAGGCGCTGGAACAGTTGCGGGCGCTCGAGCACGGCTACCGGATCAAGGTCGTGGAGACCCCCTATGACTCTGTGGAGGTGGATACGCCGGAGGAACTGGAGCGCGTGCGCGGCATCATCAAGGGGCGATAATCAGCCGACCTTGTTCTCCGGGTTTTTCCTCGTTGCGGAGCCGCTATTATTCCCCTTTTTGTCATTGTTGCGATAAGGAAGGTTCCTCCAGAAGCTGTTGCCAATTGCCGTGCCCGCGGAAAAGACGCAGAAGGCCTGAAGGTCAGGACAGATGCTGAGCACTCGGCAAACAACCCTTAATGAATGTACGGAGGGAAAATTATGACGACACCGGTGCGTATCAGTGCGGAAGAAGTGTACAAGAGAGTGAAATCGGGCAACGCTCTTTTCGTCTGCGCCTATGACAGCGACGAGAAATACGCGAATTTCAAGATCGAGGGTTCCATCCCCTTCAGTAAGTTCAAGAGCATGCTTCCCGGTATGCCAAAAACACAGGAGATCATCTTCTACTGCGCCTGACCCGAGGAGCGCACGTCTGCCCGTGTGGCAGCAGACTTCCTCGACAAGGGATACGAAAACATAACGATCCTGGGCGGCGGCGTAGAAGGTTGGAAACGGGCAGGCTACCTGCTGCAATGAGCAGGGAGGCAATCCGGGAAGCTCGGTACGATACAGTTCATGAATTCGGCAGCGAGCGCATTCCCCGTGGCGTGCCGCGGGGTAAGCGAGCGAATGATGGACGATAATGTTCCTTGGGAATCGAAGATTCTCCGCAGCTTGCGGCGGAGAACCTTAATCGTCCCGCCCCTGTGTGTTGTTATATCAGTACATCAGCCACTTTTTTGGCCAGGTCATCCTGCAGATCAACAAACATGCCGCCGAATCCAGGGACGCGCTTGGCGACACCCCAGTCCATTTTCCACCGCACCACGAGCTTGAAGGGCCGTTCATCCAAATCCAGCAGCTTTACCCACACGGAGGTGTCAACCGGAGGAGGGTAACAGGTACAGACAAACAGACCGCCACCGCAGATATCTGACGTGTATGCCCGTTGAGCTGTTTGCTCGGATTCCCCATCGAGCCAGAACAGGACATTGAAGTTTTTTGCTGTTCGTTTATCCTTACGCAGACCGCGCGGTTTAAAATTACGGCAGTCTTGCAGGAAGGCCCTGAGGTTTTCTTCGCCCGATTTGCTGCTGTCATGGAAAATTGCCTGAAACCCGGCTTTTGGATTCCAATTGGTTCTGATATTGGGGAATACCCCTTCAAGCGTCTGGAGCAGAAATTTTTCCGTTCCCACGGACTTGACCAGGGTCGGCATATCAACAACCACGCCGCTGAGTGACGTATCGGGGAGCTTGTGATACAGTTCCGAAACAGACATGCAGTGCAACGGATGCACTCCGTTCGCTTCAAAGAAGCGGACATAGGCTTCCAAAACATCGCCGGGCCTTGACACGAGAGCGATTTGCATGGTGTTTTGCCTCCACTTTTTTGTTATTGAAAAGACGCCTACCGCAGCAAATTGCCTAATATCCCCAGCTATGCCGTGTAAGTATAGGCTTGTATGTTATCGTTGTCAATGACCTTTGTGCGATTGCAAGAAGATGCTACATCGTATTCGTGAGCGGTTGACCGGGAGGCCGTTATGGTGAAGTTTAGGGTATCGCATTTAACGGATGTTATGGTATCATGATTAGAATAACGGCCAACAGAAAGGAAAACCAATATGCCAGAAGAGACTGGGTTGATTGCTTCGATCAGTACCGACAAGGGGACTATACGCCTGAGACTTTTTCCCGATAAGACGCCGCTTACGGTTGCCAATTTTGTTAACCTTGCCAATCGCGGCTTTTACAACAATCTTACCTTTCATCGAGTGATAAATGATTTCATGATCCAGGGCGGATGCCCGATAGGGAACGGAACCGGCGGTCCGGGCTACCGGTTCCGTGATGAGTTTGTCGCCGACCTGCGCCACGACAAGCCCGGCATGCTATCAATGGCCAATGCAGGCCCCAACACCAACGGAAGCCAATTCTTCATAACACATGTGCCGACCCCTTGGCTTGATGACCACCACACGGTATTCGGAGAGGTCATTGGGGAGGAGGATATGCGGGTGGTCAACAGTATATCCCAGAATAGCCGAATCGCCTCCATCGTGATTGAAGGTGACGCAACGGAGCCTCTCTCTTCGGTAAAAGCGGACGTGGCCGAATGGAACAAGGAGCTGGACAAGGCTTAAGTTGCCGGCAGCAACGACGATGTAACCCCTTCAAGCCATTCCCTATCTTGTTGACCGAAGCGACTTAAGGTTAATCTTCCCACCGGGAGACTGATGCCGCATTGAAGGTCAGCCGGAACAATATATCGTGAAAATGCGGGATTCCGGGAACTCCTTTTTTTCCCCGGCGCCCTGACTGGTGCACAAGGCTGTGCGGAGCGAACCGGACATATTCATTCGGGGGTGTGTTGCCATGCAGAAAAGGTGCGCAAAAATTTGTGGAGATGATGCAGAGCACTGTTTTGTGGACAATAAAAAACAGCTCGACTGCATCGCGGACATGGTCACCAATAAATTATTTACCATAGCGCTACTGCTTGATCGGGCCAAGAAAGAAGATCCAAAGGATAGTATCCAGGAATATATAAACCAGGCCTTGCAAGCATCTTCCAAACTGCTGAACTGGATCAAGTACCTGCAGGTGATCCGGGATATTAAAATGCTTGTCCCGTTATCAGAGAGTGATATGGCTGAGTTCAGGAGCGAGGAGCGATTTCCTTTTCCGGAAGGATACCACCAGCACATACGACTCTCCATACAAAAAGGTGATTTTTCCACACAGGGCGTTTTAATGGATTTCAGTCCGCATGGTCTGCGATTCAGATGCCCCCATGCGCTGGAGACAAACTTCTCATATCTTTGCATTTTGAGTACCGCACACTCCATCAACAAGAGCGTTTCCTTTGAAATAATAATCAAGCACTGTAAAGAAACCGACCATGAGTTTGCGGTGGGGGCTTCTATCGGAGAAATACGGGACGTTTTGGCCTTTGACTTTTTTGAAAGCGTGCTTGAGTTCATCCGTGAAAGCTTGCCGAAGCAGACTTAGAGGCGCCGCAGCTTGTTGGGGTTTGCTGACCTGTCTTTACCTTTATCCAAGAGCGGGTTATTGAAAACACTTCCAGTAGGGTTTCAGGTGGTTCTTGAGTTCCGTTTCGATGAGTTTCGCTTGGCCGACAGGGTCTTTATAGACGGTTCGCGTGGCTGGCGCCGGCTCCTCGACAGTGGTGTTCCAGTCGGCTATGCCGGAGATCAAAGCGAGCCAGGCATAAGGGAGAATACGTTTATTGTAGCCTGAAGCGATCAGGTCCAGTTCCCTGCCCTGGCATATTTCGTCTGCCAGGCAGCGAACCTTCTCCCCTATCATATGGAAGCCGTGTATTGGAAGGTCGAGGTCGGTTAGCCCATCTTCCGGGTGCGGGTCGGAACCGCCATTCCGGATGATGATCTGCGGCTGAAACTCCCGCGCCAGCGGTTCCACGATTTCATCGAAAAGGCTCTGGTACGAATCGCACCCTGCGTTCGGGGGCAGGGGAACATTGACCGTAAACCCCTTGCCTTGAGCAGCGCCGATATCGCGGGCAAAACCGGTGCCGGGATAAAGCGTGTGCGGGTCTTGGTGCAGGTCAATGAACAGGACTCTCGGATCTTCATAAAAATAAGCGCAGGTTCCGTTGCCAGCGTGGGCATCGGTATCCAAGATCAACACGCGTTCCAGTTGGTAGTTGTTCAGCAGGTATCGTGCCGCAAACGCAACGTCATTGTACAGGCAAAACCCCTCGCCGAAACAGGAATTGGCATGATGCAACCCGCCGCCGATTGAGATAACCTTTTTATAGGTGCCTTTCTGAATGAGGTCACACCCGAACTTAGCCTGGCCGATGATGAGCCTGGCGGCTTCCTCAATTTTCCCCGGCGCCTCAAAAGGCATGTTATCCATGCTCTGGTAACGTTCAAATGCATCGTGATCTATCGTACCATTATGGGCGGCTTGATAGTAAGCACGCGTGAACTCCATATAGTCTCTGCTGCAGATCAGGAGGATGTCCTCATCGGTAGCCGGGGCTGCCTCCAAGAGGCGGTAATTATCGTTTTCGGGGACACGTTCCTTGAGGAATTTGGGGAAGATCTCATACCGGTCGCCGCGGAAGGGATGACCGGGCCCAAAATCATATTCCCGCACATCTTCTCGGTAGAGTATAGCAACAGCCACGGCGCCTCCTTGATATGAGCAAACAACAAAAAGTTATGGAAAGATAACTTGTCAGTTTATTGAGTTGAGTATATGGAGATGGTGATGCTGTGTCAAGAGGCAGAGATTTCATCCAAAAAATTCTGCTCCTTCGGCAACGGGTGTTAAAGCTCTCCGCCGTTGACCGGGGGCGCACCCTTTATCTGGAGGAAATGGCCATGAAGATGTTATTTATTATCTATTCCCTGGAGATTGATGAGGCAATCGTTACGGCATTCAAACGATCCGGTATGGGAGGGTACACAAAGGTAAAGGAAGTTTGCGGGGAAGGCCGGGAAACCGAACCGAAGCTGGGATCCCACATCTGGCCGGGAAAGAACAATGCCCTCTTCGTCGTTGTTGAGGATAATGAGACACAGAAGGCGAAGGAACTTGTCAGGCAACTGAAGAAAGAGCATCCCCGCTCAGGATTACGGGCGTTTCAGCTTCCCCTGGAGGACTGTGTGTAATAGATGGTTGAGTTACGTTATCGGATAGATTTCAGGGTGCTTCGGCCAGTTTCTTCGCCAGAGCAGGCAGCTGTTCAAGGAGCAGTTCCTCTTCGCCCTGTTTGCATTTCAGTGAACCCAGGGCCTTGGTGCCGAGCGACTGCACATCGATCCGCTTTGCCTGCAAAAGATAGCTTCCTCCAAGCGGCCCGAGTCTGCCGGTTACCACCTGATTGGCGGCCATTCCCTTGCCAAGCTGCACCGCCTGTTTTTCGTCCACGAAACCGGATTGATGAAATTTCAACTCGTCCATGAGCTGGAGCAGATTTTCCCGGTTCACGAGGGAGAAACGCCGGAACTTGAATAATTCTTCCCGGAGACATTCGGAGAGGATAAGGGCGGTGGGTTTCAGATTTTCCACAGCTTCCAGGTCATAGACCACGAGGCGTTCACCTGTTCCTGCCGGCGCAGTTTCAAATAATCCACTGTCCTGATCGTCCATATTTATTATACGACTCCCCGTCTCCGTTTTCTGATCTTTTACCGACACGGTCGTCTTGGTATCATCGACTGTTTCGGCACGTTTCCGTTCGGTACTCTCTTTTTCTTTGAGGGCAAGGGATTTTTCCTTCTCGGCTCGTTTCGTCCGGGTTGTTCCAGGCGGGGTAGACGTCGGCAACATGCTTTTGCGAACGGCAGTGTTTAGGAGATCTCCTTTTGCATCTTTAAACAATTCCCGGTATGCCACTGTTGGAGTGCCGGACGGCCACGCTCCCTCGCCCTTTGCCCGATTGAAGAACTGCAAGGATACGCCGAAGCGTTTACCAGTTGCGGCGTTGATCAGAACCGTCTCAAAGAAAGACCCACTGTTTTTACCTTTGCCCCGTTCCAGGATCAGCGCATAATCGGCATGGAGCGCATCGGTAATTCGATGGGCAAGCGCCCAATTATTCTGTTCGAGATCCCAGCGAGTCGGCTGCTGCTCGCCTAGTACAGCTCCCACATCATCGTCATTCACCACTTCAAAGATACCGCTTTGTTGCAGGATGCGCTCAATATTGCGGATCTGCTTATCTGAGAAGTCTTCAGCGGAGATGCCCCATCTGCCTTTAGAACCGATTATTGTCGAAACAGCCTCGACGTAAATGCGCACCTTGGCAGTTGAAGGCGGCGGCGGGATTGTGGCGACCTTTATGCTGGAACAGGCTGCGAGGAGAAGAGCCATCAAACTTACGCCAATGACAAAATATCTTGACATGCTTGTTTGACCCTTTCCGGTTTGATGTTAAGAGCGGCAATCGTCGAAAGACTATAGGTAAAAACAACACGATGTCAAGAACAATATAATGTGCAGCGAGCACTTATATAATTGATTTCACCTTGTGGTTTCTGCCGCGGGGTATTTTACCGTGTCAAGCGATAAGAAGGGGGACAGAGCGGGAAACACTAATGCTGAAAATCCCTTAGCGAGGGAACGCGCCAGGCAACGAAACCGACAACGAGCAGGGTGCCGATGCCGCCCGTGATCACCGACAACGGTGCGCCGATCAGCGCAGCCAGAAGACCCGCTTCGAGATTCCCGAGTTGGGGGCCTCCGTTCGAAAAGATACGGATGACCGAGGTCATCCGCCCACGCAAATGGTCGGGCGTGGCAAGCTGCCTGATGTTATGACGCATGATGGTGCTGATTGTATCCGCGGCGCCCACCAGCGCGAGGGCGAGAATGGACAGGGGGAACCATCGCGACCCTCCATATATCGCGGTAGCAACTCCATAGACAGTCAAGGCGCCGAGCACCAGCGTGCCCTGTTTCTTTACATTCCCGACGAACGACATTCCCACCCCGGCGGCAACGGCCCCGGCAGACTGGGCCGAATAGAGGATTCCCAGCCCCTGGGGGCCGACCATCAGGATTTCTTTGGCAAAGATCGGGAGCAGGGCCGATGCGGAGCCGAACAGGGTGCTGAAGAAATCGAGGAGCGTGGTGGAGAGCAGGAGGCGCGAATGGAACACGAAATGGATGCCCTCGCGGAGGGCGGAAAGGCTGACCTTGGATGCCCCCAGCGATTTCTGCGCGGGTGTTTTCATCTTGACGAGGGCGATGAGAACGGCAACGAAAGACGCCATGTTGATCCAGTAAACGCCTTCCACCCCCAACCAGGCAATAACGAAACCGCCGATGGCCGGCCCCACAATCTGGGCCGTCTGGCGCATGATGTTGTTGAGGCTGAGCGCGTTGGTCAGGTGCCCCAGGGGCACAAGGTTGGGAACAATTGCCTGCCAGGCTGGCCCGTCAAAGGCCAAGGCAGCCGAGACCGCGGCCAGGAGCAGGTAGATCACGCCGACGGATATCCATCCAGCCGTAGTGAATAGACCGAGTATTGCCGCCAGGATCATCATTGTGCTCTGGGTAAGGAACAGAATCCGCCGCCGGTCATGGGCGTCGGCGTAGACCCCTCCCACCAGGGAAAAAAGAATGGTGGGAAACACGCGGATCAGTCCGATCAAGCCCAGCGCTACCGGAGAGTTTGTCAAAAGGTAAACATGCCAGCTGATTGCCACCAGTTGCATCTGCGAGCCGGCTTCCGAAATCATTTGCCCGGACCACATCCACCGGAAATCCCGATTTTTCAGCGAGACGAAAGGGGAAAATTGCGGATCCGAGGAGGAAGTCATGTTTTCTGCTCTCGATGCCGTGAAGGGATGTTTTCGATAGTACGCAAAGCTGTTTTCAAATACAGGTACCTGCGTTGAGAATCAAGCTTTATTTCTTCAGGCGATCTGCAATGTCGGCAACCGGCGTAAAAACGAATTTCTTGCCCTCTTTTCGCATTGCCAGAAGACCCATGTTTCTAAGGCTGAGCAGGTCCGTACGTGCGGTCTGGTACGTGACGCCGTGCACATTGGCATGGGTTTCTATGGTGAATACTTCGCTGGATTTTTCAAGCGCACCGGCAAGCAACGTGCGTTGCCTCAAATTCAGAGAAGGATATATCTCGGTAAAGCGATTTGCCTGTTTCTTCTCTTGTTGTTTTCTTTCAAGGTATGCATTGAGCGTCTCTATTGCTTTATGGACGGCCCGGAGATTATATGCAAGGAAATAGGTAGCGTCGTTGTCATCAATTTCAGCATACAGAAATGCACGATAGTACTGAGCCCGCGCACCCAAGATAATTGTGGACACGGTGAGGTATTCGAAAAGCCAATAATGGCGCTTGAGCATATACCAGTAAAAAAGCGCCCGTGCCGTGCGTCCATTGCCGTCCATAAAAGGATGCGCGTAGGCAAGCCAGAAATGGAGCAGTATTCCCTTGATAAGGGGATTGACGAATTCATCTTCCCTGTTGTCGTTTATATAATCGCAAAGATCCTGCATCAAGGCAGGGACATCGGCGGCTTTCGGCGGAACGTAGAGGATATGCTGTCCTTCCTGGTCCAGGATATGGATATCTTCATCCGTAGATGTTCTGAATCTGCCTGCCCATGATGGCGTGTCCAAGGTGTTTTCCGTCATACGGCTGTGGATTTTTTGCATCAATTCCGCAGAAAGGGGCTCTGTCAAATGCTCCTTTATCAGTTGCATAGAGCGGTAGTTATTGTAGATCATCTGCTGGTAGTGTCCTAATTTGACATTAGTTAGGAGGAAGTTGACAGTTGGCCGTCCAAGACTTGCATGATCATAACTCAATGCGGAGTCATGGGGCTCGTAGAGGCAATTTTGACAGGTGAGGGGATAACAACAACAAAGGGGCAACAATCGGTGTCCCGTTTATTTAAATATTGCGCCTGTACTGGCTGAGGTCACCTGCCGGGCGTACCGGACCAGGTAGCCGCTCTTGACGGAGGGCGGCTTCGGCTTGAAGGTCTTGCGCCTTGCGGCAAGCTCCTTTTCGCTTACTTTTAGGGTGAGGGTCTTCTTGGGAATGTCGATGGCGATCAGGTCTCCTTCCCGCACCAGGCCGATGGTGCCGCCTTCCGCCGCCTCCGGGGATACGTGGCCGATGGCCGCACCCCGCGACCCGCCGCTGAAGCGGCCGTCCGTAATAAGGGCTACGGTCCTGTCAAGGCCCATCCCCGCGATGGCCGACGTGGGACCAAGCATCTCCCGCATCCCCGGTCCGCCCTTGGGGCCTTCATAACGGATGACCACGATGTCGCCCGCATGGATGCGGCCGCCGAGGATGGCGTCAATAGCGGCTTCTTCGCTGTCAAAGACGCGGGCCTTACCCTCGTTCACCATCATCTCCGCCTCTACCGCCGATTGTTTTACGACCGCCCCGTCGGGGGCGAGGTTCCCTTTAAGGATAGCAAGCCCTCCCTCGCGGTGGTAGGGATTCTTCACCGAGCGGATAACCTCGCGGTTCAGGATGCGGGCGTCTTTCAAATTCGCCCCCAGGTTTTTTCCGGTTGCCGTCATAACCTTCAGATCGAGGATGCCGAGCGTGTTGAGCTCCTTCATCACGCCCTGGATGCCGCCGGCCGCATCCAGATCTTCAATATGATGGGGGCCCGCCGGACTGAGATGGCAGAGGTGGGGCGTCTTTTTGCTGATCGTGTTGAACAGATTGAGATCGAGCTTGATCCCCGCCTCGTGGGCGATGGCGGGGATGTGGAGCGCCGTATTGGTGGAGCATCCGAGCGCCATGTCCACGGCGAGGGTGTTCTTAAAGGCGGCCAGCGTGGCAATGTCCCGCGGCCGGATGTTTTTTTTAAGCAGTTCCATGACCTTCATGCCTGCATGCTTGGCCATACGCCTGCGGGCCGCATGGACGGCGGGAACGGTCCCGTTTCCCGGCAGTCCGAGCCCTAACGCCTCGGTGACGCAGTTCATGGAATTTGCCGTGTACATGCCGGAACAGGAGCCGCAGCCGGGGCAGGCGGAATCTTCGAGGGATTTGAGCATCTTTTTTGTCATGCGGCCGGCCTTCACCGCGCCCACGCCTTCGAAAACGGTGATCAAATCTACCTTCTTGCCCGTCTGAAATCCGGACAGCATGGGACCGCCGCTTACAAAGACGGCAGGTATGTTCAACCGCAGTGCCGCCATGAGCATCCCCGGAACGATCTTGTCGCAGTTGGGGATGAGCACGAGGGCGTCGAAGGGATGGGCCATGGCCATAACCTCGACGGAATCGGCGATCAGCTCGCGGCTGGCGAGGGAGTATTTCATGCCCGTGTGGCCCATGGCGATGCCGTCACAGACCCCGATAGCGGGGAATTCCACCGGTGTCCCGCCGGCCATTCGGATGCCGGCCTTCACGTCCTCGGCAATGATATCGAGATGGATGTGCCCGGGGATGATCTCGTTCGCGGCATTCACCACGCCGATCAGTGGACGGGCGATCTCTTCGTCCGTGTATCCCATGGCCTTGAAGAGGGACCGGTGAGGCGCCCGCTCGGCGCCTTTTTTCATGAGGTCACTGCGCATGCCTTTTTCCCGTTTCATAGTGCACCCCCAATCGTTGATATCATGAGACAATAAAAAGGGAGATGCTTTGCATCTCCCTGCGAGAATTACTTCTTTCTCCGTTCCGGCCGCAGAGACCGCACAGCCGCGCCTGCCTGCCACATTTCGCTGTTTTTAATGACGTCCAGTTCTTTCTGGAGTTTGTCCCGGTAATCGGGTTTGCTGTTTACATCCAGAACAACCGCCGTCTCCTTGCCGGAGGCGACGCGGTCATACAGGTCTTTAAAGACCGGGGCGACGGCATCGCGGAATTTATCCTTCCAATCGAGCGCGCCGCGCTGGGCGGTAGTGCTGCAGTTGGCGTACATCCAATCCATGCCGTTCTGGGCAACCAGCGGCATCAGACTCTGCGTCAGTTCTTCCACCGTCTCGTTGAAGGCCTCGCTGGGACTATGTCCGTGCTTGCGCAGTTCGTTGTACTGTGCCTCCAGAATCCCTGCCAGGCATCCCATGAGGACCCCTCGTTCCCCTGTCAGGTCGCTGTAGACTTCCATCTCAAAGGTCGTGGGGAAGAGATAGCCCGATCCGATGCCCACGCCCGTGGCCAACGTCCTCTCCAGGGCTCTGCCCGTGGCATCCTGGAAGACGGCATAGCTGGAATTGATCCCGCTGCCGGCCAGGAAGTTGTCCCGGACAGTCCGGCCCGACCCCTTGGGCGCCACCATGATAACGTCAATGTCCGGGGGAGGGATAACGCCGGTCTGTTCCTTGTACACGATGGAAAACCCGTGGGAAAAATAGAGCGCCTTGCCCTTCGTCAGCGTCGGCTTCAATTCCGCCCACATTTCCTTCTGTCCGGCGTCGGACTGGAGATATTGGATGATGGTGCCGCGTTTCGCCGCCTCCATAGGCGGAAAGAGGGTCTCTCCGGGAACGAAGCCTTCCTCGATGGCCTTCTTCCAGTTGTAATCGCCCTCACCGACGATCACCCGGATCCCGTTGTCCTTCATGTTTAGCGCCTGGCCTCGTCCCTGAACGCCGTACCCGATGACGGCCACGGTCTCGTTTTTCAATACCTCCTTCGCCTTCGTGAGCGTAAATTCATCGGAGGTTATAACCTCTTCCCATGTACCGCCGAAATTGATCTTTGCCATATCCTACCCCCTTGAGTTATTATTCTGTCTGGCTAATGCAACGGTCCCCGTTCTGGTAAAATCATCAATGCCCAGCGGCTCAAGAATGGCCAGGGCGTTTTCGATGTCATCCCGATGACCCGTAATTTCCACGATGCAGTAATCCGGGCTGCTGCTTACTATTTTCCATTTGTAGGTGTCAATAGTTTTCGTAAGCTGGGTTCTCTGTTCCTCCGTCGTCTTCATGCGGACCAGGATCATTTCCCGCCTGATGGCGTCTCTGCCGGTTAAATCATCCACCTGGATCACGTCCAGCATCCGCTTTAACTGTTTTTCGATTTTGGTAATCGTGTCCTGATTGCCGAAGATCGTGAGAATGATCTTGGAGATATTGGGATCCTTCGTAACATTCACCGCGATGGTTTCAATGTTGAAACCGCGGCCGCTAAAGGTTCCGGCTATCCGCGCCATGACATCGGGTTTGTTGTTCACCAGGATCGAAATCGTATTTTCCTTAATTTCCATAATGCTTGTGTTCCCTTTCTGTTAAAGTAAACAGGCGCGACGCCCTCTGCCGGACGATACGGTTATGACCGGGGGCACGTCCTGCAAGCCCCGCTGTGGAGGCGGGGAGCTTCATGTTTTTCCCAGGGACATTTCCGACAGGGAAAGGCCCGGCTTGACCATGGGAAAAACGCCCTCCTCCGGTTCCACCCGGAAATCCATGACGACCGTGCCGGGGGTATCGAGGCCCTTTTGAAGCGTGGCTTTCACTTCGTTTGGCTTGGTGCATCTCAGGCCGGTCGCGCCGTACGCCTCGGCCAGTTTCACAAAGTCGGGGGCATAGGACATATCGGTCTGAGAGTATCGCTTGCCGTAAAATAACTCTTGCCATTGGCGGACCATGCCCAGAAAGCCGTTATTCAGAATGACGATCTTGACGGGCAGCTTGTACTGAACCGCGGTTGCCATTTCCTGAATGTTCATCTGAATGCTGCCGTCGCCGGCTATATCCACGACCAGTTTTTCGGGACAGGCAACCTGCGCCCCGATTGCCGCGGGAAATCCGAAGCCCATCGTGCCCAAGCCACCTGACGAGATGAAGGTATTCGGCGCTTCGAAGGGGTAGAACTGCGCCGTCCACATCTGGTTCTGGCCCACTTCCGTGGTGATGATGGCTTTCCCCTTGGTAAGTTCGTACAGCGTTTCAATAACGTACTGGGGTTTTATTTTCTCGCCCCGGCAGTAGGACAGGGGAACCTTCTCTTTCCATTCGGCGATCTGCGCGCGCCACTCCTTCGTATGCTCTTGCGGGGTGACCACCGGATCGTGGGATAGCCACTCGTTGAGGAGTTGGAGCACGGGTTTGCAATCGCTGATAATGGAAACGTCAGCCTTGATGGTTTTATCAATGGACACCGGATCAATATCAATGTGGATAATCCGGGCGTGAGGCGCAAAGGCCTCCACCTTGGAGGTGACGCGGTCATCGAACCGCACCCCCACGGCGATAAGCAGATCGGCGTTGCTGATCGCCATGTTCGCGTAGTAGGTTCCGTGCATGCCGAGCATGCCCAGCCAGAGAGGGTCGGTGCCGGGAAACGCCCCTAATCCCATGAGGGATGAGGTGACGGGACAGTTGAGTTTTTTTGCAAACGTACGGAACTCCTTCCATGCCCGTCCCAGAATCACGCCGCCGCCGCAGAAAATCAGGGGTTTCCGAGATTTTCTGATCAGTTCCAGGGCCTCGGCGCAGTCTTTCTCAATAGGATCGGTTTCCTCATCGGAGAAGCTTATGGGATAGGACAGGGTCGTGTCGTCCACCAGTGCCTGCATGACGTTTTTGGGCAGATCAATCAACACCGGCCCGGGACGTCCCGCCCGGGCGATATGAAAGGCCTCTTTTATCGTCCGGGCCAGGTTTTCGGGATCCCGCACCAGGAAATTATGCTTGGTGCAGGGCCGGGTGATGCCTGTGATATCCACCTCCTGAAAGGCGTCATTGCCGATCAGGGAAACGGGAACCTGTCCCGTCATGACAACGATGGGAATGGAATCCATATAGGCATTGGCGATGCCCGTTACCGTATTCGTGGCGCCGGGGCCTGAGGTGACCAGACACACGCCGATTTTTCCCGAGGCCCGCGCATACCCGTCGGCCGCATGGATGGCTCCCTGTTCATGACGAACAAGGAAGTGTTTGATGTCTTCATGCCGGAATAGCTCGTCATAGATATCCATGACGGAGCCGCCCGGATAGCCGAAGATAGTATCCACGTTTTCCTGTTTCAGGACCTTAAAGAGAATCTGAGCTCCTGTTAGTTTCACTGTTGCACCCCCTCAAAAATTAAACGTTTTCGTAAATAAATAAAGCCGCAGTGTTTCCCGGTGTGCGGCTTTTTGAAATAAAAAAGCCGCGGGTTGGGGCGCCCGCGGCTCTTAGCTTCTTATGTCGGTGGTTCAAAGAAACCGAGCGGCGGCACCCGTGCCTACAGCTACTACTACAGCCACGACGCTCAGTATAACCGGAATATTTGCAAAACCTGTTTCATGCCGCATGACCATCTCACTCTCCATCATGTACTTACGGCTGTATCCCTATTAAAAAATACCATTTTTGTCAAGGGTATTTTTTGATCACAGAGTATTCCTATCTTATTCCCTTTCTCATAAATAATTGTCATATCGACCGAAGGGAGATATCTTTTCTATGTAAATATATTCGTCAAGATTTCTCGTTTCACGCGAAATGACAGGTTGTTTATTCTCTATATTATTTTGGGGAAATAATCAGAGAAAAGCCCATTTTGAGCTTGTTTTGGGACAGCGATTCTTCTATATTCTAACAACTTATATAATATGTATAAAAATATATGTTCCCGTGAAAGAACTTGACATTGAGAAAACGTTGGCGTACCGCATGTGGTACGAGAAGGAGGTTGTTAAAATGACAACGTTATCGGCATCGGAAGCAAGAAAACGCCTCTATAATTTAGTTGATGAAGTGAAGGAGACACACATACCAGTCCAGATCGTAGGAAAGAGAAGCTCTGCTGTTCTCGTTTCCGAAGAAGACTGGCGGGCAATAGAGGAGACTCTATACCTCGTGTCGCTACCCGGTATGCGAGAGTCCATCAAAAAGGGACATAGAACCCCTGTCGAAAAATGCGATAAGGAGCCCGGCTGGTGAGTTGGTGCCTAGTCTTTACTAAGCAGGCCAAGAAAGATGCAAAGAAAATTGCACAATCTGGCCTTAAGCCACAGACAAATCGCCTGCTGAACATTCTCAGAGAAGATCCTTACCGAAAACCACCGCCATACGAAAAACTCATGGGAGACCTCTCCGGGGCTTGTTCCAGACGGATCAACTTACAATACCGTCTGGTTTACCAAGTTCTCGACGATATCAAGACTGTAAAAGTTATCAGAATGTGGACGCAGTATGAAGAACAGGAAAATCACTTGGAGAACAAGGCAATCCAACCGACTTGTCACGCTCGCTGCTGATTATTGTTTCGCCCGTTCCTAACCACAATAAACGGGATAAATGCGGAAAATGATTTCTCACTTGCTAAAAGCGGGTATCCATCTCGTAGGCAGGCATCCCATCGGTCTTCTCACGTTCATCGGGCGGCGGCGCGTCATTCGGGGTATTTCCATCGAGAAAACATTCGAAGATAGCCCCCTTTGTTGAGGGTTTCACCGGGAGACCGGTCGAGGGGTCAATCTTCATGAAGACGATCCCCTCGGGAACGGGAAATACTTCTACCGGCGTCCCAGCGAGGGCGCTTTCCATGAAGTACAGCCAGATGGGGGCCGCCGCGCGGCCGCCCACTTCCTGCTTGCCGAGGGTTCTTTCCTGGTCAAAGCCTACCCACACGCCCGCCACCAGCGACGGCGTGAAGCCCATGAACCAGGCGTCTCTCATTTCGTCCGTCGTGCCGGTCTTGCCGGCCACGGGCCGGCCAAGGCTCTTTACCGCCCTGCCCGTGCCGCTTTCCACCACGTCCTGCATAACATGGGTTGTCATGAAGGCGATGCGGGGATCAATAACCTGTTCGCTCACCACCTGACTTTCTTCAAAAACATGGCCGGTGCGGTCAACGATCTTTCTGATGAAGAAGGGATTTACCTTCTTGCCGCCGTTCGCCAGCACGCCGTATCCCCTCACCAATTCCTGTAGCGTGACGCCCGATGTCCCCAGCGCCAGAGAGAGATTCTTGTTGAGAGGCGAGGCGATTCCCATGTTGCCCGCATAGGCGGTGGCGTAGTCCACACCGATGGTCTGCAGAATTTTTATGGTGATGATATTACGCGAATTGACAAGTGCCTTATGCAGGGTGGTGGGGCCGGTAAATTTCTGGTCGAAGTTTTGCGGTTTCCACACGGTGTTTGTGGAACGGTCTTCAAAAACAATCGGCGCATCCATAATAACGGTCGCCGGGGTCATGCCCTTGTCAAAGGCCGCCGTATAAATAAAGGGCTTGAATGCCGACCCGGGCTGGCGCCGCGACTGGGTGGCGCGATTGAATTCGCTTCTGCTGAAGTTTCTTCCCCCCACCATGGCCCTGACGGCCCCCGTAGTGGATTCCATGGCGAGCAACGCGCCCTGGGCTTCCCCGGGCGGGGATCCCTCTCGCGCTTCCAGTTCCTGGAGCCCCCGCTCCACGGCGTCCCGCGCCGCCTTCTGCATCTTAATGTTGAGCGTGGTGTATACCTCGAGTCCTTCCTTGTACAGGGCTTCCCCACCGTACTTCTCCAAGATGTAGCGGCGGACGTTCTCCACGAAATAGGGGGCGATCTTGTCCTTGGGTCTGAAAGATTTGAGGTGGATGGGCGCGGCAATCGCCTGTTCCATGTCCTGGCGTGTTATGTATTTGTCCTCGAACATCCTCTGCAGGACATAGGCCTGCCGCTGGCGGGCTTTATCGAGATGGAGGAACGGGGAATAGGAAGTGGGCGCCTTGGGAAGCGCCGCCAGCAGGGCGGCTTCGGATAGATTAAGGTATCGGGCGCTCTTCCCGAAATAGCCTTCCGCAGCCGCTTCGATCCCATAGGTGCCGTGTCCCAGATAGATGTGATTGAGATAGAGATTAAGAATTTCGTCTTTGGTAAGGTAACGGTCTATCTTGAAGGCGAGGAGCGCCTCCCGGATTTTCCGTATGTAGCTTCTCTCGGGCGATAGGTACAGGGATTTTGCCACCTGCTGCGTGATGGTGCTTCCTCCCTGGACGATCCGGCCCGCCTCCAGATTCTTGAAAAAGGCCCGGGACATGCTCTGCAGATCCAGGCCCCCGTGCTGGAAGAAGCGGGCGTCTTCCGCGGCGACAAAGGCGTAAATGACGATCTTGGGGACATCGGTAATCTTGATAATTTTCCGGTCCTCGAGGAAAAACTCGTCAATGAGTTCATTATTGTCGGCATAGACCCTCGTGGCGATGCTGGGACGGTAATCCTTAAGGGCGGCGATGCTCGGCAATTCCTTCAGAATGATGTAGTAAATGAGGCTGCTTCCCGCGAGCGCCACGATAATTCCCAGGAGCAGGGCCGCAAGGAGGAGTTTCTTCAGGGCCTTCCGCCGGGCGCCCCTCTTGGGGGCTACGTTTCTGATGGCCCGTCTGCCTCCGTTCATGGTGCTTCCTCTTCAGCGTGTTCGTGTTTATCATCGGGCGTCTTTTTTTCCGCGAATTTTGCCACGAAGATGCTGACCTCGTACAGGAACATGAGCGGCAGCGCCATCAATCCCTGTGTCAGGGCGTCGGGAGAGGGCGTCAGGATTGCGGCGACAACAAAAATAATCAGGATGGCGTAACGCCGCTGCTTGGACAGCATCTTGGAGTTCACGATGCCGATTTTGGTCATGAAAAAAATAAAAACAGGCAGTTCGAAGGAAAGACCGAATCCGAGCAGGAACTTCAGAGACAGGGAAAGATATTCCTTCAGGGAAACCATCGGCTTCAGGAACTCGGACGAAAAGGAGACGAAGAAGCTAAACGCCGGCGGCAGGACGATAAAATAGCCGAACAGGATCCCCCCGATGAAGAGCAGAGAGGAAAAAAAGATAAAGGGGAAAACGTATTTTTTCTCGTTTTGATAGAGGCCCGGGGAGATGAACCGCCAAATTTGAAACAGGGTATAGGGGCTTGTCAGAAAGAGGGAGGCAAAAAACGCGATCTTCATGTAGATAAAAAAAGCCTCAGGAAGGCCCGTATAGATCATGGAACTGCTCTTGGGCATGACATCGGCCAGCGGCTTGGTGATGACCATGAACAGCCAATCTTTGAAGTAATAACAGACAAGAAATCCCAGTCCAACCGCGATGAGGATGCGAACGAGTCTCTTCCGCAACTCTTCCAGATGAGAGGTAAAGGGCATTTTTTCGTCTGCTGACCTGTCCATAGGTTAACGTATTTCCTGCAATACTGGTTGATAATGTTTCATTTTGTTATTGGTGTCGGGGAGTTAGGTTTTTGGTGCGGAACCCGGAGGGGGCGTTTCTTTGTTTTCGGAAGGCGGGGAAGATTGGTCATGCGCTTCCTGACCGTTATTGTTTGCATGCAGGAGCGAATCCTTGATGCCATCCACTTCTTCTTTGACTTCTTCTGCCTTCAATGTCTGCTTCAAGTTGTCGGTCACTTCGTCGGTTGCCTTGCGAAACTCCGAGAGACCCTTCCCCAAGGTCTTGGCAAGATCGGGGAGTTTTTTGGGACCCACAACGAGCAAGGCGATAACGGCAATTACGATAAGCTCCGGCATGCCGATGCCAAACATTACACCACACCCTCTTTCCGGGAGATTTTGCGTAAGTATATATGGTTTTGAACCATTGTCAACGGTTTTTCCAGAAGGGGGCTTATACGGGAAATCCTTTGCTTTCTAAGGGCTTTTGTGGTAGGGGCAAAAGCGACTATCGTAACCCCGATAAACGGGATAAGTGCGTTCACGAAATTATTTTCTGCCAGAAAAACGCAGAAAACAATTTCTAACTTACGAATGGCGGTATCGTTTATAAATCAGAGAGGAAGAGAATGAAGGAGGCGGACAGAATTTCTCGGAAAACCGGAATTGTAAGGGATGAACGATATTTAAGGCATGATGCTGGTTTTGCCCATCCCGAATCCCCCGAACGGCTGGTGGCGATCTACCGGATGCTTGATGACGCTGAAATGGCAGGGAAGTTCCATGCAATTGCACCCCGACACGCTACTCGCGAGGAACTGGAAAGAATACACCGTCCTGGTTACGTCAACTTGGTGGCGGAAACGGCGGGGAAATCTCATTTTTCCCTCGATCCCGATACGTCAACCGTAGAGGATTCTTACGATACGGCCCTTTTGGCCGCGGGCGGGGTCTGCAACGCCATAGACAGTATCGTTTCCGGAGAGGTGACGAACGCCTTCGCGCTGATAAGGCCGCCCGGCCACCATGCCGAGGCCGACCGGGCGGCCGGTTTTTGTCTCTTCAACAATATTGCCGTGGGCGCCCGGTATGCGACGGCGCGGCACGGCATGAAGAAGGTTTTGATCGTTGACTGGGACCTGCACCACGGAAACGGCACACAGCACTCCTTCTACGAAGACGCCGACATTCTGTATTTTTCCACCCACCAGTATCCCTATTACCCCGGTACGGGAGCGCTGGGGGAAACGGGGAGAGGGAAGGGGCTCGGTTACACGATCAACGTCCCCCTTTCGCCGGGCGCCGGCGACGGGGAGTACCTGAGCATTTTCCGGAGGGTACTCAAGCCCGTGGCTCTGCAGTTCAAACCCGATATGGTCATGGTCTCGGCTGGGTTCGATATTTATTATCAGGACCCCCTGGGCGCCATGGAGGTGACCCCCGGCGGGTTTGCCTGTCTGACTCGCATTCTTCTGGATATTGCGGACGCCTGCTGCGGGGGAAAGCTCCTTATGGTTCTGGAAGGGGGCTATAATACCGAGGGCGAGGCCGCGTCGGTACAGGCGGTTTTGTTGGAGATGCACGGAGACACGCGGTTGACGGAAGCGGATCTGGACAAGATAGAGATAGAAGAACGCCACTGCCGGGATGCGGCTCTCCGGCCTGTGGTAGAGAAAATAAAGCCATACTGGCAGTTCAGTTAGTGTCGTGTTTCAGTAAAGGCTTTATCATGCCGTCATTTCGAGCAAAGCGAGAAATCTTCAAGAGAAGAACCTATTAAAAGATATCTCCCTTTGGTTGAGAGGACATCTTATTTACGGAAATACTACATTCGGGGAGATGCGATTTGAAGATCAGCAAGGAAGAAGTAAGTTATGTGGCGCATCTGGCGCGGCTGGAATTCAGCGAAGAGGAGACGGAAACGTTTACCTCCCAGCTCAATGACATCCTGATGTACATGGAAAAGCTGAACCGGGCGGATACAGCCGGCGTAGAACCCATGAGCCATGCCACAGCCTTGAGCAATGCCTTCCGTGACGACGAGGTGCGGGAATCGTTAAGCGAAGAACGTTCTCTGGCCAATGCCCCCGATAAGCAGGGGGGATGCTTCCGAGTGCCGAAGGTGGTGGAATAATGGAGTTGTACGAATTAACCATTCATGAATTGCAGGAAAAAATCAGAAGCGGGGAGGTCAGCGCGTCCGGGATACTGGATTCCGTCTTCGGCCGCATCGAGGCGGTGGAGGTGAATGTCCGCGCCTATATAACCCTTCTTGAAGAACAGGCTCGCGAAGAGGCGGCAAAAGCCGATCAGCGGATCAAGGCGGGAGACATCAACACCCTGACGGGCATCCCCATCGCCTTGAAGGACATTTTTTGTACACGGGGAATTAAGACGACCTGCGGTTCCCATATCTTGCATAATTTTGTACCACCCTACGACGCCACGGTAGTGGAGAAACTCAGAGAGGCGGGCGCCGTGTTTACGGGCAAGACAAACATGGACGAGTTTGCCATGGGATCTTCTACGGAGACATCCTTCTTCGGCGTTACGAGAAATCCCTGGGATCTGGACAGGATACCGGGAGGTTCCAGCGGCGGTTCCGCTGCGGCTGTGGCCGCCGGCGAATGCATTGCTTCCCTCGGTTCCGATACGGGCGGCTCTATCCGACAGCCGGCCGCGCTCTGCGGCGTGGTAGGCATGAAGCCCACCTACGGGAGGGTATCGCGTTTCGGCATGATTGCTTTTGCCTCGTCTCTTGACCAGATAGGGCCCTTTACGAAGGACGTGGAAGACTGCGCCATCATGATGAATGCCATCGCCGGCTACGATCCTCGGGAGTCCACGTCGGTCCCCACGGATGTGCCCGATTACCGCGCGTTTGTCGAGCGGGGGATTGACGGCTGGAACGTAGGCATCCCGAAGGAGTATTTCATCGAGGGCATTGATGCCGAGGTCGCCGCGGCGGTGCAGAAGGCCATTGGCGTCATCGAGAAACTTGGCGGTAAGTGCCTGCCCATATCTCTTCCCCATACGGAATATTGCCTGGCGGTCTATTACATCGTGGCGCCGGCCGAGGCCAGCTCCAACCTGGCTCGCTACGACGGCGTGAAATACGGGTTCCGTTCTGAAAACGGCCGGGACCTCCTGGAAATGTACAAAAAGACCCGTTCGGAGGGTTTCGGAGCCGAGGTGAAACGGCGCATCATGATCGGCACCTATGCCCTTTCCTCCGGGTATTACGATGCCTATTACAAGAAGGCCTCCCAGGTGCGGGCCCTCATCAAGCGGGATTTTGACGACGCCTTCCGGCAGTGCGATGTGATCCTCACGCCCACCTCGCCGACCCCGGCCTTCAAGATCGGGGAGAAGACGGACGACCCCATCAAGATGTACCTGTCCGATATCTTCACGATCTCCGCCAATCTCGCCGGCATACCGGGTCTGTCCGTTCCCTGCGGTTATACCGCGGGCGGTCTTCCCATCGGGCTTCAGTTCCTTGCGGGACACTTTGCGGAGGGAAGGCTGATCCAGATCGCCGCCGCTTATGAAAAAAACACCGGCGGGGAAAAAAGAAAACCGTCTCTTTAACAGGCTGTTGAATTCGGCAGCGAGCGCATGCCCCGCAGCTTGCAGCGGGGTAAGCGAGTGAATGCTGAATGATCACGTTCCTGAGGAATCGAACAGCCGGTAACGGCGACTTTTTTAACAACCTGCTATCAATAGCTATTGAGGGGGGGGTGAGCAGTCTTGATTGCAGACGAAATTTGGGTTGATGTGCAGCATATCCGTGACCGGGCGCCGCTCGTGCACAACATCACGAATTACGTGGTGATGAACACGACGGCAAATGCGCTCCTTGCCATTGGCGCATCACCCGTCATGGCCCATGCCGTGGAAGAAGTGGAGGAAATGGCGGGCATTGCGGCGGCGCTCGTCATCAACATCGGCACGCTCAGCTCGCACTGGATCGAGGCGATGGCAAAGGCGATGTGGAAAGCCTCGCAGTGCGGCATTCCCGTGGCCCTCGATCCCGTCGGCGCCGGTGCGACACGGCTGCGGACGGAAACGGCGCGCCTGCTGATCGGGAAAACGCCGCCGGCCATAATTCGGGGAAACGCATCCGAGATAAAGGCCCTTGGCGATGAAGAGGCGAGAACCAAAGGGGTGGACAGCACGCATGCGTCCGAGGATTCGCTTGATGCGGCAAGGGCCCTGTCCGATCGCACCGGCTCCGTCGTGTGTGTGAGCGGCGCGGTGGATCTGATCGTGCAGGGAAGCGCAATCATCCGCATCGCGAACGGACATCCCCTGATGTCCCGCGTGACAGGGCTGGGCTGCACGGCGACGGCGCTCATCGGGGCCTTTGCCGCAGTGAACCCCGCCTTCCTGAAAGCGGCCGCCCATGCGATGGCGGTCATGGGCATAGCCGGCGAAATCGCCGCTGAAAAAGCGCAGGGTCCGGGCACGCTGCAACTACATTTTATTGATGCGCTGCATGGATTGCAGGCGTTGGACATCAGCGGACGCCTGAAATGGACGGAGGGATGAAACACGCACCGGATGTGAGTCTGTACCTGGTTACGGACAGCAGGCTTTCCCTTGGCCGGCCCGTTGCAGAGGTGGTCCGGGCGGCGGCGCAGAACGGAGTGACCATTGTGCAGTTGCGTGAGAAAGACTGTTCCACCCGCGATTTCATCGCCCTTGCCCGCCGGGTGCGCGAGATACTGGCGCCCCTCGGCATACCGTTGATTATCAACGACCGGCTCGACGTTGCGCTTGCCACCGGCGCGGACGGCGTCCATATCGGGCAAAGCGACATGCCCTACGGCAACGCGCGGCGGTTGCTGGGGGAGGACGCCATTATCGGTCTTTCCGTGGGGACGCCGGAGGAGGCCCGGATGGCGGAGATGCTCGACGTGGATTACCTGGGCGTAAGCCCCGTTTTTTCCACGCCGACCAAGACCGATACCGGCGACGCATGGGAAATCGAAGGATTGAAAATCCTGCGGACGCGTTCGCGGCACCGGCTGGTGGCTATCGGCGGGATCAACCAGACGAACGCGGCTACGGTGATGGCGGCGGGAGCAGACGGTATTGCCGTCGTATCCGCCATCTGTGCGGCGGATGACCCCGGCAAGGCCGCACGGCAGTTGCGGGCCATCGTCGAGAAAAGCCGCAGGAGAAAAATACTTAAGGGTTGTCAAAAAAAGGCGTCTTAGCAGGCTGTTCAAAAATAGCCAGGTGCAAGGCCCCCGAAATTCTTCGCCGCGAGGCGTACTTTGACGTACGTTGAGCGGCGAAGGATGAGGGAAACGCAGCAGATGGCCGTTTTTCAAAAGCCTGAACAGAAGGAGAGGTAATGGAATACGAACCGGTAATCGGGCTGGAAGTTCACGCCCAGCTTTTGACGAACTCAAAGATTTTTTGCGGCTGCTCCACTAAATTCGGTGGGTCGCCCAACAGCCATACCTGTCCCGTGTGCCTCGGCATGCCGGGCGTGCTGCCCGTCCTGAACAAAATGGTCGTAGAGTACGCGATGAAGATGGCGCTCGCCACCGCCTGCGGGATCAACGGCGAGTGCAGCTTTGCCCGAAAAAATTATTTTTACCCGGACCTTCCCAAGGGATACCAGATATCCCAATACGCCTATCCCCTGGCCGAGCACGGTCATGTGGACATAGAAGTGAACGGCGGCAGGAAACGTATCGGCATTACCCGTATCCACATGGAAGAGGATGCGGGCAAGCTCATGCATGACGAGCATAATCCTGCCAGTTACGTGGACCTGAACCGGACGGGCGTTCCCCTGATCGAGATTGTCAGCGAACCGGACATGCGAAGTTCCGAAGAGGCGGCGGCCTACCTGAAGCGCCTCCACGAGACGCTCGTCTATCTCGATATCTGCGACGGGAACATGGAAGAGGGGAGTTTCCGCTGCGACGCCAACGTGTCCATCCGGCCGAAGGGACGTGAGGCCTTCGGAACGAGGACGGAATTGAAAAACATGAACTCCTTCCGCAATGTCCAGCGGGCGCTGGAATACGAGATCAAGCGCCAGCAGTATATCCTTGATGATGGCGGCGCGGTGGTGCAGGAAACGAGGCTCTGGGACGACGGCCAGGGCGTGACCCACTCTATGCGGAGCAAGGAAGAGGCCCACGACTACCGCTATTTCCCCGATCCCGATCTGGTGCCCGTAGCCGTTAACGGCGCCTGGATCGAAAAGGTGAAAGAAGGCCTTCCTGAACTGCCCCTGGAAAAGCGGGAGCGGTTCGTGCGGGAATACCAGATACCGCCCTATGATGCGGGGGTGCTTACCGCGAGCCGGGCGCTTGCCGATTACTACGAAGAGGTGGTCAGGCTTTCCGGCCAGCCAAAGATCGCGAGCAACTGGGTCATGGGAGACGTATTGCGCTTCCTGAACGAGGAGAAGCGCGATATCCGAAAATGTCCCGTCAAGGCCTCCGCGCTCGCGGCCATGATCGGTCTCATCGAGAAGGGGACCATCAGCGGCAAGATGGCCAAGGAACTCATCGAGGAGATGTACAAAAGCGGCCGGCCGCCGGAAGCGATCATCAAGGAAAAGGGCATGGTGCAGATCACCGACGAGGGTGCGCTGAGCGGAACCATCGCCGGCGTTATCGCGGCAAACCCGGAACAGCTTGCCCAGTACCGCGCCGGCAAGGAGAAGCTCTTCGGCTTTTTCGTCGGCCAGGTGATGAAGGCCACCCAGGGCAAGGCCAATCCCCCGCTCATCAACGAGCTCCTTAAGAAAATGCTGGCCGGATGATAATACGCTTGCAAAAATCACTGAAACGTTGATTTAGGGTGCTTTTTACGGAGTCGCCATGATTAGGACGATTTACTGGGATAATAACGCCGTGGTCATGATTGACCAGAAGGCGCTGCCGCTTCAAGAGACCTACCTCACCTGTAAACACTACGAAGAAGTGATCAAGGCCATCAACGACCTCACCGTGCGCGGGGCCCCGGCAATCGGCGTGGCCGCGGCGCTGGGGATTGCCCTGGGTGCGCTCTGCATCGAGAGCGGCGATCCGGAGGGATTTCGGACGGATTTTTACCGGATCTGCGAGCGGTTCGCGGCGACGCGGCCTACGGCGAGGAACCTCTTCTGGGCCGTGGAGAAAATGAAAAAACGCTTTGCGGAGTCGGCGAGCCTATCGCCGGCGAGGAGAAAAGAAGCGCTCGTGGCTGAGGCAATCCGGATATGCGAAGAGGACAGTGCTGCCAACCGCGCCATGGGCAGGCACGGTAGGTCCCTGATCAAGAACGGCGACACCATCCTTACCCATTGCAACGCCGGCGCCCTTGCTACCGCGGGCTATGGGACCGCCCTGGGGGTGATCCGCGCCGCTCGCGAGGAGGGGAAGGAGCTGCACGTCTTCGTGGATGAAACGAGGCCCGTGCTGCAGGGTGCCCGGCTCACCGCCTGGGAACTTACGAAGGAAAACATACCCGCGACTCTCATTACCGACAGCATGGCCGGCTCTCTCATGCAGCAGGGGAGGATCAACCTGATCATCGTCGGGGCGGACCGGATCGCCTTAAACGGCGATACGGCAAACAAGATAGGCACCTATACGCTTGCCGTGCTGGCGAAGGAACACGGCATTCCTTTTTATATAGCGGCGCCGCTTTCCACGATAGACCTATCCGTGCAGGAGGGCCGTGCAATTCCCATCGAGGAGCGGGAGGGGGAAGAGGTTTCCTGCTACCACGGTGTCAGGACGGCGCCGGCAGGGATCAAGGTTTACAATCCTGCTTTCGATGTGACGCCGCACCGGTACATCACGGCGATCATCACGGAGAAGGGGATTGCAACTGCCCCCTATGGCGAGTCGCTGCAACGCCTCGTTGCCGCACAGGCATTCGGATGAAGAATAAACCGGCGCAGAAATTGTTTCTCTTTGATTTCGACGGCGTCATCGTCGATTCCCTCGACGTTTACGAAGGCACCGTCACCCGCTGCCTGAATCAAATCGGACAACCGATCGTCAAAAGCAGGGCCGATTTCCTGGAACTCTACGAAGACAATTTCTACGAATCGCTGGTAAAAAAAGGCGTCGATCTGGATGCCTTCATGGCGGCGGCGGTGGGAATTCTCGCCCAGATCAATTATGACGAGATAACGCCGTTCTATGAAGTACTGCCCGTGCTGGCGAAGTTGCGGGAAAACAACATCCTGGTGGTCATTTCTTCCAGCGATTCGCATGATATTAACACATCTATGGTTCAGTACCATTTCGACGGCTATTTCAGGGAAATCCTCGGTTCGGACGCGAATCTCAACAAAAAGGAAAAAATTCTCCATGCCATGGTCCAGTTCGGAATGGACGCTGAACGCACCTATTACGTGGGAGACACCGCGGGCGATATCAAGGAAGGGAAGATGGCGGGCGTAAAAACCGTCGCCGTTACCTGGGGCTGGCATACCAAGGAACAACTGGCCGCCATGGAACCTGATTATCTTATAGATAAACCGGAAGACCTCCTGAAAATTTAGCCAATTCCCCTTCTATACTTCCAAGATAGAATTCAAGAAACAGGAGCGTGAATGTCAAAGCTATTAAAACGCATCCTCTTCATCATCGCCGGACTCGTGGGGCTCATCATCCTCACCGCGGGTGCCCTCTTTCTTTTCGTTGACACCAGTGTCTACAAACCGCGGCTGGAAACGGCTGCCTCCGACGCGCTGGGGATGGAGGTCCGCGTTGGCGGGCGGCTGGGGATCGGTTTCTTTCCGGGCCTGCAAATCAGGCTCGATGATCTCAGCATCCGGAACCGGGGGATGGACGTTATTTCTGCCAAGGAAGCCTGCCTGGAGATCGCCCTCCTTCCGCTGCTCTGCAGGGAAGTCCGCATCATGAGGATCGGGCTCACGCGTCCCCGCATCTCCGTGAAGCGGGCCCGCGACGGCACGTTCAATTTCGAAACACGGAGAGAGACCGAAGGGGCGTTCCCCGCCCTGGCAGTACCGAATCTTTCTCTCTCCGACGGGACGTTTCTTTATGCGGATGAACAATCCGGGGAAGGATTCGAAGTGGGAAAGTTGAACCTGGACGTGCGCAGCTTGCGGCTTGGCGAGGGGAGGAGCGAGGAGCTTTTGAAGAATCTTTCCTTCACGGCAGAATTCGCCTGCCGGAAAATCCGGACAAAGGACTTCGCCTTTTCCGACGTGAAGTTCACCTGCACGGGCAGGGATGGCGTCTTCGCTCTCAACTCGGTCACGATGCGCCTCTTCGGCGGGCAGGGGTCCGGGAACATCAGGGCGGATTTTTCCGGTCCTGTTCCCCTGTATTCCGTGCGCTCTTCCCTGGCAACGTTCCGGATTGAGGAGTACCTCAAAACCCTTTCCCCCAAAAAGGTCGCGGCAGGGGCGATGGATTTCTCGGCAAACCTGACGATGCGGGGAAAAACCGCACGGGAGATAAAGCGAACGATGAACGGAGAGGTCTCCCTGCGCGGCGAGGATCTCACGCTCTACGGCAGCGACCTCGACCGGGAGTTTACCCGGTTTGAGTCCAGCCAGAACTACAACCTCGCGGATACCGCCGCATTCTTGGTCGCCGGCCCCCTGGGCATGGCGGCCACGAAGGGCTACAACTTCGCGAGCGTCTTGCTGGGATCGGGAGGCAACACCGGCATTTGGAAGTTCTTCTCGGACTGGAAGGTCGAACGCGGCATAGCGCAGGCCAGAGACGTGGCCATGTCGACCAAAGAGAACCGGATCGCTCTCCGAGGAAGAATCAATTTCGCGAGCGAACAGTTCGAAGACGTGACCATAGCGCTGCTCGATGCCAAGGGATGCGCCCGCGTGCAGCAGAAGATTAGCGGCCCTCTTGGGAAACCGGTGGTGGGAAAGCCGAGCGTCCTCATGTTCCTCGCAGGGCCGGCGATCAATCTGCTCAAGAAGACGAGGGACCTCTTGACCGGGAAGTGCGAGGTATTTTACACCGGTTCGGTAGCCGCGCCGCAGTGAGACGGAGACGGCCCAGGAAGCCGTCATCGTACCAGGAAACTCAATACGAATAGGTGACTGCAACGCCGGCAGATAACCGTTCGGAATACCTTCCTTCAACATTCAGACGGAATCCCTTTGCCAGCGGCACTTCGATCCCGGCAAATCCTCCCAACCATGTCTTGTTTTTAATGGTCATCTCCCCTGACGCTAATTCAAGTCCGGTGACGTTCGTGGATGGCGATACGCTTGCTTCTGAATAATAGACATAGGGTCCGAGATACATTCTTATGCCGTAGGGAACGGTGGCTTGAAAGCCGATGCCGAAATTCACATCCCACAGATCCTTCATCCTCAGTTCAAGGGTAAACGGCGCGCCGTTTTGAGTTCCCGAAACAGTATCCGTGAAATCGCGGAAATAATAGGTCCCCTGTATAAAGGCGCCAATACCAAATGTCTTACCAAAAGGATAAAAACCCTTTGCCCCAACGGTGCCAAAATAATTCATGTTCTCTTCAAAATCATTTTTGAACGTTATGGTCGCCGCGCTTGTGGAACTAAAGGCACTGGAAACATTCAGGTCGGAGATCCCGACTCTCGCGTAGATGTCCCAGTAATTCTTCGATCCATAGCCTACTTCCGAATAGAGCTGATTCTGCCTGATTACGTAATCTGCGCCGGTTTTATAGTTATCTTCATGATACCAATAACCGATGCCGGTATGTAAGCCTTCCGTCGCTTTGGAAATAGACTGAGGCGGCCCAAAAAGCCCGCTTGCCGCAGCTACTCCGTGTATGGCAAGAGCCATGAATAGGAATAGGATAATTACTTTATAACGCTTCGTAGTAACCCCCCCCCTTCTCGTAGATTAAAACTCTCCTTGAGCTTGCTGCGGAGAATCTTCGATTCCCAAGGAACATCATCATTCGCTCGCTTACTCCGCGGTACGCCACGGGAAATGCGCTCGCTACAGAATTCACTACTTAAGGAGCTTTCTCGCTTTCGGGGACAGAGCTCGGTTCACCGGTGCTGACGGGCAGTGGTTTAATTTTCCCCGCATTAATCTTCTTCAGACGGTATTGAACATAGGCGTCGCGGATTGCCACGTAGGGATCAATAGCCGCTTCTTTGAGAGACTCATAGTCGCCGATTGACAGAGAGGTGGCGTTCACCTTCTCGTATCCTCTGATCCCGACTGTGGTTTCCCATGCAGGAGTAAGGTAGGTGAAGGGATGCAGGAAAAAATCGCCGACCAGCCCTACCGTATCTCTCGGACTGGAAGGACCGAGTATCGGCCAGTTGATAAAGAAACCCTGTCCCAGTCCATAGACCCCCAAGGTTTGACCAAGATCTTCGTCTTGTTTTGAGAGTTCTATATCCTTACTCGATGCAGGATCCAAAAATCCCCCGACACCCCAAACGGTGTTTACGAGGAAACGACCAAATTCCGTGGAAGCGCCGCTGAAGTTTCCCTGGAGCAGGCAATTCACGAAACGGACCGGGAATGCGAGGTTCGAGAAAAAATTGCTCACACTGACCCGTGCGCTCTCGGGAACGACCTTTTGATATCCCTGCGCCACCGGTTTGAGCACCCAGAAGTACAGCTTATCATTGAAGTGGTACATGGCCCGGTTGAAAGGCTCCAGAGGGTCGGCTATGCCCGCCTTTTCTTCCTCGGCGCCCTCCTCCACAAAATCGAGGTTCCCGTCGTTCTCCGTAGTAGTGTTGTTTGATGTTGCCGATGTTCCCGGTATGCCTGAGGAGGGCCGCTGGTCTGACGTTGTTGCAATTTCTTCTTTAATCGCTGTCCCCGGATTATCAGGATTTATCGTGCTGCCGGGACTCCCGTTTCCCGATTGCGCCAATATGTCCGGTGAGTTCGGCAAGATATCCTCCGTGTTGGCGCCTGCGGCGATCGGCCCGAGTTGAAGGGAAGTTGCCGGCGCCGGGGAAGAAGCGGGGTGAGAGCCGTGTGCACAGCCAAGGGTAAGAAAAACGAGCAGGAGAAGGGGGATTGAGTATGATTTCATGGAACCGACCGCCTGATAGGTTTTCTTTCAAGAGGCAAAGGTTAACGACCCCTTAGTCCTATTGCCCTTTCACTTTCTTTCGCAGGATCTCGATCAACTGATCGGGTGTATTTTTTGCCAGGATGTCATTAAACTGGGTACGGTAATTCAGAACCAGGCTTACGTTCTCTACAACGACGTCATATACCTTCCAGTCACTGCCTTTCAGAATCACCCGATAGGAGATAGGAACCTCCTTTGACGAAGTAACGACCTTTGTTTGAATCTCGGCCAGGGTTCCCGAGACCATGGTTTCCCGCTCAAAAACAATTTTCTCGTTGGTGTAGGCAAGGATTTTGTCGACGTAGGCTTTTTCCAGCACCTGCCGAAAAAGCTGGACGAACTCCTGACGCTGGGCGGCATTCATGCTGTTCCAGTTCCTGGCTAACGTACGTTTCGAAAGTTCGACATCATCGAACAGGTTGTTATAGATCAGCCGGAGTTTTTCTTTTTTGACCTCCTTGGCCGACTCGGCTTTGAGCTTTGGATCGCGCAGCACCTCAAGCCCCTTGTTGACGTTCGTCTGAACCACGTCCAGTGGTGGACCGGCGTATACCGGAAGGGTGACCAGCAAGACCAGGATGATGCTTAACGTCGCGCACTCTTTTTTCATGACCAACCTCTCTTGGACTTTTGATTATATTCCTGTCAGGCTACTGCTTTTTCTTCACATCTCCGAAGGCATACTTGCTGATGAGATCGGCGATGTCCACGGGTGGTTGCGTCTCCGTAATGGCTTCTCCCGGCTTGAGAAGCGTGCCGGCCCCCCCGGGGTCGATACTCAGATGCATATCGCCGATCAGTCCTTCCGTCTTGATAGAGGCGATGGCATCGTCATAGATCTTGATGGGGTTCCGAATGCGTATCTCCACCACGGCCTTCTGGCTTTCCTGGTCCATGTTGAGTTTCTCCACACGCCCCACCTGGATGCCGGAGATATAAACAAGACTGCCGGCTCTCAGGCCGGTGACCGAGGTGAATCGGGCAAAGAGAGTATAGGAGTCGTCGCCGAGCAGGGAAACATGACCGAGTTTCACTGTCATATACCCAATGCAGAGGAGCCCGAAAACGAGAAAAACGCCAACCGCGGTTTCCATAGTGAACTTTTTCATTTGCTTACCTCTTACCTCCTCCCGTCGCACTGAAGCCGGGCAAATTCTTTTTGTTGAGATTTTGCCGCATCGATGACGGAATCGATGTCGGCGGCGGGTTGACCCTGGGCAATTCCGGCCATGATCGGAAATTCGACACACCTGTCCGATCTTGTCTGCTTGCGGGCTCCAGCCAAGACGTCATGGATCCCTCGTTCCTGGAAATCCTTGATAAAATCCCTGAAGATGCTCTCCACTTCCGCCAGGTCCGAATTGGGGAGTACCGTTACAAATTCATTGCTGCGGCGGCGTGTGGAAAAACCTCCTACGGCCCCGAAATATTTATCAATATAGAGTCCCAGGCCCCGTATGGCCACCTGTGCCGCATTATAACCTGCCTCTGCCCGGATCATATCCAGATCACCCAGAGAAAAAACCACAACGCAGTAGGTTGCCCCCTGTGATTGCTGCGACAACTGAACACGATGCATCACCTTGAATTGTCGTCTCGAATAGAGACCCGTCAATTCGTTCTGGAGCCCTTCCAGGCTGCGAATGACCTCGTCCTTAAAGGGGTGGTCGAAATTCTCCAGTTCCTCCGGAGAGCCCTGGAAAACGATTGACCGCTCATAGAGGGCCAGGATGCGGTTTGAGATGAAATAGACATCCGGTATCTCATGGCTGACCAGGACCGCCGTAAACCTTAACTTCCGCTGATACTGGGCAATCATGCCCAGGATGGCATTTTTCCGAACCGGGTCCTGACCGGTCGTGGGCTCATCGAACAGGACGATCTGCGGATCGGTGACCAGGGCCCGCGCCAGGGCCGCCCGCTTTTGCATGCCACCGGAGAGTTCCGAGGGATACTTGTGGGCAGCATCCTCAAGCTCCGTCTGTTCGATTCTGGCCATAACCCGTCTGTTGATCTCGGCCTTGCTCAGGTTCGTCGTCTCCCGAAGGGGAAGGGCGATATTTTCATAAACGGTCATGGAATCGAAGAGGGCATTATCTTGAAACATATAGCTTATCCGGGCGAGATTGGCGACTCTTTCGCCCTTTTTCATCTCGCGTAAGGGCCTGCCTTTGAAGAGAATGGTCCCCCCATCCGGCTTCAGCAACCCAATGATATGCTTGAGCAGCACGCTCTTGCCCGAACCGCTCAAGCCGATAATGGTCGTGACCTGTCCTTCATAAATCTGAAGGTTAACCCGCTCAAGGACGGTCCTGGCGCCAAAGCGCTTGGTGACGTCCTTGAATTCTATTAAGGGGGATTCCATGGTGTTACCCTCAGATAAGCAGCGATGTCACGACGTAGTCCGACACCAGGATAAGCACGCAGGAGATCACGACCGCCGAAGTCGTGGAGAGTCCGACGGCCTTGGCGCCATGGCTGTCCGTGCGCATGTGGGTAAAATAACCCTGGTAACAACAGACGGTGGAGACGATGACGGCAAAAACAACCGCCTTGATCAAACCGTCGGTGACGTCTTTCATGTCCATGCTGGTCTGGACACGATAAATATAGGTGCTGGCATTGGCGCCCAGGAGCAATACGCCGGAGACGTACCCGCCGATAATGCCGACGAGGTCGAACACCGCGGTAAGCAAAGGGAAGCTGATGATCGAAGCAGTGATTCTCGGGGTAATGAGAAATCGGAGCGGGTCAATGCGCATGGTGTCCAGGGCGTCAATCTGTTCGGAGATGCGCTGAATGCCTATCTCTGCAGAGATAGCCGAACCGGCCCTGGCCGTAACCATGATCGCCGTGAGGACCGGCCCCAATTCCCGAACCAGAGTCAGCGCCACCAGGGTTCCGAGGGCCCCTTCGGCGCCGAATTTAACCAGAGCATGGTAGGATTGAAGGCCCAGCACCATGCCGGTGAAGAAGCTGACCAGCACGATGATCATCGTGGATCTGGCCCCGATATAATAGATCTGCTGGACGATCTTGATGAGTTGTTTGGATCGGAAGACCTTCAGGACGGCCAAGAAGAGAAAAATGCCCGAGGCGCCCAAATTGTCGACCCGACTGATCGTCGCCCTGCCGATAAGGGCAAACGGACCTGCCAATAACCTGCCAAACTGCCATCCCGCGCTGCTGGTTTGACGGTCAGCATCGAGAGCCATACCAGAACTCCTGTGATTGGCGCCATATGGCGAATCGAAACTGTTTCACCCGTGGACACTTTGTGTTTCGCTTCAATAACTTACTCGAAGGGACTTGTCAACGGAAATAAGCCGCTTCCCGTGAAGCTCTTCCGCTCCCAAGGAACATCATCGTTCATCACTCCAGGGATAGGATTTACCTACCGCTAACCGTACAGTTAACTATCGTTGTCTATTGCCCTTCTGTTACGTATCCTTTTTGCCGCCTGTGCATCAACACCCACCCGTGAAAGTACCGGTGAGTATGTTGACGATGCAGTCATCACGACCAAGGTAAAGACCCTGCTTGCGGCAGATGATTTCCTCAAGGCATTTCAGATCGGTGTCGAAACTTACCGGGGCACCGTGCAACTGAGCGGCTTTGTTAATTCGCAACAGGCCGTGGATAAAGCGGGTGAAATCGCCGGGGGCGTCAACGGGGTCAAATCCATCAAGAATAATCTGATCGTGAAATAATTGCCGCAGCAACAACACTAAAAAGACTTATAGAATCATCAACGATTGAAAGGGAGGGAATATCATGTATAAGAAGGTCTTGGTTCCACTCGACGGCTCGGAATTGGCGGAATGTTCTCTTAACCACATCAGAAATTTAGCGAAGGATGGCGCCATAGAGGAAGTCGTGCTGTTAAATGCTGTGGTCATAGAGCTTCCGCTGCGCGAGATCAATGCGGATGAGGATATGTTCAGCAAGGGATTCGATTATATGGCCTTCAGAGAGGCCCGCCTCGGCAGATCCCGCAAATACCTCGACAGCGTGCAGGCAAAACTCAGTTCAGAGGGCATTAAAGTCAAAACCGAATCTCTGGAAACGGGCCGACCGGCAGATCTTATTATTGATTACGCGGGGGAAAATGGCGTGGATATGATTGTGATCGCGACGCACGGGTATTCGGGGATGAGAAATATGTTGCTGGGCAGCGTTGCCTTCCGGGTCCTCCATGAAGCAAACATGCCCGTGCTCTTGATCAGACCCAAGGCTTGCTCTATTAGTTGATATCGTTATCCATTCTGGCATTAACCGCCGAGCGCCACCCGGCCTGCACGGACTTGCGCTGCCTGATTGCCGCCCATCCCGGCTGCACACAGGCGGAGAGGGAGGCTTTCCGCCTCCCTTCCTTTTTATTGTCCCGGTCCCTAAAGTATCCTGCCAAAAATGCCGATGAAAAGCAGGAGACCATATAAAGAGGAGGTGGATAGCCATGTCAAATGCGGCCAATATTGCCCTCACGGCGCTGAGTGCCTTCGATAAGAAAAACGATGTCATTGCCAATAATATTGCCAATGTGAACACCGACGGATTCAAGAAAAGCCGCGCCAATATGGCGGAGACGGTACCTCCGGGGGTGAAAGTTTCCGCAGAACAGGTGAATACGCCGGGCGACACGGTCACCATCGAGGGGGTAAAGAACGGGGAGTGGGAAACCTCCAACGTGAATACGGAAGAAGAGATCATTGCCCTGTCCGTGAACAAATTCAACTACGAGTCCAATCTCAAGACCGTGGAGACCGCTGCCGAGATGCAGGGAACGCTCTTCGATCTCTTTGGCTAAACGGGACAAACAGGTTCAGCAGGATGTTATCGGGCGCACAGCATAATGATAATCGCAAATACCAATATAGTCATGGCGTCGAACCGCCAGTTCGAAAAAGAAGACAGCAGGACGGAGACGCTCCGGATATGGGTTGATCCTCCTTCCACAGAGTCGGCTGCCGATACCGTCACCATCTCGACGCAGGCAAAAGGGGCATCGCCGGCCAGTCCTGAAGACCTTGTTTCCAACAATCCAAAACTTTTCCTTATCAAAGAACTCATCGAGGCCATGACCGGCCAGGAAATCCGGCTCCTCACGTCGGCAGACCTCAACACGATGCCGCGGGTGGATATTGATATTTCCCGTCCGGCGACAGATGGTTCTTCCCCGGCACCGGAACGGGTGGGCTGGGGAATCAGCTACGACTATGCGGAATCCCATACGGAAAGGGAAAACACAACCTTCCAGGTCGCGGGTGTGGTAAAAACCGCCGACGGGAAAGAAATACAATTCATCCTTGATGTGCGGATGGCAAGATCTTTCACCAGCAGCGCCTCCGTCTCCCTGCGGGCGGGCGACGCCCTGCTCGATCCCCTGGTGGTCAATTTCAACGGACCCGCCGCCATGCTCACCGATCAGAAATTCTCCTTTGACCTCAATGCCGACGGCAATGATGAGATGATCCCCTTTGTTCAGAGCGGGAGCGGCATTCTGGCCCTTGATGCAAACGGCGACGGGCGCATCAATAACGGCGCCGAACTGTTCGGTCCCACCACCGGCGACGGGTTTACGGAACTGGCGAAGTACGATGGCGATGGGAACGGCTGGATAGACGAAAAGGATGCAACCTATAACGGCTTGCGCATCTGGACGAAGGCCGCGGACGGCGCGGATATCCTTACGGGTCTCAAAGTGAGCGGGGTGGGCGCCATCTTCACCGGTTATGCCGACACTTCTTTTGCCCTGAAGGATGATATGAACAGTCTCCGCGGCCAGATCAGGCGTACGGGGCTCTATCTTACGGAAAGCGGGCAGGCGGGTTCAGTCCAGCAACTGGACGTGGCGGTTTAGCGAAACTCTTTGCTTGAACGCCCCGCGGCAAACCTCAGGGGTAATCAACGCCTAATTATCTTAACCTAAGCATCCTTCCTTCGGATCGGATTTGGCGGGCAGTTCATTTGTCGTGGGGCTGCTTCCCGTTTCCTTGATCTTTCATTTGTTTCATGATATCAGTGCCGCAAGCTGGTATTTACCTATTTGCCCGGTTCAGAGATGCATCATCAGGCTTTCTACGCTTAATCCAGCCGAAACGCAATTCGATAAACCCTTCCAAATGGCTCTAAGATATCCGCCCGTATCACCATTTCTCCTCGGTGCAACCGGTGCGGTGCTTGAAAGCAGAACGGATATTCATATTTTTTAGAGTTTCACCCTTTCTCAAACAAGGCTCCTCAGGTCCAATCGTAGAACATCCCCAAGATTCTGCTTTTCGAAGCGCGCTTCGTCATTGCAAGGAACTTGGGGAACAGCGAGTTCGTGTCCGCAGCTAACGGTTGGGTAAACGAGCGAAGAGTGAATGGTAAAATTCCCTGCGGATCGAAAATTCTCCGCAATGTACTCCAGCGAGATGCAATCCGGATTTTGCTTTCGGACAGAAATGCAGGAAATCCTGCGAATCACAGAGGAACTAATAAGGAGGGACCTATGGCGAAGCACCAAGATGTTCATTACCTGGAAAAAAGAGGCACAACACGGCGTGATTTCCTTAAAATTTCCGGACTGTCCGTCGGCGCTCTGGCAACAGGCGCGTTTGCGGACCTGCCCTTGGGCTATGCTAAAGCCAAGGAGGTTTATCCCTCGGGAAGAATCGCCTACGTTGTTCCCAATGCCCCGGGCGGCGGATACGATATTATCGGCCGCGCCATCGGACCTTTTCTCACGAAATATCTGCGCATACTTTCGCCCGGCGCCACGGGGGGCGGGATCGTCGTGAAAAATGAAGAGCGTAAAGGCTACCGGATACTTGCCGCCGGCAAGCCGGACGGTTATATGATCGGCATGATGGATAGCACCCCTTACATAGAGACGTTGCTCGGCACGGCGGACGTGGATTTTACCAAATATACGTTCCTGCAATCTATCGTTTCCACCACCAAAATAGTTGTTGCCAATAAGAAAGGATTCGGCAGCTGGAATGAAGTTATGGATGCCATGAAGAAAGAAACGATACGGATGGGCGTGGGATTTTTCGGCCGGGGCAATCATGTCTGCGGCATAATTGCGAACGAAAAGATGGGGACAAAATTCAAGCTCATCCCCTTCCGGGGAACGGCGGAATCCATGGGCGCACTGATTCGCGGCGATGTGGGGGTTGTCATGGTTTCGGAAGACTCCGCCAAGTCGTTGATTGATGCGAAAGAAGTAAAGGTACTGTTGAGTTTCAGCGACCATACGGACCATCCGGGGGCGGTGAGTGCCAAAGAACTGGGTTTCCCTGATCTTGTGGATGAGGTCAGTTCACACCGTTTTATTATCGCTCCCCCGAATCTGGAAGCCGGGCCTAAACGACTGCTGCTGGCGGCTCTGAAAAAAGCCTGTGATGATCCGGAATTTATCGCTTGGGCTAAAAGGGCAAATTATCCGATCAAGAGAGTATATGGAGCCGACGCGGAAAAGTTCTTTTTGAAATTTACGAGGTTTTACCAGAGTATGTTGCCGGTCCTGAAAAAAAATCTCTCGTGATCAACGGACAGAATGTATAGACTTGACCGGGGACGTCCCCGCAAGCCCCGCCTTCCAGGCGGGGAATGCGCTCGAGTGTTTAAAGATGATACTTCTTCAGGATCAACGATGCTCAAAATAATAAAGGCAGGGCGGGATTAAAGTTCGTAGAGCGTTTCGTCTACCCGCGGTTTTACGTGGCGGCTGTTTTTGCGTTTTTTGTTTTCCAGGAGGAGCGGTTCTTCCTCGGCCAGGATGTCGCCCATCTCCTCCTCGATCTTGTCGGGATCCTCTCCTTTTTCCAGGCGACTTAACGCCTCTTCCATGCCCGGTCCCATGGCTATGCCCGTGGCCTCGGTGAGCTTTCTCATCAGCACGGCCGCCTGACGCGGATCGTCTTCGTTCATGGCGCCCGCTTCTCGGGCCAGCATGGCCATCGCCTTCTCCATTTTGGCTTCATCGAGGGGAGGCATGCCCTCTTCCCCCATGTCTTTTTCGCCCTTCCCCCCGGAAATATTCGCAAACAGGGACATCTGGCGTTTTAACCTGACTGTTTTGCAGGAGGGGCAGAGGGGAATTTTTTCCGTGTTCACGGAACGGGAAAAAAAATTATAAACCGTATTGCATTTCCGGCAGTAGAATTCATAGACGGGCATGGTTGTCATCTCCCCCAGAGGTCATTTGAGCCTTAAATTAATCAATCTTGCAAAAAAATCAAGCCGGCTTTTTTGCCTCCTTTTGCTGGAGACGGGCGATACGTTCCTGAAGCGGCGGGTGGGAGTAGTTGAACAGGACATAGAGTGGATGGGGGTGGAGATTGGCGAGGTTGTCCTTGGCCAGGCGCTTCAGGGCATTGCACAGGGGACGGGAGCTGCCGAGAAGCTCATAGCTGAAATCATCCGCCTCCCGTTCGAATTTTCTGAGCACAGCCGTTCCCAGCGGCTTCAGGAAAAAGACCAGCGGTTCGAAAATTACTGCCAGCAAGAAAAGGCCGGCATAGGGAATTACCGGGCCGACGCCGAAGGCATGGTACAGAGGCGGCCAGTACAAAAGGCGCCAGGCGATATACAGGATCACGAGGGATGCCGTTCCCAGGAAAATCAACTGTTTCAGAATGTGCTTCCGTTGCCGGTGCCCGATTTCATGGGCCAGAACGGCCAGTATCTCTTCCTGCGCGTGGGAGGCGAGCAGGGTGTCATAGAGGACGATGCGTTTTGTTTTTCCCAGCCCGGTAAAGTAGGCGTTCGTGTGCCGGCTCCGTTTGCCCGCATCCATCTGATAAACCCCGCCGACCGCAAGGCCGGCTTTGGCCATCATGCCGATGATGGAATCTTTCAGATCGTCGTCCCGGAGCGGTTCGTACTTGTTGAACAGGGGGGCGATCACCACGGGGTAGAGCCAGACAAGGAGCAGTTGGAAGAGGAAGAATACGAGCCATACCCACAGCCACCAGGTTCCGGCAGCCCGTTGAATGAGAAAGAGAACGGCGCCGAGGAGGATGGCCATGAGGAGCGCCTCGATCAGGAGCCCCTTGAGAAAATCGGTTATCCATAGACGGAGCGTGATGGTGCTGAAGCCGTATTTTTTTTCGATGACAAAGGTGCGGTAAAGCTTAAACGGGATGCCCGGGGCGCCGCTGATTATGCCAAGCAGCGCGAGCAAGGCGAGACCCGAGGGGACAAAAGACAAATTCAGGGCAAGACACCTGTCCACGAGCCAGGGGAAAAGACCACTGAAGAGAATAATGAGCGTGACCAGGTCTGCCGAGAGGTGTTCCCGTGACTCCAATCGAGAGGATTCCACCGTATAATCGGTCATCCGAGCGAGGGTGGCTGCTTCGATTTCTTCCTGGAAAACGTCCGGTATCTCGTGGCCGAACCTCCGGAGATGGCGAATATTGATCCGGTTTAAAAACCAGCGGACGAGGGATGCGGCCAGGAAAATCGCCAGAAAGGCGGCGAGAAATATTTTTGTTTCACCCATAATGAGGACTCTGATGCGGTGATATTGTCTGTGAGGCATTCCCACCCTGTGGCCTCTTTCCTAAAGGAGCATAGACGGGCTACAAACCAGGCTTAATGCCGATGTGGAGGTAGGTAACTCCGAGGGTGAGGGCGCGCTTCTTCACCGCCGTAAGTCCCGCTTCCTCCATCAGGGTCTTGAATTTTTCCGGCGAGGGGAAATTCATAACCGAATCGGCAAGATATATGTATGCGGAGGGATTGCTGGTAAAGGCTCGCGCCAGACGGGGCAGTATCCGGTTCAGATAAAAATGATACAATCCCTTTACGATCGCGCCGCGGGGCGGGGTTATTTCCAGCACCATCACCTGACCGCCCGGCACGATCACGCGCATCATTTCCCGGAGCGCTCTCATCCGGTCCGGAATATTTCTGATGCCGAACGCGATCCCCGCCACGTCGAAGTTGTTGTCGGGGAAAGGAAGTGCGGTTGCGTCACCGTTGACGAAGACTATGCGGGAAGAAAGGCCCTTTGCTTGCGTTTTTCGTGCGGCGGCATCCGTCATTTCCTTTACGAAATCAAGGCCGACCACGGATATAGGGGAATAGTGGGTTGCGGCTTCGATCCCCAGGTCTCCCGTGCCGCAGGCCACATCGAGAAATCGGTTCGTCCGCAAAAAACGCATGCGCCGGACGGCTAAGCGGCGCCAGGCAATGTCGCGCCGGAAGCTCAGAAAATGGTTGAGGAAATCGTACCGGGGGATGATGGTCTTGAAAATATCCTTTACCATCCCGATGCGTTCGGCGTCCGTCGCCTCCTTCACGAGAGGGTAGTGTGTTTCCGACTGGTTTCCCATTTTATATTCCGGTGGGGCCGTTGTTCCGCCGCTTCCCCCGGCGGCGCTTATCCGCTGAAGAGGCCATTCCTTTAACAGATTGCACCCCTTACCTCAAGGGAAATATGAATTCGACAGCGAGCGCATTCCCCGCGGCGTGACGCGGGGTAAGCGAGCGAATGCTTAAGCGGTGTTGTTCCTTAAGAACCGAAGAGTCTCCGCAACTTGCTGTGGAGACTCTTCAATTGGAACCCTCCTTGAGCGTGCCGTGGAGAGCTTCAATTTGGCGGAAGTGGCCGGCAACTTGACAACAGGACTTTTTTGTTTTAAATTTCAATAATTACGGCTGAGCTGCCGGCCACAACAGGGTGATCCTGGCTGCACGTGTTTTTTTAACAATGTGGCAGGAGACATGCGCTTGAATCTCTCGGCAGCTTGCGGCGGAAAATCTTCAATCCTTAAGGAACGGTCAAGCTGCGGGGAGTACGCTCGCTGCCGAAATCAACCATTATGAAAGCATCGGATCTGTTTGTCAGACAACTGGAAGAGGAAGGCGTGCGGTTTATTTTTGGCCTTCCCGGCGAGGAGAACCTCGACCTCCTCGAATCCCTCAGAAAATCCGCTATTCGCCTGATTATCTGCCGGCATGAACAAGCAGCCGCGTTTATGGCGGCCACGTATGGGAGACTGACCGGAAGGGCGGGTGTTTGTTTTTCCACGCTCGGTCCGGGGGCGACGAACCTCGTAACCGGTATCGCCCATGCTCAACTTATCGGTGCGCCCCTCGTTTCCCTATCGGGACAGAAGGCCCTCCGGCACAATCGTCAGGGAAAGTTCCAACTGGTGGATGTATCGGCGCTCATGAAGCCCATTACCAAGAAAACATTTTCCCTGACCGATCCCGACACCATCCCCACGGTCCTCCGGGAGGCATTCAAGACGGCGGAGGCGGAAAGACCCGGGGCTGTCCATGTGGAGCTTCCGGAAGACGTGGCTGCGGAGGAGACGAAGAGTGCCGTGCAGAAACGGAGCGAAATCAGGCGCCCCGTCGCCGATGAGCGTGTCCTGGCTCGTGCGGCGGAGCTCATCGGACAGGCGAAAAATCCCCTGATCATTGTCTCCGCCGGCGCCAACCGGCGCCGGATCGCTGAGGCGCTTTTGGATTTTGTCCGGAAGACCGGCATCTATGCGGTGCATACCCAGATGGGGAAGGGGATCATCCCCGACGACTGCCCATTTAGTCTCCACACGCTTGGCATTCACACGAGGGATTACGTGTATTGCGGCATTGACCGGGCCGACCTGCTCATCACGGTCGGGTACCACATCGTGGAGTATCCCCCCTCACTGTGGAACAGCGAAGCCGATAAGACAATTCTGAACATTGATTTCGTGCCGGCGGAAACGGATCGGTATTTCAATCCCCATAGGGAGCTTGTGGGAGACATTGCCCACTCCCTGAAGATGTTGGGTAAGATGACGGTCGGAGAACGGGATTTCCCCCTTTTCCGGAAAACGCGGGAACTGGTGGAGGAAAAAATCAAGCGCAACGTTCCCGATTCGTATCCGCTCCATCCCGGTCGCGTCGTCCTCGCCGTTCGGGAAACAATGGCCGAGCGCGATATCGTGGTCCTGGATAACGGCATCTACAAACTCTGGTTTTCGCGGCTCTACCCGGCGTTTCATTACAACACCGTCCTGCTGGATAACGCCCTGGCCACGATGGGCGCCGGGCTTCCCGCCGGCATTGCCGCCGGGCTCTGCTGTCCGGACAGGAAAATCCTGGCCGTCTGCGGCGACGGCGGTTTCCTGATGAATTCGCAGGAACTGGAAACGGCAGTGAGATGCGGGATTCCGCTTGTTGTCCTGATCGTAAACGACGATGCCTTCGGTTTTATTAAATGGAAACAGCAGAAACGGGGATTCGCACCCTATGCGCTGGATTACGGCAATCCCGATTTTGTTCGCTATGCGGAGAGCTTTGGTGCCGCGGGCTTCCGTGTACAACCGGGGGACGATCTTGCCCATGTTTTGCAAAAAGCCTTTTCATCCGGCAGGGTGGCGGTGGTGGAGTGTCCTATTGATTACTCAGTTAATTATGAGGTATTTTCCACGGAGTTGGAGAACGTGGTTTGCGGGTTCTAACAGGCCGTGCTAGGGAGGAAACGATGAACGATGAGGCTGATAGACAAGGCAATGCACCCCGGCTAAATGGACCGGATGAGAAACAACAGGGAAGAGAAGATGCCGGGAAGGGAGAGAGCATTGTAGAACCGGAAAACGCCCTGCCGGAAATAGCGCTCAGTGAACTGCCGGAGCAATTGCGGGGCGCCTGCGCCAGGGCCGGATGGACACGGTTGCTGCCGGTGCAGGCCCGGGCCATGCCGTACATGCTGGCAGGCCGCAACCTCATGGTGCAGTCGCGTACGGGCAGCGGCAAGACCGGCGCCTACCTGTTGCCGGTGCTGGAAAAGATCGACCCCAAACGGGCGGTATGCCAGGCCCTTGTGCTGGTGCCCACGCGTGAACTTGCCGTGCAGGTGGCGAAAGAGGCCGTGATGTTGTTCGGCGATACGGGGGTGAACACGGTGGCGGTTTACGGCGGTGTGGGCTATGGGCCTCAGCTCGACGCTTTTCGCAAAGGGGCGCATCTGGTGGTGGGAACGCCGGGCCGTATCCTCGATCACCTGCTGAAAAAGTCCGTTTCCCTGGAAGGTCTGCGGATCCTGGTCTTCGACGAAGCCGACCGCATGCTGTCCATGGGATTCTACCCCGACATGAAGCGCCTGCAGGAGTATCTGCCGGCCCGACGGCTGAACGGGCACATGTTCTCCGCCACCTTCCCCCCCTACGTGCTGCGGCTGGCCGGCGAGTTTCTCGAAAAGCCCGAGTTCCTGAGCTTAAGCCGCGACAACATCCACGTAGCCGAAACGGAGCACGTCTATTACACCATCCCGGGGATCGGGAAAGAACGGGCGCTGATCAGGATCATCGAGATCGAGAATCCCGTTTCCGCCATCATCTTCTGCAATACCAGGACGACGGTACATTTTGTTTCCGTGGTCCTGAAACGGTTCGGGTATGATGCCGACGAACTCAGCTCCGACTTAGGCCAGAGTGCACGGGAGAAGGTGCTGGATCGGGTGCGTACGGGGGATCTGCGCTTTCTGGTGGCTACCGACGTGGCGTCGCGCGGCATCGATATCCCCGACCTTTCGCACGTTATCCAGTACGAACCGCCGGAGGACCATGAGATTTACGTTCACCGCGCCGGGCGTACCGGCCGGGTCGGAGCCAGCGGCGTTGCCATCACGCTTGTCGCCGGCATGGAGCAGTTCAAGCTGCGTGACATCGCCAAAATTTATACGATCGACCTGCAGGAACGGCCGCTGCCCGGCGATGCGGACGTGGAGGCGATCGTTGCAGAACGCACGATGGCGCTCCTGGAAGCGCGGTTGCGTTCCCTGGACAGCCTGCAGTCTGAGCGCATGAAACGGTTCATCCCTCTGGGCCGGAGCCTGTCGGAATCGGAAGACGGGCTTCAAGTCATGGCCATGCTGCTGGACGATTATTACCATACAACGCTGCAGGCGCCGCCGCCACGGCCGCCTTCCGCAGAGGCTGCGAGGAGCAAGACGGGTATGGACAGGGAAAAGAAAAAGAGACCCAGCCGGAGTCGCGGTCCCCGCACCCGCCGGTGAAGGAGGGCAAGGTGAACAGCCCGGACGCAATCGTTGAGGTAGAGCATCTGCGGAAGGCCTTTGGTGAACTGGTGGCCGTGGATGATGTTTCCTTCCGGGTAAGACAGGGAGAGTGCTTCGGCATCCTGGGGCCGAACGGCGCGGGGAAGACGTCCACGATCCGCATGATCTACGGCTTTTCCCCGGCCACGTCGGGCATCATGAAGGTCTTCGGTCTCGATTTTCTGGACAACATGCGCGCCATCAAGGCGCGCATCGGCGTCTGCCAGCAGGAAAACAACCTCGATCCCGATCTGACGGTGCTGCAGAACCTGGAGGTTTTTGCCCGCTATTTCAATATTCCCCGCCCGGTGGCGCTGGAGAGAGCCGCCGCTCTGCTTAAATTCATGGCCCTTGACCATCGCCGGAACGCCCGTGCAATTGACCTGTCCGGGGGCATGATGCGGCGGATGGTGATTGCGCGCGCCCTGATCAATCAGCCCGACCTGCTGATCCTCGACGAACCCACGACGGGTCTCGATCCCCAGTCCCGCCACCAGGTCTGGGAGCGGCTCGAGGAGCTGAGATCGAAGGGGCTCTCCATCCTCCTGACCACACACTACATGGATGAGGCGTCGCGCCTCTGCGACCGGCTGATAATCATGGACCACGGCCGCATACTCGTTCAGGGCACACCAGCCGATCTCGTGAAAGAACACGCCGGCCACGAGATCATCGAGGTCGTTGAGCCGGAAGACCGGCTGCGGGACTACGTCAAATTGCGGAGACTCCGGCATGAGGACTTGGGACACCGCTTGATCATCTATATAAATGAAGGGGACGGCCTGTTCCGGGAGATCAGCGATACGTACTGCAACGAGGGCTGCATTATGCGCCGGGCAACGCTGGAGGATGTTTTTTTGAAGCTGACGGGCAGGGAGTTGAGAGAATGAGGATAACACCGCCCGATATTTCCCGCCGCTTCCTGCGGGTTTGGCAGAGGAATCTGACGGTTTATCAAGAAAGCTGGAAGATCAATTTCATTCCGCCGCTTCTGGAGCCTCTCTTCTACCTCCTCGCTTTCGGCGTGGGACTGAGCGCCATGGTGGTGGGGATACAGTACCAGGGAGAGGCGGTGTCCTACCTGCGGTACATCGCGCCGGCGCTCCTCGCCATCAATATCATGAACAACGCTTTTTTCGAAAATACCTTTGCCTCGTTCGTGCGCATGTACTACCAGAAAACCTTCGACGCCATGATGGCAACTCCCCTTTCCCTGGACGAGATAATCACGGGGGAAATCATCTGGGGCGCCACCAAGGCGGTCATCGGCACTCTTCTCATGCAGGCGGTGATCAGCCTGTTCGGCTTGATCACGTATCCGGCGGGACTGCTCATCATTCCGCTCTCTTTCCTCGGGGGTCTCGCCTTCGGCGCCATCGGCATGTACTTTACGGGGATCGTAAAAAACATCGAGATATTCAACCTGCCCGTATTCCTCTTCATCACGCCTATGTTTCTGTTCAGCGGGACTTTTTTCCCCATCGAGAACCTGCCCCACTGGGCGCAGCAGATCGCCCTGGTGTTCCCGCTGATGCACCTGACCGCCATGACGAGGGCGCTCGCTTTCGGGGTGTACGATTCTTCCCTGCTCATCGGGCTCGGCTACTTTGCGCTCTTCTGCCTCATCTTTTTCCCCCTGGCGCTCTATAAGATGCGCCGCCGCCTGCTCAAATAGTACGGGTGTCAAGATGTGGCCTTCCCCCTGGTAAAATGAATTCGGTAGCGTGCGCATTCCCCGTAGTTTGCTCAAGGAGCGCTTCAATCCCGAAAAAATATACTTGCATTCATCCGCATTAGCGGATATATTCCTGCCATGAAAAAACTCGCCAAGGTATTCAAATCCTTGGAAGACGAGACCCGTCTCCGGATAATGGCCTTGCTGCTCGAAGCAGGAGAACTTTGCGTCTGCGATCTTATGGCAGTCCTGCAGCTTCCCCAGTCCACCGTATCCCGCCATCTTGCGTATCTGAAAAATGCCGGCTGGCTCAACGACCGCCGGAGGGGGGTGTGGATTCATTATTCGATTGCTGTAGATTTGAGCCCGGTTCACAAATCGGTATCGTCCGCACTTCGGGCGATGATTGCGGCAAACAAAACAGTCGGGAAGGATCGGGAGCGCCTGAGGGGACTTAGCGGTAAGAATAATTGCGCGTAAGATTTTTTTAGATGAGTTACCTTCTGGAAGTGAACATGACGACTGAAATCAGCAAGAAACTTTCCTTCTTCGACCGCTACCTGACGCTCATTTTTCGGCCTTTCGGGAAGTATCGTAGACGTGAGCATCCGGCAGATTGCGGAGAGCGTCTTTATCTATCTGGGCATTCCCAGTATCGCCGGGGCATTGACCCGCTTGATAGGCCTGAGGCTGGTAGGCAAGGAGCGCTACCACAAGAGCTTCGTCCCGATAATCAGCCCCATCACCCTTATTGCCCTGCTGTTTACCATCGTGGTCATGTTCAGCCTGAAGGGAAAGCTGATCGTGACCATACCCATGGATGTGCTGCGCATCGCCATACCGCTGGGCATATACTTCATTGTGATGTTTGTCGTTTCTTTTGTGATGGGCAGGAAAATGGGCGCGGATTATTCCAAGACGACCACGCTGGCCTTTACTTCCGCCAGCAACAACTTCGAACTGGCAATCGCCGTGGCGGTTGCCGTATTCGGACTCAGCTCGGGGGCCGCCTTTGCCGCGGTCATCGGCCCGCTCGTGGAAGTGCCGGTGATGATCGGACTGGTAAACGTGGCGTTCTGGTTCAGAAAGCGGATGTTTTAACAAGATCGGGACAGAACATGCGATGGAAGATGATCTGTGCGTCACAACGTGCCCCACGTCTGAGGAGCTTTTCAGGGCAGTCGGCGTGCTCGACGCCATGGGGGCCGGGTATGAGCGCATAGACCCCACCCCCGCGCTGTCTCTCGTTGCCGTTCCGGCGCTGGTCATGAGCAGGGAAATCCGGGCCGTCCTGGAGGAGAAAGCGGGTGCGACCGTCGTTTTCTCCGGCTGGGTGGATTACCGCGCAGCGCGGACACAAATGCCGGACGGCCCCATGCCGGAGGGTGAGTCGGCGTCGGGCGAGTTTTTCCGCCGCTCCTCAATCATGGTGCTTGGTCCCTGCGTTGCCGATGAGACGAAGATCCGGTTGATCGCACACCTGGAAGGGGACTTGGGCCCCGTGCTTCCCTATATCAACGCCGTGCTGCCGCAGGCTTCCTACACCCCTGCCGCGGATACCCTTGCCTTCATGGATGAGTACCGGATGATTGCGCTTTACCGGCAACGCATCACGATTGCCAAGGCGGACGAGATCGTGGATGCCTGGCTGACCCTCGAACGCATTCGCCGCCTGGCCGTGCAAACTTGGGCCGACCGTGACCGTATCGTCCCCTGTTTCGAGACACGGAAGAAACCGCCGGCCATCGAGATTTTCAAGCGGCTGCCCAGAACCAACTGCCGGCAGTGCGGCGAGATGACCTGCATGGCATTTGCCGTGCGTCTCTGGACGGGTGAGATATCCGTGGGTCTCTGCCGGCCCGTTTTCGAGGAAGGCGGCGCCGGCATGCATCTGCGGGACGCGTTGCTCGATATTGTGGCGGGCATGGGGCTCAGATCGGAAACCCACGGGGAGAGCCGGGGGGTATCACCCATAATTTAATGCTGTTTCAACTCGGACGGCAATTGTAGAGGACATGCTTGTGGAGCCTAATTCCCGGATCAACCCCGTACCCTTCTGGTCGCGAACTTTTTCTTCCCTGCGCTACCGTGATTACCGCTTGTACTGGTTTGGCTCCTGCACGGAACATACCGGACAGCAGATGGAGATCATGGCCAGCGCCTGGCTCATGATGGAACTGACCAGGTCGCCTTTCTACCTGGGGCTGTTGACCTGCTGCAGGATCGCCCCTCTTTTTTTCTTTGCCCTCTTGGGAGGGGTGGTGGCGGACCGGCGTGACCGCCGGAGGGTTCTGCTCGGTTGTTTTATGGCCAGCGCCGTTGTGTCAACATCGCTTCTCGTGCTTGCCCGCACCGGAACGATTGCCCCCTGGCACCTTCTTCTGGCTGCTGTCCTGAACGCGGCCATAAAGGGCATTAACCACCCGGCCCGAGACGCCCTTATTCCCAATCTGACACCAAAGCACGAATGGATGAATGCCATTGCCCTGGATACGATTTCGGTCCGGACAGCGGCTATTCTTGGAGCTCCTCTGGCGGGGGGTTTCATTGCCTCTTTTGGGACTGCGCCGCTCTTTGGCGTCAGCACGGTCGGTATGCTGCTGGCATCTTTTTGGTTAATGAGAATCAATGTTCCTGCTGTCCATCCCCGTGCCGGGACGCATGGGGCATGGCAGAATCTGGGCAAAGGGCTGGAGTATGTGGTTGCCAACGGCCTGATTGTATGTCTGGTGCTTGTTTTTGCCCTGCGTGAGTTCCAGTCCGAAATGAGCAGCACCTTCCTTCCTTTTTTTGCCGACAGCATCCTCCATGCCGGGCCGACCGGTTTCGGCTACCTGAACATGGCCGAGGGAATAGGCGGCGTGGTGGGTCTCTTTGGCATTGCGACCTTAGGAAACTACCGGCACAAAGGCAAACTGATCATTTGTTGCGGTATTCTCGTGGGGTTCCTGCTCATTGCGTTTTCAGTTTCACAGGCATTGCTCCTGTCCTTTCTGCTGCTCATTGCGGCGAGTGGCTTCGGCACCGTATTTGAGAATGTCGGCCGAACGGCGCTTCAGGGAATTATTCCTGATGAAATGAGAGGGCGGGTCATGAGCCTGAGGGAAGTTATAAGAGGGTTTGTCGGCGCCTGGGTGGCCTACGGATTGGGGCTTGGAGGAGAATACGCAGGGGTCGTATCAACCTCCATGCTTCTCGGAGTCTTTATCATCCTCTGCGTCGTTTCCATATATGTATTCCTACCCGCCTTCAGAAAGCTTTAGCAGAAAAAGCGCAGTACTAATTATTTCGCAATCAACTTTCAGAACAACAGGCATTTCCCTTTTAACGGAAAATAGAACAACGGTCCCGATTTGAAGCTGCTCATCAAATTTCAACTGCAATGCAGTCGGGATCGCCAGCATACGGGAATCTCCATAATCATGATAATCTTAATTTTGACATGATATCCGTAAGTAGAAAGAAATGGTTGCATAATTTCTGTCAAGAGATTTATAAGTAACCTGCCGTATTTTAAATGGTATAGCCGTAGTCGGCAAGTCATAAGGGTAAGTGCATGACTGAAGGGATCGTGGCCGGAGCTCTGCTGATTCTGGCTCGTCGTGGAGATATCCAGAAACTATAGAATACCTTTTCCCGGCGACTGCGTCGCCGCGATTATGAAAGAATTATTATGAGTGCTGAAATAATCATAGGTATTGGTGGCCTCTTATTATCGGTCTTGACTTATTTCGCCGGCGTCGTTCGCACAGAGAGACGATATAAGTCCCAATTAAAAGAAAGAAGAATTGATGATTTCGTAAACGTATTCTTTTCGAAATATAAAGGCGCAGGGGTCGTGATCGAACTTCTCACTTCTTCAGGGATACACAACATGCAAAATGATGACGAAATAATGGCAGCACTAGAGACTTTAAGAAACAGGCTCGGATTCCACCCGTTGCGAAATTGGAATGATGACATCAGAGCAATTGGTTACAAGAAATTCTTTGATTTCGTTCTTGGAAATAAGGTTCAATTAAATCCAGGTACTATTACCATGGCAATAAATGACATGCAAAAACATGGTTAATATCAAAGTTTCAATTACTTGAAGTTGTCATAACAACGGCTTTCAGGCGACTCGGCTCCCTCGCGCCTGAAGCCAAGCGTTCCCCCCGGCGCGGAGCGCCGGGGGGAATGCGCGAGTTGAGCAGCTCACTCCTGATTCTCCCTCCGCTCCGCTGCGGGGAGAACCAGGAGTTCGAACAGATGCCCTTCGGGCACTGCTCAACTCGCGCATTAGGCACAAATTTTCTCGTTTTGCCTCGTTAAGAAAAACTGGAGAGGAGAATTTCCGATGACACGGGGCTTTGTCATATTCATTGCCGTGATTGTGCTCGGATGTGCTTACGTCGTGAGCGCTGCTTCAGGAGCCGATGCCCAGATCGTGGCGCTGGGTGCGAGCAATACCAAGGGTAAAGGGGTCGCGTCCGATGAAACCTATTCGGCACGCCTGGAAGCTCTACTCCGTTCGCGAGGGATCGCCGTTACGGTCACTAATGAAGGCGTGGATTTCGATACGCTTTCGGGTATGCTTCGTCGGCTGGACCGCTCGGTGCCGCAGGGAACACGCATAGTCATTCTCCAGGTGGGCGGTCCGGCTTCCCGCCTAGGCAGACAGGGGGATTGGCAAAGTGAAGTCTCGACCTTGCGCAGCCGCCTTGAGGCGCGAAGGATTCGGGTTATCATTATTTGCGCCTTGAGCAAAATCGTGCCGCCAGATGCGTTTCAGCCGGATGGAATACATCTTACTGCTGCCGGGCATGCGATGGTCGCTGAATGGCTATTGCCCCAAGTGATGGAAGCCCTCAAGACGCGGGGGAGCGAAAAGGGGACATTCTGAATTTTTAGGCCTAACCCTCTGCTTCAGACCGATCGCTGAGAGCGGCCGGGAATCGCGGCGCTGGCTTCGTCAAGTGCCTTGCCCCGGCGCTTTGCGCCGGAACAAGGCACTTGACCTCGATGGCTCTCGCTTGCATGTGCCTGCGGCACAGCAAGCTTCGTTCCACGGGTCAGCGCCGCGATTAGCGAGCAAAGGTAGCGTATTGTTTCGTGTGATGTGTGAAGGGGTTCCGTCATCCCCAGAAAAGAGATTGACATGCGGAGGAATACTTTTGAAAACATCACCCTCGTCAGAATTCGGCAAGCAGGCAAGGCGCGATGATAATGATTGGCTGACCGTGCTGGCAATGCTGTGTATATTTTCCTTTCATTGTGCCCGATTCTTCAATCATGAAGATTGGCATGTGAAGAACAACCAATTAAGTGAAGGCATGACCCTCTTTGTTTCAATTGTGGTCCAGTGGATCATGCCTCTTTTTTTTGTGCTTTCAGGTATCAGCTCCTACTACTCGCTGAATTCCCGGAACACCGGACGTTATCTTGTCAACAGATGGCGGCGCCTTGCCATTCCTTTCCTATTTGGCACCTTCATACTGCTCGTCCCGGTACAAGTCTGGATTGAACGTTCCAGTCACGGTCAATTTGCCGGCACCTTTCTTGAGTTCTATCCCCGCTATTTTCAGGGCTTCTACGCCTTTGGGGGGAATTTTGCCTGGATGGGCCTTCATCTATGGTATCTGCAAATCCTTTTTGTTTTTACTTTTCTGACGTTGCCAATCTTTATCTTTCTCAAAAGAGCAAGGATTCAAGAACTCATTGCAGGGGCAGCAGGTTTTTTTGCGAAAAACGGAGCACTCTTTCTTTTCGGCATCCCCCTCTTCTTGATGGAATTGCTGGTCAACCTGCAGCCCAAAGGTGCGGGATTCAGGGCTTTCGGGGGATGGAGCCTTCTCACATATCTCGTTGTTTATGTGACGGGCTTCCTCATAGCATTTGATTCAAGGTGTAGAGAAGCTTTGGAAAGGTTGAGATTCACTTCATTGGCTCTGGGGCTTGTGACCACCAGTTTGATGTTTGTTTTCCGTATCGATTTAGCTCCGCTGGGAGATTTCGGCAAGTATATCGTGACGTTTTTTTTCCGCTCCTTCAATTCCTGGTTCTGGCTTATGGCCATATTGGGTTTTGGGAGTAAATATCTCAACTTCAATAATGAGCTCTTGAAATATGCCAGAGAAGCCGTATTGCCCTTTTACATACTCCATCAAACAGTGATCGTCACATTTGGTTTCTATATGGCCCATTGGGAAACGAGCGTCATGGTGAAATACATCACGCTTGCTGCCTTGTCATTTGCGGTGATTATTGCGATGTACGATCTCCTGATCAAAAGGGTCAAGGTCTTACGATTTTTATTTGGCATGAAATGAAAGAAATTAATTTTCTTTACGGGTCAAAGCGTCCGCTAATCGGGTAGCCGGGGGGTTTTCTCCCCCAGCCCCCACACCACCCGGCATGCGGGTCCGCACCGGGCGGTTCACAGAGATTACCGGGCCGTAGCCGGGTAGTGAATGTGAACCCACTGCTCTTTGACTGACAGAAGCCCTTGATCCTTGAGCCAATCGGTGGTCATGCCCGTTTGGCGGAATCTGGGGAATCTGGAATCTGAATCTGGGGACACCATACTATTTTTCCGCTTTTCCCCCTGGGGAATCGAAGGCACGGAGTAAGGTGACAGGCTGATTTTACTTAACTGCCTGCGCAAAGAACAAACCTATTTTGAAGACTCCACGAAGCGTACGACATTTTCCGCGATGGATTTCACGACGGACTCGAATTTGCCTTCGTCCCGGTCCAGGAGCGTCATGCGGAAACCGGGAAGGGCGGTAAAGAAGGAGGTCAGGGGGATGACGCAGATGCCCGTGGTGCCCAGGAGGTAATAGACGAAGCGCTTGTCGAACTCGATGTTGTCATCGTCCACCAGTTTTTCAATGTATTGTTTTATCTCCGGCTGCTTGATGGGCAACCTCTGCCTGCCGTTCAGGACCGCTTCGTTGAAGACCGCTGTCATGTAGAAAGCGCCGTTCGTCCGGTTGACGATAAGGTAGGGAACGTCCTTGAGAATGTTGTAGGCGATATTGGAAAGTTTTTCATAATGGCGAACGCGCTCGCTTAAGTAACTCCCGTATTCGGGATGGGTGAATATCTTCGGTATCGCCAGTTGCGGCAGCGTCGTCGAGCAGACTTCCGACATCTTCTGGTTCAGGATGGCATCTATGTAACGGGCGAACCGGTGATCTCTATCGGCGTTGTACACCTCGATCCAGCCGCACCGCGACCCGGGCCAGGGGAATTCCTTGGAGATGCCCTTCATGCTGATGCCCGGCACCTCCCCGATGATGTCCGAAAGCAGCGCCGTCTTTTTCCCGTTGTACAGAATGTTATGGTAGGTCTCATCAAAGACGACGAACAGGTCGTATTTCCGGGCGATCTCCACGATCTGACGGAGGGTTTCCTCGGAATAGACGTAACCCGTGGGATTGTCCGGGTTGATGACGAGGATGCCTACGATGGCGCGATGGCTCTTCACCTTCTGCTCCAACTCCCGGATGTCCGGCCTCCAGCCGCTGTAGGGATTGAGCCGGTAGGTGTTGGGCGGGAAGGAGGCATGCAGAACCTCCGCCAGGAAATGGGTGGAATAAGTCGGTTCCGGCATGATAATCCGGGCATCCACGTGGATGGAGCTGTAGGCCCGTGCGATAGCGTCGCCGAGGCCGTTGAAGAAGATGATGTCCTCGACGGTAATCTGCACCTTGCCCCGTTTGTTGACCCGTTCCGCGAGGAATTCCCGTGTTTTCGCAACACCCTTGGTGGGCGAGTAGGCATAGGTGAGATTCTCATTTAACAGTCCAATGAGAACTTCTTTCATCCAGCCGGGTATTGATTCCCCTTTCTGTACCGGGTCGCCGATGTTTTCCCAGTTCACCTCCACGCCGTATTCTTTCAGCTTGCTGGCCACGGCGACGATGTGCCGTATTTCATAAATGAGGCCGCTGCCGCTTTTTGCAATGTCCGATCTCATAACTATCTCTTGGGAACCTCTATCACGTGATTTTAATGAGAATTCTCCATAATACTAATTAGAGAAAATTGCCACATTTTTTTCTGTCGTGCCGGAAATGCGGAGCACCGCGGCTACCGGAAAGGGGCTTCAGAAACCGGAGCGGGAAAATGCGCTTGCCACCATGGTTTGCGCCTCTTCCTGTATCCGCTTCAGGTGGGTCTTGTCTTTAAAGCTTTCCGTGTAGATCTTGTATATCTCCTCGGTGCCGGACGGCCGGGCTGCGAACCATCCGTTTTCCGTGACGACCTTGAGCCCGCCGATAGGACTCCCATTTCCCGGGGCGGTCGTGAGTTTGGCGATAATTGTTTCTCCCGCCAGGGAGTTGCCGGGTACGTCCGCGGGGGAAAGGCTTTTGAGAACCGATTGCTGATCGTGCGTTGCCGACACGTCTATCCGCTCATAGAGCGGATTGCCCAACTCTTCCGCGAGGGCCCGGTAATGCTCGCCCGGATCGCGCCCGGTCCGAGCCGTTATTTCCGCCGCGAGCAGCCCCATGATGATGCCGTCCTTGTCCGTCGTCCAGGCGGTTCCGTCCAGACGGAGAAAACTTGCGCCGGCGCTTTCCTCCCCGGCGAATCCACAGGAGCCGTCGAGGAGTCTTTCCACAAACCATTTGAATCCCACGGGCACTTCCCAGAGTTTTTTCCCCAGGCGCAGCGCCACCCGATCAATCAAGCTGCTCGATACGAGGGTTTTTCCCACCACGGCGTCGGCTCCCCAGCGGGGGCGGTTCCCGAACAGGTAACTGACCGCCACGGCCAGATAGTGATTGGGATTCATCAGTCCCGAGCCGGGCGTCACGATGCCGTGCCGGTCCACGTCGGGGTCGTTGCCGAAGGCGATGTCGTATCCTTCCTTCAGATCAATCAGGCGCGCCATGGCATAGGGAGAAGAGCAGTCCATCCGGATTTTCCCGTCCCGATCCACGGTCATGAAGCCGAAGGTCGGGTCTATGGTTTTGTTGACCACGTCTATTGCGAGGCCATAGCGTTCCGTAATGGGCTCCCAGAAGGCGACGGCCGCGCCCCCCAGCGGGTCAACGCCGATCCTGATTCCCGCCCCGCGTATCGCTTCCATATCAATGATGTTGCTGAGATCATCCACATAGGGCTTTACGTAGTCGTACTCGCGCACCGTATCCGCGGCGAGGGCCTTTTCACAGGGTATCCGCCTCACCTCCCGGTTATCCTTTTTCATGAGGTCGTTGGCCCGGCTCTCGATCCAGGTCGTGATATCCATGTCGGCAGGACCTCCATGCGGCGGGTCGTATTTGAAGCCGCCGTCTTCGGGTGGATTGTGGGAAGGCGTGATGACGATCCCGTCCGCCAGGCCCGACTTCCGCCCTCTGTTGTAAACGATGATTGCGTGGGAAATAACGGGCGTGGGGGTATATCCGCGCCCTTCCTGTATCATCACCGTGGAGCCGTTTGCGGCAAGCACCTCCAGCGCCGTAATCAGGCTCGATTCCGAGAGCGCATGCGTGTCCCTGCCGAGAAACAACGGGCCGCTTATTCCTTTCGTTTTCCGATAATCGCAGATCGCCTGCGTTATGGCCAGGATATGATCCTCATTGAAACTGCCTTTGAGCGATGATCCCCGGTGTCCGGACGTGCCGAAGGCCACACGGTTGGAGACGTTCTGGATATCGGGATGCACCGTATAGTAGGCGTTAACCAGCCTTGGCACATTGACCAGCATGGTTTCGGGCGCCGGTTTGCCCGCCAGGTCGTGTATGTTCATGTCAGCGTCTCCTTATCGGGTAACGTTTCATGGCTTATGGAAGCTGCTTGCCTTTATGAAATTCCTGAGTTAAAGTATCCGCCGAAACGCTCGTGCAGTGTTTCAGTTATAAGAGGTCATATCGCCCAAAGGGAGATATCTTTTCATAGTTTGTTCTCATGAAGCTTTCTCGCTTTGCTCGAAATGACGGCATTATAAAGTCTTTCCTAACCAGCCGTCATATCGTTTTGCCGTTCTTGAGAGGCAGGCGGCTTTCTAATCGATAGAAAAGGAGTATGCAACAATGTCCAATATCATGCCAGAAGGAGAGGATATCCGCAAGGCTGTTAAATGGATATCCTCCCGTCTTGAGGAAGACCCCGCGCAGTCTCGCGGTAAGCTGATTCACGAGGCTGCATTCAAATTCGACCTTTCCCCGCTGGATACGGAGTTCCTGACGAACTTTTTCCGGCGAAAGAGGACAGAGGCATAGATATATCGTCGTGCCGGAGGGTGCATGACCGTAGCGGTGCACGCCGTCATTATTGTTCGGGGGGCATTATGAAGACAGTGAAAATCCTTTTTATGGGTGTTGTCTTATTGTTTGCTGCCTGCGCCGGTATGGGAACAAAGGAGGAGGCGGGCATGGCCAATCTCTTCTTCCTGGAGGGGACAGTGCAGGATGTTGCGGGGAACGAGGTCGGCCTGCTGCTGAAGGTTCCCGAGATTAAGAAAACGCCGGGGTCTCCCATCAGCGACCTTGCGCAGCAGGTTGTGCAGAAGAGTCTCCTCGTTGAAGGCGCGGCGACGGAGGTGGGCGGCCAGATGGCTACGGTTAAAGAAATGCGGGGAAATGCCGCGCGGATTGCGTTTGAGAAACCCGTGTCCTTTGCCTCCGGAACAACCTTGAAGCTGAAGGTGCCAAAGAAGACTTTAGCGGTGACCGATTTCGAGGTTATCAGGGGCAACCAGAAGGATGCGGGCAGGGTGACGCTGGAAGGGCTTACCTCTGCCCTGGTGGATTCCGGCCAGTTTATCGTTGTGGAGCGGTCTAAGCTGAAGGCCGTTATGAACGAGCTGGAATTGAGCTTGAGCGGCATGGCCAGGGAAACGCCGGACAAGTTCGCGGGGAAATTGATGATTGCCGACCTGATTTTGACGGGTACGCTGGCCGATATGCAAAACGAATGGGACATCAATCTGCGGTTGCTCAATACGAGGACCGGACAGGCCGTCGCGGCGATTTCCCTGAAAACGAGGCTTTTCAGTCCAATGGAAATGCGGGATTCAGATCCCTGGAACGAGAATTTTGAGGCTGCAAAACTCGACCCTTCCTGGATGGCCGGTTATCGTAGAATTGGCCGAGGCAATGCCTATTACGAGGTCTTAAAAGACGACAGTACCGGCGCAGATGGTTCAACAAACTCCCTGAGGATGGATTTCCAATTCGAAAATCAGCGAGACATACTTGCCGCCGCGAGCAACAGAAAAAAGCGCGACCTCTCCTTATATAGCGGCATCGAGTTTTATGCCCGGGCGACGGGGAACATATCCGTATATTTTAACATGGATAGCTCCAATCCCGATAACCCCAACCAAATGGATAGATGGAATGGGGCTTTTCAAGTCGGCACGGAATGGCAAAAAATCAGGATACCCTTTGAAAGCTTGGTGATTGCACGGCGATGGATAAAACAGGGTGCGGCAAAGGCAGGTGCCGTAGTGGGCGACCAGACAATGCGCCTGAACCGGATCGAAGGGATGATCTTTATCATCGGTTGCGATATAAACAGGGAAACCGAGGGCAGCATGTGGATTGACAGGATCAGCTTTTACCGCGACTGACAGGCTGCTGAAAAACGCCCATCTGCGGCGTTTCCCTCATCTTTCGCCATTCGACGTACGTATTAGTACGCCTCATGGCGAAGGATTTCGGGGGCCTTGCACCTGGACGTTTTTGAGCAGCCTATAAAGGCGGCTATTTCAACAACCTTTGAGGGGCCTTCGGGATCGTACTCGCATCAAGCGGTGTCTTTTCGAAGTGGTGGTAGTCCCGAACGGATTCGAAATCGCCGCCCCAGCGCCACCCCCGGGACTTGAATAACTGCACGACGGGGCTTCCCTCCTGAAGGGTTCCGTCCGCTGCGGGATTGTATGATGCGCCGGGAGGCGCGCTGCCGCCGTCTTTATAAATGACCGGATTCTGGTAAGGATTTATATCCACCGCCCGCCCGGCGGCATGGAGGGAAAGCCTCCGGGTGCCGGCGACGAAACGGTAATTAAAGGCGGAAGAGTTGTTGTTCGCCATGGAGAGATCATCCGACCAGCCGTATTTTACCAGGGGTATTGCTTGAGCGACCTTGAACCCCGTGTTTTGAATGAGCGTAAATATATCCGAGAGATCCTGCCTGAGCTCTTTCTGAACCACCAGCTGCCCCTGATGCATTTTCCCGTCGAAAGACCAATAGCACACCTCAACAAGACAGAGCTTTCCGATCACATCCAGGGGAGCGTCCGTTCCGGCAATGGCTTCGTCAAATGACAGGTTGCTGTCCACAATCATGGTTTTACTTTAACACCGAAGAGGTGTTTTGAGAAATATGATTTTTCGTGCTATCGGTAAAAAAAAGAGGCAAGGGGATGGCCGGAGATACCTGTCTGACTGTTAAACCGGAAGATCGCCGCATTGTTCGGGAACTGTTGCAGTGCTTGCGTTCCCCGGAAAATACGGCGCGTCCGGTCGGCGAACTGGCGGTTATGGTGGGCAGATTCTTTCTGGGAAGCCCCTATGCAAGCGGCACGATTGAACGACAGGGCGCGGAGAAGCTCGTGGTGAATCTCCGGCAATTCGACTGTTTCACCTTTGTCGAGAATGCCGTCGTGCTGGCCCGGCTGCTGAAAAACGGTGAAGAGGATTTTTCCCGCTACACCGCCGCCCTGACGCGGACGCGCTACCGCGGGGGACGGTTGAATGGTTATGCTTCGCGTCTCCACTATTTTTCCGACTGGCTGCGTGACAATCAGAGAAAAGGGATACTGAAGGATGTCACCCGTGAAATCGGCGGCAGTCCTCGTCACCGGGCAATCAATTTCATGACCGCGAATTCCGCCAGGTATCCCGCCCTGAAGAGCCCCGGTGTCTGCCGGGAGATGCTTGCCGTGGAAAAACGGTGCTCACGCCACCGCCTCTTCCATATCCCGAAACGGGAGCTGAATGATTTGGCGGACAGGATACTGGACGGGGACCTGATCGGGATCACCACGGGGAAAGAGGGGTTGGATGTAAGCCACGCGGGGCTTGCCATACGCATCAGAGGGAAGGTTCATCTCCTGCATGCTTCTCAGGTTGAGAAACAGGTCGTTCTCTCCCGGGAAACGCTCTATCGTTACCTGGCGGCGGATACGTCCCGCGCGGGAATCATGATCGGACGGTTGCGATGATCCGCCAAAGGATTACGGTATTTCATCCAGTATCCGGTTCAGGGATTCCTGATCCGGCGATACTTCATTGAAAATAGACTCTATCGTAGCGGCATCGAGGCGCCGGTAATCCTGTTCCCGGGGGGTTACGACCACGCCGCCCATTTCCGCCGCCCCCGGGCTGACCAGAATCTTCTCTTCCTCCCCAGCAAAATAGATGTCCGGCCGGTGTTTCCGGCGCGGGAACAGGAAAAGGCGCCATCCGGCGTCGCGGTAAGTGCAGAAGATATTGACCATCGGTTCTCCCGGCGCCGCCAGGATTTTTTTTGTTGCCGCCATCGCCTTTTTCAGCAGGTCTTCCATTCCCGCCCGGTTTTTTCCTTCTATGATAATGGCTGCCCTCCCGGTACTTCTCGTGCCGGACAGGAATGCATCGTTCCCCTGTTTTACCAGGTGGCGTTTTTGGGTCTGGCAAAGATCATCCTCAACCGGCATTGATCCCGCAGGCACGGCTTGAAAGTGCAGATGGTCGGGGGCGGAGGCGCCGCATGCGGCGCCGTTGTAAAGGATGGTGAATCGTTCTCCGAAGTCAGCCGCCAGTTGCAGAAAAGAAGGCAAGGCTGCGGCAAACAATTGCGGAAGGTGTCCTGTATTCGAGATAGTGTAGTGGGGATTGAATATGGGAGCGGGATTGCACAGGACAAAAAACTCCCCCCGGTACAGGATGCCCTTTTGCGTCGCGGGCAGGTTTTGCGGGCATAGAAAGCAGGGTCTTTTTTCTATATACCCCGGCTCAAGGTTTGCGCCGGTACTGGCTATCCTTTTCGGGTTATATTGCAGTTTTACGGAGAATCCATTGCACTGCAATTCCCTCACCCGTACTGCCTGCAGGCCGGCATACCCTTCCCCGAGTTCCTTCCAGGCGATTTTCTGCTCGGCAAGAAGGGGAGGGCAGAGGTCAGGCAATGGCGCCGAATCGCTTGCGCCGCTGAACGAGTCGAAGATGCGGTCCGCGAGCTCAGGGGCCATCACAGGATCCCCCTGTTCATCTTCTGACGCGCCATGATCTCTATGGTGCGCAGCTTGTCTTTAAAGGCGTTATTGCGGTTTGCCTGCGCGAGGGAAAGTCCGGCATCGGAATTTCCCTCCCAGCGGCGGCACAGGTAGAGGGATTCGAAAATTCTGCCGATGCGGTATTCCCGTGAAAGCCGCAGCGCCACGGCGTAATCTTCGCCGTAGGAGACATTCAGGAAGCCCACGGTGCGCAGTATTTCCGTATTGAAGGCGCGCGGGGCGCCCAGCCCGTCTATGCGCAGGGCGTTATTCAGGCCGTTTGTGTCCGTCCATTCCCGGTGGTCAACAAGGCCGGGCGGTATCTCCTTGCCGCCTTTATCAACCAGGGTGTAGGAACCGATCACCATGGCGTATTCGCCGGAACGGAGCATGCCGACGATTGTCTGCAGCGCACCGTCGCTGTTGTACAGATCGTCTGAATCGAGCTGAACCGCGTAACGGCCGCAGTGCGCGGAAAATACCGCTTCATTCCAGCATCCGCCAATGCCGAGATCCGTCCGTTCGGGACGGAGAAGGACGACCCGGGACTCAACCGTTGCCAGTTTTTCCAGGATTGCGGTGGTGCCGTCGGTGGAATGGTTGTCCACGACGATAACGTTGAACGGGGAGTCGGTTTTCTGCGTCAGGGCGCTGTGCACCGCCTCGCCCACGGTGTTTTTACGGTTACGGACGGGGATCACCACGCTCATGTCCACCGGGAAGGATTGCGCAGGGGGTGACGTTTTTTTTAAACCGGGCTTCAAATACGCGCCGATGTTCTTCAAATGTTCCGTGAAGACTTCTTCCATCTCCTGCTGCCGTTCCCGGTTGCGGGGGTTGAGGTAATCAAAATGTCTCTCGCCGTTGTTTCCGGGCATTTCCGCTTCGATCCCGGTGTAGAGGAATTCCTGGATGTGAAACAGAGGGTGGTCTATGGAGATCTTGAGTCGGAGGTCGTAGAGCCCCGCATAGCCCCACTGCTTTATGGCGCCGTATTTTTTGAGGGCGGCCCGCGCGGCGGGAACGGAAAAAAGCATCATGGCCCCGAAATCGAAACCGTCCCGCACGCTGCCTGCCTGGTAGTCATTGAGGAAATGTTCCCGACGTTCTCCCCCGTGCCTTTCGTGATAGTCCGCATAGACCATCCCCGCCCGCGTTGATTCAGCGATATCCACAAACCGCTCCAGTGCGTTGGGACCGAGCGTTATTTCACCATCGCCAGAGACAAGCAGGAGGTATTTGGTGCTGGCCTTTTGGAGAATGGCATCCAGGGTTGCGCCTGCAGCCGGCGCTTCCAACCGCATCCCCTCGCAGAGAGGAAGGGTGGCGCTGAACTCCCCCTGGTGAAGGACAATAACTTTTTCTGTCAGCGGAGAGACGGCAAACTGCCGTAGTCCCTGTTCTGACCAGGGCTGAGCGTGAAATGAAACGACAATCGTTATCCTGTTCATGGGCACGTTGACCGGGGGCGCCCCCGCAAGCCCCGCCTCACGGCGGGGTAACGGGGCGCAATGAAGAAGATGAATACTCCTTATCGGGAAGCCCCGCTCCCTGAGCGTGGAGCTTCACGGTAACGTTTGTTTGCGGATGACAAACTTACGTGAAGAGAAAAAACAATGCAAGAAAATATGCTGCCGTTACCGTACTATTTGTCATCTCTTTCTTGTATTTCAATTTACAATCATGCTATATAAATAACGAAATGCATTAAAGGAACAGGTCGCGCGAGCCGATAGCAATTCTATGCGGAGGTGTCCATGGGCGTGTCGGGGGAATGTCCTTACTCAAAAAAGGAAAGAATCGCCGGATACGGCGCTTCTTGGTGGCTCTGGCTTTTCCTCATCTTTTGTATTCAGTGGTCCGTTCCCCGGATTGCATCGGCAAATTGGCAGCCGCTTGCCGAGCGGCTTGTCGCCGACGGTTATAATGAGCAGACCATCCGGATGCTCTTTTCCCGCCCTGAGGTAAGATTCGAACCGACGGTCATGGCCGGCAAGATTGCCGGTATCGTCCGGAGCCAGCTTTCCCGGCCCTCCGTTTCCGGCCCCCTCGACCACAATGGGGTTTACCGGAGCTTTATGAACGAGCGGGTGATTGCCCGGGCTCGCTCCTACATGAGGGAGAACAGGGCGATTCTGGAAGAAGCCAGCGCCGGCTATGGCGTTCCCGGAGAAGTTGTCGTATCAATCCTTCTGGTGGAGACGCGCCTCGGCAGGAGCACGGGCGGGGCCATCGTGTTCAACCGGCTGGCGAGCATGGCGCTTTCCGCAAACCTGGAAACCATAAAGCCTTATATCGGCAGGGGTATCATAACAGCCGACCGTGAGGATTACGCCCAGACCTGGTGCCGAAAAAAATCGGACTGGGCTTATAACGAACTCAAGGCCCTGCTCAACTACGCCGGAAAGAGCGGCATAGATCCGCTCGACATAAAAGGCTCGATCTACGGCGCCATCGGACTCTGTCAGTTCATGCCCTCCAACATCTTTTCCTTTGGAATTGATGCGGACAACGACGGACGCGTTGATCCCTTCGTCACCCCCGATGCCATTCACAGTATCGCCAATTACCTGCGTCAGCACGGCTGGAATTCCCATATCGGCAGGGAAGACCGGCGCAAGGTCATCTTCGCATACAACAACAGCACCGTGTATGTGAACACCATCCTTGCCGTGGCCGACAAGCTTCGCGGCGGCGCCCACGCAAAGCGATAATCTGAGATTGAATTCATTAGCGAGCGCATTCCCCGCGGCATGCCGCGGGGGAAGCCCCGCTCTCTGAGCGGGGAGCTTCAATGTTTAAACGTTCCCGCTCCTTAAGAATCAAAGATTCTCCGCGGCTTGCTCACGGAGAGCTTTACGGTCTCCTTCTCTCCTTGTCATTTTTCTTGACACACAAATCCCTTTCCCTTACAGTGCGCAAGCCGACACGCGGGGCCACTATATGTCGTGTTACCGTAATGGCTTTACAATTCTGTCATTTCGAGCAAAGCGAGAAATCTTAGTGAATATGCGCTATTAAAAGATATCTCCCTCCGGTCGATATGACGACATCTGATCATTGTAACTTTCCACGAGCGTGACTGGCCCTTTGCCGCAAAAAAATGCCGCGCGCCCGCGCGACAGGGATTGAAAGGGGAAAGGATTAAGAATTATGGAAAAAGTTATCATAAAGACTCCATCGCGATTGCATTTTGGCCTTATTGATATGAACGGCGAGATCGGCCGGATAGACGGGGGCGTCGGGTTGGCCCTCGATTTTCCCCATACAACGGTGGAAGTAAAGAAATCCGACAAGATTCATGTCAAATGCGAACCGGAACCGGAAATCACGGAGAGGCTGAGAGAAGCAGTCAAGAATGTTTGCGATCACTACCGGCTTCCCGGCGCGAACGTCACGGTACTGGAACGCCCACTGGCTCACGTCGGTCTCGGAAGCGCCACGCAAACCTTTCTCGGCGCGGCCCACGGTATTTGCCTATTATATGGCATAGAGGCCACGATCCCCGAAAAGGCATTTCTGGTCGGGCGCGGCGGAACCTCCGGCATCGGCGTCGGTGCAGCTCAATATGGCGGCTTTCTCCTGGACGGCGGTCACGCCTTCCGTCGAGACAAGAACAGCAAACACGGCTATTCGCCTTCTTCGGCTTCCGCCGGGGCCAATCCTCCTCCGCTTCTCTTCAGGCAGGAGTTCCCCCCATGGGATATCCTGATTATGGTTCCTCTCGGCGAAGGCATGAGCGGTTTGCGGGAAGTCACCCTATTCAAAGTAGTATGTCCGGTGCCCCTGCAGCAGGTTCAACAGATGTGCCACATTCTTCTTATGCAGATGCTGCCGGCTATCGCGGAGAATGATCTTGAAACATTCGGCCGGTCCATGGAAGAGTTTCAAACGCTCGGCTTCAAGGTTTTTGAACTCCGGGCTCAGACACAGCTGCTCAAAGACAGCCTTCAGTTCCTCAGGGAAAATGGCGGCAAAGGCGTGGGCATGAGCAGTTGGGGACCGGCGATTTTTGCCTTTGGCGAAGACCTTTCCCCGCTCCAGCAAAAGGCAAATGAGTGGCTTGACAGTCACGGCGGCGGCGAGACTATTCTGACCAAAGCCAACAATACGGGGATGCATATACTAAGAAATGAAGAATGACATGCCATCGCCAACCCGCCTGAAGATATGCGGAAATACCAATATCGAAGATGTGCGGCTGGTGGGAGATTCCGGCGCCGACTATTGCGGGATTCTGGTAAATGTCGGTTTTTCTGAAAGAACCCTTACGCTTCCGCAGGCCTCGGAACTGGCGAAAGAATCAACAATTCCGACCGTCATCCTGCTGTGCGATCCGGAGTTGGAATTAGTCAAAGAGGTCGCCGCAGTAATAAATCCCTTGGCCATCCAGCTGCTGGGTCATGAATCGCCGGAGATGGTAAAAAAGATGAAATCCGAAGTTCGATGTCAGATTTGGAAGACCGTTCATCTCCCGGTCATTCCGGAAGAGGCCTCTCCCGACGATTATACCCGCGCCGGGATAGACGCGCTGCTCATTGACAGTGTTGATACGAGCGAGGGGTTTGCCAGGCTCGGCGGCACCGGCAAGCTGGCGGACTGGAAGGCGGCGGCGGCAATCGTGAAGACGGCATCCGTGCCGGTTTTTCTTGCCGGCGGCATCAATCCGGAGAACGTCCGAAGGGCGGTAACCGAAGTCAGGCCGTTCGGCATTGATCTGTGCAGCGGCGTGGAATCATCGCGAGGGAAAAAAGATCCTGAAAAAGTACGCAATCTCGTCAACAACCTTAAATCAACCGCACCATAGTAGAGTGAAGCCCTTATGAAAGCTGCAGTAGTCTACGGAGAAAACGACATTAGAATAAGCGAGGTGCCGACGCCCGTTCCCGGCGCCGGTCAGGTTCTCATCAAAGTGAAGGCCTCCGGGGTTTGCGCCACCGATGTGAAGATCCTCGGCGGTTCCGGATTGCCCAAGGAATTGCCCACCATCCTCGGCCACGAGGTTGCCGGCACCATAGAAGCCCTTGGGGAAGGCGTCACGGGTCTTACCATAAATCAACGGGTTGCCGTCTATCCCATCGCCGCCTGCGGGGAGTGTTTCTTCTGCAAGCAGGGACGATACAGCCTGTGTTTTAAACCCTATGGCCTGGGACACGGCGCCGACGGCGGATTTGCCGAATATGTAGCCGTGCCCGCCCAGATCGTGCGGCTCAAAGGCATTATCGCTATTAACGACATGCCCTTTGATATGGCGGCCATGATCGAGCCCACATCCTGTTGTATCGCCGCGGCAGAGCAGTGCGGGACAAAAGCGGGGGACACCGTTCTCATCATCGGCAGCGGTCCCTTGGGATTGCTGCACACCATTGTTTCTAAAGCCCGAGGCTGCCGGGTCATTATTATTGATATCAATGACCAAAGACTCGCAAAGGCAAAAGAAGTGGGGGCGGACGTTACGTTGAATACCGAGAGGGACGACATATTGAAAGAAGTGCGCGCTCTTACCGGCATCGGAGCGGATAGCGTCATTGCCGCCGTCGGCCTTACGAAGGTGATCGAAAAATATCTGCCTCTCGTGAGAAACGGCGGAGTGTTCAACATATTCGGGGGAACACCGCCGGGTAAAACAATCACGCTCGACCCGCGCTGGCTGCATTACGGCGAGATTATCCTGACGGGAACCTTTGCCGCGTCTTTAGACCAATTCAAGAAGGCTGTCAGTCTGGTGCGCGAGAGGGCGGACGTCATTGCACAGGTTATCTCCGTGCGGTGCGGGCTGGACGATATCCTTGATGCGGTCGAGCGGGTAAAAAAGGGGACAGCGTTGAAATCAATAATTATCTTTGATTAAGGAGATTCACGATGAAAGGGAAAAAGAACCGGCTTGCCAGAATCCTCAGTCCCGAGACGGGCCGAGGTCTTATTATTGCGATTGACCACGGGATGGCCCTGGGCCCAATGACGGGCATTGAAAAACCGGCTAAGGTTTTCGAGATGCTGGATCAATATACCGACGCCTGGCTGATGACAAAGGGCATCTTTACCCATGTGTACAAACCGAACGGAAAAAAAGGCATCATATTGCGTGCCAGCGGCGCGGCCACTATCGCCGGGCCTGATATAACGCGCGAATTATCGGCGGCCTCCGTTGAGGAACTCCTTTCGCTGTCGGCGGATGCGATTGCCTGTTCGGCGTATATCGGCTCGTCAAACGAACACGAAACATTGCAGCACATGTCGAGGGTCGCCGAAGGCTGCCGGCGCTGGGGGATACCGCTCATTGGCGTTATCGGCGTGGGCAAGGACAAGGAAAAGGCGCAAGACCCCAAGTTCATCGCGCTCGGCGCACGCGTTGCGGCCGAACACGGCGCGGATATCGTCAAGACGTACTATACGGCGGAAAAATTCGATTCCGTTACGGCAGGCTGTCCCGTGCCGATCGCCATAGCGGGCGGACCCAAGTGCGAGACCGATGAAGATACGCTCGCCATGATCCGCGGCGCCCTTGACGGCGGCGCGGCGGGCATCGTCATGGGGCGGAACATTTGGCAAAGCAGCCGTTCCATCCCGCTCATAAAAGCAGTGCGGGCGTTGATCCATGAAGACATATCTCTGAAAAAAGCCGTCGCTATGTTGAATGCGTGAACAAGGTACTTGACGAAGTCAGCGCCGCGATTCCCGGCGACGCAGTCGCCGGGAATCAAAAAACTCACCGGGAGCGGGCCACAGGGACGCGATCCGGTGCAGCGATTCGTTATCCGCTATTTTTCAGGTTCATCAGGCAACTGGGCGCCATGCCATACCGCCACAATCCACAGGCTATCATCCTTAATCTTATAGAAAAAACGATAAGGATTTATGATAACTTCACGAAAAGGAAGTTCCGGAAACTCCGGCAGTTTTCTTCCCGACTCGGGAAATTTCTTGAGACGGGACAACGATTTCTCTACCTTCTGGCGAAAAGTCACTGCTACAGATGGCTTGTCGCGATGAATATAGGCTATGGCTTCAAGAAACTGGCGGCGCGCTGTGGGCGTAAATAAGATTCTCAAAGTTTGGCAGCCTCAAGATAACGGTCGGCTTCTTTCAGTACGTCATCGAGCTTATGGCCAATTCCTGCCGCGATTTCTTTCTCGCCTTTGGCCAGTAACCGCAAAATATCCATTTCGTTCTGTGCGTTCTTATAGACGTCCATACTAACCATGACGGCAGCTGCTCTTCCACGCTGAGTAATGAAAACAGGCTCCCTCGAAGACGAGACACTTTTCACCACGTCGCTGGCGTTTTGTCTAAGATCGGAAATGGGTATAATTTTAGGTGCGCTTGGCATTGGTTGTACCTCCTGTAATTGTTCCTCTTGTACTTTTAATAGTACTATCAACTGATCATTTGTCAAGAAATTCTTTCACATTCGCAGCCCGATGGGCGCAAGGCGCCGGGGCAAGGCACTTGACGAAGCCAGCGCCGCGATTCCCGGCGACGCAGTCGCCGGGAATCGCAGAAATCAGCCGGAGCGTCAGCGATCGGCTGTATTGCCTCGTTGGGCAAAAAATATTACGCTTCAAATTCACTGCGAGGCAATTCAGACTGTCGGATTATAGACTGTAGAGTTCCAATGCGAATTTCGGTATGGTTTGGAACGGGAACCGTTATGGTGCGATAAGGCAACCGCCGCTGCATAACGATATGACTGCCCCGCTGTCGAATTTCCGTGAAGCCATGTCGGGATAAAATGGCGCATACTTCCTTGCCCGAGAGGATAAGCAGTTTACCCAACGGCAACCTCAACTTGCGTGACAAATACTTCTCCATGACGTCGGTGCTGTATTTCTTCAGGAGATGCCGTTTCAAAGAATAACTCTAGTGCCTCTTGAAGATTATCCCTTGCACCCTCAATGGTATCACCTTGACTTGCAATATCTAATTCAGGACACAACGAGACATAGCCTGTGCCTTCCTTCTCGATGATTGCTGTAAGTTTCATCTCCCAATTCCTCCCATATCAACCGCTATATGTTCACTTTCTCTGGTTATTCGTTTATGGTGCAATCCCAATGATGATCAATGGAACTGCCGGGACACCCCGTCCCTGTCTGACGATGTTGTAAAGCTCGCCTTCGTAATAGCCGACACCAGAACTCATTTGTGCTTGGAGGGATTTCATTGGCAGAATTTCTACGCCGACATCAATACGGTCGCCGACGTAAAAGGCTATGTGTTTTACAAAGAGGTCGTAGGCCACAAATGAATATTTACCAAATTGAACTTCGACTGCAACGCGATCCTTCACGAAATCTGTTTGATTGTAACTGAAAATCGGTATCTCACCCGCCGCCTCAATTTCTTTTTTTTGTTCCTCGGCAGGTATTATGAGAGTTTTCCGAATCAGTTTTTCGTTCTTGGTAACCCAATAACTGACTCTGCTTTCCTCCCATTTATTAGCGCGAAGTAATTTTGAAAAGGCTGAATTCATATCGATCGGGCTGTAAAGCAATTTTCCCTTCATTGTCTTTTCTTTAGACACCTTGGTCTTACACTTCTCTGCATCTACCGAAATAATGACCTTCTTTATTTCCTCCCACAATTTTGGCTTGTGAACTATCAAGAATTCCAAGCCATTCAGATGTGAGTATGTTTCGACAATCTTCATTTTGCGGAATACCTCGCGCGTTTTTCAAGCAGTCTCAATTGGGCATCCTCTTGTTTTTTTGCCCAAGGAGCAATTCTTAAGCTGTTTCCCGCTTCCTCAGGATCGTAAACAGGTTTATCCATTGGGCGCGTTCTTAATGTTCCTGAAATCTCTTGCTCAATCCTATCTTTTGCGAGATTAATATATTTCGTGATCGTCTCTGCTCCTGCACCCCTGCGCTTATGACGAATAGCGGCTATGATTGATGTGCCGGTACCTAAAAATGGATCCAAAACCCAATCACCCTCGTTAGTCATTGACAGTACTAGTCTTTCAATGAGTTCAACCGGAAATTGACATGGATGCCCTGTCTTTTCAACATGATTGCTCTTGACGTTTGGAATAACCCATAAGTCTCCAGGATTTTTTCCGAGAGGATTGCATGAATATTTCCCGGCATTTGGACCTTTGAAATATTTCTTACCGGGATACTTTTGCGGCACTCTAATAGGGTCAAGGTTGAATACATATTCATCAGATTTTGTGAACCAAATGATAGTCTCGTAACGTCCAGAAAGCCGACGGCTGCAATGCAGACCGTGTTCAAAGTGCCAGATAATGCGATTTCTCATCCTGAGGCCCAGCCTCGTGAAAACTGGATAAAGCACTGTGTCGAGAGGGATAATTGCACCGTTGTCGACATAATTTCCGACCTGCCAGCAAATGTTACCAAACGGGGAAAGGCACCTTACGCACTCTCGGATAACCGCCGCCTGCTGATCAATGTATCGTTCCAGCTTAAGTCGTTTCTCATATTCCTTTCCGATATTATAAGGTGGCGATGTAACGACAAGTTTTAATGACTCATCAGGGATGGTTTTCAGTAATTCAAGGCAATCGCCGGGATAAAGGACGATATCCTCTGACAGTGAAAATGTTTCCGTTATTTTTCGTTTGTCAAACATAGGCGCATGATAACAAGATGACTATTAAGAGTCAATGGAATCATTTTTTATGTCATTTTTTGTATCAGAGAACGGGGCTGCGGATCAGCGGCTGACGTACACGCGAGCTTGCTCGCGGGGACGGCTGACCGCTGCAGCCGCTTGATGGCCAGGCGCGTAAGCGACGGCCAGAAAGCGGATGGAAATGCGCAGCCCCGATGGCGCGGCGCGAAGCGTCCGCGCCATCACAGAATTCACCGGGCGCGTCAGCATTCCGGTGAAATGATATTGTTAGGCTTCTGTCTCACCAAGGCGTCACGGCGGTCTGGAAATATATCTTCGAGAGTAAATGTTTCTATAGAAGTCATTACATCCTTGGTCAACACAGTAGTCGTCTCTCTGTTCTCCCACGGTTTCCGAAAGTGTGATCTTTCAATCTTGGAATACAAGCCAGCCTCGCTTTTTTTTGAGATCTCCAGTGCAAATCCCTCATATGCGTTGGCCTGGTAGGTGTAAGGGTTCATCAGCATCCACTCGGAGCAGATAATGCAGAACAATGTTGGCGTCCCATGATAGAGGCGAATGTTTGTCAGGGGTACACCAATACTTGGTTTACCTTGAGACTGGTAAGGTGGGCCTATTAAGTACTTTAGTGTCTCAATGATCTCATTCTTGATTGCCTTCTCTTTCCGGCCCTCGGCGTCCTCGCGTAAGAACGCGAGGGCCGGGTGCGTAAGCAAGAACTCTACAGGAACTTTTTGTTCGACTTTTTGTCGCAGGACATCTGCAAAGTCTTTCTTGTGGCCATCACGTTCTGTTGGGTCAAGCAGGCCCTTAAGAGATGAGCCAATGATGATCACACGTTCTTTCTCGAGTAGGACATGCTTCTTAAAATCACGCATGGCAAGTTCACGGTCGGCGTAAAGTCGCTCGACACCATCGCCGATGAAGGGAAGAAGATTGGACTGGAGATAATTCTTGAGTGCCTCCCCGATTAGTCCTTCAACCTCAGTCCGAAAATCGTCATAGAAGAACAATCTCTGGGCAAATCCCAGAACGCTTGCAGCGACTAGCGCAATGCCAAGCCCCTCAGCGACAGGTTTCCATATCTCTGAGGGAAATACATGTGGACCAAAGAATAAGAGGGTCCCGATCACAAAAGCCGCGGCATAGAACTGGACTTGGAATCGTGTTCCCCGCGATATTGATTTCCAGAACTTTTCTATCTCTACGAGCCTCATATAACCTCCTCATATCGATCACTTTTGCTAAAAATACCGAAGAAGCCTAATGCGCGAGTTGAGCAGTGCCCGAAGGGCATCTGTTCGAACTCCTGGTTCTCCCCGCAGCGGAGCGAAGGGAGAATCAGGAGTGAGCTGCTCAACTCGCGCATTCCCCCCGGCGCTCCGCGCCGGGGGGAACGTGTGCTTCACCTGGAGGCGAGCGCCGTTTCTCGCCGATCAGTTGCAAGCGGTGGTTGGACAGTTTTCACTCTTCTTGTCTTCCGCCATGGCTGAGCCCGTCACTCTTTCCAGCTACATCGCAAGTTCCACCAGGGTGGTTGTCTTGCAACCGCGTGTTAGCGCGACATAAAGATCTTTGTGATTTCCCCACTTTCGCTGCCAGTCTGCGTCGCGAAGAATTATGACGTGATCAAATTCAAGGCCTTTAACCAGCAAGGTGCTGCCAGTACAGCGATAGAAGCTACTACGGGTGTGATGCTTTCTCTTTCCAATTTCATCAGCGTACAGGGCTTTGAGATCGGTCCCGGTTTCCTGATGGCGTTCCGCGATGCATTTCAATGCTCTGACTGACTCTGAAAGCTTGCAGGATGTCCCATCCATTCGCTCGATGTATTTGATGAGGTCAAGTAGTGCCTCTGGAGTGGTGCCTTTCGTGTGTTTCTCACACAAGAGACATTTGTCAGCGTGCCGTGGTCGCTGTTTTTCGCCATAAAGAATCTTTTTGATAAAGGCCTTGTCATTTCCAGCCAATCCGCCGTATGAGCGGAACAAGAAATCACAAGCGGCTTTACATTTCTCGGTTGGCGATTGACCAGAAAGAGGAAGAATAAGAGAACGTAAGGCCGAGAGTTCGTTGGGCTCTAAGACTCGGCAGTTATTCTTTACAAGGGTAGTCTCGATTCCGGCGGGCAAGGGCCTCGCTTTGGGTCCGATCACACACGTTCTACCCTGCTTCTCATGCAAGAGACGTATAAGCCGGGAGCCAAGGTCCGCGTAACTGACCGTACGTCTGTCTATCGGAGAATCCTCGTAGTTTGGCTCCTCCTTTTGTCGAATCTTCCCCCGCGCGGTCAAAAGCCAGCGCCCGAGCGCTTCATTGTTGTTCCCTTTTAGCCATCTGTGTGGCGTCTGCAGAACTCCAAGGTTGTTGGCAAATTCGCGTGTGACAACGGACCAATCTATCAGAGGATCGGCTCGGAACCCGAAGATGCCTTGAAGGTCGTCACCCAGAATCCTGCACGGAAGCAGACTCTTAAGCTGAACGATCAGCTGATGCATTGCGACTGTACAGTCCTGGTATTCGTCGACAATGATCCCTGTATACGAGTTAACGACGCCCAGTTTAACGAAGTCCTTTTGGAGAAGCACAGACATGGCAGCATAAACATCATTCCAATCCGCAATGTCTGTTGATCCTGCATAGTCGGCATTATCTGGATACTTTCTTACCCAGCCCCATGCCCATCCCGCAATTGTGCCAACATGATATTTGGCCGTCGGCACAGAGTGCTGAATGAATCTTTCCCTTAAAGCATCTACCCCGGCATTTGTGTGAGTTAGGACAAGCTGTCGACCGCTGCAGTGGTCGCCTACCGTCCTGATAATGGCCTCGGTCTTACCACACCCGGCGGGAGATTCTACGAATCCAGAGGATGCTCGTGCTAATGCTCGATAAACGTCATCGCTCATTTCGCTGTATCCATGTAAACAGAGCATCAAGACGGGTCCTGATGACGCTTGTTTCCGGCAGCCGCTTCAGGGCAAACTCAAATACCCCTTCTGCGTAGTCTATGCGCTTCATCCAACCGCGTTCGTGCGCCAAGTCACCCATCACCCGGCGCAATGGCTCACTTTCTGGCCACACGGAGGGGTCATTCGTGCATAGACACAACCCTTCAACGCGAGGGTCCTTACTGATGGCATCTGTGACAGTCGCAAACTCCAAGGTATCGTGGCAAATACAAATCGTGTTCAGCAATGCAGGGATGTCCTGCCACGGAATATCGGCAAAGAGTTGGTGCTCAGTCGCGTTTTCGCTGTCCCATTGGCAGACATGAGCACCAGCAGCTTGGAGGTTCCTGATGTCGTCTGTCGTGATTTGATCCGGCCGATCGTTATCACATAAGACGGCAGCATCGTAGCCAAGATCAATCAACTGAGAACAGACAGATCTTATTTTGTTCGCCCCACCACAGTTTAGGTAGGAGGTTGCGAGACTCCATACTGGAGGGTTATTTTTGTCAAAACGAGAAATGTCGTAAGCTCGTAGACAACCAACCTCGGTTAGACCTTCGCAGCAAACGATTTTGCTCCCTAGAAATGCTTCTGCATTTGCGCGGACCTGTCCCTGTATGGCTGGTACAACGGCTAAGCTCTCCAGGCGCACGGTTCCCGCGGTGTCTCGCCTACAAACATAAAGTTCGTTGTCCTCAACAATCAGTTCCCGCACCACAACGGGGGAGTGTGTCGTTGTAATAACCTGTTGGTTAGAGCTTTTGAGCTTACAGATCAACCCCCGAATGCGGTGGGGTTCAAGTCCGACTTCAAGCTCGTCAATAAGAGAAATAGTCTTTCCGCTGTTCAACTTCATCTGCATAGCCGCCCCGATCAGCCTTTTGGTGCCATCTCCCTTACTTCGTAAGGGAACATTATTGTCATGCAAGGATAGGGCACTGGTTCCGATTGACTGACGATGCATGTCGATTCTTGGTGATAGGTCGGCTAGGCAGACGCCTGAATTCTGAGCCTCGCTCTTAATCGTGTCAGCAACCTTTTGGCACTCCTGAATACAGTCATTTCGCGAGATATCACATTCGCGTATGTCGCGAGTGAGTCCCGAAAGTACGGTGTTCAAATTGCCCCCGCCGCCACTTAGCCGTGTTAGTATGGTGTTACGACCCCAAGTGAAGTGAAAATCAGAAAAGATGTCAACGCGGCTCACACCTAGGACTGCTCGATCAGCGGCGTAGATGGGCTTTCTATCTTGATCCTCTTGTTCGTCTCGTCCCCGCACAACCGACCATCGTGGTTCGAGGCTTTTGTCAACACGTAGAGAGATAGAGACGGCAACCGGACCATCTGGTGCCGGTTCGGGTAACGGGCCAGTATCGCCGAGGCCACATTTGTATTGGGCAAACTTACTTTCCTGAAAGAAATGTCTGACATCTTCTCGCGTTTCATCCCACTCCGCGAGCGTAACCTGGATGACAATGACCTCGTTGACATCCTGATCATAGAAATCGCTGTCGCCGAAGGTAAGCACCGAGCGGGGCGAGAGGGCATAGTCAAGAGCTGCAAGAATCGTTGTTTTGCAGGTGTCTCCAGGGCCGATGATACAGCTGAAATTCCCCTTCACCTGCCACCTCAGAAACTTAATGCCCCTGAAGTTTCTAATCTCGATATGTTTGATTCGCAATTATGGCCTCACAAATATTCGAGACTTGCTATCCTTATCGTTGACCAATGCGTCACAATCCCTTTACTCAATGCGCGAGTTGAGCAGTGCCCCGGAGGGGCATCTGTTCGAACTCCTGGTTCTCCCCGCAGCGGAGCGAAGGGAGAATCAGGAGTGAGTTGCTCAACTCGCGCATTCCCCCCGGCGCTCCGCGCCGGGGGGAACAAAGAGCTGAAAAGCGGTAGCTTAGCTTCGCCCGTTGGCGGCGCGCGTCAGCGCGGCGCCAACGAATAGCTCACCCGGAGCGGGCCAGCTGCCCGCGATCGGGTGTATTGCCTGGTTGGCCTTTTAATCTCTAATTAGCTGTCCTTTTTCAAGAACCCACAACCTTAAGCTTTCTTAAAAATCATGCATAGGTACTCTTGTCCTGCATTAAAAAAACAGACTCGTTGAGTTTACTCTACTAGCGGATGTCCATATGGGATAGGGAATAGGGCTTCAACGAGAGTATCGATATCATCCATCCTTTCCCTAATGTAATGAGTGAGAGACCTTTCTTGGTTAAATGTAAACTGTTGCTTGGGAATACGTTTTTTCCCGGATCGTATCTGATCGGGTAGAAAAGTATCGAAATATTGTCGTCCTTCGTGTTGCCACATCTTAAATTTGTTAAACGTCATTCCGCCGAAAGGGATCTCATGCTCAAAATAGTTTCTATGTTCAGTGAGTTCTTTTCCCCACGCATTCCATATTCTTTGTAGTTCACAATAATACTTGTCGCTGCAAATCCGAGCTTCAAGCTTTTCAGATTTAATGGCCTTATGCATCTTTGCTCTATCTAAGGCACTGCCTAAGGTACCAATGGTTTCAGCCCCGTTCTTGTAATGCTCTGCCAAGAGAATCCAACAGTTATCCAATAATCGCTTGGCAGACATGAAGAAGGCCTCCACCTCAAACCATGTCACCATAAAACGGTAAAGGTGATCTATCTCATGGTTCTCATCCGGCTGTGGGATGTTAATTCCTGGCTGAAAACCAGGCGGAGCTGTTCCTTGCCCCGCCGCTAACATTTCAAATTGGTAAAGATGGTAACGGCACATTTCTACCAAATGAATAATTCCAAGGAATCTTGAACTACTTTGGTTTCCAAGAAAAACCGCAGACCGCGCCATGTGCTTACTGATAGTCGTTATCACATTTTCACCTTTTAATTTTATAATTCATCTTGTCTGTAAGGCCAATGCGCGAGTTGAGCAGTGCCCGAAGGGCATCTGTTCGAACTCCTGGTTCTCCCCGCAGCGGAGCGGAGGGAGAATCAGGAGTGAGCTGCTCAACTCGCGCATTCCCCCCGGCGCTCCGCGCCGGGGGGAACGACGAAATCAGCGGCGGCTGCAAGACGCCCGCTGGATTGTTTTGTTGGGCGGCTGTTGGGTATGATCCGGGTACATGGGTAACACTTTATTCCAGGGACATAGGTGACACTTTTCTTCGTGTCCGAGGATTACCGCATTCAACGATGGTCTGTCGTATCGGCACACGCTTGATCACATCCTCGATCTTCAGGGCCTCTT
>JACQWR010000020.1 GCA_016209105.1 Deltaproteobacteria bacterium | reverse complement strand
AACAGGTGTACAACCACAAACGGCTGCATTCCTCGCTTGGATATCTGCCGCCCGTGGAATTCGAGGAATTGTTCCTCAAAACCCATAAACCCTGCCCGACCGCTCTAACCCAAGCTGTCTAACCGGAGGGGTGCAGTCCACAAGGCTTGTTGATGCTTTGGCGACAATAGGACTAAGAAAGGGTGACAGGATAAGAATCAAATCGAACGATGATGACACTTTTTCCATTTTGCCCGAGAAATTCAGCGCCTCATGATTTAAGATAAATTACTTGCACTGGATAATATTATGAAATTCGAATGGGACAGGGACAAAGAAAAACGGAATATCAAAAAGCATAAAATTTCTTTTGACGAAGCCGTTACCGTGTTTTACGATCCTCTATCGGCAACGTTTCATGACCCGGAACATTCCATTGCAGAGGATAGATTCATCACTGTCGGTTATTCATCTCAAGGACGTCTGTTCGTTGTATCGCACACAGAACGAGGGGATGCGATACGGATTATCAACGCGCGCCCTGCAACTATTTCGGAGAGGAAAAGACATGAAAACTAAAACTATAGAGGAATTACGCCCTGAATATGAGTTCGATTATTCAAAGGCCGTTCGGGGCAAGTACTTTAAGCGACTGATAGAGGAAGGAGCTAATATAGCAGTCCTCGAACCAGAAGTAGCTAAAGTGTTTACCAGTTCGGCTGCGGTGAATGAGGCATTGAAATCGCTCCTTGAAATTACAAAATCAACACAGCGCCTAACCAAACACTCAACCGGACGCGCGAAAAAGCTGCGCGCCGGTTAGCTCCGCGTTGGCGTGAGACACCATGACAGAAACCTACCAATTCGCGTTGAAGTACGATGGCGAATCGTTCCGCACGCACGAGATGGATGCGAGGGATCTCGCACCTGCACTCATCGGCCTCTGTGACCTTGTTGACGAAGCGAACCGCACTTTGAACGCCGGACGATCTCGCATTGACATCAAAGTGCGCACCTTGCGCGACGGCAGTTTTCAAATTGATGTCACGCTCATTCAAAGCATCGTTGATCAGACGGTTGATCTGCTGTCCGGCAAGAGTGTCACGGCTCTCATTGCATTGGTCACATTGCTGGGACTTGGCAGAGGTGCGTACATTGGCCTTATTGAATTGATCCGGCGGCTCAAAGGACTCGCGCCGCGAGCGGTAAAGGACCTCGGCGAAGGGAAGGTAGAAATTCTGTTGGAGGATGGCCAGGCACTTCAGATTCACAAGGAAACTCTCATAGTCTATCAGTCCCGAAAAGCACGAGAAGCCGCGCACAGAGTGGTAAAGCCATTGGAACGTGAGGGAGTGGACACCGTTGACATCCTGCACAACACCGAGATTATTCAGAGAGTCACGAAGGATGAGGCAAAGTACTTCGAACCGATATTTGAAGAAACCAGAAGAGTCACGGACCGCCATACAAGGCTGAGCATTCAAGCTCTCTGGTTTCGAGGCGATAACAAGTGGCGATTCATGGAGAGGGACTCCCCTATTTCAGCTACAATCGATGACCAAGCGTTTATTGAACGAATCCTGAAAGAGGATGAACCGTTTCAGCCCAGTGATCAACTTGAAGTCGTCCTGCAACAGACCGAAACTACCACGCCCCAAGGAGATTTGAAAGTCGAGTATAGCGTGAAAGAAGTCTTAAACCACATTAGGGTGCCGAAACAACAGAGGCTCGGACTATAACGCCAACCAGTAAATCCACGGTACGGCGTACCGCCGCACGTGATTTGCGCCGTTCCCCCCGGCGCGGAGCGCCGGGGGGAATGCGCGAGTTGAGCAGCTCACTCCTGATTCTCCCTCCGCTCCGCTGCGGGGAGAACCAGGAGTTCGAACAGATGCCCTTCGGGCACTGCTCAACTCGCGCATTGTGAGTAAATTAATCATGAAGATAACCTCGAAAATATATAAAAAAGCATCGCATAGATTGGGAAAGTGGATTCTAAGTTTACTCGGAGTCCTATGTGTCTCGCTTCTAATCGTTTGTCGAGATTGGCTAAACACAAAATTTGCCACAATACTTTCGCTGCCACAAGCCCTACTAACCAGTGAAGTGATAATATTATTACTTCTATTATTGTGTGCATACATTCTCCTGTTTTATCTACAATCAAAAAAAGAAATGTCTGACTTGAAAACTTTTCTTAATAAATATGTCTATTCTAAACATGAAATTCATAATCCGTTCTTTGATGAAGCATCTCGTACCGTTGAAGAACATTATTCATTAAAACCTTTTTATGAGGCAGTAGAACAACGAAAGAAAGATGAATAAACATAAAGACCTCACAACCAATCAATCCATCCGATCGCTGCGCTCCGGCTGATTTCTTTGTTCCCCCCGGCGCTCCGCTCCGGGGGGAATGCGCGAGTTGAGCAACTCACTCCTGATTCTCCCTTCGCTCCGCTGCGGGGAGAACCAGGAGTTCGAACAGATGCCCCTCCGGGGCACTGCTCAACTCGCGCATTAGCGGGGATAGAAGATGAGCTTTTCAGAATTTCTTAAAGATTTATCGATCATTTTGGCATCTTGCACCGCTATTTATGGGATTGGTTCTTGGCGACGAGAATATGTTGGAAAAAAGCGTGCCGAGTTAGCGGAAGAAGTATTGTGTCTGTTTTATGAAGCACGAGATGCGGTTCAACATATCAGAAATATTTTCAGTTACGGTAACGAGGGCAGCTCCAGAAAAGCGGCCGAAAATGAAACGCCAGAACAAAAAGAAGCCTATGATAGGGCTTACGTACTGTTTGAAAGATTCAATACACATATCGAGTTGTTTAATAAAATGCATTCGATGCGCTATAGGTTTATGGCACAATTTGGAGTTGAGGCTGGGAAACCATTCGATGATTTCCGGCGAATTTTAAGTAAGATGCAGGTTGCAGCTCAAGCTCTTGCCAGGGAATGGGCTAAAAAATATCATCATTTTAGAACAGAGGATCAGGAAGCATCTCACTTCAGTTTTATCAAAGAACAAGAAAATATATTCTGGGAAGGACTCCCGGAAGAGGATACCATAAAACCAGAAGTTGAACGATGTATTGAAAATATCGAGAAAATTTGCAGACCAATAATTGACAACAGATCAGTGTTTACCTTGGTCAGCAAAAATAATTTCTTACGAAAGTTAAACTGGAAATTCGCTAACAAGACTAATTCAGCCGACGCAAAAAAGCCGCGCGGCTGATTAGCAGCGTTCCCCCCGGCGCTCCGCTCCGGGGGGAATGCGTCGCCGGGAATCGCGGCGCTGGCTTCGTCAAGTGCCTTGCCCCGGCGCCTTGCGCCGGAACAAGGCACTTGACCTCGATGGCCCTCGCTTGCATGTGCCTTCGACACCGCAAGCTTCGTTCCACGGGTCAGCGCCGCGATTATGCAAGAAAATGAGGAGGTAAAAGTATGGGGTTGGAATATGAAAAACGGAAAATACGCGGTTTGCCACCCTATTCAAAAACAAGTATTGATCTTTCTACAGCCGAAGTCAGTGATGCAATTTATGCTGTAGCCGGGCTCAGCAAGTCCTTGGCAAAGGCTGCGGGGGGTGTAGCGGCCATTGCTCTGGGTTGTGCTATTTTATCTTCATTCGCAGACCCAGGCATACGTTACAAACCCGCTGAGAATAATCCTCTCGGCTCTTGGCTGGTGAGAGTCGAAACCGAGATCAGGAAATTCATCGGGTTCATAACTGATGACATCCTAACGTTTACCTGCGAGGATAATCGGTTGGAATCTCCGTATTCAATAGTGAAAGAGATCTATGGCACAAAAGAGGAACACGCAACATGGTGTGTCCGTTTAGTTGATGGCTCTCTATATCGGGACGTTACTTTCAATCCGATAACATTTTTGACTCCAGTTGGTATCCAGATGATAGACCCGAGCATCACTCGGTTGAGAAGCTACCCCGGATACGCGGGCTTTCGTCAAGTCTCCATTACAGGAATAAACACAGACGACATCCGTGTGTTGCGTACTCGGTTGGAAGAAGCCATTTCCTACAATTACGAAAGACTACGCGAGATTTTGGGCGATGATCTTCTTGAGGGCTTCTTTAAGCGTCCGCAAAGACAAATTGGGCAATAGTAGGGGGTGGTAAAATCTAAGATATGTCAAATAGTACAGCCAGTTACCTGCATAACAAAGAAATTAACCGGACGTAAAAAGACACGCCGGTTATTTCCGGGTTCCCCCCGGCGCTCCGCTCCGGGGGGAATGCGCGAGTTGAGCAACTCACTCCTGATTCTCCCTTCGCTCCGCTGCGGGGAGAACCAGGAGTTCGAACAGATGCCCCTCCGGGGCACTGCTCAACTCGCGCATTGGCCGAAAAAATCGATTTGACATAGTCTACAATGTGGATTAGTATAGCTATAAAAAACCACATTATAGAGGTGCGATATGAGAACCATTCAGATGACACTTGATGATGATCTTGTCACAGCGGTGGATCGCGTTTCAAAGGAGCTCCGAACAAGTCGTTCTGCTTTCGCAAGAAAGGCGCTTCGTGACGCCCTTGCGCGCTGCGCCATTGAGCAACTGGAACAGAAGCATCGTCGGGGGTACGAGCGATACCCAGTTGCCGCCGATGAGTTCTCAGTTTGGGAAACTGAGCAGGCTTGGGGTGATGAATGAAACACGGCGAAATACGTTGGTACAAGTTCATACCGCCAGATAAAAAGCGGCCAGTTTTAATCCTGACCCGAGATTCTGTGTTGGAGTACCTTGGAGAAGTAACAATCGCGCCCATCACAACTACAATCCGCAATATACCCTCTGAGGTGTTTCTCTCGAAAGCTGACGGCATGCCCCAGAATTGTGCTGTCAATTGCGATCACTTGCAGACTGTTTCAAAAGGGAAGATTGGAGCATTGATCACATTTTTGCCTCTGCCAAAAATGGTTGAAGTTGGGCGTGCAATACGTTTTGCCCTCGATATTTAAGATAGGCGCGGCCAACGAGTCGTTCCACCGGATCTCTTACGCTCCCGCTGAACTCTGCGTTCACGCCGACGATTGCGCGTCGGCGTGAATCGCGGCGCCGACTTCGTCAAATGCCTTGTTATGCCGTGACCGAATCTATTCACACCCGTAAGGAGATTTTCTGCAATGGATATTCCACGGATCTTCAACATCACCGAAAGTGCTCACCGCATCCATAACCCGTTCACACCCGAAAAGCTCGCCACTCTCGGCGCGGCGCTGCGTCTGGAAACGGGAACCCGAGTGCTCGACCTCGGCAGCGGTTCGGGGGAGATGCTGTGCACCTGGGCACGCGATTACGGAGTCATCGGTGTCGGCATCGACATGAGCCAGTTGTTCACCGAGCAAGCGAAACTCCGCGCTCAAGAACTCGGCGTTGCCGATCAAGTCAAGTTCATCCATGGCGATTCTCCTGCTTCCAGAACTTCTCGCGTCTTTCGGCCACCTCGGCTACGACGTCGTGGAAATGGTTTTGGCAGACCAAGACAGCTGGGACAGATACGAGGCGGCCAAGTGGCTCACCATGCGCCGATGGCTTGAAGCCAATCACGACGACGAGTTCGCGAAAGATGTTCGAGCCAAACTGACCTCGGAACCCGAGCGCTACGCCGCTTACACGCGTGAATACCTGGGCTGGGGCGTGTTCGCGCTGATGACGCGGTGATGCGTTGGCGCATCCGGCGGATCGTCAACGGCTGTGCCGCGCAACAGCTGGTGGCTCGCCGAGATGTGATTGCGCCTGAATTCATTTCTTATGGTCTGGTTATCCGTGCAATCAACAGAAAGGCCTGTCTCAGGCAGGCCTAATCAAGCCGACGCCGCTTCGCGGCGCGGCTTAATTCAGGCGCCATGCCCGAAGAAAGTCCTTGCTTATGATAAATAATGTACGTTATAATGTACAAAATTTGGGAACATCGTGAGGTGTAAAATGCAACGATTAAAGATCGATCAAGATATCAAGCCATTGTCTGAGGTAAGGATAGGTATCGCAACCTATATCAAGCAAGTTCGAGATACAAAGAGACCCGTGATAATCACACAACATGGGAAAGGGGTTGCCGTTTTATTGGATGCCTCTGAATATGAAAACATGCAGGAGAAACTTGAGCTTCTGACAGATGTTCAGACATCTCTCAGCCAACTCGCACATGGACAAGGGATTGCGCATGAAGAGGCAAAAGATAGAGTTTTGAAAAGAGTGCAAAAATGAAGATTATTTGGTCGCCTTTGGCTATTGATAGAGCTTCGGAAATCGCTGAATATATAGCCATAGACAAGCCATCAGCAGCAGATAAATGGATCAACACTGTATTTTCAAAGGTGAAGCAACTCGAATCTTCACCCAAAAGCGGCCGGGTTGTTCCTGAGATTGGAAATGACCAATTTAGAGAGCTGATCTACGGTAATTATCGAATCATATATCGTGTTGAAAAGAAACAGGTATCGATTCTTACAATCCGACATGGTAAACAGATATTGCCAATAGAAGAAATTATGGCATAACCCGTCATTCCACCGGAGCGCTACCGCGCCCGGTGAACTTGCCGTTCCCCCCTCCGCTTCGCTCCGGGGGGAATGCGCGACTTGAGCAGCTCACTCCTGATTCTCCCTTCGCTCCGCTGTGGGGAGAACCAGGAGTTCGAACAGATGCCTCTCCGGGGCACTGCTCAACTCGCGCATTAAAAAATTATCAAAAATATGAACTCCACCAAAAATGAAACATTGTTCAAGTCTCTCTTACGATTGTCAGGAAAGGAAGCATGCTATGAAAGGAAAAAATGTTGTGGCGTTGGTTGTGGCGTTGGTTTTTGTGACCTCTATCTTTGGTTGCGCTTCGTCTCATAAAAAGGCGGCGGTTTTGGCAAGCCCGGTTGTCGATAAATCCGACAACACTCTTTCCACGGCAAAGTCTGACCGGTTGAGCCAGGGGCGTGAAAAATGCCTGGCGGATGGCGGACGGGTGTTTATCGAGTCTTACCCGGATAAAAGCAGCGCAGAGCTTTGCATGACACAGGTATCTCATACTTTTGACGATGGCCAGCAGCAAGTGACGCATTTCTGTCCGCTGGGTAATTATTTGGATGACACCTGCGATGCCGATGCGGCCAAGGATTGGCCGTGGCCATGGCCTGGACCTCTTTTCCCTCCCACACCAACCCCTGATAATACAGTGAACGCCTATTTTCACGACAAAGTGCAGGATATTATGACAAAAGTGAAAAATACGGGATATGCACACAACAAGAATGACAATTTCAGCCTGGTGCCCGATTACACGGAGATCACAAAGCCGCAGACGGAATACAATCTGTTTCTGGATTGTTCAGGATTTGTTGGTTATTACGTAATCCAGGGATTGATACCCAAACTCTACCAGGTTGCTACTCCAAGCAATTATGCTTGTCAGACAAGACCTTTGGCCGCCGATTTTGCCGACCTCCTTGCCAAAGCACCGCAAGTCGATGCCGACCATCCTGAGGCAACAAAGGATGACATTAGTAATGGTAACGTATGTTGGGGACAGGTTAAACATGCGAAGAATATTAAACCCGGCGATGTGATCGCTTACAAGCATCCGGACAATATCGAGTCATCAAAAAAAGAATGCACTGATAAACGTCATGTCCATATAGTCACGGGCAATACCGGACATATTTTATTTGCCCATAGTTCCGCCGAGGAAAGCAAACGCTGCAAGGAGAATCCTTTTAGTTGCGGGAAAAAGCAGCTCGCTCTCCCCGGCGAGTGGCAATGGGTCGTTTTGGTTGCAGATTCAACGACTTCGCCCCACACGGCTGACACACGCAAAAAGGGCTTTAAAACTTCTGCTTATAAAGAGAATACCTACACGGCTTGGGAAAAGGGAAAGGGAGGCACCGAAGAGTGTGTTGTGGAACGATGCGCAAACGGCACCTATCACCACAGCTGTTTTTCCAAAGGCAGTTCTGCGGTGGAATTTACCAAGATCGACACCACCCATGCAATGCATCCGACAGGCATTGGTGTCGGCGCAATGTATATCGGACCGGATTTAAAAAGTTACCGCAGCAGCTATACGACCGATACCTATCACTATAAAAACAAAGATGGTGATAAGGAGCAAGTGGTCTTTATCGGTCGGCCTATCAAATGCAAGTAAAAGAATAAAGTGACTGTATCAGTGCCGCTGTAAAAGCAGCGACACTGATACATAGTAGTTTTTAAGTGTTTTAAGGACAGTCTACTTAATTAATGTTTGTCGGTTTACACTGGCGGCGCAAAACATACAGTAAGAAAAAAAACGTTTTTAACCCCACTGGAGCCGATCGCAACCCGCTGGGCTGCTCCGGCTCGGTTTTCGTTACCTGATAATGACTTGACAGGTATGCATAGATAATACATGCTCAGGCATCCCGTCAATCCACCGGACCCGCAGGCCACTGATCTTTTCGATCCCACCATCGCGATTAAGGCCCCCACCGTCCCGGATTTATTTCTTGTTGAACAATCCCCGGTATTGCCCGTAGCCTTCTTTTGCCAGGTTTTCCCACGGAATAAATCTCAAGGCCGCCGAGTTCATGCAGTACCGGAGGCCCGTGGGCTTCGGCCCGTCGGGGAAGACATGCCCCAAGTGTGAATCTCCGTGTTTGCTCCTGATTTCCGTGCGTTCCGTAAATAAGCTGCGATCCGTCTTCTCCACGATATTGCCGGGTTCGAGAGGTTTGGTAAAACTGGGCCACCCGGTGCCGGAATCGTATTTATCGAGTGAACTGAACAGCGGTTCCCCGGAAACGATGTCCACGTAAATACCCTCTTTCTTATTGTCCCAGTATTCGTTCTGGAAGGCGCGTTCGGTGCCATTATTCTGCGTCACCTCATATTGGAGCGGGGTAAGCTTTTTCCTGAGCGTCGCATCATCGGGCTTCCGGTACGCCTGCACCGCGGCCGACGGCGCCTTGCCGGCAGCTCCCTCCCAGACGTTCTGGATAAACTCCTCCCGGCCCGATCCCTGACGGTATGCCTGATAGTGCAGAGGTTCTTTTTTGCTGTAATCCTGGTGGTAATCCTCCGCTGCGTAGAACTTGGTAAACTTCACGATTGCCGTCGCAATCGGCTTCTTGAACTTGCCCGATTTCGCGAGATCGTCCTTGCTCTTTTCGGCGATCCGTTTCTGCTCGTCATCATGGTAGAAGATCGCCGTTTTGTATTGAGAACCACGGTCGGCAAACTGCCCTCCCGCATCGGTGGGGTCAATATGCCGCCAGTAGGCATCGAGCAGTTGTTCGTACCCGACTTTCGCGGGATCATAGCTAACCTGAACCGCCTCGACGTGACCCGTTCTCCCCGATGACACCTCTTCGTACGTGGGGTTATCCTTGAGTCCGCCCGTATAACCGGAGATCGCCTTTATGACTCCGGGTATTTTTTCAAAATCCGCTTCCGAACACCAGAAACAGCCGCCGGCAAAAGTGGCCGTGGCTGTCTTTTCACTTGTCTGTGCCATCGTAACGTTCACCTCCCCCTGGTCAACACTGGAACCCTGACACCCCAGGAAAAAACATATAATCACGGGAAACAGATATGGTGTTTTCATCATCACCCTCCGTTAATATTCTTTTGTGCCTCGTTGATCTCAATAAGATAGTAACGGATTCTTGAATGTAAAGCTCCCGGCACACCGGCTGAAATTGGTCTATTTATGTCTTTAAATATAATGGATATTTTGTTCAGGCGGGCAAATGATTGTCCGGCGGAATGCGATGCATCATGTCGCGGGATGTAACACAAGCCGATAGGAATGTGGAAATCGAAGATTCTCTGCAGCGTGCACAAGGAGAGCTTCAATAACCTTTTATGGTGCCTGGGGCGGGAATCGAACCCGCACAGCCTCAAGGACCGAGGGATTTTAAGTCCCTTGCGTCTACCAATTCCGCCACCCAGGCCGTGGAACCAAAACCGGACGGGTTGTAATATGTTTAAAAAATAGTGTCAAGTTGTTAATTGAATGGTATAAAGGACATAGCAAGCGACAGGGGGAAAACGCGTTATGACAAAGGCGGACAGGATTGTTTCCGGGGGGACCGTCTTACTGCTCGATGAAAAGGAAACGGTGATCAGAGACGGGGCCGTCGCCATCATGGGCGACCGCATCGCCGCCGTCGGGAAAAAAGCGGAGATCGAAGCCGGATACGCCTCAGGCGAGATAATTGACGCTAAGGGCGGTCTGATCATGCCGGGGCTCATCAACGGGCACACCCATGCGGCCATGACCTGCTTCCGGGGCATCGCGGACGACCTGCCGCTCATGGATTGGCTGAACAACTACATATTTCCCGCCGAAGCAAAAAACGTCAATCCCGAACTGGCTTACTGGGGCAGTCTCCTGGCCTGCGCGGAGATGATCAAATCGGGAACGACCACCTTCTGCGATATGTATATTTTTGAGGAGGAGACGGCCAGGGCGGCAAAACAAGCCGGCATGCGCTGTCTTGTGGGCGAGGTCCTCTTCGACTTCCCGTCTCCCAACTGCAAGTCGCCTGAAGAAGGCCTGGCCTACACCAAAAAGCTGATCGAAAAGTGGGCCGGCGACCCCCTGGTCAATATCGTTGTGGAACCGCACGCCCTCTACACCTGCTCCCCGTCGCTGCTCAAAAGTGCAAAGTCCCTGGCCAGGAGCTACGACGTCCCCTGCGCCGTCCATCTGCTGGAGAACCGCGCGGAAGAAGCGCAGCTCAGGGAAAAATTCGGAAAGAAGGCCTCGCATTTCCTCCATGACATCGGATACCTGGACGAAAAACTGATTGCCTTCCACTGCGTCTGCCTGGATGATGAGGATATACGCCTCTTTCGCGACCACGGCTGCAAGGTTGTCCACAATCCCGAAAGCAACATGAAGCTCGCCTCCGGCGTCGCGCCGGTGGTGGAAATGCTGGCTGGAGGCTTGGCGGTAGGATTGGGGACGGACGGCTGCGCGAGCAACAACAACCTGGACCTGTTGCAGGAGATGGACACGGCAGCCAAGCTCCACAAGGTTACCCGTCTCGACCCTACCGTTATGCCCGCCGAGACGGTTATCCGAATGGCAACAAGCGCGGGGGCGCGGGTCCTGGGCATGGAGAAAACGGTGGGATGTCTTAAGCCGGGCATGAAGGCGGACATCATCATCATCGCTCTCGACAAGCCGCACCTCACGCCGATGTATAATGAATACTCCCATATCGTGTATGCCGCGGGCGGCGCGGATGTAAGCGCCGTTCTGATCAACGGCCGACTGGTCATGCACGACCGCAAGCTTCTCACCATTGACGAAGACGAGGTCATGAAAAAAACACGGGAGATTGCCGTACGGATCTGGAGCAGCCTGAGAAAGGGGAAGCACTAATGCCGAGCCCGCTTTAACTATGGCGCGAGAGGGTGAACCAATGTCCAGGCGATGGTCGCTTTCCCTGCTGCAACTGAGGGCCGCACCGAAAAGACATGAAAAAGTATTTACATATTCCCCCTATTTCTCTATAAGTAAGGCAATCCGATATCAGCGGTATGCGGGGAATGCGCTCGCTGTCGGATTCATACGGCTCCTCTCGGCCCGATGAAAATTGCGAGGGGATTTTTTAGACGCATTGAAAGGGGATACATTGATGGGAAAGGAAAAACGAAAGCGTACGAGAGTTCCTGTCGGTTTCGAGGCCGCCGTTTCGCTGGGAGAAGAGAAAATTGATGTTCAGACCCTCAACATAAGTTTGAACGGCATCCTCTGCACCACCGACAGTCGCTTCCTCAGCGGTGAAAAATGCCTCGTAACCCTTACGCTGAATCCGACGGTCAAGGTGATTTTCGAAGGAAAGATATTGAGGGTCACTCCCTCGGAAACGGCTATCGCTTTTTCTGCCATGAACGAGGAGAGTTTTATTCATCTCAAAAAAATAGTGGAGTACAATTACGGCGACGCCGATAAGATTGATCGGGAGCTTGCTGATCCTCTTTTCTCATAGGGAGAAAAAACGGGTGAAAACAGGCCCTCGCGTAAAAAATCCGATACGCACCATTCTGGTGGCATTCTGCCTGCTCTTTCCGGTGATAGCATGGCCGCTGAGCGGCGATGCCGATGTCTCTGACCCGGCAAACCTCCTCCGGCTCGTTGGGAACGCCATGACCGGGGCGCCCCTTGATTTCTGCGGAGAACCCGTCCCCCTGGATAATCCGGAAATCCGCGAGCGACTGGAACGAGAGATGCTGCTTGCCCTCTGGAACCGTCCCCAGGTAATTTTCCTGCTCAACCAATATGGCCGCTATATGCCGCATATAGAAAAAATGCTCAAAGACAGCGCCATGCCGGATGATCTAAAGTATATGGTAATAATAGAAAGTTCCCTTAAGCACTATGCCGTCTCTCCCAAAGGCGCCACGGGATTTTGGCAGTTCATGGCGCCGACGGGCAGCAGGTACGGACTGACCATCACCCAGGACAGAGATGAACGCAGGAATGTCTTCGCATCCACAACCGCGGCCATACGTTACCTGAAGTCGCTCTATGGGATGTTGCATTCGTGGACGCTGGCGGCCGCTGCTTTCAACATGGGGGAAGAGGGGCTGAAAACGGAAATCCTCATCCAGAAGGTCAGCGACTACTATAAATTGTATCTCCCCGTGGAAACGCAGCGTTACGTATTCAGGATCATTTCCGCGAAGTTGATACTATCCAAACCCGAGAAGTATGGGTTTCTTCCGGTTAAAGAGCAATCTCAAATCCCCCCGGACCGGATTGAGCTTACCTGCTCCCAGCGCGTTCCCCTGCAAATAGTGGCCGAAGCTGCAAAGACCTACTTCAAGGTAATCAAGGAGCTGAACCCCGAAATACGGGGATATTATCTTTCGCAAGGGAGCCATACCCTGCTGATTCCCGGAGGGGCCGCGGCGGGTTTTCAGGACAGGTATGAAACCCGCCTGAATAAATGGCTGACGGAAAGCAAAGAGTGCCTCTACACGGTAAAAAAAGGGGACAGTCTTTCTTCCCTGGCAGCCCGTTTCAATGTCCCCTTGCCGGCCCTCCTCGTCTGGAATCGGCTCACCAGCGGAAAGAAGCCTCTCGTTCCGGGAGAAAAACTCGTAATCTACTCAAACAGCGCCGCATCGCAAGCGAAACAGGAAAAAGAACAGTAGAAAACCATCATCCACCCCCGCTTAAGAACGATCCCCATCAATCCTTATACAGCCTGCTAATTGCCGCTGAGAACTTCCCTAATCTTCTGCGCCAGCCCGTTCAAGGTAAAGGGTTTCTGGATGAAATTCATGCTCAGATTCAGGACACCCTGGGCAATGATGGCATTATCCGTGTATCCGGACATATACAGAACCTTAAAATCTTGCCTCACCTTCTTGAGACGTTCTATGAGTTGAGGGGCGTTCATCAACGGCATGATCACGTCCGTCAAAATCAGGTGGATCGGCTCCGCATACTTTTCACAGATCAAAAGCGCATCTCCACCCTGGGGCGCCTCCATGACCTTGTACCCCCGCTCCTGCAAGACGCGGACAATCAGTCTGCGCACCTCATGATCGTCCTCGACAACCAGGATAGTCTCCGTTCCCCGGAGGCTCTTGTCAGTTTCTTGTTCCGGTCTCGTTTCCGGAAGTTCGTCAACACGGGGGAAATAGATCTTGAAGGTTGTCCCGCGCCCCGGCTCACTGTAAACCCAGATGCTTCCCCCGCTTTGATTGACGGTTCCGTAAACACTGGACAATCCGAGCCCCGTGCCTTTGCCTTTTTCTTTGGTGGTAAAAAAGGGCTCGAATACATGTTCCCGCACTTCAGGCGTCATGCCCACGCCGGTATCGGCAATGGAAAGCATTACATAACGACCGGGCTTAACCCCCATATGAGCACGTGCATATTCTTCGTTAAGGTCTACATTCGCCGTCTCTACGGTTAGCGTGCCCCCCGACGTCATGGCATCCCTCGCATTTATGGCGAGATTGAGGATAATCTGCTCTATCTGCCCCGGGTCGGTGCGGATGCTCCCCAGTTCTTTAAACAGAACCGTCATCAGATCAATATCCTCGCCGATCAGGCGTCTGATCATTTTGTCCATGCCGGTGACCACCGCGTTTAAATCAATAACCGCGGACTGGAGTATCTGCTTGCGGCTGAAAGCCAGAAGCTGGCTCGTCAGGGTGGCCGCCCGTTCCCCCGCCCTTTTTATTCCCTCAATCTCCCTGCGCATGGGGTCGCCCGGCTTCATTCGGGTCAGCAAGAGCTCGCTGTATCCGGAAATGGCCGTCAGGGTGTTGTTGAAATCATGGGCAATGCCGCCCGCCAGACGGCCGATGGCCTCCATCTTCTGCAAGTGCCTGACCTGCTCCTCAAGAGCGGCTTTGGCATCTTCAGCTGCCTTACGCCTGGTAACGTCACGAAAGTTGCAGACCCGTCCCACGATATTGTTGCCCAGGAATTGGGGCTGGGAAAAACGTTCGAAATACCTGCCGTCTTTGAACCGCAACTCATCGTAGCTGTCCTTCTCCGGGTCGAAATAAATCTCCTTCAGCCTTGTGAGAAAACCCTTCGGATCCGCAAGCTGCTCCGACACAAACAATTGCACCTGTTTCACGTCACGGGATGCGATGACCGAATCGGGAATACGCCACATATCTACAAAACGACGGTTAAATGTCAGTATGGCGCCGTTTTTGTCCACGGCAAGAATGCCGTCTTTGTTCGATTCCAGCGTTGCATGGAGCAGAGACAGGGCTTTTTTCATTTCCTTCTGGGCATTCATCCGCTCGGTAATATCATGGGCCATGCCGCGGACAAGGGGAACGGAAACCCCCTCCGTGCGCAGAGTGTTATGGTATTCCCAGATGCGCTTTTCACCCGTTGCCGTCTTAACCGCCACTATGCCGTCGGCAATACCGTCCTGCCGGATACCGGTCAGATAGTTATCGAACGCTTCACGCGCTTCGGGAAACAGAATGTCCCGAATGTTCATTTGCAGCAATTTACGGCCATCATACCCGATCAACCTAACCGCCGCATCATTCAGGGAAAGGATTCTTCCTTCGAGATCATGCGTGCAGATGAGATCCTGACTGTTCTCCACCAGATCACGATAGCGATCCTCGCTCAACCGCAGGGCATCCTCCATGCGCTTCCGTTCGGTAACGTTATATGCCAAGAGGACCCGGGCGCGCCTTCCCGCAAAAGTGAGCGGATGGGCCGTGATCTCCACATCAATAACCGTCCCGTCTTTCTTGATGTGCCTCCATACACCGGAGGCGCCGTAACAATCCTTGATTTCCGCTATCCTTTTTAGATAACGGGGAACCTCTTCTGCGGGACGTATGTCTTTTGCCGTCATCCTTAAAAACTCTTCGCGCGTGTAGCCATATTGTTTCACGGCAGCCTCGTTGACCTCAAGAAAAGCCAGCGTCTCCGGATCGTATACCCACATGGGGTGCGGGTTGCTATCAAACAAAAGACGGTATCGCTGTTCCGACTTGCGCAGAGCATCCAACACCTGTTTCCGTTCCGAAATGTCGCGGAAGACCATGACCACCCCGGAGATTTCCCCCTCATCGTCCCGAATAGGAGCAGCGCTGTCGTCTATGGGTATCTCCCTGCCGTCACGCGCTATGAGCACCGTATGATTCGCCAGTCCCACTATCCTGCCGTCGCGCAATACCTTCATTACGGGATTATCCATGACGGTGCGCGTCTTCTCATTTATGATCCTGAATACCGCTGCGAGGTCTTTGCCCAAGGCCTCCGTTTCCCGATATCCCGTCAGTTTCTCGCCCACAATGTTCATAAACTTCACGCGCCCCTCGACATCCGTCGCAATCAGCGCATCACCGATACTGCTCAGCGTCGTGGAAAGCCACCGCTCGCTTTCCTTTAACTTCCTTTCCATCCGGTGCTTGTAGATGGCAATCTCGATCGCGGTATGCAATTCCCTCTCCTCAAAGGGTTTGATAAGATAACCATATGGCTCCGTGATCTTCACACGCTCCAGCGTATCTTTGTCGGAATGCGCGGTAAGATAAATCACGGGAATATGCAAACACTCCTGTATCCGCTCTGCCGCCGCGATGCCGTCCATTTTTCCCTTGAGCATGATATCCATGAGCACCAGATCGGGATTGAGTGCCATGGCCTTTTCTACGCCGTCCTCACCGCTTAATGCCACCGCAGGCACATCGTATCCCAAATGCCTGAGCCGGTTCTGAATATCCATCGCCACAATGCTCTCATCCTCAACTACCAGCACCCTTGACATGATCTGCTCCTTTATGTCAGATTACGGTTACTCGTTTCTGCGAAAATCTGATCTCATATTTCGTGCCTCGACTCCTATCAAGTTCAATGGTGCCGTTCAATTGCGCCACCAGCGTGGATACCAGTTGCAGTCCCAACGATTTCATCCTGCGGAAATCCATATTTGCCGGAAATCCTGTCCCGCTGTCGCCTATGGTAAGGACAAGTTCGTCTCCTGCGCCCCGCACCAGTGAAACGCTGATCTCCTGCTTATCGCTTAGAGCGACCTCCCCCCCAACCGCGTTTCTTATGGGAAAAGCGTACTTCAGAGAATTGGAGACAAGTTCATTTATTATCAAACCGCAGGGAACGGCAGTTTCAATGCTGACGGGCACATTATCAATATTGATTCTCAACCGGATACTATCCGGATCAACACCGAAGGAACGGAACAGGTTCGCAGTCAATGTCTTCACATATTGAGCAAAGTCTATCCTGGCCAGATCCTTGGACATGTACAGCTCTTCATGAATAAGTGACATGGATTTGATTCGGCTCATGCTTTCCCGAAATATCTCTTTGAGCTTGTCGTCATGGATATTTTCAGACTGAAGATTGAGCAGACTGGAAACAATTTGCAAGTTGTTCTTCACCCGATGGTGAATCTCCTTCAGCATAGCTTCTTTTTCCCCGAGTGACCTTTTTAACTGTGCATTTATCTGCCTGCGGGCGGTAACATCCCGAATAATGCCCTGGTATCCCGTAATTTCATTCTCTCTGTTCCTCCGCACGATCGCCGTGGTCAGTGCATATATTCTCGTGCCGTCTCTGTTTTTAAAGTCAACCTCATAATCCTTCACAAAACCGTGTTTTTCCATCTCCGCGATGTAACGCGCCCTATCAAAGGGATTACAATATATATTCAAAATATTCATCGTCAGCAGCTCAGGCTTTCCATAACCGAAAAGCTTGACACCCGCCGGATTAATATCCGTAAACCTGCCTTCTTTCGAGCTGATAAAAATGACATCCTGAGAGTTTTCGAAAAAGGAACGGAATTTTTCCTCGTTCTCACGCAGGGCATTTGCCACCTGCCTGTTATCGGCTATGGCAATCTTGAGGGTTCTGATCATTTGAAGATAGTTGCTGAAAACAAAACCGGTCGCCACGATGTACGCCATAAGATGCAAAAAGTGCCAGAACCACCACTGTGCATTCCAGAGGGTGGAATGTTTGAACATAAAGGAGGCAGCGGCAAAGAGAAGCGATATGCAGGAAAAAAGATATGAATTGATGTCTCCTTCGTTGTAAAAATCAATCAGAAAACGGCACGCGGCAGCGAGAAAGAAAATACCCGCAGTGAAATTGAACACGAAGGCAATGGTCGTAAATTCGCCCTGTTCCACCATGAGGGGGAGGGATTCGCAGAACATCAGTATCCAGACCCCGATCAGGAGAGAACCGGTAACGACGAGCCACGGCAGCAACCTTTTCATGATTGTCGTTCTGCCGGGTGCGGCAATCCAGACATTACTGAACCAGTAACCGCCGATGAGACCAGACAGACTGTAGAGCCAGGCAAAGCTGCACTCCATCCGGGTAGACGCGGGAAATGCATTGAGCAGGGCCATGCTGATAAGCCCCATGGCCATCCAGAATGTCCGTCCTGTTCCTTCTTCGTACTGGCCATAGAGAAGTATGAGCGCCATGAAGATGGCAACCATGACTTCCATTATCTCTATGGTGGAAAGGAGAGTTTCATTTTCCCATCTGAAGCCGGGAAAGACAATATCGAGCAAGGAAGCAACGGCAACCAGAGAAACCATTACCAGAATGATGCCTGATATCAAAATGACACGGAATGTTTTTGGATGCTCGTTCTTCATGGCCGTATCCGCTGATTCTACACCGCGGGTCGCAGACTCCGCACGCAGGATGCTCAGGACATAATCGGATTTCCGTCAAACAAGCGGCTTGCCGTCGTTCAGGTTTTCATAAACTCTGATATAATCGGCTATCATGAGCCCCAGATCATACGTTTCTCTTGCTTCGCGCATGATCCTTTTTATCTGCGCTTCCCTGACTTTCGCGGGTTTATCATGAAATGCCAGGCTTTTTTCCATGGCGTACCATAACCCGCCCATGTCATAATCGCGGAAAAGAAAACCATTGCCCACGTCCTGGGGGGCGCCGTCTGTTTTTAGTTTCAGTTCCCGTATCTTGTCGTGGTAGCCGCCTGTATCGCGGTTTGTGGCCGTGGCCCCAAACAGGTTCCCCACCTGGTCAATCTGACCGCAGGGTTCATACAGAGACGCTCCGAATACGTCGCTGGCAGCCGCATACCCGAGCATGGAAAGGCTCTCCGTGAAAGGCTGGTACGCAATCCTGCCGTTGGAGGAACAGGCAATGCCCCCTATCGCGTTCGTATAGTGGGAATCGTTGCCCACGCCATCGGCGACAATGGCTATCTGGGCGGCGGCATGCACGGTGACGAAATGCAAGGCAATGCCTATCAGGAGTTCCACCCCCTTCTGAAAAGGGTCCAGTCGCGAAGGCCAATAGAATAATATGGCGCCGGGATCAATCCTTAATCCCATTCGTCTTTGAAATTCAACAAGATTTTCCTTTTTGGCCTGCAAGACATTATCGTCGGGCGCATAAGGACGGACAAGAAACGCACAACGCTCAGGATACATCTTCGAGGATGGGGCATTCATAATCGCCCGCACGGCATCGTGGCGAAACTTCACCTTCACTTCATTCCTTACGCTATCCGGAACGATCTGCCGGTCCAGGAAATAATCATCCACGATCTCCCGCAAGAACCGCTCACCGACGAAATTGATTATCGTGGCGTTCTTGATAGCCGTTGCTTGACAGTCCACGCATATCTTCCCGTGCGCGTCAGAAAGGTAAAGCGCCTCTTCCATATTTTGCAGGTTGATACCGCTAAAAAGCTCCCGGGGGACATAATTGGTAAAAACATTGTGGACGGTGTGGAGAATGGGCAGGCCCGTCACCTTGGCATAGGCGGTTACGGCGCCGCCGGCCATCCAGTCGTGGCTGTGGATGATGAGCCTTCCTTCATACTTCGACCGGACATCCTTAATAATGTTATTGATAATCTGCTTTTGAAATTCCGCAGCCGTGAGGAGGGGATCACCGGAATAGGCGCTCGGGTTGTCGGCAAAGATTGCGGAACTGACGAGATGTATGTTGTGAGCATCTATCTTGTACCTGACTTCCCGCCATTGACGTTCACTCATGTTCGATTCTTTCTGGAATCTCTTTTTCAGATTCAGCGTCGCCAGATGGACATCAATTCCTCGTTCCATAAGCCCTTCACAAAGGGCGGAAACCACTTCACCCTGGCCGCCGCTCTTTCCTGCAATGTATCTTGCCAGCCCTCCCATTCCTTCCGGCAGGCTTCCCGTCTCCGGGCTGATGATCAGGATGGCCGTTTTTTTCTTTTTCTTCGATACGCTGAAGTGCTTGAGCATCGTCTGCAGGTCATCAATCTTGCGGGTCAGTATTTGGGTAGGTCTGGATATGGAACCGCCATAGGGATTGAAATAGGCGTGGACCGCATGATCATCCCCCCTGCCCTCGTGGAGGAAATACAGGTGATCCGAAGTTGTAAGATGCCGCCATTTGAGCTGCAGCTCTCCCCCCGCTCTGCGGGCGTTTTTCTCCATATCCTCGATGTCGCGGAAAAGCTCATACTGGACTTGGTTTCCCAGCCAGCCGAAGGTATCCCGTCCGGCATCAGCCCAGGAAGAGGTGGATAGACCGTGAATGTCCACGAGAGGGCAATCTGCATCCCTGAATCGCTCCGCGATCTCCGAAGGGGTCGCCACGACAACGCTCGGATGCCGCGCCAGCGCATCCGGCAAGCCACGCCAGAAATCGAAGATGCCCGTATCTTCCCACAAATGCTCTCCAAGATGTTCAAAATCATACCCCAGGAGCACCGCTTCTCCATCAATTGCTGCAAGGGAACGGGCATAGGTTTCGGGAGAGAAGGGAGCGTGGGGGAAACGAAAGGCAACGTCATCGCTCAATTCCCGGTTACGGGGAATGACCAGCAGTTTGCTGCCCCGGGCACGGAAAACGGCATGGGGAGAAACGGGCGTTCCCTCCTGCTTGTACATATCCGCCCTCTTTTCACAGAGAATGGACAGATACCCCATATCGGCCGCCACATCGGCAATATGGTTGTTGTACATCAGTTCGGTATTTCTGAACGAGGTTGGGGAAATTCCGAAGAGCGTCTTCATCTTTTCCCTATGCAGGGCGACCTGATCGCGAAATTCTTGTTTTTTCGGATCTGCAAAAAGGCTGGCAAGGGAATGGAAATGGGTTTCATCGAGGCATTCCACCTGCTGACGTTCTTTCCCGGCAGCAAGCAATTCGCGTAAGGCTTGAATGACTTCAGGATTGTAGAGTTCCGCCTGTTCGAGAAACGTGCCCGACAGGGAAAGGGTAATCTTGAAATCACGGTTCTTCGCGATCAGTTCCCCAAACATGCGGGTGGCCGGCAGATAGCATTTCTGGGTTATTTTGAGAAAAATATCTCTGTTTCTTTCTCCCCAGAGAAACTTATCCCGCTCCGGATTCAGTCTGAAGGGCTGATGCAATTGGAAATAAAATGTAACAAGAGGCATATGTTAAATCCCGTTTCCAACAGTTTTGGAAAGGGCGATGCTTGCGGAACGCGCCCCGGTTAGAGTATCTCTGTTATGATGCTCTTGGTCCGCTCTATCATCTTTTCATAATTCATGCTGCTTCGCTGGATATAGTAATTTACCTCCATGTGATCCATGCGTGATCTTCTCTCGGAAAGGAATGTCTTAAGCTTATCGGAGGAATTGAGCCTGGTGACAAACAGTTCCCCCCAGTTATTCCGGTAGATCAGGCAGAAATCGTTGATATCCTTACTATAGTGTGATCCTTCAAAGCTGATGACCACGAGCAGCTTCAGGTATTTTTCTTCGCTGAGGAAATTTTCAAATTCGATACGCGCAATGTCATATACCCCGAAAACCTCCCGTATTTTCTTGGCGAGATTAATGATTTCCTGCAGCGTGACGGGGGTGGTATTGGGAACCATGCGTATCTGGCCGGGATGATAGATGTCGTTCCACACCAGGTACGCGATACAATGAATAATGTCCGCATTGGACACGATCACGGCGGATGTTTCCTGGGTGGTGGATACCTGCCAGATGCCGCTCTGGAAACGGATGGAGAGGGGCGGTAAATTCAAGTTGTCTATGGGTTTATGCAGGATGGCGATTTTATTGTTTTTCTTTACCAGGCAGGCCGACAGTTTCCTACCGATAATGGTGAGATCCTGGGGCGCTATCTCTCCGGCTGTTCCCTGCTGAATGGCCGTGATATCCTTGTAAATCTGGAGCAGGAGGGAAAATATCCTGTCCCCGAAACCGGTCTGCTCGTGAAAATCCCAGGCGGCAAAATTATTCAGATGATAGATATCTTCCCGCTCTAATTTGTACTGTTTAAAAAGATCAGCGGCGAGTGTTTCCTTCAAGGTCAGCTTCTTCGACAGCAATTTCACGTCATAACGCAAGTAAAAACACCTCTTGATGAACTCATACGCCTCGTTGTCGATATCCCGGTAATAATCAAGAATGGCCCTCATGGTAAACATACTGGGGTCGGAAAAGTCGGCATCCCGTTCATGGCCGAGGACTTCGCTCCTGAATCTATGGCAAGGCAACTCTTCCTTTGGCGATTCCAGCAGCATTTTGAGGAGCAGCATTTTAATGATAGACTTGAGCGGGTGGGTAAGTGATTTATTGAACTGCCACAGGGCGGCGCCGAAGTACTCCTCCCGGTCCACGGCCTCAAGATTGCCGAGATCAATGAAATCGTATTCGCCGGTTGAGCCCCGGGAATATTCCGTTACCGCCTTTTCGTACTCCACGGGCTCGTTTTCATCAAAGCACATCCACCAGAACGGTATCTTGCCGCCAATCATGATGGATGTACGGTAGAACTCTTCTTTCAGGACGTTCCTCTGGGCGCTGCCGCTGCTTTCATAATCCACATTGCCGAAGTTGCAGCTTCTTATATCCTCGACATCGCTGATAAAAAAATTAACCGGTATCTTGAGGTTGGCATCCATCCATCCTTTTATCAGGTTGATCTTTTGTTGCAGTTGTTCCAGTGACTCATCGCTGAACTCTTGTTTATCAATGCATATCCACAAGTCGCAGTCGGAACGGGAGGTTTGGCTGATCGTGCCGACACTGCCGATCGTATAGATCCCCTGTATCCAGAGGACACGCGACGAAAATTTTAGGAGTGAGCCTTCCGACTTGTAGTCGAACATCTTTTTAAAGGCCTGCTGCCGTTTCATGATCTCCTTATTGGCCTCGATGTTGAAAACCTTAAAGTTCTGTTTGAGATTTTTGACAAAACCCGGGAAAGAGGGATTGTTTATACTCAATAAACAGGGGAGGAGATAGAGTATCGCTTCACTGTCCTTGGGGGCCAGTTCGGAAAATATCTGTTTTCGGAAGTTGTTGTACTCCAGGTAAATTTTCTTGTTTTTCTGAAGAGCTTTTGTTGACAGCAAGTTTCTCTGACCTCACTTAATTTAGATTTCGCGTGTCACTGTATAATGATCTGAAACAAAAATCCACATTTGTGTTCCCTCTGTTGATGAGGGAAAACCACTATACTCACGATTACAGCGTTTGAATGCGGCAGCGAGCGCATTCCGGGCACTTAACTGCCGGGAACACGCTCGCTGCCGCATTCAAACGCTTGGAAAAAGCAATCCCCGCTCAATAGTACAGGATACGCTTCGCATCCCTTGCGCCATTAAGCAGCGGTTAAAATGACCATTATTCCGGAAACGGTTACTATCGCCGTCTAAGAGGATTGTCTCCTGTCACGGCTTGATCTTCTTTCAGGAACAGTCCTCCATTCAGGGCCTTCATGATTTTTACCATTAGATTCCCTGCGATCTGCGTCGCTTCTTCTCTCTAACCCGGAACGATTTTCCATTCTGTCCCTCCTTACCAGTGATCCATAATTGTTTAAAACAAATTTACCCTATGCTTGATCTATCATATCATAGGAGATTTTGTCATTTAAAATCAACGAATGCCCTTTGTCGCCCATTAATTCTTGCCGCCTCCGACACGGGAAGTTTTTCCCTTTATTTACGAAGCAGTGGAGAAACCGACAAGCGCTGGCAACGGTGTTGGAAATACGCCTTTCAGCATATCAAAAAAGAACCATCGGCACGATATTTTTTATAAACCCTCGAAAATTCTCTGCAGTAAACTGCGGAGTGTGTGCCCGTTGCCGGATTCAGGAAAATTTTACTCCTGACGTTTCCTGGTAATAGTTCCATACCTTGTCAAACTGATCCTGCCGCCAGATTTTCTTGCTTGCCTGTAATTCATCTTCGCGCAATACTTGGGGTTTGCCGCCCATCATATACACATGCGCAAGTTTCTTGGCATTGTCTTCCAGATACACTGAACCAAAGAAAACCCCCATGACACTCTCCGCCGCTACGACCGCCCCATGACCCCGCATGATCGTCGCTCGACGTGGTCCCAAGGCCGTCGCAATGGCATCACCCCGTTCTACCGAATTGGCGTGTCGGCAATCGTCGTATACGGAAACCCCGGTATGAAAGATGGCGCCATGGTGCATGACCGGGACATACTCCTTTCCCGCGGCGCTCAAGGCAGTGGTTACGGGAGGATGCAGATGGGCAACCGCATTTATATCGGGACGAAAACGATAAACAGAGGTATGGATGTATTTTTCAGACGGGAGAATGACCCCCTTTTCCAACGGGTTCCCCTCCATATCGGATTTAACGATATCCGCAGGGCCCAATCCGTGGCGGCTTGCCCCCCAGGAATTGATAAACAGGGTATTGGTTCCCGGTATCCTGCAGCTCACGTGTCCGCTGAAATCAATAAGCCCTAAATATTCCAGCATGCGGACGCAGATGGCAACTTCGGTTCGTAATGTTTCTTCGCTCATGGATAAACTCCTTTCTCATTCCAATGTAGTCTTCCGGTCAATTGAACAATTCCCTCTTCTCCTAATCTCGGATATCCTGCAGAAACCAGTCCGTCGGGATCTCCCGGCCAATGCCTTTCTTGCGGGCGATTTCGTAGAGCCATCCGCCGACAGCCGAAAACTGCAGGCCCTGGTTGCCGACGTTCCGGTAGAACGTAATCTGGTCGCGGCTCGTGCGGCCCGCGCATTTGCCGGTGATGAGATCGGCGAATTCGGGCTTGTCGCCACCCATGCCGCGGTCGTTGAATTCAGGCGAATCGCCACCAAAGCCGGGCTCGGGGTTTCTCTCGGGAATGCGCTTCATCTCCTCGGGGCTGCCGCCGATGAAGGCGGCCGGTGACAACCCCCGTTCGGCCTGAAAGCGTTCCGTCTGACGCATCTGCAAGCCCGCAGCCCCCTGACGCACAACCAGATCAAATTTCGCCGCTACGGCATCGGGCATTTCGCGGCGTCCAAGATTGGTGACGTGCATCCCTTTCTCCACCCACTCGGCGTCGTAAACCGGCTTCATCGAATCGGTACAACTCGAAAGGATATCCACCCCGCGTACCGCATCGCGTGCGTTGTCCACCGGACGGACCTCGATATTAAGGCGTTTCGATATCTCCTCGGCGTATTGTTCGCGATGTGCGGCGTTGGGGCTGTAAATCTTGCAAAGCCGAATATCCCGTACACAGGTGAAGGCTTCGAGAAAGGTACGGGCCATACCGCCCGATCCCAGCATGCCGACCACGTGTGAGTCCTCGCGGCTCAGATACTTCACCCCGATACCGGCGCCGCCGCCGACCCGCATGTGCTGAAGGATGCCATCGTTTATGAATGCCAGAGGCTCGGCGTTGCGGGTAGAGATAAGATAAATTATGCCGCAGTAGGCGCCGGGCTCACGGCAGTATTTCTCCTCCGTCCAGTTACCCTTTTCATCCCGCGGCCAGGTGATAATGTCGGATTTCATACGGATCGCGAAATAGCCGTCGTTGGCACCTTCCATCGAGCCCCAGCGGTAGTAGCCGTCGGGCCGGTCGCAAGGCATGTACATGTCAATCCGCGGGCGATGCATGGCGCCGCCGAAGGGCAGCTTCTTGAATGCTTCCTCCTGCACACGAATGCAGTCGTTCATGGTCAGGAGTTCGGCGACATCGTTATTGCTGATGATGAGCATGGCACCCCCTTATGCACCTGGTTTGTCTTTGCCGGTAATTGAAGCTCTCCGCAGCAAGCTGCGGGGAATGCGCTCGCTGCTGAATTCACGTTTCTGTCCGGGCAGTGTAGAAAAAGCTGCGCTGAGTGTCAAGAAATAAGCGGAGAGCTTCAATCGGTCAACGAACGAGGGTTAACGGTGCGATGCGGACATCCACGTAAGGAAACTTCTTGTTGAAACGGCCTATCCCAAAAATACGTTTATCAGGACGGGGGTAAAACAGAGGACGGCAGAGATAAGGACGCCGAAACATATCCTGTCAACCCATGTTACACGGGCCAAAATCGTTTCATCCCAATCGGATATTTCGATGAAATAACAAAAACGCTCCCGATAACTCGGCCGGGAAAACATTCTCTGGGTCGCCCTGGGTCTTCTTATCTCCCGGGAAAATGTGGCGGCGATGGTTGTCATTTTTCATCATCCTTTCGCTGGCATAATCGGTAAAGAAGAACTTGAAGTTTGCGAGCCCTCCGCTGTGAGCATTGAAGCTCTCTATTGCAAGCTGCGGAGAACCTTTGATTCTTAAGGAACAGGAGCATTTAAGCATTCGCTCGGTCTGCCCCGCAGCTTGCTGCGGGGCAGACCGAGCGAGCGATTTCACGTGTGATACTTCCGAATGACGGCGGTGACAATGCCCGCGAGTTTCAGTTCGGTTTTGGGTCTGATAACCGGATATTGGGGATTTGCCGCTTCAAGAAATAGCTGCTGTCCCCGCTTGCGGTAATATTTCATTGTCCACTCCCCATCAACCTCGGCAATGACGATGTCTCCATTTTTGGGTTCACGGCCTCTTTCGACGATAACCAGATCCCCCTCCATAATGCCTTCGCCAATCATGGAATCGCCGCTTACCGTCAAGAGGAAAGACGAATCCGGCCTGGTGACCAGGTATTCATCCATGGACATAACGTCGCAAAGGGTTTCCTCCTCCGGCGACGGGAAACCAGCCCGTATGGATCCCACCAGGGGGATGGCAAATGAGCGTTTGGCAAGCCTCAGATGTCCCTTGATGTCTTTTTCGAGCATACCGGCATCAACAAGCTTGTTGATCCAGAAGTTTACGACGCTCTTGGAACGGACGCCGAGCAACTCGATCATTTCCGCATAGGAAGGCATGCGCTGGTTCTCCCGAAAAAAAACGGCAATGATTTTTTGGACGGTTTGTATGGTGCGTTTTTCGTTCATGGCGGCAACATATAGAACAAACGTTCTATTGTCAAGAAAAATTTTTAATCAGAAAAAATAAAGCTCCCCGCCTTGGAGGTGGAGAGCTTTATTTTTTCTCCTGCGACCCTGTTCCCGTCTGAATAATTATGCGGAAAGCAAGCGTCGAACCCGAAATCTATTGCGGCCTCTTGGAATCGTCGAATCCCTTATCCAATGCCTTGAGGGAATCCATCAGGAGCTGGATGGCATACACGGTGTTGTGGATTCCCTTGCTCCTGTCTTCGAACACGTACTTGTAATTGTAAAGGGCGGCAACGACTTCCACCGGGTATTGAGTTTTACTGTTGATGAACGTTCCCTTGGCGTCGTACGGCGCATCCTTCATTTTCTGCAAAAGACCGGTTCCGCTTTTATTGATGATCCGTTCGCACAGTCCCTGGGTCTCCCCCTGAATCGTCTCGACCTTTCCGTCGCCGTCGTAATCGGCGGGGGCCTTCCGGTCAAAAAAGACCGTGCCTTTAACCTGCTTCATCTCGGTGTGGCAACCGGACACCAGGCAGCCCGCCACGTTCAGCGTCGGCCGTTCATGGACTTCCCCTTCCAATTTAAAGCTGTGGCCGCCGATGGCGGGTGAGAAGGAGTAGCGCCCCGCGGGCAAGGTCATGTGACAAACGACGCAATTCGCCTTCGGCAACGAGGCATGCGCCGATTGGGAATAGCTTTTCCCGGGGAACTCATAACCGTTGGTTCCCAGAAGCATGTCGGCCTGCGGTCCATGATGGGCGCCCCAACTGTCGCTCGGGATGTTACGCGCCTTCACCTCGGTCTTGGCGGCCCGTCGCGCCTGGTGGCAGTTGGCGCAGAGATTGCCCTTCTCCCTGTCGAAGACGGCGCCGTTCGCCAGCGTAACCTTGTCCGTCTTGCGGAGCGAGAAATCGCCCGTCTCGTGCGGGGCGTGGCACGTGAAACAGCCTACTTCCGAGGGGTTCGCAACAAACTTTTTTGGATCTACCTTTCCCCTCTTAACCAGTTCGATGAAACCCTCGTTCGTGTGGCATGCCATGCAATCGCCGGAGTTGGCGTAGGATGCATTGCCAAGTTTTTTATGGCCGGAGGTCATATACTGGGCCCGGGCACCCAGGACGGCGTATTTCGCCTCGGAACCGTGGCAGTCAAGACACCCCTTGGGAAAATCAACCGGACCGGACCAGGAAACTGATGGAAGTAAAACAACCGTGAAAAGAAAAACCAGTACTCCACAGAATCGCCCGTTAACCTTCATGGCACCCCTCCTTCAACACAAAAGTAGATATCCGTATCGTTTTTCTCTGAGAAGAACTTGTTGCCCCGGTTCGGAAGTGTAGGGAAAAGAGATTTGAGTGTCAAGAAAATAAGACCGTACTCTCTCCTTCTGGGAGTCGTCCGTCAAGGATGACTCCCCAGAACCTTCCTGCGAACGGGCTATGGTGCGGCTTTTTCCAGCGACCGCAAAATACCCTCCACTTTTTTCAGCTCCGCTCCAAAACCGGCCCAGTCCCCCTGACGGAGAAATTCCTGCGCCTTCCGGTAATGTGACAGGGCCTCTGCCGCCTGCTTTCTTCCCGATTTGATTCCCACATCCGCCTCCGGTTCGGCGCCTGCAAAAGCCGCCGTCCTATCCCGCATCAGCTCGCCGCCGAAGACGCGCTGCAGAGCCGTCTCCAGATTTTCCTCCATGACGATCCTGTTGCCGTACGCCACGATCACCCGTTTCAGTTCGGGCAACTGCCCCTTCTCCGCCGCCAGGTAGAGCGATTGTACGTACAGGATCGATTTTTCGATGGGGATGGCCATGAGGCTGCCCGGAATCACCTGCGATCCCCTCTGACTCCAGAGGGACAACTGCGCCGAGATGACGGGATCCTGATTGATCCGCGCCACAATCTGTCGGGGACCATACACGAGCCGCTGCTTCGGGAAGTTATAGACGATCAGCCTGCCGTAGTTGGGGGCATCGCAACGGGCCGCCATCCATGCCGACATGTTGTCCTTTTTCGAAGGGGTGAAGGGCAAAAGAAGGATGTACTCTTCCTTGCCTTCACCGGGAAGTTTCATGATCGTATAGTAGGGCCGCATCTCCCGTTCCCCCTCGCCCGTCGTCGCCTGGGGGATCGTCCAGAGATCCTCCTTGTTATAGAAGACCTGGGGGTCCTGCATATGGTAGGTGCGGTACATCCGCGCCTGGAGAGACAGCATCCCCGGCGGATACCGCACGTGGCTCCGGAGCTCCGAGGGCATCTCTTCCATCTTCTTGAAGATGCCGGGAAAGATGCGGGCATAGGTCTGAATAATCGGATCGCCGGGATCGCTGATGTAAAGCTGTACAGAACCATCGTAGGCGTCCACGACGGCCTTGAGACTGTTCCGGATATAATTGCCGATGCCCGGCGTCGGTTCGGAGTAAGGGAACCGGCCCGTCGTGGTATAACCATCTATGAACCACAGAAGCCTTCCCTCGGGGGAAACGACCAGGTAGGGATCGGGATCGAGTGTGACAAAGGGAACGAGTCGTGACACCCGTTCCTTGATGCTGCGATAATACATGATGCGGCTGCCTGCGGTAATATCGTCCGACAGGAGGACCGTCAGCGACTGGAACCGCACGGCAAAAAGCAGCTTCTTCAGGAAGGAAAGCGGCACCCCACCGGTGCCCTCATAGCGGGAATAGACATTTTTGTCTCCCACGGGATAATCGAATTCAAGACGCTTGGTGCGCACAAAAATGTAGTCGGTCGCCGTTTCACTGTAGTAGATTTCCGGACGGCTGATGCGAATGGCCGTTGAGGGAACGGGGGGAATATCTTTTATCAGGAATTCCGGCAAGCCCTCCCGGGAAATCCGGTTCACCGGGCTCATGACGGCGCCATACCCGTGGGTGTAGGTCAAGTGCTCATTCACCCAAGTGCGGGACGGGAGGGCGGCATAGGAAAGCTCCCGGGGGGCAAGCATGATCTGGCGATACTCGCCGTTTATCGTGTAGCGGTCATTGTCAACGCCCAGGAATTTATAGTAGGTTCTGATCTCCTGCAATTGGCTGTATGTCTGCAGCAGGGGAGCGTAGTCCCAGAGACGGATATTCTTTATCGTGGGATTGTTCCGTTCTATGTCTTTCAGGGTCAGGTTCTCCTGGGCGGGAAATTCCCTATCTTCGATCTTATCCAGTCCGTATGCCAAGCGGGTGTACCGGATGTTCCGTTCGAGATAGGGTTTTTCCAGAACGATTTCGTTGGGAACGACCTTGAATTTCTGGACAAACTCCGGATAGGCGCCTCGGCCGACGAAGAGCACGACCAAAAAGACCAGTACGATAAGGGCGGGAACACGCCAGTCCCGCCGGAAGATCAGGGCGATGAACGACAGTCCGGCGAGGACGCCCAATCCCGCGATCAGATAGAGAACCCACACCTGCGTGGTGACGTCCGTATAGCCGGCGCCAGTGACGACGCCGCGCTTCACAACCAGCAAATCGCTGAGATCAAGCCAGTAGCCGAAGGATGCCGTGAAAAATATGACGGCGATCAGGATGAACAGGTGCCGTTGGGCATTCGCGGTAGAATGAAACGTTGCAGGAGGAAGAAAGGTAAATGCGCCCCGAAGCAGGTAAAGGATAGCCGTGGCCAGAAACGTCAGAATCAGCAGTGTCATAGCCAATCCCTGGATCTGCTGCAAAAGCGGCAATTGGAAGACATAGAAGGCAATGTCCCTGCTGAAGAGCGGGTCGGACAGCCGGAACGAAGCGCCGTTGAAAAAACGCAGGAGATTCTCCCATTGAGATGCCCCATACATCCCGGCAAAAACACTGCAAACGAGCGAGATAAGCAGTATGAACTGCTTGAGTCGCGTATGATCCAGCGCGGGAACGGATATCCGAATCACGTTTCCCTGGATAAAATCCTCAGGCCTTCCGGAGAGCCGGACGGCCAACAACAGGTTTGCGGCCAAGATGCAGAAAAAACAGAGGGCGAATAGAACGCCTGCCTGCATCTGGGCAATAAGGCGGACGGAAAAGACGGTCGCATAACCGACTTCCTTGAACCAGAGCCAGTCCGCAATCAGAGCGGCAAACTGCCAAAAAAAGAGGAGAATGACAAACAGAATTATCGCAAGCGGCTGCCAGCGAATAGGGTGGCCGGGCCGGGGAATTTGTCTTATGATGGGCATGCTCTTTTCCTCCTTGTTTTTATCTCGTGTCCACCTGTTGACCGGGGTGCACTCCGCGCGTTCCGCCGTTTAAGGGGGAAATTTCACTTTTTACGGAGTCGTCAAAATTGACTTTTCAGTCTGGTTGATTATATTAACACAAGATTGAACAAGAAGGAGAGAAAAATAATGGATTTGGTTCATGAAAATGAGGGTATGCATTATGAGGGGTACTGTATCAGGCCGCCCAGCGAGGCAGACAGCATTCTCCTGCAGGTGACCGTCGGCTGTTCCCACAACAAATGCACCTTTTGCGGCTCCTATCAAGACAAGCGCTTCCGAATAAAAGATGACAAGACCATCTTAAGCGATATCTTGTTTGCCGCCAACTCTATGCGGGATCAGGACCGCGTCTTTCTGATGGATGGCGATGCCCTGATTATTCCCCAGAAAAGGCTGTTGTGGATCCTCGAAATGATACAAGAGCGCCTGCCCTGGGTGAAACGGGTCGGGGCCTATGCGAATGTCAAGGGCATCAAGATGAAATCACCGGACGAATTAACGCAATTGCGCGAAAAGAACCTGGGCATCCTTTTTTACGGGGTTGAGACCGGCGATGATGAGATCAGAAAAACAATCCGGAAAGGTTCCACTGCCCAGACGTGCATTGAAATGGGGCGCCGGGTAAAGGAGGCAGGCATCGCGCTGTCGGTCACGGTGCTTTTGGGCATTGCCGGCCGCGAGAAGTCGCTCCGCCATGCACGGGCGACGGGAAAGCTCTTGAGCGCCATGGATCCGACGTTTGTCGGGGCCTTAACGGTGATGTTTGTGCCGGGAACGCCTCTTTACCAAGATTATCGGGAGGGCAAATTTGTATTGCCCGACGAACCCGGTCTGCTCAGGGAATTGCGGGAGATGATCGCCTATACAGATTTGACCAGGGGATATTTCTTCTCGAACCATGCCTCCAATTACCTGCCGATCAAGGCAAAGCTGCCGAGCGGCAAGCAGAAGGCCCTGGATTTAATAGATGCGGCGCTGCGGGGAGAGGTCGGGCTCAAGCCGGAGTGGATGCGGGCGCTGTAGAGGAAAAATGCGGTTAGAAACAGTCGCCCTTCCCTTTCGAGAAAACCAGATTTTTCACCACGACGGGCACCGTCCGGGATGACTGGATTTCCGTGCCGATATCCACATAATCCAAGTCCCCCACATTTATTCCATCCACGCATACGATGTCTCTGGCATGTCCTGATTTTTCGGCCAGAATGCTGCCTACAAGATTTGCGATGTCTATATCGAATATGAGGATAAGGGGATTGGCATCTGTGCAACGCTGGTTCACTGCCGAGAGTATTCCCTGCGTAAGATTTCTCAAAAATACGGGGCCTATGGCGGTTTTGGGAGCGATGTTTATAGCAAGCGCAAGGGGGCCGGCGGGACGTTTGGTATCTATGTCATACCGATCCAATGCCTCGCGCACTGAATTTGCCACATCCTCCTCCGTCGGCTTTCCTTTCCCTACCCGCACCTTCATGACCTGCAGGTTTCTCTGGGGGAGGGAGTTGGCTGAAAGAAAGATGGTGTTTCCACTTACTTGAAGGCTATACTGCGCCGCTCCCATGACCGTTGCCCGAATCCTCTCTTCCGGTTCCTGAAGCGTCATGGCGAATCCGGGCGCCGAAACGCGTTGTCTGATTTTCTCACCGAGATAAATCCCGATATCGCCAAAGTCCGAACGTTCATGACCATAGATATATTCGGCGACTCCCCCTGAAAACATGACGACGTCAATTTCGCCCCCATATTTTAAGGGGGCGGTCTCCATGATCCTCTGCGTAAAGGGAGACAGGGCCTTTCTCTCGATAATTTCAAAAAGTGAATCCGTCAATATATCGGCAATGGCCTTCTGCTCATTCACCGCAATGGTTTTTCCCAAATGCAGGTCGATCCCGATTTCTTTTGCCGCTAAAACTCCGGATTCCTCCATCCTTACCAGCCGGCCTGCATTGTCCTTCGCAACAACTCTCGAACCGACAAAGAGCGACGCGGCATCAACAATAGTTCCGTCTTTGATGATGACTATCTTTGATGTGCCTCCCCCGATGTCAATGTTCATCACGGTTTTCCCGGTTTCTTTTGACCGCAGCACCGCTCCGGATCCGTAGGCCGCCATCATAGACTCCAGGTTCGGACCTGCGGTTGCACAGACGAATTTCCCCGCCCACTGTGAAAAAAGGTTTACGATGGCCTGAGCATTTTCCTTTCTTGCTGCGTATCCGGTGATGATGACCGCCCCGGTATCAATATCACCGGGCGCGATCCCCGCATCTCTATATACCTGCATGATGAAATTTTGCAGCTTCTCCGTATCAACGCTGACTCCCTCAACATAGGGGGTAAAGGTGATGGGACCGCGATGGATTACCTCGCGTTCAGTAATCTCAAACCGACTCGTACGGGAATCCCGTCTTCTCACCAGGAGTTGTGAAAACATAAGGTGGGAAGTTGACGATCCTATCGTGATGCCCACACTTTTCAGAAGGAGGCTTTCCAGGCCGAACATCTCTGTCAGGTCCGAAAAATCTATAAATTCATCTTCTTCGTGCATATTCTTCCCATCTATTCTTTTTGGAGTTTGCGCTTTAAGAATCATTGCCCGTAAAATCCCCCTTCATCCCCCCTTTATAGAGGGGGCAGGGGGGATTTTCACGCCGAAACAATGTGAAGCTCCCCGCTCAGAGAGCAGGGCTTCCCGGCAAGGAGCATTTATTTTCTTCAGTGCGCCACTTAGCCCCGCCTGGAAGGCGGGGCTTGCGGAGGCGCTCCCGGTCACTTCTTCTTCCACTTGAACGTGGGATCTACATAGCATTCGGGCGGCATTTTGCTTTTGATCCCGGATTTGGCAAGTTCATCCTCAAAGATCTTCCTGATTTCCGGGTCTTCATCGGTATACTCTACTTGTATATGTTTATCGGCTAATGTCGGAGAATTGACATGCAGCACCAGATACCGCGCAGGTTCAGCGCCGGTGTTGAAGTGCTGGTGATACCAGCATTCACCCTGCAAGTCGGTAAGCCCCACTCCGAAGAGGCTGCCCGGCTTCCAATCTGCCTTGATTTTTTCCTTTTCCTTTCCCGGTTGCCAAAGGAGGGAATACCCCTTGCCCGTAACGAGAATTATGGAACGGCCGGGGGGATGGGCGTGGCCTTTCTTGTAGGTTCCGACGGGGAACTCCGACATGTGCGCATAGAGACGAGTCAGACCGGACTGGTGGAAATGGACGCTGAGACCGGCCGCGCCTCTTGATTCATAATAGGTCATTTGGTCAAACGCACGCACGTCGGGAACAAAATTTGCGGTCCAAACGATTTTATAATCCGGCGGTTTCCACTTGTATATTTTTGCTTCACTCGAGAAGAAATCCTTGTCAACGTCCTCCAAGACGAAGTCGTTCTCAAATATGAATTTCTTATTCTTGAAACATTGGAACAGCGCAGGCAATGTTGTCTTGGCAAATATTCTGGCGGGCTTCGTTTCATCACCATTAAAGTGCTGATACCCAATATTTGCCGGCAGGGCAAAAAAGGACTGCTCCTTCCATTCGAAGGTTCTCTTTGGTCCGCCCTCGCGGGGCCAATACGTCGTCGCGCCCCGCCCCGAAAGGACATAAACCAATTCCTCAAACAGATGCCTCTGCGGTTTGAGGCTCTCGCCCGGCGGTATCTCGCAGACATAGTTGTCGCCCATGGTTTCTTCACCGTAAAGATTCACGTAGGCGCCCAGACCGCCCATCCGAGACCAAGGCTTCACCTCCAGAGTCCTTAAATCGGTGAAATGGTATCCCGTATAGATTGGTATCCCCTCCGACTGCTGAAACTCAAGGTGATAATTGTGTTTGACGTCGTCATAGAATTCCTGTTCCTTTACCGTTTCTTCCAGTGTCTTTTTGCCCATGAACCCGCTTCCCCCTTTCTCCAAAATCTATTGTATTCTTATTGCACTCTTATTCGATCACCATTTTTTAGAGCTCATTTCCCCGCCGTCCCGGAATTGTGATCTGCGATAGGGACTGAGACGCACATCCCTATCATATTTCAAGCCAGAGAGCGTCTTTTTTTGCTTCAGAGCAAATCTCCCTCCGCTTCCGGAATGGTTTTGGGAGACAGGTCCCTTTTAGCCCCCGCCCCCGCTTTGAGGGTTCTGTTGCGGCACAGAGGCGTATGCGCAGCTGGCCAGGACAATGATGCAACCGATAAGTGAGCGTGTCGTCACCGGTTCATGTAAGAAAAACAGACCCAGCACGACATTCAGAACCGGGGTAAGCATACTCAGGAGAGATCCCTCCGTGGCGCCGATGAACTTATAGGCATAGGTCATCTGTAACTGAGCAACGGCAGCGAGCAGGCCCACGGCCAGCAGGGTGATCCAACCCATCGCGGGGAAGGAGTAACCGCCTGACTGTGCGGGTATAACGACGATAATAAGGCCAAAAAAGCACTGGGAGAAAAAAATCGCGCGTGATGTGTCGGTCTCGTGCAGTTTCTTGATGGAGAGAATCGCCCAACCGGTGAGCAGACCGCTGGAGAGTCCCAGCAGATCCATCCACGAGGTTGATCCCAGACCTTCTGGCGGCACGATGATCAGATAGAGTCCACCAAAAGCAGCCACAATAGCCGCCCATACCCCAAGGTTTATACGTTCCCTAAACAACAACGGCGCAAGAAGCCCTGCCCACAGCGGATAACTGTAGGTGAAGATCGCCGCTTTCGCAATGCCGATCTCTGCAATCGAGTAAAAATAGATGCTCACCGCCGCACCGCCGAACAGCCCGCGTGAGATAAGCCAGCGACGATTTACAAACCGCAATGGGTCATGTTTCCATGCCGATATCGCCAGCACCACCGCTATGCCTATCAAGAACCGGAACTCTGTCGTTATCCAGGTGTTGATGCCCTGCACTTGCGAAGCGATGCGCACCAGCAGCGACATCAGGCTGAAAAACACCGCCGACGATATCATCCAGAGGGCGCCTTTAAGCGCTTGGGAAGGGGATGTTTTCATGCAACTCATTCCAAACTTTACTACTGAATCTTTCCGCAGCACACTGCGGGGGATGCGCTCGCTGCCGAATTCCATTCACCGCCCGCTGTTACGGCGCAAGCTGGACCTGGTCGCCGAAACGCTCGGACAATGCCTGCGCAAGAGCGGCAACCGCCTTTTCGTCTTCGCATTCCACCATCAGCTCCCCTCCGTTGCCCACCACCAGCTTTCCGTGTTGCTTTACCACCTCAATCACGTCCGTGGGTTCTACCGTCCACCAGCCGCGGGTTCGCCGGAGCAGCTCCTCGCCTTTGAGAGGCTGGGGCGTCACCAGGTCAATGCTGCGATACCACGCATCCCACCCTACCTGCGCGGGCGCCCGCAGGACGGGGCTCACCGGGTCATGGTATATTCGACATCTGCCGAAGAGGCGAACCTGCATCATTTCAGAATCTCCCCCGCCAATCGAATGACCGCCTCATCGTATGGATGAGCGGAAGGAGGAACGGAAATTCCCGCCTTTCCCAGGATGTGGGCAAAGCATGCACCGTACAGATCGGCCACCTGGCGCTCATCAAGGCTGTGCCCTCTCTTCGCTGCCTGGCCCCATGTCTGTTCAAAGAGTCGAAGGGTGTTTTCCCGCCACACGCGGAGACGCCGATCGAGGGGAGACATGCCGAGAGCCCTGAGAACCGTTCCCTGGGTTTCCTCCATCATGGCAAAGACCAGGCGCATGCTCTGTATTGCCGGGTCGCGCCCCCAGTCGTTGTTTCCGTTTCCCCTCATATGCGCGCCATCGTCACTTCCCTGTCCGTTGCCGACACACCTGATGGAGCCGTCGTGCGGCCCAGATGTCCGCAATGTGCCGTATAATCATTTTTTTCTCTTTTCCCGCTTCTGTTTCATAAGATCGCCGAATGAACCGAGCGACGCCGAGGCTTTTTCAACGTATTCGCGATAATCTTCCGCAGACTCCTTCTCCTGCAACTCCGCTGTCGCCAAGGACAGGGATATCCGTTTCTGTGTCCTGTCCATCGCGTCAACCCGGACATCGAGGGCATCGCCCTCCTTTACGGCCTCACGGGGATGAACAATCCTCTTGCCCTTCCCCAGCTTGGAAATATGGAGAAGACCATCTACTCCCGGTCCCAGGTTGACAAAAGCGCCGAACGTCGCCAAACTCACCACCGTTCCCCGATGAACCGTCCCTTCCGGATATTTTGCCCATGCTTCATCCCACGGGTCGGACAGCATCTTTTTCAGAGACAGGCTGATGCGGTTGTTTTCCCAGTCCAGCTTGGTGATGGCGACATCCAGTGTCTGGCCGATGGAAAGGCGCTCATGAATATCCGCCACCCGATCCCAGCCGATCTCCGAGATCGGAAGGAGCCCCTGGACACCGCCGATATCCACAAAGGCGCCAAATTCCCTGAGGGAAACGACCGTTCCCGCTACGACCATTTCCTCATGCAGCGTGGCCTTCAGGGCCTCTTCATCTTTTTTCTTCTGCTCTTCCAGAATGGCCCTGCTGGACAGGACGATATTGCGACCCTGCTCTCCGTATTCGGTAATTCTGAAAGACAGGCGAAGGCCGATAGCCTCTTGGGGATTGTCTATGCGATGGAGACCCATCTGCGAATAGGGGCAAAATCCCCGCATTTGCCCTGCCAGCTTGATCTCGAAGCCACCTTTGATCTCTTTCTCCACAACGCCCTCAACGGGAATCCCGCTTCGCCAGACATCTTCCATATAGGCGCGTGCGGAATCCCCTGCGCCTATTTTGGTGGTAAAAAGTTTCTCATTGAACCTCGATGACAGGAAATACGCTGTAATCGAATCGCCCTCCTGTACCGACAGATTGCCGTTGTCATCGGTCAATTCTTTTCTGTCCAGATACCCTTCGCTCTTCCCCCCCAGATCGAGGAAAATCCAATCCGGGGTAATTTTGACGATGGTGGCTTCAACCTTCTGACCCGGCGTCAAATAATCCTTCCGCACCTCGGTTTTTTCGAACAACTCCGCAAAGCTCATCTCTTCATTTGTTTCATTCTGTTTTTCTTCGATCATTGCCGCTATCCCCGTTTCCCACTTATTGGTATACCATTCCGAATGGCTGTCATTTCCGCAGGGGAATGGTATGGTTAAATATTCGCTCGCTTACCCCATCCCCTGTTTTTTTCCTGCAAAAAAGACAGTTCCTCATACAGCATCTCAATGCGAGCCAATCGTCTGCCATGCGCGGCGGCTGCCTCCAATGGTTTACGGTACATTGCCTCCAGTTCCAAATCTTTGCCGGCATCTAAATCAAACTTCATGCTGGAAAAATAGGGGCGCATGTTCCTGGTGTCTGCAATCATTTTGTCTACAAACGCCGGTGGAATTATTCTGCCCAGCGTGGAAGCGCCTTCGACAACTTCCTGCATAAGGTCTTTTACCAATTGTTGCATGGGCGGCCAATTGATAATGCGGGCGGTATCAGCCTGAAACAGGGTGGTCAATCCGCTGAAGGGAATATTCCATACAAGTTTCCGCCAGCGGGCATCTATCAGATCCGGACTCGTAGTGACCGACACGCCGGCGGCGGTCAGGTCCGCCGCAATGCGCTGCATGACCTGTGTAATGCCGCCGGGACTGCCGTCTTTCGTAAACTGGGCAAGGATTACCGATCCGTAGTCCTGATGGCATATGGTGCCGGGTCCTGTTTTGGTAGTGCAAACGAAGCACAAACCCGCGACAATTGTTTTCACGCCGGAAATTGTGGCAATGAAATCCTCCTGGCCGAAACCATTCTGGAGCAGAAGAACGATGCCGGTTTCATTGAGCACGCAGGGCAGTATATCGGACAGAATGCCGTTTGCTGTTGCTTTGAGCGCCACAATTGCCACGTCGCATCGCGGCAGTTTCCGGGGATCGTTATAAGCGTTTACCTGAGGTAAAGCGAAGTCTCCGTCCACGGAAACAATGGTCAACCCGTTTCGTTTCACCTGGTCATAATCCGAATGCAGGAGATAGTGCGCCTCCTTGCCGGAACGCTGCAAGAGAGAGCCATAGTATCCACCCACTGCGCCGGTGCCGATAACAGCATACGAGAAAGCGGTTTTCATCATGAGAGACCAGGACTATACGTTGATGCCTTACGAAAGACTCAACCCTTCCGTACGTTTCAATTCTTACGGCAGCAGAAGACGAATCAGCATTAAAATCATCCAACGGAAAAAAGCAATAAGGGGATCCAGAACGCCAAGATACAGCAAACCGATCAGGATAAAAAATCCGTACGGTTCAAGGCGGGACAGAGAGTCTTGGAGTCGTGGCGATACAAACCCCATCAGGATCTTTGAGCCATCCAGCGGCGGAATCGGAATCAGGTTGAACGCGGCCAGCATGATATTTATCTGCGCCAAATAGTAGAGCAGCGTTGCAAAAACCCCTGAGGGCGAGGGAGACAAAAGACGATGGAGAAAAAACGCCATAAAGGCCACCGCCATATTGGCGACGATCCCCGCCGCGGAGACGAAAAGAAGCCCCTTGCGCGTGTCGCGCAGATTGTTGAAATTCACCGGAACCGGTTTCGCCCAGCCGAAGCCGAAAAGAAACAGCATGAGCGTGCCGACGGGATCGAGATGCCTTAACGGATTGAGACTCAGCCTGCCCATCCACCATGCCGTCTGATCGCCCATCCGGTACGCCACCCACCCGTGCGCGAGCTCATGAATGATAATGGAGTAGAGAAGCGGCACGGCAAGAAGAACGAAGGTGACCGGATCGTTGATCAGCAAATTGAGCAAACCCATGCATTTGTCCTCGAGATCAGATGACGATTATCGTCAGAAATAGTGATGCTCTCCGCAGGAAACCGCGGAGAGCGTTAATAGCATCTTGACCGCAACATTCTCAGAATCCGGAACTGCTTTGGATATCGCATCCGCGGTTTATCTAAAGCCTGTTTTTTTCAAACCACCGGGAAAGCAACACGCCGCCGATGACAAATAAGACGATAATGATCCAGTGGTTGACGCCCAGTATTTCCGGTATGGTGATTTTTCCGTAGTTCCCCCATGTCAGTACGGTACTTTTCAGGAATGGATACGCTTCGGCAAATAATGCAGCGCCGGAAAGCATTCCCAAAATACCCCAGATTGCATCCCACCTTCCTTCACCGAGCGCGCCCAATGATGTCCCGGGACAATACCCGAGGAGCCCCCAGCCGATACCGAAGATAAGCCCACCGATAATATTGCCCCCCAACACTGTCGGTTTCAGGGAGAGTTTTACCACGCCGAGGTCTTTCAGAAGATACACCCCAACCATAGCCACCAGAATGGTAGAAAGCATGAATTTTACAATTGTCATGTCCATGAGACGAAGGGCGCCGATTTGCTTGTCATACCTGATGACCCGTCCCTTTTGCAGGAGGAAGCCGAAGACAATTCCCGTAATTAACCCATAGATAAGCTCATTCATATCCGCCACCTCCTCCGTAAAGGATTCTGGCAACAATGATGCCACCAATGAAGAAACACAGTAACGCGACATATCCGCTTACGGCTAACTGGAGCGAACTGCTCAGTCCATGACCGCTCGGTCACCCATCCGCAAGGCGGGCTCCAAACATGGCTATGGTTCCGCCAATGAAGGCGGTTGCGGCCCGCCGTGTTTTGTCCGAGCCGAAACGACCCTCCCACATGGTGGGCACCGCCTGCCACCTGAAGGTCTTTGACGTTGCAGCAGCAATAAGCGAACCAAAAAATATCCCCACCACAAACATCCACTGCCAATCAATTTTCGGCACTTCCTTGATGAAGTAGTCCATCATCGCCACGCGCTCAGCATCGAATACCATTTCAATAAAGCCCGCCGTTCGCACAAACGTGGTTGATGCACCCACATACTTTCCCGTAAACCAGACAGAAAAAACAAGCAGCAACCCCGTTAAAGCGCCAGCGATATACGGATTCCAACCTTTAGACTCTTGGGTTCCATCCATAAGCTACCTCCTTTCTGTTTTTAGTTGAGTGCCCCGTTAACTTCGCATTGGTTGATTTTATGTAAGGAACTCGCACCTGGTTGGAGTGTAGGAAAAAGGAAGAGGAGTGTCAAGGACTGACTTGTAGTTTTTCTTCCATGACATCTTGACGGTTGGTGGGATAAGAAGAGCTTTTGTGACTCATCGTTCTTCCTCTTTGAGAAACAATTGATGGTATTCAGGCTCCGTCAGATATTTTTTCAGCATTTTACTTGTAATCTCAAATATCTCAGTTAAATCGTCATCGGTCATCCGTTCCAGAATTGTTTCCATCAAATGGTCGTCCGAAAATTTCTGCAGGTACATTTGCACGGTATTTTTATTGGTTTGCCTGTCCAGACCATACCCCACAAAACCGTCAAACGTTTCTACAAAACGATGGGAGTGCTTCGCCATAATGACCCCTTGTTTTCTGCTTATAAAAGTTACCGCAGAATACCCCGTCCCGTGGACGGGGAGCTTCGCTCATTCCGCAGCCTGTCCTCTTCTATCAGATACCTGCTGGAGTGATATGCTTGCAGGCCTGACGACAAGGCTCACCGGCGCGAGAACAGCGGCGGGTCTCGCGCCCGCGTGAAGCCGATTGTTGGCCATATTGGTTGTGGCTACTTCATCAATAACAGGCTCAAAGCCATCACCAGCATTCCCGCCACAAGGCCAAAAAGACTGTCGTGCCCTTTCCCGTAAGCCCTGCTCGTCGGCAGTAATTCATCCAGACTGATGTAGACCATGATGCCGGCCACGCCTCCAAAGAGTATGCCCATCACTTGAGAGGGAATTGCTCCGTTATCACCGCCAAAAAAGAAACGAAACGCACAATAAGCGATTACGGCCCCCAGGGGTTCGGCTAATCCGCTAAGCACGGAGTATAAGAAAGCCTTCTTGCGGTTGCCGGTAGCATAGAAGATCGGAACGGATACGCTGATCCCCTCGGGAATATTGTGCAGCGCAACTGCCACTGCAATGGCCACACCCAAGCTTGTATCCTGTAGAGCGGCGAGGAATGTGGCCAAGCCCTCCGGAAAATTGTGAATGCCAATGGCCAATGCGGTAAACAACCCCATCCGCATCAGCTTTTGATGATGGGCGCTATGATCTTGGGAGCCTTCTGTCTGCGACGATACGCCGGCCGCAGACGTGTGGAAGTCCGGGAGCGGTGCGGATAAATTGTGCAGCGGCATGGTCTCGGCTTCCGAGTGGGTCTCATGCGGGTTCTCGGCTGCCGGAATCAGGTTGTCAATCAAGCCGATCAGCAACATTCCGCCGAAAAAAGAGGCTGCATTGATCCAATGCCCCCAGTAGTCGCCATATCGTTCCGTGAGAGATGAGACGCCCTTGAAGAAAATCTCTACGAATGAAACATAGAGCATCACGCCGGCTGAGAATCCCGTTGCCACCGAGAGGAAACGATAGTTGGTTCTCCTGGCCATGAACGCGATGACACTGCCGATCCCCGTGGCCATTCCCGCGAACACGGTCAGTCCCATCGCAATCCAGACATCTTTCATAGTCTATACCTTCCGGCCAACGAAAAAATCAGCTGGAGCATAACGATCGGTGAAATTGCTTGGTTACGCAATAATTTCATTTAGGCCTTCTACGACTTGATTCAGCTCTTCGAGAGATGCTTTGCCAATGACTTTACCAATTCTCTCAACAGACAGAGTTCTGATTTGACTGATTTTGATCCAAGATTTCTTGGGCAGTTTGGAAGTCTTCATCTCGAGGGTCAGAGGAAATCCAGCCTTCTGTGATTGGCTGGTAATAGCAACAGCGATGACTGTGCCAGAACGATCGTTAAATACGTCATGACTCAAAATGAGCATAGGGCGCAAGCCTGCCTGCTCATGACCCCGTGCAGGATTCAAATTCGCCCACCGAATCTCGCCTCTTAATATTCTGGCCATTGGCTCACATCCTCAGATAATCCCTCTTCTGCCATCGATTTTTCAAACGCGGGATCGAGTTTGGCGCATTCCAACGATAATCGGCTACGCTTGATTCGAGCGAGTTTTTCGCTCACAGCATTACGGATCGCTTGGCTGCGATTTTGAAAATAATTTTTCTCAACCAGCTTGTCTATTTCATCTATAAATTCAGCATCTAATGTGATTGCAATCTTTGCTTTTCCCATAAACCTCTCCCTTTCCTGGTATTCCATTATATCATACCACAGAAAAAGTAATCAATTAATTTCTATTCTTTTCGCAAAGATCACCGGCGCGAGCAACGAGCGTCCGGTGGATTGCCTTTGTTATGTCAATTCTATAATTATATGCTTTGCGAGGGCTTCGTCTATTTCATTATGCCTTGGGACAGGTTGCTTTTTTGCGGTTTTAGGATTGCTGTAAAGATCGTGCCAGTGGCCGTGTCTCAGGAGAATACATCCAAAAGATGTAATTTTCTTGGTGAGGTCTTCTTTTAATCATACGGCGAAGATAAGTTCTTTAACCTTATGCTCTGCCGGTACATCGTCCATTGTCATCAGAGAGTAAGCGTCCCTCATGTTATCTTCAAGTTCTTCCAACGTCTCCCTTTGTGTCATTATTTCTGGATGTTCGAGGAGTTTTCCTACCCAGAACTTTTCGCTTTTCCAATAGACCATTTTTAGCTTTGTTTCCATGCCACAACCTCCTAAACGCGATCTTATCTTATTCAACATAGTATCGCATGAAGAAAGGATAGAAAATATCTTTTATAATCTTGGGCATAACATTTATTTTTATGCATATTATACGGTTTGGTGAAATATAGAGAAACATCCCCCTTAAGGCAAGATTAAAATTGCATTTTTCTGGCTTTTTTATCGGGGAAAGTATAGATAATAATACGTACGGCAACAGTATATAGACCTGCGCATAATAATGAGTGGGAATTATGCTGACTCAATTGAAGGATTATTTGGTCAGTAAGGGCACGGCAAGGGATAAAGAGATCCCTTATTACGGTAAGTGGCTTGCCGACTGCTATACAGCATGCAACGCACAGAACTCCACCATATTATCTCCTCAAAAGAAACAGTTTTTTCTCAAGCAAATGGCGAAAGATCATGAGGACTGGCAGGTAAAACCGGCCGACGCAGCCTTGCGTCTTTATGAATATTTTCTTACCTCGCATGAGAAGAAGCAGTCTTCCGTATCGGCGCCCTCACCAGCCGAGTGGGAAACTCTGGAGAAAAACACGCGGGAAGCCCTTCGCCTGCGACACCGGTCGTACAGCACCGAAAAGACGTATATTCTCTGGCTGAGGACATTTCGGGGTTTCGTTTCCGAAAAAACTCCCGCGGTCTTGACCGGAAGAGATATCAGAAATTTTCTCAGCTCGCTGGCAGTTGAAAAAAAAGTGTCGCCGTCAACGCAAAATCAGGCGCTAAACGCCCTGGTATTTCTGTTCCGACATGTCCTTGACCGCGATCTTGGCGATTTACGAAATGCGGTCCGCGCCCGCTATCGCCGGCGGCTGCCCGTAGTTCTTACGGTGCGGGAAATTGAATCCATATTTGACTCCATGAGTGGAACAAATCTTTTATGGGCGTTCCCATCCAAATCGCTTTCCGTGGATCCGCACAGTCATGTCGTCCGCAGACATTTTCTGCATCCCATGAATATCCAGAAATCCTTCAGGCTCGCAGTGGGAAAGGCCGGTATTACAAAACCTGCTTCCGTTCACACGCTTCGACACGGTTTTGCCACGCATCTTCTGGAAAATGGATACGACATCAGAACAATACAGGAGCTGCTGGGACATGCCAATCTCCAGACAACCATGATTTATACTCACGTGGCAACGAAAAACATCCTGGGCGTTAAAAGCCCGCTGGATTTATGAAATGAGAAAATATGAAACAGACGAGATGGTATATACATCCGATCTTTGTTTTTGTCCTCTCCACCGTCGCCTTGGCGATTTCGCTCATTCTCTACATCTACTGGTATGTGAGCGTCAGCGCGGGGCTCAAATCGGTTATCCAGCGTTACCAGCTCGATCCGGATCAGTTTATCGAGGCCAATACCTGGGTCGTCATCCTCGTCCTGTCGCTTTTGGTCGGCATCATCCTGGCGGGGATCCTCATCATCTTCATTTACAGTCTGAAAATCCTCCACCTCTACCGCCTGCAGCATAACTTCATCAACAACTTCACGCACGAGCTGAAAACCCCCGTCACCTCGCTGAAGCTCTACTTGGAAACCTTTGCCCGGCATGAAATCCCCCGTGAGGAAGAACTCAAGTACATCGGCTTCATGCTCCAGGACGTGGAGCGGCTTTCCGGCAATATCAGCAGCATTCTAAACCTGGCCCGGATCGAAAGCGGGGTTTACAAAGGCGAATTCACGCCCGTGAACCTTGTGGAATTCGTTCAGGGTTTCCTGGTCGGTAACCGCCACCTCTTCCGTGATTGCGACATCCGGGTGGAAAACCCCGCAGACAAGCAATTTTTCTATCCCGTCATCGCATCCCTGTTTGAAATCCTTCTCATGAACCTCCTGATCAATGCCATAAAATATAATGTTTCCGGCAAACCGGAGATCCACATTACCTTCGAGCAGGACGAAAAGCGTCTGCTCATTCGCTTCCGCGACAACGGCATCGGCATCGAAAAAAAGGAACGGAAGAAAATATTCAAAAAGTTCTATCAGGGACGGCGCCATGAGGAGCATATCCCCGTGGGGGGAAGCGGCATAGGTCTCTATCTGGTTCAGCACATCGCCCGTCTGCATCGCGGAAAAATTACCGCCGACAGTAAGGGACCGGGGAAAGGGGCTATCTTCACATTGAGACTGCCGCACAGAATGGACAAAAGGGAAAAGCCATGAAAGATACGCAGCAAAAACGCATTCTGGTTATTGAGGATGACGAGCATATCGCCCAGGGGCTGAAGCTGAATCTCTCTCTACAGGGATACGAGGTGGCCACTGCCGGAAACGGGACACTGGGCCTCCAGATGTGGAAGGAGTGGAATCCCCATTTGATCGTCCTCGACATCATGCTGCCGGGACTCGACGGCCTGTCTGTTCTGCGCCACATCCGGCTGGAGGATCAGCGCCTGCCGGTTCTTATCCTTTCGGCAAAAGGCGAATCCAATGACAAGGTCAAGGGGTTCTCCTACGGCGTTGACGACTACCTGGCAAAACCCTTCAACCTGGAGGAGTTTCTTATGCGGGTTGATCGCCTCTTAACAAGATCATCCTGGAGTGGAGATCACGCGGCAGGCGGCGGAGTTGCAAGAGGAGATCCCGGGAAAACCTACACGTTCGGAGACAACACGATCAACTTTGAAACCATGACGGCGAAGGGGAAGGAGGGAACGATTTATCTGACGGATCAGGAAATGCGGCTCATCAAGGTCTTTATCGCCAACCGGGGGAAGCCCCTGTCGCGCAAACTCCTGCTGGAAGTGGGTTGGGGGTATTCCGGCTTGACGACGACCCGTACGGTAGACAATTTCATCGTGCGCCTGAGGAAGTACTTCGAGGACGATCCGGAAAACCCGATCTATTTCAAGAGCATCCGTTCCATCGGCTACATCTTTGACCATCCGTGACGGCTACTTCACCAGTTTCGATATCGCGCGGAACTGCTCCGTTCCCGCAATGCGGCAAAGCTCGAAAAGGATGGCTTCATATGAAGTGACGATGACGCCCTCCTGTCGCATCCTCGCAATTGCCGTCTCCTTGTCGCTTAACCTGCGGCTCGACACACAATCGGCGACAACAACAGGCGTATAGCCCTTCCCCGCCAGGTCAATAGCCGTCTGCAATACACAGACGTGCGCCTCGATGCCGCATATCACGACGGACGTGCGCCCGGTCTTGACGAGCGCCTGTAGGAAACCCTGATCATCACCGCAACTGAATGCCGTCTTTTCCAGAGGATTGAACGGGGCGCACAAGCCGCTGATATCGGGCGCCGTTATTCCGAGCCCCTTGCGATACTGCTCCGTTGCCAGAAGGGGGATTTCCAACGCCTTCAACCCTGCAATGAGGATTCCGGTATTTTTCAGCAATTGTTGCCTCTCGGCCACATGAGGCAGCAAGCGCTCCTGGCAATCAATTACCAGGCCCACGGCGTTTTCTTTGACTATGCGCATAACGGTATCAGCGACGGTTCATCCTGCGGCCAGCAGCGCCTTGATCCCCCGCTCTTCCCCCCCCCACGGCACCGGTTGATCTCCGGTGCATGGGGAAGGAAAATCGTTTTTCTATTGTTTCCCGGCTGCGAGGAAATCGCCATTCGCCAGTCTTACCCGGGGCGCTTTGGTGACAAAGGTCAACACCGCGGCGAGCAGGCAGATCACCAGCGCTACCATGAATGCCCCGTTATAACTCTGGGTGGCATCAAAGATCTTGCCGGCGACGATCCCGCCGAACGCCCCGCCCACGCCCCAGGAGGTGAACACCAGTCCGTAGTTCACACCCAGATTTTTCGTGCCGTAGTAATCAGCGGTCGTGGAAGGAAAGAGAGAAAGGTTGGCGCCGTAAAATGCCCCGACCAGAACGGAACCGACAATCAGCAGGAGCGTGGTCGTAAACTGACTGAAGAAAAACATGACCACCGCCTGGCCGATGAAGATCAAAAACATGGTCTGGGTGCGGCCCAGCTTGTCGGAGATCATTCCGGCCAGGATCCGGCCACCGGCGTTGCCCACTGCCAGCAGGGCCACGAGGATAAAGCCGAGATTGATGCCGGGAAGCTGCTTCATGGCAATTCTCGCCATGTGCGCGATAATCATGAGACCGGCAAATGAACCGCAGGCAAACATGATCCAGAGCAGATAAAACTGCGGGGTTTTCATCATTTCATTCCAGTCGTATTCATACCGGGCTTCCTGGTGATTGGCGCTGCCCACGGCCGGCATGCCCTCCGGAACATAGCCGGGCGGCGGGTTTTTGAGCAATTGCGACAGAAGAACAATGCCTATAAGGAATATGATCCCGAGGGTCAAAAACGTGTTATTAATCCCCATGGAGCCAAGCAGGCTGTTGGTCAGCGGCGATATGTAAACGGATGCCAGGCCGAACCCGCTGACGACGATGCCGGTAATCAGGCCCTTCTTGTACGGGGGGAACCATTTCACCGCCGGCGGAGTGGCGGATGCATATCCAAGGCCCATGCCGGCCCCGATTAACAGCCCAAAGCCGATAATAACCGGCATAATGCTCTGTGCTGAAGCCAGGCTGGCAATAATCAGTCCGGCGCCTGCACATACACCACCGAGTGACGCCACCTTCCGGGGCCCGACTTTATCCTGGGCCCGACCCGCAAAAACCATGACAAGGGCGAATACCGCACAGGCGATGCAGTACGGCAGTGAAGCCTTGGACGCCGACCACTGCCAGTCTTTTTGCAGCGCCTTCGAAATTACACTCCATGAATAGAGAACCCCCAGGCCCAGGTTGATACCCGTGCCTGCAAATGTGACAATCCATCCTTGCGCAGAACTTGGTTTACTCATTAGGAAATACCTCCTGGTGCTCCTCCTCTCCAAGAAAGCCGCATCACCGATGCGCATCAGCAAAACGGCAATCCTCCCCTCCTACAGTTCAACAGCAACTGCACCGATACGAACTGAAACTGGAAGAAGACGATTCTTCGAGATAAGAAGGTGCTATTTAGTTAAAATGTTAACATCTCCTGAAATCTCACTTCGACGGGAGTGTACGAAAATGGCGTCGGGATGTCAAGAAAATATAGCTATAATATAATGACCTTTTAAAAGGGCATCGCCACCGTCCGTCAGGACGGCACCCAAACCGCGGGACATTCTTGCGGCCTCATGGAACATGTGTTATGGTGGCATCCAAATTTAAATGGGGTATGTTTACCATAAAAGGAGGAAGAACCATGGCCTTGAAAGGAACACGCACGGAACGAAATCTTCTGACGGCCTTTACCGGCGAGAGCCAGGCGCGGAATCGCTATACCTATTTCGCCTCGGCGGCAAGAAAAGAAGGCTATATGCAGATGGCGGACATCTTTGAAGAAACAGCAAACCAGGAAAAGGAGCACGCCAAGCGTCTTTTCAAGTTCCTCGAGGGCGGGGAAGTGGAAATCTCCGCCGCCTTTCCGGCGGGTACGATCGGATGCACCGCAGACAACCTCAAAGCCGCCGCGGCCGGCGAGCGTTATGAACATGCCGAAATGTATCCCGGCTTTGCCGCCGTGGCACAAAAAGAGGGACTGGACAACATCGCCCATGTGTTCCTCGCCATCGCCGTGGCGGAGAAACAGCACGAGAAACGCTACCTCGCGTTGCTTGCCAACATCGAGAAGAATCGCGTTTTCCAGCGGGAGAAACCCGTGATCTGGCGCTGCCGCAACTGCGGCTACCTGCACGAGGGCTCCAGCGCACCCGACACCTGCCCGGCCTGCGCCCATCCCCGGGCCCATTTCGAACTCCTTGGGGAAAACTGGTAAGCGGCCGCTCTCTGTCATCTCCGCTCAGAGACTGTGTCGTAATGTCATTCTGAAGCTTCAGCCGAAGAATCTTTTTTCTAACATATTGATTAGATTCTTCACTGCGTTCAGTCGGGAAACCGGCTTTTTTCGTCAACGATAAAAATGGTGGAGCTGGCGAGGATCGAACTCGCGACCTCTTGAATGCCATTCAAGCGCTCTCCCAGCTGAGCTACAACCCCACGCGTCGTTTTAGATTGGTGCGATTAACACAGCGCTTTCCTGCTTGTCAATATTTTTCTTGACATCTCTCGTCTCACTTATATAATCCGCGCCGTGCCGGAGTGGTGAAACTGGTAGACGCAGGGGACTCAAAATCCCCCGACTCTTGCAGTCATGTCGGTTCGATTCCGACCTCCGGCACCAGTTTTTCTCCGTACCTACCATCCTCAGAACTTCACCTGCGGCGCCGCCTTAGCCGCTGCCGGCACTTCAAAGAACGCAGCCTGACGGAAGCCGAACATGCCCGCCAAGAGATTGGCCGGGAAGCTCCTGATGGCGACGTTGAAGGTCTGCACCGATTCGTTGTACCTTCTCCGCTCCACGGCGATCCTGTTCTCCGTCCCCGCCAGTTCGTCCTGCAAACGCATAAAATTCTGGTTGGATTTGAGATCGGGATACCGTTCCACAACGACGAGCAGCCTGCTCAGGGCGCCGGTCAGTTGGTTGTTGGCATTGATCTTGTCCGGGATGGTTCCGGCCCCGCCCACCTTCGCCCGCGCATTCGTTACTTCGATAAGGACATCCTTTTCCTGTTTGGCATAGCCCTTGACGGTTTCTACGAGATTGGGTATCAGGTCGTAGCGCCGCTGGAGTTGATTCTCCACTTGGGCCCACGAGGCCTTCACGGCTTCATCCAGGGTAACGAAGGTGTTGTAATTGCCCTTGAAGAAAGAATAAAGCGAAAAAGCAATCACCAGAAAAATCAAAAGCCCGATAATCAAATTTCTTTTTCCCGCACTCATGTGTACCTCCAGACCTTTTTGTCGTTTGAAAATATGAACAGGGTAAACGCCCCCTTATTCCATTCGGTCCACGATATCGCTCAGCTTGTCAATTTCCTCCATGTACGCCTGGAAGAGAGAACGTATTTCCCGGACGGAAAAACGATCCCGTCCTTCACTGACGTCCAGACATTTCTCAAAAACACTTACGTCCAGGAAGAGGGCTTTCGCCACAGCCCCGACAATTTCACGTTTTTCCACCGGTATGGCGCTGCATTTGAGGAACAGGAGCACCCGGAAGAGCGAGATGAACGACTTGAGAGAAATCTGCACCAGGTGCCGCAAATGCTTCTCCTTGCCCTCGCTTTCCAAAAATCCCTGCCGTAAATGCAGTATCTTCGCCTTCAGCTCCCGTTCGAGCTGCAACCGGAGATCACAGGCCTCGAATGAAAGTCCCGACACAAAATCTTCGCCATAAACAAGGATATGATTGCGCCTGATCCCGAAAAACTCGACGGGGAAAGAATCAAGCGCCGACAGGACATAGGTTTTCGCAAGAATGAGCGGCGTCGCCACGCGGCGCTTGCGCCATTTCTTGACGATCTCCACGGCCCGATCCAGCTCCTTGATCCCCTCATCCGTAACAATCACGAGAAAGTTGAGATCCGATTTCCCCGGGACATACGTGCCGTCGGCGCCGCTTCCGAAAAGGATAAGCGAAAGCATGTCCTTTCCGAAGGCTTTATTGAAATCGGCTGTAATCTCTGCAAAAACGTCTTCCGGTTTCTTTATCACCCTTCCCATTTTCCCACCTTCCTGTTAAAAGTCTCGTCCGGCGCCACCGCCGCCGCTTGCCCCACCGCCAAAACCGCCGAAACCGCCGCCGCCAAAACCGCCGAAACCGCCGCCACCGCCTCTGCCGCTGCCGCCTATAAGCATGAGCAAAATATACGGCAGCGCAGCCCTCCCCTGGGAAGTGCCGAGCAACAAGCTAATCACTATGAACCCTATGATGAGAGGCAACAATCCCCCCCGTCTTTCCTCTCTTCCGGTAACCGCTTTCTTCACGGGAGGAAGGCCCGTGAGGGATACCTGGGCGTCCTTCGCCACCACCGCCGAGACGACAGTCACGGCATTGCTCAACCCCTGGCTGTAATCGCCCTTTCTCAAATATGGCAACACATAGCTGTCGAGGATTTCACCCACGCGCCCATCGGGAAGGATAGCCTCCACGCCGTAGCCGGTCTCGATCCTTACTTTCCGCTCCGTGAGCGCCAGAAAAATAAGGACCCCTTTATTTTCACCCTTCTTCCCGATGCCCCATGCCTGGTAAAGTCGGTTCGCATAGTCGGCAGGATCATTGTCGCCGATCGTCTTCACCGTGGCCACGACCATGGAAGTGCCGGTCTTATCCAGCACCTCGCTTGCCAGAAGCTCCATTTTCTCCGCATATTCTGGCCTGATCACACCGGCAAAATCGTTTACGGCGCCGACCGGAGCGGGGAACGACTCTTTCCCGGTTGCAGGAAAAGGAACCAGTGCCGCCAAAACAGCAAGCAGAAGCGCACAGAAACCGCACCGGACGGCAGATGATTTTGATGTACCGTTAGTCATAGAACGGGTCATTAATTTTGCCTTTGTACGGATGATTAAAATTGTGTATATCATATGCAGCGTCATCTGAAATAGCAAGTTTTTAAGAACGCATTTGCATAAGAGGTTTTTCATGCACTCCGCCCTGTCCGCCGGGAAAGAAGAATTTTTGAGGCTTACCACGGATAAGCTCGGCTCAAGTCCCATAGATTTCTATCCGCGCATGACATCCATCGCGAAAACGCGGGAGACTGCGTCCCGACGCCTGGCCGCCGGGGTATTGCTCCTGCTCCGTTACCGAATGAAAAAAGATCACGGAAACGCGGGGAATGGGGAATTTGTTTTCGTTCTGATAAAGCGCTCCGCCCTGGTACCCCAGCCGGGAGACCTGAGCTGCCCCGGCGGGATACTGCACAGGGCAATTGACCCTCTCCTCAGACCGCTGATCAGCACGGGTCTCCTCCCGGTAATGAGGCACCGGGCCCGTGATCTTGCCCTGCGAAAAGGCGGGAAGACCTTCCGTCTCATGACGCTTTTTCTCACAAACGCCGTGCGGGAAGCATGGGAAGAAATAGGGCTGAATCCCTTTCTTATCCGCTTTTTGGGCGCCCTCCCCTCGCACACGATGGCTTTCTATCCGCGCACCATATTTCCCCTCGTTGCCTATATGGCGAATGAACAGGCCTTCCACCCCAACAGCGAGGTGGAGCGGATCGTGGAAATACCGCTCCTCGCCTTCCTCGATAAGAATAATTACGGCCGGTTCACCGCCGCAACCGAAGAGCATGCGCCTCCCGAAGACGAAGACATTATAGACTTCCCCTGCCTGGTGCACCGGGAAGAGGATGGGAGGGAAGAGATCCTCTGGGGAGCAACCTTTTATGTCATTCTGAACTTCCTGAAAACGGTCATCGGCTTCAGACCGCCCGACCCGTTTCCGGAGCGGATCGTGACGAAGGTCCTTCATCCCGACTATATGAACGGACGGCGCAAATACCGGTAGCTCTTTCTTCTTGACAAGGCAGCAACGGAACAGTTACGCTAACCACAAACGCCGGGTCGGATCGGCGGCGAGATCTCCGTAACATCAACAGGGAAACGGGTAGGGATTGAACCGGGAAAAACCGCGCCTGAATGCCATCGTTTTCGACTTTGACGGGACACTGGCGAAACTGAATATTGATTTTGCCCTGATGAAACAGGGTATCCTGGAATTGACTGCAGGATACGGCGTTCCCACCGGCGCCCTGCAAGGACTGTTCGTTTTGGAAATGATCGCGGCGGGGAAAATCCTCGTTTCCCAATCCTATCCCGGGAACGAGGAGGAATACCTGCGCCGGGCAAACGAGCAGATTCGGGAGATAGAAATTGACGCCGCCAAAAGAGGCGGGCTCTTTGAAGGTACGCGGGAGTTTCTGCGGGAACTGCAAGACCGCGGGGTCAGGGCCGGCGTTATCAGCAGAAACTGCCGGCAGGCCGTCGCGGAAGTCTTCCCCGACATCGAGGACTATACAGAGGCCGTGCTTACCCGCGAGATGACCCGCCGCGTCAAACCCCACCCGGAACACCTGTGGGCCACACTCAGGAAACTGGATACCGCGCCGGAGGGTGCGGCCATGGTCGGCGACCATCCTATGGACATCCGGATGGGAAAGGAGCTGTGCGTGTACACGGTGGGCGTTCTGTCTGGGCATTCCGGCCGGCGGGAACTTGAGGAAGCCGGTGCGGACCGGATCATCAATCGAGCCGCGGACATGGCCGGCCTTGTGCTTTAACGATGCAGGAACGCATGTAAGAGGCCCGATACGAGCATGGCATCCCTCGACGAATGGAAAAAATTCTATCCGGATAAATTCACCTCCGAAGAAATCATTTTCAGCAATATCCGCCATGGCGACCGGATATTTGTTTCCTCCGGCTGCGGTGAACCGCAGTATCTTATCCAGTCGCTGATGCGTTTCGTGGAATCCCATCCCAAGTCTTTTTTCGATACGGAGGTCTTTCACGTCTATTCCATGGGTCTGTCCCCCTATACGGAAGAAAAATTCAAGGGCAACTTTCGCCACAACTCTTTCTTTATCGGAAATAATACGAGAGATTCCGTCAATACGGGAAACGCCGACTATAGCCCCGTTTCCCTGTCCGATGTTCCGGCGTTGCTGAAAACCGGCCTTGTACGGGTGGACGTGGCGCTTATCCAAACATCCGTTCCCGACGAGCACGGTTTCTTAAGCCTCGGCATCAGCGTTGATATTGTCAAAGCGGCAACGGAAAAAGCCACCCTCATCATCGCCCAGGTGAACAAGAATATGCCCCGCATTCACGGCGACGGATTCATCCATATCAGCGATGTAAATTTCATCATCCCCCACGATGAGTCCCTGATTCAGCTGACGGTAGACGAAAGCGACGCGGAAGAAGCGGCCGGGAAGATCGGCCGTTACGTGGCACGACTCATACGGGACGGGGATACGATTCAGGTGGGATTCGGCCCCCTGCCCAACGCCATCCTGGCAAGCCTCCATGAGAAGAAGCACCTGGGGATACACACCGAACTCTTGGGAGACGGCCTTGTTTCGCTGCTTAAGGCCGGCGTTGTGGACAACTCCCAAAAAACGCTGAACCACGGCAAAACCGTGGCATCCTTTGCCATGGGAAGCACAGATACCTACCGGTTCCTCCATGACAACCCGTCCATCTTCTTCAGAACCATTGATTATACGAACAACCCGCTCATCATTGCGCAACATAAAAACATTGTTGCCATCAACAGCGCCCTGGAGATTGATCTCACGGGACAGGCTACGTCCGAATCAATCGGCGACCAATTCTACAGCGGCGTCGGTGGATTTCAGGACTTCATGCGGGGCGCCCTCATGGCGGTAAACGGCAGAACCATCCTGGTGATGAAATCTACGGCAATAGACGGCACCATATCCCGGATCGTGCCGTCATTGAAGGAATCGGCAGGGGTAACCTTGAGCAGGGCCGACGTCTGCTACGTGGTGACGGAATACGGCATCGCTTACCTCCATGGGAAAAATATCCGGGAGCGGGCCATGCGGCTCATCGCCATCGCCCATCCGAAATTCCGTTCCCGGCTCATAGAAGAGGCAAAAAAGCGCGGCCTTATTTACCCGGACCAGCGATATATCACCACCGGAGAAGAGGCTTGGCCGGAATACCCGGAAACCTACCGTACCACCAAGACCGGGGTGCAAATCTTCATCCGGCCGGTAAAAATCAGCGACGAACCGCCGCTTAAAGACTTTTTCTATTCCCTGTCCGACAAGAGCCTCTATCGCCGCTTTATGTCTGAACGGCGTGACATGCACCATGAGCGACTGCAAGAAATCCTTTTTATTGATTACACCAAAGCGGCGCTTTTCGTCGTGACCGGCGATGAACACAGTGAAGACATCCTGGCCACGGGACAATACTACCTGAACAGTACGGATCACACGGCAGAAGTAGCCCTCGTGGTGAAAGATGAATACCAGGCAAAAGGCATCGGCACAGAACTGTTGTCGTACCTCAGTTACATCGCGATGCGCGAGGGTCTGCTCGGCTTTACTGCATCGGTCCTTGCCGAAAATGTACCCATGCTCCATCTCTTCGAAAAGAGCGGATTTGGAGTGGAAAAAAGAAACACCGCCGGCGTTTACGAACTCGCCATCACCTTCGGCAAGTCGGTCTGAGCGCCGCTTACTGTGGAACAGCGAATGAACAGGGAGGTATTCAGAGAATACGATGTCCGGGGCATCGTGAACCGGGATTTGACGCCGGATTTTGTCCGCGATCTGGGACGAGCTATCGGCACGTTTGCCGCCCGGACGGGAATCCAGACAATGACAGCCGGCAGGGACTGTCGGCTGAGCTCGGAATCCTATCAAAAACTTCTCCGGGAGGGCATCGTCTCCGCGGGCGTGGATGTTATAGACATCGGCCTCTCGGCCACCCCCCTGCTCTATTTTTCCATTCGGCACCTGGGCGCGGGTGGCGGCGTCATGGTTACGGGAAGCCACAATCCGCCCGAATTCAACGGTTTCAAAATCTGTATCGGTCCCGACACCATTTACGGAGAAGACATCCAGGAACTGAGAAAAATAATGGAACAGGGGGGATATGCGTCGGGCAAGGGGAAAACGAGCAGGGACGACGTATCGAAAGCCTACGAGGATTACCTGTTCAATACTGTAACAATCGGCAAAGACCTGAATATCGTTATTGACGGGGGCAATGGCGTAGGGGGATTGTTCGCCCTGCCCCTCTTCCGGCGCTTTGGATGCCGCGTGACGGACATTTACTGCAATCCGGACGGCCGTTTCCCCCACCACTTCCCCGACCCGACCATCCCGGAGAATCTCACCGAATTGAAAGCCCTTGTGCTGGAGAAAAAAGCCGACGTGGGCATTGCCTACGACGGCGACGCAGACCGGCTCGGCGTCATCACCGATCGCGGCGAGATCCTCTGGGGTGATGAGTTGCTGCTCCTCTTCTCACGGTTCATTCTTCAGGAACATCCCGGCGCGGCAATCATCGGGGAAGTGAAGTGCTCCCAGAAACTCTACGACGATATCAAGGCCCATGGAGGAAAGCCGATCATGGGGAAGGCGGGACATTCCCTGATCAAGGGCAAAATGAAGGAGGAAAAGGCGCTGCTCGCAGGCGAGATGAGCGGTCACCTGTTCTTCGCCGACCGATATTTCGGCTACGATGACGCCATTTACGCTTCCGCCCGTCTCCTGGAGATCATCTCGCGAACCGGACGAAGAATCAGCGAAATCCTTTCCGACGTCCCCCGCACCTATTCAACACCGGAGATCCGGCGGGATTGCCCCGACGGGATAAAGTTTCAGGTCGTAGAGGAAATCCGGGATCATTTCCGAAAAAGGTTCAACGTCATTACCGTGGACGGCGTGCGCATTCTCTTTGCAGACGGCTGGGGGCTCATTCGGGCATCCAACACCCAGCCTGTTCTGGTGCTCCGTTTCGAAGCGGCAACCGAGGAGCGGCTTCAGGCCATACAAGCCCTGATAGAAGGGATTCTGGAGGAGATCATGAAAAAATATCCGCGGTGATTCCGGCACTGATGATGCCGCTCGTGCCGCTGCAAAGACCGCAGGCACAGACCCCTTCCATAGACGCGCCTCGACGTTCGAAGCTCTCCTTGAACACGCTGCGGAGGAGCTCCGATTCCCAAGGAACGTTATTGTCCCTTATTCGCTCGCTTACCCCGTGGCAAGCCACGGGGAGTGCGCTCGCTGCCGAATTGAAGCTCCCCGCCAAAAGAATGGAGCTTCCCGGTAAGGAATGGTTATTTTTTTCATTGCGCCCCTAACCCCGCTCAAAGGGCGGGGTTTCGGTGGCGCCCCCGCTCAATTCGTGTGATTCCTGCCGGAATATTCGAGAATGGAAACGATGATGGTGATCAGGAAGGCCTGCACTACGGTAAGGACTCCGTCAATGGGACGGGCGTTGCGCAGGGTGATGGCGCTGATGCCGAGGGTGGCGCAGATAAAAAAGATGAAAGAGACCGCCTTTCTCCGGTCGCCAAAAACGGCGAGAAGGCGGTGATGGATATGATCGGTGCCCACATACTCAATCCAATCATGGAAGCTTTTCACCTTGCCGGTGATGATGCGCTCTACGGTGATATAGACCATGTCGAAGATCATGACCCAGAAAATGAGAACCGGGGTGGCGAAGGAGACGATGGGATTGTTGTCCGCCCAGGTGGCCTTGATTGCCAGGGCCGAAAGGACGAACCCGAGGAAGGTGCTGCCGGCGTCGCCCAGGAAGATCGCCGCCTGCTTGTTCAGACTGAAATTGAAGGGGAGGAAACCGAGGCAGCTTCCCAGCATAGCGATAGCGATCCAGCCCATGAACGGCTGATCGGTCTGAAAGGCCACAATCCCCATAAAGAGGGAGATGATCGCGCTCACGCCGGTGGCCAGACCGTCCATGCCGTCAATGAAGTTCATTGCATTGGTCAGACCCACGATCCAGACAATGGTAAACAGGGCGTTGAGGAGATAACCCCCGATTGTCTTGTCTGGGAAGAGATCGAGGATGATCCCGGAACGGATCAGGAGGAAGACAACGACGACCTGGATAATAAACTTATAGCGGGCTGGGATATTTTTCCAGTCGTCAATAAGCCCGATGATCGCCACGAGAGTGCCTCCGGCAATCAGGGCGATGGCGCGGGCGTCCAAGATCATATTCGCCAGGAGTGCGGAAATAAAGGAGATGATAATGGCCACGCCGCCGAGCAGGGGAGTGACCCTGGTGTGGATCTTCCGACCGCCGGGGGTATCAACAATACCGACCTTCGTGGCGACGACCATCATGATCGGCGTAAGCAGGGCGGAGGTGGAGGCGGCAAAAAGAAGGATATACAGCCAGCGGCCGATCCGTGCGAAGAAGAACTGACGGACGAGGGGAAGGAGAAGCAGAAAGAAAAGGATCAGCGCCAAGAGCCAGAAGATCCGCCGGAAAGAAACCTTCCACCAATTGTCTCGGAAGAACATACCGTTCACCTCATTTCAGGATTGACTGGACATGCCCAAGGATGGTCTTCACGTCTGCATCGCTTAACGTAGGAAAGATGGGGAGAGAAACGGCACTGAGAAATACCGTATCGGTCTCGGGATAACCGGTCATCCCGAGGTAATGGTGGAGGGGCTTGAAAACCGGCCTTCGATAGGCGATGCCCGCCTCTCGGCCGGCAGCGAGAAGCTCCGGAAGGCGTTCCGTCCGGATGACGTAACGGTAATAGATATGTTCACGATCGGAAGGACAGATCGGGAGAGAGGAGCGGCTCTCTTGAAGAACGTCGTGATACCGACCGGCGATTGCCCGGCGGCGCCCTATCAAAGACGGCAGTTTGCGGAGCTGCGCGAGTCCCATGGCCGCCTGCATATCCGTCAGCTTGTAGTTGTAACGCAGGCGCGCGTCGTCCTTTTCGTCGTAGTCGCGCACATCTCGTATTTTTTCCAGCAAGCGCGCATCGTTTGCCGCGATCATGCCCCCCTCGCCGGTGCAGATGACCTTGGTGGCATAGAAGGAAAAAACGGACACTGCGCCGAAGCTCCCGGTTGGCGCCCCCTCATAGCAACTTCCGAGGGATTGGGCGCAATCCTCGATGACGGGGATCCCCAAGGCGACGATTTCCCGGATATCCGCCGGCAGGCCAAACAGGTGGGGAACAATGACGGCCCGCGTCTTGTGCGTCAGACGCCGTTTAATGTCCTGGACATCCACATTGAAGGTTTCCCGGTTGATATCGGCCAGGACCGGCGCCGCCCGAACATAGCGGATCGCATTGAGGAGGGCCGGACAGACAAAACTGGGGATCACGACTTCGTCGTCCTCGCCAATGTCGAGAGCCAGCAGGACTAAGTGAAGGGCGGCCGTGCCGGAGCTGACCGCCACGGCCCCGCCCACGCCGATCAGCGAGGCTAAGGCCGTTTCGAACCGAAGAACCTCTTCTCCCTGGGAAACCTGTCCGGAATCCAGAATAGCGGCAACGGCAGCGGCCTCTTCGTGATCAATGGTGGGACGGGAATGGGGGATCATATAAACTCAGCGACATTGATGAACAGACGCAGGGGGACAAATGCCTCCGCAAGCTGCACCCTGCCCTGGATGCCGCGAAAGACGGCGGTGGAGCGGACGATGTCCGTGATGGCCAGCCCCTCGATGTTGGTCTTTTGCACCTGGGAATGGTGCGCCAGGAGGGTAGCTAATTTCACATCGAGTGTCTCCCTGATGTCCACGAAGACGGCGGGGGAGAAGTTTTGGGTCGTCGGTCCCTCGTAGAAGAGGACGTTCTGGATGTAGCGCGTGGCAGAGATCGTTGCCTTGGCAAGGGCGCGATGATCCTGGTGGGTATCCTCCTCGTAATGAACGAAAATGAAGTCGGGGGCAATCTCCTTCAGAACGGCTTCGATCTCATGCACCATCTGGTTCATATGGGGCGACAGCAGCGTATCCTTATACCCGCCCCAGATTACTTTACAGGGTTTGAGGAGCTTCGCCGACCGCGTTTGCTCCCTTTTTCTGATCGCGCTTTCCCCGCCCATGCCGCCTTCGGTCATGACGAGCAGGTAGACGTCATGGCCGTTCCGCGCGTATTTGGCCAGTGTCCCCGCGCAACCGGCCTCAATGTCGTCCGGATGGGCGCCGATGGCTAAAATCTTCATCCCTTACCTCCCCCCGCTCTCAGAATGCTCAGGCTCTCCTTGCCGTGATTGAACATCAGGTCCACGACCGACATGAACGGTTCAAAAGGACCGAACAACTGTCCGTATACCGGATGGTGGTACTCCTGAAAAATGACTTCTATGCTGTTTTGTTCATACCGACGCAGATCCATATAGCTCCGGCCGCCGCCGCCGGCCAGGTAGGTATCCGCCCCAAAGTGCTTCGTGATGGCGATCAACCGTTCGTCCGGATCATCGGGAAATGCCGGGAGTTTCGAGGCGACGTACAGCGGGGTTTCAATCCCCAGGATCTCGGCCAGTCTCTTGACGGCATGGATGTTCAGCGAGGCGAGGCCGTCCCATTGCGGGGTCAGTATCTCCTCAATAAAGGGGACAAGACTCTCCCACCACGGGGCCTTCCGGTAGTTGGAAACAATGGCCTGCCGCTGTTTATGCTGCCAGCGGTCCCGATTGTTGACGGCCACCTCATAGATTCGTTGCGGAAAGGTATAGGTCACCGGCACGGTCAGCCATTGCCAACCGTCGGCCGTCTTGATCCGGTTGCGGTTCTGCCACTCGTTCTTTTTAAACTGGACCGTATCGAGCAGGACAAAGACATCGGCGCGATCCATCTTTGCGAAATAACCGAGCCAGGGCAGGTACTGGGGTTGATGGACGGCGACGATCATTTTGCAAATGTCACGAAGATCGGGTTGGAGACGATGGTCCCATATCCGGTCATATCCATCCGGTAGTAGATCTTTTCCCCCGGCGTCTCCAGAGTATCCGTATAATCAATATTCAGGGGCAATTCTCCCGTAAAGGTCTGGATGAGGGTACCGGAGCGAATCAGACGCACCTGTACCGTCTCTTTTTCCTCCGCGGAGCCGGAGACGGTAATCCGGATGCGGGGATTGCGCTCCAGAACAAGTTCGTCCCCGGAAATCATCCGGGGGGCCGCATCCGGCGCAGCGGCAGAGACGGAAAATTCGTTGAGTCTCGGAATCTGCGGAAACTTGCCCCGACAGGCGTACATCTTGCCGTTTTTGAGAGCTGTTAGGACAGATTGCCGGGATTTGTCGGGAAGCCAAAGGACGGTCTGAAAATCACCCAGGCTCTGACCGGCACTGCCTTCCCGGTGAAAATCCGCCGTGGCAATGCCCCATGGCGGGCGTTCGCGGAACCCCCGACAATACTCTCTTAAGACCACGTCCCACACGTTTCCCGGCTCCGTGATGGTGATCGTATCCCCGTAAAGAGCGGCAAAGCCGGTGTAATTCTTTGTCTCCAGGATCATTCCGGGATAGGGAAGCGTCTTGACCCGAACAGTACCCAGCGTTCGCACCCCGGAACGTGTTTCCGGATAGTTCCAGAAGGTAAGCCCCCCCTTCCGACCGACGGCATCAATAAACAGCTGATACGGCGCCGCGCCCTGCTTGCCGTGGTACGCATCAAAGGGAGAGGGCCGGGCGAAAACGATATTGATGAAAAACGCCGCATTGAGGATGGCCAACCCCACACCGGAAATTCGCCACCAGCCCGGCTTGAAGAGGAAGTAGAGGGCGATGAGGAAGGAGAGCCCGAAGGCAAAAAGTGAGGGCATCGCAGTCCGGAGATCGGTCTGGGAGTGACTGTTGTGCAGAACGGGCAGGGTTTTGTAGTCGTCCGATTTTTCGAGTCCTATCGTCAGGATCCGCCGCTCGTGATCATTGGCGGTCAGATTTCCGGTAAACGGACTGCCCGTCCAGTAATAGAAAGGGGTGCTCTCCGTGCCGGGGATCAGGACCACGTCCGGGTACACCTTGCGAAGACTTTCTATCATGCGCAAATACTTGTCCGCCCCGGCTCTGTTGATCGAGTTCCTCTCCTCCCGTTTCTTGATGATGTTCCGGAAGGGCGGCAAACCATATTCCATGACCATCCGGTCATGATCGTTGAGAATGATGACGCTGAATCCCTTATTTACGGCCATCTGTACCAGAGTATCGGGATCGTATGCGCCGTCGCTGAAGGTTGTGCGCAGGTCAATGAGGGCCGGCACCGGTTCTAAGGCCATGGCCGGCGGGACAGAAAGACCCCCGATCACGATAAACGAGGTGAGCAGCACCAAGAGCAGAAGACGGGCGCTTTTATAAACGGGGGATAACTTTGTCCGGTTACGGGGATTATGCATGGGACGCTCTCCGATGAATATCTAAATAGTAGACGGCCTCATACTGTGGTTTTTATTTAACAATTTTCCATACAGTTGGTCAATCATTTTTATCATCTCCTCCGAGCTGTAACGGGGCGCCATCTGCCTGCCGACATCCCCCATGCTGCGGCGACGTTCCGGATCGCGGCACAGACGGGCGATTGCCTCGGCCCAGGCATGAACATCCCCTACGGGGACGAGAAACCCGTTTTCCCCTGAATGCACCATATCCCGTATACCGCCGATGTCGCTGGCAATAATCGGTTTCCCCAGCGCCATCGCCTCCACGAGGACCTTGCCCATCCCCTCGTTGTGGGAGGGAAGGCAAACGATGTCGCAGGCAGCCATAATCCGCGCCACATCGGGGCGCCAGCCTAAAAAACGGACATTTTTTTCGATACCCAGGCGGAGGGTCAATTGTTCCAACTCCCGTCGCAATTCGCCCTCCCCCAGGAGCACAAGAAAGAGCCTCTCTCCCCGCCGGATGGGTTCGGATACCGCTCGGATCAGCACCTCCTGACCCTTGACGGCGGTCAGGCGGCCCACCGTACCGACAACCGTCGCCTCCGGAGAAATCCCCAACTCTGTCTCTGTCCCGGCCGGCAGCGACCGATCGGCGAGGAAGCGCCTCAGATCAACACCGCTATGGATGACGGTGAATTTCTCCTCCGGAGCGATGCGGAAACGGAGATGATCCTCTCTCTCCTGCGGTGTGAGAGTCACAATGGTCGTGGTAATCCGGGCGGTCCACCGTTCCAACAGGATGAACAGGCGGGTTTTCCATGGATCGAAGTAGCCCCAGAATACATGGCCGTGCGGGGTGTGGACAATGAGGGGAACGCGGCAGAGGAACGCCGCCCACCTGCCCAGGATGCCTGCCTTGGAGGTATGGGTGTGGACGATATGGGGCCGTTCGCTCCGGATGATCCTCAGCAGGGAGAAAAAGGCAATCAGGTCGGAAACAGGCCTGAGATCCCGAACCAGGTGGCCAAGTGAAATCAGGCGGACGCCATGTTCGATCGTGGCTGCGATATTGGCTTGCACTGCGGTAGTTTCCGGATCTGCTGAATTCCCGGTCGAAGACGCCCCCATGACAAGGACGGGATCGTAACGTTCCTTATCGAGATCGCGGACGGTCAGGAAGGTGTTTTCCGCCGAGCCCCCCTTGTCGAAACGGGTGATGACATGGATGACCTTAATTTTATAACCCATAGGATTCATGCCAGGAGGTGCCTTAGCAAGCCTGTGTGCATTAACCGTTCAGCAACTCGGCACATGCCGCTGCCACCTCTTCCGGTGCAATCAGATCCAGGCATGACAGAGGAGAACATCGCTTTACCCCGCAGGGGCGGTCACAGAGCACCTCCTTACGGATCACCCGATATAGCTCCGGCTGGGTATATGGCCCATTGAGCAAGGGGTCTCCCGGACCGAAGAGGGCCACCACGGGGGTCTTGGTGGCCGCGGCAATATGCATCGGTCCGCTGTCGTTGGTGAGCAGCAAATCCAGCCGGCTGATAAGGCAGGCCAGTTCATCAACTGGTACTTTTCCTGAAAGGTTAACGGTGACATTGGACGGGAGCCTGCTTCCAACGCGAGCGGCCAGATCTGTCTCCGACGGGCCGCCAAGGAGAATGATCCGAGCATGGAACTGCCGGGCGATCTTTTCACCGACAGCGGCAAAACGATCCGGATGCCACCGTCGCGTTTCCCGGTCCCCTCCCGGATGGATTCCCACGACGATTTCTCCCGCGAGAGGGGTAAAAAAATGATCCCATTTGGCGCCGACTTCCGCATCCCAGAACACCTCCGTGCCGAGAGCATCCGGGACGCCGCCGGCCTTTAAAGCGATCTCCAGCATCGCATCGGCGACATGACGCCCCGTGAATGTATCTGCCGGCACAGCGGCGGTAAGAAATAAACCAAAGCCGTGGTTGTCATGGCCAATCTTGATTTTGGCCCCCAAAGACAGGAAGAGCAACCCCATCTTGATCGCCCCCCTCAGCGAGCTGACCCGAAAAAGGTTGACGGCAAGGGTGAATTTTTTTTGCCGAAGCCCCCAGAGCAGTCCCGGAATCTGGAGAAGGTGTTTTTTGCTTCGCCGTAATTCGCGGATTGGAAAAGCGGTTACCTGATCCACCATCCGGTAATGTCTGGCCACCGGCAAGGCGTCGGTGCTCGTTATTAAATGAATATCGGCATCAGGATATCTGTTTCTGACCGCGCGGAGGCTCGGCGAGGCCAGAACCAGATCCCCGATTCCCGCAATCAGCACCACCAGGATGGATGACGGGGACGCTTCCATGTTTATTGGTAATTCAAACCCGTGATCATCATGCTTGTAAACCGGTACACGTCGCAGACTTTCCGAATGGTGTCCTGAATCCTGTAGTCTTTGCGAACCGTCTCATACCCCTGCTGCGCCACCACCTTGGCTCGATCCGGGTTGGACAAGAGGAAATCTATGCCGGCGGCAAGTTCCCGCGGATTGGAAGGCGGGACAAGAAGCCCATTCGACCCGGATTGGATGATATCCAGCGGTCCCCCGGCCGCCGTCGCGATGACGGGAACCTTCGAGGCCATCGCCTCCAGCAGGACCAATCCGAAGGGCTCGCGACGGGAGGGAAGGATGAACACGTCCAACAGGGGATAGAACTCAGCGATGTCGGTTCGTACGCCCGGGAAAAGGCATTTGCCGGCCACTCCCAATTGCTCCGCCTGATGTTCGAGCCGTCCCAGGAGCGGCCCTGTCCCGATAAAAAGGCACTGCAGCTTTGGCCATCGCTCCTGGAGGAGGGACAAGGCCTCCATCAGATCAATCTGTTTTTTTTCGGTTACCATCCGGCCGACCGTGCCGATGACGGGACAATTCCCCTGAATGCCGAGCGACCGGGAAAGCGCTTCGTTCGCCGTGCGGGGGTGAAAGACGGCAAGATCAACCCCGTTATGAATGACCAGCAGCTTCTCTCGTCGAATCCCCATTTTCCGAAAATCATCCCTCATGGCCGTCGAAATGCAGATGTATTTCGAAACCAGAAAGGAGGTCATTTTTTCAATGAGAAGGTAGAACCGGCGGGTTAAGAGCGGCGTGTCGATATAATCGTACAGGGACACATGAACCGTGGCAATATTCCGGGCGCGGGTCAGCGCACAGGCCAGACGCCCCTGGAGATTGGATCGATAACCATGGGAATGGACGATCTGGATCTTTTCATCATGGAGATACTGTCTGATTTTCCGTAAGGCGCTGAAGGAAAACTTCCCCGCCATCGGGATCAGCACATAGCCGCAGTGTTGATCCCGCAACATCTCTTCCAAGGGCCCGGCTTGGGAAAGAACAACGTGATGCTCGAAAGAGGGATCGGAGTGCCTGAGTAAATCCAGGAGATAGCGTTGACCACCGGCGACCCCGGCAGAATCAATCAGATGCAAGATCCTGATGGGTGAGCCTTCCTTCATGCGGTCTGTCGTTGGTGGTGCGGATCCGGTCCATTTCCCTCTGGGTTTTGCAGGGCATGCGCTGTATCCATGATCTTCTGGGCCAGAACCCGACGGTTGTAGTGGGTCTCGACCAGTTTGCGACCGATCAACCCCATCTCCGTGACCTTTCCAACATTTTTCAGGAGATCCACCAAGGCCCGTGCCAATGCGTCACGATTTTCGGGCTCGATCAGGCATACGGCGTCGGAACCGGCAAACAAATCGGTCGTTCCCGAAATCCTTGAAGCGACGACCGGTTTGGCGCAAGCCAGATAATCGAATATCTTTACGGGAGATCTCAGGCCGGCTTTGATTAAAAACGGGGCCGTACAAACATCCATAGCGTTGATCCAAAGCGGTGTTTCCGCATATTCGACTTGTCCGGTAAATAGGAACTGTTCCTGGAGCGACAGGTGCTCAACGCGTCGCCGCCATTTGTCTTTCATGGGACCTTCCCCCATAATGACGAAAACAGCATTCGGAATTGATTGAAGTACCCTTGGCGCGGCATCAATCAGAACATCAACCCCTTGATGATCAAGGAGCGTGCCCATAAAGCCGATATATTTTTTTGAAGCGTCAAGATCCAGCTTTAACCGACATTCTTTTTGAGCAAGCGGCTGATAAAGATCCGTATTGGTACCGCTCGGGAGAACATGGAGTTTATTTTGATCTACGTCCCGTCGCTTCTTGACGATTTTTTCTCCTATCTGTTTCGTGATCACAAAGGCGGCATCACAGAGAGAGAGCGATAGTTCATCGGTCTTACGTGCAATCCAACCATCCAACCGGGATAAGAGCCCCGACCGGAAATTTATCCTGTCCGGGTATGGATCGTCGTTAATTTCATAAAGGAACATCGCTTTTTTGAACTTGGCAAAAATCGCGGGAATTATTGATATGCCTCTGCGGACATAAACAACATTGGGGTTGAGCATGAAATAATGCCCGATAAGAAAGAACGTTAAAAAGACATTAAAAGACAGTGCTCGAAGAAAAGGAAAATCAAGCACGGGGATCTGGACCAATTTGAAGGGAATGTCCTCTTTGGGAAAATGATATTTCGGCAAAAAGAGAACGACATGGTGTCCGAGTCCTGCCACATTGTGGGCAAGATCCCATATTTTCACCGTGGCGCCGACAAACCGTTTCCACCCCTTGTCATGCCAATAGGCAAAGATAAATAAATTCAGTTTTTCAAACTTCTTCGTCATTTATTGAATCAGATCACTGTGGGGCGGTACAGGTGGCCGATAGGTTTTGGTACAATCGCTCAAACAAACGAACATTTTCTTCAATATTGTAATTCTGCAATACAAACCGCCGGCCTTCTTCGCCCATACGTTGTCTTAATTCCGGTTCTCTGATTAGTTTTATGATAGCGGCCGCAAGTTGCTGAATGTTTCTCGGCTCCACCAAAATACCGGTTTTCCCATCCATAACAGCCTCGGATACGCCCCCCACATTTGAAGCGACAACCGGCACTTCCATGGCCTGGGCTTCGATGGCCGCGACACCGAACGTCTCCGAATGCTCAACGGAAGGCATGACAAAAATATCCATGCCGGCTAATAGTTCCGGAACCCGTTCATAGGGCACATAGCCGGTAAACCGAAGATGCGTCTCGATCCCTAAACGAACGGCCAAGTCCTTCAAAAAAGGCTCCATTTGTCCATGTCCGACCAAGGTTAAATGGACGTCGGGGATCTGCTTCGCAATGATAGCCATCGCTTTTAAAAGATCATCGGGACCATACTTGGGTTCCAGATGTTTGATAAAACCGATCCGTACGACGCTATCGGCGGCCCGTTTGCCCTTCCGGCTGAACATGGTACAATCAATGCCGAACGGGATCACATGAACCGTTTTGCCGGCTGGGGCCAATTGTGCCGTCGCATCCGCCAGGAATCGGGACGTGGCTGTAATTTCTCTCGCTTGGCGCAACAGGATCTTTTTTGCCCATGTTCCTTTGCTTGTTCCCGGATTATCCGCGTTCCCGATCACGTCGGTTCCCCAGGTAGAAACAATCAGGTTATCAAAGCGATTTGTAACACCATGCACCAAACCGACCATCAGCGGGTGAATGTAATCAAGCGAATGAATGTGGACAACATGCGGTTTTAACGTTTTTAGTATTTTCCCGATTCGGATTGTTCTCGTGAGCTGGTTGAACAAATGACGCGCAGGGGAGGGAACGCTTGCCGCCAGGCATTCCATGACAGGGATATCCGTTATCTTCCACGCGTTTGGTTCACTGGAAATAACTACAATATCATATCCTTTTGACATCAATGCGCGCGCCCATCGGATGATGTGTGCATTTTGTATCGTCGAGATAATACAGACTTTTATTTGGGGGGGGTTATCTTGCGATGGCATGGTTCCTTACGCACTCGTGCATGACATCAAGGGTTTTGTCTATCATCCGCTCAATAGTAAAATCACTTTTAACTGTCGCCTCCGCGCCCTCTCTAAGACGCTTGGCATATTCTTCATTGGATATCAACATTCTGATTTTATCCGCTATACCTGATGGCTGTCCCGGTTTGATGAGAAGGCCATTCACACCATCACGGATCACTTCGCCGTTCCCGCCGATTTCTGATGCGATGACCGGCTTTCCACAGGCCATTGCCTCGATCAGCACAAAAGGCAGTCCCTCAACCGTGAGTGTGGGAAAGACAAAGATATCCGCAGCGTTATAGTAGGAGGCCGTCTCCGGATTGTCGACGGTGCCGGTAAAAATCACCGCGTCGGAAAGGCCTAAGTGTTTAGCGAGAAGCTTCAGTGCAGATAATCCTTCCCCTTCACCGACAACCAGGAGTCTAATGCCGGGAACTGTCCGTCTGAGTATTCCCAGAGCCTCAATCGCCAGATGATGTCCCTTCTCGTGAGTGATCCGTCCCAGCGTCAGGAGAACCACCTCTTTCTCGCTGATGGCATGACGATCCCCGATGAAGGCCCTCGCCGACGGATCAGGGTAGAATATCCTCGTGTCAATGCCATTATAAATCGTCACACATTTTTTTACCGTGGCCCTCCCGAACCATTTCTGCAGATCTTCGGTAATTTTTCTACTGACCGTAATGATCCGCCGACAGTGGCGGAGCACCGGCTTCTGGGTTACAAAATAGGAAAAGAGAAGGCCGGTCATTTTTTTTATGAACACATCGGGGCGATGCCAAGAATGGTGTACGTTCCTGATGAAAGTCGTTAATTCCTGTTGAATGCTGCCATGCAGTGTCGCTATCATGGGAATACGGGCAATATTCGAGTAGCCCTTTGTCAAACCGAAGCCGTCGTAGCTCTGACTCCAAACCAAATCGAAAGGTTGTTTTCGGTGAAGGTCACTCAGGGCACGAACACTTGCCCCTGCCCAGCCATGGCGACGCGATCCGGAAACGGTATCATTTAGATAATGGAGCTCTATCCCGTTTTCTGCCTCATCGGTCTTTCCGGATGGGTGACGGGTGCAGATGAAGACAATACGATGGCCGCGGGCGGCTAACCCTTGCGCCAATAGTCTGCCATGTACATCCATGCCGCCGCGCATGCCATGCCAGTATGTGGTGCGCGAGAGGACAGCTATGTTCAGACGTTTTGTCATAGATACCCCTTGGCTAAAACATCATCTTGTCGAGGAATGTAGCCAGGCGACGGGCCAGGTTGATGTAATTATAGGCTTCGATTTTACCAGGGTCCGGGGCAATGCGTAAGGAGCCATCTTGCCACTGCCGGTAGATATGAAGAAAGGAGTGCATGATCTCAGGAATATTTTCAAAATCTGCCACCGTGCCGATGCCGGTTTCACGGACGATCCTGGCGACCTCGCCGTCGGCCGGCACAAGCGCCAGAACCGGTTTTTTAAGGGCCATATATTCAAAGGTCTTGCTTGGGATGACATCCCTGCCACGCTCGCCGCTGAGTAATAATAGCAGCGCATCAGATTGTTTCGCCAGATGCAGCGCCTGCTCATGGGGAATAAACCCGGTGAACTCGCACACGCCATGTTTATCCCGTTCTCTCAAATCGTGCACGGAATTAGCGCCTATGAATCGCAAACATACCGTATGGCTTTGAATATTCCCCTCATCAATAAGGGTATTGAGGGCATTCAACAGATTATCAGGTCGAAAACTGCCGTAAAACAGACCGGAAAAGGTCAGGGTGAATTTATCGCCCTGAATGGAGGGAACCCCAGGCATATCGCTGTAGTCATCAGGGTCAAACCCCATCGTAATGGTTTCGAATTTCGGTTCACCAGGACAGTGTTTTGCCAGATATCGGCAGAAAATCGGCGCCGCCGCAATAACCTGACGGGCGGTTTTGACGATTCGCCCTTCGAGACGGTAATGCAGGCGACGGTGAAATGCCGTGGGCAGGGGCAAGTCGGGGTTTTCAAACCATTCGTCGCGGAAATCGGCCATCCAGGGAATACCGAACCTCCGACAGAGATGATGGGCGATCAGGTGGGATGTCAGTGGCGCCGACGTTGAATAGATCGCATCAATCTGCCCCTTCCGGACCAAGGCGCCGGCGGCACGAGTAGCGAAAGGAAGCCAGCCGATCTGATCATCGGGATGGATGACATAGCGCCTGAGCAACCTATCCAGTTCGCGAATGCGCAGGGGATTCAGAAAGCGGTATAGCCAAGCGGAGCGCAGCATGAATGTGCGAACGATAATCGCCTCGGCGGGCATTTCCTTCAGCAGAAGATCATCGTGGGCATAATACCAGTCCGGATTTTTGACTGTCAGTACAATGGGATCCCATCCATAGGCTGGCAGGTATTTTGCCATCTTCATCGAACGAAGCGATCCGGCGCCGCCAAGGGGGGGAAAATGGTATGCAATTATCAGGACCTTTTTCCGGCCTATCATCTTCGCGGATCCCTGACGGGGTCAGACATGCCGGAGTTCCTCCACCCCTTGCTCCCGAAAGAACAGCAGTCGCCGGAATTGGCCCATGATTTTTCGTTCGGTCACCAGCCAGGGAGAGCGCAGCAATAATCTGCAAAATTCCGCCAGGCCCGCGGCGCGCCCTGCCTGTTTCCACCGGATAAAGACGGATAAATAACCTATTTCATCCTGGCAGATGCGCATCAGAGCCTGCTTATCCTGGTTCGTCAAGCCGCATTGATCGGCATATTTTTCAATGACCGGCAGTGATTCCTGGTAGAACCGAACGGTCTGGGCTGTTTTGGTGTCTGCATGGTCGCGATAGCGGGCAAGCGGTTTACCGACAATCAATGGCGCCTTTCCGGTAAGCCCGATTTTCAAAAAGAACTCACGGTCAAATACATAATGTGAATTTTCATCGAATCCCCCCACCTGGAAATAAATGTCCCTGCTCCAGAATGCCGCGGGCTGTGGGAAGGTTGACCCAAAGGGTTTGAGCAGATGGCCGATCTCTTCCGGCCACCAGGCTTTAAAGGTACGCTTCACTACGCTTTCATCAAAAATAATGCAATCGCCGGCCAAGAGCTGCGGTCGTTCAGGCTTCATAAACTCAGTCGCTGCGCTCAAAAAAGCACATGGCTCATAGAGGTCGTCGCTATTGATGTAGGCATACAGAGACCCTGTCGCCATTTGAAAACCCTTGTTGATGGCGCTGCTCTGGCCTTTATCCGGCTCGCTGATCCAATAATGCAGCCATGGCGAATATTTTTTAATGATCTCGACACTGTCGTCTGTCGAGCCACCATCAATGACGATATATTCCAGCTCAGGATATCCCTGAAGGAGCACGGAGCGAATGGTTTCTTCGAGAAAACCTCCCTGATTAAAGCTGGGAGTCACTATGCTGATTTTGGGTAGAGGGTCGTTATTAGCAAACTGGGTTGAACTGGGTATTGGTTCGATATCCCACGGCCAACCGTTCCTGCCCGGTGGATGAGGTGGAAGGTCTTGAAGATCAGGACATCGCATGTTTATTGTTCTTCATATTAACTAATTGTTTCTGTATAACCTTTGCCCATTTGTCCATATCTATTCCGAAACTCGGCAATGAATAACCTGGCAAGTCTTGAATCTTTTCGGACTGATCAATCGCAGCAACTTTCGTTTCCAACTAAACTGAGCAGTGGCATTGACCAAGATATGGTCAAGTACTTCGAAGCCTGATGATTGCAGGTAAGTACGAAACTCACGCATGTTCCACTCTCGGATGTGATAAGGGTTGGTGGGTGGCCCGGGATTCCCAACCCCGTGCACCAAATCCCGTTCCGGAGTAGAAATGACAATATGACCCATCGGATTAGCCAGCGATTTTAAGATCGCCAGAAGACTGTCTGGATTATCCAGATGTTCTATGACGTCGATCGAAAGAACCAAGTCGTACTTTCGGCCGATATCCATTCGACTATCTTCAAAATCCTTAACATGCCATGTGTGTTGCGGGTATTTATTCGAGCAGCTCTTGATTGAAACCTCCTGGTCAAGCCCAGTAATGTCACTACACACGGGTCCTATAAAGTTCGCCAACTTGTGACCGCTACCACATCCACAGTCGACCACGCTCCTCAGACCGTATCGTTTGACCAAAGAAGCCGCGTACCCATAGACGTCCTCTTGGTATTCATCCGGTGGAACCGACTCATATTTTCGCAGTCTTTCAGGTGTTTCAAGATTCGTTCGATAGCCTTCTTTGATGAAGTACTTTTTCATGCATTAACCACCAGAGAACTTCCGTCTTGACCGGAGACACTCAAGATCAACGCTTTTTTCATAATAACGACCTGTAGAGCTGCACGGTCTGCATGGCGGTCTTCTTCCAGCTGAAGTTCTTGGCTCTCTCGTAGCCTTTTGAAATGAAAAGGGAGCGTTTCGCCGGATGATTAAGCACAAAGAACAGCGCCTCGGTAAGACCGTCAGTCTCAGATGGTTCGAAGAGCACAGCCGCGTCGCCAACAACCTCTGGAATACTTGAACAATTGGCCGCAATGACCGCCGTTCCACAGGCCATCGCTTCGAGCGGCGGTATGCCGAAGCCCTCATACAGAGATGGATAAACAAATGCAACGCTACCTCTGTAGAGTTTGGCCAACTGACCGTCTGTGACCTCGCCGTAGTTCTCGATCACACTCGATAGACCAAGCTCTCCGATCAACTTTAACTCCTTACTATTGAAAGGTGAACCAACGACACAGAGCATTATGTCTGGTCTGCTCTCGATTATTGTTGCTAACGCTCTGCATAATCCATCAAAGTTTTTGTAGTGAGCGCGAGATCCCACATACAGGAAATACGGTTGATCGGGTACCGCTTCATCACCATAGGAAATGGCGGCATCAATTTCAGAAGCATGGTGAATTACGGTGATTCGCTCTGACGGAATATTTATTATATTCAAAAGATCCGCCTTAGTACTTTCCGAAACACAGATCACGACATCCGATCCAAGAATAGCCTCTTTCTTTTCTCGCGCGATTACGCCATACGGGTCCATCGTATCTGAAAAAATTTCGTGTATCATGTCATGAACGGTAATCACCAACGGACAACGTCGAAAACTTATTTTTTCACCGGTTAGCTTGGAATAGTAGGTGGGATGAATCACGTCAGGCCGCGCAAACTTGTCGACGGCTCTGAAATAGAATTTCCCCAGGGGAACCGAGATGCGCCCTGGGCGGAATACCGGGAATTTGTAAATCTTTAATGCAGGGTGCTCCGGGTAGTTCAATGTACGATTTTTTTTCGTTGTCAGAATTGGCACAAAATCCGGCGGGAGATGTTTGATGATATTGGCAAAATATCTGTTTATTCCGCCAGACGCTTGGGCTGCGTATATGAAACCATCATATAAAACTCGCATGTTCAAACTATTCTGAAATATTCTTAATCATGATAAGCAATCAGAGGAGATTTCTTCGTATTTGAAATAAATGATTATGTCTGTATTAGTTTTTCATGATCAGAGAACGTCTTCGATTTCATGTTGCGTTCAACTATGTGACTGAGCGCATTTGAAAATTTCCCGGAGAGGATTTTAAAAATAAAAGAATTAAACGTCTTATCTGTCATCATATGAATGCCACTACAGGTATGAAAATGAAGTCCCATACCGTCAGCGATGTAGCGAAGGGTTTTCTTTTGGTAGAAGGAAATGTGCTGTCCCGTATTGAATGAATAATACCACCACTCGTCTGGCCGAGGCGGTATACCTTCATAGAGTAGCGATGAGAAGATGATCGTTCTCGTTCCGGACTCGGACAATGATTCTTTGATGAAGGAAAGCGGATCATAGATATGTTCCAAGACCTCAAACGCCGTGATCGCCGTAAAAGGCAGTGATGCCTTGCTTGATTCAAAACCTTTTGCCAATATATTTTTGCAATACTTATCAGACCAATAAAAATTGAACCCGAAATCTCGCATCAATCTTGTTAATAAACCATAGCCACCAGCCACATCCAGATATTTCCCCTCTTCACTGAAAAGGAAGTAAAGCACACATGAGAGTTTTCGCGATAGAGATATATTTCTTGCAACCAGCCCTGTATCAGCATCAGAAATCGCCGCACTATAGGCCTCCTCAAGCCAATAAGGCTCTTCAGTCTGTAAGAGGCCGCATACCGGACAGTAATAATAATTCACTTCGTATCTCTTTAATACGTGCGCCGTAAACTCGGGCACCATCTTGGCACCGCATACAGAACACAAATAGGCAATCAGTTTATTCATCAGTACATAAAAAAGAAACTACCACTGACCTTGTCGGTGGCTTTTAGAAGGAATCTCTTTCGTTTATAGACTCTCCAACAGCATTGGCTCATTAACGATGCAGGGCCTTCGGGCACCACGCCCCACCCCTGACTACGTCAGGGGAAGATTTAATGTATGTCTCCACCGTATCAATGGCAGAATGATACCATGCCGATTTTGCCCCAGCTTCAGCAAGGGACTAGAGTCATCATAAACCTCGAACACCAGCAGATCATCCACAGTATCGAGCATTTCTCTATTCGGTATGGAGGAAGTCACGCGGATATAATAGGTCCCTTGGCGAAACATCTGCAGGTCAATGGGACATTCGGCTACGTAGCTACCAGGGTCGAGTTCGCGTTTCTCATAATCTCCATCAAGGTTGGTCGTTGAAAAGAGACATTCCTGAGATTCTGTAAGCAACTCTATGGCTATTTGGGCGCCAGTCAGCCTCGTTAAGACCGCGTAAGTAATTCGCACAACCATACTTTCCGAATTGTAGTAAAGCGTGCATATTTTGCCATTTTTTTCTATGCTGGCTTGCTTGATCTCCAGCTTTTTCCCGCCGCTGTTTCCCTGTCTGGTAAAGTTGCCATTAAGCGCCGTGCCCGAACTCAGATAACGTGTGACAACTTTGTGCATATCTCCCATTGCCTCAAGTCTCCCATTTTCCAAGAGCATCCCTCGCTGGCAAAGTGAAATAATCGCCGACATGTTATGACTGACGAATAAAACAGTCCTGCCCTCTCGCCCCACCAATTCCATCTTCCCCAGGCATTTTTTCTGAAACTGTGCGTCGCCAACCGATAACACCTCATCCACAACCAGAATTTCAGGTTCCAGGTGCGCGGCAACGGCAAAGGCCAGGCGCATGTACATGCCGCTGGAATAGTGTTTGACGGGGGTATAGATGAATTTTTCAACTTCCGCAAAGGCGACGATTTCATCAAATTTCCGGCTGACTTCATTGCTTCTCATCCCGAGAATGGTACCGCTCAGGTAGATGTTTTCCTCGCCTGTCAGCTCGGAGTGAAAGCCCGTACCCACCTCCAGAAGGGACCCGACGCGTCCGCGCATTACCACCCTACCTTCAGTGGGTTCGGTGATTCGGGAGAGAATTTTTAACAGGGTGCTTTTCCCCGCGCCGTTGCGGCCGATGATGCCCACCACTTCTCCATGCTTGACTTCGAAGGATACATCCTTCAGCGCCCATATATGGTCGGATCTTTCTTCTCCGGTGTCCGCTTGCTTTCGAAAAACATTCTTCATAGACCGCCAGGGGGCGGTAATCTTGTCCGTCACAGCCTCGCGGAAGGTCTTGTTTCGCTCATTAACCGAACCAATCCGGTAGCGTTTGCCCAAATTTTCTACACGCATCGCGGGATCATTCATAGGTTGTCATACAGCTCCGCATCGTGGATTACATCGGAAATCAATAATCCAAAAAAATCAACGCGTAATCAAAAAGATACATATTCGATATTGCCACGCCTCAACAGATTAAAGGCGACAAAAGGTTTTTCATTTCAAATAATGTCCGCGAAACGGCGCTCCATTTTCTTGAAATAATAGATGCCGATCATAAACAATCCGACGCTCATCGCACCGGAGATTACAATATCGGGCCAGGATATCGGAAGGTTCAATAGTGACGAACGAATCCCCGTAATGAGACCTGCCATGGGGTTCAGATTGATCAGCCATCGCCATTGCACAGGCACGATGCTGACCGGATAGATTACCGGAGTAGCAAAAAGCCAGAACTGAATCAGAAAGGGGATCACATACCGAAAATCACGGTAGGTCACATTGAGGGCGGCCAGGATCATCCCCACCCCCAGGGCGGCCAAGGCGACCAGGACCATGAGAAGTGGAAAAAGAAAGATCCCCAGGCCCGGATAGATGCCATAGTGAATCATCATCAGGATCAGAATGATAAAGGCGATCAGAAAATCCAGACACCCCACTCCCAGGGAAGCGGCGGGGATGATCATCCTCGGGAAATAGACCTTGGAGATCAAATGACTGTTGGCCACCAGGCTGTTCCCGGAACTGCTGATGCCGCTGCTGAAGAATTGCCAGGGCAAAAGCGCCGTATAGACAAAAATGGGATAGGGCAGATGATCAGAGGGGATCTTGGCAAGATGGCCGAAGAATATCGTGAAGACGACCATATTCATAAGGGGTTGTAAAATGGCCCAGAGCCCCCCCAGCACAGTCTGCTTGTAGCGCACCTTAATATCGCGCACGACCAGAAAACGCAATAACTCTCTGTAATCCCATAGTTCGCGAAGTTGAAGTCCCGCCAGTCCCCCCCCCGGCTCGATGATGGTTTCCGGTATCCGTCCACCGTTCATATCGGCCTCGTCAATCTCCGTGTTTTTCTGCATCATCCGGTTTATAGGAAGGTTCGATCTGGGGAATAATAATCACGATGGCCGTTAGAAACCAGAACGGCTCCATGATCCGGACGATAATGAAGGTGTTGGCCCCAACGGCATGGATGAGCATGGCGAAAAAACCGGCAATGAATCCCGTAGAAACACCGACATAGAACGGATCGTCTTCGTACTGACGCCGGGTCTGGCGAGCATTTTTAAAAATAGCGACCAGCAGGGCTATGAAGAAAATCAATCCGATGAGCCCGGTCTCCGCCAATACGCGGGGATATTGGGCATCCAGAAAATGATACCCGGTTACCCCATAACCGAGAAGAGGATGGTTAGCGAAATCCTCTGTCAGCACCTCTTTCCACGAGTTCAGGCGGGCGGACGTGGAGGTGTCAATGCGCACGCCACCCAATTTAACTTGTCCTTGCTCCTCCCGTTGCGAGAAGGTAAACATCGCCCGTTCCTTCACCCCCGGCGGCATGAGAAACGCGAGTACGATGACGAGAATCACGACCGGAAGGATCACGACCATTTTCCTTTTGCTGTACCAGATCAGGGCCATCAGCATCGGGACCAAGGCCAGCCAGGAACTCCGGGAAAGGGTTGCGCCCAGAGAAATGAGAATGAAAAAAACAAGCCCCCCGAAAAAAAACCGTTGTTTGATTGTGCCGTAGCTATGGTACAAAAGTCCCAAGACAAGCGAGAGCATCAGAACCAGGTAACCGCCCAAGGTATTCGGTTCGCCGCGGTCACCCTCGAAAGGCGCCGAGACGCGAGAACCGGAAGGGATCTGCATGATGGCCACAATACAGACAATAAAACAGACGATCAGCATCATGAAAATCAGGCGCTCCATCTGCTTTTTCTCTTTCAGGTAATTGACGGCCATGAAGTAGACGATATAGTACTCGAAATATTTAAGGATAAAAAATATTCCCGCCAGCCCCTTTACGCGCCCCACCATGTAGGCCACCACGGTAGAGACGAGACAGACGAGGAAATAATAGGCGATATAGCGATTCAGGGGCGTCTTGAGAAAGAGCCCCCTTTCCTTATTGATGGCCGTGCTCAAAAACCAGCTGAATCCGATGATGAGCAGCAGGAAATCGTCCAATCTTAACGTCAAGCCACGGCTGCGGACACCTTCCCCTTCGGCGGCGCCCATGCCGAATTGAGGTCCCAGGAGCATGGCGCAGAGAAGGATATAGAGGCCGATCTCCGGATTCATGAAACAAACCACCGCCAGGATAATGCCCCCGATGATCGCGAAAGAAATGCCGATCGAGATCTCGCCGAGGTACATTCCCACAACGAAGGTTAACAGAATAACCGCTAAAAAGGGGAAGATGGCTCTGCTGTCGAGTGCGGTTTTTTGAAACATTATGGCTTTGGTTTATCCTGTTGTTTTGATTGTCGTTCTTCAAATTTCTTTTTCAGCTGCTCTAACTTATTTTTGTCAATGTCCTTCAATTGTTCCTTCAGAGCGTCTGTCGTGCGGCGGTCGAGATCCACTGGAATGTACTGGGTATCCAAAATATTTGCGTGTTTATCAATGAAATTGATGAGGCCGCCTCCCAAACCGAGGACGGCGGCAATAAGGAGTACCGCAAGCGCTATGATCAGGTACCACCACAGAGAGGACCTGGATCTTCGGATAATATGATGTTTTCGCTGAAAGAGACTCACTGTAATGATGCCTTTCTTGCTGCCGCAGGTTCATCCTTTTTTTCAGGAATCATGGTAACCGTCTCAGCGGCCTGACTGGCTGTTTGTTCAGGATGAACGGCTACGGTTTCGTTTGGATCGGTCGTTTTCGTATCACCTTTCAGCGGGGGAACCGTCACGGCGACCTTGCCGAGCTTGACCGGAACGTTCACAGGCTTCGGCACTACCCGCTGGTAATAAATGCCCGCAATCAGCAGGGCGATTGCCAAAAGCAGGAAAAGGAGCTTGATAACAACAGATTTGATATCGGCAGAGAGTTCCCATTTTCCCTTATCCTTCAGAAAATTCTTCAGGTTCTCAGGAATATCCTTCACATACTGTTTGATCTGTTCCGGCCAGGAGCCGATCTTTTCCCCAACGGTAAGTTTTCTCTTATGTTCGCTGCCGTAATAGTAATAGTACTTATCGTGATATTCGAAATCCGGGCTGATTTCCGCCTTCAGCCCGTTGAGGACGACGCCGATGATCCTCGCCTTGACGTTGTCGAGCTGCGCCTTGGCCCGCTTCAGGGCGCCACGGGCGACCTTGCCGACCTGGTAAACGATGATGACCCCGTCGGCCTTTGTCCCCCAGATCGCCGCATCGGTAGCGGCCAGGATGGGCGGGCCATCAATGATCACGAAATCATATTCTTCATGCGACTCTTTTATGAAATCGGTGTTGACCCGAGTACTTACCAACTCTGCCGGGTTAGGGGCTATCGTTCCGCAGGTCATGATGGAGAGGTTATCGAGGCCGGGGGTAACCATGATCTCCTCCATCGTCATCTTACCCATCATGAGGTCGGTGATGGAACGAACAACATTTCGCCACTCGTAATTGCCGAGGATGACGTCCGTCAGCCCCGGCAGGGACTGGATGCCGAAAATTTTTGATATCACCGGCCGACGAAAGTCACCGTCAACGAGCAGGACCTTGTTCCCCGCCTGGGCCATCGCGATGGCCAGGTTGCAGGAGCAGGTGGTCTTCCCTTCCTGAGGTGAAGAGCTGGTTAAAACGATCGTCTTGATCTCTGTTTCCAGCTTGACGAAGTTGATATTGGTGCGGAGGGCCCGGTAACTCTCCGCCGAGGTAGTCTTGGGCGCAAAATGGGAGATCAGCCGTGCGGTTCGCCATAACTGGTCATCATCAATCTCTTTTTTCAATTTTTCCTGGAGCGTGGTTTGCAACTCGTCAAAGTCAATATACGGAACAATGCCGAGGACGCGGACGCCGAGGAATTCCTCCACATCCTCCACGGCGCCGATGGACGTATCGAAAGTTTCGATGAGGAAGGCAAACATGACACCCAGGATGATCCCCAGGATAAAACCCAGGCTCGTCGTGGCCTGCGTCTTCGGCGGGTTGATGGGAACGTTAGGTTCGAGCGCCGGTTTGACGATCTGAACCTCCTCGATCTTCTCTGCATCCCGGATGAGAGATTCCTGATACTGTTTTTCCAGCAGGGTATAGACCTCCCGGTTGACGGCCATTTCCCGTTCCAGTCGGGCCAGATCCAGACCTTTATTCGGGAGTTCTTTGAGTTGATCGTCGAGAATGTTAAGCTGCTTATTCGCCTGCTCGATGGCTTGGGAAACGCTCTTTTTCTGGGCGTTCAACTGGGACTTCATCGTGGTGATGATCTCGCGGATCTGCTTTTTGATCTCGATCACCTGGGGAAATTCGTCCGTGTAGTTTATCAGGAGGATATCCCGGTTCAGCATCAGTTGTACGAGGCGGTCGTTGAGGCCTTTATAGGCCGTTGACGCCTCTTCCAAATAGAAGACCGTCTCGGACGACAGGGGATTATTTACCGCGCGGGCCAAGAGTTGTTCGATGTCTTTGATCCTGCCGAGCGTTACGAGATTCTGCCTGTTTCTCGTCTCTACTTCCGCATACTGGGAGATAAGGTTGGTCGACCGCGCATCGAAGGAAATCATGCGGTTGGCCTCGCGGAAATCCCTTACCGCATCTTCCGATTTCTGCAGTTTTTCCCGGGTGACAATGACCTGACTCTCAATGAATTTTTTTGCTTCGATGGCGCGCTTGTTCAGATCCAGGGCGTGCTGCTCCTTGTATACCTGGGCAACGGTATTGGCCAGACGCTGAGCCTGTTTCGGATCTTCGGAGGTGGCAATGATGCTGATGATATCGCTGTTCCCCTCCTGCTCCGTTTCTACCTTGCTTTTCAGGGAGAGAATCGCCGACAGGTATCGGGGATTGCCGCGCGCCTCCTCGGAAGAGATCTCGGGCGGAATCAATCCCATTTTCTTCGCCACATACTCCATGATGAAGTAACTCTTGATCACGGCCATCTGTGTCTCCGTGTAGTTCGTGGAGGACCAGGAAACGGCCTGGACATACAGACCCGTGACGGAGCCCGATTTTTCCACCTTTACGCTGGCGCTGGTTTTGTAAATCGGTGTTGGCCGGCCCAGGACGGAAAAGACGAAGCTGGAGAGGGTCATCATAACGATCGTAAAGATTATGATGCCCTTGCGTTTGCGAACCGTTCGCCAGTACTCGCGCAGATTCAGGTCATAGGCCATCGACATGGCGGGAAATCTCCTTCGGTTACCATCTCAGCTTCATCGCATCCTGGTTCATCATGTAATTTGACCTGAAATTGCTCGGACGGTCCATGAGGAAATCGAGCGACGGGGTAATATTCTCTATGAATTCATTGATATCCCCAATTACGCTTCTCGGCACGTAGACCACGTCCCCGTCCTTCAAGCGGATATTCTGGGAGAGATCGCCCTGCAGCAGGATCTGATCAAGATTGGCGGACAGGATAAGCGGCTTGCCGTTCCTCTCCTTGTACTCCCGAATGATCTTGATATCCGTCTTTACGGCCACCGGCGTCGTCCCACCGGAAATGGCGATAGCCGTCAGCAGATCCTGAGAATCTTTCAGTTTCCTGATTCCTTGCGAGGCAACCTGCCCGAAGATATAGACACGCTCTGCAAAAGTGGGCATCTCCGGAACGGTGATGGTGTCGCCGCTCTCAAGAACGACGTTGTCGCTGACATCGCCCCGGAACATGGCGTTATAGAGATTCAAGGTGTAGCGCTTCCCCTGGCGGACAAGCTCCACCTGGCGCAGGTCGGCATTCCCCGTCTCCTGGCCGGAGATCACGCCGCCGGCAGCTACAATAAGGTCCAGGGCCCTGGTCTTGCCGAGGAGCGGGTATTTTCCGGGACCCGATGTGCCCTGTTGAAGGATGTTGATCTGACCGAAGAGAAGGCAGCTCTTGCTCTTGAACTCTTTGACGATGACCTCAATCCGGGGATCCCGCATGTACCTTTGGGCCAATCCCGTCAGGATGTCGTCAATTTCGCGGGCCGTGCGACCGGTGACGGGGATATCATCGGCAAAAATAAAGGATATCTTACCGTCCGGTCTGACCGTTGTCGTGTAAATGTTTTGTTTGAACCCCTCCTCGCGAGAGGGAGTCCAGTACAGGATGGAAATGACGTCTCCCTGGCCGACGATATATTCGGGGACACCCGTTTTTTCCGTAAAGACGGAGTTCTCCTTGACCTGGGTCATCTGCTGGATCGCTTGCGTCATTTCCCGCTGCTCTTTTTCCGCCGCATCCGTGACGACGGCCGGTTCCCGGTATGTTTTCACGGAGATGCCGGGAGCCTCGATAGTGCAGGCCTGGATGAAAAAAAACGAAGCAATCATCGTATGAACGGAAAGCAGTCGCCGGGTTCTGGAGGCCATCGTGGTTCCTCTCGCAATTCGATAAATAATTTTCTGTATAATATCATGGAAAAACGTAAAGATTGTCAAGACATTTTCTTGAAGAGGCGTCGGTTCGCAGCAAGTTGGCCTTGCATTTTTTAAAAATGCATTGTAGTAAATTATGATAAAATGCGTAAGAAAATCAAAAACAACCTGTTTTTATCTTCAGGAAAGGCGGGCTGAGAGCGGGCAATGGTGCGTATTTCAGATTTGGTCAAGGGCAGTACGCCGCCGCCGGCATCGAAAAGCGATGACCCAGTGGATGGAGTTCGTCTGAGCAATCTCTCAGAACTCCTCAAGTGGGACAAGAAAGCGCCACCAACAAAAGTTGGTCCCGATAAGCCTCCGGATGCGGCTCCCGACAGGCAGACGGAAGTTCCTCTTGAGAAATCCCCGGCAGCTGTCCCCGAGAAGCCTTCCGAGCAAAAAGCGGCGCCGATCTCCGAACGTGGTTTCTCTCCGGACAGTAAAACTCTGTACTTCAATGCCCAGACGTATCTCCGGGAGATCAGGGAACAACTGATTGCGGGAAGGCCGATCACCCTGAAACAGCCCCTGGAGATGATCGGGCAGATGATCGCGAACCCCTCACTGGTCGACGAGATGTATCAGTTGACATTGGCATTCGGACACGAGACCGATATGTACATCGCATCGCCCGTCAACAGCATGATCTACTCGTTCAAGATCGGCATGCGGATGGGGTACACCCCTGAGAAGCTGACCGAGATATGCCTCGCGGCGCTGCATCACGACATCGGCATGTACCTGTTGCCCGATAATATCATCCGGAAAGGCGGCAAATTAACCGAGTCCGAATTTGCCGTGATTAGGAAACACACCGAAACGGGGAGAGATCTCTTTACGGCCCTTAATTATCCGAATGTGGGCCGGGCAATCCATGAACATCACGAACGGGAAAACGGCCAGGGATATCCGGCCGGTCTTAAGGGAGACGAAATTTCCGAGTATGCGAAGATCATCGGGATTTGCGATTCGTATGAGGCTATGACCCATGATCGCCCCCACAAGAAGGCGGCGGCCCAATATATTTCCGTCCTGCAACTGGCCGGGAGCAAAGATATGCTTTTCGCCCCCCATATCGTGAAGATGTTTCTTGAGGTAATTACGCTGTACCCGATCGGAAGCTATGTCCGGCTGAACAACAAGGCCATCGGCGTCGTGGTGGAAACAAATCCGAACAACCCCTTGAAACCCATTGTCCGGATCGTCGTTGATGGACACGGCAAAAAGACGCTGGAAGAAAAGCTGATCAATCTGGCGGAAACCAATATCCTCACCATTGCCGCAGGGGTCTCGGCAAATGAACTGCCCGTCTGACCGCCGTCATGAATCACGCCGGTTAATCCGGAACGGATGCGACAACACTTCCCAGAGACGTTCGCCATAGAAAGACAGCCTGAATGCACGATCTTTTGCATATCGTCGTTGCATGAGGATATGCGGGGGCGGGAAAACGGTTCGGAATAAAAAACGGCACTTCTCGACGAATCCCCGATTCATGGCCAGATAGATGAGTATACTGCCGCCGCGAAAACGATGGTTTTTGAATTGGAGATCCAGAAACAACTTTTCTCCAAACGTCAAATACGCCGCATGTAATCTCTGCATCATCTCTTCGGAAAGGGTCAACGATGTATACTGTCGAACGATGGAAAGGCTTAAAAAGACCAGCTTCGATACGTTAAACCTCCGGGCTTCATCGGCGACAAAATCCCAATTGACTTCATCCTGATGCGCCTTAACGACAAAAAAAATGTCATACATCAATATGAGACGGTCGAATGAATGATTGATCCTGAGCGCGTGTTCGCAGAGATAGATCACCTGATGTTCCGGGCAGAGGATACGGGCTTTTGCATTCGCTACCGTTACGGGAATCGCCATTTCCCATAGCCTTTCCTGATCAACCTGTCCGGCAAACATAAAGGCCGGGACGGATGTATTGACCGGGTGCCAGTGAATGTGGAGATTCGGAAGAGATCCGTCATCTTTCCGATAATCCAGACTGGCCAGATAGCCTGCCGGGTTATCAAGTGCCTGCTTTACGGAACTATCCCTGGCGACATACCCCAGCGAGGAAAGAGAGGCGTCAACCCTATACATATCGTCCTTCTTGACCAGAAGATCGGCATCGGACATCCCTCGTATGCCGAATCCGGGATAAACCCGTTCGGCCAGAGCAATGCCTTTGAGGACGATAAACGGCACCGCTTGTTCGTTCAATGCATCAAACACGGGTTTCAGCGCGGCGCTGGCCATCATGTTCTTTCTCAAATTTTCGTAATACCGACCGGACAGCACGTCAAAGACATTCGGAGGGAGCAGATCCTGAAGGTGGAATTGTTTGAGGCAATAAAAGAAGAGAAACAAAACGCCCTCGTCGGACATCCTACGAATCAGGTAATGCCAATCAAGGGTCCTGCCTTGTTCGGCGATCCTCCGTCCGACATCCGCGCCCCGCTCCGGATTGGACAAGTCAGCAAGTATGCCGACTATGAACCGATCTTCCAGGCGTGTTTTCATATCATGTCCCAATAACTTTACCTTGAATTCTCACTATTCTATAATATAAATAACCGGAAAATGAAACAATGGCGGTCGCCATAGTATCATGATTTGAAGCGAGGGAACGGATGTGTCCGGATTGGAGCGTCGCTTTTTGAACGTTGCGATGGTCTTCGCACGGGAGAACGAAATGAAACAAATGATGATTATTATCGCCGGAACATCCTTCGCGATCCAAACGGATGAGGCAATAGCGTTCTTTCTGACTCCTCTAAAGGATTTCTTTCGTGGTTTTCTCAAGCCGAGGGGCCCAGCGACTGCCCAGTTGACCGTATCTTACAATCACCTCGTGACGCTCCGTAAATTTAAAGCCTCCCCCCTTCCGCTTTCCCGAAAACAAGACAGAGAAACGATGAAAATCGTCCGATACGTGGAGAAGCTGTATCCCTTCTCGGAAACGCCTCTGCTGATCGGATTTCTCAACGGGGTACTGGCCTATAATGTTCATTCGCAAACGGGCCATATCTACCTGTTCAGATCGACCGGCAAAAATTTTATTCTGGGCAGTTTGCACAAGCTGTTGTTTCTCTTCATGGCCATTATTATGACCGAACAGGACAAACTCATGATCCACGGGGCGGGGCTCAGGATAAACGCAGAAGGTCACCTTTTTCTGGGGACGTCGGGCGCCGGAAAAAGCACCGTTGCCGGACACGTCGAACGAGAAAACGTTCTGTCCGACGATGCACCGGTAATCACCCAAGATGGCAGGCTATTTACCATTCACGCCTCACCCTTCAGCCAGGTAAATCTCTTTGAGAGGAAAGCGGCGAATTATCACCGGAGGGAGGCGCCGCTGACAAAGCTTATTTTTTTGAATCAGGCGGCGCATTTGGATTTGAAGCTGCGGGATAGGCAATCCGCGTTGGCCGAACTTTTACGGGACCACATCCACGGATTTGACCTTATGGACAGGGATTTAAAGACACGGGCATTCCAGTTTTGCTGCGATCTGTGCGCATCCGTCCCCGCGTTTGACCTCTATTCTCAGAAGAATAATCAATTCCTCACGCTCTTCTGATCTGAAAATCATTCCCCCATGGCGAGACCTGACCGGGGGCGCCCTCCGCAAGCCTCGCCTTCCAGGCGGGGTTAAGGGGCGCAATGATGAATATAAAGGTTCCTTGCCGGGAAGCCCCGCTCTTTGAGCGGGGAGCTTCATTAATACTTTGCCGAAGCCCCGGTAAAGCATTGCCCCTGCGCCGACGCGCCGTTATCGCAGTTTCCCTGCCCGGTGGCGGCGGCGCTGCCGCTGTCGCATTTTCCGCCGGCGGCCGAACCGGAGTCGCACTGCGACGTGGCCACAGACCCTGAATCACACTTGTTTGATTGAGCGGCGCTGCCCGAATCGCATTTATCCGAGGCAACGCTGCCGCTGTCGCATTTTCCGCCAAAGGCCGTTGCGCCGGACTGACACTTTTGCCCCGGCGATCCGCCGGTCTGACAGTGTTGTTGTCCCGCCGAGCCGCCATGCTTACACTTTTTGCGGTCACGATCCCAATCGCGATCACGATCACGATCGCGGTCGTAATCGTCCGCAAATGCCTGCCCGCCACTCAAATCAATGATTATAGGCGGTTCATAGGGTAGTTTTATCGTTGTCATCGGCTTTCCCCCTTATCCATCTGTTTCCATTAACTCAGCAGGAGATCAGGCCTTTTCGCTTGAACTCCGTGAGCGCGAGGAGAACATCATTAAAGCAGGCGCCGGGCGATACGTCGTAATCCCCCATCATCGTTCGCACCATCGCGTCGACGCTGTTCCTGCCGTCGCACAGGTCCCAGAGCCGCGCCGCCACCGGATTCAAGCGGATAAGATCCCGGCGGCGGGAATCGGAAAGAACGGTAAAGGAAATCCCCTCTCTCGCTGTAATTCCGTTTATTCTGACAGGCATCGCATTCAGAATTTCCTTGGTTTCATACCAGGTCCAGCAACACTTCAGATGGTCGTAAACATGAGCAGGCGTCGAAAACTTGAATGTCGGCGCCATGACAGCTGTTCCAAACAGCGCGGCCATAAAATTTCTTTTCGACTTGATCATACAAACCTCCCTCCGCTGTATCCAGCGGCATAAACGACGTCGCACAGACAACCACTATTGTTATAGTATTTTATACCATAGGTAAATGATATTCAACTAAATACTGCCCTGAACCGGACAGGACGGAGACGGTAAAAATCGTCTTGCTTTTCTTGAAAATACCCTATAGATATATCGGCAAAGGATCAAATTTAATTAAGTTTTTATCTTAAAAAACGAGACGAACACCGAAGCGCATCATGAATGAAACGGAAGGGAAAAACGTCATCGCGAATCCCCTGATCGTCCTCCGGGAAGAATTTGACGACTGGGCGATTCTCTTTGATCCGGATACCGGCAACACCTTTGGTCTCAACCCGATTGGCGTTCTAATCTGGAAACAGCTTGATGGTCATCACACCCTCGATGACATTGTGGGCAAAATCCGGGAAGCAGCCGTGGATGTCCCCTCCGATGTGACCGGCCACGTTCAGGCGTTCGTCCGGAATGCGGTCCAATTTGGACTGGTCCGTTAACGAAGAACATCGAGGATGACATGGGTTCAGACGTGATGAAGTCGCCCCGTTCCGTTGATATGGAAATTACGACTTCCTGCAACCTCCGGTGCGCCTATTGCAGCCATTTCTCGGGACCCGGCGATGTGGACAGGGATCTGCCGCTCGATGCGTGGCTCCGGTTTTTTTCAGAACTGCAGCGCTTGGCCGTTATGAATGTCACGCTCTCCGGAGGCGAACCCTTCTATCGCCCCGACCTCAGGGAGATCATCCGGGGGATTGTCGCGAACCGGATGCGTTTTTCGATTCTCAGCAACGGCACGCTCGTTGATCCCGACATGGCCTCATTTCTGGCGTCCACCCATCGCTGCAACCGCGTTCAGGTTTCCATTGACGGCGCGATTGACATCACCCATGACGCCTTCCGGGGGAAGGGCAATTTCACAAAGGCGATTCAGGGGATCAAGACCCTGCAGCAATGCAACGTGCCCGTCACTGTTCGCGTCACCATCCACCGGAAAAACGTCCACGAACTCGAAGCCGTCGCCAAACTCCTCCTGGAAGAGATCGGTCTGCCCTCCTTTTCCACCAATTCGGCCTCCCCAATGGGCCTGTGCCGCAAGAACGCCGCCCAGACCCAGCTCACCGTCGCCGAGCGCTCCCTAGCCATGGAGACCCTGATGCTCCTGACCGACAGATACGGGGGCAGGATCAACGCGACGGCAGGCCCCCTTGCGGACGGGCGCGCCTGGCTCGAAATGAAAGAGGCCTGCCGGGAGGGACGGCAGATGGAAGGGCGGGGCTTTCTTGCGGGCTGCAACGGCCCCCGGCAGACGATTGCCGTCCGGGCGGACGGCGCCATTACCCCCTGTCTTCAGTTGGGTCATATTGTCTTGGGAAGGATCAACCATGACGATCTCGCTGATGTGTGGCAAAACCATCCTGAGTTGCGGAAGCTCCGGGAACGCTCGCTGATTCCTCTCTCCTCCTTTGCCTTTTGCCGGGACTGTGTCTATACGGCTTACTGCACGGGTAATTGCCCGGCCACGGCCTATACGATCACCGGGGAGGTCAACCACCCGAGTCCCGACGCCTGCCTCCGGTTGTTCCAGGAGCAGGGGGGATCTCTGCGGGAACGATCCACCAATCACCAATCAGGATAACCTCATGACAAACGACCCGTCGGACGAAACCGTCCCGTATTCCCTGAACGAGCTCTATTTTTACCTCACCGATACGTGCAATCTTGCCTGCCGTCACTGCTGGATTGAACCCCGTTATAGTACGGAAGAAAAAGCGATATCGGCCATTGATCGTGCGTTGTTTATCTCGATTCTCGACCAGGCGGAATCTCTCGGGATGAACGGGCTCAAGCTGACCGGCGGCGAACCGCTGCTCCACCCTCAGATCAATGAATTGCTCGATATCATTCGGCAGAAGCGTCTCCGACTTACCATGGAAACCAACGGAACGCTCTGCACACCAAATCTTGCGGAGAGGATCGCCGCCTGTGAACGCGCATTCACCGCCGTGAGTCTGGACGCGGCCAACGCGGAGATCCACGACTGGATCAGAGGCAAGGAGGGGTGTTTCGCAGCGGCTGTTGCCGGCATCAAGAATCTGGTCGCGACCGGATTGAAGCCCCAGATCATCATGACGTTGATGCAGCGCAACAAGGATCAGATACAGGCGGTTGTCCGGCTTGCCGAATCCCTGGGAGCGGGTTCCGTCAAATTTAATATCCTGCAGCCGACGGCCCGGGGCAAGCGGATGCATGCATCGGGGGAAACGATTGATATCGAGGAATTGATCTCGCTGGGGACGTGGGTGGATACGGAATTGTCGGCATCAGCGACACTGCCCCTCTATTACCACCAACCGCCCTCCTTCCGTCGCCTGGGGAAAATGTTTGGCGCGGCGGGCGACGGCTGCCACTCCTGCGGTATCCTGGGCATCCTGGGTGTTCTGGCGGACGGTTCCTATGCCCTCTGCGGGATCGGCGCCACCGTTCCGGAGATGATCTTCGGCCACGCCTCACGGGATCCCCTGAAAGAGGTGTGGCTGAATTCACCGACGCTCAAGCGGATCCGTGCGGGGGTGCCCAAACAGCTGCAGGGCATCTGCGCGGAGTGCGTCATGAAACATATCTGTATGGGCAGTTGCGTTGCGCAGAACTATTATCGCCACGGGGATCTCTTGGCGCCGTACTGGTATTGTGAAGAGGCAAACAATCGGGGGCTCTTTCCGGAAACCCGGCTGCGACAGGCGAAACGTTCCTGATCCGGTCATCGGAGTCCGGCGTCGCATCGCGTTCGGCAGTATCGCGGACGGCGGACCGGAGGGGTATGCCGCCTATAATGAATCCTTGAGCACCTTCTTGATGATATCGCGATCTATCTTATCAGTCTTCGCGCTGAATCCAATCAGCAGGGCAAGGTCGCAGATGTTGTTGATCTTGCGCGGAACGCCCTGGGAATAGCCATATATTTCCTCCATCGCGGCGGCGGTAAACATGTTTTCGCTCCGCCCCGCCTTTTCCAAACGGAAGACGACGTATTTCCCCGTATCGTCCAGATTCAACGGATTCAAATGGTAGCGGATGGCGATGCGCTGATCGAGCTGTTTATATTCCCTGATTATCTCCCGCAATTCCGGCTGTCCGAGGAGGACCAGGTTCAGCAGATAGCGGTCGTTGAGTTGAAAGTTCAGGAGCAGACGAATCTCTTCGAAGGTATCTTTGGGTATCAATTGCGCCTCATCAACGACCAGGAGCATGGACCGGTTGTTCTTCGTGTTCTCGAGCATCCGGTCATTTAATACCTTCAGTAAATCAGGCTTGGTATTTGACGGGGAAGTGAGACCGATCTGGTAGATGGCCTCCTTCAGAAAATCAATCGGTTCCAGAGACGGGTTCGTCATCAGGCCGATGTCGAACTCAGCTTCGGGCAACTGTTGGATGAATACCCGGCTCAACATCGTTTTGCCGCACCCGATTTCTCCGCTCAGCAGGACGGCCCCCTTGTTGCGCTTTACCGCATAGATCAGCCGGATGAGGGCCTCTTCATGTTCTGACGAATAGTACATAAATTCCGGATCAGGCGCATTTTCGAATGGGAACTTTTGCAGGCCCCAGTACTCTAAATACATTTGATCAATTCCTCCATAGCCAGAGAGATTTCCGCATAGCACAGCCGGTAATGAAAGATAGAGCGTCCGTAGGGATCCTTGACGTCTCCCTCCGTTTCGCCGTAACCCGGATTTGACAGATAGGATTTCAAGAGCCGTAATTTGTTCATGGCGTGAGGATATTGATCTCGGATGTTTTGCAGTTGTTTCTTTTCCATCGTCACGATGAGGTCCGCCTCCTCGATCATCGCTTCCGTCAACAACCGGGACTGGTGCCTCTCGTCATTGATACCGTGTTCCTGCAGGACCTGCCGTGCGGTTGCATCAGCTGCCGCTCCGTGCATATCCAGAAGGCCGGCCGACGAGACGTCAACGTCATGAATACCGCGACTCGTCAACAGACGTTTCAGCACGCGCTCGGCCATGAAGCTGCGCACAATATTCGCGTTGCAAACGAAGAGAATCTTCACAAATGACAACCCGTAGCAAAACAATGATTTTCACTCGCATTTTACCCATTAAAAAATAATATTCAAGTGTTATTATACCTCCCCCCAGAAACGCCCGAGCGCGTTCATCTCCCCTCATCATGCATGGTGACGCCATGATGTTCAATGAGTGCTCGACAGAAATTCACCTTTCGTGATACAAGAGGAAAAGATAGGAAAGAAACCGGATGTTAGGCAACAGGAACACATACCCGGAGAAGGAGAATGTTCGTATGACGGCGACGATACAAATGGACAAGGTTTACGTCCACTCAAGTGACGTATTGGAAAAGGAAATCGAAGGGCTGTTGATTATTATCCCGCTCAAGGGAGGGATTCCGGACAAAGACAAACATCTTGCCCTGAATGACGCGGGGAGGGCAATCTGGGATACGCTTGACGGCAAAAAAACCTTAAAAGAGGGATTGGCAGCACTGGCGGAGGAATTCCTGGCCGTGCCGGGCGAAATTGAAAAGGATGTGCTTTGCCTTGTGGAAGAATTATTGAAAAGGGAGATGCTGATAGAATCGAGCGACGCCTGCGTGTAAACACATTCCCCCCCACTCCAAGGCCCCACGACAACATGGTTGCCCGTTTCAGCGCCGGCAGATTATAAAAAAGGACTCGATCGTGTAACGCCGAGTCCTTTTTTTCACGTGGATATCATGGAGGCGGCACCCGGACTTGAACCGGGGAATAACGGTTTTGCAGACCGCTGCCTTAGCCACTTGGCTATGCCGCCGGAACATTTCTGGAGCGGGCGAACGGATTTGAACCGTCGACGTCCACCTTGGCAAGGTGGCACTCTGCCGCTGAGTTACGCCCGCTCATGTAAGGTTGGGGCGGAATATAGCAAATAATATCCTTTTGTCAACCAAAAACTTATTTGCTTCCGAGCATCATGCGGTAAAACTTCAGGAAATAATCCATCCCTGAATAGATCGTCAGCAACAGGGCGATGGAGAGAATGACCATCCCCACCACATGGGCATCGGCACCGAGGAAGGGATAATGGATTATGAGCGCCGAAACGGCAAATATCTGACAGAGGGTTTTTTTCTTTCCCAGGCGACTGGCATCAATCACAATCCCCCGGTCGGAAGCGATTGTCCTGATCCCGTCCACGATAAAATCGCGAATAACGATAATGGCCACGATCCAGGCAGGGATGCGGCCGATAGGGATCATCAGGATCATCGCCGTATTCACAATGAGTTTGTCTACCACCGGATCCAGAAATTTCCCCATGGAGGTGACGATATGGTATTTTCTGGCCACATATCCGTCGAGGATATCGGTCAACGCCGCCATAATAAAGAGGATGGCAATCACCAGGCTCCACAACCTTCCCGGAGAAAGGAGCAGGAAGAAGAGCACGGGCAGCACGCAGACCCTGAGCATGGTTATGGCGTTCGGAAGGTTGATCACTTCCCTTTTTTCCGGGACGGTGGTCAGCCTGTTCATCGAATTAAATAGGAAATCAAACATGTATCGGCACCGTAACGATCACTTATTAATAACTTTCTTCCAATCGGCTAAAAACATCTCAATGCCTTTATCGGTAAGGGGGTGCTGCGCCAGCTGGGCAATGACCTTGAAGGGGATAGTCGCGATATCGGCTCCCATAAGGGCTGCATCCAGGACGTGGCGGGGATGCCGTACGCTTGCTACAATGATCTCCGTATCGAAATCATAATTATCGAAAATCGTGATGATCTGCTCTACAAGCTCCATTCCGTCATGGGATATGTCATCGAGCCTGCCCACAAAAGGGCTTACGTAAGCCGCTCCGGCCTTCGCCGCCATCAGCGCCTGCAACGGGGAAAACACAAGCGTCTGGTTGACGCGAATGCCTTCTTCGGCAAAAATCTTCGTGGCCTTCAACCCCTCCGTCGTCATGGGCACCTTGACGACGACCTGTTCGCCCAATTTTGCCAGTTTTCTCCCTTCCTCCAGCATCCCGCCTGCTTCCAGGCTGATTACCTCCAGGCTTACCGGACCATCAACAACCGCCAAAATCTCCCTGATAAGATCATCAAATCCTGCCTTTTCTTTTGCCACCAGGGACGGGTTGGTGGTCACACCGTCCACCATTCCCAGTTTAAGTCCCTTCCTGATCTCCTCAATGTTCGCCGTGTCAATAAAGAATTTCATAACACCCCCCGAATTTATTTCTTACTCTGAATTCCGCCGCTGCCGCATTCAACAATTATGGAAACACCAGAGGTGAAGCTCTCCGCACATCGGGCTGGCTATCAGGATATACCTGGTGGAGCTCCCCCAGACAGGGCGGGGCCTCCCGGCAAGGAATTTTATTTTCGTTGCGCCCCTTAACTCCGTCTACAAGGCGGGGCTTGCAGGTGCGCCCCCGGTCAACATCCCCTCTGGGACCGGTATGCATCCAGACATTTTTGACTGCAAAAATAAACCGTCCTGCCGTCAAAAAAAGACTTGTAGGCATTACTGACGGGTATATAGGTATGACAGCAGGGGTCTTCCACAAGATCCTCCCCCCGCACCGGCGAATCTTCGTTTCTCGAGCCGCCGGATCGTCCCTTCCGGGGACGAAGAAAATTCTTTGCCGCCTTATAAAGCAGGTAAAAGAGAATACCATAAATGAGAAACCGTATCATTACCGTTTATCCCGTCGCAGAATTTCGCCCCGGACACACAACCGCATTCCCGGGGTCTTCGTGGCCCGCAGACTCCCCCTTATGCCGTATGCAATTCCACCGTGCTTCCATCCTCCAGTCTGTCCATCAATCCTCCCACGGAAACACCGAAGGCAGGATGAATCATCCAGGAGGCTATTTCATTGAGCGGCACAAGAACGAATCTTCTCTTATGAAGTTCCGGGTGAGGAATTACCATATCTTCTTCACGGATTACCTCTTGACCGTAAAAGAGAATATCAAGATCAATAACCCTGGGCCCCCATTTTGTCCCTCGCAGCCTGCCCATGTCATCCTCAACATGGCGCAGGCACGCCAAGAGCTCATGAGCGGGAAGAATTGTTCTTATCTCTACAACAGCATTGATAAACCACTCCTGATCGGAAAAGCCGACCGGTTCCGTCCGATACAATGACGACCTGCGCAGCACGTTAACGCCACCGATCTCCGCAATGCGCCGGATCGCTTCCCGACACCGGTCCGCGGGAGATTCCCGGTTGGAACCGATTCCCACAAAACTGATGATCTCCCGCGACGTCTCCATAATCTCTATCAGATTGCTGAAAAAATCTTCTTTACAGGCTGCTCAAAAATGTCCAGGTGCAAGGCCCCCGAAATCCTGAGCCATGAGGCGTACTTTCCCGTACGTCAAATGACGAAGGGTGAGGGAAACGCAGCAGATGGGCATTTTTCAGCAGCCGGTCAGTTCCCCTTCATGCCAAGAACATCCAGCATATCATAGAGGCCATTTTTCTGTCCCACGATCCACTGTGCCGCCCGGATAGCTCCTTTGGCAAAATTGTCCCGGCTATGGGCACGGTGGATGAATTCCAGACGCTCACCGGCGCCGCAGAACATCACCGTATGTTCCCCTACAATGTCACCGGCCCGGAGCGTCTGGATGCCTATTTCATCTTTTGTCCTCTCGCCTATCAGGCCTTTCCTGCCGTATACGCCAACCTTGTCCAGATTGCGGCCCAGCCGCGCGGCAATAATCTGGGCCATTTTCATCGCCGTGCCGCTCGGCGCATCTTTCTTCAGATGGTGATGGGCCTCAACAATCTCCACATCGTAGTCATCTTTGAGAATGCCCGCCGCCATATCGAGGATACTGAACAGGACATTGACCCCCACGCTCATGTTCGGCGACAGAACACATCGGGTGTTCACGGCCAGTCCCCTAATCCTTCCCATCTCATCTTCCGTAAAACCCGTGCTGCCGATCACCATGGCGCGCCGCTTCCCGGCCGCCGTCTCGAGGTGGCCGACGGATGATTCATGAAACGTGAAATCAATGACCACATCCCCCCGATCAATGCAGGCAGCAAGGCTGTCCTCAATGACGACGCCCGTTTTTCCGAGTCCCAGCCCCTCACCGGCATCCCTGCCGACAGCATCGTGTCCTTTCTGTTCCACGGCACCGACCAGTTCCATGCCATCCGTTGCGGCAATCAGACTTATGATCCTCCCCCCCATCCTGCCGGCGGCGCCGGTAACGATTGCCTTAACCATAGGATTCCCCTTTTCCGGATTATTTTCCCATAATAAGACCGTAGTCCACAAGCGCCTTTTTCAATTTCGCCTCGTTGCCCTCCGAAAGACCGCACAGGGGAAGCCTCAGATCAGCTTCTATTTTCCCCATCATGGCAAGAGCAATCTTGACCGGAACGGGATTCGTTTCGATAAATAGGACGTCCATGAGCGGCGCCATCCGGTAATGCAGTTCCCGTGCTTTTTTCACGTTACCCGTTCCGAACGCGTCAACCATCCCCGACATATCGGCGGGTGCAATATTAGAGACAACGGAGATCACCCCCTTACCACCCAACGCAAGCAACGGCAGCGTCATGATGTCATCGCCCGAAAGAACGTCAAAACCCTCACCGCAACAATTGATGACATCGCTCATCTGCTTCAGAGAGCCCGACGCTTCTTTAATCCCCACAATAGCATCTATCTTTGCAAGTCTCGCTACCGTCTCCGGCAGGAGATTGACGCCCGTGCGACCCGGAATATTGTACAAGATGATCGGGATGGGAACACTCTCGGCAACGGCCTTAAAGTGCCGGTACATGCCCTCTTGCGTCGGCCGGTTGTAATAGGGACAAACCATCAGCGCCCCATCGGCGCCAACCTCATGCGCATGCCGGGTCAAACGCAGGGCCTCTTCCGTACTGTTGGAGCCGGTGCCGGCAATGACCGGAACCCGTTTCTTCACGGCGTCAATGGTGATCTCTATAACCCGGTCGTGTTCCTCGTGGGAAAGCGTGGCGGATTCCCCTGTCGTGCCGCAGGGGACAATGCCGTTCGTCCCGTTTGCAATTTGAAATTCTATCAGTTCCCGCAATGCCTTTTCATCAACCTTACCATTTTTGAACGGCGTGACAATCGCCACGATAGCTCCCCTGAACATACACCTTACCTCCGCACTTTTAAAAACGAAGGGATATTCTCTCCCCTGGTCAAATCCCGGTAATCTTCCCTTCTCCTGATCACATAAAACCGCCCGCCGTTTACCAGCACTTCCGGGACCCGCGGACGCGAGTTATAGTTGGAAGACATGGTGAACCCATAGGCCCCTGCGCTCATAACTGCCATCAGTTCCCCCCTCTCAAAGGCGGGAACAGTCCTGCCCTTGGCAAGATAATCACCCGATTCACAGATCGGTCCCACGATGTCGGCATTGATCTCCTTCCGCCCGTTCCCCATCACGGGTTGGATGCGATGGTAGGAGTTATACAGGCTGGGGCGGATCAGATCATTCATCCCCGCATCAACAATAATGAAATTTTTGTCCGCGCTGCTCTTGGTATAGAGCACCTTGGTCATCAGTATTCCTGCGTTGCCGACGATAACCCTTCCCGGCTCAAAAATAAACGTGCAATCCAGCTCCTCTGCCGACTTGATCACCGCCTCCGCATATTCCACTGGATGGGGCGGCACTTCATTCTTATAGGTAATCCCCAGGCCGCCGCCCAGATCCACATACCGGATACTGATGCCGTCTTTCCTGAGCAGAGCAATGAGTTTCTTCAGGCGGCCGAGGGCGTCCACGAAGGGGGTAATTTTCGTCACCTGCGAACCGATATGGCAACTAATGCCTTTGATATCCACACTCCGAAGGCGTTTGGCGCGACCATACTTTTCCCGGGCTTTCTTCATATCAACCCCGAATTTGTTCTCCTTCAAACCGGTCGATATGTGGGGATGGGTTTGGGGATCCACGTCAGGGTTCACCCTGAGCGCGATACCGGCTTTCTTCTTCATCCTCGTTGCAACCGCGTCTATTGTTTCCAACTCCTGCGCCGACTCCACGTTGAACAACAGTATGTTGGAAGAGAGGGCAAATTCAATCTCGTCGATCCTTTTTCCTACACCCGAATAAACGATTTTTTGCGGATCAGCACCCGCCTTGAGGGCACGGTAAAGCTCCCCGCCGGAAACAATGTCCACGCCGCCCCCCTCCCTGATAAATGTCCTGAGAACGGAGATATTAGAATTCGCCTTGAGGGCAAAACAGGTAATATGGGGAACGGTGCGGAATGCCTCATCAAAGACCCGGAAGTGGCGCCTTAAGGTATTGTAGCTGTAAAGATAAAAAGGCGTTCCCACTTTTTGCGCAATCTTTGCAACCGGCACCCGTTCACAGCACAGTTCATCGTTTTGGTAATGGAAATCATCCATCGCGCTTCCTGCTTCCTCACCCCGATAAACGGGATACGTTCATTAACGAAATTATTTTCTGCCAGAAAAACTTGAGAAAATAATTTTCACGTACTAATCGTATTTTATTTCCGAGCTCTCCCGAGCTTCGCTGCATATTCCCGACCCATAACAGGCAATAACCCGATATGAATACCGGCGCCCCTGCCTTATGGCAAAATCGTTGTAGCGGTATTTTCCCCCGCTCTCCTTCACCAATTCCCGGGCCCCGGGCGCGAGATCGGCAAGAAGCACATACTCGCGTGGACAGCCGGGACAGTCGGCGCCTCCTGTTTCGAGCTCACTTCTCAATATCCTGAAACCGGTAACGCCGGCGTCTTCTGCCGGCACTGCCCAGACAAGGCTTATTCCTTCACCCGCGCGGTGGGCGCTGAACTGAGAAACAGCCTTCGGCAAAACCACATCGGGAGGCAAGGGGTCGGCTTTTTTGCCGCAGCCGTCAAGGCAGCTCAGGGAAAATATCAAGAAGGCTGCAAAGAGTGAAAACCCTCCGATTGTTCTGCGGCAAAACCTTGGGAAACCGGTCACGGCGTATTTCACGCTATTTCCTCCTCTTCCGTGCGGATGTCCCTTCAATGGCACGGATCCGGTCCGTCACCATCTTTGGGGAGGTGCCGCCGAGGCTTCTCTTTGCATTCACGGCATTCTCAGGCATGAGGCAGACATAAACATCCTCTGCAAATCCCTTGTAAAATCTGCGCATCTCCCCCATCGTCAGGTCGGGCAGATCCTTTCCCTTTTCCAGGCAATAGGCAACGAGACGCCCCACAATGCCGTGCGATTCCCGGAAGGGGACGCCCTTCTTCACCAGATACTCGGCTACATCGGTGGCTACGGAAAAACCGCCTGTCGCCCCCTCCCGCATCCGTTCCCGGTTAAATTTGATGCAACCGATCATTCCCGCAAAAATTGCAACGCAGGATTTCACCGTGTCCACTGTGTCAAACAGAGGCTCCTTGTCCTCCTGCAGATCCCGGTTATAGGTCAGAGGAAGACCCTTGAGGAGCGTCAGCATGGATATCAGATTCCCGTAAGTGCGCGCCGTCTTTCCTCGGATCAGTTCCGCCACGTCGGGATTTTTCTTCTGGGGCATGATGCTGCTGCCGGTGGTAAAAGCATCCGCCATTTCGACAAAACCGAATTCGTCGCTGGACCAGATGATCAGGTCTTCGCAGAAACGGCTCAGGTGCATCAGAACGAGAGAGGCCGCAAAGATAAATTCAGCGACGAAGTCCCGATCGGATACGGCATCCATACTGTTGGCGGCGATCCGGGGAAATTTGAGCAACCTGGCCGTATAGGCGCGATCAATCGGCAATCCCGTGCCGGCCAGTGCGGCGGCGCCGAGCGGCATCACGTTCACCCGTTCCCGACAATCCCTGAGGCGCGCTTCGTCGCGGTCCAGCATTTCCCAGTGCGCCAGAAGATAATGGGCGAGAAGCACCGGCTGCGCCTTCTGCAAATGGGTGTAGCCGGGCATGATGGTTTTGCTTTCCTGTTTGGCAAGCCTGACCAGCGCCCGTTTGAGGGCCGTCATCAAATCAATGATCCGGGAAATTTCGTCCCGCAGGTAAAGACGCACATCGAGGGCCACCTGATCATTGCGGCTCCTTCCTGTGTGGAGCTTTCCACCCACTTTGCCGATTTTCCGGATGAGGGCCTTCTCAATAGCCATGTGGACGTCTTCGTCGCCCGTGGAAAAATCAAATCGTTCTTTTTCCATGTCTGCGAGAACAGCCTTCAGTCCCTTAATAATGGCCCGCTCATCCCCGGCAGTGATGATACCCTGCCGGGAAAGCATCCGGGCATGGGCGATGCTCCCCTCAATATCATAACGATAGAGGAGTTTATCAAAGGCAATAGAGGCGGTAAACTGCTCCACCTGCGCATCCGTTGGCTCCCGGAACCTCCCTCCCCATGGTTTTCCCTGTCTGGTCATGGTTTAAAAAATCTCCGTACGATTACCGCCGTTTCACCAAGGACTGTATCCGTAACCGCAGGGCATTGAGTTTTATGAATCCCGTTGCATCCTGCTGATTATACACACTCTCTCTGCCGAAAGTGGCAAAATCTTCCCGATACAGCGACTGGGGAGATTTCCGGCCCACGATACTGCAGCTTCCCTTATAGAGCTTCATGCGGGCCGTCCCCGTGACATTCTCCTGGGTTTCATCAATGAATCCCTGCAACACCTTCATTTCCGGTGAATACCAGAAGCCGTTGTATACGAGCTGCGCGTAGCGGGGGATCAGAGAATCACGCATGTGCATGACTTCCCGGTCCATGGTGATGGACTCCACCGCCCGGTGCGCCGCCCAGAGAACGGTTCCTCCGGGTGTTTCGTAGACGCCTCTCGACTTCATGCCCACAAAGCGGTTTTCCACCATGTCCACCCTGCCGATCCCGTTGTCGCCAGCAACCCGGTTCAGATGATCCAGCAGCACGGCCGCGCTCATCTTCATGCCGTCCACCGCCACCGGATTCCCCTTTTCAAAATCAATCTCCACATAGGCAGCCTTGTCGGGCGCCGCTTCCGGGGAAAGGGTAAGGACGAACATATCCTCAGGCGGTTCGGCCCAGGGGTCTTCCAGGATGCCGCCTTCATGAGATATATGCAGGAGATTCCGGTCGCTGCTGTAAGGTTTCTTCTTTGTCAGCGAAAGGGGGATGTTGTGTTTGCGTGCGTAATCAATCATCGCTTCCCGGGAATCGAATTTCCACTTCTCGTCCCGCCAGGGGGCGACGATGGTGATATCGGGATTCAGCGCCAGGTATGTCAGTTCGAACCGCACCTGATCGTTTCCCTTGCCTGTGGCGCCGTGGGCCACGGCGTCCGCATGTTCCGCCGCCGCTATCTCCATCTGCCGTTTGGCGATAAGGGGCCTGGCCAGCGAAGTCCCCAGAAGATAGGTTCCCTCATAGAGGGCGTTGGCGCGGAGCGCCGGAAAGACAAAGTCCCGGGCAAACTCTTCCCGCAGATCATCAATATATATCTTCTGGGCACCGGTAGACGTCGCTTTTCCCTGAAGGCCGTCCAGTTCCTCTTTCTGGCCGATATCGGCGGCAAACGCGATCACTTCACAATGGTAGGTTTCGATAAGCCACTTCAGGATCACGGAGGTATCAAGCCCTCCTGAATAGGCAAGCACGACTTTTTTTATCTCTCTAGACACGATAGTTTTACTCCTGTTTATTTAGTTAGCAAAATCTCCATGACGGCCTTCTGCACATGGAGGCGGTTCTCCGCCTGATCTATCACCACCGATTGGGGACCGTCAATAACTTCCGCGGTCACTTCCTCGCCGCGATGCGCGGGCAGGCAATGCATGACGATGGCATCCTTCCGCGCCCGGGAAAGCAATTCCCTGTTCACCTGATAGGGGGCAAATATCCCGGCTCGTTCTTCACGCTCCGCCTCCCGCCCCATGCTCGTCCACACGTCGGCATAGACCACGTCCGCATCGGCCACGGCCTGGACAGGATCGCGGTAGAGCGCCACGCCTTCCTTAGCCTCGTTTTCGGCCCTGGTTAAAATCGCCCGGTCCGGTTCGTATCCCTCGGGACAGGCCAGGGCAAGGCGAAACGGCAGTCTGGCCGCGGCCTCAATCCAGGAGTTGGCGATATTGTTTCCGTCGCCTACGTAGGCTATTCTTATTCCCTGGTACGTTCCCTTCTTCTCCATAATGGTGAAGAGGTCGCTTAATATCTGACACGGATGCAGAAGATCCGTCAAACCATTTATCACGGGGATACTCGCGTATCGGGCAAACTCTTCCACCACCTCATGCCCATAGGTCCTGATCATGACACCGTCCAGATATCGGGACATGATTTTTGCCGTATCGGCTACGATCTCTCCTCGCCCCAGTTGGGTATCACGGCTGCTCAAAAACAAGGCCGTCCCCCCGAGCTGGTATATTCCCACCTCAAAAGAAATACGTGTCCGTGTTGATGCTTTTTCGAAAATCATGCCCAGGGTCTTGCCCTTGAGCGGGGCGTGATCCTTCCCTTCTCGGAGCATCTTTTTCAACCGCCCGGCTGTCGCAAAGATATGTTCAAAATCGGTCGGTTCCAGATCATAGAGACTGATCAAATCTTTTTTCATATGTTCTTCATGACCTCATCAAGAATAGTCATGGCCCGATCCACATTCTCCCGCGTTATGATCAGTGGGGGGACAAAGCGCAGAATAGTGCCGTTGGTGCAATTGATCAAGAGCCCTTTCTCCATGCAGGCGCGGACAATATCATCACCGGCAATAGCAAGTTCTGCGGCCAGGATCAGGCCTTTTCCCCTCACGTCCCGGATAAAACCGTATTTACCCTTAAGGCCGGCAAGTCGGGCCAGAAAATAGACGCCCACGTCCCGGCAGTTTTCCAAAACCCCTTCGCCGGTCATTACCTCCGCCGTTGCCAGCGCCGCTGCCATGGCCAGGGGATTGCCGCCGAACGTGGACGCATGGGTGCCGGGGGTAAAGACGGAAGCCACCCTCTCCGTGGCCAGCATGGCGCCCACGGGAAAGCCGTTCCCGAGAGCCTTCGCCATGGTAACAATGTCGGGAGTCACACCATAATCTTCATAGGCGAAAAAAGTCCCCGTACGCCCCATGCCAACCTGCACCTCATCCAGAATCATGAGCAGGCCGTGCCGATCACAAATTTCCCGCACTCCCGCTAAATAGCCAGCGGCGGGAATCCTTACCCCGCCTTCTCCCTGGATCGGCTCCACCAACACGCCGCAGGTTTTCTCCGTCACGGCATGCTCCAGGGCGTCGAGATCGTTAAAGGGAACATACATGAACCCGGCCGGCAGGGGAGCAAATCCCGCCTGAAACCTCTCCTGCCCCGTGGCGGTTACCGTGGCCAGGGTGCGTCCGTGGAAGGAATCCTTCATGGTAATCAATTCATACATCCCGCCGTCCGTTTGCAACGAAGCATATTTGCGGGCTAACTTGATCGCCGCCTCGTTCGCCTCCGCGCCGCTGTTGCAGAAAAAGACCTTGTCCGCAAAGGAATGCTCCACCAAAAATTTGGCGAAGAGAATCTGCGGTTCGATGTAGTAAAGATTAGAAACATGGGTAAGAACCCCTGCCTGTTGCCTGATCGCCTCGACCACACGGGGATGGGAATGTCCGAGACTGCACACGGCGATTCCCGACACAAAATCGAGGTACTCTTTCCCGTTTTTGTCCCAGACGCTTGCTCCCGCGCCTTTCGTCAGGACAAGCGGAAATCGCTTATAGGTTCCCATAATATTTTTCTCGGACAGAGCCATCAACTCTTCCGAGGTCATCTCCGTGTGTTTCATCACCTATCTCCTGACGAATTCAACAGCCCTACAGGACAATCTCCGTACCGATGCCCGTATCGGTAAACATCTCGAGCAGAATAGCGTGTTTCAAGCGGCCATCCACGATATGCGCTTTATTTACCCCTCCCCTGAGCACCTTCAGGCAACACTTCACCTTGGGAAACATCCCCCCCTTGATGACACCCTGTTCGATCATTTTCCGTGCCGTCTCGCCGTTCATGGTGTTTACCAACATGCCCTTTTCATCCAGAACACCTTCCACATCAGTCAGCAAAATGAGTTTCTCCGCCTGTATGGCGGCGGCAACCGCGCCGGCAACAAGATCGGCATTGATGTTATAGGTTTCTCCCTGTGGACCCACGCCGGTCGGGGCAATGACGGGAATAAACCCGTCTTTCACCAGGGACAGGATCAAGTCTGAATTAATGGCGGTGACCTTTCCCACGAGTCCCACATCAATGATCTCCGAAGGGGCGTCCTTAGCCTTCTCGGTGCTCAGCAGATACTTCTCAGCCCTGGTCAGGTTGCCATCCTTGCCGGAGAGCCCCACCGCTTTGCCGCCGTGATGATTGATGAGCCCCACTATCTCTTTATTCACCTTCCCCACGAGCACCATCTCCACGATGTCCATGGTCTCCTCATCGGTTACCCGCATGCCCTGGACAAATGCGGATTCCTTGCCCAGTTTTTTGAGGAAAGCGCCGATCTGCGGTCCCCCGCCATGGACAACGACCGGGTTGAAGCCTACGTACTTCATCATAACCACGTCCCGGGCGAAGTTATACTTGAGCTCGTTATCCACCATAGCATGGCCGCCGTATTTGATGACGATTGTTTTGTTGTAGAATCGTCGTATGTAGGGCAAGGCCTCCAGCAGGATATCCGCCCGTTCCGTATATTTTTTTACATCTTCCATAGAAGCATTCTCTCCAATTTTCCCCCGCAGACTAGAGGATGTAGCGGCTCAAATCCTCATCTTCCACAATATCCGTCAGTTTCTCCTTCACGTAATCCGCGTCAATAACCACTTCCTTTTCCTTCAGGTCAGGCGCATCAAAGGAAATATCATCAAGCAGGGTTTCCATGATGGTATACAACCTTCTCGCTCCGATATTTTCCGTCCTTTCATTAACCGTGGCCGCGACTTCCGCTATCTCGGCTACGGCATCATCGGTAAAGGTGATCCGCATTCCCTCCGTCGCCATCATCTCAATATACTGTTTGATGAGGGCGTTGTTCGGTTCCGTGAGAATCCTGATAAATTCTTCCTTTCCCAGGGGATCCATCTCCACCCGAATAGGAAAGCGTCCCTGCAGCTCGGGAATCAAGTCAGACGGTTTCGAGGCGGAAAACGCTCCGGCAGCGATAAAGAGGATATGGTCGGTCTTGACCATGCCGTATCGCGTATTAACGTTCGATCCCTCCACAATAGGCAGCAGGTCTCTCTGCACCCCTTCCCGCGAAACATCGGGGCCGTGGGGCGAATCGCTGCCCACGATCTTGTCAATCTCATCAAGAAAGATAATTCCCGACTGCTCCACTCGCTCAATAGCCGTTCGGGTCACCTTGTCCATATCCACCAGACGCTGCGCCTCTTCCTGCACCAGAATCTCCCGTGCCTCCGGAACTTTCACCCGCCGGTTCTTTTTTTTCGGAGGAAAGATGTTGCTGAAAGCCTCCTTGATGTTTAATCCCATATCCTCCACGCCGGAAGAAGTAAATATCTCCACCATGGGCCCGATCCGGCTGTCGCTCACCTCCATCTCCACAAAACGCTCATCGAGCCTGCCCTCTTTCAGGAGACGGCGTAATTTCCCCCGTGTTGAATCCTGATCGAGAAGCTGCAATTCCCCCGCTTCCCCCGTACCCCCTCCTCCATCCATGCCTTCCGTCTTTCTGTCGCCCGATTTTGACGGCAGCAGAAGATCCAGAAGCCGCTCCTCAGCCAGCTCCGCAGCCTTTGCCTTGACGTTTTCCTGCTCCTCCGTTTTTACCAGGTTAACAGAAAGTTCCACAAGGTCGCGAAGCATGGATTCCACATCTCTCCCCACATAACCGACCTCGGTAAACTTCGAGGCCTCAATCTTCAGAAACGGCGAGCTATCCAGTTTTGCCAGTCTGCGGGCGATCTCCGTTTTTCCGACCCCGGTGGGGCCGATCATGATAATATTCTTGGGAGATATTTCTTCCGCCAGTTCTTTGGCCACGTTCTGTCGCCGCCAGCGGTTTCTTAAGGCGATGGCCACCGCCCGTTTTGCTTCCTGCTGCCCGATAATGTGCCGGTCCAATTTTTCGACAATTTTTTTCGGTGTCAATTCATCCTGCGACATATCTGCGTTACACTCCCGATTTACGCTCCCGAACCTACTTCTTATTTTCAGCCGTTTCTTCCTCGGTATCCAATTCCTCAAGGGTAATGTTGTTATTGGTATAGATACATATCTCGGAGGCTATTTTCATGGCCTCAGTTGCAATCTCCTTAGCCGTCAAGTCGGAATGCCTCACCAGAGCCCGCGCCGCGGCCAACGCATAGGCGCCCCCCGACCCGATGGCCATGACATCATCGTCGGATTCAATAACATCGCCGCTCCCCGATATGATAAGTGCATGGTCCCTGCTTACGGCAATCATCAATGCCTCGAGATGGCGCAAAACCCGGTCCGTCCGCCAATCTTTCGTAAGCTCCACTGCCGCCCGCAGAAGGTTGCCGTTATGCTGCTCCAGCTTCTGATCAAAACGATCAAATAACGTAAACGCATCGGCCGTCGCACCGGCAAAACCTACGATGACCTGGTTGTGGTAAAGCCGCCGTACTTTTCTGGCACCGTGCTTCATGATGGTCAGGTCGAGCGTTACCTGTCCGTCTCCGGCAACGGTGACCTTCCCCGCGCGTTTCACCGCCAAAATGGTGGTCCCTTTTATCATCGCCATACCGTCACCGCCTGCCTCCCGCTTTTGGATGGGCCTTGTCATACACCTCCATAAGTCTGCTTATGCTTACGGAAGTATATTTCTGGGTCGTGGAAAGGCTCTTATGTCCCAGAAGCTCCTGAATGGAACGGAGATCAGCCCCCGCATCGAGGAGATGAGTGGCAAAACTATGCCGTAAGGTGTGGGGCCTGACCTTCCTCCCCAACCCGCTGATCAGAGTAACTTTATCCACGATCCGAGCCACGCTCCTGGTATTTATCCTCATCCCCCTCATGCCAAGAAATACCGGCGCGTCCGGATTATAGGCGGCGCCGGTTAAACATTCCTCCCTTTTTTCCAGGTAAGCTCCGAGGGCAGCCAGGGCAGTTTTACCCACGGGAACAATTCTCTCCTTCTTTCCCTTTCCCCGCACCTTCATCAACTCTCCGGTAAAATCAATATCCGCCATATTAAGGCCCGTAAGCTCGCTGAGCCGGATGCCCGAGGAATAGAACAACTCCAGGATGGCCCTGTCCCGCAAGCCGCGGGCATCCTGTTTGAAAACAACGTTCAGGAAAGCATTCATCTCATCAACGGAAAGAACGACGGGAATATATTTCTCGGGCCGCGGCGTCTGTATGCCATCCGTCGGATTGACGCTGATCCGTCCTTCCCGCAGGAGATATTTGAACAAAGACCGTATCGCCGCTATTTTTCTTCCGATCGTAACCTTTTTTACCTCGCCGCGATACAGCAACCCCATAAAGGCCCTGACCACGGTCTGGTCAACATGGGAAAGATCAACATCTCCCGCTTCTTTTTTCCCCGCAAAAAAATGCCCCTTGAGAAAGGCCTGGAACTGTTTTAAGTCGGTTAAATAATTCGTTCTGGTATGGGGGGAAAGGTTTTTCTCCACCTCCATGTACCTATCGAAATCCCTGATGGCCTTGTTCATTTCCATACTCCACTCCCGCTCTAAACGGCTTATCCGGAAATGGGCATGCAACCCTGCACCTGTTTGAACAGCGTTACGGCTGTGTCGGGGAAAAACATTTGCCACGGCAGTACACCCAGTTGCGGTGTACTGCCGTGGCAAAAAACTCCTCTCATTTGAAGCGCTCCACGGCGCGCCGCGGAGAATTTTCGATCCTTAAGAAACTATTTCCGTTCAGCATTCGCGCGTTTACCCCGCAGCAAGTTCAAGAGAAATGCGCTCGCTACCGGATTCACATCTTGTATTTCCCGAAATCTTCGGAAGACAGGTTTTCCAAAAATTCCTTTAATTTCTCTTCCTTCAATTTATCCAAGTCCGTCATTTTGATGCCGAAATCGATATTTCTCGATTTGTCAATAACCTTGTCATCAACAAATATGGGGGCATTGGCACGCAGTGCAAGAGCAAGGGCATCGCTGGGACGGGCGTCAATCCGGAAGGTATTGCCGTCGCTGACCAGGTGTATGTCGGCAAAAAATGTGTTGTTCCTTATATCCTTGATCTCAACCTTTACAACCATCACGTCCAGGGTCTTCAACATCTCATTGAGAAGATCATGCGTCATGGGCCGGGAAAAAGTAATATGCTCCAGCTCCGTCGCGATGGCACTGGCCTCGAAAATGCCGATCCAGATGGGTATTGCCTTTTTCTCTTCGAGATCCTTCAAAATGACTATGGGCGTATTTGTGATGGGATCCATCGTCAATCCGGATACCTTCATTTGTATCAGCATCTCCCTGTGCCTCCTTCTAATGCAACTCCCCCCGCAGCGAATGCAGATACGCCCTGGTAATCGCGACGGAGACGGTCTTACCGATAAGTTCGGCCCCTCCCTTAAAGTTCACGATCCTGTTGGTTCTTGTCCGTCCCGATACGTCGCACCCGCTGTTCTTGCTTGCCCCCTCCACAAGCACTGCCTCGACGCGCCCCTCCCGTGATTTGTTCCCGGCCAGGGTATGTTGTTCCTGGAGGGATTGCAACACCTTAAGCCTTTCTATTTTTAACGGTTCTTCGACCTTCCCCTCAAGTTTGACCGCTGCCGTTCCCTCCCGTTCCGAATATTTGAAGGAGAAAAGGTTATCAAACCTGACGGCATCCATCAGCGCAAGCGTTGCCTGAAAGTCCGCATCCGTTTCTCCGGGAAACCCCACGATCACGTCCGAAGTAATGCTTATACCGGAACAAACCTCTCTCAGTCTCGCCACCTTTTCCCGATACTGGGCGGATGTATAGCCCCTGTTCATTCTTTCCAATATGCGGTCGGAGCCGGACTGAACGGGAAGATGTATATGTTCGCACAGCTTGTCCACTTCCTTGAAACACCTGACCACCTGTTCGGATAAATCTCTCGGGTGCGAGGTGGTAAATCGTATCCGGTTTATGCCCGGAATCTTCCCTATTTTTTTCAGCAGCGTCGCGAAATCCGAACCGTCCGGTGAACGCTTGCCGTAAGAATTTACATTCTGCCCCAGGAGCGTCACCTCCCTCACACCGCTATCCGCAAGAAGCGCTATCTCATTCAGGATTTCCTGCTCAGGCCTGCTTTCTTCCCTGCCTCGGAGATAGGGAACGACACAGAAAGAGCAGAAATTGTCGCAACCCTGCATAATGGTAACGTAAGCGCTTACTGCGCCGTTTCGGGGATCGGTGCGAACCCTTATGGACTGCACGGATTCCCGGAAGGCCGTTTCCGTAATCCGGCTCCCCGTTTTCTCCACGGTTTCCAGCAATTCAGGAAGCCGGTGGATATTGTGAGTGCCGATTACCATATCCAGCACAGGAAGCCTTTTCAGGAGTTTCTCCCCTTCCTGCTGGGCAAGGCATCCGGTCAAACATATGATGAGACGAGGGTTCCTCCGTTTGTATTCGTGGAATCTTCCGACCCGACTGTACACCTTCTGCGCAGCCTTCTCCCTGATACTGCAGGTGTTGATAACGATCAGATCGGCCTTGCCGGCATCGCCGGTATCCTGATAGCCTTTTTCCTTCAGCAGTGCCGCAATCTGCTCAGAATCATGGACATTCATCTGACAGCCGATTGTATGGATATATAAATATTTCTGCGCCACCCCTGTTACCCTGGTACTTTTCAAGCTCTCCTTCGAATAAGCCATGGAGAATCTTCGATTCTCAAGGAATGGTCCGATCCGGCATTCGCTCGCCGCCGAATTGAAGCTCCCCGCAGCAAGCTGCGGAGAATCTCCGATTCTCAAGGAACATTATCATTCATCATTGAAGCTCCCCGCTCAGAGAGCGGAGCTTCCCGGCAAGGAACATTATTTTTTTTCATTGCGCCCCTTGCCCCCGCCTGGAAGGCGGGGCTTGCGGGGGGCGCCCCCGGTCGCTCGCTTACCCGCGGCAGGCCGCGGGGAATGCGCTCGCTGCCGAATTCAACTTAAGGACATCATTAGTATAAGGCAAATGCATAGTCAACAAATTTTTACGGTTTTCCGCCGAAATGAAGGTCTCCTTTCATAAACGGCAAAGGTTCTTCGATCCTTGAGGAAGGGTATCTTCCCGTATTCGCTCCTTTACCCTGTGAGCAAGTTGCCAAGAATGCGCTTACGCTGAAACTTGTCTCTGAACAGATATCTCCCTCGCTTGAAGTCCCCGCCCACAGACCGAGACATTCCGGCAATATAATTTTATCTTGATTAAGTTCCGGCAATTGTCTAAGTTCTCCGGCGGGGTACCCCCTTGGGGATATTTGCGACCCAGAGAAAAAAGCACTTGCATTGAATCTCTCCGCGGCTTACTGCCGGATTGAAGCTCTCCTTGAGCAAGTTGCGGAGAATCTTCGATTCCCAGGGAATGTTATTATTCATCATTGAAGCTCCCCGCTCAGAGAGCGGAGCTTCCCGGCAAGGAACATTATTTTTTTTCATTGCGCTCCTTGCCCCCGCCTGGAAGGCGGGGCTTGCGGGGGGCGCCCCCGGTCGTTCGCTTACCCCGCGGCAAGCCGCGGAGAATGCGCTCGCTGCCGAATTCAGCGCCCTATAATACCAGAGGAATTCGATCATGGATCAGAACAAGCTGGTGGAAGCTATGAGCAATCCCGCCTTTTACCCGCACCGGCCGGACAGTGTCCGGCTTATCCAGACCCACATCTCTTATATATTCGTGGCCGGTCAGTATGTTTACAAGGTCAAAAAAGCCGTGGATTTCGGATTTCTTGATTTTACCTCCCGGGAAAAAAGGAAGTTTTACTGCGATGAGGAATTACGGCTGAATACACGTCTTGCCCCGGACACATACATCGAAGTTGCCGAAATCAGCGAGGACAATGACAGCAATATCGTCCTGGGTCCGGGCAGTAACGTCGTGGATTACGCCGTCCGAATGAAACTGCTCCCCACCGACCGCATGCTGAAAGAACTCCTGGCAAAAAAGACCGTTGACCTGTCCATCATGGAGGCGATTGCCCGGAAAGTAGCCGATTTTCACCGGCATGCTGCCACCGGCGGCAAGATTGACCTCATGGGCAGCGCGGAGGTGATCCGCAGAAACCACGATGAAAATTTTGCGCAGACAAAACAGTACATTGGCGTCACCATCCGGGATTACGAATACGGGTTTATCACGTCATACATAGACGATTTCATGGAAAGGCAGAAAGAATTGTTTGCCGAACGGGTAAAGGAACACAAGATAAGGGAATGCCACGGCGATCTGCACCTCGAGCATATCTGCATTACCGATGATATCACCATATTTGACTGCATAGAATTCAACGAACGGTTTCGGTACGCGGACATTGCTGCCGAAGTGGCTTTTCTGGCCATGGATCTTGATTACAACGGCTACCCGGAGCACGCCCGTACTTTTGTAAACGCCTATATCAGGGAGGCAGGTGATCCTGGTGTTTCCCGATTGCTCAATTTTTATAAGTGCTACTACGCTTACGTACGGGGGAAGGTAATCAGTTTCCGCACCAATGACAATGCCATCCATCCCAAAGACCGGGAAGAGGCGCGGAAAAATGCCGCCAGATATTTCGAGTTGGCCTATAACTACGCCGGCCAGCCGGAAAAGCCGGTGCTGATCCTGACAATCGGACTCATGGGAACGGGCAAGAGCGCTTTGGCCAAAAACCTGGCGCCCCGGATCGGCGCCGGTATGATACGCACCGATGTCCTCCGCAAGGAAATCTTGAATATCCCTCCTGCGAACAGGCATTATGAAGACTTCGGAAAAGGCATCTACGCGGAAGACGTGTCGCAGAAAACCTATGAGAAGGCACTCGCGCTGGCGCTGGAAAAACTTAAGGAGGGAATATCAATGATTATTGATGCCTCCTATAAACGACAGGAGGAACGGGTTAAGGCCTATGAGGCAGCAAAGAACATAGGCGCGGACTTTATCATTGTAGAATGCACCTGTAGGGAAGATGTCATCAAAAAACGCCTGGATGCCCGGGCGTCAAAGAGAGACGAGGTTTCGGACGGGCGGTGGGAAATTTTTCATGCCCAGAAAAAAGATTTCGACCCAATAACCGGTTTCCCTCCTGGCACCCACCTTATCGTGGATACCTCCACCAAACCGAAGACTGACACCCATGATGTCATGGAACACATACGAAGATTGGGCAAGAAAATGTGAAGCTCTACGCCCGAGGGAGAGGGACTTACGGGGAAACCCCACCAGATAGTGCCGTGCGTCATGTGCACGTATGCCTGAAAAATCCTCTCCGCCTGATACGCTCGATTACCGAAATTCGCAATACCCTCACTAAAATGGACGATGCCGGCGTTAAAACACCATACTTTGCGGTCATGAACTCCCGGCTCAATACACTATGTGTGACAAAATCCCCTTGACATACAAGACCGCTTTCCGTATCCTCAACTCCCGTAAAAACAAGTTCTTATCAACCAATTAGGAAAGTTATCCTCTTTCATGTTCGCTCGCTTCCCACGCTGTAAGCATGCGGGAAATGCGCTCGCTGCCGAATTGAAGCTCTCCTTGAGCATGCTGCGGAGAATCTTCGATTCCTAAGGAGCATTATCGTCCATCATTCGCTCGCTTCCCACGCTGTAAGCATGCGGGGAATGCGCTCGCTGCCGAATTCAACAAATAAAGAAAAGCGCCCCGAAGGGCACGGGAAAGGATAAAACCGATCAGATGAAAAAGTGGCTGACATGGACACTCTGTCTCGTTTTTTTCTTCGCGGCCGGAACCGCAGGAGCGGAACCGAATCAGACCCACGTCTGGGAATTGGGAGCGGAGATCTTTCATTTTACCTACCAGGAACCCGATACCATGAAGGACACCGGCCTCATGTACGGCATAGCCGGATCCTATGCGTATCACAAGAACGTCATGTTGAAAGTGGAAGGCCGGGGAAGCTGGGGCAAGGTGGATTATTCGTCCGACTCATCCGGTGAAGCCAGCGATATAAATGACTGGTCGCTGGAGTTGCGCCTTCTGGCCGGTTATGATGTTCCGCTATCCCGATCCGTCACCTTGACCCCCTTCCTGGGCGTCGGTTACCGGTACCTCTATGACGACTTCGGCGGACATGTGACAAATAAGAACCGGTACGGTTACGACAGGGAATCGAACTACTATTATAGTCCTATCGGCGTTGCGGCTGCCGTGGATCTTGGAAACGGTTGGTCTTGGGGGGCAACGGCGGAGTACGATATCTTCTGGTGGGGACGGCAGAAAAGCCACATGAACGACGTTCCGGGATACTACGACATCGTCAACCAGCAAAACAGCGGCTACGGAGCACGGGGTTCCCTCCTCATCCAGAAGAAGATGCGAGAAAAGGTCGTGACGTTCGAACCTTTTATTCGCTACTGGAGGATCCAGGACTCCGAATATACCACCGACCCCGCCGGAAGGACATGGTATGAACCCCTGAACCGTACGACGGAAGTCGGCATCAAAGCAGCGATCCAGTTCTGAAGATGCAGCTTACGAAAGTCGGTATCCGTGGGCTTTCTTTCCTTTATCAATCACGAAGAACCCTGTTTTTTCTCCCGTGCTTCCTCTTCGGCAATTTTTTTCTTCGTCTCCACGATGAAGAATTTAACCTTATAATCTAAACCTATATTGGCATAATTCTTGGTAATTCCCTCAAACCTCCTCAGGGCTGCCCGGTACTTTTTCATCTTAAAATACAGGTGTCCCACGTAAAATTCATGCTCCCCCAGCCTCAAATTGCAATCCCTTATCATTTTCTCAGCAAGAAAGGAAAACTTGCTGTCAGGAAAACGGGCAACCAGTCGCTCAAATTCTTTTTTCGCGCTGAGCGTCTCCGTCTGATCCTGATCAATCTCGTACATCTGAAGGTAATGGCACATTCCCAGCTGATACATTACATAGGGAAGGTTTTCATTCAGGGGATGGAGATTGAGAAAATCGCTGTACGCAACTTCCGCATCGCCGTACTCCTTTTTGCTGAAAAAGGAATCGGCAATCCCCAGTTCTGCCATGATGGTAAGCTGGCTCAATGGATATTCTTCCTTCAGTCTCCGGAACGACTCGATGGCTTTCTCATAACGTCCATCCTGATAGTCCTCATATCCCTGCCGATAGAGGCCTTCCGGTGTTCCCTTCGCCATCTCACTTTTCTTCCAGAGACTGCATCCCCCCAGAAAGAGTATGATCAGCACCACAAGCAGAAAATATTTTTTACTTTTCAATGATAGCCCCCCGACTCGATCTTGAGCAACCCAGCAAAATATCTCGCATAACGTGGTGTAACTATAAAGCCTTACTAACAAATTCTTTAAGTCGCTCTTCCGGTATGAGGCCCACGAGCGTATCCATGGGCTTGCCATTATTAAAAAGAATGATCGTGGGAATATTCTTGATACTATAAGCCGCTGTCATCTGCGGGTTCTCATCGACGTTGAGGTGGACGATCTTGATACGGTCCCCATATGTCTTGGCAATCTCATCCACGATAGGTCCGACTGCCTTGCAGGGGCCGCACCAGCCAGCCCAAAAATCCACAAGAACCGGCTTATTCGACCGAATAACCTCGTCTTCAAAATTCAGGTCGCTCACGTGAAAAAACGATTGTTCCCTGTCCATGTTGTTTCTCCTCGGCAAAATTATATCTTGAATTCAGCAGCAAGCGCATCCCTCGCGGCTTGCCGCCGCGGGGTAAGCGAGCGAATGCTTCAGCGGTACTATTCCTTAAGGCTCGAAGATTCTCCACCGTTTGCTTAAGGAGAGCGTTAATTTATGGCATACAACGACAAACGATGTCAAACGATTTGATGCCGTTTCTGGCAAACAAGATTTTTGACACCTGTTTTAAATGTATGGTAAAAGAGACAATCTGTCCATTTTAACAGGAGGCTTATGGGACGTCTCGGCATCATATCGGGCACCGTTTTACTACAGGGCAAAGGCATTTTTGCAAACCTCATAGAACGGACGATGGAGAATGCTTTCGGGAAGGCCCTGGTGCTCCTTTCGGATCGGGTCGCTTTTATACCGAGACACGGTATGCCCCCGCACGATGACATTCCCCCCCACCTGATAAACCATCCGGCAAACTTTCAAGCCTTGAAAGAACTGGAAGTCTTTGAGGTTATCGGCATCAATTCCACCGGTTCGCTCAAAAGCCATTTAAAACCGGGGATGCTCGTTGTTCCCGATGATTATATGCTCCTTACCGCAACACCCACGGTTTACCGCAACGAACTGATTCACATCACACCCTCGCTGAGCAGTGAAGTACGGCAACGCCTGACAAAAGCCGCTGTAGGATGCGGCATAGATGTAGTAACCGGCGGAGTTTACTGGCAAACAACGGGACCACGGCTGGAAACGAGGGCGGAAATCCGGATGATGTCTCAATTTGCCGATCTCGTGGGGATGACCATGGGCAGCGAGGCCGTCATCGCACAAGAACTTGACCTTCCCTATGCATCCCTCTGTACAATTGACAATTTTGCCCACGGCCTTGATGCAAAAGGGCTGACCATGGAACAGATACGGCAAAATGCCCGCCTGAACGCCGATGCCGTGGCCAACATCCTCGCCCGTTGCATCGAAACATGAACAGTTTTCTGGGCTGATCAAAAAGCCCCCAGCTGGCAAGGCTTAATCTTGATTCCCAGCATCTCGCAAGCGGACGAAACCCCCATCCTGGGCACGTCGAGTTGCGCCCCTATTTCCCAGGTGGCGGCACAGGAAAGCCGGCCGTGATCAAGCTTATCCCGGATGGCTTTTTCCAACTCCGGAGCGACGGTATCCGCCTTCTTCAGGATTTTAACTCCCGAACCATAGCCGAATAATCCCAACTGGCACTTGGCAATACGTATCTCCATCAGATCGAGCGCCGCGCCTATTTCTCTGGGAGGCACTCCCAGCGTGGCGGCAATATCAAAGGCGTCCGCACACCCCATTTCTCCGCTGATCGCTCTCTTTCGTACCGCCGCGGCGAGTGTCTCTCTGACCGCTGTGCCGGGCGGATGCTTTTCGCTATAGTGTCCTTCGTCTCTGCGACCCATGATCGTTCCTTTCTTCAATGCAAATTATTTTCACTGACAGCCGCGATTACCGGGGGAAGAGACGCTCACCGTCCCCGGACAGGGCTTCCCGCTTTTTCCGCTCACAGGGTATATTCCTCGCCGGGCTTAAGAACAATAACTTCCACGCCGGGCGCCTCTTTTTTCGCCTGATTGACAAAGCGAGAGGCATCCTGTTCCAGGATGGGAAAAGTTTTATAATGCATCGGGATGACGCGCTTCGGTTGCAGCAACTTGAGCGCCTGCGCCGCCTGAAAAGGATCCATGGTAAAACAGCTGCCGATGGGAAGCATTGTCAAATCCAAAGGATAGAGTTCACCAAGCAGCTTCATGCTTGAGAAGATGCCCGTGTCGCCTGAGTGATAAATGGTCTTGCCATCCTCCAGCCTGATGATATACCCGCCGGGCATACCCGTTTCCGATGAATGGAACGCCTGCGTCATGGTAATTGATACGCCTTCAATATTTGTGCTCCCGCCGATATTCATGCCAATGCCGCCGAAAACGACATGGCCTTCGGGAAGGGCATGCCCGGTTTTCAATTTTCCCACCGTCTCGGGAAATCCGATAACAACGGCACCTGCTTTTTTGGAAATAGCGGCCGCATCGGCAATATGATCAAAATGGTCATGGGTAACCAGGACGATATTGACCTTTGTGACATCATCGAGTTTAATGGGACACACGGGATTGCCCGTTATCCAGGGGTCAATAAAGATAACCTTCCCCTTGGAAGTCTGTATCTGGAAACATGAATGACCAAGCCACTTGATTACATTACCACCCATTTGAACCGCCTCCTTTCATGCGTTTACGTTACCTGGCCGCCGTAGGCAGCCCTCACTGCATCTCTCTAAAATAATCTTTCGCGGCAAATAAACGTGTTCCCCTTCTCAGGGGTGGACGGTCTCGCTAAACCATTCGGACGGCAACACCGTACCCAAGCCGAGGCTCTCGGCTTTTTCCAGAATGAGGGCGCCTACTGCCGCAAATTGCAATCCGATCCCCACGTTGTTTATAAAGCAGGTTATCTCCCGCGGATCCATACGTCCCTGTTCACGCCCCACGACAAGCGCAGGAAGATCGGGGAATTTCCGCGGTGTCCGTTCCTTTTCATTCCACCAGCCTTCCTTATGTTCTTTGGGCATGTTCCCCGTACCGGGCAAGACATTGTCCGCGTGCTTCTCCTGAAGGCTTGTATGCAGCACAATCCGTTGACAGCGGTTGAGGACGCCGCTGTCCACCTCCTGAATCTTGATGCAGCTCACGTGCATCCCTTCCCGCAGCCATTCCGGCTTTACAACGGGCACGATGGATGAGGTGGCAGCCATGATGATATCCGTGTCTTTCGCACACTCCTCGGCGGAATCCACCGCACGGATATTCGCCCCGGTCAGCGTGCGCATTTCCGCGGCAAAGGTTTCGCGGTTTTGTTTCGACAGACTGAAGATTTTTATTTCTTCAACGGGGCGTGCCGCCAGCAGCCCCAGAAGCTGAGCCCCCGCCTGCCATCCGCTGCCGATAATCCCCGCTCGGCGGGCATCGGGTCTGGCCAGATATTTGATCCCCAGACCGTTGGTGGCCCCCACACGCATCCGCTGGGCAACGCCGTCGGGAAAAATGGCCAGCAGTTCTCCGGTATCGGTACTGAAGAGCTCCACCAACCCGACCCAGCGGCCGGCAGCCAAAGGGACTTTTACCCGTCTTAAGGCGCCACCTATGCTGGGATGCGTGATAATATCCGAATTGAGACGTAGGGCCATGATCCTGCGCCGCGGCCACCCTCCCCCCATATGCTTGAAGGCATAATAGGCGTTTTCGTGTCCGCAGGGAAGAATATTATCAACCCGCGGCAGAAACAAGGCCTGACCGCGCCCCAGATCATTATACATCTCTTCAAGAACCGCTATACATTCTTTCATGGTGATGATCTTTTCCACATCGTTGTTGCTCAACACCCGCATCATCGCCCCTCCCTGAATAATTGCACTTACCTTTAAGAATGTGGAACCTGCGTCACGACGGAATAAGCTTACGGCAAGAGGACGATTTACCCGCCTTTTACCGATGGGAAAACACCTACGGCCCCCGAGAGAGGGCGTATCATGAAACACCGCCGGCAAGGCCGGAGATCCCAGCCTCGGAATGATTTGGGCAATTTGAATCCGGCAGCGTGCTCAAGAGGCAAGTAAAAGAATGATTTATGGTACTATTCTTTAAAAATCGAAACGCTCCGCATTTTACTCTGGGGGAAAAGCGCCTCACCGGGGGAAAAAGGATATCCCCAACACTTAAGCATCCCCTCTCCTAAAAGACAGGCATGACGACTGCAAGCCTCCGACCTTCGGTTCGGCCTTCCTTTCGCTGAAGGCGTCCGAGTATAAATTGGAGAGTACCAGCTGTCAAGGAGAAAGGTCAGGAGAAAAGGGTCTGCGGCAATTTAACCTTGACAAAGTAACCGAATTAGGGTTAGTAAGCAAATTTATACCGAGCGAAAAAGGGGGAATTTATGAAGAAAAATCTAACCAATATGAGTAATACAAAAAGGAAAAGAACCCATGGGTTTCGCGTTCGTATGTCCACGCAGGCCGGCCGTTTGGTTCTGAACAGGAGAAGGGCTAAGGGACGGAAGAGGTTATCTGTCTGATCTTGTTCTTGTTCTTATGGAAGCCGAATAAGGGGACAGCGTGCGGGCAGCGGAGGTTAGTCATACCCAGAACCGGGTTGTCCAGCACCGACCATAATGATCCATAGTTTATGGAAAAAGAGAACTTCCGCAAAGATGAAAGGATTAGGAAAAGGGGAGAATTTCTAATCATATATAAGCGAGGAGTTAGACGGCATTCGGAAAATTTTACCGTCATCGTGTTTAAAAACCGGGGAGAAAACAAAAGGCTGGGAATAGCGGTCAGTAAAAAAGTGGGGGACGCGGTGAAGAGGAACAGGATTAAACGTCTTGTTAGAGAGTTTTTCAGATTAAACAAGCATCGTTTCCCCTCCTCTCAAGACATAGTGATTATAGGCAAAAAATTCCTGCCGACACTCACCTATAAAGATGTACGTGTGGAATTGGAAAGCCTCTTGATCAATAAATCAGACTCTTAAGAATCATGTCCAGGCAAATTACGGGGGGAATTTTTATTATCATGGTAAGGTTTTACCAGGTTTGCCTGTCACCCTTCTTTAGCCCCTGTTGCCGTTTTTATCCCTCCTGTTCCGAATATACGATAACGGCGATCAGAAAATATGGACCCTTTAAGGGCGTATTTTCCGGTCTTATGCGTCTTCTGCGGTGCCACCCCCTGCACCCTGGCGGATACGATCCTGTAAAATAAGAAAACCAACTTTCTTGGAGGTATTGAATGGACAAGAGGAGTCTTCTTGCCGTCGTCCTGTCGCTTGCGGTGCTTTTCATTTATCAGTATTTCTTCGTTAAACCGTACGTTCCAAAACAGCCGCCATCCGTCCAGAAAGGGACGGTACCAACAACTCAGTCGCCAGAAACCCCAATCAAGAACGTGGTTCGAACAGCGGCGAGTAAAAACACTTCCCTGCAACTGGCAAAGGAACATACAAAGAAAGACATACGCGTTAAAACGCCCCTTTATACAGCGACCTTTACAACCGGTGACGCAGCACTGAAATCATTTCGACTCAGCGATTACCGGAAGGAGCTGAAGAGTAATTCCGACCTGATCGAGCTCGTCAACATTGGAAACGGCATGCCGGCGCCTTTGACCGTTTCATTCCAAGACTCGGATATCGTTAATCCCGGCGACGCCATCTATGAAGCCAATGTAGAGGGGATAGAAATAACAAATAGTACTTCCGAGCCCCGTCAACTGATTTTTACCTGCGAATATCCGGGTGCGGTAAAAATAGAGAAGATTTTTACCTTCCAATCCGCAAAATATACTTTCGATCTTGAAGTTAAAGTTCATAATCTCTCGGCCACCCCCCTGAACCAGGGGGTCAATCTGGCGTGGCATCAGTATGTTAACCCCGCGCTTGCATCTGACGGTTATGATGATCAGCACGGACCCGTTTCCTTCATAGCGCAGAAAATCGCCCGCGAAGAAGCGAAAAAGATGGAAACCGCAAAGGAAAAACTGCTTGGTCCGGATGTGTCCTGGGGAGGGTTTGAAAGCAAATATTTTATCGCCTCTCTCATACCACAAAATCCTTCCTTGACCAGTCTTTCCGTTACCAAGGACAGCCGGGAAATGGTATCGGTCATTCTGAAAGGAACGAAGAGTATCATTCCCCCGGGACAGGCCGCTTCATTCTCCTACTCCCTGTACCTCGGACCGAAGGATTACAGCATCCTCAAGACGTTGGGTATCGGTCTTGAATATGCCATTGATTTTGGCGACTGGTTGAAATGGCTGGCCATGCCCATGTTAATCGGTTTGAAATTTCTTTACGGATACGTTCACAATTACGGCATTGCCATAATCATCCTGACCACGCTGATCAAGATCATCTTCTGGCCGCTGGGAAACAAGAGTTACAAATCAATGAAGGAAATGCAAAAACTTCAACCAAAGATAAATGAACTCCGGGAACGGTATAAGAACGATAAGACGAGGCTCAGTCAGGAAACCATGGCGCTTTACAAGACCCATCACGTCAATCCCTTGGGCGGATGTTTGCCGATGCTTATTCAGATTCCCGTATTTTTCGGCCTTTATAAGGCGCTCCTCTATGCCATTGAACTGCGCCATTCTCCCTTCTTCTGGTGGATCCAGGATCTTTCTGAAAAAGATCCGTACTACATCACCCCGCTCATTATGGGGGCAACGATGTTTATCCAGCAGAAAATGACTCCGACGTCCGCCGACCCCATGCAGGCGAAGGTTATGCTCTTGATGCCGGTCATTTTTACCTTCATGTTCTTGAATTTTCCGTCCGGGCTGGTTATCTACTGGTTGTTTAACAACATCCTCAGCATCGGACAGCAGTACTATATCAACAAAAGTTAAACCGGAGGCGAGGCAAGTACAACCATGAAAAGCTTAGAAATTGAGGGAAAAAACATAGATGAAGCCATTGAAAAGGCCTGTAAAGAATTTAATGTCGCCCGAGATAAGTTGAACATAGAAATCATTTCGGATGGTATGCCGGGCTTCCTGGGGCTGGGCTCGAAAAAAGCCGTGATCAGGGCCAGCATAATATCTTTCGATGTGTCACTGGATGTACCTCTCGAATTTTCTTCTGAAAAAGGAAGTGGCTCTTCCCTGAATGATGGCGCTGATTCTCCAAAGACCGTCCGGGCTGACCGACACGCAGAGACAGGAGAGGATCTTGCGCTATCGGCAAAAACAATCCTGGCCGGTATTCTCACCAGGATGAATTTGAACTGCGAGGTTACTGCCGAGGAAACGCCGGATACCGTGTTTATCAATATCAAAGGAGAAGGGAACGGTTTACTGATCGGGAAACGTGGACAAAACCTTGATGCCCTGCAATACATAGTCAACAAGGCTGCAAACAAGTCGGGAAACGGCAGAAAGATAATCATCGTAGACGCCGAAGATTACCGGAAACGGCAGGAAGAATCTCTCATTGCCTTGGCGGAAAAAGTAAGTGAAAAAGTCAAAAAGACAAAAAAACCCATCGCCCTGAGCTATATGAATGCCCACAGTCGCCGAATAATTCATATGGCGCTTCAGAATAATGAGTCTGTGACCACCAAAAGCCGGGGTGAAGGCGAATATAAAAAGATTGTCGTGGTGCCGATCAGAAAAACAAATAGCAATTAATAAGAGTCCCTCCCTTTTTTGCGGGAAGACAGGTTGTGCGAGGCCATCGTTTGTGGTATTGAGCGACACCATTGCGGCCATAGCCACCCCGCCGGGTACGGGGGGCATCGGACTGATACGGATCACCGGTCCCCGGTCGGAAGAAATCGCCCATAAGCTCTTCAAGGCAAGGCATGGAGCAGCACGCCTTCAGAGCCACCGCCTCTACCACGGGGACATCGTCTCATCCGCCACAGGCACAGTCCTGGATGAAGTTCTGCTCACCATCATGAGAAAGCCCCGCTCGTACACCGGAGAAGATACGGTGGAAATCAGCTGCCACGGCGGCAGCCTGATTACGGAGACAATCCTCAGTGAAATCCTGAAAAGCGGCGCCCGTCTTGCCGAACCCGGCGAATTCACGAAAAGGGCGTTTCTCAACAACCGCATTGACCTCTCCCAGGCGGAAGCAGTCCTCGACATAATCATGGCAAGCACCGACCGGGCGCGGGAACTGGCCTTATCCCACCTCAAGGGCGATCTCTCCCTGAGAATTGAAGGCATCCGCACGGCAGTCAGGGATATCCTCGCCATGCTTGAAGCTGCAATAGATTTTCCCGAGGATGAAACGGCCGTATCCTTCCATCCTGTTGCGGATAAACTCCAAACCATCATTGAGGAAATTCAAGTTCTCTTATCCACGTATGAAGAGGGAAAGATATACCGGCAGGGCATAAATGCCGTCATTACGGGGAAACCGAACGTCGGAAAATCAAGTCTCCTGAATCGGCTTCTCGGTGAAAAACGCGCTATTGTCACCCCGCTCCCCGGTACGACCAGGGATTTCATCGAGGAAACCATACGCATCAGGGGGGTACCCCTCAAGCTCACCGATACCGCAGGAATCAGAACTCCCGAAAACATGATTGAAAAAGAGGGCCTCGATTTTGTACAGGAACGGCTGTCTCTGGCAGATGTGGTCATTCTGGTTCTTGACGGAAGCAGTGAACTCACAAAAGAAGACCTTGCCATCATGGAAATAAATAAAACGAGAAAAACCATCCCGGTTATCAATAAGGCCGACTTGCCCCACCGGATCAGCACAACGGAAATCCGCGATCTGTTGCCCGGGATGGATCCCCTCCGGATTTCTGCAAAGTACGGAGAAGGTGTCCCCGATCTGAAAGAAGCAATCTACAACCTCGCCATGGGAAACAGCGGTGTTTCTGCGCCGGCATTGTTTATCACGAACATCCGGCACAAGACCGCCCTGGAAAAGACCGCCGGTCTGCTCACGCAGGCCAGTGAAGAAATCCATCGGAATTCGCCTCCCGAACTTGTGTCCCTGGATATACGCGATGCCCTCGAAAGCATGGGGGAGATCACCGGAAAAACGACCAGCGAAGAAGTGTTGGACAGGATATTTTCCTCGTTCTGTGTTGGTAAGTAGTTCGTTTTCCAATCCCTTTACAAACCCCCTTTTTTTCAGTAAAGTGACGGAGCTTGCCAAGCGGAGGGGAAAGGCTGCCGACAGAAATTATTTCCGATGAACGTTAACAGAAACCCCGGTAAAAAGGGAGGTTGACCCATGCGTAGAATAACCGCGACAATTTTTTCCCTGTTGCTTGTTTTTCAATTTGCGTCCGAAGGTGTCTGTGAGGAGAAGTGCATTGACGCCGACGGCGAAGCGATTATCATCAGCGGCGACCTCCCTTCCGCAAAAATGGAGGCTATCGCCAGGGCGAAGTGGTCCGCAATAGAAAAGACGGTGGGAACGCAGGTAAAGGCGCAGAGCTTTGTCCAGAATTTCACCCTGGTGGAAGACGTCATCAAGGCGCAGGCGGCCGGCGTGGTAAAAAGCTTCCAGGTACTGGGACAGGAAAGCAAATCCGATATGCTCACGGTGAGGATCAAGGCCTGCGTTGAACCGACGAAGGCCAAGGAAGCCGTTTCCTCGATGGCGCTCAACAACTCCGTCGCCGTTTTCATACCGGCCCGTAAACCGAATGCAGCCAAGGGTGCGGACGAGTATGAAGAAACCAACATCCTGTCCGAAATCCTCACGGGAAAACTCACCGATCAGGGCTATACGGTGGTGGATGTGGCGCCAACCCATGCCGTTGATGCCTCAGAAATTGAAACCGCCGTGAAGAGCGGCAGCACCCTCGCCGTACGCAGCATGATGTACAAATTTCTCTCGAACGTTATCATCATCGGCAAAACAGAATATGCGATTTCGACCAAGAAGGGGGAAGACATCGGCTATGGGATCGCCATGCCCTTCAATAACGTAACCGTCAGGCTCACCTACCGGATCGTCGCGAAAAACAACAAGACCGGCAACATGGAGGTGCTCACGGCGGGAACGTCACAGGGCAAAGGCATTGCAAACAACGTGGAGGACGCCGCTGCCGAAGGGCTCAAGGATCTGTCGGAAAAATTCACCCCGGTCGTTCTCGACAAGGTGGCCCAGTACATCCAGGGCAATATCAAGAAAATCAGCGTCAAGGTGAACGGTGTCACCGATATTGACGCGACGATGGAACTGAAAGGCATGCTGCAGAACATCGTGTGGGTGGCAGGCGTGGAAGAAAAGGGCATGGGTGAATACATAGTAAGCTATCCCGAAAACACGTTGTACCTTGCCAACAGCATCAAACAGAAGGGAAAATTCACGATCGCGAATTTTTCCCCCTATTCCATAACACTCGATTATGAAAAATAAGCAAGGAGGATGGCATGGTTAGAAAGTCCCTGATATTCATTGTCGCCTCACTTTTTCTTGCAGCCTGTGCCGGAACAATAAAATTTGATCCAACCCAGTTCATGGTTGACGCGGGGCCGAAGGAAACCATACCCCCTGTCTGCAAATCAAGCTATGAATCGGCGAATATAAAGGTGGCCGTCGTCAATTTCACGAATAACACCACCTTCGATTATGCCAACGTTGTGCAGACAAACGTACAGGGAACCGGGGAAAGAACGGCGGTCGGGGGCGCCGCCGTGGGCGTCGTCCCCGGTGCGGCGGGTGTCGTCTGGGGTGAAAAGGAAAAGACCAAATTCCAACAGGATGCCCAGACGACACAGCGGCAGATAAACGCAAAGCTCAGTGAAAGCATGGAAGACGGCGTGACCGACGAACTTGTCAACATGGGCGGGGCGACGGTCTATACCAGGAAAGAGATGGAAAAGATCATGACGGAATACCAGTTCCAGCGCTCCGGCCTGACCGATGAGAACACGCTGGCCCGTCTCGGCAAACTGGCCGGAGTGAAATTTATCATTACCGGCTCTGTAAACAACATTGATCTTTCCTATAAAACGTACGAATCCGCGAGAAAAGGCCTCGAACGCAAAAGCGACAATACCCTGTTTAATATAGCGGGATTCGTCACGGCCGCCGGTCTGGAAACACAGGAAGGGTGGAACATCAGCACGGATGTGGCTCTGAGAATTCTGGATGTGGAAACGGGTGAAGTCCTGTTTTCCAAGATCGTCACGGGAAAACAGATCATCGGTAAGATACCCTATCCCAACTATGACGCCATGATCGGCGGAATGAAAAAAGCGGCAGCCAAGGCCCTGGAAAATGCCAGGCCCTTGCTTTCCAAGTGGTTTATCGTCAAAGGGTATATCGTTCAGATGAGAACCAGCCCCGACGGAAAGGAACGGAGCGCCCTGATCAATGTAGGCGAAAAGCAGGGACTGAAAGTCGGTTCCGAGCTTATCGTTTCCACGTTCCAGGCGATAGCAGATCCCTTCGATGAGAAGAAGGTCTCCTGTGACGTTGTGAAGCTGCCGGTAGCGCTCAAAGTAACGGATCAGCTCCAGGCCGATAAGGCGTGGGTCATGGTGCAAGGCCCACCGGAGGCAGTCAAACGGGTAAAGGTGGGACAGCTCGTGGAGAGAAAACCCATGGAAGGCCAGGGCATTTTTAAAATAATTGGCTATTGATGACACCGTAAATTTCTTAATCTTTTCAAAAAAGGTAATTGTAAAAGATCTGACACCATGTTAAACCTGCATCAAGTCTTTTATAATACCCGGTTCATACTATAAGAGTGAACATCGGCAATATGTTGAACATTTCATCCGACTTTTAATGTGATTATATCTATAGACGCGCCCCGGAGTAATGAATCTGGCAATGGATATTGCAGCAATTATAGAAGGACCTCTCTTAACGTTTAGCTTTATTTTCTTAGGTGTTGGGATAATTATACGGATCTTCTTTTTTGTATTTTCGATAATTCAGGGCAGTAAAGATAAAGAAAACAGGGGCACTTATTTTTTTAAGATTTTCGGCCAATTCCTGGCGCCTTTTCATAAGGCAGCACTCAAGAAACCTGTCTATTCATTGCTCCGCTATGTTTTTCATGTTTGCCTTTTTGTCGTCCCAATAGGACTGGCCGGACACATCTCATTATGGGAGAATTCCCGTCTTGAATGGTCTTGGTCCCCATTGTCTGATGAATGGGCGGACGGGATGACGATCCTGTTATTAGTGCTTGTTGTCTTCTTTATTATAAGACACTTCGCAACCAAAGAGATCAGAATGAAGTCATCCTTTGCAGACTATCTTATAATCATCATGGCTGCCTTACCCTTTGCGACAGGTTATTGTTTGACCCATGGAACCCTTGGTCAGATCCCGTTCTTCGGAAACAATATGTGGACAATACATATACTGAGCGGAGAGATAATGATAATTGCCACGGTGTTCCTCTTCTGCAGAACGACGATGAATATAGAAACGTGCACGGGTTGCGCAGCTTGTGTCTTGGCTTGTCCCACAGGGACACTCGAATCCAAGGACGTAAAAAATTTGCGTCTATTCAATTATTCGCATTATCAATGTATCTGCTGCGCCTCATGCGTAAATGCATGCCCGGATGACGCAGCAGAGTTGCGTCACGAGATAAGTCTGAAAAGGTTATATAATTTCTTTACAAAACAGGAGATCAGGTCAGTGGAGCTTGAATCCTGCAAGAGATGCGGGGCACTGTTTGTGCCTGAGCCCCTGATGGAAAAGATCCATAAGAGATATACTGATACATATCTCGAGTTCTGTCCTGCTTGCAGAAAGAGAACCATTGGAGAATATTTGCAAAAGATATCTCCCTATCATCAGAAATCAAGATAATATGCCTGAAGGTTCCCGGCGCCGTTATTGCCATCCTCTCAACGTGGCGGCATTCTGGGTTCCCTGTCTTCTGCGGAAATCGCATCCAGCCGAAAGAAAAGAGTGCTTAAGGGGAACGGGCGGGGTGGGAAAATCGGGGTACCCTTGTCCTGTCGGCGCAAGGCTACAACATCGAGGAGGAACCATCATGCGTGGAAAAATGAACTGGATTGCGGTTGTCGCTGCCGGCCTCTTGCTTGGCGCGGCGTGGGCGGATACGGTGCGGGCCGGCGACTACAAGGTCAGCGTCTATGATGCCGCCCGAGTGTTTCCCGGCACCACCTTGCTGTGCGACATGTCCCAAGTCAAATGGCCGCGCATCGTGGAGGTCGACTTCTCCGGAAAGGTCGTGTGGCAGCACAGGCTGCGTGTGGAACGAGGCGACCGCAGCGCCCTGCTCGACGCCAGCCTGCTCGACAACGGCAACATCCTGTTCACCATGACCAATCGCGGCATCTACGAGATCGACCGCTTGGGCCGCGTCGTGTGGAAGCACGAGGACGGGGGCGCCTCACACGACGCCGACCGCCTGCCGAACGGTAATACGCTCTACAACCGGGCGTGGCAACCCAAGGGCAGCCCTGTCGTGGTCGAGGTTGATCGCGAAGGGCGTACCGTGTGGTCGTGGTATGGCGTCGAGGCGTTCGATAGGCCGCCGTTCGCCGGCGTCGACTTCGAGGGTTGGATGCACGTCAATTCCGTCACCCGTCTCGCCAACGGGAACACGCTTATCAGCATCCGCAACTTCAACACCATCGTCGAGGTTGATCCGTCCGGAAGGGTTGTGTGGCATATCACCTTCCGCGGCCATGACCGGCGTGTCGGCTTGTCCACCGAAGGGCGGATCGTCGGCGTTCTCAACCACGAACCAGAACCCCTTGACAACGGCCACATTCTGCTCGCTCTGCGGCAGCCGAATCGCTATGTGGAGATTGATCGGGCAACCGGCGCTGAGGTGTGGAGTTGGTCGCACCCGGAAGGCGAGCGTGCCCTTCTCCTCAATCGCGAAGCCAACCGTCTGCCCAACGGCAACACTTTGGGCTCGGCGGGGGACAAGCTGATTGAGATCGCCCCTGACGGTACCATCGTATGGCAGATCCATGCCCCTGCCGGCGACCAGAACGAGCGCAAGTTCCACAAGGCGATCCGCATTGCTCCCGACGGCCGAACCGCCTACGGCGGGTGAGTGCGGCAACCCACCCTAAAGGGACACCGTTTTCATGCGGGAATATATGAACGCACTCTGTATCTGGCTCTCATCTCTGCTGATTTGGGCGAGATTGAAAAAGCGATTGAGCAGTTGAAGAACGGCATCGAAATAGCTATCAGCCCTATCCGGGCCCGTAAATTCCGGGAAGGGATCAACTATCAATAACGGGGAATTATTTGTATGGAGAACACGATAAAGGTAGAAACAACGGATGGAATCGCAACAATTACGCTAAACAGACCTCCGTTCATGAATGCATTTCATCGGGAGATGACGGAAACCCTTGGTAAGATTCTTTTCGAACTATCAGCCGATCCCAAAGTCTTTGGGGTTATTATTACAGGCGCAGGCAAAGCCTTTTGCGCAGGCGGCGATCTCAAATGGCTTTCCGATTGCGGGGGGAAAAGCCCTGGGGAGTCATTTCGCCTTCTGGCGACAATTTTTCATCAGGCTATTTTGGAAATAAGAAGAATGCCCAAGCCTGTTGTAGCCGCCATTAACGGATTTGCAGCAGGCGGCGGTTTTTCTCTGGCCCTTTCTTGCGATTTCAGGATTATGGAAGCATCGGCGGTTTTAAGACAAGCCTACACGAGTAACGGGCTTAGCATTGATGGGGGCGGAAGTTTTTCTCTCCCCAGATTGGTCGGTCTTGCAAGGAGCATTGAAATAGCAGCCCTTGATCAACCTATTTCATCAGAAAAGGCCCTTTCCTGGGGTCTCGTGACAAAAGTGGCTGAAGACGGCAAAGCCTCTCAACAGGCTTTTGAATTTATTGAAGAGGTCTTGAAGAGGCCTCTTTCTTCTTTTTCCGCATCAAAAAAGCTGCTTACAGATTCCTTTGGTACATCGCTTGAAGTGCAACTTGAAAGAGAGAAAGAGTTTATTTCCTTTTGCGCCGATCATCCCAACGGGAGAGAAGGCGTTTCTGCTTTCCTCCAAAAACGGCTGCCCCGGTTCACGAAAACTCCGTAAACGCCTCCCTATTCAGAACGTAATCTATGTCGAGTAGGATTTTCACGCTCCCCTTCGTTTTGGGCATCCCAAGGATGTAAGCCGTATCCAGCTCGGTTCCAGAACGTGGAGTATCTTCAATATCTTCCTTTTTAATCTTTAATACTTCACAGAGATCACTCACGAAAAGAATCCCGTTTCCGGCTTCGCATATTTTACGAAGGTCCCTGGGATTTTGCTTCTTTCACCCCGATGGTTTCCATCTTTACCGCGCAGACCTTATACTCCGGGATTTTGGCTGTCGGGTCAATCGCGGCGTGGGTCAGCACGTTGGCCGCAGCCTCGGCAAAGTGGAACGGGATGAAGACGACGCCCGGTTTGATGCGCTTGGTGACGCGCACGTCCAATTCGATCTGCCCGCGCCGGCTGTGCACTCGCACCCGCTGGCCCCGCTTGAAGCTGATCCGGGCGGCATCGTCGGGGTGGATCTCGACGTAGGCCTCCGGCACCTCCTGGTGAAGCTTCTCCGAGCGCCGGGTCATGCTGCCCGTATGGAAGTGGAACATCAGCCGACCGGTGGTCAACGTGAGGGGATAATCCTGGTCGGGCGACTCCGCAGGCTCTTTGAACTCAACCGCGTGAAACTGCCCCTGTCCGCGTGAGAACTTGCCCTTATGCAGGTACGGGGTGCCGGGATGATCGGCCGCGGGGCACGGCCAGTGCAGAAAGCCCAGTTCTTCCAGGCGTTCATAGCTGATGCCCCCGTAGCTGGGGGTCAGTCTGGCGATTTCCTCCATGACCTCCTTGGGCGAGGCGAAGTCAAAACCTCCGGCCCCCAGGCGCTGGGCTAACCGGCAGGTAATCTCCCAGTCCGCCATGGCATTTCCCGGTGGATTCACCACCTTGCGCACGCGCTGGACGCGCCGATCGGTGCCCGTGAAGGTGCCGTCTTTTTCAACGAACGCCCCGCCGGGAAGCACCACGTGCGCCAGTTGCGCCGTTTCGGTAAGAAAAATGTCCTGAACGACCAGAAACTCGGCTTTCTCCAAACAGTGGCGGGCATGATGAAGGTCCGGGTCGGCGACCATTGGATTTTCGCCCATCACGTACAAGGCACGAAGAGTGCCGTCGCCCACGCCGTTGACCATTTCCATGACCGTCAGGCCCACCACTGTATCCGCCGTGCCGCCCCAGGCATCCTGAAATTTCTTCTGCGCGTCAGGTGAGGTCACCGCCTGGTAGCCGGGGTACACGTTGGGCAGGCCGCCCATGTCGCACGCCCCCTGGACGTTGTTTTGTCCGCGCAGCGGATTTACGCCGGCCCCGGCAATGCCCAGGTTTCCCGTCAGCATTGCCAGGTTGGCGATGGATTTCACGTTGTCGACTCCGGTCGTATGCTGGGTGATGCCCATCGCATAGACAATCGCAGCGGGCTTGTTCCGGGCGTACAGGCGCGCCGCCTCGCGCAGCATGTCCGCCGGGACGCCGCTGATTTCCTGCACCCGTTCCGGGGTGTATTTTTCCACCACAGCCTTCATCTCCGCATACGCCTCCGTGCGCGCCGCAATGAATTCCTTGTCTTCCAACCCTTCGCTGATAATGACATTCATGAGCCCGTTGAGGACGGCGACGTCAGCGCCGGGCCGAAACGGGATATACATATCGGCCAGCCGGGCGATCTGTATATCGCGGGGATCAATAACGATCACCCGGGCGCCACGTTCTTTGGCTTTCACAATGCGGCTGGCAATGAGCGGGTGTCCTTCAGACGTGTTCGACCCCATGATGAGGATACAACGGCTGTCCGTTTCGAGTTCCGGAATCGAGTTGGTCATCGCTCCGCTCCCGAACGCCGCGGCCAGACCGGCCACCGTGGGAGCATGTCAGAGACGGGCGCAGTGATCAATGTTGTTGGTGCCCAACACTGCGCGGGCGAATTTGTTCATCAAATAATTTTCTTCGTTGGTGCACTTGGCCGAAGTCATTAGCCCGATGCTGTCCGCGCCGCTTTCCCGCTTGATCCCGCTCAGTTTCTCGGCCACCTGGCTCAGGGCCTCGTCCCACGTCACCTCGACAAGCTTCCCTTCCTTGCGGAGAAGCGGGTTCTTCAGCCGATCGGGATGGCCTACAAAGCCCGTGACGTTCCAGCCCTTGATGCACAGCCTGCCCCCGCTGATCTGGTTGGTCTTGTCCGGCCAGACGCCGGTGATGCGCCCATCGATCGTTTCCACGTACATCGAACAGCCGCAACCGCAGTAAATGCAGGTCGTCAAGGTATTTTGGTATTCCATACGTTTAGCCTCCGTGACGAACGGTCTTTCCGCCCATCGTCATTTCTTCAGCGGCGCCTGCTCGAGTGAAAGGGAAAGCGGCTGCTGCGCCTCAATGTCCGCGCCCGGGATATAGCCCAGCAGATCCGCGATGTCGCGCCGCATCAGGTCGTAAAGCACCGTAAGCGGAATATACGCCGGGCAGGTGTGCTCGCACTCGCGGCAGGCAACGCAGCGGCTCGCCATGTGCATGGCGCGGATCAAGTGGAACGTAGGGAACGGCGGCGCCAGAAGACCCGGTTCGACCCAGGCCATGTCTTCCATGGCGCAGGCTTCGCAAAAGCACTCGGGGCAGATGTTCCGGCAGCCGTAGCATTTGATGCATTTGCTGAATTGTTTCTTCCAGAAACTTCGCCGTTCTTCCAGGGGCAGGGAATCGTATTTCGCCACGAGGGGATTGGGGGGGCCGGGCGCGGGCGGCGTCCCCGCCACCGGATGTTTGGGAGAAGGCTCACGGCAATAGCAGGCCTGGGCCTCCTCAGCCGTGCAGGCAAAGCCGATAATTTCCAGGCGGGTCGGATCAATCTGGTTGCGCTTCGCCATCTCGACATAGGCGCGCTCGTCGCACCCGCGGGCCACAACCCCCAGGCGGATCGCGGGGAAAGCCTTGTGCAGCCTTGAGACGACGGTCATCAGCGGATACCTGGGCGAGAGTTCCATCTCCGCAAGCTCGTCCCCTTTTTGAAAGAGGTGCGGGGCCACGCCGCCATTCCTCCTTCGCAGCGCGACCACCCCATCACAGGAACCCAGGCGCTCGGCAACGGCTTCGCGAATCGCTGCGATCATTCGGTCACCTCCTGCGCCAGCGGCCCCAGATTCCGGATCTTCTTGGTGAACGCCTGGGTGACTTCGACAAAGCGGGGTGCCTCCCCCGCCGATACCCAGGCCAACTCCATCCGCTCCGGGTTGATGCCGACGTACCCGAGGAGATTGCGCAGCAGCGGCATGCGTTTGGCCGTGCGATGATTGCCGGCGGCATAGTGGCAATCGCCGATATGGCACCCCATCACCAATACGCCATCGGCGCCGGATCGGAACGCGCGTATCACCATCTCCGGAGAGACGCGCCCCGAGCACATCACCCGAACCGCCAGAATGTTGTGCGGCGATTCCATCCGCGCCACCCCGGCGTTGTCGGCCCCGGCGTAAGTGCACCAGTTGCACATGAAAGCCACTATTTTTGGATCGAATCCGGACTCGACGCTCATGTCAATACCCCCTCGATCTGGGCAACCAGCTGTTCGTCCGTAAAGTGAAGCCCCTCGATCGCTCCGGACGGACAGGTCGCCACACAGGTGCCGCAGCCTTTGCACAGGGCGGCATTGACCTCGGCCTTGCCTTCCACGCGCGAGATGGCGGTGTACGGGCAGACCGGAAGGCAATCGCCGCAGCCCACGCACTTCTCACGGACGACCTTGGCCGTCGTCGGCGCGATGGTCACTTCCCCCTTGTTCAACAGCGCAATGGCCATGGAGGCGGCTGCGCCCGCATGGGCAACCGCATCGGGCACGTCCCGCGGCCCCTGGGCGCATCCGGCGAGGAAAACGCCGTCGGTATTGGTCTCCACCGGACGCAACTTGGGATGGGCCTCCGCAAAGAAGCCGTCCGCCGAGCGGCTCAGACCGAACAGGGCCGATACCTTCGCGGCGTCGGGCTGAGACTCCAGCCCGGTGGAAAGAACGACCATGTCCACCGGAATCCGCCGCACCTGGCCGATCATCGTGTCCTCCACCCGCAGGATCAATTTTCCTTCCTCTCCCGGTTTGACCGCCCAATCCGTCACCTCGGCCACGCGCCCGCGGATGAACTGGACCCCTTCTTCCAGGAGCTTGTTGTAGAACTCTTCATAGCCCTTTCCGGGGGTGCGCATGTCGATGTAGAAATTGTAAATTTTTGCGCCGCTGTGCTCTCGGATCAGGTGGGCGAGCTTCAGGGAATACATGCAGCAGACCCGGGAACACCAGCGGTTGGTCTTTTCGTCCCGGGAACCCACGCAGTGGATGATTCCTACCGTCTCGGGCTTCCGCCCGTCCCGCAGGATCACCTCCCCTTCGGTCGGGCCGGAAGCGCTCACCAGCCGTTCCGCCTCCAGCGCGGTGTAGACGTTTGGGTACTTCCCGTATCCGTAATAGGGGACCTTATGGGGGTCAACCGTTTTGAATCCGGTGGCAACGATGATGGTTCCCACCTGGACTTCCTGGATTTTCTCCTTCTGCTCGAAGTCAACCGCCTTCCGTTCACATTTTTCCGCGCAGCCCTGCTTGCACTTGCCCGTTTTCAACTGCAGGCAGTTCTCCGGATCAATCAGCGGAACCTGCGGCGTCGCCTGGGGAAAAGGAAGATAGACGGGTTTGCGCAGACCCAGGCCCATGTTGAATTCGTCCGGAAACCGCGGCTTTTTGAATACGCACGCGTCGATGCACTGGAGGCAGCCGACGCACAAGTCTTCCCGGATGTAGCGGGGCTTTGTCCTGATCGTCGCTCTATAGTTGCCCATATAGCCGGATACGGCCACCACTTCGCTGCAGGTCATAAGCTTGATTCGGGGATGCCGACCGGCATCCATCATTTTGGGCCCGAGGATTCAGGCGCTGCAGTCGAGAGTGGGAAAGGTTTTATCCAGTTTGGCCATGTGCCCGCCGATGGACGGCTCCCGCTCCACCAGAAAGACCTGGTAGCCGGCGTCGGCGATCGTCAGCGCGGCCTGGATGCCGGCGATGCCACCGCCCAACACCAAGGCCGCCTTCGTGACCGGCTCCGTGGAGGAGAAAAGCTCCTGCTGCAGAACCACCCGGAGGACGGCGGCGCGGACCAAGCGCTTGGCCTTGACCGTGGCCTGTTCTTTGTCCCTGATGACCCACGAAACGTGTTCGCGGATATTGGCCATGGCAAAATGATAGGGGTTCAGCCCGGCATTGGCCACCGCGTTCTGAAAGGTGGCCTCATGCATCCGCGGCGAGCAGGACGCCACGACGATTCGCTCCAGCTTCTGCTCCCGGATGTCCTGGGAAATGAGCTGCTGTCCGGGTTCCGAGCAGACGTATTTGTACTCCCGTGCCAGGACCACGCCGGGTAGCGTAGCTGCATCGTCCACCACGGCTTTGACGTCCACCGTGGAGGCGATGTTGGCACCGCAATCGCAGATGTATACCCCCACCCGGGGATAGCCGTTTCCGGATTGAGCGGATTTCTCCTCCATGGAACTTCCTCCTTATGGCGCCGCGGCTTCCAGCTTCATGGGAATGAAGAGCCTCTGCGCTCCCACTTCGCGGTCCGAAAGATTGAACGCCTTGCCGATCAGCTGGGAAAAATAGGCCACCGGCATTTGCACGTTGTGCTGAAAGCGGTTATTCATGCCGCCCTGGAAACACTCGAGGTCGAACTGGCAGAGAGGGCAGGCGGTAAGAAGCAGTTCGCCCCCCTTTCGGCTCGCCTCCTTCAGGAGAAGATAGCTCAGCCGCAGGCCCACCCCCTGGATGGTACCGGAGAGGGTCCCCCCACAGCACCGCGTCTTTAACGCCCAATCCACGGGTTCGGCTCCCAGGGCCCGGATCAGCCGGTCCATGGAGGTAGGGTTGTACGGGTCATCGAAGGTGGCATAGGGCCGGACCAGGAGACAACCGTAATACGGCACCACCTTCAAGCCCGTCAGGGGCTTTTTCACCTGGTCTTTGATCCGCTCGATCCCGATGTCGTTCGCCAGAACGTCCAGGGGATGGCGGATGCGGACCTTTTGGGACAATCCCTCGGACTCTAAACCCACTTCCTTCAGGGCGGTCTTCACCACCCGGCTCACCTCGGGGTTTTCCTCCATGTAGTGCTGCGACTTGAGGAGGAGGGAATAGCAGGCGCTGCAGGGAGCGACAAGCTGGACGGGCTCGCCGTTCCCCTCGCCGTGCTGTTTTACCGCGAGAGCCATATTCCGCGCGCAGAGGGAAAAGGACTTCAGTTCGTCCACGGCCATATACGCGGTGGCGCCGCAGCAGTTCCAGTCTTTCAATTCCTCTATGTCCACATCCAGGGCGCGGAAAACGCTCAGGATGGATTCTTCATACGGCTTGCCCGTGCTCTTCAATGAACACCCGGGGAAGTAGAGGTATTTCATTTGGCCGCCTCCCTGGCACGGTCAACCGCGCCCAGCAGGGTTTGGATCTCTCCATGATTCCTAATGCTCTCCTCCCTGAGGGTCACCCTCCCCGTGCGGAACAATTTCAGGCCGACTTTGGCATAGCGCAGGAGGCTGAAGGGATTCGTCTTCAGGGCGAGGTTCATCATCAATTTCCCTTCGTTATTGCGTCCTTTTTTCTTCACGATCTTGTAGAACTCCTGCGCCATCACCGGGATCGGGAACCTCTTCGGATAAATCCCTTCCTTGATCGCTATCTGCTTGAGGGCGTACATGACGTCCGTGATCTTGATTTCACGGGGGCAGTCCGCCGTGCAGGAATAGCAGGAGGCGCAGAGCCAGATCGTAAAGCTCCGGAGGACCTCCTCCCTGAATCCGGCCCGTACCATGGCGATGATACGGCGAGGCGTAAAATCCATGTAGTGGCTCACCGGACAGGTGGCGCTACAGGTCCCGCACTGGATGCAGGTGTAAAATTTTTCCCCGTGGGCCAAGCGGGCGACCTCGGCCGCGAATCCCTGGTCCAGTTCCCCTTCGTACTTAATCAGACGGTGGACGTTTTCTCCCAGATCCACCAATTGATCCGGCGTCCGATCGCGCGTTTCCATAACCCTGCGACTCCTTTCCCCACCCCGCTGCGCACCAAAAGGCCGCAGGAGTCTCAAGCGAAAAAAACCTGTCCCTGGCTAAAACACTAAAAGAAAGATTTACTGCGGACTTCAAAGGAATGAACGTGCATGATCCAAGTACGTTTATATGTGCGATTTTGCATACCTGTCAAGATGCCAAATCATCCTGAGGAATCGGGCTGTCGCTCTCTGAAAAGAGGGATCAACCTTTTATAGTGTAACCATAGAAAATTTTCAGGAGAAATGTCAATAGAATTTATGTCTGCTGATTTCGCACGGAGTGAAGCTCCCCACCTACACGGCGGGGCTTGCAGGTGCGCCCCCGGTCAGGAGAGAGGCCACAACCGGGCGGCATAGGCATCCATGAGCGTCGTCAAACCATCCGCATCGCCGTGATTTATTACACCCTTCAGTTCTGCAAGCGACTCTTCATACAGACGGAATATTTCGCGAACATCAGGATTCATCGTCATGATCTCGGCGTAGAGCCGGGGATTGTCGTTGAAAATTTTGCGGATGATCTCAATCTTCGCTTCAAAGAGGGGAGTGGTAAAACCGCTCATGTCAAAAAGGCCGAAGCCCGTCTTCCCCAGTGTCATTCCCATAGCGACCGTGTTCAGGTGATTCAATCCCTGGACAATGGCCATCATGGCGTCGTGCTTTTCCGGCGTTGTCACCACGACGCGGGCGCCGTTTTTCTCCAGCACCCCTTTCAGCCAGGGAAGCCACCTATCGCCTCTTCCCGGGCAGAGCGCCACATGGCTCCCCTCCAGAGAGAGAACCTGCGGCCCAAAAAGAGGATGACACCCGATCACGTCCGAAACAGAAAATTCCATCATGCGTTTTACGGGATCACGTTTCACCGAGGTGAGGTCCATCAAAAGCGCCTCCTTTTTCATCAGGGGGCCGATCCGGCTGATGATTTCGCCGGTTATGCTTATGGGAACACTTACAACAACAACCTGGCATACCTGCGCCATCTCAGGGAATCCCATCCCGGTGGCCCTCCCGGAGACGTGAACGGTATATCCTTCCCGCTGCAGGAAATCGGCAAACCATTTCCCCATACCCCGGGTGCCGCCTATGATTCCAATCTGAAGCTCGCTCATGCCGAAACCGTCCGCTGCCTCAGTAAATGATCGGCAAGTACTATGTTAACCATAGCTTCACATACCGGAACAATGCGGGGGATGGCTGATACATCATGCCTCCCGCCGACGGAAAGATCCACGGCTTTCCCGTGGACATTGATCGTTTTTTGGAGCTTCGCGATGGAAGGGATCGGCTTACAGGCGGCCCTGATGATGATATCATCGCCATTGGTGATGCCGGCCAATATCCCGCCCGCATTGTTGGAAAGAAACCCATTCGGTGTCAGGGGATCATTGTTTTCCGAACCCCTCATCTCGGCAACACGAAACCCGGCCCCTATTTCCACGCCCTTTATGGCGCCGATGCCCATGATGGCCTTGGCAAGGTCCCCATCCATCTTGTCAAAAACAGGTTCCCCCAGCCCCGGCGGGCAGCCCCGCACAACTATCTCAACGATGCCGCCCAGGGAATCACCTTCGTGCCTGGCCTCCGCCAGCTTCAGCTCCATCTTTCGGAATGCCTCGGGATCGGGACAGAGGAGGGAATTGCCGTCCGTATCCTCCCTGGTGATACGATTCTTCCCCGGCGGGAATCCGACATTGATGCCTCCCAACGCCCGGGTATAGGCCACAACCTCGATCCCCGCCGCGGCAATAATTTTTTTCGCCACTGCTCCGGCAGCCACGCGGACAGCAGTTTCCCGGCTGGAGGCGCGTCCGCCGCCCCGGTAATCGCGGATGCCGTATTTCTTGAAATAGGTAAAATCCCCATGCCCGGGCCGGAATAGATCCTTGATGCCCTCATAGGCGCTGCTATCGGCGTCGGTATTGCGGATAAAAAGGGAAATCGGCGTGCCCGTCGTTTTCCCCTGGAACGTTCCGGAAAGGATCTCCACGATGTCCTTCTCCTTCCGGGGCGAGGCGGAGGCAATCCGGCCGGGCCTTCTTCTGTTCAGTTCCGTCTGGATGTCGGCCTCGGCAAGTTCAATGCCCGGCGGACACCCGTCCACCACGGCCCCGGTCGCCGCTCCGTGTGATTCTCCCCAGGTGGTTACCCGGAACAGAACGCCTATCGTATTGCCTGACATGTCTCCTCCCTCAGATTGCTTAAAATGTCTCCTTTACAGGCTGCTCAAAAATGCCCAGATGCAAGGCCCCGATATCCTAAGCCATGAGGCGTACTTGTTGGTACGTCGAATGGCAAAGGATGAGGGAAACGCAGCAGATGGGCGTTTTTCAGCAGACTGTCAGAAACTGGCAAATCGTCTCGACTACCTCCTCGGTGCCCCGGTCTGCCGTGTCAATGGATAGATGTGCAAGGTCCCGGTACAGCGGTTCGCGTTCCCCTAATCCTTCCGTCACTTCGCACTGCAAATCCTTATTCGAAAGCGACGGCCGTTGCGCATCGTTTGAGGCATCGGCCTTCATCCGCTGAAGGATCGTAGCCGTATCTGCGGAAAGCCATACGCAGACCCCCATCTTTTTCAGGACATGGCGATTTTCATCGTCCAGGACGGCGCCGCCACCGGTGGCAATGACACCTCCCCTGACGGTAGCCAGTTGGCCGATAATCTCCTTCTCCCGTTCTCGGAAAAAAGGCCAGCCATGTTCCGCGACCATTTGTCGAATCGATTTTCCGACGCGATTTTCGATAAGATCATCGGTATCATAAAAAGGCACCCCTAATCTCTCCGACAGTTTCCTGCCCACGGAGGATTTGCCCGTACAGCGGTACCCGATCAGAACCACGTTCATGCCTTTTTTTCTCTCCCTGTCGCTTTTGCCATCTCCTCCCAAAACCCCGGGAAGGATTTATCCACGCACCGCGGATTTTTGATTTTTATCCCCGGGACGGCAAGACCAGCAACGGCAAAACTCATGGCGATCCGGTGGTCATGGTACGTCTCAATTTCCGCGCCATGGGGCGTTCCCCCCGTTACGACAAGTCCGTCCTCCCGTTCCTCGGCCATGATTCCCATCCTGTTCAACTCGACAACCAGGGCCTCGATGCGATTGCTTTCTTTGAGGCGCAGATGAGCAACGTTCGTAATCACGGTCCGGCCCGGCCGGAAGGCAGCCAACACGGCTATCGTGGGAACCATGTCGGGCATGTCGCCCATATTGACGATGTATTCCCCTTTTCGCAGGGCGCCGCCGGTGACCTCGACCCAATCGTCTCCCTTCGCAACGGCACAACCAAGTTCCTCCATGATGCCGAGGACACCGATATCTCCCTGGAGACTATGAGGATTGATGTTAAACACTTTGCATCTTCCCCGAACGATCGCCGCCGCCAGGAAAAAATAGGAGGCGCTGGAGACGTCCCCTTCAACCCGGTATGCCCGGCCTTTGTACCTCTGTCCGCATGTTATCGAATACGTGTTTTCCCCCCGTGTAGCCACCTGTACCCCGAAGCGGGACATGACTTCCAGGGTTAAATCAATGTAAGGCTGGGACACGGTCCGCCCCTCAAGAACGATCTCCACGTCCTTTCCCGCATAGGGCGCGGAAATAAGCAGGGACGACACATACTGGCTGCTCTCGATATTGACCAGGGTTATCCTGCCGCCCGGAATGCCGTTCGCTTCGATAAGAACCGGCGGACAGCCGGTCCCCGTCTTACTGCGGGCATTAATTCCCATCTTCGCGAGCGCGTCTAAAAGAGGCTGCACGGGGCGTTCACAGAGACGGCTGACGCCGGTTAGAATGAACCGCCCCTTTCCCAGACAAACAACGGAGGTAAGGAGACGCAGCGCCGTCCCGTTGTTTCCCAGAAAAATGTCCCGGCCGGGACTGTGGATATTTCCTCCCGTTCCCGACACCACGAGGTCCTCTCCTGTTCCGGAAATATCCGCACCCAACAGGCGCAACGCTTCCGTGAGGTAACGGGTATCTTCCGCAACGAGAACGTTTTGAAGATGCGATTTGCCCTCCGCAAGTGCGGCAACCACCATCGCCCGCTGACTGTAACTCTTTGAACCGGGAAGATGCAGGGTAGCATCCAGTTGACCGACAGGTTTAATTTCCTGCATCCTCCCCTCGTCCTCCCGCGCCGCCCCATGATCGCTCATTGCCCGCCTACCCTTCCAGCGCCTGTCGTACAATTTCGCTCATGAATGGTCGGGGAGGCTCCTGCCCCGTCCACAGGCGGATCTGCTCGGCCCCCTGGTGAACAAACATGGAAACACCCGACAGAACCACACAACCGGCCTTTTGTGCATCCTGTAGGAGTTTCGTTCGCAGGGGATTGTAAATGACATCCATCACCAGCTTGAAATTCTTAAGAACGTCCGGCTGAATCGGCGACAGGCCTGTTTCGGGCGCCATCCCAACCGGGGTCGTGTTGATCAGGCAATCCGCCTTTATTTCTCCCAGACGTTGCCAGGGGTGAAAGACGCACCTCCATTCAGCGGCGAGCAACCGTCCTTTTTCCGCCGATCTATTGACGACCAGGGGGATCCCCCCCTCACTCAATATCCCGAAGACAGCCGCCCGCGCGGTGCCGCCCGCGCCCAGGATGACAAACGTCTTGTCCCGTATTGCGGTAGCCTCCTTCAGGGCGAGGATAAGGCCCTTCCAATCCGTGTTGGCGCCGCGCAGCCGCCCGCCGTCGTTCATGATGGTATTCACGGCGCCGATTCTCAGGGCGTCTTCATCCACCGCGTCCAGATGTTTCATGACATCAACCTTGAAGGGGATGGTGACGCTGACGCCCCTGATATTCAAAGCCCTGATGGCTTGGACGGCAATATTCAGATTTTCCACGCAGAAGGGCACATAGCAGGCGTTGAGTCCTTCCCTGCTGAACGCGGCATTATGCATGAGCGGCGAAAGGCTGTGCCCCACGGGATTGCCGAAAAGAGCAAATACCTCCTGCCGAACTTCCCTCACGTCCCCACCCTCCCTGTTTTGAATTGAAGCTCTTCCTGAACACGTTACGGGGAATGCCGAACGAGCGAATTCAGTAGCGGGCGCATTCCCCTGACGCTAACCCAACCGCGTTTCCTTCCCGCCGCTTTCGTTCGTTTTCCCCTGTATCATTTTAAAAATCTTTTTCATCTCCCCTACCGTAAACTGCCCCGGCGCCGATTCGGCGCCTCTCTTGAGCGAGGCAAAGGTAAAGTGCGAACCCAGATAGGGGGCCAAAATTCTGCTTATTCTGCCTTCCTCCCCCATACAAAACGCTATCGTTTTCTTGCCCGCTCTCTGGCCATAGGGGATAAGAGAAAGTACTTTCAGGTTATCGGCCGCGTTACGGGCCACGGTCGCCACCTTCACGACATCCGCGCCGGCCCGGATACAGGCACGGAAAATATCCTTCAGCGCCCGCTCGGAAGGGGTGCCCGCAAAATCGTGGTGGGAAACGATCAAGATGGTACGGTTGCCGTGTTTCTCTATCAACGAACGGAGTTCCTTTCTGAGCGCCGCATCCGCATCAAGTTCTACGTCCACATAGTCCGCACCGAGCGCGACGGCTTCCGCCAGCAGGGCAATCCTTCCCTTTTCCGCTGATGCCGCCACGCGTCCCCCCGCGCTATCGGATTTTCGATTGGTGACAATGACTCTGACAGAACGGGAGCATCGCCTGATTTCGCCGATCAATCGTTTTATGTTCCCGCCAAAAATCAAATCCATTCTCAGTTCAATGCAATCGGCATAGAGAACGCTCTCCCGTATCTTTTTCAGCGCCTCCCGTTCACTACCCGCGGAAATGGGGATGCAGATCATCATATTCCTTCACTCCGCGGGTAAGACCCGAGAATTTTCAGATGCGCCGTTTTTTTCTCCAGATCCTTGAGACATTCTTTTATTTCCTCATCATCGGTATGCCCCGCCAAATCCACGAAGAACAGGTACTCCCATAACCTGTCCCGAACGGGATGAGATTCTATTTTCATCATGTTGATATGTCGGTCGGCAAAAGGCTTCAGGGCACCATAGAGGGCGCCCGGCGTGTGGGGAGTCGCGAACAGGATAGAAGTCTTGTCCCTCCCGGTAGACTTGCCCTCGCCTTCCCCGATTACCAGGAAGCGGGTCGTATTTGAAGGATTATCCTCTATCCCTTCCGAGAGTATATTCAGACCATATACCGTGGCAGCCAGGCTGCTGCCGATAGCGGCCCCCTGCATATCGTTCACAACCCTTAGGGCCGCAGCAGCCGTGCTTCCCACTTCGACAAGGGAAGCCCCGGGCAGGTTCGCGCGCAGCCAACCCTGGCACTGTGCCAGGGCCTGGGGATGGGAATAAACGGTTTTAATATCTTTCAGACGCGTACCCGGCGAAAGCAGGTATTGGCTTATACGCAGAAATATCTCCGCACGGATATTCAGCGGTGTCACGGTCAACCGGTCCAGGGTAAGGTTTACGGAACCTTCCACGGAATTTTCCACCGGAACGACACCCCAGTGGACCTTTTTCCGTTCCACCTCGTCAAATACGCGAAAAATGGTGGTTTGGGGGAACAGTTGCGCGCTGGAACCGAAATGACTGCGGGCCGCAAGATGCGTAAAAGAGGCCTCCAAACCGAAAAAAGCGACCGTCATGGGATTTTGCAAGGCGCGGGAGGCGGAAATTATCTCTCGAAAGATGATACTGAGCGACTCCAGCGGCAGGGGGCCGGTATTGGCGGCAACCAAGTTCTCAAACACCCGGCTCTCCTGGGAAGGGTCATAGATATCCATCCCCATGGCGGTCTTAATATTGCCGATCTCTACGGACGTTCCTGCACGCTCATTGAGGAGCGTAACAATTTCCTGATCTTTTTTTTTGATTTTTTCCCGCAGCCGCGCCAGCGCTTCTTCCGTCATTTCCGTAGCCCCTCAATCGTCTCCCGTACCACCGCTTCCGTAACCCCTCCGTTTATCAGGGGGGACCCTATTTTATGAAGAAAGACAAAATGTATCGTATCGCCGTCTTTTTTCTTGTCCGTCTTCAGCCTTGCAATAATGTCGTCGGTTGCTATGCGCTCCGGCAGCCGTGTGGGAAGTCCGGCTTGAGAGATGAGATTTTCTATCCTCTCCCGGTCTTGGAGAGGAAGACCATGCAGTCTCCCCGATATCCGTGCCGCGGCCTTCATACCCAGGGAAATAGCCTCGCCGTGGGTGAAGGCATATTCCGAGGCTGCCTCGATGGCATGTCCTATGGTATGACCGAAGTTCAGGAAATGGCGAATTCCCTGATCCCTCTCATCAATCTCTACAAGGTTCTTTTTAATCCGGCAGCACCGTTCGACGATGTGTTCCGGGAATCCCCCTTTCCTCTTTTTTACGGCGGGCATCTCCTTTTCCAGCAGGCCAAACAGCCCCTCATCGTCAATAATGCCGTACTTGATGATTTCAGCCAAACCATTGTTGAATTCCCGCTCCGGAAGCGTCTCCAAGAACTTCAGGTCAATAAAAACCGCGCTGGGCTGATAAAACGTCCCCAGCAGATTTTTCCCTTCCCGAAGATCAATGGCCGTTTTGCCGCCGATACTGCTGTCCACCTGACCTACCAGGGTCGTGGGAACTTGTATATACGGGAGGGATCGCATATAGACGGAGGCAATAAAACCGACGATGTCTCCCACCACGCCTCCCCCCAGCGCGATGAGAGCGCACTTCCTGTCCACGCCGGAAGCGAGCATTCTCGCCGCAATATCAAGCACGGTGTTTATGTTCTTGGAATGCTCTCCGGCGGGGAACTCCATCAGGGAAACATTGAGTCCGGCGTCATGCAATTTTTTCAAAAACGCTTCCCCGTGGAGTGGAGAAACAGAAGAATCAGAGATGATTGCGTAGCGGGCGCCCAGTTGCTTCTCCGCCAGGATCCGCCCTATACCATCCGCAATGTCGTACCCGATACCTATCTGATAGGAAGCTGATCCCTTCCCTTCAAGACTGACATTTATTACGTTCATGAAACCACCTGGACTTCCCTCTTGATACAGCCCTCGATACGTTTTAACTCCTCCATGAGACAGTAAAATTTTTTCGGTTTCAGCGACTGGAGCCCGTCGGACACGGCTTTTTCCGGTTCGGGATGAACCTCCACCAGCAAGCCGTCGGCCCCCGCCGCGATGGCGGCTCTGCTTAAGGGAAGCACGTATTTCCAGTGGCCGGCCGCGTGACTCGGATCAACAATAACCGGAAGATGGGTCAGGCCTTTTAAAACGGGGATAGCGCTTATATCCAGCGTATTGCGGGTTGATGTCTCAAAGGTGCGTATCCCGCGTTCGCAGAGGATAACCTTGTCATTCCCCGAAGAAAGAATATACTCCGCCGACATGAGCAGTTCTTCCACCGTGGTCATCATGCCACGCTTCAAAAGGACCGGTTTCCTTGATTGTCCCACCCTTTTCAGAAGGGCAAAATTCTGGACATTCCGCGCCCCGATCTGTAGGATATCGGTTGATGCCTCCACCATGTCTACGTTGTTGGTGTCCATAACTTCGGTAACGATGGGAAGCCCCGTCTTTTCTCTGGCCTTCTCCAAAATCTTAAGCCCCTCCTCTTCCATTCCCTGAAAGCTGTAAGGCGAGGTTCGCGGTTTGAAAGCTCCGCCTCGTAAGATGTGGGCGCCTCCCTTCTTAACAATGGCGGCGCACTCCATCATCTGTTCCTCGCTTTCCACGGCACAGGGACCGGCCATCACGACAAACTCCGGTCCGCCGATCACCACGTTCCCCACCGTAACGGTGGTATTCCCCTCCTTTGTTTCCCGACTGGCCAGTTTATATGGTTTCAAGATAGGCATGGTACTTTCCACACCGGCCATGATCTCAGCAGACATCAGGCGCGCCTTACCGCGATCGTCTCCGATGGCTCCGATAATCGTTCTTTCAACTCCCCGGGAGGGGTAAGCGGCATACCCCATAGATTCTACCCAATTAACCACGTTATTAATCTGTTCTGCCGTTGCATTTTTTTTCATCACGATAATCACCGTCTGTTTCTCCTCTATCGCCTACAAAAAAGCCATGGTAATCCCGCCACCATGGCTTAGAAAAAACAAAAAAGCCATGGGGTGGCTGCTTTCTGCCCTGCCCATGGCTTAACTCGTTCGTTACACGATGTTAATTCCTCCGGTGCGATGGGCAGACCGCTGTATAAAAATAAAAGTACCAAAAGAAGCTTCTAAGTTTGGTATTTTCACTGCCTGCACTTCTGTCCATCACGAATAACACCGTCCTTTTAATGACTTTTGACCATAAATCTCGATAGTTGTCAAGCAAAAATTGGCGCACAAAAGAGAAAAAAATCATCTTCGTGATTGACAAATAAAACAATAATTATTAACTTACGAAAACTTACGTGGATTGTTACACTGTTCCGTCTGCACCTGATTCCGCTAACAAAAAGGAGATGAATTCATTGACCGGCACCTATAGATGCAAAAAGAAGGGGCACCTTATCTCGGAGATCTGCCTGGAGCAAACTTGCGAATGGCGGCTCAAGAATGAATCATTCTTCAATTGTACCTGGGTTGCCTGTAATTACGGTCCCTTTACCCTCGAGGAAGTTGGGGAAATGATGGGGGTGACAAGGGAGAGGATACGACAAATAGAAGCCAAGGCGCTTAAAAAACTCCAGCACAAGAAAAGAAGAGACCAACTGAGGGATTTTGCCTCGCCCGATAGTGACTGGAACAGGCATGGCTATTGACGGCTTCGTAAAACGTCCAGATACTCACGTTGCGTTTCATCATGAGTCATTGCGGCGTACGCTACAGTACGCCTCATTTCTCATGCTTCGCGCGCCTTGCCTCTGGCACTTTTTACGAAACCGCCTTTGATTTTGCAACAATACATTGAAGCTCTCCTTGAGCAAGCCGCGGAGACTGCGCTTGCTGCCGAATTCACTCCTGAAACTGTCGCCTACCGGTTCTGGGTAACGACATCCACCAGGGCGGGACGTCTTTCTTGTTTCATGACCGCGAGCGCTCTCCGTAAAGCAGGTTCAATATCTTTACTTCGTAGGATCGGTCCTTCGCCGTAGGCGCCCAGTGACTGGGCCATCTGGGCGAAATTAACGGGAGGATCTTCAATTCGGTTGCCGATAAAGGCGTTCTCCACCGGCCTTTTTCGTCCGCCGGCGACTTTTATGCAATGCTCCTCGGAATTATAGTAGCTGCGGTTATTAACGAGAATGGTAAGCAGGGGAATCTTGTGGTGAACGGCCGTCCACAGGCCGTTCGAGGTAAACAGGAAATCGCCGTCACCCTGCAGGTTGACGCAGAGACGATCGGGAAACCCCATCGCGACACCGATGGAAGCGCCGATGCCGTATCCCAACCCCCCTCCCGGGTGTTTGCCCATATACTGATCCTGTCTCTCAATATTCCACAGACGGCTTACCCAGCGGTTCAGGATACCGTTTGCCAGCACCCACGGCTCATCCTTGATTACGTTCCACACGATCAGGGCAAGGGTAGACAGGGCAATCGGCTCTTCCTCTTTCTGCTGCTCGGCCCGGGCCAACCACTTGGCCCGCAGTTTCTCGAGCCTCCCTTCCCATTTCCGGGATCGTTTCTCAATTTTTTTCTTTGCCGCGGCATACGTGACCGATCCCATCATTTCTCTACACTTCTCAAGCAGCTCCGGTACAAACACGGAGGTGTCGGCGGAAATCAGGTCGTCCGTTTCCATTAACCTGCGGGAATCATGGCTCCAGCTCCCCACCAGATAAGTATCCAAGGTAACATGCGTAATGTGCGTCTTCGGATTGTAGAGGGGGGTTCCCCTTCGGGTAACCTTATCAAACGCGTGCAAGGCGCCGTAGAGGTCCATCGTATCGAAGACAAGGATGTAGTCAGTATCGGCTATTACTTCCGAAGCTATTTCCGCAAGCGCCATGGGATGATTCGTAGGAAAGTTGTTCCTCGTCCCCTGGTCCAGCACGGGAATCATCAACAGGTCAGCTAGTTTAGCCAGCGCATCGTAGGCAGCGGCTGATCGTCCGAGACGATCCGCGATAATCACAGGATTTTCCGCCCTTAACAACTCGCCGGCTATACGTTCGATAATCTCCGGAGCGGCAGTCGGACCGGAGGCAGGTTTTAGCCTCGCCGGGTTGGGAAGAGACGGAAAGACTTTATACTCTGCTTCTTGGATAGCAGCGTCAAAACAGACATAAACAGGGCCGGTAGGCTCCGTCATCGCCAACTGATAGGCCCGACCAATAGACTCCGGCACGCTGTCCAGATCAGCCGGCTGGTCATCCCATTTAACGTAATCGCGCACCTGATTGCCCTGTACAAGGGCCGTATGCGTCCAGTCCATGCCGGGTCTCCGGTTGGGATAGGACATGGGCCCCGTGCCTCCCAGGACAATCACGGGCACCCTGTCGCACCAGGCATTGTAAATGGCCATGGTTGCATGTTGCAGACCGACGATGTTGTGCGTAATAGCTGCCATGGGTTTCCCCGTCGCTTTGGCATAGCCGTGGGCAATAGCGACGGATATTTCCTCATGGGTGCACTCGATAATTTCCGGCTGTCGGTTCCCCAGATAATTAACCAGAGAGTCATGGATACCGCGGAAGGTTGCCCCGGGATTAAAGGCAGCATAAGGTATTCCATATTCCCGCAGTACATCCACGATATAATCGGACCCGTATTTTCGCTCCGTAAGACGACTGATGTTATCGGCGCTGACTTTTTTCATGGTTACCTGCCCCGTTTTTTGTTTTATGAAACTATGTCTCTGTTTCTGTTGTCCGTCTTTTAAAAATTTTTGAAGTATCCGCGGCAATACACAGGGAATGCGCTCGCTGACTGATTCAGGCTTTCCGGTTCCCCCTTCCGTATAATTAAAAAGCGGATACGATGATATATATCCGCTCTCCTATCCGAACATCGCTAGCCTTTTTGTGAAGCTCACTGCCCACGGGGCGAGGCCTGCAGGGTGCGCTTCCGGTCAAGTGAATCCCTGATGGCCGGTCAGATTTCCGCCGTTCATACCCGAAAAGCCTAGCGCTGCGCCTATTGATACAGGTAACTCACACCTCCGGAGCCTGGATCCACGCTTTTTTTCAATTCCGCCTTCAGGGCGGAGGACATGCCCTGGAGAATAAACTCCCAGAGCGTAGGCCCTTTTTCCTTAGGATATGCCACCTCCGGCTTCCCCTTGATGCCGGACATTTTTCCCGCCAAGCGGACGGCATATTCCCTGTTCCCCAGAAAATCTACCAGTCCTAATTTCAGCGCCTGCTTGCCGGTAAACACTCGGCCGTCTGCTATCATCTTCAACTCTTCCCGGGAGATTTTCCTGCTGTCGGCAATAACTCCCAGAAATTGGTCATAGATGTCATCAACCAGATTTTGCAGCAAAGCCCGTTCCTCCGCTGTCATGTCCCGCACCGGCGAGCCTATATCCTTGTATTTACCGCTTTTGACAACCGATGCTTTGAGGCCGATTTTCTTCAGTAACTCTTCCGCATTGGCAAAATACATAACCGCTGAAATGCTCCCCGTAATGGTGCCGGGATTGGCCACAATTTTGTCGGCGGCGCAGGCGATGAGATACCCGCCGGAAGCCGCCACGGCACCCATAGAAACAATAACTTTTTTCTTCTTTTTAAAGTTCAGCAGCGCCTCGTATATCTCCTGGGAAGGAGCTACGCCGCCCCCGGGTGAATCAATCCGTAAAACAACCGCTTTAATGGTATCGTCCCGGTCGAATTCCTCCAGTTGCTCTATTGCTTCGCGCGAATCACCGATAATTCCCTCAATAGAGACGATTCCCACCTTTTCAGCTGCAGTAAAGGAATGTCGCTGAGTGGCAACGGCGCTCAAACCGTAAACAAAGAGAAAAAAAACAAACCCCAATCCTATCAAAAGCATGATGCCGAATATGACGGGATGTTTTCTCATTTCCACCGGTCCGTCTCCGTTATTTCTTCACCTCGAGTATTTTTATATCGGCCAGCGCCTTGCCGAGATTTGATCCTATGGTTTCACTGTTATTAATATACTGTTTTACCGCCTGTACGTCCGAAGCAGCTTCGTTGTCCTTAAAGCTGAGCCGTACCTTTCTGTTTTTTAAATCTATACTCTTTACGAGGGCAGTCACCGTATCCCCCACCGAGTACTGCGGCGGCACAGAATCGCCCTTTTTGGAGCCCAATTCCGAAATGTGAACCAGTCCCTCAATACCTTCCTCAATCTCCACAAAGATGCCAAAATCGGTAACACTGGTTATTTTCCCCCTAATGGATGCCCCCGGTTCATATTTATCCGCCAGTGCTTCCCAGGGATTTGCCTCCATCTGCTTAAGGCCGAGAGAAAATTTTTCCTTTTCCACGTCTACATTGAGCACCATAGCCTCTATTTCCTGGCCTTTGGTAAAAAGGTCGGAAGGATGATTTATCCTCTGCTTCCAAGAAATGTCTGATACGTGAATAAGACCGTCTATCCCCTCTTCAACACCCAAAAAGATGCCGAAACTGGTAATGTTTCTAATCACCCCTTTTACAATGCTGCCCTCCGGATATTTCTGCTTAAGCGTTTCCCAAGGATTAGCCGTTGTCTGTTTCAGACCGAGAGATATCCGTTTGGTCTGGGCGTTAATATCAAGGATCATGACGTTAACCACATCGCCGACGGACAAAACCTTCGATGGATGCCTGATTTCTCTGGTCCAGAACATCTCAGAGATATGAACCAGTCCTTCCACTCCCGGTTCAAGTTCCACAAAAACGCCATAATCCGTCAGGTTGACCACCCGCCCCTCGGCAATAGATCCCGTGGGATACCTTTCCGCAATCGTATCCCAGGGATTTTCAGCAAGCTGTTTCAGCCCCAGGGATACCCGTTCCTTTTCCCGGTCAAAAGAAAGCACCTTCACGCGGATGGTGTCTCCCTTCGAAAAATGATCCGCCGGACGAGCTACCCGTCCCCAGGAGATATCCGTTACGTGAAGCAACCCGTCAATACCCCCCAGATCAATAAAGATCCCGTAATCGGTGATGTTCTTGATAACGCCATCCAAAATTTTCCCTTCCTCAATCTTGGCAAGCGTTTCCTTCTTCTCCGCCTCCCGTTCATGCTCCAGAATTGATCTCCTGGAGAGCACGACATTGTTTCTTTTCCTGTCGTACTTCAGGACATTGAACGTTATCGTCTTGCCTACATACTTATCAAGATCCCTTACGGGGCGGATATCAACCTGGGAGCCCGGGAGAAAGGCCATGATACCCACATCAACTGACAGCCCCCCTTTGACCCGTCCCACCACAACGCCCTTTATCGGCAAATTACTCTCACAGGCATTTTTTATATCATCCCAGACCCTTATTTTCGCGGCCTTATCCTTCGAGAGAATAAGATTGCCGTCAGAATCTCTCCTATCGACAAGAATTTCTATTTCATCACCGACCTGAACAGAAAGATTACCCTGGGCATCTTTCAGTTCCTTGGCCGGAATATATCCTTCCGTTTTCCAACCAACATCGACCATCACCACATCGTTGTCGATCTGTACGACCCTCCCGGTCACGACCTCGCCAAATTGCACATCCTGAAGACTCTGCTTGTAGAGTTCCTCAAAACACATATCCTGTTCTTTGTCGGCGCCTTTCATGCCTTCGCTTTTGTTGAGTGCTTCCTGCTCTGAAATTCCGTTGCCATCGTTAACCATTAAACAATTCCCCCTGCATAGTTAATAAAACTCCATATAATCCGGAAGTCCTAACATAGTGACCTCTAAATATCAAGTTAATTTGAAGCTCTTCTTGAGTACACTGCCGATGATGCGATTGCCGTCGAATTCAGTTAAAAATTGCGCTGCGACATGACGTTTTCCCTTGAGCCGAGTGGTCACGATCAGCATCTGACTATCTCCATGATTTTCGCCACCACGTCATTAACAGTCACACGAGATGAATCAATAATAACGGCACCTTCAGGAACTTTTAGCGGGGAAATACTCCGTTCATGGTCCTGCCGGTCCCTCAAAACAATATCCTTTTCCACCTCCCCGTAATCCGCAGCCATTCCTTTCATAACCAACTCACTGTATCGTCTCCGAGCACGTTCCCCAACCTCTGCATCCAGATAAAACTTAAAATCGGCATCAGGGAAAACCACCGTCCCCATATCCCTGCCCTCGGCAACAATCCCCCCCTCTGCCCCTGCTTCTCTTTGCAGCGACAAAAGGGCCTTTCTTACGGCAGGGATTCCGGAAACCTTCGATGCCAGAAGACCGATCTCCTCCGTCCTGATTTTTTCCGTAACATCCTCGCCGTCAATAACAACCCGCAGTCCCCCTTCCCGCTCTTCGAGGCAGATCTTCGTCCTGGCGCACAGCTCGGAAAGTCGCGCGTCACCGGGCGGCAATCCTTCCTTGATTACCTTGTAGGCCAAGGCGCGGTACAGGGCACCTGTATCCAGATACATATAGGACAATTTCTCCGCAAGCAGTCTGCTGACCGTGCTTTTTCCCGCTCCCGACGGTCCGTCAATGGTAATCACCGGCTCTCTCTTCTTCCCCACGGGGAAACCCCTTTCTCAGTTCCATTCTCGGCAGTTCCGACAAAGACGCATTTGTATCTGATGATCCGGTATGTGAAAGCCGCAGCGGAAATATCGGTTGCACCAGACAGGACATCGGGTTACTTCAAGGAGAGCCTCAACTCGCCTGTGTTTCCGTATTAGCATATTGATTGTCAGTTAACAATACGAAAGCGCCCTATTCCCTTGAACCGGACAAGCGGTGGGAACACCAACAGCAACTTGATAATATTGTTCAAACACGGTACAATAGAAAAAATGGATATCATCCGCAATTCGCATAGAAGAGAGGTTTCTCCTTGATAGAATTGAGAATGCGCCAGCACAAAAGGCTCTCTATTATTTCCCTTACCCTGTTTATCCTGCTTTTACTCCCCGGAGGTATCGCCCGCGCTTCCTTTACCCTTGAAGACGAGAAAAAGCTGGGGAAGGAATTTTACGATAAACTGGAGAAAAGCGATGTCCTGCTCCAGGACCGACGTGTGAACGAATACATCAACAAACTGGGCAACAGCATCCTCTCTCATAACCAGAACGCACCTTTTGTATTCCACTTCTCCGTAGTTAAAAGCTCGGCAATTAATGCCTTTGCCACACCCGGCGGTTATATTTACGTTAATGCCGGGCTGATAACTCTGGTAGGAAATGAAAGCGAACTCGCCGGCGTGCTGGCCCATGAAATTGCCCATGTCAATGCGAGACATATTGCCGATATCATTGCCAAATCACAAAAAGTCGGCGTTGCCACACTTGCGGCCATATTGGCCGGGGCTTTTTTAGGAGGAGGAGATGTTACGGCTGCGGTAACCGGGTTTTCCGTAGCGACTGCAACCAGTCTGAATCTCAAGTACAGCCGGGAACATGAAGAAGAAGCCGACAGGATGGGCATGAGTTACCTGACGGCAACTGGATATGACGGAAAAACCATGATGGATTTTCTCAAAAAAATGAGGAGGTACGAATTTTACTCAAACACCGTGCCCTCATATTTTCTGACCCACCCCGGAACCGACGAGAGGATCAGGTACCTTGACGGATTGACCCAGACCAGATACAGGCATGGCGGTGCGGAAAATATTATCGGTTCTCTGAAAAGGATACAAACAATACTTCTTCTGGATCGGAAAACTCCCGACGATAATCTGAAATATTTTGAAGAAGAACTGAAAAAAAACCCCAATGACCCGGATAACCTGTACGGTCTTGCCGTAACTCTGGGGAACCTCGGCTTGACATCCCGCGGCCTGGATAATTTTCAAAAGGCGCTGCTTCTTTCTCCCGATGACGGTGATATTCTACGTGAAATGGGGATCACCTATTTCAAAAGCGGCAAAACAGAAGAAGCCATTAAATTCCTCACCAGTGCCATGAATAACGGTGATAAAGACACCGCAACCATTCTCTACCTGGGAAAGGCCTATGAGGCGCGGGGAGATTACGCGACGGCGATAGAGCTCTATCGGAAACTATTGTACACGGATGATGCCGACATATATTACAGCATCGCCATGGCACACGGTAAAACAGGCAACAAGGGTGATTCACATTACTACTTCGGATTATCCTTCAAGAAGGGAAATAAACGGGAAAGCGCCCTTTTCCATTTTAATGAAGCCTTAAAATACTATCCGCAAGGCAGTCCACGGGCACAGGAAATTGAAAAAGAGATAAAGACCCTCAAAGAAAAAGGCTCACCGCAAAAGCCCCCCAAAACCGCGTCATCGGAATAAATTATCCCTTCGGCATGATGCCCCCGCAAACAGCAAAGCTCCTCGTTTCAGGTGGGATGCGGCGCCAATCGCCAGGCCGGGATTTCCGGCAAGGACATACTCACCGCCCCTCCTTACGCCTCGCGGTGGAAGGGGATGATGCGCTCCCGGTCAATCTGCGCGGCAGACAATTCCCTCTCGACATAATCGAGATATATCCGCTCCTCCATGAACAGGGCAAAGAGATCGGTATCTATGTGCTTGTCCTTTACCATCATTTTCATGATCTCGATAGATTCGGAAAGGGTCTTCCCTTTTTTGTATGGTCTGTCTCCTGCCGTCAGGGCTTCAAACACATCAGCCAGTGCCAGGATACGCCCCTGCAAGGAAAGCTGGTCTCCCGTCAAGCCGTTAGGATAGCCGGTGCCGTCAATCTTCTCATGGTGGGCCGCCGCGTAAACAGAAACCGACTTTATCTTTCTGGGAAACGGCAGCTGAGAAAGTATTTTGTACGTAACGACCACATGGTTATTGATGATATCCCTTTCCCTATCCGTCAGCGTGCCCCTTCGAATGCTGAGGAAACGGAGGTCCTCTTCGTCAAGCAGAAAGTGGGGTTGCCCGTCTATGACCAGCTTTCTGCTGGCTATGCCTTTTAACCTCTCGATCTTCTCGTCGGTCATGCACTCGTCCCCGACATTAGCACGGACAAGAAACTCTATATCTTCTTCCAATTCACGGAGGAATTCATCGTTTTCAGGGGTAAGCTTTTCCATGGCCCTGATTTGCCGTTGGTTTGCTTCTCTTTTCAGCAGGTCAATCAAATGATCTCTTTTCATTATTTCAACGCGCGTTTTCACGTTGTTAATCCGGTCATAAACGGTTTCCAGTTTTGTTGCCTTGTCAATGATATGTTCCGGGGTGGTTATCTTTCCAACATCGTGAAGCCATGCCGCAAATCTCAGTTCATTCAGTTGGTCCTCAGTGAAATGGATATCTTTATAAGGACCCTCTTTCGCTTCATTGATCTTCCCGGCAATCATCATCGTGAGATCGGCCACGCGCCGGACATGACCACCGGTATAGGGCGATTTTTCGTCTATGGTCGCGGCAATGATCTTGATAAACGACTCCAGGAGATTTTCAAGATCATGGATGAGGCGATTTTTTGAAATAGCCACCGCCGCTTGGGAGGCTAATGATTCCGTTATTTCCTGTTTTTCGGCGGAAAAGGTTATTACCTCTCCCGTCAGGTCATCCCGGGCATTCAAAAGCTGAAGCACTCCGATAATGTCATTTTCGTGATTCCGCATGGGAATCACGAGCATGGATTTGGAACGGTATCCCGTTTCAGCATCGAATTTCCGCGTACCCCCAAAATTAAAGCCCTCGGCATTGTAAACGTCGGCAATGTTTACCACCGTGCCGGAGAGCGCCGCATAGGCCGAAACATTGGCATAGTTGGGGGAGCCATCCGAATTTATTAATTTGACGGGAGGCCAGGTAATGCTTCCGCCGCTCCCCCCCATGCGAACGTGCAAGGAATCGTTCTGGACGATAGCAAAATGGAGCATTGATTCGTCATCAGACACGATATACAGGGTCCCGCCGTCGGCATTGGAGAATTTCCGTGCCTCATCAACAATGATCTCCAGGAGACGGTTTAGGTTTTTTTCCGCAGACAGGGCAACCCCAATCTGAACCAGCCGCTTGATGAGATCGTACTCTCCCTCTGTTTTTTCCTTACCGAACATAAAGCCTGCCCGAGGAACTTTCTTATTTCACCACAACCGCTTGAATATTTTTTTCGAGTTTTTTCTTTAAAACCGAAAATTCTTCATCCGAGTAGGTCGTCTCCTTCAGAAAGGATGGATTCAGTGTTTTGGAAGGGACAAATTTCTGTATTGTGTATTGACGGGCGTTTTTTACCAACCTGCCAATGGCCAGCAGGTCCTTCTCTTCAAGCAGGGAGCGGGGAACAGTGGTACGAAACTCATGGTCAATCTCCGAGGCAAGTATCATGTCTATGCTCCGCTTGATCTTATTACAGTCAACCGTAGTGCCCATTATTTTTTCGTATTTTCCGAGGGGTGCCTTGACATCCATGGCAATGTAATCCACCAGCTTTTCCCTGAGCAATTCCTCAAGAATATCAGGATGGGAACCGTTGGAGTCAATTTTGACAAGGTACTCCATACCCTTAAGACGTCGCAAAAAAACCGCCAGGTCCGGTTGTATGGTTGGTTCTCCACCCGTAACGGTCACGGCTTCCAGCTTTCCCCGGCGTTTTTCCAGAAAGGAAAATATCTCCTCCTCCCCAAGACAATCCCCGTACAGATCGGGGTCAACAAGCTCCGGGTTATGACAATAGGGACACCGAAAATTACACCCCTGAGTAAATATGACAGCGCTTATCTTCCCCGGATATTCAATCAAAGAAACCTTCTGCAGGCCGCCAATCTTCATTTCTCTCAGAAGTTGAACACTTGCCTCAATTGGTATTCTTCCTGTTTCCCCTTGTTCCACTGTTTTACGGGACGCAGATAACCCACGACGCGGGAATATACCTCACACGGTTCATCACAGCGCGGACAGGTATCGTTTTCACCGTTTAAGTAGCCATGGGAGGGGCAGACGCTGAATGTGGGCGTGAAGGTAAGATAGGGCAGGTGGTAATTCGTGCATATGGTGCGAACAAGAGACTTCAAGGCCGCGGGGTCTCCGATACGTTCACCCGCATAGGTATGGAAAACCGTTCCCCCCGTATATTTCACCTGGATGTCGTCCTGCAGATCAAGCGCCTCAAAGATGTCATCGGTGAAGTCCACAGGCAACTGCGTTGAATTCGTATAGAACGGCTCCGCCTTGATTTCCGTATACTTGTCCTCGTTGGCACAGATGATCTCGGAATATTTTTCCTTGTCGATTTTCGCCAGACGATAGGAAGTTCCTTCTGCCGGCGTTGATTCCAGATTGTAATTGTTGCCCGTTTCTTTCTGAAATTCGATCAGCCTATCCCTCATAAAATCAAGGACTTTTTTGGTAAATTCCTGCCCTTCCGCGGTCGCAATGCTTACGCCCAGGAAATTCATGCAGGCCTCGTTCATGCCCAGCAGGCCGATCGTGGAAAAGTGATTCTTCCAGTACTCATCGAAACGAACCTTGACGTTTCTCAAGTAATATTTTGTGTAAGGATAGAGGTTCCCCTCCGTAAAGCTTTCCAGCACCTTCCTCTTTGTTTCCAGACTATCCTTTGCGGTAACCATCAGCTTGCCGAGGCGTTCCATAAACTCTTCTTCCGTTCGGGACAGGTAACCGATCCTGGGCATATTGATCGTGATCACTCCCACGGAACCCGTCAAGGGATTGGAACCGAAGAGACCGCCGCCCCTCATTTCCAGATCCCTGTTGTCAATGCGCAGACGGCAGCACATGCTCCGCGCATCCTCGGGGTTCATATCGGAATTAATGAAATTGGAGAAATAGGGTACGCCGTACTTGGCCGTCATCTCCCAAAGCCCTTCCAGATTTTCGTCTTCCCAATTGAAATCCTTGGTCACGTTATAGGTGGGAATGGGAAAGGTAAATACGCGCCCCTTTGCATCGCCCTCCGCCATCACCTGGAGAAACGCCTTGTTAAAAAGGTCCATCTCTTCCTGAAATTCCCTGTAGGTCTCACGCTGCGGCACGCCACCGATGATAACATGCTGGTCGGCGTAATAGTTCGGCACGGTGACATCCAGGGTTACATTCGTGAAGGGGGTCTGGAAACCCACCCGGGTTGGCACATTGATATTGAAAATAAACTCCTGCAACGCCTGTTTTACCTCGGGAAAACTGAGCTTATCATAGCGTATAAACGGCGCCAGGAGGGTGTCGAAATTTGAGAATGCCTGGGCGCCGGCAGCTTCCCCCTGCAGCGTATAAAAGAAATTCACCACCTGTCCCAAAGCGCTGCGCAGGTGCTTGGCCGGCTTGCTCTCCACCTTGCCGGAAACCCCTTTGAACCCCTCCATAAGCAGATCAAAGAGATCCCACCCCACACAGTAGACGGAAAGAAGGCTTAAGTCGTGGATATGAAAATCACCGTCTATATGGGCGTTTCTTATCTCCGGCGCGTATATCTCATTTAACCAGTAGACCTTGCTTACCTCGGAGGAAATATAGTTGTTCAATCCCTGCAGTGAGTAGTCCATATTGCTGTTCTCATGGATCTTCCAGTCAACCTTCTTCAGATACTGATCTACCAGATCAACCTCCATCTTGTTCGTGATTTCCCGCAAACGGGCGTGCTGCTCACGATAGATAATATAGGCCCTCGCCGTCCGGCGGTACGGGGAGGAGAGAAGCACCTCTTCAACAATATCTTGAACTTCCTCCACTGTCATGATCTTATGATCAAAGAGTTTTTCCGACAGGTTGAGCACCTTTATGGTCAGTTTCCTCGCCGTGTCATAATCAAATTCATCCGTCGCAGCACCCGCCTTAGCAATGGCTTGGGTGATCTTCTCCGCGTTGAACTTAACCAGTCTGCCGTCTCTTTTTTTAATCTTAGAATGCATGAAAACCATCCCTCCCCTTTTTTAAAACGACAAGTTCACAAAAATATATATGCCCCGCGCCCCAATATATGGGGGACTAAATCGAACAGTACCACCATATATAGACATAAGCAAGAAAAAAATTAAAGCAACAGATCAAAAAATAAAGGATTTATATTCTCGGGAAGTTATTCCGAGGTGATGGTTTTAGGGTGATTTAACAGGGCTTATTGTTTTAACGGAACAGGAACGCTCCGCATTTGCTTGCATTCCCCGCAGTTAACTACGGGGAATGCAAACGCGGTCGGCTTTCATAAAGCCGCGGCACAATTGCTTCCTTGCAGGCTGTCACTGCAAATATTTTCTCAGGGTCGGCTCCATGCCCTGATAAAACTGAACATAATCCTTCGCCATTTTCAGCGCGTCGCCGCCATAGAGGGGCGTAAAGGAGAATTTGCTCTTCTTCGACCATTCCTGGAATTCCCGGTCGGCGAGAGTTTTTTTCAATGATTCGGTAAGCAGGTTGGTAATCTCCCCAGGCAGGCCGGGAGGGGCAACGGCGAAGCGCTGTCCCGCGGCGTAATCGCCAATGTCTTTATGCCCCATTTTTTCCAGAGAGACGGCGCCGGGATATTCCTTGTCCTCGTCATAGGTCAAAAGCACCCGGACCTCCTGCGCCTGCAGAAGATTACTGATCGAGTCCTCGGAAGCCACGCCTACCTGTGCATCTCCCCGGATAACCATGCTCATGTTTTCCGCAGTGCTCTTTGTCGGGATGAACTTGGCATTCAGATTAATCGCCTCCTTCATCAGGATGCCGGCCACGTGGTTTGCCCTGCCGAACTGACCCACGGCAATCTTGAGGGGCAATTTCTTCGAGGCCTCCAGCGCCTCTTGCCAAGTCGTGAAGCCATTTTTACTCGTCACCACGAGCTTGCGGGACGAATCGAGCCTCGCCAGGTAGGTATACTTCGTGACGTCGAATTCGATCTTGGAGGTCACCAGATCAGTCAGGAAGGAAATGTCCAGGCCGCCGATGGTATAGCCATCGGGATCGGCGCGGAAAATGGTGGTATAGGCCTTCCTGCCGGCTGCAGCAGTCTCGTTTTTCACGATCATCTCCCCGCCCTTGCAGCCGGGCGCCAATTCCCTGACATATTTTGTCCAATAGGGGGCCAGGGCGCGGGGGATAATGTCATAGCCGCTGCCGGGCTGCGTATGGGAAATCCAGGTAATCCGAGAAGCGGGATAAACATCCTTGGCGTTGATAATTCCCGGGAAAAATCTCCAATCCAGTGCCGTTAAAGCCCCCCATGCCGCCGAAACACGCAGAAAATTCCTCCTGTCCATTTTCACCCTCCTTTTGTTAAAGCTCTCCGCTGTACAATGCGGAGAATTTTGAAGCTTTCCTTGAACACGCTGCGGAGAAACTTCGATTCTTAAGGACAGCATTGTTAACATTCGCTTGCTTACCGTCGCGGCAAACGACGGGAAATGCGCTCGCTGATGAATTCGATCCTCAAGAAATTGTAGCGTCAAAGTAGAGCAAACTATGCTTTGTACTTCCGGGCAGACAGGGCCTTTCTGACGATATTTTCAGAATTTTTAAACATGGTTTCCACCTCTTCCGCCGTCATACCGGCGCCTTCGGCAATCTTGCGGGCCATCCCGGCATGAATAAGATCGTGCGGAGAGTGACTATCTGTATTGAGAACGAGTGACGCTTTACATTGACGCGCCACCGTTACGACATGCCCATTGGTCAAACTGTGCCCTTTTCTCGCAGAAATCTCCAGAAAAACGGACTTCCGCGCGGCCAGTAACGCATCCTCCTCCGTAAGAAGACCGGGATGGGCAAGGATGTCTACGGAAGCCTCTATGGCCGCCGCATTAGTCCCGACGATCACCGGTTCCACGATCGTTTCTCCGTGCACCACTACGATTCTCGCCCCCATGCGCCTGGCTTCCTTTGCCAGTTCTGCGATAAAGATGGGCGGCACATGGGTCAGTTCTATGCCGGGAACAAGCTGAATGTCATAGGAGGCCGATATTTCCTGACATACCTTGACGATCCGGGGAACGATAAAATCAATGTTCGAGTGGTCGCCGTGATCCGTAATCGCCATGGCATGGTATCCCATAACTTTGGCGCGTCTTGCAAGCTCGGAAGGGATCAGTTCACCGTCACTGAAGATGGAATGGGTATGGAGATCAATCACGGCCGGCTCCTTAAAAAGGGTTGGGCTTCAGGAAAACGAGAAGTTCATACGCCAAGGATTTAACAGATTTATTCCCGCAGGTCAACAGGAAGGCACACCCTCTTTCCCGCTCGTACGCTACGAGGTAATTCTGAGAACCTTGGCGCCCCTGATCTTCCTCGCCCTGAGCTCACCCAGGGCCTTATTGGCATCAGTCAACGCGAGTTCCTGAACCTCCGGTTTTATGGGTATCTCCGCCGCCAGTTCCAGAAACTCGGTAATATCGCGCCGGGTCACATTCGCAACGCTCTTGATCTCCTTTTCCCGCCAGAGGTGAGCCGGGTAATCAAGCGAAAACAGGGAATCCCGGTCCCGCGCCTCTTTCCCGATAGCGTTGATAACCAGCCTGCCCCCGCTTCTCAAATTGGCGAGGGCGCAAAGGACGGGTTTCCATGCGGGGGTGGTATCAATAATCGAGTCCAGTTTCTCGGGAGGGACATCTTCCGTATCCCCTGCCCAATGGGCGCCTAGGTCCCTGGCAAAATTCCGTTCCCCTTCGCTCCGGGCAAAGACGAAAACCCGCGTCCCGGGATATCGGTGACGAAGCATCTTCATGACCAGATGGGCCGATGCGCCGAATCCCGTGAGCCCCAGGGTTCCCCCGTCCCTGATGCCCGCCAACCTCAGGGAGCGGTAGCCGATGGCGCCCGCGCACAACAGCGGGGCGGCCTGGGCGTCGGTAAAAATAACGGGAACCGGGTAGGCAAACTCCCCCCGGACTTTCGTATATTCGGCATAGCCCCCGTCCGCATCCCTGCCCGTCGCCCGGAACTGGGCGCATAAATTCTCCCGGCCCTCCCGGCAGAACGCGCACGTCCCGCAGGCGGAATGAATCCACCCGATCCCCACCCGTGCGCCCACGGCAAAGATCCGGGCGCCCTCCCCCCGTTCCACTACGGTCCCGACGATCTGATGACCGGGAACCACGGGCAGAACCGGAGGCGGTGTTCGGCCTTCAATCTCATCCAGTTCCGTATGGCACACGCCGCAGACGCTCACCTTGACCAGTATTTCCCCGGCACCAGGCACGGGAACCGGCAATTCCGCCGGGAAAAGGGAGCCCCCCACCGCATCAAAAAGACCCGTCTTCTTCAACACCATCGCTTTCAATACAGTTCACCTACGAGTTGTTACATCTTGGGGGTTCACCAAATCGAATAATTTCGGATTGTAATGGAGTGTCATTGCGATTAGCTAATGGTGCCACATGTACCAACGATTTTAGAGACAGTTAGATAGAATTAAAATATTAGGGAGAATATATCAGCGACATACTTAGGAAGTATGACTAAGCCTTGAATTATTAATTTTTTCTCAATCATACTTCTATGATTAATCTTCATGCTGTTTTGATTATTTTGCAAGTAAAAATTTATTTCTTGCATTGGCGAATACCATCTGAAATCGAGCATCTGAAATGCGAGGGATAAAAGCGCGGTTTCAGGAAGCTAGTCCTCAAAAAATCAGATTGCTGATTTTCAAAAAAGCCAAAACGGCGGAATCGCTGGCTACAAACTTTTTAGCAGGTTATTGAAAAAGTGAAGTTCCCCGCCCCTCGGGCGGGACTTCCCGGCAAGGAATTTTTTTAGATCACCTTCCACCAGGGCACCGCCAGAACCTTAGGCGTCAACCACTCGATCGCCGTACCGGTGTGCAGCAGTAACCCGGTACGCGCATCGGCGCCATACTCATTTTGAAAGGCAAGCAGGTTCTCGGCGTCCTTGATTCTTGGGCGATTCGTGGATTTGATCTCGACGGGAAGCACCTTTCCCTCCGTCTCGATCACCAGATCTACTTCTTCGCCGGTGGTCGTCCGCCAATAGAGAATCTCCGTGTTCTGGAGCCGACCACACTGCCAGGCAAGAAGGTCAAGCAACACGATGTTCTCGAGATAGGCGCCGGTTGGTTCGGCCATCCCGGAAAGGTACATTGCCAGTCCGACGTCGCCCCAGTATAGCTTGGGGGACTTGATGAGACGCTTGGTACGGTTTACCGAGTAAGCCGGCAACCGAACAAGGAGGTACGAAGTCTCCAGCAGGTTCAGGTAGCGATGTACCGTGGGCTGCTTCAACGACAGATCGCGGGCCATCTCCGTCTGGTTCACGAGTTGGCCAAGACGAAAGCAGGCTGCCCGCATCAGCCGGCGAAAATCAGGCAGGGCGGCTATGGAGGAAAGCACCTGGAGGTCCCGTTCCAGGTAGGTCCGGACGTAGCCGTCGAACCAGACCATCCGATCCTCCGCACGGGTCATGTGGACGGCAGGCGTGGGAAATCCTCCGCGCCGGGCAAATTCCTGCCAGTCTTCCGGACCAGCCGTGTCCGCATTGATGATATCGGGCCATTGGGCGTCATTCGCTGCAACCAGTTCTTCCCAAAGCCCGCAACGGCCAAGTTCCCGTTGCTCACGTCGGGTCATCGGCCAGAGGGTGAGGTAGCTGGCGCGCCCCGCCAGCGATTCCGATATTCCCTGCATCAGAAGCAGGTTGGCCGATCCGGTTAGCAGAAACCGTCCGGGTCGCCGGTCGGCATCAATCGCTCGTTTTACAGCGAGGAGCAGGTCTGGTTCCCGTTGCACCTCATCAAGGGTCACGTTCGCCGCACCCCCCACCAAGGCTTCGGGATTCCGCCTGGCCAGATCAAATATGTCTATGTCGTCAAGCGAAAAGTAGGAACGGACTTCCGGTGTGAGCACCTTTACCAAGGTACTTTTGCCGGTCTGACGGGCACCGGTAACTACAACGGCCGGCATCACCCGCAAACGCTGTTCCACCGCGGCCATCATGTATCGGGGAAATGCATTTTCATTCATGCCGTGAATTATATCCATTCATGAGCATTTTGCAAGGATTTATGCCGGCTCCCCTTGTGTTTAAGGAATTTCCAAAACCAGACAGACAAATTGATCTACAGGAGCAAAAAATAACTGGTCATGTAATTGCATCGCACCATTCATCCCATATTAAAGCTCTCCGCAGCAAGCTACGGGGAATGCGCTCGCTACCGAATTCAGCAAAATGATACGGCGTTCCAGAATCAACACTTGTATTTGAAGTCTTGCATGCCCGCAATAACGGGTGCGTCCCCGGTCAGCAGCCCGCTATACGGCGCAGGGGACAGACCGCCCCGGCAGAAGCTCCATCCTGTATTTCCTGACGGGTAATGAGCGGGACAACAGCTCGTTCCTGATTTCGTTCAAAGGGACGATACGGTAATCCAGGGCTTGAACTTCACGAAGCAGCTCGATGAAATAACCGTCCCATATCCCGCCCTCGACTTCGGCATGAACGGGCAGCACATGGGCGCCGCCCGTTTCAAGCAGTCCCTTGAGCTGATTGACGGCTCTGTCAACACCGATCTCTTCAAAGCAGGGAAGATCAGACGGAATTTCCATGACACCGGCAACGGCATGGATGAAGGGTTCCTTTGCCCTCGTGCAGCTTAAATACTCAAAACGATAATCCTTGATGATATCAAGCACGCGGTCGTCAATGAGCCAAGCCGGCGCTCCGAAGGACGAGGGCGCCTTTCCCGTAAGTTCGGTAAAGCCCTTGATCCCCTTCTCAAACCATTCCCGTATCCACTGTTCGGAACAGCGGGACAGCTCATCCTGCCACCGCCGGTGATCCCAGGCGTGGAACTGCACTTCATGCCCCCGGGATAGTATGTCGCGGACGATGCGGGGAAAGGAAAGGGCTATCATGGGCGAGGGCAGCAGCGTTCCGTAGAGCGCCGTGCGGAATCCGTAGAGGCCGGGGGCATTGGTGCGCAACATTTTTTTGAGAAAAAGCGGATTGCGGAACAACTGGAGGAGGGCCCTGCCGGAGGCATCAGGGCCTACGCTGAGGTAGAAGGTACCCCGGACGCGGAATTCATCCAGGATGTCGAGGAGGCGGGGCACACCTTTCTTCATACCCCGATAGGTGTCCACATCAATCTTGAGCCCCAGTATCCTGGTCATCTCGTCAGCAGATTGCCCCCTTGTTTTCCTCCAGGAATGAATAGAGTGTCATGCGGAGTGAATCCTCGAGGCCAACCTTGGGTTCCCAGCCGAGAAGCTTCCTGGCTTTTTCGATACTGGGCTTCCGCGTATAAATATCCTGATAGCCTTTGCCGTAGTAGGATTCGGAGGGCACCTCGCGTATTTCGGAATAGGCGCCGTCTTTTTTGTGCTCGGGGTGCTCCATGAAGATTTTTTTGAGCAGCGTGGCGAGTTCCTTCACGGATGCCTCGTTATAGGGGTTGCCGATATTGATGATTTGATGTTTGCAGGCGTCATCTTTGTTTTCCAGTATTTTCATCAATGCGGAAATGCCGTCGTCCACATAGGTAAAACACCGTTTCTGGAGGCCTCCGTCCACAAGGTTTATGGGACGCCCCATAAGCAGTTCCGCTATAAACTGGGTAACGACCCGGGAGCTGCCCTCTTTGGCGACGTCGAGGGAATCCAGCCGGGGGCCTACCCAGTTGAAGGGCCTAAAAAGGGTGAAATCCAGATGGCCCCGCGTACCGTAGGCATAGATGACCCGATCGAGGAGCTGCTTGCAACAGGAATAAATCCAGCGCTCCTTCTGTATCGGCCCGACTACGAGGAAACTTTCGTCCTCCTTGAATTCCGGGTCCGCGCAGGCGCCGTACACCTCGGACGTGGAGGGGAATAGTACCCGTTTGTGGTACTTAACGCAATGCCTGACGATATTCAAGTTCATCTCAAAATCAAGGTTATAGACGCTGATCGGATCTTCTACATAGAGCTTGGGCGTGGCAATGGCCACGAGCGGCATGACGACGTCGCATTTCTTCACATGGTACTCGATCCACTCTCGGTTGATCGCGATATCCCCCTCGATAAAATGGAAGCGCGGGTTATTGAGGGTCTTTCCCAGCCGGTCATCGGCAAGGTCCATCCCGTAGACGCTCCAGTCCGTATCCGCCAGTATGCGGTTGGTCAGATGATGCCCGATAAATCCGTTAACGCCCAGTATTAAGATCTTCATGTAAGAATAACCCCTTCCCGATTCTTAAAATGCCCGATTATGTCGCTGCCGCTCACTCTCATGCCGCCCAGCTCAATGTCCATAAGCCTGAGGCATCCCTCCCCTGTTTTTACAACCACCGTGTCACCGTAAATTCTTGCCGTACCCGGCGCTCCCTTCCCGACATTGTCCTGTTCCGGCGCCCCCCACCAGATAATCATTTTCATTCCATCCGGGAACACGGCAAACGCCCCGGGATAAGGATTCGTTAAGGCGCGAATGAGGTTATATATCCGCAGGGCCGACCAGCCCCAGTATATGCGGCCATCCTCGGGACTGCGTCCTCCGAAATAGCTGCCCCCGCGCAGATCCTGGGACACGCGGGGCACCGTACCGTTCTTTATGCGGGGAAGCATCTCCATAAGCAGCGCCTCGGCGGCCATGCACAGCTTTCCGGAAAGCGTAAGCGCCGTATCGGCAAAACCGATCTCCACCGCTTTCTGCCCCACGATATCGCCCGCATCGGCTCTCTCCACCATGTGGTGGAGGGTGACGCCGGTGGTTTTCTCTCCCTTGACGAGGACCCAGTTTACGGGACACCGTCCGCGGTAGGCGGGCAGCAATGAGCCATGAAGATTATACGCCCCCGCCGGCGGAATGCGGAGAATCTCTCCCGCAATAAGGTGACGGTAATAAAAGGAAAAGATCACTTCCGGCCTCAGGTCGGAAATCTTCTCCACCCAATCCGGGGCATTCGCGTTTTCCGGGCAGAATACGGGAATGCGATTTTCCTCCGCCCATTTTACGACGGAACCGAACCAGCAATTCTCCCCCGGATCGTCCTCATGGGAAAAAACCGCCCGGATATCGAAACCACAGCGCTTAAGCGCCGCAAGACCCGTAAGGCCCATATTATGGTAGGCGAACACAATCGCCTTCACTCGCCGCTCCCTCCATCTCCCGCCGAATAAATATCTTCTATCACATATTCCGGCCTTTTCCGTACCTCGCGGTAGATCCGCCCGATGTACTCGCCGATGACACCGAGAGCAAAAAACTGTAGGCCCACGAAAACAAAGAGGATGGCAAAGAGGGTGAAAACGCCCTGCGCCGCCCACTGGGCGCCATAGAGCAAGCGGGCGACAGCCAGCAGCGTACCGAATAAAACCCCTGCCAGAGACATGGCTATGCCGCCGTACATGAGAAATTTCATGGGGAAATCAGAAAAGGAGGCAATCAAATCAAACTGCAGATTGATCAGTTTCCTCAAGGGGTAATTTGATTTTCCTCCGTGCCGCTCCTCATGGGCAACCACGATCTCGGTAGTGCGTTTTCCGAAATAGGTGGCAAGGGCGGGGATAAACGTGGCGTGCTCGTGACAGGTGCTCATGCGCTGCACAACGGCAAGACGGTAGGCCCGCAGCATGCACCCCCAGTCCGTCATCCCCACTCCGGTTATCTTCCTGGCGATGATGTTGATGATCTTCGACGGCATGATCCTGAAAAGGGAATCTTTGCGGCCTTTCCTGATCGTGCCCACCACATCGTATCCCCCCTCTTCCATCACCCGCACCAGCTTCGGGATTTCTTCCGGCGGATTCTGCAGATCCGCGTCCATGGTAATCACGATCTCGCCCCGGACTTTTGAAAAACCGGCCAGGATGGCGGCATGCTGGCCGTAATTCCTGGTGAGTTCGAGTACCGTAACGTACGGCTGGTTGCTGAAGTCCTTCAGCATGGCGAGTGAGCCATCACGGCTGCCGTCGTCAATGAATATAATCTCATAGCTCTTTTTGAGATTATCCATGACGGGCCGGATACGCTCCATTAAAACCTTCAGGTTATTTTCTTCATTATAGACGGGAATAACCAAAGAAATGGCCGGTCCTGAAACCATAGTGTCTTCCTCGTAATCCTCTCCTCTTGTTTCGGGGGGAAACAATCATCCCCGCTTAGCGCAACCCCGATAAACGGGATATGTGCGTTCACGAAATTATTTTCTGCCGGAACAATGTAAAAAATAATTTCTAACTTACGAATATCTCCCTGAGCGCCTCGCAGACGTAGTGAACATCTTCCTTTTCCATGCCGGGGAAGAGCGGCAGGGATAAAATTCTCCCCGCAGCGCGTTCCGTCTCCGGCAGTTCGCCGTTTTTCGACCCGAATCGTTTTTTGACATAACTCAACCTGTGGCAGGCAGGAAAATGAAGGCCGTATCCGATATTGTAGTCGGACAGCTTCTCCATCAGGCGTTCCCTGCTCATTGCCAAAACCTTGACGATAAAAAGATGCCAGGCATGATCGTGGGCGTAGACCGGTGATCCCGGCAATTCCAGCCCGGACAAACCTGCAAGCCGCTCCCGATAGATGGCGACAAGCTCGGCCCGGCGGCTGTTGAATTCCGAAAGCCGCGCCAGCTGCGCCAGTCCCAAGGCGGCTTGCATGTCGGGCAGATTGTACTTAAACCCGGGGATGTTGATGTCGTAATCGGGATTGCCGCCCTTGCCGTAGCGTTTCCAGGCATCCCGCTCGATCCCATGAAACCGGAAACTCCGCAAGTGTTTTTCCAGTTCATCATCATTATGCGTTATCATCCCCCCCTCGCCGCTCGTTATATTTTTGAGGGGGTGAAAGGAAAATATGGCCATACTTCCAAAGCCGCCCGCAGGGACGCCTTTATAGTAAGTGCCGGCGGCATGGGCGGCGTCCTCGATCACGACAAGATCGTGCTTACGGGCAATATCCCCTATCTTGTCCATATCTGCCGGCGCTCCGGCAAAATGGACGGGGATCAGCGCCTTTGTTCTGCCGGTGATTTTCTCTTCGATCAAGACCGCATTGATATTGAGGGTACCGTAATCAATGTCCACGAAAACAGGTCGCGCGCCCAACAGAGTGATCATGTTGATCGTCGAGGCAAACGTCATGGAAGGCGTGATTACTTCGTCCCCGGCGCTTATGCCCAGGGCCAACAACGCCAAGTGCATGCCTGCGGTGGCGGAACTGACGGAAACCGCGTACTTGGCGCCGGTCAGCCGGCGGAACTTTTCTTCAAACTCCTGGCAGAGGGGACCCGTGGTAATCCAACCTGATTTGAGACAGGCCACAACCCGGTTGATCTCTTCTTCCCCTATGGATGGCCTGCTCAAAGGCAGAAAATCTTCCCTGATCTTCAAGACCGCGTTCCCCCCTTTAACAGATGTATCAGGTAAAATTCGCCATTATCCCAGACTATACGCAGGCCCGGCGCCTCTTTCCTGAGCTCTTCCACCTTTTCTTTCCGATTCGTCACGCAATAGATATCCTCTTTCTCCTGAAAAAGCCTGAAGAACTCCTCGGAAGTAAGGAAGTAATGTGCCCGTTCCTCGCGGGGAAGGCGTTCGCTGCCCCATTTGACCTCGCCGATATCATTAACCACAGGGGTTCTCATCTTACCATAAAAATCGATCCCGTAAAGGGACATTCCGTACTGGTATAATTCCCTGCCGGCAGGCAGGTGCGATTTCAACGCCTGTACGACCGGGTAAGCGGTTTTATACGGCGTCAGGAAGTGGGAAAGAGGCAATAGCAGTGACCCAAGGAAAAGAACGACAATTACGTAAATGGACAGGAACCAGCCCTTCCCCGTTCTGCTCCGCACTATGCCGGGCACGACAACGGCGGCTATCTGTAAAAAAATTGAAAGGACAACCCACGGCCACCACTCGCCGAGTGGTATCCGGTGCGTTTTCAAAAACGGCGGCAGCAACAAGACAATGATGAACAGGCCGGCCTGTAACATAATGGGCAGGTAGATCATGCCGTGTTTCGCCGGACATTCTCCCGCGAACTCCCGCGTTCCCTGTTCATCATAGTTTTTGAAAATCTTCCCCATAAAAATTGCCAGGGGCAAGAATACGGGAGCGATGTAGGGAACAAGCTTGGATGAGGGAAAAGAGAAGAACAGGAGAATGAAGCCTATCCAGGTAATAAGGAAGGACTTTCCCCGTGCATCAAAAAGCGCGCCCCGCGCCGTTTTTTTTACCGCTTGGGGAAGAAACGCGCACCAGGGCATTGTACCGGCGACAAGCACCGGGAGGTAATAATAGAACGGCTCGTTCCGGTAATGTATGGTCGTGGTATAGCGAAGAAGATGTTCCTGAATGAAAAAAAGCCGGAAGAACTCTTCATTGGCCGCCTGTACCAGGATAAGCCAGGGTAACGATACCGCCAGGAAAATAAGGATTCCGCCGGGAGAAAAAAGCAAGCGGACCTTCCGCACCTGCCTGGAGAAGAAGAGCCAGATCGTAATAATGGCAAAAGGGAAAACAATGCCGATCAGTCCTTTCGTGAGAAAGGCCAGCGCACTAAATACATAGAGAAGGTAAACCCACTTTTTTGTCCCGATGCCGCCGGAGACATGACGAAAACCGGCCCAGATGGCGAAGCTGACGAAAAAGGCAAGCGGCATATCGAGGATGTTTATCCTGCCGAGGGCAAAATGGTACAGCGTTGTCGTGAGCACCGCAGCAGCATAGAGCCCCGTCCTCTCGCCATGGAGGAAGGCGCCCATATAGTACACGAGGAGTATGCATCCCCAGGCGGCAAGACCAGCCGCCAGCCGTGAGGAAAATTCGTTTTCTCCAAAAACAAGAAAGGAAAGGGCCGTTGCCCAGTAAACGAGCGGCGGTTTTTCGAAATAGACCGCGCCCTTCAGGCGGGGGGTAACATAATCTCCGGAATTGTTCATGGCGCTGGGAATGGAGCTATAACGGCTTTCATCCGGCTCCATCAGCGGGATAAACGGAAGAAGGGCTATATAAAGGATAACCGGAACGACAAAAAGAATGATAATTTTACCGGACGCCTCCTGCATTCCCCCGCCCCCCCAGCTGTTCCAAACCGCCCTGCATTACCGCAAACAGCGTCTTTTCTTATTTCATACCTCCGCGCTTGTCAACCTGATAATGGGAGAACCGCACGAATGCATAGAAAAGGAAAAGGGGCGCCCTTTACCGCGCCCCTTTATCAAGACCATAATCTCTCTGATTGCTACTTGGCTTCTCTCACCTCAATCGTTTGGGCCTCTTTGCCGTCATGGGTCATGGTAACCTTCGTTCCTGCCTTCAGATCGGCACGGGCGGCGCCCTTAATCGCCGTGCGTTTGCTGCTGATATTCACCGTCACCTCTTTGCCGTCCTTTGACTTTACCGTGATTTCCTTATCGGCAATCGCCGCGATGGTCCCCTTTATTTCATCGGCCAGAACCATCGTCCCCAGGGAAAGCGTAAACAGAACCACCATTGCCACCGTTAACAATCTTTTCAGCATCTTTGCCACCTCCTCATAGAATTTAGTTCACCGGGAAAATCCCCCAACCGCGGTAGGTGTATCCATCTTTGTCCACCCTGTCAAGAGTTTTTTAGGATGGGATAATGGCGGAGAATTCCCGATTCTCAAGGAATCCCGTTCACCATTCGCTCGCTAACCCCGCGGCAAGCCTTGGGGAATACGCTCGCCATCGGATTTCAGTCCTCTCCTCCGCCAGATCAGATATATGGCCGGGTATACGGTAAGTTCGAGGAGTTCCGAGGTTATCACACCGCCGATCATGGGCGCGGCAATCCGCTTCATCACGTCGGCGCCGGCGCCATGGCTGAACATGATGGGAATGAGGCCGGCAAGGATGACGCCCACGGTCATAAGCTTCGGCCTTACCCTCTTGACGGCGCCGTGCATGATGGCGTCCTTCAAGTCTTCAGTACTGTTCAACCTTCCTTCTTTTTTCCACTGATCGTAGGCAAGGTCCAGATAGAGGAGCATGATGACCCCGGTCTCCGCATCCAATCCCGCCAGGGCAATCATCCCCACCCATACGGCAATGCTCATGTTATAGTTCAGGAGATGCAGGAACCAGAAAGAACCCACGAGGGAGAAGGGAACGGCAAGAAGAACGATCAGCGTTTTTGTCACGGATTTCGTGTTCAGGAGGATCAGGACAAAAATGATCAGCACCGTGAGAGGTATAACCAGCCTTAATCGGGCATGCGTCTTTACCAGGTTTTCGTATTCACCGCTCCACTGCAGACGGTAACCGTCGGGGATTCTTATCGCGGCAACCCTTTTCTTTGCTTCATCCACGTAGCCGCCCATGTCCCGGCCCGAAAAATCCACATAGACGTAGGAAGAAAGAAGACCCTCTTCGCTCTTGATGGCCGTCGGCCCCTTGATGATCCGAATGTCCGCCAGTTCGCCGACGGGTACCTGGACGAGGGCGCGGGAAGCTCCGGCGGCAGACCCTCCCATTCCGTCCGCACCGGAGGACGATGAGGACATCGTCACCGGCACCAGCACCCGTTTCAGGTTATCAATATCGTTCCTCAGTTCCCGTGCGTATCTCACATTCACCGGATAGCGCTGCCTTCCCTCAACCGTCGTGGTCAGGTTCATCCCGCCCACGGCCGCCTGAATAACGGCTTGCACGGTATCCACCGTGAGGCCGTAGCGGGCGATCTCGTCGCGTTTGATCGTGAAGTCAATGAAGTAACCCGTCGTTACCCGTTCCGCATAGGCGCTCCTGGTGCCGGGAACGCCCTGCACCGCTTGTTCGACGTCTTTCCCTATCCGCTCCAGCTCATCAAGACGGGGTCCGAGCACCTTTATCCCCACGGGCGTCCTGATGCCCGTCGAGAGCATGTCGATCCGCGCCTTGATGGGCATGGTAAAGGAATTGGCCACGCCCGGTATGCTCAGGGCTTCGTTCATCTCGTTTTTCAGACTCTCTACGGTCATGCCCTTACGCCACTTCGATTCCGGCTTGAGATTTATGACGGTCTCGAACATTTCGAGCGGCGCGGGGTCGGTCGCCGTTTCCGCCCGTCCGCCCTTGCCGAATACCTGTGCCACTTCCGGTATTTTCATGAGCAGACGATCCTGGAGTTGCAGGAGTTTGGCAACCTCGCTGATGGACGCCGCAGGCACCGTGACCGGCATGTAGAAGAGCGTGCCTTCATAGAGGGGCGGCATGAATTCCGTACCCAGTTTCATGATCGGATAAACGGTCAATGCCATGATGATTACCGCCGCGGCAATGACCGCTTTCGGATATTTCAGGGCAAAGGCGACCCGGGGTTTGTAAAGTTTGCCGAGGACGACGATGAGGGGATTCTTATCCTCCGGCTGGATCTTCCCCCGGAGAAAGAGGGTCATGAGCACGGGACTCAGCGTAACTGCCAGAAAGGAGGCAAAGAGCATGGCAAAGGTCTTCGTATAGGCCAGGGGTTTGAAGAGTCTTCCCGCCTGCCCCTGTAAAGTAAAGACGGGCAGGAAACCAACGCTGATGACGAGGAGCGCAAAGAAGAGCGACGGCCCCACCTCCTTGGCGGCCTCGATGATGACCTCTGCCCTGTTGCCGGGTCGGCCCTGCTCCTCCCACTCTTCCAGTTTTTTGTGTGCGTTTTCCACCATGATGATTGAAGCATCCACCATGGCGCCGATAGCGATGGCGATGCCGCTTAGGCTCATGATGTTGGACGTGATCCCCAGGTAATACATGCAGATGAAAGAGATAATAATCGCAATGGGCAAGGTCAGAATGACCACGAAGGCGCTGGGCAGATGGAAAAGGAAGACGACGCAGACGACGCTCACGGCAATCGCCAGTTTGATGATCTCTTCTTTGAGGGTATCTACGGACCGTTTGATGAGGTCGGACCGGTCATAGGTGGTCACAACCTCGACCCCTTTGGGGAGGCTGGGGGCGATATCTTTCCTGATCCGCTCCTTGACCCGTTCGATGACGTCGAGGACGTTCTGCCCGAATCGGACTACCACAATCCCCGCCGCCACTTCGCCCTTGCCGTCCAGTTCCGCAATCCCCCTTCTGATCTCCGGCCCTAATTGCACATTCGCCACGTCCCTGAGAAATACGGGGGTGCCGGCGCCGTTTGTGCCGACGGCAATGTTTTCCAGGTCTTTGACGGTTTTGATGTAGCCCCGGCCCCGGATCATATACTCGATGCCGGAAAATTCCAGGACCCTCCCCTCCACGTCCTGGTTGCTCTTTTTGACAGCCTCCATCACCGCCATGAGGGGAATATTGAAAGCCAGGAGCCGGTTGGGATCGATGGTAATCTGGTACTGCTTGACAAATCCGCCCAGGCTGGCCACCTGGGAGACGCCGGGCACACTCTCAAGGGCCAGTTTCAGGTTGTAGTCCTGCAGGGTGCGAAGCTCGGAGAGGTCATGGTTCCCCGTCTTATCGACCAGGGCATAGGAAAATCCCCAGCCGACGCTCGTGGCATCGGGGCCGAGCACCGGGTTGACGTCGGCGGGGATCTTGGCTTTTACCGCCTGGAGATATTCCAGAACCCGACTCCGTGCCCAATAAATGTCCGTGCCTTCGTCAAAAATCACGTAGATGAAGGAACTCCCCAGAAAGGAGAAACCACGCACGGCCTGGACCTTGGGCGCCGCCAGAAGCGTGGAGGAAATAGGATAGGTAATCTGGTCCTCCACCAGATCGGGGCTCCGTCCCGCCCATTCCGTATAGATAATGACCTGGGTGTCGCTCAGGTCGGGAATGGCGTCGAGGGGGGTATGCTTGAGCGCCCAGTATCCCCAGATGCTGAGACCAATCACCAGGAGGAACACGATGAATTTGTTGCGCGCGCTGTATTCTATTATCTTCGGAATCATAATCCGTCCTGAAAGTTGACGACTTTGACAAAGTGAAGCTCCCCGCCTGCAAGGCGGGGCTTGCAGGTGCGCCCCCGGTCAAAAATCCTGTCACTCCCGCGAAAGCGGGAGTCTACGACAACCTAAAATCACTGGATTCCCGTCTACGCGGGAATGGCAAAAAAATACCTTTTCGGGTTTTTTATGAAGTCGTCATTTGTGGTTGTGCGCGCCGAGAGGAGCCACACCCTTCAACTGCGCCTCGGAATCGATCAGGAAGTTCGCCGCCGAGGCCACCTTTTCCCCCGCCCGGAGTCCCTTCGTGATCTCCACTTCGTCTTCGCCCTTAATTCCCACCGCAACCTCGCGCGGTTCAAAATTCCCGTCACCCTTGTCCACGTAAACGATCTGTCTCATCCCTGTATCAATGACGGCCGCCGTGGGAACGACAAGCCTGTTGCCGAGACCGATCCTGATTTCCACGTTGGTGAACATCTGGGGTTTCAGTTCGCCACCCGTATTGGGAACGCTCAAGCGCACCTTCGCTGTTCTCGTTTCCCCGGAGAGCGCCGGATACACATACTCGATGCGCGATGAAAATTCCCTGCCCGGGAAATAGCTGAGGCCGACCGTAGCCGTTTGCCCCACCTTGACCAGGGACAACTCATACTCATAGATATCGGAGATGATCCAGACCGAGGACAGATCGGCCACATCGAAGAGTTTCTCTCCCGGCATAACGCGCATCCCCTGGAGGGCTATCTTCTGTACCACGTAGCCGCTCACGGGACTGTAAACGGTGAGGGTGCGGATCGGCTTCCCCGTCGCGGCGATTTTTTTTATCTGATCATCCGTAATATCGAGCAATTTGAGGCGCTCTTTCGACGCCTCCAGAATAGCCTCCGCATCGCCGGAGAGCATCCGGGCGGTGCGTTCATCCTTCACGTCTTTGCCTCTGTCCACCCACTTCAGGGTATTCAAAAATTCCTGCTGGGTCGCCACCAGTTCCGGACTGTAGAGTTCCGCCAACGGCTCTCCCTTTCTGACGAAGCGGCCCGTATAATCAACATGGAGTTTTTCGATCCAGCCCTCGCTCTTGGTATTGACGGTGGCCATCCTTCTCTCGTCATACTCGATGCGTCCTACGGTCCTGATGACCTTATGCATGGCTTTGGTTTTTGCCGCCGTGGTCTTGACGCCGATCATCTGCTGCTTGTCTATCGGTATTTCTACGATCGGTATCTCCACGGTGGACGCTTCCTGCGCTTCGCCGGGTTGTCCCGCCGCGGTTTGCTCCATGGCCTGCGGACTCGCCGGCTGCGCGCCGCCATGTCCCTGGTGTCCTGCCGCCGGCTGATTTGCCAACTGCGCCACCGGCGGTTGGTCCGGGGGCGATATACTCCTGAATATCTTCCCGCGGAAAAAGAATACAACCACGCCCAGAACAATCAGGCCGCCCGCTATGATAATCAATTTCTTTTTCTTCATTTCTCCACCGCTTTCGTCACTGAATCCGTGATCCCCGCGATTGATTCGAGCCGCGCTACGGCCTTCTCCCGCGCCACGAATTGTCCCCAGTAGAGAAGCTCGTAGTCAATCAAGGCTTTCAGTCTGGTGACAACCGTGATCGCCTCCACCTTGGAGCTGATATAACCGGCAATGGCCTGTTCGAAATCCTGGTAGGCCTTGGGAATGAGACCGTCCCGGTACAACACCTTCAGCCTCTCTGCCGCTTTCAGCATGGCATAATTATCCCTGACCGCGGACGTCGCCATCAATTTTGCGGACTCTTTCTCGTTCTTCGCCTCAGCGAGCGCCGCCGTGGCCTCTAAAACAGCCTGTTTCTGCTTCGTCTTGTAAAAGATGGGAATGTTCAGGGTCGTGGTCAGGCTCCACATATCCTGGTAATAGGGATTTCTCGCATAATAGCTGGCATTCACGGTGAAATCGGGATAGTATTCCTTCTTCGCCATCTGCACCTTTGCCTCTGCACCCGCCAGCATCTTCTCCTTGGATTTTATTACCGGGGAATTGTCCTGCGTTATTTTCAGCAATTCTTCGAGGCTGTGGCCGAACGGCGCTGCCGCGGGCTCCCCGGGCCGGCCCAGGGGAGAACCGATCTCCCTTCCCACGGCGGCATTCAGCATGGCTTCGAGTGATTGCAGCCGCTGCCTCAGCATTTCCTCCTTCTCGAGGAGCATATACTTTTCCGTTTGCGCCATCAGCACTTCCTGCTGGGGGGCCATTCCGGATGAATAGCGCGCCAGCGCCGCATCCTCCACCCGTGCAAAGAGCGTCATTTTGTCCCTGATCAGATCAATATCGTTGTAGGTGAGAAACAGGTCGTAGTAGAGTTCCTTAACCCTGCCGACAGTGTTCAGTTTTACCGCCTCGTGGACAGCGTTCAGGCTTTCCGTGTCCTTCGCGGCCATCTCGCCTTTCAACGATCGCTTGCCGGGAAAGGGAAACAGCTGGGAGGCGGAAAACATCCACTGGGAGCCTTCCGCCATCTCATTATTAAAAGAATAGAGATTGGACGTCCCTTCGTTCTGGTAGCCGAACATCAGCATGGGGTCGGAAAGGCTTGTCGCCTGGGGTATCCGGTAAGTCGAGGCAGAGGCCTTTGCTCCTGATACGCCGATTTCTGGGCTGTTTTTCAGGGCCTCTCGGATCAGCTCCTCAAGATTCAGCGTCCCTTCCGCGGCGCTGCTTGCCGCCGTCATCAGCAAAAGCAGGATAACAAGAAAAAAAGCAAAAAAGTCGGATGATATCCTGTTCGCTTCCCGTTTCATGTTTCTACCTCACATCCACGTTCATTTTTGCTGATGCCGTCTTCCCCCCACGGGTTATCTTAATCACCACGTTCCAGGCGCCGGTCATGGAGAAGTTGATCTTCGCCCGGTACTCGCTGCCGCTGAGCTTGGCGTCCGCCTTGTAATTCATGGCCGGCATGCCGGGCATGGCGGGCATGGAATACTCGACCACGACCCTGGCATCCTTCACGTCCGCGTTGGCGGCATCTTTGACGGTAATCGCCACATTGTTGTCGCCCACCACGGGGGGATTCTTGTCCATCTTTACGGTGACGCCGTACTCCCCCGCCTTTTTCTGCACCTCGTAGTCCTTCGCCTGGACAAGACCCGCAACCAGAACCATCAACAAAACCATCAACGCGACTCTTTTCATTTGCTTCTTCATCACCTGCCTCCTTTTTTTAACGCGTTCTTCAGATCCTCTTTCAGATCCAGCACATTCTCGATCCCCACGGAAATCCTGACCAGGTTGTCCTTAATGCCGCGTTTGAGCCGCTCCTCCCGCGGCAGGGAACTGTGGCTCATCCGCGCGGGGTGGCAGATCAGCGATTCCACGCCTCCCAGGCTCTCCGCCAGCAGGAACAATTTCAGCCGGGAGATGAACCTTTCCACAGCCGCAAAGCCCCCCTTGATCTCCACGCTTATCATGCCGCCGAACCCCTCCATCTGCCCCCGTGCCAGTTCGCGCCCCGGATGCGTCTTCAGCCCCGGGTAATAGATCCGTTCGACCGCGGGATGCTCCGCCAGAAACTCAGCAAGGCAGAGGGCATTCTTTTCGTGCTCCCGCATCCTTACTGCCAGCGTTTTAATCCCCCGCAAGACGAGCCAGCAGTCCCAGGGCGCGGGAACGGCGCCGGCGGCATTCTGATAGAATTTCAGGTCTTCATAGAGTTTCGCGTCGGACGTTACCAGCGCCCCGCCCACCAGATCGCTGTGGCCGGCCAGATACTTGGTCGTGCTGTGGAGGACGATGTCGGCCCCCAACGTGAGAGGCCGCTGAAAATAAGGACTGGCAAAGGTATTGTCCACGGCAAACAGGATGTGTTTTTCGCGGGCAATCTCCGCAAGGCCCCGGATATCGGCAATTTTGAGGAGCGGGTTCGTCGGCGTTTCGATCCAGATCAAGCGTGTGTTTTTCCGGATTGCCTTTCGGAAGGTGCGCACATCCTCAACATCCGCATAGGTCACCGTCACCCCCCAGGGCTTGAACACCTTCTCCAAAAGCCGGTACGTGCCGCCGTAGACGTCGCCGCCGCAGATCACGTGGCCGTCTTTTCCCAGGAGATTGAACACCGCGGCGGTGGCCGCGACACCGGAGGCAAAGGCAAGCCCATATTTTCCGCCTTCAAGAGACGCAAGGGCGTCTTCCAGCGCTTTTCGCGTGGGATTCCCCGTGCGGGTGTATTCGTACCCTTTGTGTCTCCCGATGGCCTCCTGGTGATAGGTGGACGTCTGATAAACAGGAACCGTCACGGCCCCCGTGAGAGGATCAGGATTCTGCCCTGCGTGTATCGCCTTCGTCTCAAATCTCATCTTTTCCCTCCTCCCCATGCATCTTCAATCCGGTTTTATCCTCAGAATATGTGCATCGGAAATTCATTTGTAAAGCCCCGCCGACAGGCGGGGCTTCCCGGTAAGGAACGGCTCTTTGCATCGCGCCCCTCTACAGGTGCGCCCTCGGTCATCCCTGAATCCTGCCGTCTTTGAGATAAATTGTTCCCCGGGCAAAAGCCGCATTCTCCGGATTGTGCGTCACCATGATGATCGTCTGTCCATCGGCATTCAGTTTTTCCAGCAGGGCCATGATCTCATTGCCGGTGTTCGAGTCCAGATTTCCCGTGGGCTCATCCGCCAAAATAATGGGGGGATTGTTCACCAGCGCACGGGCAATCGCCACCCGCTCCTGCTCCCCGCCGGAGAGCTGGTTCGGAAGCCGCCGGGCCTTCGAGGCGAGCCCCACCTTGTCCAGAACCTGTGCGGCCAGCTCCTTCTGCCGGCCGTTCAGACCGCGGATTATGGTGAGCGGCAGCATCACGTTCTCCATGACCGTGAGGTAGGGGATCAATTGGAAGGCCTGGAAAACGAAGCCGATATACTCCCTGCGAAAATCGGCCAGCTTTTCGCTTTTGAGACCGTAGATGCTGATACCGTCCACAATGAATTCCCCGGCGCTGGGGTGGCTCAAGCCCCCGAGGATATTGAGGAGCGTGCTTTTCCCTGAACCGGAGGGACCCATAATCGCGACAAATCCTCCCGCTTCCACCTTCAGATCTACGTCCTTAAGTGCGGGGACGTTCTCTCCCGCGCTTTCGTAATATTTGCTTACCGCGTTCAGTTTGATCAGGCTCATGTCATTTCTCTTTCATATCGCCCGCAGGGATTCCGCCGGGTCAAGCCGCGCGGCCCTCAGGGCGGGATAGATGCTGGCCAGAAGGCCAAGGGTAATTGATATTGCTATGGCGCCCAGGGCCATGCCCGCGTCCCAGCGAACAGCGATTCCCTGCCCCGGAAGGAAAACGGGCAGGGTGAGCCGCGACATGCCTACTCCCGCAAGATAGCCAAAAACACCCGCCAGGAAGCCCACGACCAGCGCCTCCAGAAGGATGATCCTCACGACGTGTACCTTCCGGAAACCGATGGCGCGGAAAATCCCGATCTCCCGCGTCCGCTCGTTGACGGACGCCATCATGGTGGTAAACACGATCAGGGAACCGATAAGCAGAACAACCGCCGAGATGCCGAGAGAAAAGCGCTTGAAATGACGCACCGTCTCCAGGCGCGATTCCACCGCCTGTTTCACGGCTGTCACTTTTGCGCCCGGCAGCACCGCGGAAATCTGTTTCACCATGTCCTCGATGGGACAGGTATTGCAGAATGCCGCCACTTCGATCAGGGAAAGCTCGCCGGGTTTTCCCATCACCTTCTGCACCCGGTTCAAATCAGCGAAGATCAGGGTGTCGTCCTGCGATCCCGTTTCCTCCAGGATGCCCCGCACCCGGAACTTCTGCCCCCGGATATCCAACTCCTGGCCTTCACGTAGCCGCAGATGCTGGGCGACGGCCGCCCCCGCAAGAAGGTCTGTTTCCGTCAGGGCATCCCTGATAAGGTAGGCCCGCTTGCCGCCTCCGTCGTTGCCTTCGGACGAGGAATGACTCATAGCCCCGTCTCCCTCCCCATGGGTCATGGTTTTCATTTCTGGAACAGCAGGCGCGATCTTCCACCATTTCTTGAGACGCAGTTCTTCGGAGAAGAGGACGCCAGCCAGCAGCGCGTCCTCCTTCTTGTTGATGCGCGCGACGGCAATAAGTTTCGGGGCCACGATACTCAGGTTTTCACTGTTTTTAATCGTGGCGATCCTGGCCAAGTCACCCTGATGCAGGGGGCGCATATCCAGCGCCACTCCGGAAAGCTGCATCCCCCCATAGTTCAGGGCAAGGTCGCGCGATCTGGGGACAATCAGGATATTCGCCCCCAATTCATCCAACTTTTTCCCGATGTCCGCCTCCATGGCACGGGTGAGGGCAATCAGCGTCACCACCGTGCTGATCCCGATCAAGAGTCCGATGATGAGAAACGCCGTCTTTCCCCCGCGACGCCGCAGATTGTTGAGCGAAATATTGTGCAAACGCATATTCTTTATACCCTCGGCTTCCAATCCAGAACGATTCTCTCGTTGATCTTCACGTTCCCGCCCTCGATGGTATGGGCAACCACGTCGGGCGGGTATTCAAGGCAACCGCCGCTTATGCCCCGCAAGCCCTCGAGGGTCCAACGGGTGAAACAGGCGTTGCATACCATCTGTTCGTTCTCGATATGGAACTTCGTGGATTTGCACGGCTCGCACATGCTCACGGCGGTGACGAGTTTTCCCGACGGCGTGACGTAGGCCATAAGCGGCACCCGTTTCCGGCCGCTTGCGTATTCAAAGTAAACCAGTTTTTTCTCCTGTATGAGATCGGCGGGGATGCTCACGGAACCGCCGGCAACCGCGGCGTCTATTCTGGTCATGGCCACGTTCTGGTTGCGGTAACTGACCTTTTCCATGACCTTTGTGCCGGCAACGCTTCCCGAACTGGCATCGGGACTGTCCCTAAATACAAACCATGCCAGCGGTATGGCCGCCACCACGAAAATAACGACAACCTTTACGAGGGGAAATTTCTTCTTCTCCTCCAGCAACTTCTGCCGTTTCCCCTGACTTGCTTCCAGCCTGTTCGCGTTCTTCTCTTTCATTGATTTATCTCCCTTCCTATATCTCGAATACCTTCCCATCCTGATACGTATACGATTTGACGATCTTGCCGCTTTGCTCGATATCCACCTGGATGTGGCACCCGTAATCCGTAACCCGCGCCCCAATCCCTTTGCCTGCGGGGTTCTCCTTGAGGTACGCCGCCAGCGCCGCGGCGGAGGCCTTGCTCTTTAACTCCGGATCTAGGGGGGCGGCGGAACGCCGGCTGTCCCCACACCCGCCTCCGCTTCCACCAACACCGGAACCGCAGCATGTCCCCCCGCCTTGAGAAACGTTCTGAAGCAAACGTTCCTGAGGGTAGATGGCAACACGCGCCCGCCCTCTGGCCTGGCTCAGCCAGGCGCTGAAATCCGTATCGGGATCAGATCGGGAAGGAAATTTCAATCTCTTGATTTCCCGGCAGAGAAGCAGGTAACGGATATGGCTCATCAGATATTCCTGCGATACGCTGTCTTCAGCAAGGCTCTCCTGAAAATTTTTCCGGTCGCCGTAGATTTCCCTGCCGATGCGCTCCAGCTCCTGCCGCACCTGTTCGTCGCTTACCTGAATCCCCATGCGGCTCGCCTCCTGCGCCACCAGCCGATCTTCCAGCATCCGCTCCAGGATGTCTCTCTCCAGTTGCACCAGAAGCGTCTTGCTCCGCTCACCGGCAAAGATCTCCTTTCCATATTGCCTCTCCAACATGGTCCGGTTGATCTTGAATCGCTCTCTGAGAGCGCTCGCGGCAACCGGCTCCCCGTTGATTATGGCTGCCGGTTTCCCCGTAAGCGCATCCCAGGAAAGATCCCAGGAACCGGTGTTCGCGCACCAGAGCGCCCATCCTACAATAAAGAAAAGCCCTGCTCCCGCGACCGAATACCACAGGCGCTTCTTTTTGCTCGATTTGTGAAGCGCCTCACATTCGGGGCAATAGGTATCCCTCTCATCCCGGATTTCCTGTCCGCAATGTGCGCATGTTTTTTTATTCAAAATACGATCTCCTTTCCATTCTCCGACGCCGGACTATCAGCAACAGGCATGCCAGTACGGAACACGCCGAGGGTTTCAGCGATAACTGCCGGAATTATAAGGCGATTACTTTTTTTGAGAGATTATTCTGAAGACAATTTAGAAATTTGTGGTGCGGTTTTTTTTCTCACAATTCTCCATCAACCGGGAAAGATGGGAATTTTTTCCGCACTCAGGAACGCGAAGAATGACTATGTTTAAAGATGGTTATTACGTTAAAATTAATGACGTAATTCAGCGTTAATTTTTTCAGAAATAAATATTTATAATAGTGACTGGTACGGAATATCGCGTTTGTTTGCAAGCACTTTCAGCTCTTCAATCATTGATTCAGGCAGACGCAGGGATATTGATCTGGTTGAAGGTTTCAACTTTGGCAAAACCGTATCTTCGGCATCAGACCAATCCAGATATTCTGAAGAATCGTGTTTTTGCCAAAAAAGACGCTCTTCAGCTTCACTTTTAAATTTGGGTATTTTCTTTTTCATTTTTTATACCTTTCTATTTCCGAATCGGTCATGTCCCGTGCGGAAATAATCCTGATTTTTTCGTTTCGAACGGTAAATACAGCAAAAAGCAAACGATCTATATTTGTCCGACCGAGTACGTAATAGCGATTTTCAAATTGGGAATGTTCACGGTCCCTTTTCACGATCAATGGTTTATTAAAAAAAATTTGCTCACATTCTCCGGCAGATCCGGAATGCTTATCCCAATTCTTGGTAATATTGCCTTGATCCCATTCGAAACCAGTGCAATTTGATAGTATTTTGGTTGGTTTAACGGCGAAATCAGCCGACGAGTTTACGAGGTCGGCTGGACTGATTCGTTATGAGGTTCTTAACTGCTTCAAGAGATTATCATAATCGCCATGAGATCCGATCCAGAACCATATGATCTGGTTGTCTTGTTGTATCCCGACGGCGCGGTAATCCTTGGTGATACGCAGAGAGAAGATCGGTCGCGTAGAATGTATCCGCCTGAAATGGAGACTGGGATGATAAGGATTCTTCTTGAATCTCTTGTATGCCTCTTTTTCCTCTTTTCTGATCTGCTCGGGCAAGCCCCTATAGCATTTCCAGAAACGATCAGTTGTTTGGGAGATCATAGCTCCTCGATGTTCAAAGGTCTCGTTCTTCCCTGCTGATGTGCGGCAAGGGCCTCGTCGGCAAGCTGATCAAGGACATCTTCTGAACCTGCAAAAGCCTTCTCCCATTTTCCTTCTATTTCAAGTTCCTCCATCACCCATTTTGCCAGGGCATTCTGGTCAACCTCTGGAAGCTTAGATGCTTCCTTGAATGCTTTTTCCAGTAGCTCTGTCATGCTTTTTCACCTCCCTTCACATACTTATCGATAAAGCGTATTTTACCACACCAAATCGACAAATGTCACGTTGATAACTCATTTGGTTGCCTGAGCGCGAAGGGCCATGGGAAGTTGGTGATTTCCATTGAATTCCATGAAGCTTTGCCGCAAGCTCCTTTTCATCTTTCTTTCCATCGAATGATAATTGGCGGACCCTGAAGATGTTCCAGATGAAGCAATGTCCTTAAATCTTCGCGAAGGTCACCAAGGAGCGGGTCTAAAGACGCTGTTCTATTCTTGGCAAATTCAAGTGCTACTTCTCGTGCCAATTCAGCCTGTTCTTTCGTCCCAAACAATTGAATGTCAGCTATCGCCGATTCAAAGTCTTTCAGATCGGGATTATCCCTATGCGATATATGCTCAAGTCTTCTGTATGCCTCGATTAGGTATTTGATTGTTAACTCGATTCTCTTATTCTTTATATCTCGGGATATCGACAATTCATGGACAATAAACCAGCCAACTACTGCCACTAGCGCGGTGCGGTAATGATGAGAGGTATGGACTGCACCCCCCGGACTGGACAAAATATGTTAGAGTAGTCGGCAGGATCATCCCCCCGGGGAAGAAAGGATCTTGCCATGAAGCAACAGCGAAGGTTCAGCCGAGAGTTCAAACGTCAAGTTGTTGAAGAACTGCT
>JACQWR010000013.1 GCA_016209105.1 Deltaproteobacteria bacterium | reverse complement strand
AGCAGTTCTTCAACAACTTGACGTTTGAACTCTCGGCTGAACCTTCGCTGTTGCTTCATGGCAAGATCCTTTCTTCCCCGGGGGGATGATCCTGCCGACTACTCTAACATATTTTGTCCAGTCCGGGGGGTGCAGTCCATGTTTGCTCTACATCCATTCTTTTTGATTATAGTCGGAGATTGTGATAATCTCAAGCAAGTAATTGATGCTTCCGTCCGGAAAATGTGGGTTCGATACGATAATGAGTGTCCAGATACGGTATTACAGTACTAACAGGAACCTTGATGGAGTGCGGAGTATTGTTCCCTACACCGATTGTGTTTCTTTCAAGGATGCGCTGGTGATGGGGCAAGCTCCGGATGAAGGTCTCTTCATGCCGGAACGCATCCCTCGGTTATCCGCAGATGTCATAAGAAAGCTGCGGGGTGCTTCCTATGTCTCCGCGGCAATGTGTGTGGCGAGCGCCTTCCTGGAAGGGGAGGTGGAGCCTGAAATACTGAAAAAAATTGTCGCTGATTCATATAATTTTGATGTCCCCCTGGAACGGGTCGTGGACAATAAGTACGTCATGCGGCTGGATCAGGGACCGACCGCTTCCTTCAAGGATTTTGCCGCTCGCATGATGGCCAGGCTCATGAGCCACTTCCGTGATCGGGGAAAAAGACTCAACGTGCTTGTTGCCACATCGGGGGATACCGGCAGCGCCGTGGGAGAGGCGTTTAAGGGAGTTGCGGGGATTGATGTTTATATTCTCTATCCCCGCGCTGAGGTAAGCGGGATGCAGAAGAAGCAGCTGGATACCATCGGGGGCAACGTGCGGACTGTTTCCATTGACGGGAAGTTCGATGACTGTCAGAACCTTGTCAAACAAGCCTTTTCTGATGCCGCTCTTTCCTATCTGAATCTGACGTCGGCAAATTCCATCAATTTCGGCAGGATCCTTCCCCAGATTATCTACTACGTTTACGCCCATGCCCGGTTGGCAAGGGATGACGAGAAAATAGTTTTCTCAGTTCCTTCGGGTAATTTCGGCGATGCGCTCGGTTGCGAATTTGCGCGAAGGATGGGCTTGCCGGTGGAGAGGATCATCATGCCGACAAATGAAAACGACGAATTTCCCCGATACCTTGCTACGGGCATCTACAAAAAGATATCGCCGTCCCGTGCGTGTATCTCCAATGCCATGAATGTTGGTCATCCCAGCAATCTGGCGCGCCTGTTTGATCTGTATGGCGGCATCGTGGACCGGGGGGGCATTGTCCATAAGTACCCGGACCGTGAGGAAATGAAAAGGCATATATTCTCCGTCAGTGTGGGCGATCAGGAGACCAGAGAGACCATCGGCAGAGTTTACCGAACGTATGGTATTATGCTGGAACCCCACGGCGCTGTGGGCTGGAGAGGCCTCGAAGTTTATATAGATAAATGCGGTGATTTTCCTCTCTGTGTTTCGCTCGAGACTGCGCATCCGGCGAAGTTTCCCGATGATGTTAAAGCGGAGACCGGCGTCACGCCGGAATTGCCGCAAAGCATGAAGGACGTTTCCCGGAAAACGGGAGAGCCCCTGCCGATGTCGGGGGACTACCGGGAATTCAGGGATTACCTACGGGGGACGCTGAAAGTCAGGGAATAATTCGGTTCAGGAAACGACGTGCCGAACCGCAGTTACCGTGTCATGACCAGTTTCTGCTCTTCTTTGGGTACGTACCACCTGATAAAGTTGTAGCCAATGCCCAGCGGCGCCGGGCTGATGCCCCGGAAGCGGGAGTTGATGATAGGCAGCGCATCCGGAACATACAGGAACGTGTATGGCTGTTCCTCGGCGAGTATCTCCTGTATCCGGTCGTAACATTCCTTCCGTTCCTTCTGGTCAAAGGTGCTCCGTCCCTTTTCAAGCAGCAAATCCACCTCGCTGTTTTTATAGGAAATGAAATTCAGTTCTTCAGGAGCCGTCTTGCTGGAGTGCCATACATCGTAGAGGTCCGGATCCAGGGGGATAGTCCAGCCGAGAATGGTGGCATCGAAATTTCGTTTGTTGATGAAATCGTTGACGAAGGCCGCCCATTCGAGAACCCTGATCTTTACCGTGATGCCGATCTCTGCCAGCCGCTTCTGGATAATCTCAGCGCATTTTGCCCGCACCTCGTTGCCCTGATTGGTGATAATCTCAAAAACAAACGGCTTGCCATCCTTCTCAAGGATGCCGCCTTTCGTGTCTTTCCAGCCGGCCTCGGCCAGCAGTTCTTTTGCTCTACGGGGGTCGTAGGAGAACGTTTTTACGTTCGGGTTATATGGCCAGGTGCCCGGCTTAAAAGGTCCCGTGGCGGGCTTTCCCAGGCCCAGCAGGATGCCCTGGATTATTTCCTCCTTGTTTATGGCATAGGAAATCGCCTGTCGAACCCGCTTGTCGGCGAACAGGGAGTTTTTCAGGTTGTAGCCAAGGTAGGTATAGGAAAAAGAGAGGTAGCGGTATTTGCGAAACTGTTCGCGGAACAGATTGTTTTCCGTCTGCCGGGTGTACTGAAGCGGCGTCAGGCCCATGCGGTCCAAACTGCCGGCCCTGAGTTCAAGAAACATGGTGGCCATGTCCGGGATGATTCGCAGGATGTAGCCGTCAATGTATGGTCTGCCTTCAAAATAGTCCTGGTTGGATTGAAGCACAATTTTTTGGCCGGGAGCCCATTCCTTGAACTTGTAAGGCCCGGTGCCTACGGGATGCCGTGAGAGGGAGCTCCCGTTGATGTCCTTTCCGGCCAAAAGATGCCGGGGCAGGATCGCCACGCCCCAGCTTGAAAGCGCTGGTGCGAACGGCTTGTCATAGGTGACCCGAACAGTATGGGAATTAAGCGCCTCCGCGTTTTTTATCCGGAGAAAATCGCCTGCGTAGGCGGTCGGGGTTTTTGGGTCAATGGTTGTCTTGTAGGTGTAGAGGACATCATCGGCGGTAAAAGGACGTCCGTCGTGCCACCGGACTGTTTTTTTTAGGTGAAAGGTGATGACGAGCCCATCCGGTGAGATTTCCCAGGAGTCGGCCAGGTCTCCCACGATGTTCAGGTTTTTATCGTACTTGACGAGGCCGTTGTAGATCAACGCGGCGATATCGTGTGAGGTGCTGTCGGTGGCCAGAAGGGGGATCAAATTACTGGCGTCTCCGAGGGAGCCGTCCACCAGAATATCTCCATAAGCGGGTTCGGCATCTGGCGATTTCCTGCCTGTATCCAGGGGCTCTTTTTGCTCGCAACCATTGGAGACGACCGCAAGGATGAGAATGAGGAAAATCATACGCCGGATGTTTTTCATGCTTCTTTCCTTATCGCAGCCATGTCCGTTTTGCAACCCCTTAATGCTGGCGTACGTGGCAGGATGAGCGCCTCCGGTAACAAAGGTAAATGACGCCTGATAAACATAATATTCTGCTTTTTTAGCTTGAACGGTCTTGGAAGCTGTTGTATCATCTACAGCAATATCGTGAAAGTATCCATTTCACGGGAGAAAGGGTGGGATTATGAGAAAGGTGTCGGTTGACAAGCTTGAGCCCGGTATGAAGCTGGCAAAGCCCGTAATGGCCGCGAGTGGGATTGCGCTTCTCGGTGAAGGCACGGAGCTGAACGAGAAAAGGATAGAGAGGATCCGCGACATGAACATTACCGCAGTCGTTGTGGAAGGTGTCGCGACGCAGGTCGTGCCGAAGGAAGAAATGTTGAACCGACTGGATGCACGATTCAAAAACGTGGAAGATAAACCGTATATGAATATGCTGAAAAAAGCAGTGAAAGAGCATATCGAGGGTCTCTATGAGTAGTGTTGATTTAAAAATTATGCGCGGCAAAGTGGAAAATATCAATGCCCTGCCTACGATCCCCTCTACGCTCAAGCGCCTGTCCGTCCTTATCGAAAAGCCAAAGATAACCCTCGACGAGATCAGTCGTTTCGTGGCCAACGATCCCGCCCTGGCTACAAAAGTGCTGAAGATGGTCAATTCGGCAATTTACGGTTTTCCCGGCAGGATATCCTCTGTGTCTCACGCGATTATGCTCCTGGGTCTTAATGTCGTGAAAGGCCTGCTCCTCGGAGTTTCCGTATTCGAGATCATGCAGAAGTCAATGCTCGGTCTCTGGGATCATTCCGTAGGATGCGCTGTTGTAGCGCGGTTAATTGCGGTGAAGAAGGGGTTGAAAGAGCCCGATGAAGTATCCGTTGCCGGACTTCTCCATGATATCGGGAAGGTTATCCTGTTACTTGAGTTTTCCAAGGAATATGAGTCTGCCATGGAGGATGCCCAAACTCAAGGTGTAATAATTTCCGAAGCGGAAAAAGATCATTTTGCCGAGGGTCATGCCAATGTAGGGGCATGGCTTGCGGAAAAATGGTGTTTCCCCCGCAATCTCATAGAAGTCATGGGGAACCATCATAGGCCGCAGCTTTCCCGCATCGCCCAGACGGAAACGGCGATTGTGCATCTGTCCGATATTATCATACGGGCGAGGGGAGTGGGGTTTGCCGGTGATAATTCCCTGCCCGTGATAAACGCCGCCGCGTTTGAGATGCTTAAGTTGACGGAGGCGGACATAAAGGAAATACTGAAGGAGATGGAGAATTCACTGGAAGAAACAGAGGACATATCTCAGGCATGAAGAAGACGGTCGTTATTGTATCCCGTGACGTTGTTTTATCGAATATCGCCACCCGCCTGTTGGGAAATCTCTATACTATCGTCACCTTTAGCAGCATTCTGTCCGCGCTGGATTATATCTATAATTCCATACCGTCTCTCGTTGTTGTTGATGTGGTTCTGGATGACACCGCTGTTACTGACGGGATAAACAACCTGAAGGAAGATCCAATGTTCAGACAGTTGCCGATACTCGGTATTCTTGCGGATCAGATGATTGCCGATAATTTCGATTTCTTGTTCATAGATGATTACCTGCGAAAATCCGGTCTTGAAAATGAGCTTCAGGGAAGGGTAACGCTGGGAATCCTGAGATCGGAACGGGTTGTGGAAATCAATCCCCTCACCAGGCTGCCGGGCAATATTTCTATTAACCGTCAGATACAGGAAAGACTGGACAAGAAAGACGACTTTGCTTTTGCGTATGCGGACCTTGATCACTTTAAGCCGTTTAACGACAGATACGGATTTGGTCGAGGTGATGAGGTCATACGGATAACGGGGCGTCTCATCCTGAACATCGTTAAAAACAGGCAGCGTGAGAACAGTTTCGTGGGGCATGTAGGAGGGGATGATTTTATATTTATTATGTCGCCTGAGCTTGTCGGAGACGCATCGCAGGAAATAATAGATGCCTTTGACCAGATAGTGCCCGCGATTTATGATGCCGAGGACAGGGAAGCGGGTGCCATTCAGTCGTTTGACAGGCAGGGCAATGCCAATGCCTTTCCCATCATGAATATTTCCATAGGCATCACGGACACCCTTTCGGGCAGATTTTCGCACTATGGGGAAATCACGGAAGCGGCAGCGGAGATGAAAAAATATGCCAAGCGATTCAAGGGCAGTTGCTATCGGTACAACAGGAGACAGGCGGCCGATGAGGAGGCATAGCATGGATAGTAAAATCTATTTAGCATGTCGTTTTTTTATATGCGTGTTGATTGCCGGTTTTATTGGTTCCTGCGCATCGGTCACGCTCTTCAGCGTGGATATTCAATACAAACCGTCAAAACCTTCCGCCTCCCAGGAATCAGGAACGGGTGAAAGAAAAGTGCTCATCGTGTCAAGCTTCATCGATGCGAGACGGGGGGACGATACCCTTATCATTGGTGCCGTCGTGAAAAGTGACGGCCACCGGACGCCTGTTGTGCCCAAATATGCGCGGCCTGCCGATGCGGTGACGGTCATGGTGAAGGATTATCTTTCCCGGTCAGGCTATGGGGTAGTTCCTGCGGTTCACGTTGCGAACGGCAAACCGGATGCGGCGACGAAAAAGCCGGCCAACATCATGGTAGGCGGCGAAATAAACGAACTGGAAGTCCTTTGCCACGACTCGTTTACCGTTAAAAAATACACAACCCGGGTGAAATTAACTGTCCTGCTTTCTGAAACAAAAACGGGAAAAGTATTCTATACGGTGTCTGCGGAGAGCCGTTCATCTCTGGAGCACTACCGTTTTTCCGAGGAAATGCTGGCAGAGCAGATTAACGAAGCCCTTTCTGATGCAGTGGAGAAGTTGTTCGAAGGGAATGAGGTACGCCGCAAGATAAGCGAAGTTGCGGCGCATGCACTTTAAGCTTTATAGCGGTTCTCCTCTTCTTTACAACTCATACTTATGAATAATCTTTCCCAGACGAACGCAGGAACCCTGCAGCTTCGCATGGCTACTGCGGATGATATTCTCCGGGACGCGGTAAAGAATTACCGTGAGAACAGCAACACCAATCAAGCAGCAGCCATTGCGTTCTATGCCATATTATCTCTTATTCCTCTTTTCGTTTTGACGGTTATCGTGCTGGGGCGGGTTTTTAGTTCACACCCCGGCATTCAAAACAATCTCCTCCAGGTGCTTCAGGGCATCCATCCGTACTTTTCCGCCGCGTTTTTCAACCAGCTTGGCCATATTGAGCAAAAAGAAATCGTGCTGGGGTGGGCGGGAACAATAAGTCTGGTCTGGCTTTCGGCTATGATCTTCAGCGCCATTGAAAAAGCCCTGAACAGTATCTTTCGTGCAAGAACGCGCAGGAACTATTTCGTCGCTAAACTTCTTGCCTTGTCCATGATACCCATGGGATGGGCCGTCGGGATTGCCAGCGTGGGGATCACCTACGGGGCAAGTTTTCTGGCCAGGCAACACCTTATAGCGGGTAATGTCAGTTTCCTCAGCACCTTAATCCACGGCTCTTTCTTTGGTTATCTTATCCCCTATCTGCTTACAGCGGCATTCGTTTCCGTTTTATATAAAACAATCCCGAACGTTGCGATAAGCACCACCGCTGCCTTTACCGGGGGGGCTATTTTTGCGGTAATGGTTGAAATGGCGAAGCATGTTTTTGCCTGGTACGTATCAAATTATACCCGCTACAATGTAATATTCGGTTCACTCGAAACCGTGGTCTTGCTTATCATCTGGGTTTTCTATGTTGCACTGATCTTTCTCTTCTGTGCCGAACTTGTGGCCTCCTATCAGCGGAGGGATTTACTGCTCCTGAAAGGGGCCTTCCTCGAGAAGGGATCGGGGCATTCTCAAATGAGCGAGAGGCTTTTTCGCAAATTCGGTCGGAAATTTAATGCCGGCACTCATATTTTCAGGGAGGGCGACACGAACCGAGAGATGTACTACCTATTAAAAGGACGTGTCCTCGTGGAAAAACGCACAGGCGAGATAACTAAGGTACTGGCAGAAATGGGGCCGGGGGAGTATCTTGGCGAAATGGCGGCATTGATTGAATCTCCCCGCTCGGCGAGTGCGTTGGTTACCGAAGACAGTCATGTCGCCGTGATTGATGCCGATACGTTCCGTAATCTTTTAAGGGAAAGCGGCGAGATATCCCTTTTCATGCTCCGAGAATTTTCTTACCGGATTATTCGCGGCAATGAAGCGTTGGAGAAATTGGACCAAGCGAGGCTTGACCTCATGATTATCATGTATTTCTTCAGGGAATGGCCGTTCCGAAAAGGCATAGATCATATTGGGCAGATGGCGAAATATACGGGGAAGGAACCGCAGGAGATTCGTCAGGCATTGGAAAGACTTGCCCGGCGGCATATCCTTCTTATGCAAGATGGTCTGATTACAAATTTCTGTAAGGAAGATGCTTGGTCGCCCGCAGAGGGGCAGTCGTACCGTTAACATCAGGAGAAACGCACATCATGAGTTCCTGATGTGCCTCGAGGAATACATTTTTTTGTGACAATCAAAAAACAGCGGCCGAGAATATTGTAAGGAGATTCTCGGCCGCTGTTAAAATCTTTACGGTATGCGCAGGGCATTAATACCGGAATATCGTGACATCGTTTTTAATACTCTTAACTTCTTTTATTCCACTGACCACATGGGTGATTGCATCCTTTTCTTCTACGGAATTTGCAATACCATAGAAGCGCACACTGTCAAGTCCCTCGACCACAAAGAAAATGCGCAAACTCATGACACCCGCCTCGAGCAAAGCGGATTCAATCTTGCGATGCAGTGACATCCTCCCGAGCAGTTCAATACTGTCTTTTGAACAGGACTTTATTTCTTCAGATTGCGCGGCATCAACGATCATCTTCACGGCGGATTCGACGCTTAATTTATCGGTATTGAGAATAATATCGTAGAGGTGCGGGTCAAGCCATTCCCGATTGAAGGCATATTTTAAGAATCCTGCCTTATCATGATCGGATGTGCGTATAATCTCTTCCGCAACTTCGCGCGTTATTTTATTAGCTTCCGTTAATCTCTGTATCCGTTTTTCCATGGACCCGGTGATAAGGACGTGGAGGGCACAACCATAGGAGTGAAGAAGAAGCTGGCTGCCCTTTCCAAAAAATAAGGCGTTGCCTTTCCTGGCCAATTCATAAATAACAGACTGAAAGCGGTCAAGATATATTTTGGGTTTATCACTGAAATATTTTTCGAGCAGGTGAGGGCTCTTCATTTCCAAATGAGTGACGTCGGCAAGATAGCCCATCTTGTCCGCAGTTTTAAACAGTTCCTCTTTAGCATAGAAGGGATAATCTATCCTTTTTGCTACTTCCCTCGCAATGATTTCCCCGTTGGTTCCAATCATTTCAGAAACAGTAACAAAATACATAAAAACTCCTCCTTTCTGTTTTTCAGATCAATAGTGATATCGAACCTGGATATGTCTTGAAGAATCGGCACCGCACCGCATTGTCTTCTTGCTGGAAGATAAGCATAAATAATCGCTTTGTCAAGTTGTTGTTGGAAAAATATTAGAAATTATGGGGAAAGAGGTTGATTTATAACCGGCCCTTTGGTAATCTCCCCCCGTTGCCGGGATTGTTGCCGATGGGAAGACACCTTTCGGCACGGCCAAATCTTATCAGGAGTGTGAGGATGAAAAAGATAGTTGTTGGTATAACCGGAGCATCAGGTGTCATATATGGAGTCAGGACGTTGGAGGTACTTTCTCGGTTAGGGGTGGAAACGCATCTGGTAATTAGTCCGTCCGCAATCAAGAATCTGGATATTGAGACAAAATACAGCATAGCAGATCTTAATATCATGGCATCCCGGAGTTATGATTTCAAGGACGTTAGTGAATCCATAGCGAGCGGCTCGTTCCATGTGGATGGCATGATTGTGGCTCCCTGTTCAATAAAAACGCTTTCCGCTATTGCGAATTCCTATAACGAAAATTTGCTGGTCAGGGCGGCCGACGTGACACTAAAGGAAAGAAGGCGGCTGCTCCTGATTGTACGTGAAACCCCCCTGCATGGAGGACATCTCGAACTCATGATGAGGGTGACGCGAATGGGAGGGGTAATCATGCCCCCCGTTCCCGCTTTTTACCATAGACCGAGGACGGTTGATGATATTATCAACCAGACCGTAGGGAAGGCGCTCGACCTATTTGCAATTGACGCAAAGTTGTTCAACCGGTGGGGGAAAAAGACGCCGGTGAAGGCGATGAATTCAAGAAAAAAGTGAGATTCCTCGCCTGGGGTTACTGAGTCGGCCTATGGGAAAAAAGAAATACTGCCGGGGAAGTATCGGATCAACGTTCGCCAGATGCGGTGAAGATAAGAAAGAATTTCCTTCTCCGAAGATACCGGCTACAAAGGATAAAACGGGAAACAAAAAAGACGCCCATATCGAAGTTTGCCTGAAATATAACGTAGAAACATCCGTTAAATCAGGATTTGAAACGATCCGGTTATTAAGTGATTTTCCCGATTTTTCTTTTGAGGAAATAAGCACGGAAGCGGGCTTTTTGAGCAAGAAAATTGCCATGCCGCTGATTATATCCCCGCTAACGGGCGGAGGCAAGCTCTCCCAGCGGATCAACGACATACTTTCCGAAGCTGCGGAAGCCCTGAATATCGGAATGGCCGTAGGGTCGCAGAAACTCATGCTTGACAACGCGGTTCCCGCGGACTCTTTTCTGGTAAGACATTCTGCGCCGAGCATTCCCCTCCTGTCCAATCTGGGTATTATCCATGTAAGAAAAGGTAAAGAATACTTGCTGCGAGCGGTAGAGTCCATTCAAGCTGATGGGATAATACTGTATGTCAATCCGGTCCAGGAGGTTCTACAGGACTCTGGCGAGAAGGATTTTACCGGCATCTTAGCAGGGCTGGAAGAAATACTGGACACCTTTCCCTATCCCGTTTTTTTGAAGGAAGTGGGCTTTGGTCTTTCCGAGAAACTGCTTTCCTGGGCAGGAAGGAATAAAATACGGGGTGTGGATGTGGCCGGTCTCGGCGGGACAAATTGGGCGAAGATTGAATGCCTGATCTCCGGGGCCGACTATGAACTCTATGAAACGCTGGGAATAAAAACAACAGAGGCTATCATTGCCTCAAGAAAGTATCTTACTGAGGATCGTTATCTGATCGCCTCAGGGGGGATAAGAACGGGGCTTGATATCGCGAAAGCTCTGGCTATGGGGGCTGATATCGTATCCATGGGCCTTCCGTTTCTGAAGTGGGCTTCCGAGTCGGTGGAGCGGGTTACTTCGGAGGTAAGGAGGCTGCAAGAGCAGTTGAAAATTGCCATGTGGTTTACCGGTTCAAAGGACGTGAATGCTTTAAGAAACAAGTTCCAGAGGGAAAGCTGATACCAGGGGTACCTCCCGTATGCCTTGTCCGTTTTGGGAACGCGTTAACTCTGTGGACAGATTGTTTCCAGCGCTTCTGCAAAAGCGTCATACGTGGCGCGATCGAGAAGAACGAAACGGACAAGTTCGATGTCATCGTGTTCCTTGAGATAATCGCACGTTGTACGCAGGGCAATGTCGGCTGCGTCCCTGAGGGGATAACCATAGGCCCCTGCGCTGATTGCCGGGAAGGCTATGCTTTTGATATGGTTGGCTGTGGCAAGTTTCAGGATTTCCCGGTGGACGCTTTTCAGCAGTAATGCCTCCCCTTTGTTGCCTCCCTGATATATGGGACCAACGGCATGGATCACGTATCTGGCTTTAAGATTGCCACCCGTGGTGATTACTGCTCGGCCCGGCAAACAACTGCCGATTTTCCGGCATTCCTCCATAATTGCCGGACCGCCGGCCCTGTGTATCGCCCCGTCAACGCCGCCACCTCCCCTCAGGCCGGAATTTGCGGCGTTTGCGATGGCGTCGGTTTCTTCCGTGGTTATATCCCCCTGCACCAGGGCCAGTCGGGACTTATTTATCCTTACCTCCGTCATTCATACCTCCCCCCTTACGGCAGTGCCCTCCCCATAAACAAGCATCCTATATGTTTTTTCAATCCGGTCCCAGTTTCCCTCACGGTCCATCGCCCAGTACCTGCCGATTACCGAGACAACCTTGCCCGAATTCATTTCCCGAGATTTTTCTTCAATTGTTTCTATGTAGTGTGCCCCGCTCTCCGGCAGTTCTCCGCGACGTCCCAGCATGGAATGGAGGAATACTTCCTTCACCCCCTCTTTCTTGGCGAGCTCCATCAGGGCGAAAAGATGATTCAGAGAACCGTGGGAACTGAAAAACGAGACAATGCCCAAAAGGTGAAGGGGGGCATTTTTTTTGACGGCAGTGCGCATGACATCCAGGAAGGCCGCATTGCGGAAAAAAGAGCCGTCCACAATTGCCCTGTCGATTTTTACCCTGTCGGAGTAAAGATGCCTCCCCGCGCCGATGTGGAGATGCCCCGCCTCCGAATTGCCAACCGTACCGGCAGGGAGACCGACAGCCTCGCCGGAAGCCATAAGTTCGGTATGGGGATATCTTTCCAGGAGTTTGTCCATAGTGGGAGTACGGGCTTTGGTAAATAGATTGGCCGGGTTTCTTTCGCCTATGCCCCAGCCGTCCAGAACCAGCAGCAAGAGTCGCCGGCATTCGGTGATACCCCTCTGCTCAATGAGAGAAATTCCCGTCATTGCAGCCGGCTTCGGTATGCCAATTAGATGGAAGATCGTCGGGGCAATGTCCGACAGTTCCCCTCCGTGCCGCAGGGATAGCCCGTTCCCCGTATGGATCAGGATAAAGGGAACAAGACTGTCGGTATGACCCGTATCAATGGTGCCGTCTGGATAGCGCCACTTTTCCACGGTACCGTGGTCGGCGCACACGATAGTGGAGATCCCTTCCCGGAGGCACGCATCCAGCACGATGCCCGTGCATTTGTCTACTTCTTCAATTGCCCTGATGATGGCTTTCTCGTTTTCAATGTGTCCTACGACGTCCACATTAGGGAAATTGGCGAAGATGAAATTGCAGGACGGGTCGCGGATTTTATCCAGGATATTTTTTGTCACTTCTCTTATTGACATTTCCGGCGCCTCGTCGAATAGGGCGATGTCCTTCCTGGTGGGGACTATGATCCTCTCCTCGCCGGGGAAGGGGGCGTCATTTTTCCCGTTCAGAAAGAAATTGAGATGAACCGCCTTTTCGGCTTCCGTAATTTTTGTCTGCTTAAATTCATGCCGAGCGATAACTTCGCTCAAGGTATCTTCCAGGGTGTCCTCGGGCGGGAAGGCGACATGGACGTTTAATCCTTTCCGGTACTCGATCATGGTGGCGAAATTCAGTTCCATGTCCGACTCGACAGGGAATTCATCGAATCTTTTTTCCGTCAAGCTCCGTGTCAGTTCTATTTCCCGTTCACCACGGATATTGTAGAATATGACGGCATCTCCCTTTTTTATCCTGCCCAGGGGGCCGCCGCTTGTGCCGGTTAATACAAGAGGAGACAATGTTTCATCCTCCTCTTTTTTCTTGTAGGCATTTCTTATTGCCCGTGACAGGGGTGATTGAACGCTTGTCGTCATCTGTTTACCTCGGAAGCAGATCGTTAAGCCGGTTATGGAATAGCGCCGGCTGTCTGTGGGGAGACTATTGTTTAGCTAAATATGCGGATACTGTAAAGCGGGATTTTTCTGGAATCAGCTTCTCGCTCCGGCCTTTTCTGTTGAAAACAGGGATGTTAAATGGTAAAATTATAAACAGTCTCATTAGGCAGGTGCAGTGCGGCGCTCATGAGGATAAAAACACAGAAAAACCCACACGATACCCTTCAGGAAGAGCTGCAAAAGGAAAGAGCTGCAGTTTTGGGACGGGCTGGCGAATTGCTTGCTGCTGCGATTGCTAAACTCCAGACCGCAGAGGCGGATATCAATAAGCGTCTATGCCGTATTGATGATCTCATGGCAAAGAGTGCGGAAATGCCCGCGGATCGTACACTGATTCGTCAGAGACAGAGGGACATACTGGAAATCAACGGGGAGATTGACCGGTATAACCTGTTGAGAGAACATGCAAAGTTGAGATATTATTATCTTATCGTGACCAGGGAAGCCATGGGTTTGCGCAAGCATGACCGGGTCAGAGAGATATACGGGATACCCGACAGAAAGGGACACCTTCGTGCGGACTGTGGATAGATTCAAAAAAATACGGATGAAAATGGTGGATTCCCAGATACGGGCAAGGGGTGTTTCGGATTCACGCGTGTTGGCAGCTATGGAAAAAATACCCAGGCACATCTTTGTGGATGCGGGTCTGACCGAACAGGCGTACAATGACAGCCCGTTGCCGATAGATGAAAGACAAACCATATCTCAGCCGTATATTGTGGCACTTATGACGGAGGCATTGAGACTCAAAGGAAAAGAAAAAGTTCTGGAGATCGGCACCGGTTCCGGCTATCAAACGGCTATTCTTGCCGAACTTGCCGCAAGTGTATTTTCTATCGAACGGATAGCATCACTTGCAGGAAAGGCGCGGAGGACCCTGGACTATCTTAATTACTATAACGTCGCTATCCGTGTGGGCGACGGCACCTACGGTTGGAGGGAAGAATCTCCCTTTGATGCGATCATTGTTGCCGCTGGCGCGCCGGATATACCCAGAATCCTGGTGGAGCAACTGGACGTTGGTGGGAGGCTGGTTTTGCCGGTGGGCAATCGCTCTACTCAGGAGCTGATAAGGATTACCCGCCTATCGGATGATGTGAATGACGTCAAGAAGGAGCAACTGGGCGGATGCCGTTTTGTTAATCTTATCGGCGAGTACGGATGGGAGAGTTAATGAGCTGTCTTCATGATAGGACCTTCTGCCCCAGGGCAGTTTTCCTTTTCTTCCTTGTGGTGTGTTTCGCCGGCTGTTCCGGGTATGTAATAAAAGCTGACCGCCCCAAGGGTGTCTATCACCGGATAAAAAAAGGAGAGACGCTTTGGAGTATTGCCCGAGCCTACCATGTGCATGTACAAGACATTGCCGAAACAAACAATATAGATAATCCCTCCCTGATTGAAACGAACCAGGTTATTTTTATACCTACGGCAAAGCAGATAATTGATGACGTCATGTCGGCAATCATAAAGCAGAAGACACCCAAAACTGCGCCAAAGGCGGCAACGCCACCCAAGAGAAAGGAGAAGGAAGTAAAATTTGCCGGTCAGGAAACGGCAAAAAAGGAGGGGGAGAGTGCTTTGTCCAGCGGAGGTGAAGCAGGCGCCACGGCAGCTGTTGTTCCTCCGGATAAGTCACCGCCGACAGTGGCAGAAGCAAAAACAGAAGAGGTAAAGACAATAGCAGGGGATTTCGCCGATGAACCGGAGTATGAAATGGAAGAGGCGCTACAACCTTCAGCCGTTAAAGAGGGGGAGAAAATTACGGAGGCGACTGCTAAACTGGGCACTCCCGCAAAACAGGCAGATGAACTTCGTTTTGACAGAAAGCGCTTTATTTGGCCGGTGAAGGGGAACATCGCCTCACGCTTTGGCATCCAGCCAAACGGCATGTTTTATAACGGGATCAGAATAGCAGCTAAAGAGGGACAACCGGTTGTGGCATCCGACAGCGGGACGGTTATTTTTTCTTCTTCGATTAAAGATTATGGTGAGACGGTTATCGTCAAGCATGAGGATAACTATGCGACGGTTTATACGAATCTCGGCGGCAGAATTGTGAAAACGGACGACAAGGTTAAAAGGGGTGATCAGATCGCTCTCCTGAGTAAAGGGGACAAGAAAATAGGGGCATTCATGAATTTTGAAATCCGCCAACGAAATAAAGCGCGCAATCCTCTTTTTTTCCTTCCCTGATCATGGCTGTGTTTAGTCTTTTTCTTTCATGAGGAGTATGAGTCCTTCCTTCGAACAGGGGCCGATCAGGCCGCCCAGTGAAGCCAAGAGCCTTCTTATTCGGGTTACGCGGAACTGCCCATGGAATAAGTGTGCTTTTTGTCATACCTATCGCGGGGGGAAATTTGAACCGAGGCCGCTGTCTGATATAAAAAAAGACATCGAAACCGTGGCCGATATCGTCGAAACGATAAAAACTTTTTCCTGGAAGTTGGGGGAAGGCGGCCGTATCAGCAACGCGGTTATCGGTATGATTTACAGCTCCGGGAACGGGTATACTGAATATTACCGTTCTGTTGCCGCATGGCTTTATTACGGCGGCGAGTCCGTTTTCATTCAAGATGCAGATTCACTGATTATAAAGACAGCGGACATTGCGGAGATTCTTTCTTTTGTGAGGGAAACCTTTCCCTTTGTGAAGCGTATAACGACGTACTGTCGCTCCAAGACAGCAGCGCGGAAAACCCCGGAGGATTTGATAAAGCTCAAGGAGGCAGGTCTTTCCCGAATTCACGTGGGAATGGAGAGCGGTTATGACCCCGTGCTGGAATTTATCAGGAAAGGGGTCACGGCTGCCGATCATGTTTCCGGGGGAAGGAAAATAAAAGCAGCTGGCATTTCCCTGTCCGAATATATCATCCCCGGGCTGGGTGGCGCGCGTTGGAGCCGGCAGCATGCAGAAGAAACGGCAAAGATCATTAACATGATCAATCCGGACTTCGTTCGGCTCAGGACACTCCATCTCAGACCGGGTACCGCACTCTATGCTATAGCGCAGGAAGGCGCTTTTATTGCTCTCGGTGATGAAGAGATTTTAAAGGAGCTACGGCTATTCATTAATAATCTCGATGGCATTGAAACTACAATTGTAAGCGATCATATCCTTAATCTGCTTGAGGAACTGGAAGGGACCCTGCCGCATGACAAAGAGAAGCTTCTTGGAATAATAGACCGGTATCTCCAGCTATCCGAGGAAGAGCGGCTTATCTATAGGCTGGGGAGGCGGAGAGGTATCTACCGGGCTCTCGATGATCTGAATAACACGCAGGTCTATCTCGAATTGAAGGATATAATTGACAAGAATATGCTCAGGGAACCGGCCGATATGGACAGGTATCTTTCCCGGCTGATGAGCCGTTACATATAAATTCTCTATCGAGCATATTCCCCGTACCTTGGCTTTACGGTACCGTTTCTAAAGAATTGAAGATTCTGCGCAGTTTACTGCGGAGGGATTCAACTATAGTGCTATTATTACTCATTTGAGCCTGTTTCCGTTATCGCCCCGCAGTTGTCTAAATTTCGAAAACTTCATTCCAGTTGACTATCCTTCGAGATGATGATATAAATCACTATTCAAAGTATGATTATCTGAGGTAGAAAATGTTTAAAATAGGCGATTTGGCCGTATATCCGGCACAGGGAGTGGGGGTTATCGAAGCCATAGAAAGCCGCGAGGTCATGGGCAATAAACAGAATTTCTATATCATGAAGATCATGGGCAACGGCATGAAAATCATGATTCCCACAGACAGTGCCAAATCCGTCGGCTTGCGGGAGGTCATCACCAAAAAAGAAATCCCCAAAGTATATGAAATTCTCAGAAACAAGGATGTAACCATAGACAAACAGACGTGGAACAAGCGTTATCGGGAATATCTGGAAAAAATAAAGACAGGGTCGGTATTTGAAATTGCCAGTGTCCTGCGAGATCTTTTCATTTTGAAGGTTGATAAGAATCTCTCCTTTGGCGAGAGAAAGATGATGGATACGGCCAAAAATCTGCTCGTAAAAGAAATATCCGTTGCCAGTAATTCCGAGGAGACAAAGATAGAGCAGGACTTGAATACCATTTTTCCCATCCAGTAATCCCGTAGAATATATAATATCGGAGGCTCTTTTAAAACTGAATACAGATGCTGATTTTTGGAGAAATCGAAGGTTATGCAGCAGCCCCTTTCTTAATGCAGGACTATCGTTGGTCCTCCCGCGGGAGGGGGTATGCTTAGGAAAAAGATTCTTAAAGAAAGGAGGTGATATACGTGATAGGAAGGTTTCTCTTAGGTTTGGCATGTTCGGCAAGCGGATACTTTATTGCATACAATTATTACGGCTTTCCGCGGTCACTCATAGGATTATTTCTCGGAGTATTGATTGCCCTATTTGTTATTAAGATTGAACAGGCCATTCGCAAGGTTTCCCTCCGAATCATATTCGGTGGTGTCGTCGGTATGATGATCGGCCTCTTTATTGCTTTTCTTCTGGCCTATGGCTTGAGTTTTGTAAGCAATATCATGGAAAAGCAGCATGTCGTTCCCTGGATATATACGCTGCTGACCGTGGTCATGGGCTATCTCGGACTGGTGCTTGGTTCAAAGAAAGTTGAAGAGATTGACCTGCTGAGTTTTGGCGCCGTTAAAGTAGGCGGTGATTACCGTATTCTTGATACAAGCGTGATCATAGACGGCAGGATAGCCGATATTTGCGATACGGGGTTCATTGATGGAAATCTGATCGTGCCGCGCTTTATGCTTGATGAACTGCAGTACGTTGCCGACTCGTCCGATACCCTGAAACGTTCGCGAGGCAGGAGGGGGCTTGATATTCTGAACCGGATGCAGAAGATGTCCGGCATCAATATCGAGATTGTGGATCAGGATTTTCCCAAGACCAAGGGAGTTGATGCGAAGCTGGTTGCCCTTGCCAAGAAAATGAACGGCAAGATTATTACCAACGATTTCAATCTGAACAAAGTCGCCGAACTGCAGGGCGTAAAAATTCTGAATGTGAATGATCTGGCAAACGCGTTGCGGCCGGTGGTTTTACCTGGCGAGCAGATGACCCTGAAAATAATCAGGGAGGGCAAGGAACCGGGGCAGGGCGTAGGATATCTGGATGATGGAACCATGATCATCGTGGATCACGCGCAGAAATATGTGGGATCAAATGCAATCGTTACCGTAACCAGCGTTCTGCAGACTACCGCGGGGAGGATGATCTTCTCGGAGTTGAAAGAAGTGGTAGGCGATAAAAAGCAAAACGATACGAGTACGAAACAGTAATACAATTTTCAGCCCGGTACGCTCTAAAAGTGCCGGGCTTTTTTATTCATTCGGATAAATTCATGAAAACTGTGGCGGTCATCCCCGGGGGCGGTTCCGGGCGGCGCATGGAAGGCGCGGTGCCCAAGCAGTACCTCCTGCTGGATGGCACTCCCATACTCATCCATACCCTGAAGATATTCCATGAATCTCCCTATATTGATGAGATATTTCTTATTGTTCCCCCTGATGACGTTGCCGTAGTCCGTTCCATGCTCGAGAATGAGTGCCGCATCTCTAAGGTCAGCCGCGTGCTGGCAGGAGGCAGGGAAAGGCAAGATTCTGTGCGAAATGGCCTCCGGATGGTGGACGATAACCATGATATCGTTGTCATCCATGATGCCGTCCGGCCCTTTATAACCGGCGACTTGATCCGCCTTGCCGTCGAAGGTGCGAGGGTTGCAGGGGCAGTGGCCATTGGAATGACGGCGAAAGACACGGTTAAGCGGGCCGGTGGTGATGATTTGGTGAGCGAGACACTCAACCGTGATTCTATTTGGCTGGTACAGACACCGCAGGCCTTTCAACGGCAGGTGATAAAAAAGGCCTATGAAAAAGCCTATGAGGACAATTTTATCGGTACCGATGACGCAGTTCTTGTGGAAAGAATGGGGGTGCCGGTGAAGATGATCCCCGGCTCCTCTGATAATATCAAAATAACAACACAGAACGATCTCCTGATAGGCGAGGCGCTTATGAGGAAAAAGGGAGGTGAGAAGCTCATGCACACTGGTTTTGGCTACGACAGCCACCGGCTGGTGGGGGACAGGGCTTTGATACTGGGCGGGGTGAAAGTGCCGTATGAGAAGGGGCTTCTCGGTCATTCGGATGCCGACGTGCTTCTCCATGCCATCGGTGATGCGCTGATCGGCGCCATCGGCGCCGGCGATATCGGGGCTTTTTTTCCTGATACGGACCCCGCCTATAAAAACATTTCCAGTCTGAAATTGCTGGACCGAATAGCGGTTTTGGTAAAAGAGCGGGGATTTTCCGTCAATAACCTGGATGCGACGGTAGTGATGGAAGAGCCGCGGATGAGGGAATACGTGGAGAGCATGGTTCTAAATATTTCCCGTTCACTGGCGATTCCTTCAGAACAGATCAATATCAAAGCCAAAACGAATGAAGGCATGGGATTTGTGGGACGCAAGGAGGGCATCGCCGCCTTTGCCGTCGTTACCGTCAACAAGCGGGGTACTCCATGACAGGGTTGAAACTGCGGGTCCGGTTTGCCCCATCGCCCACAGGCGAACTTCACATCGGCAATGCAAGAACAGCTCTCTTCAACTGGCTTTTTGCCAGGCATAACGGAGGGGCGTTTCTTCTCCGGATCGAGGACACGGATCAGGTGCGGACGTCCGCGGTTTATGAAAAGAACATCCTGGCAGACCTGAAGTGGCTGTCCCTCGACTGGGACGAGGGGCCGGGGAAAGAAGGCCAGTTCGGTCCCTATCACCAGTCACAGCGGGCGGGCATGTATGAACCCTATCTGAATAAATTACGTCAGGCCGGTTTGGCCTATCCCTGCTACTGTACGGCTGATGAACTGGAGGCGGAGAGGATGGGGCTGATAGCGGGGAAAATGCCGCCCCGTTACGGCGGGAAATGCCGGAACCTGACTGATGAGGAAAGGAAAGAAAAGGAACGGGTGTGCGGGCAACCCGCTTTCCGTTTCAAGGTGGGGGAAGGCCAGGCAGAATTCAGCGATTTGATCCGCGGCGCCATGAAATTTGATTGCGGTGCCCTCGGCGATTTCATCATTATGCGCTCCGACGGTACGCCCGCCTATAATTTTGCCGTAGTGGTGGATGATCATCTCATGAAGATAACCCATGTCATCCGGGGGGAAGATCATCTTTCCAACACGGCGTCTCAGATTCTGCTGTACAAGGCACTTGGTTTTGAACCTCCTGTTTTTGCCCATCATTCTCTGATAACGGGCAAAGACCGCGCCAAGCTCAGCAAACGTCACGGGTCGGTTTCTGTCCGTGAATTCCGAGAACGGGGATTTCTACCGGAGGCGATCATAAATTACCTGTCCCTGCTGGGCAGTTCCTTTGGCGAGGGGCAGGAGATATTTCCGCCCGACCGGATTATCCGCGAGTTTTCGCTGGAGAAAACTGGCAAAGCTTCCGCCGTATTTGATGAGGATAAACTCAAATGGATCAACGGTGCCTACATAAGGAGTTACAGCGTCGAGGAACTGACCGAGGCTCTGGCGCCTTTTGTCCGGAAAGCCGGTTACGATCCGAATTTATTTGAGCGGGGATGGCTGCATTCCGTTGTGGCGGCTGTGCAGGGGAACCTGACGCTATTGGCCGATATAGGAGGATACCTTGATCTCTTTTACGGTCAGCGATGTGTAATTTCCGATGAGGCAGCGGAGCTTCTCCGGCAGGGCAGGGCGCCAGAGGTGATAAAATTGTTTTACAATGCCCTGCTGCCCGGCAATCTGCCTGATGACGATTTATATAACGCCGTAGTGCAGAAGGTGCGCAAAGAATCGGGGGCTAAGGGACGGGAGCTTTATATGCCGTTGAGGGCGGCAATTACCGGTTCGACGCAGGGGCCTGAGCTGGATCGGATATTTTCCATCCTGGGCAGGGAAAAGCTTTTAAAAAGACTGGCATTGGTTGTCGGGGAAAAATGATTTTCCCCTTGTCAATCCTTTTTCTTATTCCTCGATTTCCAGTTCGTGCATTTTCTCCCTCGCTTTGTCAACCACCCACTGGAGTGGCCAGGTGATGAGGGATAGAATGCCCATGATAACTTTTTCCACCAGGGTGTACCGGGGATAAACGATGGTATGCATGTTCTTTCCTACTGTTTTTTCTACAGTTTTGCTGTTTTAGCATGTTCCCCATGAGGGGAAATTTCTGAACTTACATATAAGTTATCGGCACTTCGGAGAAAAACTTAAGATTGATAGTGTAGTGTTTCAGTAAAGACTTTACAATGCCGTCATTTCGAGCAAAGCGAGAAATCTTAACGAGAATAAACCATTAAAAAATATCTCCCTTTGGTCGATATGACATCATATAACTGAAACACTACCTGAGAAATTTTGGACAAGGCGGGTTCAATGTTGCATATTGAACCGGAGCAAAATCCGTGTTCAGGAGGATCAAATGGTCAAGTACAGAAGGATGTCCGTTATGGTGGTTCTTATAGGAATATTTTTCTTTTTTACGTTTACCGGAGCTCAGGCTGAGGTGAAAATCGAGTTAAAGGATGGAAAGGTCATCAGCGTGCCGGTAAACAAGCAGGATATCCTGAGTATCTCTTTTGAAGATTCTCTTGCGACATCAGGAGGGATCGATTGGAATTTCGAGACTGGGAACTTGGAGGGGTGGACCAAAACAGGCAATGCTTTTAATTTTCAGCCCACCTTGGGCGATAACCCAACTGCCCGGCACCGGGGACAGCCATCCAATCATCAGGGAGATTATTGGATCGGCGGTTATGAGAAGAGGCACTCTTCTTCTGATCCCCCGGGCCAAATTCAGGGTGACGGACCGCAAGGGACGCTGACCTCACAACCATTCGTCATTTCTTCTCAGTACATCAGTTTTCTTCTGGGCGGGGGGTGCGATCTCAATACCGAGCGCGTTGAGTTGTTGATAGACGGGCAGCCTGTCCTGAAGGCCACGGGGAAATGCACGGAAACCATGGAACGGGTCCGTTTGAACGTTTTTCAGTTTTTGGGACGGTCAGCGCAGCTCCGGCTTATTGACGCATCGGGTGGAGGCTGGGGGCACATTAACTTTGATGATGTGAGATTTGAAAACTAACCTTTTTGTCAGGAGGGAATCATATGGACATGGAAGCCATAAATGAAAATTTGGATTTAATTACAAAGTTGAAGGAAATTCCAACGCTGCGATTTTTTGAAAAAAAGGATCTTAGCAAGATATTATGTTACAGCAAGATCAAAAATTACAAACCAGGCGACTGCATTATTGAAGAGGGCAGTTTTGACAATTGGGTGTATTTCCTCATTATGGGGAAGGTAAAAGTCGTGAAGCATGGCGAAGAAATTATCATCCTTCACCGTACGGGCGATATTTTTGGTGAAATGTCCGTTATTGACGGATCCGCCCGGTCGGCAACGGTTATTGCCGTTGATGATACGACGTGTCTCGCAACGGACGTTTCCTTTGTAGACAGCATGAATCCCGAAGACAAATTGACATTCAGCGCCATATTTTACAATCTTCTATCCATGGTCTTGGCCGAACGACTCAGGGAAACCAGCGAGGAACTCATCCAATTAAAAGAAAAAATGGAAGCGATAAAAAAGTGACAACACGCATGGAGCATGCGGCGGACGTTTTCAGCTCCCCAACGCGAAACATCATGCGGTGCTCCCTTATGAACCCGAATATCGATGCGGGTCCTTCGAGAAGATGGCTACTGCTTTTTTAAGATGTCTCGCTCCCGGCGAAGTCGCTCACATTCCCGCTCTAACCGCCGAACCCGCTCCTCCGGGGCCGGCATATGCCCCTTCCCCGGAAATGCCTTGTTGCCTCTCTCCCGAAGCTGCCTCTTCCACCGGGACAGAATCCCCTGGCCGATCCCCAGCCGTGCCTCTACCTCGCTTGCCGTTACCCCCGGTTCCGAGGCCATCCGAACCGCCGCTACCTTAAATTCTCGATCATACTTCCTTGCCATGGACACACCTCCTTTGCCTCTCTATCATCATTTGCTCTTCGGTGTATCCACTGTTTCGGGGGTGGGGCACAATAATCGAGCGGTGCCGGCGCCGGGAGGCGTCAGTTGAAGAGGCTCTGATCGAGATGTATCTGGCGGGAGTGTCGGTGCGTCGGGTGGAAGGGATAACGGATGCCCTCTGGGGTACGCGGGTGAGCCCGGGCACGATCAGCAATCTCCACAAGAAGGTCTACAAGAAGATGAGGCATGGCGGAACCAGCCTCTTGAGGGGGGTGTTCCCCTATGTTTACCTGGATGGAATTGTATTGAAGCGGTCCTGGGGGGTGAGGTTGTTCATCACGGACGCCTGCATGGGGCTGGTGGAGTCTCTTGCCGATTTTTATCCCGAGGCCAGGTGGCAGCGTTGCATGGTGCACTTTTCCCGTACTGAGAGATGCGGCGAGGAAGGTACGGGAATCAATTGGAGAGACGCTAACCTATTATGATTTTCCCCACGAACACCGGATCAGGATCAGGACGAATAATGCCCTGGAACGGATCATGAAGGAGATACGGCGTCGCACGAAGGTGGTCGGAGCATTCCCGGACGGGCCCTCGGCACTGATGCTGGGTGCAGCCCAGCTTCGGCACGTTGCCGGAACTCGGTGGGGATCGAAACGGTACCTGAACATGGATCTGCTCAGGGAACAGGAACTGAATCAGAAATTTGAACTGGAGGAGGCAATCTAATACCCAAAGGGGCACTGCAAAAAAAAGCGAAAGAATCTTGACACTACCCTTGAGGAGGGCGTCGCCGTTGTCTTCGCCGATGCGGTTGTGGCGATAGCGGGATACGGGCTCGTGCGGCGCAAGCCCTTCGAGTCACTCTTCGTAGTCCTGGTGGAGTCCGGATTCATCGTCATTGATGAACACCGATGCCGTGATGTGCATGGCATTCACAAGCACGAGGCCTTACGCGACGTCGCTTTCCCTCAGACACTGTTCCACCTGCGGTGTAGTATTTACGAAGTCCCGCCTTGAGGGCAGGTTAAAAAAAGCTCCTTCCGGTATGACTTCATATATTCCTCCCTAAAGTGATCATCATTTGATGCTCATCATATTAGCGGAAATCGGTGCTCAATGCTATACTGGGAATGCTATACTATTTCATAATGGATTCCTGCCTACGTGGGAATGACAACAGGATTGATTCTTGCGTACGCGGTATGGCTGAGGGATGGATTCTCGCCGGTATTTACCGCCGCGAAGGCGGGGGAGGCGGAGATGATAGGATAGAGGAGACTCAAAACAGGAATAAGCGGATGGTGAATCATGATTCACAGCGCCTTTTTAATCAATGACCCCTTCGGAGATCCCGGCGTATATGTATCCATCAAGTACCGGCGTGCGGCGCTGCTTTTTGATCTCGGCGATTTGCATCGGCTGCCGCCGCGCCAGCTCCTGAAAATAGATTATATCTTCGTTTCCCACACGCACATGGACCATTTCATCGGATTTGATCATCTGCTCAGGGTTTCCCTGGGAAGGGACCGGCGTATTTGTCTCTATGGACCACCCAATTTCCTGCAGAACGTTGAGGATAAACTCCGCTCCTATACCTGGAACCTGGTCGGCAATTATACCAACGACTTCGAAATACAGGTGACGGAAGTCCATCCGACTTACAGTATCTGTAGACGGTACCGTTGCCGGAACGCCTTTAAGCCGGAGGACGAGGAACGGGGCGATTTTGACGGCACGCTCGTTCGAGGGGAATCCTTTTCCGTCCGGGCGGCATTCCTTGACCATGGCACGCCCTGTCTCGCGTTTAGTTTCGAGGAAAACACCCGGATCAATATCAAGAAGAATGTGTTGCAGGAGATGGGACTACCCACGGGGCCCTGGTTGCTGGACTTAAAGGCGCACATTATGAGGGGAGAGCCCGACGATTTGCCCGTGCGGGTCTGGTGGCGCCAAGGCGAGGGGCGAACGGACGAGAAAATGATCCCTCTCGGCATCCTGAGGGACAAGGTCGTAAAGATCACGCCGGGGCAGAAGATATCCTATATAACCGATGTCCTCTATAGTGAGGAGAATGCCCGCCGGATCATCGAGCTTGCCCGCGGTTCGGAGCTGATATTTATCGAGGCGTCATTTATCGAGGAGGATGCCGATACAGCCGCAAGGAAATGCCACCTCACGGCACGGCAGGCGGGAGTCCTGGCAAAGAGCGCGGAGGCAAAACGCATGGTGCCGTTCCACTATTCCCCGAAATACAAGGGCGAAGGCGATATCCTGTCCGATGAGGCGATGGAGACCTTTCGGGAAAATGTTTGATGGAGTCTATATCAATGCCAGGCTGTCGGCGACGGCGAGCCCTGCCCGTGTAGGTCGTAAGTAACCGCCGGACACCTCTACCAGTCCTTCTTTTTCCAGCGCCGCAAGGGTCTTGCCCTTTTCCAACATAAGATCGTATCCATGGAGCTTCTTGAAATCCTCCAGATGGATGCCCTTTTTCGTACGGAGGCCAAGGTAGAGAGATTCAAGCTGCAATTCTTCACCCGTCAGTGTTTCGGAGGAAGCAACCGGTGCCTTCCCCATCTTGATCTCTTCCAGGTAAAGCGGGAGAGAGGGGTGATTCTCCCAACGTCTGTTGTCTTGAAACGAATGTGCCGAGGGACCGAGGCCGAGGTAAGGGGTATGGTCCCAATATTTGCTGTTGTGTCGTGATATCAGGCCTTCATTTCTGGCGAAGTTGGAAACCTCGTAGTGGATATAGCCGGAGTCTTCAAGCGTTTTCGAGGTTTTGAGAAAAAACTCCGCCTGACGATCCCCATCAGGCAGGGCGAATTCTCCGTCTGCGTGCCGTTTGCCCAGAGGAGTTCCGGGTTCAAGTGTGAGCTGATAGCAGGAGAGATGTTCGACGTTAAGAGAGACTGCCAAGTCAAGTCCGGCAAGCCACGACTCCATTTCCTGTCCAGGAATGCCGTATATCAAATCAAGTCCGATATTATCAAAACCCGCCCCGCGGGCGATCTCGAACGCACGAAGCGATTGTTCGGGACTGTGTCTCCGTTCCAGGAAATCCAGGATGGCGCCATCAAAGGCCTGCACGCCGATGTTGAGGCGGTTGATCCCCATCCGGCGGGCACCGCGGAGATAAATAGGCGTACAGTCCGCGGAATTCACCTCCAGGGTGACCTCGCTGTCCGTGCTGAAGGCAAAGACATCATCAAGCTCCGAGATGATTCTCGCCAAGTCAATGGGAGCGAGCAGGGAAGGCGTGCCTCCGCCGATATACAGGGTGTCAAAGCGGCTGAAGGTTTCAGCATACATCTTTAATTCCGCGCTCAGGGCATTGATAAAAAAGGGCATATCGGCGGTAGAGGGAATCGAATAGAAATTGCAGTAGCCGCATTTGCTCTTGCAGAAAGGAATATGGACATAGAGGCCGGCAGGCTCATTCATGTTGGATGCCATCCTTCAGCTGAAAAAGTCGTTTTTGCAGGCGGTTCAAAAGTGTCCAGCTGCAAGGCCCCAGAAATCCTGAGCCATGAGGCGTACTGGTTCGTACGTCGAATGCCAAAGGATGAGGGAAACGCAGCAGATGGCACTTTTCAGCAGCCTGCTGATTAATCCCCGTCGGACTTGAGGACGGCCAGGAAGGCGCTCTGCGGAATGCTTACCGACCCGATCATCTTCATCCGCTTTTTGCCCTTTTTCTGTTTTTCCAGGAGTTTTCGCTTCCTGCTGATATCGCCGCCGTAACATTTGGCGATAACGTCCTTGCGGAAGGCGTTGACCGTTGTCCGGGCGATGATCTCGCCCCCGATGGCCGCCTGGATCGCGATCTTGAACATCTGCCGGGGGATTTCCTCCTTGAGCCGTTCGCAGGCCTGCAGACCCCGCGCCCGCGCCCGTTCGCGGTGCACGATCTGGGAGAGGGCATCCACCTTTTCGCCGTTTACCAGTATATCCAGCAGAACAAGATTGCTCAACCGGTAATCAATCAGGTCATAGTCGAAGGAGCCGTAGCCCTGGGTCACGGACTTGAAGCGGTCGTAGAAGTCATAGATCACCTCGGCAAGCGGCATCTCGTAGGTAAGCTCCGCCCTTCCGGGCGCCGGGTAGTTGAGGGTGGAATTTACCCCCCGCTTGTCCATGCAGAGTTTCATGACGGCGCCCAGATAGCGTTCGGGCAGCATCATGGCGGCCCGGATATAGGGTTCCTCCGATTCCTGAATGGATGAGGGATCGGGGTAGTGCGCCGGGTTATCCACTTCTATGAGGCTCCCGTCTCTCAGCGTGAAACGGAAACGGACGCTGGGCACGGACAGAATGATGGAGAGGTCATACTCCCGTTCCAGCCGCTCCTGAACGATCTCAAGATGGAGAAGCCCCAGAAAGCCGCAGCGGAATCCCTGTCCGAGTGCTACAGAAGAATCCTTTTGATAAACGAAGGAGGCGTCGTTAAGCGTGTATTTTTCCAGCGAGGAAGCCAGGTCTTCGTAATCGTCGGAGGCGATCGGGTAGATGGATGCGAAGACAACGGGCTTTATTTCCTTAAAGCCCGGCAGGGGAACACTGCAGGGACGTTCATTGAGGGTGATCGTATCGCCCGTGCGGACATCGGAAACGGTTTTCACGCCGGCGATGATGTAGCCAACCTCTCCGGCGGAGAGACTTTCCCGTTTTTGCCGTAAGAGCAGAAAATGACCCACTTCCTCCACCTTGTAGGTGGAGTTGTTATACATGAAGCGTATAATATCGCCGCTTTTCACGGTGCCGTCGAAGACGCGGCAGTGGATGACCGTGCCCCGGTAGGAATCGTACTGCGCGTCGAATATCAAGGCGGCGAGCGGCGCTTCCGTACTTCCCTTCGGAGGAGGGATACGCTCCACAATCGCCTCCAGAATCTCTTCAATGCCCGTGCCTTCTTTAGCGGAACACTTCAGATGGGTGTCGGGGTCAAGCCCCAGCTCCGCATCTATCTGCTCCAGCACCCGTTCCACATCGGCGGACGGAAGGTCTATCTTGTTGATGACGGGGATGACCTCCAGTGAGTGCTCCATTGCAAGGTAGAGGTTGGCAAGGGTCTGCGCCTGTACGCCCTGGGCGGCGTCAATGAGAAGGAGAACCCCCTCGCAGGACGCAAGCGAGCGGGAAACTTCGTAGGAGAAATCCACATGACCCGGCGTGTCAATCAGGTTGAGCGTGTACTCTTTTCCATCAAGCGCGCGATAGGGCAGGGCAACTGCCTGGCTCTTGATCGTAATGCCCCGCTCCCGCTCGATATCCATGTTATCGAGGATCTGATCCTTGAAGGTGCGCTCATTAGACACACCCGTAAATTGGATCAGCCGATCGGCAAGCGTAGATTTGCCGTGGTCTATATGGGCGATGATGCTGAAATTACGGATGTTGTCCATCTTAAACGATCGCGTCCTGGTTTATAAAAAAAGCCCTCCGCAAGCAAAGGAAGGCTTTTGAGACAGAAGTGTGCCGGTGTTACTTAAGCTTCTTGAGGAGATCTTCAGTCACCTCCTTGACGCCGGGGAGACCGCTTATCTCGATCACCCGTGTCTTATCCCTGAAGAAATTAACAGCGGCCATGGTTCCCGTTTGAGAGTCGTAGTAAATGCCGTGCCTTTTGTCAATTGCGGCCTCATCCTGGTCATCAGCGCGGGTGGTCAGCTTATCGCTGCCGCAGACTCGGCAAACTATCTTTCCGTCCTTTTCGGTCGGCTTGATGGCGTCAATGAATATGTTGTTGGGGTGGTTATTGTCGGTGGCGCAGAGCCTCCGTCCCATGATCCGCTTCTTCGCCGTTTTCCTGTCCAGCACTATTTCAATTACGTAGTCCAGTTTGATCTTCTCCTTTTGCAGGGCCTGCCAGAGGGCCTCTGCCTGCGCCAGGTTGCGGGGAAAACCGTCGAGGAGCCAACCCTTCAGACAATCATCTGCCTTAAGACGGTTGAGGATCATGGGTATGGTGATTCCATCAGGAACCAACTCCCCCTTGTCAATGTAAGATTTTGCCTTTGTGCCCAGTTCTGTTCCCTTGGAAATGTTCTCCCGAAAAATCACTCCCGTTTCGATATGGGGTACGCCGAATTTCTTCTGTACAATAGCTCCTTGCGTACCCTTGCCGCTGCCGTTGGGACCGAAAATAAGTATGTTCATAATGCACCTCGAATGATTGATAGAAGTTCAGTTAGAAGATTAACAGTTTCCCGGCGCATTGGTCAAGTGCTGGATGTGCTTGTTTGCCGCCACGGCAACCTGCCGCGTGATTTAGCAAGATCAGGACGGCGGACAGGACGTGGCGCTGCAGGATTTACCGCCTCCCGCGGAGGCGTTGCCGAACTTTCCGCCAAAGATGGACATCAGCTTTTCCGTTTTCTTCGACTTACAGGCGGGGCAGAAAGGCATAGAGGTCCCATCGCTCGCACGGTATAGAACCTCGAAGTTGTGCCCGCATTTCTTGCATGCAAATTCGTATATGGGCATCGCCTTTCCCTTTCCTTATTTAAAGCATATGCCTTTGACTCAATCCCGTTATACGTGTCCGAATATAGGATGCTCATGACCGTCTGTCAAGGCCGATTTTTCCCAAAGAGGAGAACGCCGGGGATGTTAGGGGAGCGAGCGCATTCCCTGCCGTTCTGAACGTGTTCTGGTCAGGGATTTTAAATCGTTGTACATATCAAAGGTCAGGGCCTCCCCCTGACAGGGAAGGAGGGAATTGTTGTGAAATAAAGGGTCAGAGGAGATGTCGTACCGGGAACTCTTGACAGCCTCCGGCCACAAGGCTGTTCCCGGGATAGGCGAATACTCGGCGATAACAGGTTTTGCCCCCTTTGCATGGACGTACTCTATGGTATCGCGCACCTCACGGCATGCCTGTCCCGGCAGACCGCACAGGATATAAATCCCGATATCCGAACGTTCATAACCGGCCTCTTTCAGGTATGACACTGCTTGAATGAAATGTGCATTGTTTACCTTGCCCCCTGTTTTTTCCTGATTGTTTTCATCCGAGGTCTCGAAACCAAAACGGATTGTTTTGAATCCGGCCCGGAACATCAATTTGCTTATTTCCGGCGTAATCTCCCGCAAATGCATGCCGTTGGGGCAATGAAACTGGCAGTCCCGGTTTTGTCTGATTACTTCTTTCAGAAGGGGAATTATCATTTCATGGGGATTGACCAGAAGGGCATCATCATAAAAGGAGAAGTGACGGATACCAAATCTTTTGTGCCAGTAGGATATTTCATCTGCCACCTTGCCGGGATCTCGCCTGAGAAACGTCTCATTCAAAAGATGAGAAGCGCAGTAGGTACAACAATAGGGACATCCCCGGGAGGTAAGAATCGGGACCTGATCCTTCAAATCCAGGAGATCGAAAGCAGGGTAAGGATAGGTATCGAGATTTTTATAATCCGGCATAAAGGATAAATCCCCTCTCCCCAATATGGTGCGTAAGAGCGAGGGGATAACCTTTTCGCCGGCGCCCTGGACCGTAAAATCCGCGCCAGACGCCGTTGCATGGTCCGGACAGAGGTTGACGTAGTTGCCGCCCAGTACAATCGGTACTCCCGGAAGGGCTTCCCGCACGATGCGGATCGCTTCAAACACCCCCGGATACCAGTAGGTCATCATGGATGTCACCAAGACAAGCGACGGTCGCGGATGATCATCAAGCGCTTGCCTGAATAAACGGGGGGTAATGCCGTAGCGATGATATCGTTTGGGTATGTGCTGCAACGGCTCCGGCTTGGGGATAACTGCCTTCGGAAACTTGCCGTGTCCGGAAGATTTTCGCTTAGAGAGAAGAATCCCCGGCTCCTGGGCAAGTTGGGGGTGCAGGGGATTAAGGCAATCAATCAGCGCGACGTTATAATTGTTGGCGCGAAGCAAAGAGGCTATAGAGAGAAGCCCCAGCGGTTTGATCCAGAAATCATAAGCGGCAAAATCATGTATCCATGGATTGATGAACAGGATATTTGTGTTTCCCGTAACGTGCATACCCCTCCTGAAAACGGTCTTTTCACTGAGCGCGCATAATAGCATTGCTGTCGCTACTCTGCAACAACCACCAAATTCATAAAATAACTTGAAGGAGAGAATATTTGTTGGTAGAAGTACTAATCATAAAAATGGAGTTAAAAAGCGTGCGATCGGTAGTGCAGAGAGTTGAGTGTGCAAGCGTAACCATTGACGGGAATGTGGTGGCCGCCATTGACAGGGGAGTGCTTGTATTCCTTGGTGTTGCGAAGGGAGATGAACGAGCCGATGCCGAGTATCTCCTCAATAAGATCATCAATCTGCGCATATTCGAAGATGATGCCGGGAAAATGAACCGTTCCTTAGTTGAAGTGCCGGGTGAAATGCTTCTTGTATCGCAATTCACACTTCTTGCCGATACGGCGAAGGGCAGGAGGCCTTCCTTTACGGATGCGGAGGAACCGGCACGGGCGAGGGTGCTATACGATTATTTTTTAAAGAGTGCGTCAGCCAGGATTCGGCGGGTTGCAGCGGGAGAATTTCAAGCCATGATGAAAGTGGCGCTCATCAATGACGGTCCGGTAACCATGTTGATAGACAGCCGGAAGCGTCTTCAGGACGGCGAGTAATGGGATCCGGCATCCGGATTGACAAGGAAGGAGTATGGTATTATAACAACGCTGAGATGATCAGGAAAGATATTATTATGTTTTTTGCCCAGAATCTCACGTGCGATGAGGCGGGCAACTACCTGATCGAATTGAATAATGAACGATCTCCCGTTGAGGTTGAAGACACTCCTTTTGTAGTTAAAAAAGTATCATTCACTGAAAATACCGGCAGGGATTTTTTCTCCATCCTTTTGTCTGACGACAGTATTGAGGATCTCGATCTGAACAGCCTGAGCATTTCCGACGCCAATATTCTCTATTGTAGGGTAAAGAACAATAAATTTAGGGCCCGTTTTTCACGTCCGGCGTATTACCAACTGGCAAACTATATAACGCACGACGACAACGATGGCCGGTATTATGTCGTAATAAACGGACGTTCATATCATGTGGACAAGGCACGCATATGAACAAATGCGCGGAACAACCTCGATATGCACCAGCAATTCATACGCACACCAAACGGAGGCAATCATGTTGGATGATAATGTAAAAGAGGCGCTTACCTTTGACGATCTTCTTCTGGTACCGGCAGAATCCGCCATCCATCCCAAAGAGGTGGAAACAACGACGCTGCTTACGAAGAATATCGCTCTTAATATTCCGATCATAAGCGCGGCCATGGATACGGTGACCGAATCCAGCACGGCCATATGCCTGGCACAGGAAGGCGGCATTGGGATAATCCACCGTAACATGAGCATTGAGAGACAGGCTATCGAAGTGGATAAGGTCAAGAAATCAGAAAGCGGTATGATCGTTGATCCTATTACCATTGAACCGGAACAAAAGGTGCAGGCCGCCCTTGAGCTGATGCACCGGTACAAGATATCGGGGGTTCCGGTCGTTAAAAAAAACAAACTGGCGGGCATCCTCACAAACCGCGATCTCCGCTTTGAAACAAACCTTGATCAACCCGTAGCCAATGTCATGACCAAGGATAATCTGGTTACGGTATCATCGAGCATTTCGCTGGAAGACTCGAAGAAACTGCTTCATAAACACCGTATCGAAAAGCTTTTGGTAGTGGACAGCGATTACAATCTCAAGGGATTGATTACCATTAAGGACATCGAAAAGATCAAGAAATATCCCCATGCCTGTAAGGACCCGATGGGGAGATTGCGGGTAGGTGGGGCGGTCGGCGTACTTGATCGTGAAGCACGGGTTGATGCGCTGCTGACTGCCGGCGCCGACGTAATTGTCATTGATACGTCGCATGGACATTCGCATACCGTTCTCGATGCTATACGGGACACCAAGAAGAATTTCCCGAAATGTGAGCTTATTGCTGGCAACGTGGCCACCTCTGAAGGCGCCAAGGCACTGATTGATGCGGGTGTTGACGCCGTCAAAGTAGGGGTGGGGCCGGGCTCGATATGTACCACCCGCGTCATTGCCGGTATCGGTGTACCCCAGATGAGCGCCATCAGAGACTCTTTCAAGATCGCCTCACGCTCCGGTATCCCGGTGATCGCCGACGGGGGCATCAAGTTTTCCGGCGACATCGTAAAAGCGCTTGCCGCCGGTGCTTATGCCGTCATGATAGGCGGCCTTTTTGCCGGGACCGAGGAAAGCCCCGGAGAAACCATCCTGTTCCAAGGTCGAAGTTACAAGGTATACCGGGGTATGGGGTCACTTGAGGCCATGAAGGCGGGGAGCAAGGACAGATATTATCAAGACGACATTGAAAGCAATCTCAAGCTGGTGCCGGAGGGGATTGAGGGCAGGGTGCCGTTCCGGGGCTCGCTGTCGGCAAGCATCCATCAGTTGGTCGGTGGTTTGAAGGCAGGTATGGGGTATGTCGGCTGTAAGGCGATAAAAGAATTGAGAGAGAAGACTAAATTTGTCCGCATCACTTCCGCCGGTCTCCGTGAAAGTCATGTGCACGACGTTATTATCACCAAAGAAGCCCCCAACTATTGGCTCGACTAACCGGAGAAACCGATTTATCTTATAATGAAACACGCCGATTTCGTTCATCTGCATTTACATACACAGTACAGTCTCTTAGACGGGACCGTACGTCTGGATGACCTTTTCAAAAAAGCCAAGGAATATCGAATGCCTGCTATCGCCATGACCGATCATGGCAATATGTTCGGCTCTATAGACTTTTTCCAGCATGCATATAAATACGGCATCAAGCCCATTATTGGTTGTGAAATATACGTCGCTCCCAACAGCCGCCTGGACAAGACGACCGAAAGAGCCAGGGACGCCACGAGACACCTAGTGCTTCTGGTGAAGAACATGCAGGGATACAAGAATCTGATGAAGCTCACCACCGCCGGTTATTTGGAAGGTTTTTACTACCGTCCCCGCGTTGATAAAGAAATCCTCAAGAAACATCATGAGGGGCTTATTGCGATGAGCGCCTGTCTCCACGGTGAAATATCCGACCTTCTGCTCAAGGGAAACCGCGATGCCGCGAAAAGGGTGGCCGCAGAATACCGTGACATCTTTGGGGGAGAGGACAATTTTTATCTTGAAATTATGGAAAACGGCCTGCCTGAGCAGAAGAAGGCAAACACCGGTTTAATCGAAATCAGCGGGGAGCTCTCCATTCCTCTGGTCGCTACGAACGATTGCCATTACCTGAACCGTGGAGACGCGGAGGCCCATGAAGTGCTGCTTTGCATCCAGACGGGTAAGACCATCGAAGACCAGGACCGGATGCGTTTCGCTACGGATCAATTCTACGTGCGTTCGCCGGAAGACATGAAGCAATTGTTCAGCTACTGCCCAGAAGCTATTGCAAATACAATAAATATTGCTGAGAGATGTAACCTGACGCTGGACTTCGGCAGTTTTTTCCTCCCCCATTTTGAGATCGATCCCGATGAGACCCTTGATGAGCGCCTGAAGAAGGCAGCCGAGCAAGGGCTTCAAAAATTAATGTCCAGTATACTTAAGGACGGCAGTCCCGATCTGCGCACAAAATATGAACAGCGGCTGCACCGTGAATTAGAAATCATCAAGTCCATGGGGTTTGCCGGGTATTTCCTGATCGTTTCCGATTTTGTCAGTTACGCAAAGCAAAAAAATATACCCGTGGGGCCCGGACGCGGTTCTGCCGCCGGGAGCCTGGTTGCCTATGCGATCGGCATTACGGAAATAGATCCGATACGGTACAGTTTGTTCTTTGAGAGGTTTCTTAATCCGGACCGGATAAGCATGCCCGATATAGACATTGATTTCTGTCCTGAAGGGCGTGATGAAATCATTCGATATGTTACCGAAAAATACGGCAGCGATAAAGTTGCCCAGATAATCACCTTCGGGAAAATGCAGGCGAGGGCGGTTATCCGGGATGTGGGACGGGCGCTCAATATCTCCTATGGCGAGGTGGACAGTATCGCCAAGATGATACCAAACATTCTTAATATATCACTTGAGGATGCCATAAAGAAGGAACCCCGTCTCCAAGAAGAGGAGAGGAAGAATCCGAAGATAAAAAAGCTCCTGGATCTCTCCCGTGCCCTTGAGGGTCTGAACCGCCATGCCTCGACGCATGCCGCGGGCGTCGTTATATCGGACGTTCCTCTGGTAGAGAGGGTGCCGCTGTGTGCTCCTAATAAGGACGTTGTCACCCAGTATCCCATGAACGACATCCAGAAACTGGGACTCACAAAATTTGACTTTCTGGGCTTAAAGACCCTTACCGTCATAAAGAATACCCTTATTTTTATAAAACTAAACAGAAAAGAAGAAATTGACATTAAGAACCTCCCGCTGAATGATGCTAAGGCGTATCAACTACTTATGAGGGGGGATACGGACGGCGTATTCCAATTGGAAAGCTCCGGGATGAAGGATATCCTGCTGCGCATGAAGCCGGACCGTATCGAGGATGTCATCGCCCTGATTGCCCTGTATCGGCCCGGTCCTATGAACATGGTGCCGGAATTTATTACCCGCAAGCAGGGCAAGACAAAAATTATCTACGAAACTCCGGAACTGGAAGATATTCTGCGAGAAACATACGGCGTCATTCTTTACCAGGAGCAGGTGATGCAGATAGCTGTGACCATCGGCAACTACTCGATGGCGGAAGCGGATACCCTGCGGAAGGTTATGAGCAAGAAAAAAACTTCCGAAATGGAAAAGGAGAAGCCAAAATTTCTCGAAGGGGCCAAAAAAAATAAGGTCTCTGAGGTCAAGACCAGGAAAATCTGGGAACAGATGGAAACATTTGCGGAATATGGCTTCAACAAGTCGCATAGCACCGCCTATGCAATGATTTCATACCAGACTGCCTACCTTAAAGCCCATTATCCCGTAGAATTTATGGCGGCGCTCCTCACCAGTGAAAAGGACAACAGGGATAAAATAATCAAACATATCAGCGGATGCAAGGATATGGGGATTGATGTCCTGCCCCCCGATATCAACGAATCTCTCAGTGACTTCAGTGTAAGCGGTGACAGGATACGGTTCGGACTGGCCGCAGTAAAAAATGTCGGTGTCGGCGCCATCGAAACAATTATCGCTGCAAGGGATAAAGACGGAAAATTTCTTTCGTTTCATGATTTTTGTAACCGTGTAGACATGCGGAAGGTCAACAAAAGGGTAGTGGAAAGTCTTATCAAATGCGGTGCCTTCGATTCCATGGGGCATAATCGACGCCAACTGATGACCTGCTGCGAGGAAATAATGGAGGCGGTACAGAAACGCCATAAAGAGGAGTCAAACGGTCAAACCAGCCTCTTCGATCTGGCGGGAGGTTCTTCCGCTCACGATAAGATCGGGGAAACTCTCTCGCAATACAACCGGATCCCGGATATTTCCGAATGGGACCACAAGGAACTCCTCGGTTATGAGAAAGAAACGTTGGGTTTTTATATCACCGGGCACCCGCTTTTACGTTATGCAGACAGGCTGGCCATGATTGCCAACACGGATTCCGCGGGTATGTCAGACAAAAACGACAAGGAAACAGTGCTGTTCGGAGGGGTTGTAAGCGGTATACGCGAAGTTACCACGAGAAGAAAAGAAATCATGGCCTACGCGACAATTGAAGATCTCAAGGGATCGGTGACGGTCATAATCTTCCCCGAACTTTATAAAAAAGCCTACTCCTTACTGCATGATGAGGAACCGATTTTGATACAGGGGACACTGGACGTGGGGGAAGACAGTGTAAAGGTAATTGCCAACGAGATAAGTGCGTTGACGCTCGCTGAAGGGAGCGTATTAAGCGCGGTTCATTTTACGGTGGATATAACCAAAACATCATCTGCCGATATTGAATCACTTTACTCGCTGTTCGCACAGCACCGTGGCAAATGCGATGGATACATTCACCTGATGGATGAGAAAAGCGAAACGGTTGTCTATCTCGGCAGAGATATCCAAATCAATATTACACCCGCCATAAAAAAAGAAGCCGACCACATACTCGGAGCTGGTTCCACGCGGTTCCTGTAGGATTTATACTTTATCCAGGTGTTCCCCCTCATATTGTTCTTTAAAGTTTACATAACATATCTTATAAGACAATCATCTGTAAAGAGCCCCGCATTAAAGCCCCTCTTCAGATAATTTTTTGATGAGCTGTGTTTGTTTGTCCGTAAGCTTGCGAGGAACATCTACCAGGATTTTTACGTACTGATCCCCTTTGGCGCTGCCTTTGAAACCGGGGACACCATAACCCTTCATCCGGATCTTTGTATTATTCTGAGTGCCGGCCGGTATCTTGATCCTTTTCGTTACGCCTTCAAGGACGGGAACCTCGATCGTGGTCCCGAGAACAGCTTGGGTGTACGTAATCGTCTTGTCCACATAGACGTCGTTTCCATCCCTCGCGTAAATAGGATGAGGAAGAACATTAATGTTCAAATATAAATCTCCGGGAGGTCCGCCGTTTATGCCGGGACCGCCCTTCCCGGTAAGTCTCAGCTTCTTGCCGGTGTTAATTCCCGCAGGAACCTTTATACTAACCTCATCTACGCTGTCCTCCTTCTGGAGGGCAAGTTTCTTCTCCGCTCCGAATACCGATTCTTCCAGGGTTATCGCCAGATTATATTGAAGATCATGACCCTGTTGCGGCATATTTCGGGGATGTTGCTGATGACCCCCGCCGAAAAGATCGGCAAAGGGATCCATGCCGCCCTGACTTGTATAGGTGCGTCTCCGCCCGCCACTCCGGAAACCTCCTCCGCCATAGCCCAAATCCCGCAATATCTCGTTTATATCAAAACCGCGGAAGATGTCTTCCTGGCTGTAGTGCTGGCTGAAATTGTCAGATCCAAAGTTATCGTATTGCTTGCGTTTTTCAGCACTACTGAGAACTGCGTAGGCCTCGCTGATTTTTTTGAATTTTTCTCCCGCTTCTTTGTTTCCAGGATTTTTATCCGGGTGATATTTAAGGGCAAGCTTCCGATAGGCTTTCTTTATTGCCTCCTGCGAGGCATCTTTAGCAACACCCAGTACTTTGTAATAATCTTCGGCCATTATGCCCCTCACCCGTCATTATCGCTATCCCCGCATAGGCAGGAATCAAGCAAATACTCGTAAATACCGGCTTGTAGTTTCCTTGGAATGAATTCTAATTTACTTTATGATACTAATCACCTTGATTTTGTCAATATTAACGGTGTTTATACCACCAGAAATCATTCTCCGCCACAGAATCGCTATAGCGGTATGATTTTCCTATCTCTACCTCCTGTGCCATATCTATCTCATTATTTTCATGGATTAATCTGTCCGCAGTCATGATAGAGCCGATAAAGAATCCGTGCTTGGCAATTGCCTGCCGACTATAGGCGCTGCATGTGGGGTACATGGCGCATCGGTCTCCATCCACCGGCGAGATGTATCTGCTGAAGAAAAGGGATCCCTGGTACATCAGGTATGCGGCCAATGACAGCTCCCTGGGTGAGTCAAGCGCCTCCCCTAACGCAGGGCGATTAAAGTTCCAGGGGACAAACTCGGCAGCCTCCCCTGTTACGGCGAAGAGATTGCAGAAAGAGACAATAATAAATATCGTTAAATATTGCCGCATGTTAAAATTGATATCTTACACAGTACATTAGGTAATGCTCAGCACTTTTCCCGTCTTTATAAAAAGACAAACTGCTCATGTCTTTCAAGTTCTGAAGGAAGTCCTTCTTGTTACGCTCGTTGTATTTGTGTGCGCTGCCGACGGCGCTGTAGATGTTGCCGGTGTACCATCCCAGTTCAAAAAAAGCAACAATACCCCCGGCCACCTCGTTGCCATTATTAAATAGTTCGATGGATGCCCAGATGAATGAGGCATTCAGGAGAAAGGCAACGAGCGCATCTCTCGGTCTTTCCGCGTAAAGGTGCCCTGCCCCGGGAAGGATCGCTGCCAGGGTTCCTGCTGCCGCGGGAGATTTCCGGGGAAGATTCTCGATCTCATCCAATTCTATATAATAGCGTTGCGCAGGTCCATAGAGCGCGCTCTTTCCCGGCACCAGCGTGAAGAGATTTCTCGCCCCCGACCAGTCTTCTTTCTCAACCAAAATCAGGGCCATCTCGTAAATCGCCTTGTCGAAGTAACGCCCCGCTTGAATTTTTGAGAGGATTTCAAAGGTTAAAAAGGCATCATCGAAGCGATGGAGCTGCTTTTCGGAAAGCCCCTGTTGATAGAGGGTGTCGGGGCAAAGAGTGCTTGCCGGATACTTGGCGACAAACTTTTTAAAGGCATCCGTCGCCTCTTTCCATTTTTCCGCCCGATAATAGGATTCCGCTATGCGGAAAAAAGCCTTTTCCGTGGATTTCTCTTGCGGGTAGAGGAAAATATAGCGCTTGTACTCCCCGATAGCCCGGTAATAATCTCCTTCCTCGAAAAGCCTCTCCGCAAATGCGAACTGCATTTCTGCATCGTTGCTCCCCTCCCCTCTTGCCTCCCAAACAAAACAGGTAAGGGAGAGAGTCAAGAACACGAGCAGGAATAGGAGGATTTTTCCAGGCATTGGCCTCGATAAGGGTTGCGTGCATCAACCGAGTGTTGACATCTTCTTTTTTATGAGTATATCAAGCGCTGGGTCCGTGTTATTCATAAGCGCTTTCTTGTAGTATTCCAACGCCTTTGCGGGATTATTCAGGGATTCGCAGATGCGGGCTGCATTCCGGTAATTCATTACTGCGAACTGACTGCTTCCGGTGTTTTTAAGGGCATCCTCGTAAGCAGAGAGGGCATTTTTATAATCCTTTTTTGCTTCGTAGCAGTAGCCAAGACCGCTATAAACAAAGGCAGTAAGGGTGTTGTCTGATGGCGCTCTCTTCAGAAATTCCTTATAGGACTTGATTGCCGCGTCAATATCATTGAGATTGTAGTACAGGTTCCCTATAAGATAGGACGCAATGACTGCGGCCTTGCTACGGGGATACTCCCCCACCACGTCCTGATACACCTTTAGAATAGCCTTCCGGTCCATTGTCCCCGTTATGCTGGCGGTAAGCGCTTTATCATAAAGGATACGGGCGCTATTTTCATAATTAGCGCTGTAGAGATACCAGCCCGCTGAGCCGACAAACAATAGAGCAATCACTCCCAACAAGGCATAGGCCTGCATGATATTTACGGTAAAATAGCGGATTACCCGCTCAAAAAAAACGCGGAATGGGTCCGGTTTATTCACAATGTCATCACGTTTTCCCGCCATGAACAACTCCTCCTCCAGATACAGCTCTTGAATGGGGTTTGATTTTCTCAACAACATCCAGCGGAAGCCGGACGATCTTTCCCTGCCCGTTGGTGCAGGCATGAACGGTATATCCCTCTACATAGATCGTTTCTTTCTTTTCATCCCATATGGTGGAAAGAAACTTTATGCTTGCCCTTCTCACATACTCAATCTCTGTTTCCACAAGCAAAAGCTGATCATATCGGGCGGGCGCCAAATAATAGCAATGCACTTCCGTCAGGGGCAGGTGGTAGTCCTGCTTTGCCAAATCGGCATAGACGACGCCCATTGCGCGCATCAATTCCGCCCGGCCAAATTCAAACCATTTTATGTAATTGGTGTGATAAACTACGGCCATGGCATCGGTTTCCGCGTACGTCACGCGCACTTTAGCGATATTTTTCAATAAAACTCCCCCAGTTATTGATAAAGATATTCATAAGCAGGTGTCCGGGCGAGACAAGTATTCCCGCCCTCCGCGCCGCTTCCTCCCCGAAAAACGCCCCGGACCTGCGGTTTTCCCCCTTAATGGAAGAGAGCACGGCAAAGGGGCTGGGATCGCTGGCATGGTTCATCAGGGTGACCGGTGTGGGGTGATCGCTTAAAACCATTACCCGCATGGGTTTTAGGGTATCCATGCCCTTCAAGACGGTTCCCACTACCTTCTCGTCGAAATCCTCGATGGCGCGGACCTTTCCCTCGATATTCCCCTCATGCCCCATTTCGTCGGGCGCTTCCACGTGCAGGAAGACGAAATCCAGTCTTGTTAGCGCCTCCAGCGCTTTATGCGCCTTCCCCACGTAGTTTGTATCCGTATATCCTGTTGCGCCCGCCACATTGAGAACTTCAAGCCCTGCATAGATGGCGATGCCGTTTAAAAGATCTACCGCCGATATCATTCCACCCCGCAACCGGTATTGATTGGTGATGGGCAGGATATTCGGCGCTTTGCCCTGCCCCCAGAGCCAGATGGCATTGGCAATCTTCTTCCCCGCAGCCTGGCGCGCCTTATTGACGGGATGGGCCTGCAGAACGCCCTCCGCATCCTTCATCAACTGGCGGATCCGGTCTGCTCCCTCTCCCCGGGGCAGATGCTCCCCGACCGTGCGGCCCGTAATATTGTGCGGAGGGACTGTTTTCAGCAAGTCCTTTCCATTTCTCCACACGAGGAGGTGTCGGTAGCTGACGCCGGGGTAGAATTGAAACTCATCCGACCCCAGATTCTTTCCAATATGCTCGATTATCTCCTTGGCTTCTCCGGATGATATGTGTCCCGCGGTAAAGTCCTCCATGACAGAGATATCGCCGCCGCCAAGCGTGATCAGGTTGCACCGGAAGGCAACATCGTCGGGACCCAGCTTTACCCCCATGTTAGCCGCTTCGAGAGGGCCGCGGCCGGAGTAAATCTTGCCCGCGTCATATCCCAGTACGGTCAGGTTCGCCACGTCACTGCCGGGAGCAAGGCCGGCTGCGGCTGTGTCAATCAATCCGATTGTCCCCTCCCCCGCCATGCGGTCCATATTGGGGGTATGGGCGTATTCAAGGGGTGTCTTGTTGCCTAATTTTTCCAGCGGATAGTCGGCAATGCCGTCACCGAGCAAAATCAGATATTTCATCAGCGCAATACCTTAACACCTATTCAGAGTTTATCGTCCTCTATCCTAATAACCACGGTCTTGTCGAGGACCACGTCAAGCTTATCTATCTCCTGCAGGGCATTTCGCACATCTTTTTCCCGCGACTTATAGGTCGTGATAACGACGGGTACGGCCCCGCTTTCCTTCCTGCCCTTCTGGATCACCGCAGCGATGCTGATATTGTTTGTCCCCAAAATACCCGATATGCGGGAAAGAACGCCGGGACGATCCACCGCAGAAAACCGGAAATAGTAGCTCGTAACCATGTCCTCCTGGGGCATCAGCGCGATATTCTGAATGAGGTCTTCCCGTAAGGCCCGCGCGGGAACACACCCCGACACCCCCTTCAGGAGTTGCCGCGAGATATCCGTAAGATCGCCCACTACCGCGCTCGCTGTGGGCATCATGCCGGCGCCCTGGCCATAGAGGAAAATTGAACCCGATGCATCGCCGACGATATGAAAGGCGTTATAATTGCTGTTCACGTTTGCAAGCAGGTTATCCAGGGGAATCATGGTGGGATGGATTCTCGCCTCGACACTGTCTCCCCTGGCGATGGCAATAGCCAGAAGTTTAATCCGGTAGTTCAGTTCCCGCGCAAATTCGATGTCCAGCCTACTGATGCCCGAAATACCTTCCCGGTAAATGTCTTTCAGATTCACCCGTTTCCCGTATGCCAGTGAGAGCACGATGGCCAGCTTATGGGCTGTGTCAATCCCCTCTATGTCGAAGGTGGGGTCTGCCTCGGCAAAACCGAGGGACTGCGCCTCTTTCAGCACTACATCGAACGGTTTTCCCTCATCCGACATCTTCGTAAGGATGAAGTTTGCCGTGCCGTTCATGATGCCGAAGATGGACTTTATTCCGTTTCCCGTCAGGCTTTCCCGCAGGGTCTTGATAATCGGTATGGTGCCGCCAACGCTCGCTTCAAATCCGATATTCACCCCTTCAGCCTCGGCGGTCCGAAATATCTCATCCCCATGCGTGGCAAGCAGCGCCTTGTTGGCCGTAACCACCTGTTTCTTATGGCGCATAGCCTCCAGGAGGAATGAACGCGCAGGTTCGTAGCCGCCCATGAGTTCAATGACAATCTCGATACCGGGGTCCTTTAGTATTTCTTCGACATTCGTGGTCAACATCTCTTTCCTGACTGCGACAACCCGCGGCGTCGTTATATCGAGATCGGCTATTTTCTTTAAATTCAGCCGCGCCCCCAGCCTCCCCGCGATTAATTCCCGATTGTCCTCGAGCAGTTTCACCACCCCGGCGCCGATGGTGCCGAAGCCTATCAGGCCTACCGATATTTCTTTCATGATGCCATGCCTCGTAGCTGGATTTACGTTGAATAACCCATACCCGGTGAGCCCCGTTTCTATATCAGTTCAGACGAATTTGTCAAAGTAAATTCATCAGGATAATTACGGTCTGCTCGGTATTCGCAGATGATCGAACGAGCGGCAGAATATTACATGTATGACATTCACAAAGGAAGGCAAAAATGATATGGTACCCCCCATTGTTGCACGGAGACTGTAGACCTATTTTTGCGTGAGAACAGTATGGATCGCTATTTGCTTACTATTATTTTACTTTTCTTGAGCAACGTTTTTATGACGTTTGCGTGGTACGGCCATTTGAGGAATCTGTCTCACAAGTCATGGATTCTGGCAGCTCTCCTGAGCTGGGGAATAGCCTTCTTTGAATACTTACTCCAAGTTCCTGCAAATCGAATCGGCCATCATGTCATGAGCATTGGTCAATTGAAGATTCTGCAGGAGGTCATCACGCTTTCCGTGTTTGTTCCATTTTCACTGGTGTACATGAAAGAGAAATTGTCTCTGGATTACTTGTGGGCGGGACTGTGCCTGCTCGGCGCAGTCTTTTTCCTCTTTCGCAGCAGGATATTTGGCGCGTAAAACACATAACCAAGGGAGTGATGTTAGATGACGGGTGTAATCTTGTCAGGCGGCAAAAACACAAGGATGGGCACAAACAAGGCCTTCATCGAGATCAATGGCGAGCGCTTGATTGATAGAACCGTGAAGCTCTTTAAGGGGATTTTCGACGAGGTCATCATTGTAACCAATGCCCCCCTGCCCTATCTCGATCTGAACGTCACCATTGTCAGCGACGTTATCAAGGGAAAGGGTGCCTTGGGGGGAATCTATTCCGGAATTTTTTATGCCGCCTCCAGCCATTGCTTCATTGCCGCCTGTGACATGCCGTTTTTAAATGAAGCATTCATCAAGTATATGGTCGAGAACATTGAGCACTACGATATCGTCGTGCCGGAAAAGGTTAGTAAACCGATAGGATGGATGGAGCCTCTGCATGCCGTATATTCCAGGAACTGCCTGCCCCCGATCAGGAATCTTCTTAAGAAGAATGAACTGAAAATCAGTGCTCTTTACCGGGGATTGAACGTCCGGCTGATTCCGGAGAAGACGGTGAAAGAGTTTGACCCCCAGGATCAGATGTTCCTTAATGTGAATACGAAAGAGGATCTGGAAAGGATTGAAGCCCCGTCGTGATTCTCGCCGAGGTTTTCCCCGCGCAGGCGGGAAGACGATGACCAGGGAAAAGCGGAAGGAGATTGTTTGTGCCGAAGACCGATGATTACCTCAATGCACGCAGCATAGCCCGCGAAACGTTGCTTCAGAAGAATCCCACTGATATTGCCCTTTATGCAGGAGGCGTATTGGATACCGCGGGAGCGGAAAAGAAAATTATCTTAAGCCTGCTCAACCGGAAAGTCGGAATAACCTTGCCAGAAGGTGTCGTGCGTTACATAGATACCGGAGAGGAGCCGTCGCTCCAGGAACAGGTTTCACTTCTGCATTATCTTTCGAATACGACAGGGGCGGCGCTCAGCGGCAGGACAATAACATTCCGGGAGATACCCTCCGGCGACTTTTACTACGAACCGTTTCGCAAGCGGGCGCAGCTGCCCCTGGTGAATACATTCGGGGCAGCGCCGGAACAGCTGCTGACTATTGGTAAAACAGTGGGCGGAGAAAAAGCCGACATGGGGGACGTGTCAATGACATTCCCCTTCTTCCCGAAAGTTCCCATAACCCTTGTGCTGTGGCGCGGAGACGCGGAATTTCCGCCGGAGGGGAATATTCTGTACGATGCAAGCATTGCCGCTTTTTTCAACGCGGAGGAAATTGCCTTCCTGTCGGGAAACCTTGTCTATAAACTGATGGCATTGGCGAGAGGGTAGCCCTTGGCAGGTTCCTGTTATTCCCCGCAGCTTGCCAAGCCTACCGCCTTCGGCAACAAGACGTTGAAGGTTGTTCCCTGCCCCTCCGCGCTTTCCACGGAAATCGTCCCGAGATGCGCTTCCACGATGCTTTTTACGATGGAGAGCCCCAAACCGGTCCCGACGATCTGGCGTGTTTCCGATGATTTTACCCGGTAAAATCTATCGAATATCCGAGGAATATCCTCGCTCTTGATGCCGATACCGTTATCGGCAACGGAAACCTTCACAAAACCGCTATGATCGTTGAGAGCGATCGTTACCTTTCCCCCGTCGGGCGTATATTTGACGGCATTTGAAATAAGGTTGGTAAAGATGCCTTCCATGCTGTTCCGGTCGGCATGAATTGTGGGAATATTCTCCGGAAACAAAAAATCAATGCGGATGTTTTTTACCTCGGCATCCGTTTTCATCATTTCCGCCACGCGGGTGATCACTTCGGCAAGCGACAGGGGTTCCTTGTACTGCACCATTTTTCCTGCCTCGATCTTGGAAAGATCAAGCAGATCTTTAATCAGCGTCAGCACGCCCCGCGTCCTCTCCTTGGCACGGGCAATAAGCTGTCCCTGCGTATTGTTCAGCTCACCAGCCATGCTGCTCAAGATAACCGTCAATTGCTGTTCTACCGTGGCGATGGGCGCCCGTAGCTCATGTGCCACCATGGCGATAAACTCCGACTTCATCTTATCCAGTTCTTTCAGGTAGCTGATATCCTGCAAAACAGTGACGGCCCCCATGATCTCGCCCCGATCATTACGCACCGGTGCCGTATGGGCGCGGAGAAACATTTTCCCTGATTCGCCTATGCTGAATTCCTGCGATATGGAGGAGTAGGCGCTGCCTTCGGTCCTGAGACTGCCTTCAATTGTTTCGGATAAATCCCGATGCAGGTTGGATCGCGAAACATGGTTCCCCAGCAGACGTGATTCGGGAATTTCAAGCATACGGCTGGCTGCGGGGTTCGTAAGGACGATGCAGCTGTCCCGGTCGCAGACGAGTATTCCGTCACCCATGCAATTGATGATCGTTTTGACCCGGGATTTTTCCGTTGCCACGTCCCGGAGGGAGCGCTCCCGTTCACTGCGCAGGAATTCTGCCTCCTTCTGCAGCATCCTCCGCTCCAGGGCTCTTTTTACGACAATGCGCAGTTGATCGGGAGCAAAGGGTTTGGCGATAAAATCATAGGCCCCTTTTTTCATCGCCTCGACGGCCGATTCCACCGTGGCATAACCGGTAATGACGATGACGAGCAGCGAGTCATCCAGAACCCGGATTTTTTCCAGGACTTCCATGCCGCTCATCCCGGGCATCATCAGGTCAAGCAGGATAATGTCGAACGCCTCCGGTGACTTTTCAAGCTCTTTCAGGCCGTCAGCTCCGTTTTCTGCCGGAACCACGGAACAGCCTTTTTTACACAGGATGCGGATGCACCCATCCCGCATGATCTGCTCGTCATCAATAACCAGTATTTTTACCTGCTCAGGCATCACTCCTCCTTCAGGAGGCAAAGCGCAGACAAGCGCAATCTTGTCCCCATGCTGTTAGGGTCTACTCCCTGGAAAGAAGAGCTTCAATACGCTTTACGAGCTCTGCGGGTTCAACCGGCTTGTCCATGTAATCATCGGCCTCGGTCTCCATCCCCATCTGGTGGGTGTAACGGGTGGTGGAGATGTGAGATACCACCGCCGTCAGCAGCAAGATCGGGATCTCGCTGAGAACAGGATCGGCCTTCATCTCCCTGCAAACCCTATACCCGTCTTTATCGGGCATCATGACGTCCAGGACGATGAGGTTCGGTTTTTCTGATTTTGCCTTCGCAAGTCCTTCGACGCCGCCATATGCGGCAATAACGTCATAATTTTTTGATTTTAAAATCATTGTTGTCGCTTCCACAAGATCCGGATCATCGTCAACCACCAAAATCTTTTTTGCCATGGTAATCCTCCGTATAGGGTTTATTCGTTGGTCGCTTGAAAATACCTCTGCTTTTCTGCCTACCCTCCCCCGGTACCTGCCGCCAATGCCCCCACTTTTGCTTCAAGCTGACTGAAGCGAAAATGCATCAAATCAATGGCACGAGCGGGACACTCCGCGACGCAGGTGCCGCATCCCTTGCACAGCCCCACGTCAATCTCCGCTTCTCCCTGGGCATTTATTACGGGAACTCCGTAAGGACACAGGCGAACACAGGTCAAACAGGCGGCGCAACGCTCACCGGAAACAACGGCCACAACCCCTCCGACGAGAAGCGAATCACGGGAAAGGACGGTGGCAGATCTGGCTGCGGCGGCTTGGGCTTGGGCAATGCTTTCATTTATCGTTTTCGGATAATGTGCCATACCACAGAGATAAAGGCCGTCGGCGGCAAAATCCACGGGCCGGAGCTTCATGTGCGCTTCCAGAAAGAAGCCCTCGGCGCTGCGAGGGAATTTAAAGATATTGGCCAATTCTTTGCTGTCCTCCTGGGGGACGATAGCTTGGGAAAGCACGAGAATATCCGGCGTCAGAATCAGCGGCAGGCGGAGCATAGGCTCCAGTACCTCGACTGAAATTCTGCCGTCTGAAGACGTGACTTTTGGTTTATGCATGTCGTCAAAACGGACGAACAGTATGCCCTTCTCTCTGGCCCGGGTGTAGATGCTTTCTTTGAATCCATAGGTTCTCATATCTTTGTATAAAATGACAAGGGAAAGCTCCGGATTCAATTCCTTCAGCTTCAAGGCATTCTTGAGCGCCAGTGTGCAGCAAATGCGGCTGCAATAAAAGGGAATCGTCGGATCATCGTCCCAGGGGCCTGCGCACTGTATCATCACCACCGATTTCGCTTCGGCAACGGTTTGATCTTGGCCGGCGATTTTCGCCTCCAAGTCCATTTGGGTCATGACTTGTTTGTCGTCATTCAGGCGGGAACTCCTTCCGCGGTACTCTCTACCGCCGGTGGCAATGATCGTGGTTCCATGTTCGATGACCATCTGGCGGGGACCGTTTACCTCGGCAACTTTCGTCTGAAAGTTTCCCACTCCTCCCGAATGGTCCGCCACCTGGTAACCGGGCAGGACCTCTATGAGCGGATGGGTTTCAACGCGGTTGATCAAATCCGTCAAGAAAAGCTGTGGATCGCCTCCTTCCGCGCTGAAATGAATATGCCTGAGCGCACCGCCAAGTTCTTTTTCCCGTTCGAGCAGATAAACGAAGAAGCCCTGATCCGCCAGATTTACTGCGCTCGTCATTCCGGCCAAACCGCCCCCTACCACAAGGCACTTGTTGATCAGACTCCGCTCCGTGCGGTGGAGGGGCTCCAGATTGGACGCGCAGGCAACAGCCATCCCGGTGAGGTGTTTTGCCTTTTCCGTAGCCTCTTCATTTCTGCCCATATGCACCCAGGAGCACTGATCGCGGATATTTGCCATCTCGAAAAGGTAAGGGTTGATGCCAACCTCCCGGATCGTTTCCCGGAAAAGCGGTTCATGGGTGCGCGGCGAGCAGGAAGCGACCACCAGCCGGTTCAAGTTCAACTCCCGCATCCTTTTCTGGATCAGAACCAGCGAATCGGCCGAACAGGTATAGGTTGTGTTTTCCACATGGACGACGCCGGGAAGAGCGCCCACATAGTTCACCACATCTTTTACCGCTACCGTTCCCGCAATATTTGAACCGCAACTGCAAACAAATACGCCGATCCGCGGCTCTTCACCGGCAGGACATTCCTGCTCGGGAGGATAGTCTTTTTTGCGAATCAGGGTTCCGCGGGATTCCCCCAGCAGGGCAAGGGCTTTTGCCGCCGCGCCGCTTGCCTGGATGACGGTGTCCGGGATGTCCTTTGGTTCAGCAAAAGTACCGCACACATAAACACCGGGACGGCTTGTTTCGAGGGGATAAAAGTCACGGGTCGAGCAAAACCGGTGGGCGTTGAGTTCAATGCCTGCGATCTCCGCAAATTCCCCGATCCGGGAAGGCGGCGACATGCCGATACTCAGTATCGCCATATCAACCCGTTCCTCACGAATGGAGGGATCTTCGCTTCCATTGCGGTAGCGAATAAGAATTTCCTTTGTCCGGGGGTCCTCCTCCAGAGCGGAAATCCTGCAGGGAATATAGCGTACGCCTTTTTCCTTCCCTCTCTCGTAATAGGCGTCAAACCCCTTGCTGAAGGCACGCATGTCCATCTGAAATATTATGCACTCCACACCCGGTATGTGCTCCATGGCAAGCACAGCTTCCTTTGTGGCGTACATGCAGCATACGGAGCTACAGTAATCATGGTCCTTGTCGCGGGAGCCGACGCACTGGAGAAAAGCGATCTTCTTCGGCTCCCGGTGATCCGAGGGACGGGTCACGTGTCCCCCGAACGGGCCGGAGGCGGAAAGCATCCGCTCAAACTCCATGCTCGTGACCACATTGGCATAACGACCATATCCCAGCTCCGGAGACAACCCCGGGTCATATAACGAGTACCCCGGCGCCGCTATCACCGATCCCACCGAAAGCTCTTCCTCCCGCGCCGCATCCTGGTGATCTATCGCACCCGCCTTGCACACCCGCACGCATAAATGACACTCCGAACAGATCCCGCATTCGAGACAACGAGCAGCCTCTCGCCTTGCCTCGGCCTCCGTCAACGACAGCTCAACCTCGCGAAAATCACGAATACGCTCCGAAACTGGCGAGGTCGGTGCCGTCACCCGCGGCGATAAATCCACCTTCCCCGCCGCAATGATATGGTCTATCTCATCGTCCGTAAGCGCGACTACCGGCAGGGGAACCTCCTCACGAGCGGTGAGGAGATCAACCCCCCGTAAATACCGGTCTATCGAAAGCGCGCCCCGCCGACCGTCCGCTATGGCCTCAATCAATATCCCCGGGCCCCGGTGAACATCGCCCCCGGCAAATATCCCCGCACGCTTCGTGGCCAGAGTCTTTTGATCAACGACAAATGTCCCCCGCGAACTTATCTCCAAACCGTGCGACTCATCCAAAAAAGATATCTCCGGCGCCTGAGCAACCGCCGCAATCATCGTGTCCGCCGCAATCACAAACTCAGAACCGGGAACCGGAACCGGACGCCTCCGCCCGCTCGCGTCCGCCTCCCCCAACTCCATACGCAAACACCGAACGCCGACAATCCTGCCCTCCCGCGTCTCCACCGACACCGGCGCCGTCAACAACTCAAGCTTGACGCCCTCACGCTCCGCCTCTTCTACCTCCCAGTCGTTCGCCGGCATCTCCTCCCGCGAACGACGATAAACCAGCATCACCTCCCTCGCCCCCAGACGAAGTGCCGTGCGCGCCGAGTCAATCGCCGTGTTGCCGCCGCCAATCACTACTACCCGCTCACCCGTCCGGGGCAACTCCCCGCCGCCGTCACCCAAGCTCACCGACTGCAAAAAAGGAACGCCATGATATACCCCCCTGGCATCCTCGCCCTCAATCCCCAGGCGCTGAGGCTCATGAGCGCCCATCGCCAGAAATACCGCGCGGTAGCCTTCCTCAAATAACCCGTTTATGTCCCGAACCGGAGTGTTTAACCTCAACTCCACACCCTCGGCTACAATGGCGTCTATCTCCCGCTGCAATACCTCCCGCGGCAACCGGTACGCAGGTATCCCCACCCGCATCATCCCCCCCGCTACCGGCAATGACTCATAAACCGTAACCCCATATCCCATCCGAACCAGATGATGAGCACAACTCATGCCAGCAGGACCGGAACCGACCACCGCTACCTTCGCCTCGGGCCTCCCCGTAATCCCGTCACCAATCCCTATCGCCTTCTCCGATGAACCGCCGTGCTCATATACCCAGTCCGCAACAAATCTCTTCAAGGCGCAAATCCCCACGGGAGAATCAACCTTCCCCCGACTGCACTCCTCCTCACACGGATGCGTGCATACCCTCCCCACCGAGGCAGGAAAGGGATTGTACTCCCGAATTACCTCCAATGCCTCCTCATACCGACCGGCGCCAATCAAGGCAACATACCCCTGTGCGCTCGTCTCCGCAGGACAGGCCGCCTTGCAGGGACTTGTCCCCCGCTTCGTTACTAAAAATGAATTCGGAACCGCCTGGGGGTAAGGACGATAAATGGCCCTCCGCTCGTCCAACCCCTCATTGAACTCGTTCGACAACACAACCGGACAAACCTCCGCGCAATCGGCACAACCCGTGCACTTCCCCACATCAATGTACCGCGGCGAATGACGAATACGCGCCCGAAATGAACCCGGAATGCCCGATAATGATACTAACTTGGAATTGGTGAGAATCTCGATGTTCAGATGACGACCCGCCTCTACCAACTTCGGCGATACAATGCACATGGCGCAATCGTTCGTAGGAAACGTCTTGTCCAACTGAGCCATCCGACCGCCAATGGCAGGCGAAGATTCGAGAAGATAAACCTTGATGCCCGAATTGGCCAGGTCCAGAGACGCCTGAACGCCCGCTATCCCCCCACCGATAACCAGGGCGGCTCCTATTTTTTGGTTTTCCCGCAAATTCATACCGTCAAAGGTTCCCCTTCCCGTTACAGGGATGAAAGTTTTGCAGCCTCAAGGTACTTTGCAATCCGGTCCTCCGCGCCGAAGGGGATGAGGTGCACCCCCTGACAGAGATCCTTCAGCCCTTTCACCAGATCGCTGACGATTTCGATGCTCGCTTTTTCCTTGTCCGGAGCCTTGGCTAATTTCTCAATGATATGCGGGGGGACGATCCCACTCCTCATGTGTTTGTTAAGAAAGATCCCCATCTCGGCGGTTCTCACGAGTATGATTTCGGCGATGACCGGAACCCGGAGAGGCGCCAGGCGTTTCATGAATTGATTGAAGGAATCGAGATCAAACACCGGCGTGGAGAGGAAATACTGGGCGCCAAAACCCGCCAGCGATTCCATTTCCTTGAGTTGCATATCCGGCACTTGTCTGCCCCATCGGGAATCAATGCCGGAACCAATGCAGAAAGTGGCCTTGGCGGGCAATTCCTTCCCGGAAATATCCTGTCCCCGGCTCATATTCTCCACAACGGAAAAAAGCTTGCCCGAATCCACATGAAAGAACATAATTTCCTGCAGGCTGTCACCGGTGATACGGTAGTCCTCCGTAAAGGTAAGGATATTTTCTATGCCCGCCTCCGATGCCTTGAGAAGGTACTCTTGGAGTTCCACCCTGTTCCTGTCGCGGCAGGCGGTTTGCAGGATCGGATCGAATTGATGCTCCCTCAGTATCTTGCAGGTCCCCATCGTATCGGCAACCAGCCCTTCAATTTTCAGTTCGGGCACGGTAAAGGCATCCACCCTTCCCCGTGCCCGCTCCACATTTTGGACGAACTCACCCGCTCCCATGCCGATAGGAGGCTGAAGTTCCGAGGTAACGACAAACTTTTTCTTTTTCAGATTTTCTGCTAACCGCATAATCTCCTCACGTTTTCAGTCCTAAAAGCTTTGCAACCTCATGCTTCAACTGGGCGAGCGGCAGGGGTTTGGAAAAACAGGCGTCCGCCCCATACGTCTTCATCTGATCAAATGCCTCTTCATTGAGATAGGCCGATAACACAATAATCTTAATATCCTTTATCGCGGCATTCTCTTTGATTCTTCTGCAGACCTCGTATCCGTTTATGTCGGGCATCATGATGTCAAGGATAAGGAGATCGGGTTTGAAATGACTGACCTGCAGACCCGCCTCGAAACCGTCGGATGCCGAAATCATCTCGTATCCGTATTCATCTTCCTCCAGCGCTTGAACGATCGTCTCCACGATAATTCTATCGTCATCAACCACCAGTATTTTTTTTCTCGCCTCTTTTTTTGCATTACCAGGGAGCGGGATGCCCTTCTTCACCAGAACGGTGTCAAGGTCTTCCTTCCTGATGCGGCGATGGCCGCCGACGGTTTTCTGGGCGGAAAGATCGCCCGATTCAATCCAGCTCAGTATCGTTTTCGTTGGAACAGAACAGTACTTGCTTGCCTGGGATACCGTTAACATTTCCATGGTGTTATCCTCATTGAAATTGTTTACGTCACCTTTTCCCCATGACATTACATTTATATTACCGTCAGGGAAGAAACCTACGTTTTCCCCTGAACAGGCAAACTGATGATAAAGGTTGTGCCCTTGCCGACTTCGCTCTCTACACTGATTTCGCCACCGTGGTCTTTGATGATGCCGTAACAGACGGACAATCCCAATCCCACGCCCTTTACTTTTTGCTTGGTGGTGAAGAAAGCTTCAAATATCTTATCGCGGATATCCTCGGGTATTCCAGCCCCCGTATCACGGATAATAATAAGGATTTTCCCGGTGTTATGCATCGTCCTGATGTTCAGGACTCCCCCCGTAGGCATGCTTTCCTTTGCATTCTTGATCATGTTGAGCATGACCTGCCTGATTTGATTGGTGGAAGCCATGACTTCGGGAACGTTTTTGGCAAAAGCCGTTGTTACCCGGATATTCTCTTCCCGCATCTGCTTTTCCATAACGAGCAGGATTCCCTCAATGAGCTCGTTAATTTTTGTCGGCGTTCTTTTCTCCTCTTCCGGCTTGGAAAAACTGAGCATGCTGCGGAGCATTTCGGAAAGTCTGACCGTTTCGGAAAGAGACAACTCCAATATGCGTCTCCGTTTGCTCTCCAGCGGAACCTCGGATTTGAGCAACTCCAGGGTATTCATAATTCCGTAGATCGGATTATTCAACTCGTGTGCGATCTGCGAGGTAAGTCTTCCCATGGCGGCGAGCTTCTCTGCCTGAAGAAGCGCTTCCTGCGTTTTCCTGAGTTCCCGCTCAATTCCCAGCCTTTCCCGCAAATCCTTGAATATCCCGACACTCACCAGCTCGTTCCCCATTTCATCATAAATGAGCGTAGCGGAAAGGTCGCCTTCGATAAGCTCGCCGTCTTTTCTGCGGACAAGAAGGGGAAACGAGGTAAGCTTTCCCACACCGCCGAAGTCATTGCTCCTGAGCTTCTGCATAACCTCCCTGGCCACACCGGTCGGGTAGATGCCGCGGATGTTCATTTTCCCCACCACCTCTTCCGCTTTGTAACCAAGCATATTTTCGGCGCCCCTGTTGAAGATGAGCACCTTCCCCTCCGTATCCGCCACAATGATGCCGTCCACAGAGCTTTCAATCAGTCTGGTCAAAAATTCGTTCGCCTCCCGCAGCTCCTTTTCCATCCGTTTTCTGTCGGAAATATCGATGATGAGGCCTTCATAGCCGGTAATCGACCTGCGGTCGTCCATCTTGACATGGGCTGTCAGGAGCACGGTAATCGTTTCCTTATTTTTCTTTTTAAATTCCACCTCCAGATCTTTTACAAATCCTTGTTTTTCTATGAGCTTTTGAAAAGCAACCCGGTCTTCCGGTTTTGTGTAAAGGTCATGGACTATGTCTATCTTCAGGAATTCTTCCCTGGTTTCATAACCCAGCATCTCCAGGAGGGTTGGGTTGCAGTCTATGAATCGTCCTTCTTTGCTGCTTCCGTAAATACCGTGCCGCACCCGTTCAAAAAGATTGCGATATTTCTCTTCCGACTCTTTTAAATCCTTTTCATATTTTTTTCTCTCCGTTATGTCCCTGATATAGGCGTACGTTACACTCTTTCCATCATCCGTATGCGACGGGGCTATGCACACTTCCGTTTGTATAAGGTCTCCGCGGGGTGTTTTGATTGCCATTTCCGTACAGAACTTCTGGCCGACGCCCTTGCCGCGTGTCACCATGTCCTTCAGAAACTCCTGGTCGCTTTTTCCGATAAGCCGATAAAATTCGCTGCCGATTATGCTCCCTTTGTAAACGCCGAGAATATCGGAAGCCATCTGATTGGCAAAATCGATCCGGGAATCTTCATCGAAAACGATAATGCCGTCGTCTCCCATCTCGACTATTTTTTCAAGGCGTTCGGCGATCCCCCGCATGTCATCGCCGCCTTTTTCCTGCTCATATTTCGCCAAGCGTTTCTCAAGGGCAACGATCTTGCGTTCCAACGCTGTACGGTCTCGCTCCCGTGCCATAGGAATGCCTCCTTAAGGGCATGAGAATTGAGCAGGTGCGCTTTGAGCGACTATGGTCCCGGCATCGACAAAATGTTTTCCAAGTCCCAGTTCTGAAGCACTCATGTCGAAAGCCAGTCCCATCAACTGGGTAAAATACATAATAGGGATAGAAAACGGCTTTCCCCCCTCTTCGCTGATCTGTTGCTGACGGACATCGAGGTTTATTTGGCACAGCGGACAGGCTACAACAATGGCGTCGGCGCCCACGTTTTTTGCGTTTTGGAGGATTTTCCCGGTAAGGTTAAGAGCGATTGCCGGTTTTGAAATACTGAGGGTTGCACCGCAACAGCGGGTTTTGTACGACCAGTCAAGAGGAGTAGCGCCCACTGTTTTCATTATCCGTTCCATGGCGGTAGGATATTCATAATCCTGAACCCCGGTAATTTTCGGAGGCCTGGTGATGATGCAGCCATAGTAGCAGACTACCTTTAATCCCCTGAGGGGACGAACGACAGCTTCCCTTACCTTCTCGTATCCGATCCTTTCCGAGACGGTCTGCAGGAGATGTTCAATCTTCAAATCCGCTGAGGGGAGTTCTCCTACTTCGGCTTGAAGCCGCTGTTTGATCCCTTCATCCCGACATTCTCTCTGCGCTGTTCTCAGGCGAATAAAACAGGAAGGACACGGTGTGGTTAGGGTGTCGAATCCCGCCTTATCAATGGTCTGCAGGGTCCTCAGGGGAAGCAGTACGGAAAGATAGTGATCCGTTGAGTGGGCGGGGGTGCTTCCGCAGCAGTTCCAGCTCTGTGGTTCCTGAAGCGTAACGCCCAGCCGGGAAAGTACCGCGCGGGTGGAAAGATCGTATTCACTCGATGTGCCGTGGAGGCTGCAGCCGGGGTAATAGGCGATCCCTTCTCCTTGTTTCGTGTTTTTCTTCGATAAGGCGGTCTTCCCGAAGGACGGAAGGAGCTTCAGTTTCCTTTTCCGGATCATTTTTGACGCCAAGGGAAGATCTATTCGAAGGAGCCGGCGGAAGTCGAGCGTGCCTGAGAGCATCTGACGGAAATAGATTTCACCCATGAGGCCTGCTTCATACATCCGCCCGAAGAGGCGGATGCCTCTCATGGCAGCTTGATTCAACAGCACCGCGGAGGGAAGGGGCGAAGAGAGTCCTTCCTGCTGGGCCATGATCTTGAGGACATCCATGATCCTGGTGATATTTATGTCATGAGGACACCGAACGGCGCAGGTCTCGCACATGGCGCAAAGCCATAAGGTCCTTGACTTCAGAACCATGTCTTTCTGTCCCAGTTGAAGGGCACGCATAAGCTGGTTGGGGGCAAGGTCGAAATATTCGGCGACAGGACACCCGGAGGAGCACTTCTGGCACTGATAACACAAGAAGACGTTTTCACCGCACTGCCTGCGGATCTGACTGGCCAGATCGGAACTTATTGCTAAATTCATCGGCAGCTCCTTTTCACAAAAGGACGTAAGAAACACTTTCTATTCTGTATTCTGCATTCTCACTGCGGCATTTTGTTGTTACACTTCCGGTCTCGGAAATAATCCGGCAGCTTTGACGATTTCCGCTACCTTCTCTTCCCATTCTATCGCCATGATGTGAATGCCCCGCACACCCGGCATTTCCCTCAACTGCTGTATGGACTCTACACAGATATTGATCCCCTCTTCCGCCTGCTTCTCTTTGGGCGTCCCTTTCATTCGTTCAATCAGGGCGTCAGGGACATCCATTCCGGGAACATTTTTTTTCATATAATTCGCCATGCCCGCCGATTTCATCGGCGTTACCCCGGCCAGAATGGCGCACTTCTCATGCAAGCCGCGGTCGCAGACCATCTGCATCCAGCGGCTGAACTTCTCTAAATTATAGATGCATTGCGTCTGAATAAACTGGCAACCCGACTTTACCTTTTTTCCCAGCCTGGCCGCCCGTATCTCGAAGGGATCGGCAAAGGGATTTTCCGCCGCGCCGATAAAGATCACCGGCTTTCCCTTTATCTCGTCGCCGCCCAGAAATTTTCCCTCATCACGCATCTGACGGACCGTCTGTATCAACTGCATGGAATCAATATCATAGACATTCTTGCCCTGGGGATGATCGCCGAACTTTTGATGATCGCCGGATAAACAGAGCATGTTGTTTATCCCCAGGGCGGCGGCGCCCAAAATGTCGCTCTGCAAGGCGATCCGGTTCCGGTCGCGGCAGACCATCTGTAAAATGGGCTCCAGGCCCATACCCTTCAATATCGCACAGGCGGAAAGGGAAGACATGCGCACCACCGAGGTCTGATTGTCCGTGACGTTCACGCCATCTACCACACCCCGTAAATACTCTCCCTTTTTACGAACAATCTCAGCGTCCGCCCCACGCGGGGGGCCGCATTCCGACGTGACGATGAACCCACCGGAGTCCCATATCTTCTCTATTTTTGAATTCGTCTTCACAGTCTCAAATCCTCCCTTATTCTCTTGCGCGGACCTGCTTCGCGGCTGCTGCGCCAATCCTTTACCGGTATGATATCTTCGTAACGATCCAACTGTCCAAGCTCCGTGAGACGGTCAATTATCAACTGCCAGCCGCAATCCACCTCCTTGTCCACCTCGCACTTCCCTCCCGACGAACCGCCGCAGGGGCCGTTCATGAGACTCTTCGCGCAGCGTGCGATGGGACAGACTCCCCCCGTCATATCGAGGATGCAGGCGCCGCAGCCCTGGCAGCGCTCACTCCATACCCCCTGCTCCAGGGTGACTCCCAGAAAGGTCGTATTCACCGCCGGCATCACCAGTTTTGTCTTATAGGCCTCCGCGACATATTGAACCCCAGCCCCGCAGGCCATCGATAAAATGACGTCATAATCGCCGACAAAACCGCGCACCTGATCTATGTACTCGTAATCACACTGCCGCTCCAGCGTATGCTCTTTGACCTCGAAGGTCTCCCCGGCTGTCTTCCAGTGAATGCGCAATTCCGATGCGAGCACCCCTACTTCCTTCTCGCCGCCCACGCCGCAAACCGTCACGCACTCATTGCACCCCAACAGAAGCACCCGCCTGTTGGAGCCCAGCATCCCCACGATCTCCTGAAATTCCTTGCGATTACCTACGATCATTTTTTTGAACCTCCCTTTACCGGCGACGGTCCCAACGAACGCACGCGTTCCGTCATTTCCTGCGCACACTGTGCAAACCGCTGACCCTGGGATGCGCTCATGTTAAACATCTCCACCCGTTCACCGCCTATGCCGACCTCTTCCAGCAAACCTTTCACATACTGCACCCGCTTTTTTGCCCGCAGGTTTCCCTTCAAAAAATGGCACTCGCCCTCCAGGCATCCGGCCAGGTAAACGCCGTCCACCCCATTTTCAAAGGCGTGCAAGATCAACAAAATATCCACACGGCCGGTGCAGGGTACTTTCACCACCTTCACATTACTGGGATAACTCAGTCTCATCGAACCTGCCAGGTCCGCAGCGCTGTAAGCTCAATGCTCACAGCAGATTGCAATAACCTCAGGCTCAAATCCGTTCCCTGCACTGTCCGCCATATTTGCTATCCTCCCTGTGATTATACCCGTTTCATCCGGTTCTTGCGTACTTTTCTCTCGTTCACCTAGCACTGTTGACTGCCAAGGTACAATTAGAAACGCAGATTACCGATAAAAAGCAGTGAACAATAAGCTTAAGGGCAACGTCAGTCATCCACTGAAGCGGCTCGTTGGGCCTCTGCCCTTTCCTTTAATCTGCCTTCCAATGCCATTATAAGTGAATCAATGATCATTTTGTCATGGTTATTTATCACGTCCTGTGGATTTGATGAAACTAGCTTGGCAACTATATACTTTAAATCTTTCTCAATGGAATCATCCCAAGGTTTACCATGCGCACCAAAAACATCTTTCACTCTTTCGGACCACTTCTTATTCCCCCGAAATTTGGGAATTGAAAGTTTAATACGATATTTATTTTCGATTGCTGCCTTATACACATCTGGATTAAACAAATCTTCGATTTCGCTTTCGTTCCTACCGTGAGCTTTTGCAAAATTAATCTGGCCATCTTCAAGCAAGCCACTATCTTTAGCTTTCTTATAGGATTCCCTTCCGCAGCGATCATCGTCTATGAATACATGGTACAGACAAATTGCATCGCGGAGTAAGGATATTTTATATGACAGGTTTGTGCCGCCATTCAATGAATCGAAAGCAAGTGATCCATTTTTAATAGCGTCCTTCAAATATCCAGAATATTCTTGAATAATAGCTTTTAGGCTAATAATGTCATCTTCGCCCTCGACCACCAAGACCATCTCGGCATTTCTAAGATTGTCAGATGCACGAACACCTAATATCTTTCTTATTTCTTCAACATTCTTGGCTGGCTTTGCTTTGCGATCATTAACAATTATATTGTTGGATATAATCCGCCTATCCACAAATAGTGGGTTATGTGATGTAATAATAATTTGATGTTTCTCACTGAGCCCATCGATGACTTCCTTTAGTTCATGGATCGCATTGGGATGTAGATGAGATTCTGGCTCCTCTATAGCAATAACAAACTTCTTGCCTTTTGCGGATTTATCAGATGCATGGCGAATTATTCCTAAGGCCGCTAAACTTTGCACTCCATCACCTTTGTACTGCAAAGGTGTCATCGTTCCATCATCAACCGAAATTTCGGTGCCTCTACGAAATGCCTGAATCCTCTCTGATTGTGGTAATTCTATTTTTACCTTTTTAACCTGAGGTAAAAATTGTTTGAGTGTATTAAATATACTATCTGAAAGCGTTTTTAAAATCGGCGTTTGAAGTTCCTCAATTTTTTGTAACGCTAATTTATAATCAGGATTATTTTCTAATCCATATAATTCACGACTAACGAGATCTGATACAATATTTTGTGCAGATTGGGCGGTTCGCACAGCCGGTATATGCTCAAACTCAATTCTACTGGAAACGAAATCAGCAATTACAGCAGACTTCTTAGATAATGCTGCAGAGCCTTTGCCTTTTTTATTGAATTTAATTGATACATCATTCTTGCCAATTCCTATTCGAATCGGCAAACTCCCAGTTATTCTACTCTTGACCTCCCTATAAAATTCTTCATATTCTTCATTCTCAAGCGCAAATTCTAGGACTATTTCTGTCTCCCCGTTCGGGTTCTTTTTTTGAAGATTAATAGGATAATCCTTCTCCCAATTGTATCCAAGTGCATTATAAGTTGCCCGAAATCGGTCCCTCAACATCATGCGGTGACGACCTCTAGTCAAAACTGTCATCGCAAGAACTAATCCACGAAGAATGTTTGATTTACCTTCATTATTCGGTCCAATTAAAATAGTTGAACGTTCTAGACGAATTCGTTTAGCAGAAGAGATGCTTCTATATTGCGAAACAGAAATTGCTTGTAATTTCATAGTAATACCAATGCCAAATGTAATAAAAGACTATATTGGTTTCCTGCTAACTAACCTGCGCGCTGATCAAGGCTCCGATCTTCGCCTCGAGTTGACTGCCGCGAAAATGCATCAAATCTATCGCCCGGGCCGGGCATTCCGCCGCACAGGTGCCGCATCCTTTGCACTTGATGATATCTATCTCCGCCTCTCCCCGGATATTGATAACCGGCACATCGTAGGGGCATACCCGCACACAGGTAAGACAGGCGGCGCATTGCTCACCCGTAACCACGGCCACGACCCCGCCAACGGAGAGGTTTTCCTTCGAAAGGATGGTGCAGGCCCTCGCCACTGCGGCGCCTGCCTGGGATATGGTCTCACTGATCAATTTCGGGGCATGGGCGCCCCCGCAAAGGTAGATGCCGTCACTGGCGAAATCCACGGGGCGCAGCTTCATGTGAGCCTCGAGGAAGAAGCCTTCTGCCGTCCGGGGCACCTTCAAGAGATTGGCAAGTTCCTTGTTTTCCCGCGGGACGGTTGCCGATGACAGAACGAGAAGATCAGGGGTAATGGTGATCCGTTCCTTTAACATTTTATCGTCATAGGATACCGAGAGCTTGTTTTCGTTCACCGTTACTTCAGGACCTTCCGCCGGCTCATAGCGGACAAACAGGATGCCTTCCTTGCGCGCCCGGGCATAGTACGGCTCCATCAGGCCGTAGGTGCGGATATCACGATAGAGAATGTGAATGCGGATCGCAGGGTTCAGTTCTTTGAGCTTGAGCGCGTTCTTGATGGCCGTGGCGCAGCAGGTGCGGCTGCAGGAGGGGTGCTGCTCATTCCGGGAACCCACGCACTGGATCATGACCACTTCTTTGATCCCACTTATCCCCGTATCCGCCCCCGCGATACGGCCTTCCAGTTCAAGCTGCGTCAGGACGCGCTCGTCCTCGCCGTAACCGTATTCATGCGGCTTCTCCTCTTCGGCGCCCGTTGCCATGACGGTGATGCCGTGCTCGATCTTCTGATAGTACATGGCAGGCGCCGTCATGACACCGGTGGTGAAGTTTCCCCGGACACCGGTAAAATCCACAATCAGGCTGTTCAGCAGCACCCGGATCAGCGGATTGTTTGAGACCTTCGCAATCAAATCGAGGAGGAAGGCCTCGATGTCTTTGCCGTCGAGAGTATAATGGAGGTTCCAGAGGTTGCCTCCCAGCCGGCTTTCCTTTTCCACCAGAAACACTTCAAACCCCTGTTCAGCAAGCTGGAGGGCGGCCGTCATGCCCGCAACGCCGCCGCCGATTACCAGGCCCCGCTGGACCACCGGCACGGATGTCTCCGTCAATGCCTGGTTCAAGCGCACATTGCCCACGGCCATCCGGACAAGCTTCTTGGCCTTCTCCGTTGCCTCCGCCTTCTGCCGCATGTGCACCCAGGAGCATTGGTCGCGGATATTGGCCATCTCGAAGAGAAACTTATTCAGCCCGGCATCCCGGATGGTTTCCCGGAACATGGGCTCATGGGTTCGCGGGGAACAGGAGGCGACGATGACCCGGTTCAAGCCCCGTTCCTTGACGGCATTTTTTATCTTTTCCTGCGTGTCCTGCGAGCAGGTGTAGAGGTTCTCATCCACGTGGACCACGTTGGGCAGCGTCCCGGCGTACTCCTTGACCGACGGGACATTGATCACGCCCCCGATATTGATGCCGCAGTGGCAGACGAAGACGCCGATCCGCGGTTCCTCTTCCGGCTTGACCTCATCCTCGGGCGGGTATTCTTTTTTTAACGCCAGGGTTCCCCGCGCCGAGGCGATGATGCCCGTGGCCGCGGCAACCGCGCCGCTGGCCTGGGAAACGGTTTCCGGAATATCCCGGGGACTCTCGAAGGCGCCGCAGACGTAGATTCCCTCTCTCGACGTGGCGACGGGAGCGAAGGTATCCGTCTCACAGAAACCGAAGCGGTCCACATCCACGTCCAGACGCTTCGCCATCTCGCGAACGGACGTCGAGGGAACCACGCCGACGGAAAGAACCACCAGCTCGAATTCCTCTTCGAGCCTCTCCCCCTCCTCATTCAGATAGGTAATCAGGAGATTATCGGTCCGCGGATCTTCCCTGACCTTCGAGACCATGGACTTGATGAACCGGACGCCATAGTCGGCCTTGGCGCGTTCATAATAGGCATCGAATCCCTTGCCGTAGGCCCTGATATCCATATAGAAGATCGTCGGCTTGACGAAGTGGACATGCTCTTTGGCGATGATGGCCTCTTTGGTCGCGTACATGCAGCAGATGGAAGAACAGTAGTCATTGCCGCAGCTCGTATCACGGGAGCCGACGCACTGGATAAAGGCGATCCTTTCGGGGATGGAACCGTCGGAGGGACGAAGCAGGTGACTCCGATGGGGGCCGGTGGCGCTCAGGATCCGCTCAAACTCGATACTCGTCAGGACGTTGGGATAGACGCCATAGCCGAACTCCGGGCGGCGCCTCGCATCAAATACCTCGAAGCCGGGCGCCAAGATGACGGAACCGACGGACAGGGTCTCTTCCGTATCCTGATCGGCATAGTCCACGGCGTTGGCGAGGCAAACCCGCTCGCAGAGACCGCAGCCGATACAGGCCTCCCGGTCGATGAGAAACACCTTGGGGATGGCCTGGGGATAGCGCAGGTACACCGCCGACCTTCTGCTCATTCCCACGTTATAATCATCACCGGCGATAACGGGGCAGTGTTTGGCGCATTCTCCGCAGCCGGTGCACTTGTCGGGACGGATATACCGGGCTTTTCTGGTGATCCGGGCCTCGAAATTGCCGGCGGGACCGACGATTTCCTTCACGGAGGCGTTCGTGATCAGGCGGATATTCCGGTGAGAGCCCGTACCCACCAGCTTCGGCGACATGATGCACATGGCGCAGTCGTTCGTGGGAAAGGTCTTGTCGAGTTGCGACATGACGCCGCCGATGGTCGGCGCGCTGTCTACGAGATACACATAAAAGCCCGATTCCGCCAGATCGAGGGAGGCCTGCATGCCGCCGATGCCGCCGCCTACCACCAGTACGGCGCCAACGGGTTTGTCCGGAACAGTATTCATTCTTTCCTCATTAACTTTTACGCACTCCTTACATAGCGCGGATAATGAGTTTCCTCTGAGGGATCGAACCCGATCCTGCCCTCGCCGACCAGAGAAACGGTATAGGAGAGTGTTTGCTTCAGGGGAAGCTCAAGTTTCATACTGATTTCTTTAGCCGTGAGGGGGGTCGTTTCGAGCAGAATAAGGATGCGGTTCTTCGCCAACTCCTCTCTGACGGTACTTTCCATAACCGCATTGATCTTTTCCGGATCAACGCGCTCGCCGTACACGTTTTCCTTCTCCAGGAGTTCGGGCCCCTTGCCCGCCATCCAGCGGATCTTTTCTCCTTCAAGCGATGCGGCGACAGCCCGCAGCCGCTCTTCAAAATCTTTTGCCTGAGGCAGCGGTCCGCAAGCCCGTATCTGCTCCGTAAACTGGTTGACAAGCAGGGCGAACCGTTGCGCTTCACCGGCAGAAACCCAGTCCAGAAGGAGCCTCTCGCTGCCTACCCCTTCGTCGGTCAGGAGTTTCTTGAGAAGGTTTATCTTGCGTTCCGCCTGGATGTTGCCGCTCAAGTAGTGGCAATCGCCGGGATGGCAGCCGAGAATCATGACCCCGTCAAAGCCGGCAAGAAAAGCGCGGGGGATAAACACCGGGTCAATCCGGCCGGAACACATCACCCGTATGACGCGGGTGTTCGGCTGATACTGGAAGCGGGAAATGCCGGCAAGATCGGCGCCGGCATATGCGCACCAGTTGCACAGGAACGTCAATATCTTCGGCTCAAAACTCATGGTTGCACCCTGTGTTCAATGAACTATTCACTACTAACTATTCACTGCATTACCGCGATATCTTTCAATGCCTCTATTTGAGCGTATAACTCTTCGTCCGTAAAATGATGTATAGCGGCTGCCTTCTGGGGGCAACTGGCAGCGCAGATGCCGCAGCCTTTGCACGATGCCGCAATCGTCTCGGCCTTCTTCCCTTTTTCCGTCTCGCCCACCCGGATGGCATTGAACGGACAGAGGGATTCGCAAAGGCCGCAGCCGACGCAACGGCTCTGGTCTACGCAGGAGATCGTGGGAAGGACGCTTACAAAGCCTTTGGCGATGGCAGCGGTAGCCCGCGACACGGCCGCTCCTGCCTGCGCTATTGTCTCGCTGATGGTCTTGGGGAAGTGCGCCATGCCGGCAAGAAATACGCCATCGGTGGCAAAATCCACCGGCCGCAGTTTCATATGCGCTTCGAGGAAGAATTTATCTGCCGTCAGAGGCACCTTCAGCATCTTTGCCAAAGTGTCATTCTCATAGGGCACAACCGCACTGGAGAGCACGACAAGATCGGGGGTGATGAGCTGTTCCTCGTTCACCATCCTGTCCCGCACGCTCAGATTCAGATCACCCCCGGCGGCACTCAGTTCCGGCTTTGCCTCCACGTCGTAGGGGATAAAGGTGACGCCTTTTTTTCGAGCCAGCGTGTAATACTGCTCCATGAGCCCATAGGTGCGCATATCCCGGTAGATGACGGTTATATTCGCATCAGGGGAAATCTCCTTGAGCGCGAGGGCGTTTTTCACCGCCACGGAACAACAGATGCGACTGCAATTGGGTCGTTCGGGAATGCGGGAACCGACGCACTGGATCATCACAATATTTCGATAGGTCTTTACTTCTTCAGGCCGGCGGGCAATCCGCTCTTCCAGTTCGCTCTGCGTGACGACGCGGTTGTCCTTTCCATAGAGATATTCGGACGGGCGGCTTTCCTGCGCTCCTACAGAAACGATCACGACCCCATGTTCATATTCCCGTTCGCTGCCTCCCGCCGATATCGCCGTGTGGAAGTTGCCCAGGTAGCCGTTGATGCTCTTTATCTCTGCGTCCGTTACAACTTCTATCAGGGGATTGGATAAAACTTCCCGGACGGAACTCTCGAGAAATTGCTGAACGTCCTTTCCTTCCAGGGTATGATAAATATGGCGTAGGTTTCCCCCAAGCTCTTTCTCCCGCTCCACCAGGACGGAGGCAAAACCCTGTTCCGCCAGACCGAGAGCCGCCTTCATTCCCGCCAGGCCGCCGCCGATGACGAGGGCTTTCTTGTTAATTTCCATAAGCGGCTCGTCCAGCGCCCTGATCAAGCGGGCTTTTGCCACCGTCATGCTGAGCAACTCTTTTGCCTTCTGAGTGGCCTCGAGGGGAAGTTTCATGTGCACCCAGGAACACTGATCGCGGATGTTCGCCATCTCGAAAAGATATTTATTCAGGCCAATCTCCCGGATGGTTTCCCGAAAGAGCGGTTCATGGGTGCGGGGCGAACAGGAAGCCACCACGACGCGATTTAAATGGTATTCATCTACGGCCTTCTTGATCTTCTCCTGCGTGTCCTGAGAACAGGTGTAGAGGTTCTCGTCAACATGGAACACGTTGGGAAGCGTTCGTGCATACTCCTTCACCTCCGGAACGTTGACAATGCCCCCAATGTTGATCCCGCAATGGCATACGAAGACGCCGATACGGGCCTCCTGGGCGGTTACATCGCGCTCCGGTGGATACTCTTTCTTTCTCGTGAGGGTTCCTCTCGCCTCGGCAAGGAAGGCAGAAGCGGCCTCGGCCGCAGCGCCTGCCTGAACGACCGTTTCCGGAATATCCTTGGGACCTTGAAATACCCCGCAGGCAAAGACGCCCGGCACCGAGGTGTTGAGCGGTGAAAAGCCATCGGAGAGGCAGAACCCGTTCCCGTCGAGGGAGACGCCGAGCCTCCCGGCAAGCTCCCGCGCCTGCGGCGCCGGTTTCATGCCCACGGAAAGAACCGCCATGTCGAACTCTTCTTCCTGTATCCCCTTCTCGGCATCTATATACCTGATCAGAAGATTACCGCTCGCCGGTTTCTCCGCGATGCGGGAGATATGGGAATGGACGTAACGGACGCCGTAATCCTTTTTTGCCCGTTCGTAATAAAGATCAAAATCTTTTCCCTGGGCGCGGATGTCCATATAGAAGATGGTGGGCTCCGCAGCGGGCAGGTGCTCTTTCAGAATAACCGCTTCCTTTGTGGCGTACATGCAGCACACCGAGCTGCAGTAGTCATTGTCCTTGTTCCGGGAGCCGACGCACTGCAAAAAGGCGATCTTCTTCGGCTCCCGATGATCCGAAGGTCGGGTCACATGACCCGCAAAAGGTCCGGAGGCGGAGAGGATCCGCTCGAACTCCATGCTCGTCACCACGTTCGCGTAGCGGCCGTACCCCAACTCCGGCGACAACCCGGGATCATATAAGGAATACCCCGGCGCCAAAATCACCGACCCCACCAGAAGTTCATCCTCACGAGCCGCCTCCTGGTGATCTATCGCACCTGCCTTGCAAACCCGAACACACAAATGGCACTCCGAACAGATCCCGCATTCAAGACAACGCGCAGCTTCACGCTTTGCTTCCTCCTCCGTCAATGAGAGTTCCACCTCGCGGAAATCTTGCACGCGTTCCGAAATCGGCGCCGTGGCCACGGACACCCGCGAAGATAAATCCACCTTCCCCGCCTCAATGATATGGTCTATCTCATCGTCCGTAAGTGCGACTACCGGCAGGGGAACCTCCTCACGAGCGGTGAGGAGATCAACCCCTCTCAAATAGCGATCAATGGAAAGGGCGCCTCGCCTGCCATCCGCGATTGCCTCGATCAGTATCCCCGGGCCGCGATGGACATCGCCCCCGGCAAAAACACCCGCACGCTTCGTGGCCAGCGTCTTTTGATCAACCACAAAGGTGCCACGGGAACTTACCTCCAAACCGTGGGATGAATCCAAAAACGATATCTCAGGCGCCTGCGCGACCGCTGCGATCATCGTGTCCGCTCCAATGGAAAATTCCGAACCAGCCACCGGCACGGGACGCCTGCGCCCGCTCTCGTCAGGCTCGCCCAACTCCATGCGCTGACACGTTACCCCGACGACCCGGCCCTCCTTTACCTCTACCGCCACGGGAGCTGTCAGCAATTCCAGTTTGACGCCCTCCTGCTCGGCCTGTTCTATCTCCCAGCCGCTCGCCGGCATCTCCTCCCGGGAACGACGATAGAGCATCACCACCTCGCGGGCTCCCAAACGAAGTGAGGTGCGCGCCGCATCCACCGCCGTGTTGCCGCCTCCGACGACCACCACCCGATCGCCCACGGTGGGCAATGTCCCCCCCTTACCGCCCAAGCTCACCGACTGTAAAAAAGGAACGCCGTGATATACCCCGATCGCATCCTCTCCCTCGATGCCCAAACGTTGCGGCTCATGCGCGCCTATTGCCAAAAATACCGCGCTGTATCCCTCAGCAAATAACCCGTTTATGTCCCGAACGGGGCTGTTCAGGCGTATCTCCACGCCCTCGGAAACGATGACATCAATCTCCCGCTGCAACACCTCTCGCGGTAAACGGTATGCCGGTATCCCTACCCGCATCATGCCGCCAGCAACCGGCAATGACTCGAATACCACTGCCCCGTACCCCATTCGAACCAGATGATGCGCGCAACTCAAACCGGCGGGTCCGGAACCAACTACCGCCACCTTTGCCTCGGGCCTCCCCGAAATGCCGTCGCCGACACCTGCCGCCTTGTTCAATGAGCTGCCGTGCTCGTACACCCAGTCCGCGGTAAACCGCTTCAAAGCGCATATTGATACCGGCGCATCAACCTTCCCGCGACTGCATTCCCTCTCACAGGGATGCGTGCATACCCTCCCCACCGAAGCGGGAAAGGGATTGTATTCCCGTATTACCTCCAGCGCCTCCTCGTAGTGACCGGCCTGGATCAACGCAACGTACCCCTGGGCGCTCGTCTCCGCAGGGCACGCAGCCTTGCAGGGACTCGTCCCGCGCTTCGTCACCAAAAATGAATTGGGAACCGCCTGTGGATAGGGACGATAGATTGCCTTCCGCTCATCCAATCCCTCATTAAATTCGTTCGATAACCCGACCGGGCATACCGCTACGCAATCGGCGCAACCCGTACATTTCGCCGTATCCACATAACGGGGTGCACGACGCACGCGCGCCGTAAAGCGGCCCGGCTCTCCTCCTAAGGAAATTAATTCGGAATTGGTGAGAATCTCGATGTTTAAATGACGACCCGCCTCTACCAACTTCGGAGATACGATACACATGGCGCAATCGTTCGTCGGAAACGTCTTGTCCAACTGCGCCATGCGGCCGCCAATGGCAGGGGAAGATTCGATGAGATAAACGTAGTAACCGGATTCCGCCAGATCGAGGGAAGCCTGAATGCCGGCTATCCCTCCGCCCACAACCATCACTGCCCCGACTTTCACATCCATACCCGTTTCCTTTTATGAAGCTCCCCTCCCTTGAGGGCAAAGCTTCCCTGTGAGGATATCATTGCTTCTCTTGCGCCATTGAGCCCGTCTACCAAGCGGGGCTCAAAGAAACGCGCCCCCGTTTAATAGGGGCGACGGCGAAAAAATGCGCCTCAGATGTTGCTTACAATGTCGTCGTATAGCTAAATCTTGGTGATGTATAATGCGGATATCATTTTTCAAAAATCAGAGCGGGGTTACGCAGCACGTTCACCATCCGGCTTGACACGTCCGCATAAAGCTCGATTTCTGCTCATGAGAAGAGATCTCTTATTTTACAGCAATCCTTTGCTTGAAAGGAGCTTAATCGGATCAGTAACGTGGCGACTGAGCCACTTTTTCACTTCCCGATGCCCCATTGCCAAACCCATAAGTTCAGTAAAATAAAAGACGGGAATTTTATTTTTGTTGCCTGAAGCATCGGAAAGGCTGGCCTGTCGCGTATCGAGATTGGCATGACACATGGTACAGCCCGTTACGATGCAATCAGCGCCCGCTTCCAGCGCCATAGAGAGGATTTTTTGACTAAGGGTGATCACAATGTCGGTCCGTGTCATGACAAGACTCGCACCGCAGCAATCGGTTTTGTATGACCAAGGCACCGCTTCGGCGCCCAGTATCTCCATCAGACGATCCATATGATCAGGATTTTCATACTGCTTCACGCCGGTCAGGTCGGGAGGCCGGACGGCAAGGCAGCCGTAGTAGCAGGCAACCTTCAGGCCGGAAAGCGGCTTTGCCGTTTTCGTTTTCAGCGCTTCAATCATGGAGGAATCACAAAAAAAGTCAAGCGCGTAGTGGACGGCAACTTTTTCTTCATAAGGAGTAGGGAGATATTCCGGGTGTTCCTTTGCACCCTGTTGGGCGGCTTTAAAGCGACTGTAACATGCCACGCAGGGCACGATCATCTCCCGGTCATATTTCCCGGCAAGATTTAAATTCCGAACCGGGAGCGCAACGGACAATGCCTCGTCGGTGCAGTGCGCGGAGGTGGAGCCGCAGCAGGTCCAATCCTCCAATTCGTGAAGATTCACCTCCAGCAGTTTCGATACCCCCCGGAATGATTCGTCATATTCGCGGGCTGTCCCGTGGAGGGAGCACCCGGGATAGTAGGTTGCTTCTTTCACTGTGCAGCCCCTTTCTCATAGGTGTTGAATAGCTCTTTTATCTCCCTTCGAGCGGAATAAACTTGAGGCAGAATTTTTATTTTCCCGCGACGAAACATCTGCCATCCCAGTCCTGCATCCTTGAGGAAATCTCTCGTTTTTAATTTGAATCGGAGAATGAGGGACAACTCGTGGATGCGGCCCGTACGTTTAATGCTCTCCAGAAATACCATGTGAAAAACAGGCACGTCCTTCTCACCGGCGATAATGCCTGATCGGAGCGCAATATGTCTCAAGGTGTCCATGACCTTGGCAAAATCAATATCGTTGGGACAGCGGACACTGCAGGTATGGCAGGACGCGCACACCCAGATACTTTTTGAGCCGAGCACCTTTTCACGCCGTCCATACTGAATTTGGCGGATGACCTGGTTGGGATACATATCCATGGCGGAGACAACAGGACACCCTGCAGAACACTTCTGGCACTGATAGCATGCCCGAATATCCACATTGCTCTCTCTGATTATTTCCTCAAGAAAAGAACTGCCTGTTTGCATTCCTGATTCGTTCATGTTCATCTATGACCTCACAGGGGTGGATGTTGCGTCTGCTCGTGGTGTCCTTTAACGTCCTCAAACCTGTCATGCTTACCCAGAGTGCCGAGCACATTGTTTAAGGAATTTTCGATGATCGGCTGTATCTCGGGGTACGGTGCGAGCAAAATGGCAAAGGTACTGCCGACACCCACTTTGCTTCTCACCTCTATCTTGCTTCCATGAGCTTCTATGATACCATAAGACGTGCTTAACCCCAATCCCGTTCCCTTGCCGATTTCCTTCGTAGTAAAAAATGGGTCGAAAATCCGGGTAAGGTTTTCTTCGGGGATGCCTTCGCCGGTATCGGTGAATTCAATGGCTATGTGCTTGCGTTCCTGATTAAAGGAGGTGGAAATCGTTAAGGTGCCGTTACCGTGCATGGCTTCCGCCGCATTGACGATAATATTCATAAAGACCTGCTTGAGCTGACCCGCATTGCCGCGCGCAAAGGGAAGTGACGGCAATAGTTTTTTCACAATCTTGATATTATGAAAAAGAGCCTGGTTTTCCAGAAAAAATAACCCTTCGGTTATGGCGCGGTTGATATCCACCGGCTCCATCGTCGGTTCGTTCTGGCGCGCAAACTCAAGAAGACTTTTCACGATGTCCTTGCAACGGCCCGCTTCCTGAACGATACGGACCAAATCCTGCCGTTTGGGGTCATCGTCGGGAATATCTTCTATCATGAGACTCGCGTAAATAAGTATCCCGCCGAGAGGATTGTTAATCTCGTGGGCAATGCCGGCAGCAAGCTTTCCTAACGATGCGAGCTTCTCGGAACTGACGAGTTGCATATGCGTTTCCTGAAGCTTGCGTTCCATGTCGAGGCGTTTCCGTAAATCGGTAAATATCCCCACGCTTGCAATTTCACTGCCGGTGCCGTCATAAATCAATGTTGCGGAAAGCTGAAAGGGAATTTTCTCGCCGGTTTTACTGATCAGATTGAGCTGAGAGGGATTTAATTTACCGACACCCCCATTGTTGGAACTGCGGAGTTTCTTCATGATATCACTGGCTACGCCCTCGGGATAGAGCTGTGTTATGTGCACTTTGCCGATAACCTCGTCCGCGGAATAACCCGTTAGCTGCTCCGCCGCTTGATTGAATATAAAGATATTTCCCTTCATATCGGCGGCTATGATCCCGTCCACGGAACTGGAAATCAGATTCTGAAAAAATTCATTGGCCTCACGGAGCTCATTCTCTATCCGTTTCTGATCCGTTATATCACGGATATAGGCGTTGGCTTTGTCGGAGCCGTCGGAAGGAATTGAAAGAGCAATGCAGATTTCCGCATATCTGATATTGCCGGCTGCGGTGCTAAACTGAATTTCCGTGCAGGTCTTTTCGCCGTACGTTTCCGGATGGGAAAATATGTCTTCCAGCAGCGCTCGGCTTTTGTCGCCGAGGAGCCGGGCAATGTTCATTCCCATTATTCTGGCATGGTCATACCCAGTGATCTGCGAGATGGCGCGATTTGCATATTCCACCTGCAGCCGGTCATTGAAGACCAGTATGCCGTCATTCGCCAGTTCAATAATGGATTGATACATCGTTACTCAGACCTTTTCCCTTACGTTCTGCGCCACTCTATTCATTTGGCATATCGTTCCTTATACGCTTCCTGAACCAGAGTGCCCCGAGTTTGATTTCGCCATTCTCGTGCAGGTGTTATGAGGAGAATGTTTTCCAACCTGTTTTGTTGCTTTAAGCGTTTATGAATCTCATACCAGGCACAGGGGGTATCTTTGCTCACTTCACATTTACCTTCATGAGCAGTTCCTCCGCAGGGTCCGTTGAACAGACTCTTGGCACATCTTGTTACCGGGCATATTCCTCCTGTTTTTCCAAGAACACATTCTCCACAGGAACGGCAGTTTTCCTCAAACCATCCAAGATCACGATCCACTCCGACAAAAATAGTGTTTAAAGCCGGAAAGACAGGTTTTTCAGGAATTCGGTCAGAGAGAAATTGGACCCCGGCGCCGCACGCCATCGAAAGGACAGCGTCATAGGATTGCATCTTCTCATCCAACAGGAGATAAAAATCGGCATTGCATTGCCTCTCAATCGTAAAGCTATCGATCTGGAGTGGAATATGGTCGAGTTCAAAAGCTTTATTTAGTTCTTCATTTAAGAGATCAACTTCCTTTTGACCACCAGAATGACAAATGGAAGTACACCCTCCACAACCAACATTCAACACTCTCTTGAACGATTTCACCATCTCCTTGATTTCATCAATAGGCTTTCTCTCCGCAACGATCATTTTTCCCCTCCAGGTAAATGTTGAGAAATTTATTTCCGGGCATGGCATTCCCCACAATACCGGGGGACTGTTTTTTTCTTTTCCTTCTGGTATGTTACGTGGCAACCGATGCACTGGCTATGAAAGGCCTGTTGCACATTGAGACGCAACTGTGCAGCATGGCACTGAGAACAACGGATTGCCGGATTTCCCTCCACCAGTTGACTTTCGTCGAGAATATTTTTCCCCTTTTGATAAAGATGATGACACGCCTTACAGTCCAATCCTGCTTCAACATGCCGGTTATGGAAAAACGTTACTGCCGGCCGTCCTTTATTCTGAGAGGCATTCGAAGAATCTAAAATCATCTTGTCCTGCTGCGCCATGAGCACGGAGCCGGTTAAGGCGATCATCGTCGTCAACATGATTATCATCAGAACCCTGATGCAATCCAATTTCATGTTCATTCTCCTGCAAAAAAGCCTTCATCGGTGCTTGGGGACAAATTTCAAATCTGTCCCTCAAGCCTCGTTCGGATTTATAACCAGCTTTCCGAAGATGCCTCATCACCTTGCGGATAGACATCCTGGGATCGGCAGATGCTGCGGGCAAAAGCAATCATACTGGGAATATGAATGCCGATCGGGCAATAACAACGGCCACAGAGAACACAGTTTCTCCACACGATCCCCTTGATCTCTGTTAAGAGTCGGCGATCCGCTTCACCCCGTTTTTTATATAATTTCCCTAACGATTGAATGACCTTGTATGAGGGCATGTATTGGGGGTCTCTGTTATGAGCCCTGTATAAGAAACAGCTATCTGCACAAAGACTGCAGTGGGCGCAAAAAGACAAATATCGCTTCATTTTGCCTTTTTGGCGATTCAGCATTTCTTTGATCTCTCCGGTGTTGATGGGCTTTATATTCTGGTTGGACATTTTGTTCTCCCCGTATTCCCTATTTCAGAAATCTCATTTACATTACCACTACATTACCACGTTCGGCTTCCCCGTGTAAAACTGTACTCGCTTCCAATCAAGAAACGATACAGGAAGAAGAAGAGCATGTGACCTAATTTCGTGAATGGAACGGTGATGAGCATGAGCTCTGCTGTGAGAATGTGAAGGATCATCACGGTACGATAGTCAAACCACTGATGATAGGCCAGGTATCCGGTGAGGAAGGGGGCTGCTGCAATGAGCAGAACAAAATAATCATAGAACGAAGTGATGGCCCGAACCCGAGCCAGAAAAAGGCGCCGCATCAGGAAAAATGCAACGCAGATCAGAACCACGATCGTCAACCAATCGGTGAACGATTCGGGAAAACTCCAAAGGCCGATGCCCCAAGACTGATCCAAGAGCACGTTATGTGCAAGCAAAAAAATGGGAGCGAGAATCAGACAGACATGGAATGCCGATGTCACAATCATCATCAGCGGATCGGTTTTCCACAGGGTCCCTTTCACGGAAGCAAGGCCATCAATGATGAATTGCCCCACGCTTTTTTTTACCCGTTTTTCCGCCCCGGGAAGGGGCGGCGCGATCCATTCTTTTTTCCTCGTCAATTGGAAAAATCGGCTCCCCTGGTAGAGAAGCCCCAAAACAAATATGATGAAAGCAAGGGATAAGAACGGACCCTCGATCAAATCGTACATGAATCTCTCCTTAGTCGGTCTCTTTCAAGAACGCCAAATCTCCCCGGTTGGCGGCGTCAGCCGGCTGCTCCCCTGTTCTAAACCTGAGGTCTGGGGATAAGCTTCGCCCGTTCAGCGATTTCCGGCACCCGGTGTTCCCATTCAATGGCCATCAGATGAATCCCATGCACTCCTTTAATTTCTTTCAATTCCTCAATCTGCTCAACGCAGATTTTAATTCCTTCTTCGGCGGCCTTTCCTTTTGGGGCATTCGCTACGCGGTCGATGATTTCCTGGGGAATGATGATGCCGGAGACATTCGTCGCCATGTATCGGGCCATACCTCCTGATTTGAGGGGAGTCACTCCCGCCAGGATGTGAACCTTTTCGGTCAGTCCCATATCGTTGGCCTGTTTCATCCATTCCCGAAACAGTTTCATGTCATAAATACACTGAGTCTGGATAAAGTCCGCCCCCGCACTTATTTTCTTAGCCAACCGATGGACCCGCCATTCAAACGGTTCGGCAAAAGGATTTGCTGCGGCGCCGATGAAGATCTGCGGTGATCCGTCAATCTCATCGCCGTTTAGAAATTTTTTGTCATCTCGCATCCCCTTCACCATATGGATCAGTTGAATGGAGTCAATGTCGAAGACCCCCTTGGTTGAAGGATGGTTGCCAAATTGCTGGTGGTCACCGGACAGACAGAGCATATTCCGGATACCATGAGCAGAGGCTCCCAGGATATCGCTTTGCATGGCGATGCGGTTACGGTCTCGACAGACCATCTGATAGTTTGGTTCCAACCCTTCCTGAATGGCAACCAAGGCAGCCGCCCAGCTTGCCATTCGCACGACAGCGGTTTGGTTATCGGTGATGTTCACCGCATCGGTGATCCCTTTCAGGTGACTCGCTTTTTTCCGGATCGCCTCCACATTGGCCCCCTGAGGCGGGCCAAGTTCACCAGTGAAAGCAAAATGACCGGCTTCGAGAACTCTTTCAAGACGGCTTCCTGATTTCATAGACACTTCCCTTTTTCTTTATGACGATGGCTTCGTAAAGAGTTGTTTCTGCGATTGTTAAGTACCGGGGGCTTTATTTAGAGTTCCAGCCAGGAATCCGAGTAAAGGATATTCCCCATCAGCACCTTGGTTGTTTTTACGTAATCCGCCTGTTCCTTCTTCAGCGATTTTACGTCAATGTCTTCGCCATCCATTACGCGATAGACCAGAGCGGAGAGATCGGGCCTCTTGCTGTCGGCAAATGTTTTCAACTCATCGTCAAAGGCATCCACGATCGCCGAAGCCATCCCGTACCGTTGCAGCATCATTAAGTACGTCTGATTGATGATGGGACGGAGATGATCCGGGGCGCCATTGGAAACGTTGGAAAGGCCACAGGTGGACCTGAGTCCCGGTGTCATCTCCTGGAGGTCATTGAACATCATCATGAACTCCACCAGGCTGGGCACCTGTACCTGGCTCTGCGGACTGGTAACCGGCGTGACGATGGGATCAATCCAGACATCCTCGTTGGGAATTCCAAACTCCATGGCTTTTTGCATCAATTCCGCCGCCAGGACGCCGCGCTCGCTCGCATCGCGCGGAAGGCCGGCGGGGCCCCAGAGAAGGGCAACCAGACCGGCATCGTACTTCTTTGCCAGGGGGAATTTTGCTTCCATGCTCTCGGGCCGCGCCATGATAGAATTGATCACCGCCCTACCCTTCTTGTTCTTATAAACCTTGAGCCCCGCCTCGAGGGCCTCTGTATTGATCGTGTCGAGGTACAAAGGCAGGTCCGTCACCTCCTGCACCGTTTTCACGACCCATTCCATCAGTGGCCCGCCTTCTTTTCGTGCCGGTCCCAGATTAATGTCAATGTAATCAACGCCGGCCTTTGTCTCGGCAATTGCCAGTTCCTGGATGGGTTTTGGATCACGGTCCTTCATAGCTGCCCCGATTTTCTTCACCATCACGTTGAGGTTCTCGCCAATGCGAATCATACGCTCTCTACCTCCTCTTGGTAATCAAAAAGGGAAGAATGCGCAAATCCGGTTTCCGTTGGCGGTAAACCGAATAGCGTCACTTCGTTCCCGGAATGAATGTTATGCCCCCATCTTAAGAAATGCGGACAAATGAGCCGCTTCGCGAGGCCCGATTTTGACCTCCCAGCCTGGACCGAGTTCCTCTTCCAAGTCCCCGCTCACCGCGGCGACAAAGCCGGGGATGCAGACTTTGCGGTGTTTCACCTTCTCCGTAATTCCGCACTTCTTGATGAACTGGCCCATGGCATCGCCGACGAACTTGCCCGCAGCCCAGGCGGTGAGAACGGACAGACCCTCCGTATCCATGATCAAGAGCCAGCTCGGAACACGGCTTGCCTCGATTTCACCGGAAACAATGAAATAGGTGAGCGCAAAATTGGTTGTGATGAGCACGGGTGAATCCTCCGTGGGATTCCCGATCGGGTAGATGCCCTGCTGCATCATCATCGGCCGCTGCGGGTCCGTGTAGATATTGAGACGACCGACCAGGAGCGGGAAGATGCTCTCCCCCTGGAAATCGGACAGAACGATGATGCCGGCGTACTTGGCGATGAGTGTCGAGGCAATAAGGGTTTCCTTCATGAGATCGCCGGTCATTTCACAGGGGAAGGTGATCGTGGGAAACCCCAGCGAACGGTTCTTCTGGTTGAGCGCAGCCCGGCGGATGAAAACCTGATCTTCGAATACCCTGCGCAACGTCCGTGCCCCTGAATCGAGAACGATGTCTTTTACGCCGGCGGCACTCAGTTTGTCGGAAAGGGCTGCCAGTTTTTCCATGCTGTCCGCCTTCGCGACAAGGGGGCACTTGTTCTCCTTAGCCAGAGCAGCCATGGCATCGCAGTTCGGCTCGGTGGCGGCGTAGAGAAGAGGCACGCGATCGGCTGAAGCCTTCACGGCTGCCGTCATAGCATCAACCTTGTCGCTCATCAGGATCAGGGCGGCATCTGTTTCTGTCTTTATTTTTTTGACCAGCGCCTCGAACTTGCCTGCATCTCCCGATTCGTTCTTTACGGCGATCATTTCTGCTCGCAAGGTAAGACCGACCCATTCGTATTTCAGATCCTTGAAACGTTTGAGCCGCGCATCCACCTCCGCCGCAGCCATGCCATCGGTGATCAGCATGGCGAGGCCCGGCTTGTTGACGAACGTCTTCTCGTGCCGGAAGAGCACGGTCTCCCCGCCGATTTTAACCACGTTTTCTCCCGCACCGATGGCGAGCGGCCGGATTGGCGGCGCTGATGCTTCGGACAGCATCGCCTTTGCCTCTTCGGTTATAAACCGGCACGCAGCCAGTTCCGCCTTGCCGGCGGCAAGGTTCATGGCGAATGCAAGACACGTCGGCACACCGCATTCGCCGCAGTTCGTTTTCGGTAACAGTTTAAAAATCTGAATTCCCGTTAATGCCATTGTTCACTCTCCTTTCCAAACAGAAACGTGCGTATCATTTCAACCGTGCATCCCCGTGGGAGACTGTCCGTTAACCGAGGATAGATTCCATCGTCAGGGCGGGATGGTTCTTTTCCGTGAGGAACGGAAGGATTTCCTCCTCCGTGGTCCCGATCGTTTCATCGGCAATCATGTCTATGAAATTGGGAATGCCGATTTCCTCGCCGCGCTTGATCAGACGTTCCCGGACTTCGTCTTTCAGCATCTTGGGCAGCCACACCAGGCGCTTGATGCCGCCGTCGCCAGCGATCCACTTCCTCTGGGTAATGTTGTATTTGCTGTGGCCCAGGAAGCCCGGGGTGACGGCGCCGCCGCCCGCCGACCCGGCCAGGGTGGTGAACTTCATCCCGCAGGGGGTCATGCCCATGTAATCACGGTTGACGGTCATGATGCCATTGCAGGTAGGAAGAACCGCCGCAATGCATTCGCAGCAGCCGCAGGTGGTCATGGGATCAACCATCAGGCTGTAGAGGCTCACCTGATTGATCTTCTGACGGGAGGCGTCGAAGACGAATTTGTTGATGCCCGTCCACTGGCCCAGTTTCGCGTCGGTAATGTCCCCCTTGACAACGGGTTGGTTGGGACCCGTGGGGCTTATCTCGAAGGCGGCCTTGCAGTCCATCCAGTTGTAAGCGCCGCAAAGCCCCGTCCGTTCAGGACTGACGACGCACACGTGGTTCGGCGCAAATGACTGGCACAGAAGGCAGGAGTAAAAGGTTTCCGTCGTTTCATCGGTCATGCCTTCGATGCGGGCGTCGCGTTTATGGTACACGTCCCGCGCCTGGGCAAGCCTCTTTTCCACTTCCTTCGGTTCGGTGTATACCTTGACCTGGACCTTGTCGAAGATGGCGCCGTAATCCTGATGCAGTTTCGCATGGAGGATCTTGCCGAGGTCGGAAAGTTTGAATCCCTTCTGCACGGCGCTCTTGCTGACGCGGAGCCAGGCGATGTCGCGCTGACCGATGTGCATGATCCCCTGGGCGTAGTTGATCAGGTGGTGAATCTGGCGCTCCAGGATGGGTTCGAAATCTTCCTGCATCTGCCTTCCCGCGACTTCGGCCACAATCGCCAGGGGAAGCTGGGCGGGCGGCTGCACCTGATCAACGTCGGGGCCGATCACCTCCACCTTGCCGTCTTCAACCTCGTCCATGTTCTTCGTAGTGATCCATTCCACCGCATGCGTGCGCCCGCCGCCGCATTCAAGGTAAATGTCCTCTCCCCGAACCCTCTCGCCCTCGAAGGCGGGACCGTAGGAAACAGGAATCGGAACGTTGGCGACCGTAACCTTGAGCCCCCGGACCTCGACCGCCTTCTGCACGATCTGGTCGTGGGGGATGTTGGAAACCACGTGCTCATACGTACAGATACCCGTGGGGAGCACTTCGGGGATGGGGCTATCGGCGATTGTGGGGAACCCCCAGTTGATCGCCCCCGCGGCATTAGCATACCATTCATCCGTGACGAACCCCATGGGCATGACGAAGGCGAAGGTACGATCCTTGTTGTAGAGCAGGTTCTTTCGGTAATCGCCCGGCTTGATGCCGCCAAAGGCCATGGCAACGCGACAGGCGAACCCCATGGCGAAAACGGCGGCGCTGATGTCGGGCCCGTAGGAAACCAGACGGGTCGGCCAGCCGATCTGCACGTCAGCCTCCACGAGCTGCTCCGAAAAGCGCTTCCCTCCGCTCTCGGCGCACATGAAGATGTAGAGGTTTTTCTCCTGAAGCTCGATGGCGATCTTCTTGGCGATCTCCGGAGTGGGCGCCGCCCCGACAATGGCGGCAAAACCGGGCGCCGTGCCGTCCACGAACTCTACGCCCCTTTTCCGGAAGATAACGTCGTTGGCAGCGCCGAGCCAGATGTTATCCGGCAGGATGTCTTCCTGTTTCGTGTAAAAGTTGGGATCCTCCAGGTAGCGGATCGCTTCGGTAATCTCCTCGGCAAAAAACGTTGCCATGCCTGCGTCGAGGGCGGGCGCAAGATAGGGAAGCGCCGTCTTCTCTTTAACCAGGGGCGGCAACAGGGCCCGACAGCGCTCAAGCACCGGTTTGATATCTTTCAATTTCTGAACGGGAATGCCCAGTATGGCGTAAATAACGGGCAGGTAGTAGGCCGTATCGGGGAACCCCACGTCCTGCTCAGGTCCCCATTTCGCCAGGGCCTCCTGGTATTTTTTTTCCGCCCGCTCCACAATTTTGTGGGCTCCCCGTATCGCTGCAGATGAGATAATTTTTGACACGTTAAAAACCTCCTTCCAGCTATCGTAGCTCGTCCCGCAGGCGGCTTGTCTCCGCCTTCAGAATGATTCATGGTTAAAATCAGGCAGCCTCAATTTCCCGGCGTTTTGCCATATCGAAGAGCACGCGCTCTCTGGCCTTATCAATGCCGAGCGCCTTCCGTTTCTTGTCAATATGCTCGATCATCAGCTTGGCTGCCTTCAGGGGATCCGCTTCAAAGCCCCATTTCCCCTTGAAGGTGTTTTCAAAATCCTCAAAGAGGAGCTTAGTCACCTCGTCGCTTCCCGTCGTCGGCCAGGTAACCCCGAACACGGTGTACACGCCTGAGGCAACGAAGTAATGGCCGATGGCCACGGCCTTCTCACTCATCCATTCCAGAGCCGCTCCGGCTGCGGGAAGATCGCTGATGTCGTCGCCCAGTCCTCCGGCCTTGACCACCGCGGTTGCCGCCATAAGGATGCGGCTGTTGTCCACGCAAGAGCCCATATGGAGAACCGGAGGAATGCCGACGGCTTCGCAGACGGAGGCAAGGCCCGAGCCGGCATACGCTTTGGCCGCTTCCGGCGTCAGCAGGCCCGCCTTCCCGCAGGTCATGGCCGCACAGCCGGAGGCAAGCACGATCACGTCGTTCTTGATCAATTCCTTGATAAGCGTCAGATTGGGATCGTCGTGCGTAACGCGGGCGTTATTGCAGCCCACGACGCCGGCAATGCCGCGGATGCGGCCGTTGATGATGTTGTCGTTGAGCGGTCGGTACGAGGCCCGGAACACGCCTCCCAGCAGGTAGTTGATCGTTTCGTAGCTGAATCCCACGACCTGATCCGTGGTGTTAGAGGGGATATCTATGTTTGGCTTACGGTTTTTGTAGTTACTCACCGCCTCCAACAATATCGTCTTGGCAACGTCTGACGCATGGTGCTCATCGAACTCCATGTGCAGAGCGCCGTCAATCTTTGCGCGGGGGTTGGTCGTGATCAGCTTGGTGTGGTAACATTTGGCCACCTGCGCGAGCGACTGCATCTCGCACTGCACGTCCACAACCATCGCATCAACCGCGCCGGTGACGATGGCCAGTTCCTGCTGGAGGAAGTTGCCCGCCACGGGCAGGCCGTGGCGCATCAGGATCTCGTTCGCGGAACAGCACATGCCCACCAGGTTGATCCCCTTGGCCCCGACGGCTGCGGCCGCCTGCTGAATCTCCGGGGCATTAACCACGGAGACGAGCACCTCGGGCAAAAGCGGCTCGTGCCCGTGCATGACTACGTTTACGTGGTCCTTTTTCAGCACGCCAAGGTTGATCTCGCCCAGTACCGGTACGGGGTTCCCGAAGAGGATATCCTGTAAATCGGTGGAAATCATTGATCCCCCCCAGCCGTCGGCCAGGGCGCATCGCGCCGCTGCGGTGAGAATGCTTTTGTAGTCCTGATCCACGCCCATATGGGTGCGGTGCATCAGTTCCACCACTTCCCGATCGACGCCGCGGGGGACCACTCCAAGCTTCCTCCAGATATCCTGTCGCTTGGCGGGGGCCCTTTTTGTGAACAGAATCTCCCCCTCCTGGCGTCCGAACTCCGCAATGGCTTTTCGACCAACTTCAATGGCGATCTCCTGAATCGAACGCTCACCGATCTCGATTTCGAGGTCGGCCGCAACCTGGTACAGTTTCTGCTCGTCCTTGATGGAGAATTCCTTGATCTCTCCTTTGGCGGCAGCCAGAAAAACCTCGGCCACGCCCCGCGCATGATCGGAATGGGCAGCGGTTCCGGCGGCCACCATCCTGGCAAAGTTGCGTGCAGAAATCGTCTCCGCCGTGGCGCCACAGAGCCCCGTTCGCTTAGCTTTATCACCGGAGGCGTCCTTTTTCTTGGGCGCTGGAACCCGGCAGGGACCCATGGCGCAATTCTTACAGCAGCTGCCCTCTGCCCCGATGGGGCAGGGTTTCATGGATTCGGCACGATCGAAAATCGTCTCGCATCCGTCCGCCGCGGCCTTTTTCAGCATGCTGATTGTCGCCGGATCAATACTCTTTTTTTCTAAATCTGACATGTGTTCCTCCTTCACTACCGACCCCCCGTCTCCCTTGCTGGAGAATGAGAGACACGATCTAAATAAAGTTAAAGCGGATCATGAGGTCCGCTATTCCCGATTATTTTGTCTTGAAATCGCCGATCATCTCCCGAACCAGCTTGATCGCCTCGGGATGCCGCATGACCAGCACGTCTGCGCCCGCCAGCAGCAGGGTAACTGCGGTAACCGACTCCATGAGAATGCCGCGCTTCTTCGCATCGCCGAACGTAGGGGCATCCTCCGTCTTGAGCTTCGCTTCCTTGGTCTTCCACACTTCCTTCGCCATGTTGCAGATAAGGGGAAACTGAAGCCGCTCATCCTGCTGGGTGAGGGCCGCCATGCGGTCCCGCTCCATGACCGAATAGGTGTACTCGATGCCGTATCCAAGGCCGCCGGTGGTGGGATCAACAATCAGTTGTCCGTCGGGAACTCCCAGGTTGCCCAGCAGGATGTTCAACTGCTTGGCGAGGTTGATATCAATGGGCGAGCAGGCGGCCACCGTGTGCTTGTAGGCAATGGCGCCGGCGCCGACCTGCTTGTAATTACCTTCCACGATAGGTCCGATAACCAGATTCATGCCGTCGCACACTTCCGTAACCTTGCGCAGCACCTCCGCATCCTTGTCGGCACTCCCGCTCCCCCAAACCAAGACCGGCACGTCTACGGCGGAAGCCACCTTCTTTGCCGTGGCTGCCGCCTCCTCAGCGGAGCGATTCAGACCGTTGGGATCCGTGCTTACCAGTTGCAGGGCAATCAGTTCGGCGCCGTAGGTCTCGACGGCCTTCTTTGCCCAGGCGACCGGGTCGTTGAGAACGTCCTTGTAGGGCTCCAGAGCCGCATCGGCCCAGTCATCGGGCGCCGCATCGTAAACTTCTATCGCGATGCGGGGAGCGTGAGGCGCATCCCCTTCAAAAAAATGAAACGGATAAGACGTCTCCCCCCCGATGGTGACCGCCTTGGGACCTTTTCCCAGGACCACTTCTTTTATCTTGCCCGTGTATGATATCGTCGGTATCGCAAATGCCATGATTGTTCCTCCTCTTGTCCTCTTGTCATCGTCAATCTCTGTTCCCAGCAATTTCCTGTATGTTCCGGACGGTAAAATCGAAAAAACGGTTTTCAGCGTACCCCCGTCTTGAGGTACGCCAGCATTTCCTCGCGATTCCTCAGCTTTTTCCGCCAGTTTTCCGGCTTATCCGGTTTTCCTTCCTCGTAAGACGGCCCCAGCACTTTCACCTTTTTTCCATCGAACGAGTTTTTTTCTTCCATTGTATACTCGGACACGTTAACTTCCTCCTTCCTTATTCATTCGCTTCTGATATCCATTATCCTTGGAAGCCCGCTGCAAGTTTTGCGGCCTTCACGGTGTTCATCATCAGCATGGTGATGGTCATGGGGCCCACTCCGCCCGGCACAGGAGTGATGGCGGCGGCCTTTTCCCTGACAGCCTCGAAATCCACGTCGCCGCACAATTTCGCTTTTCCCTCGGGGGTCATGCCGATTCGGTTCACTCCTACGTCTATGACCACGGCGCCCTCCTTGACCATATCCGCCGTGACTGCATTGGGCTTGCCTGCCGCCACGATCAGGATCTCGGCCCGGCGGGTATGGAACGCCATGTCTTTCGTCCCCGTATGGCAGATCGTCACGGTTGCATTTGCGCCCTTCTGCTTCTGGAGGAGGATATTGGCGATAGGCTTACCCACAATGTTGGATCTCCCCACCACCACGACTTCCGCCCCGTCTGTCTTGACGCCGGTGCGAATGAGAAGTTGCTGGATGCCAGCCGGCGTACAGGGCAGGTAATCCGCTTCGCCGATCATCAGTTTGCCCACGTTCACCGGATGAAATCCGTCCACGTCTTTTTTCGGGTCTATGGCATAGAGGACTTTCGTTTCGTTGATATGCTTCGGCAGGGGCAACTGCACGAGAATACCGTGGATACTGGGATCATGATTGTATTTGTCAATAAGCTTGAGCAGATCGGCCTCTTTGATATCGGCCGGCTGGCTGTCCTGGATGGAATGAAACCCCAGTTCCTTCGAGGTTTTCTGTTTCGCCGTAACGTAACTCACCGATGCCGGATTTTCTCCCACCAAAATTGTGACCAGGCCCGGAACGATGCCCGTTTTTTCCTTAAGACGTTCTGTTTCCTGCTTCAATTCTTCCCGTATCATTTTGGCAATTTCTGTGCCGCTGATGAGTTTTGCCGGCATATCCTCTTGACCTCCCTTCTCGAAAAACGTTTCAGTGACGGGTGACGCACCCTGCAAAACCCGCCCTCCGGGCGGGCCCAAGGTGTGCAAGACAAACATAATTATCCTCTCACCGGGAAGCCCCGCCCGATGGGGAAGGAGCTTCGCTTTTTACGAGCCCCTCGTTAAGGACACCCTCCAGTATACGCCTTGCCGCCCGGACGGACGGGGCGGTCACCGGCAGATCGAATGTCGGTTTCCCCTCCAGATCGTACCGGTAAATCTCGTTATCCTGCGGTATGGCGCCGGCCAATTCGAGATTCTGCCTTTTAATTTCATCCCGAATGTCCGCATCCAGTTCGCCGGGCACCCGGTTGACAACGAGAAGCTCGCGGCGGATGTTCAAATTCAGTTCGCGGATAAGATCCCGTATGCGCGCCGCCGTAAGTATTCCGCGGCGGCTGGAATCGGAGAGGATGAACAGCGCATCCACATCCCGCGTGGTCAGGCGACTGAAATGCTCCATCCCCGCTTCGTTGTCAATCACGACGTATTGGTAATTTTCCGTGAGCAAATCCAGGCATTTCCTTGCCAAGGTGTTGGCAGCGCAATAGCAGCCAGCTCCTTCCGGACGCCCCATGGCGAGCAGGTCGAAACCCCGGCCCTCCGTCAGCGACTCCTGAACCTTGTACTCAAACCACACATCCTTGGTCATGCCCGTAGGCACGTCTTTCTTCATCAGCTCCCGCGCCTCGCCGATCGTGCTCCTGACTTCTACCCCCAGCACCTCGTTCAAGTTCATATTAGCGTCGGCATCCACGCAGAGTATAGGCGTTCTCCCCGTATCGAGGAGGTATTTGATAATCATACCGGTAAAGGTCGTTTTACCCGTTCCGCCTTTTCCGGAAACAGCGATGGTAAAGCTCACGAAACCACTCCTGCCGATTTCAACGACGATTCTTCCCGACCCGGCTGTTGAAGCCTTTTCATTACCCCTGGAAAAGCAGTGGCATCCGTATGGGGAAAAAACATGGCACCGATAAATTCATTCATAAAACCGTTATGATTGCTGAGTTCAAGGTTCGTCATCATGAGAGATATGCGCTCTGTTTCCTTCAAGAGGTCCTTGGAGAAAGAAAGAAGCCGCGCCCCGAGCAGGGAACCGTTACCCACAAAAATAAAGTTGTTGATGTCTATTTCAGGAAGCAGGCCGATGAAAATCGCTTTTTCCACGTCAAGGTGACGCCCAAAGCCGCCGGCGATAATGACCTGCTCCAGGTCCTTGAAGCCCAGCCCCACGCTATCGAGGAGTACCTTGCAGCCGGCATATATGGCAGCCTTGGTGCGCATCAGGTTTTCAATGTCAATTTCGTTGATAGCGATATCTTCCTGCAAACGCGTTTCTTCCTTCCAGGCAAGTACGTACTCATACCCGTCGGCGCCGTTCCTCAGCCTTTCCGTAGGAATGTCTCTGTGAAACTTGCCGTTCTGATCAATCATTTTGGTTTCGAGCAACGCCGATACTGCATCAATAAGTCCGGACCCGCATATTCCCAAAGGTTTCGCCCTGCCGATGGTCAGTATCATGGGCTCGTAGGTATGGGGATTGATGCCCACTTCCTCAATGGCGCCACGGGTGGCCCTCATGCCGAACTTGATGCCCGCCCCTTCGAAGGCCGGACCTGCGGAACAGGACACGCTGGCAAGCCAGTCCTTATTCCCGAGAACAATCTCGCCGTTAGTGCCGATGTCCATGTACAGGGTAAGGGCCTCGCGCTGGAAAATACCCGAACCGAGGATTCCCGCCACGATATCCCCCCCCACGTAACTTGCCACCATGGGGAAGATATACACGTGCACATGGTCGCCGATGTTGATTCCCAGGTGCACCGCCCGTACGGGAGGAACGAAATGGGCGGTGGGGACATAGGGCGTCTCCCGAATATATTTAGGATCCAGCCCCAGGAAGAGCTGTGTCATGGTGGTATTCCCGGCTACCACAAAGTGGGAAATAAGAGAACGGTCTACGCCGCTCATGGTAAGCAACTCTTCTATGATACCGTTGATTGTGCCAACAACTACTTCCTGAAGTTTCTTCAACCCCCCCGGTTTCTGGGAATAAACGATGCGGGTGATTACATCCTCTCCGTAACTGATCTGGGCATTGTAATCAGAAGCCTCGGCAAGGGCGAACAAGGTGGTCCCGTCACACTGGCCGTCGGGGCAGCCCACGACGGTGCACTGGTTTAGGTCAAGTAATTGGCCGAAAACCGTCGTCGTTCCGAGATCAATGACAATGGAGTAATTCTGACGTGTATTGTCACCCGGTTCAACGTTGATCAGTTTGTAGCCTCTCTTTGTCAGAACGAGGGTTACCGTGACCTTCCAGTCCGAATCCCGGAGCACCCTGCTTAATTTCATGATGGCCCTGAAGTCGGCGGATACCCCTTCGATCCCATGCCGTTTTGCCAAACCGTTGATCAAACGGGTCAAATCACTCTTGTTGTCTTGGAGCGTGGGGGGATCAAGTTCAAGGTACCGCTTGAAGACGGTGGGATCCACGTCCCAGCCCCGTACAAGTTGGAATATATCTTTCGGGGAAAGAAGATATCGTGCGGAACCCCGGTCGCCCTTCAACGCCAACACCGACCGGTCAACCTGGGATTCCAGCGGGACATCCACACCGATATCGTCAGTAACCGATGTCAGGCAGGCCAAGCGGTAACCGCTCCGGTATTCTTCTTCGGATAATTTCTGGTGGGGGGGGGAATCTACCTTTCCGCTCAACAGCCTGACTTTGCATTTGCCGCAGGTAGCGCTGCCCCCACAGGAGGCATTGATATGAATGCCCGCCTCCATGGCGGCCTGGAGGAGATTTTCTCCCTGATCCACACGGATACTTCTCTCGCTGGGATGAAATGTTACCTTGTGAGTTACCATTATGTACGTATCTGCAGGTTCGTCCGGGCATATAGCGCCCGTTTGTAAAAAACATGCTCCCCGCCGTCGGGGCATCACTAACCGCAATGACGGCGCGGAGCATGCGGTTCAAAAAATACTTAGAAAAGACCCTTTACCTTTCCGTTCTTCACGTTCACATCAATCCTCCGGTAGGCGGGATCCGATGCCGTCCCCGGCATAAGCTTTATTTCACCGGCTACGGGGACGAGGAATTTTGCCCCACCGTAAATGAGAATATCGCGGATGGGTAAGGTCCACCCCTTGGGCCTGCCTTTGATGGAAGGATCGTGGCTTAAACTCAAGTGGGTCTTTACCATGCAGGTGGCAAATCCTTTTACGGAAGGATCGGCCTCATATTTCTTGGCCTTTTCCAGGGCCAGCGGCGAGTAGGAGACTCCGTCGGCGCCATAGACTTCCTTGGCAATCCGCTCGATCCTTTGCCGAAGGGGAAGGCTGTCTTCATACAGGAGCTTGAATTTCGTTTTTTCGTCGCAAGCGTCGATAACGGCGTCTGCCAGTTCCAGCGCTCCTTCACCGCCTTTCAGCCAGTGATCCGACACCGCGACGCGTGCCCCAGCTTTATCAGTCAGTTTCCTGAGCAGCGCAATTTCATTCTTCGTGTCGGTGTGGAAGCTGTTGATGCAGACGACGGGGCTAATGCCGGCCTTTTTCACCGTGTTGATGTGGGCCAGAAGGTTATCGAATCCCTTTTCCAAGAGACCCAGGTTCTGGCTTATATATGCCGCATCCAGGGGCTTGCCGGGCACCACTTTAGGACCGCCGCCGTGCATCTTGAGGGCGCGGACCGTGGCGACGATAACTGCGCAGTTCGGAATAAGCTTGCTCAACCGACACTTGATGTTCCAGAATTTTTCAAAACCGATATCGGCGCCGAAGCCGCTCTCCGTCACATGGTAATCAGACATCTTCAGGGCGATCTGATCGGCGACGATGGAATTCTGCCCCACCGCAATATTGGCAAACGGACCGGCGTGAACGAACACAGGCTGTCCCTCGATAGTCTGGAGCAAATTGGGATTCAAGGCCTTGACCATCCAGGCGGTCATGGCGCCCGCTACTTCCAGGTCTTCCGTCGTGACCGGCTTGCCTTGCTTGCTGTACGCTACGACGATTTTCCCCATGCGTTCGCGCATGTCCTTCAGACTCGTTGATACGGCAAGGATAGCCATAATCTCTGAGCTCACCGTAATGGCGAAACCGGAACTCATCATGAATCCGTCCATGTGGCCGCCCTGCCCGATAACGATGTCGCGCAGCGCCTGGGCGCAGAAATCCATCACCCATTTCATCTGCACGTTCCGGGGATCAATATCGAGCCGTTTCAGTTTTTTGGAGGCCAGTGTGGCGTTATCGTAATTGAACTCATGCTGCAACCGAGAGGTCAGGGCAACCATGGCCAAGTTATGCGCATTGGTTACATTGTCAATATCGCCGGTAAGGCCGAGAGAAAAGGGAGTCAGGGGAATGCACTGGGAGAGACCTCCACCCGCGGCGCTGCCCTTGACGTTGAAGGTAGGACCGCCGGAAGGCTGACGGATAGCGCCCGTAACATTCTTCCCCCGTTTCGCGAGCCCCGGCACCAACCCCATGGCGGTCGTTGTTTTTCCCTCTCCAAGGGGTGTGGGCGTTATGGCTGTTACGTTAATATATTTCCCGTTCGGTCTTTTTTCCAGACGCTTCAACACCTTGATGAAATCAACCTTGCCGAGGTAGTGCCCCATGGGAATAAGTTCGTCATCTTTAATTCCGAGATCCTTTGCCAGTTGAAAAACCGTTTTCATGTGTTTCTCGGCTTCCTCCGCTACCTGCCAATCTGCCAGCTTCCTTGGGTCCAAACTTGAAATGTTAAACATAACACTCTCCTCCTTGTCGAAAAGGTTACGGTGCAACATAATTATCAGTATGACTACGTTGTTGAGGAAATCAGGAGTAAGGCACCCAGATCTGCAGGGGCATGAAGCCACGGCACATATCTGGAGAGAATAACGCGATGGTACCATTTGCGGCGGGGATTCTCAGGGGAATGGAGACATTTCCCCACCGACTTTAATTTATCAGGCACAGGCACTCTCAGAACCAAACCGGCCGACCTGTATGATACGATTGATTGAAACCTTGGATTGCTCTTTAACATATAATCTCACAAATGCCAACTGCAATGCCAGCGCATATCAATTACGCTTTCCTCTTTTATCATGAGAAGTTCATGCACCAGGCATTTGCTGACCTATTTAAGAAGCAAGCTCGTATATCAACTTACGATATGCCGTGTCAAGAACTATTTGGCTTTTTTCGCTCTAACGGGCTATGCCGTCGCAGATTATCGGTACGTGCGGCAGGGAACGAATCACGGTCGCGGGGAAAGGCGTTTTTTTTCTTCTCTCAGGAGCAGGTCATTCCATACGTCATTGACGGTCTTCCGGGTCTTTTCCAGCGATCCCCCGTTATCTATTACGATATGGGCGTAGGGTATCTTTTCATCAATGGGCATCTGGGAGGCAAGCCGTTCCAGGGCATTCTGCCGGGTGTAGCCATTTCTCCGGATAAGTCTCACGACTTGCTCCTCGGGCGCACTATAAACAAGAAGAACTATGTCCACGGCATTCTGCTTGCCAACTTCGATAAGCAGAGGAATATCGGAAATGATGATGGCACGGGTTTTTTCCTGTTCAATGGCGGCGATCATCCGGTGCCACTCATCAAAAAGAGCGGGGTGGACAATGCTGTTGAGAAGGAGGCGTTTCTGGGCGTCATTAAAAACCTGTGCGCCGAGCAGGGAACGGTTGAGCGTTCCGTCATCATTCAGGACCTGCTTGCCGAATGCCTCGACGATTGCCTTCCATACGGGCTGTTCCGGCTCTTGCAAGCGGTGCGTCAGGAGATCAAAATCAACCACGACGGCGCCCTTTTCTCGGAACATTTCGGCCACGCTCGACTTGCCGCAGGCGATGCCGCCCGTTAAACCCACATTCAACATCTCCACCTCGACGGTTTCGCAAAAAGCCCAGATGCTGTGTTGCGCTTCAGCATGCGTCATTGCGACGTACGCCATAGTACGTCTCATGCCTCATGCTTCGCGCGCCTTGCCTCTGATGCTTTTTACGAAGCCGTCCTGAAATTACGATTTTAGCAACAGTGGCACGGCGCATAATGCCGGTTCATTACCTGAGAACCCGACGCTTCTTAGGTAGGAGCATCATGACGCATTCCCTTACGCGGTTTTAGAGTTTCTCTCGTAGATGATACGGAGACCTTCCAGGGTGAGCATCTCCTCAACTAAATTAATGCTCTTTGTCTCCGGAGCAATGACTCCGGCAAGTCCGCCAGTGGCTAGTACCAGCGGGTCCGTGCCCGCCTCCGACTTCATGCGTTCCACGATACCGTCCACAAGACCCGCATACCCATACATGATACCGGCCTGCATGCTGCTCACCGTATCCTTGGCAATAATGGTTTTGGGCTTGCTCAGTTCCACGCGGGGAAGCTTCGCCGCTCTGCGGAAAAGAGCTTCACTGGATATCATCATTCCCGGGGCAATGCAGCCGCCCAGGTATTCCCCCCGGGCGGAAACGTAGTCGAAGGTCGTGGCAGTCCCGAAATCAACGACGATACTTTCCTTCCCGTACTTTTCGAATGCGGCGACGGCATTGACGATCCTATCGGCTCCCACTTCCCGGGGGTTGTCGTAGAGGATGGGCATCCCTGTTTTTATGCCGGGTCCCACGATGAGGGGTTTTATGTCAAAGTATTTCCTGCAGAGGGGTTCGAGGATGTTCAACATGGGCGGGACAACGCAGGAAATGATTATATCCTTTACGGCGCGGCTGCCGATCCTGCTTGATTTGTAAAGGCTCAAAATGAGCATCCCGTACTCATCAACGGTGTGATCAACAACCGTCCTAATCCTCCAGTCATGAACCAGTTTTTTCCCGTCGTAAAGCCCCAGAACCGTTTCCGTATTTCCCACGTCTATGACCAGCAGCATACCTCATCCCTCCCTCAGCGAGGCGTCACCCGCGATAATCCTTTTTACCGCCATCGTCCCATCCCGAACGAGGAGCGCTCCATCCCCGCCCATGCCCATCACTTCCCCTTCCAGGACTTCTCCCCCGAAAACCACCCGTACCCGTTTTCCCATCCAGGCGGCGTAGCGAAGCCATTTATCCCGCACCGGAGAAAACCCTTCCCGGATAAACATGTCATAGTTGCGTTCCAAGGAATCATACAGCCCCACGGTAAAATCAAGGCGCGATAGGTTCCCGCCCGTTTCCTCTCTGAGCGATGTGGCCGTTTGAACGAGCGATTCATCAAAGGAATCCTTTTTCATATTGACATTGACGCCGATCCCCAGGATGACAAAATCAATATCCGCCCCGGCAGCCTTCATTTCCGTCAGGATGCCGCCGACCTTTTTTCCCCGAATCAGCACGTCATTGGGCCACTTGAGACTAACATATCCTCGGCAATACTGCGATATGAACTCAGCCAACGCGACACCTGCAACAAGGGTGATCTGGGGGGCGAGCGCGGGCTTGAGAGGAGGCCTCAGGACGATTGATGTATAGAGGTTGCATCCGGGCGGGGAAAGCCACCGGCGTTTGAGACGTCCTTTGCCGCTCCTCTGGGTATCGGCCACGACCGCTGCGCCGTCAGAAGCTCCGGTCAGCGCAAGTTCGAAGGCTACCTCATTCGTGGAGTCCACCTCGGGGAAAAAACAAACGGTGCCGCCGATTGCTCTCCCTGCAAGGCGATTCCGTAATTGCTGTTCGTTAAGATCCATATGGAGAAGATGAACCGTAGAGTAGGAAAAGGAATCGTCGTTCCGATCCGCTTCCGTTACCTGCCTTCCACGCGCAGAGATATGTCGGCAGCCTTGACGGAGTGCGTGAGGGCGCCCACAGATATGAAATCCACCCCCGTTTCACTTACCTTTTTCACATTGTCCAGCGATACGTTTCCCGATGCTTCGAGAGGAACCCTGCCTGCCACGAGTGCTGTGGCCGTGGTCATGTCGGAAAGGCTCATGTTGTCGAACATGATAACATCCGCGCCGGCTGCAAGCGCCTCTTGGACCTCGCGGATATTCGTCACCTCGACCTCGATTTTGACGGTAAGGGGAATGCGCTTGCGTACCTCGGCGACGGCACGGGCGATGCTGCCCGCGGCGGCAATATGATTATCCTTTACCAGGGCGCCGTCCGACAGGCCGAAGCGGTGGCTGGAACCGCCGCCCGTCCGCACGGCATAGGTATCGAGAATTCTCAGGCCGGGAACCGTTTTCCTCGTGTGCAAAATTTTGGCTTTGCTTCCCTCGATTGCATCAACGAACCGTCTCGTCATGGTAGCGACGCCGCACATCCGCTGGAAAAAATTCAGAGCCACCCGTTCCGCGACCATAATACTGGCAAGGTTGCCCGATATCTCGGCAACGATATCGCCCTTTTTCACCGTTTGGCCGTCGTGGAAGCGCTTCGTAAACTTGAGCCCACCGTCCAGAAAAAGGAACGTCTCCCTAAAAACGTCAATGCCGGCCACTACGGTGTCCGATTTGGCCACTGCACGGGCATTCCCGATTTCTTCACCGGTCAGGGCCGCAGTCGTTGTAATGTCGCCCGCCCCCACATCCTCTTCCAGCGCCGTCTGTATCAGGCGATGGATGGCATATTTTTGTAGCATGATGTCGCTGATCATTTTTCCTTCTCCTTTAAAATCTCGTGAGGACCGTTACAGCGTCCGCATCTCGGCAAATTTCCTGAGCGCCGCCTCCAGCGCCGCATGCTTCTCCCGCAACTCCTTGTACTTTGTCTCTTCCTTCTTGATGATCGCTTCCGCCGCCTTGGCAAGAAAGTCCCGGTTGGACAACTTTTTGGAAACGACTGCCAGGTCTTGATCGAGTTTTGCCTTTTCCTTTTCAAGCCTTGCTTTTTCTCCGGCAATATCCACAACACCGTCCAGGAGCACATAAACGCGCAGCGCACCAACAATAGCGGTAGCGGCCCCTTTGGGTTCCGCCTCTTCGTTGACGGTTGTTAGGTCGTTCAGATTGGCCAGGCTGATGATATAATCGTTGCCCTCGGCCACGGCGGAGGCCGCCTCCGCGTCCGGAGCGTACACGATGACGTTCAGTTTCTTTGCGGGCGCCACCCCGACCTCGCCCCGGATATTCCTGATGCCGGTGATGATCTCCATGATGGCGGCCATCGTCTGTTCGGCCTGGGCATCGCCCCGGTCAGCTTCCGCAACCGGAAATTCGCTTACCATGATGGATGTGCCGTCCGAAACGAACGTTTGCCATAATTCCTCGGTCAAAAACGGCATGAAAGGATGCAGCAACTTGAGGGATGATTTCAGCACCGAAAAAAGCGTTCGTTGCGCAGCGAGTCGGCTCCGGGCGTTGCCGACCTTGCCGTACAAAAGAGGCTTGATAAGCTCCAGATACCAGTCACAGAATTCATGCCAGATAAAGTGATAAATGCTCATGGCGGCATCGTTGAAGCGGTACTCATCGAGCGCAGATATCATTTCCGCTGTTACCTTGTTCAGTCGCGCTCTTATCCAGCGGTCGGCAAGGGATTCATCCTCCTGTCCGAAAACGGCGCCGGATTCTTCATAATCCTCCAGGTTCATCAGGGAAAACTTGCTGGCGTTCCATATCTTGTTCACAAAAAACTTATAGCCTTCCACTTTATCCTCAGACATCCTTACATCCCGGCCCTGGACGGTGAAGGCAGCGAGGGTAAACCGGAAGGCATCGGTGCCATACTTGTCCATCATCTTCAGGGGATCAATGATGTTTCCTTTCGATTTGCTCATCTTCTCGCCCTTTTCATCGCGGACAAGGGCGTGGAGGTAAATATCCCGAAACGGGACATCTTTCATGAGGTAAAGACCCATCATCATCATGCGCGCCACCCAGAAGAAGAGGATGTCGAATCCCGTGATCAAGAGTGAAGTGGGATAAAAGGTCTTCAACGCCTTCGTCTTGTCGGGCCATCCCAAGGTGGAAAAGGGCCAGAGGGCGGAACTGAACCAGGTATCGAGCACATCTTCTTCCTGCTTCAGGCCGGTTCCGGCACAGTCGGGACAATTCTCCGGAGTTTTGGCGGCCACGATCATCTTCCCGCAATGATCGCAGTACCAGACGGGAATCCTGTGCCCCCACCATATCTGACGGGAAATACACCAATCGCGGATATTGTTCATCCATTCGAAATACGTGTTCTCCCACAGGGCGGGAACGATCCGTATTTTTTTCTTCGAGACGGCTGCCATGGCGGCCTTGGCCAACGGTTTTATCTTTACAAACCATTGACGGGAAACGGATGGTTCTATGTCTGTCCGGCAACGGTAGCATTGCCCCACGTTGTGCATGTAGGGTTCCTTCCGGACGATGTAGCCCTGTTTTTCCAGGTCTGCAACGACGTTGCGCCGGCACTCGTAGCGGTCCTGACCGGCGTAGGGTCCGCCGTTCTCGTTGATGACCGCATCCCCGTCCATGATCTTGAGAATTTCAAGATCATGTCGCTCCGCCATGGCAAAATCGTTGGGATCGCAGGCAGGGGTGATTTTCACGGCCCCGGAACCGAATTCCATGGTAACGTAATCATCGGCGATAATGGGGATATTCCTATTGACCAAGGGTAAGACCGCGTACTTCCCTATCTCATTTTTGTGCCGCTTATCGTGGGGATTCACAGCCACAGCGGTGTCGCCGAGCATTGTCTCGGGGCGCGTGGTTGCAACCACCACTTCTCCCTTGCCGTCGGCAAAGGGATACCGTATGTACCAGAGATATCCCTCCTCCTGCCGGTACTCCACCTCCAGATCTGAAATAGCGGTATGGCATCGGGGACACCAGTTGACGATGTAATCACCCTGGTATATCAGGCCATCGTTGTAGAGGCGGACAAACGCCTCCCGCACCGCACGGGACAATCCCTCGTCCATGGTAAAGCGCTCGCGGGACCAGTCGCAGGAACACCCGAGGCGTTTGAGCTGGTTGATGATGACGCCTCCGTACCGGGATTTCCATTCCCACACCCGCTCGATGAATTTTTCCCTGCCGAGGTTGTGCCGGGTAGTCCCTTCGCGGGCCAGTTCCTGTTCCACCACGTTTTGCGTGGCTATGCCGGCATGGTCCATCCCCGGCAACCAGAGGGCGTTGCAGCCCTGCATCCTCTTGTAGCGGGTTACGATGTCCTGGAGAACATTGTTCAGCGCATGCCCCATATGGAGCATGCCCGTAACATTCGGCGGCGGGATGACAATAGAAAATGGTTTGCGCGAACTTTTATCCTCCGCCGTGAAATAACCGCCGTCGAGCCAATACTGATACCATTTGGCCTCTGATTTCTGAGGCTCGTACACCTTGCTAAGCGATCTTTGCAGCATCTGAAAAACTCCCTAAAAAAAGACAGAGGGCTACGCTTTTTATGCCCATAGCCCCCCTTGTCTCAACCGTATTCACACTCAGAAAAACTTCAATTCTTCTTTAATTTTACGAATAATAAGCAGCGCATCCACGCCGGGCACCGGATTCAACGGTGCAAATTCGCCGCTTGTAAGATTCCGGGCCTCCATGATCCCCCGCGAGGTAACAACCATGACCGCGTTGAAATAGGGAAGATCGGACCGTAAGTCGGGGAAAGGAGATGTGCTGCCGATAAACCGGGTAGCCAGGGCATTGTCACCCGTCACCTTGATAAGGATGTCCTCCAACATCATGGCATAGGTGGCCCGATCCACGAAATCGTTAGGATGGAAGGAACCATCCGGATAATTTTCCAGACCACGGACCCCGATCCGCAGGATCCCCTGAATGTCGGCCTTGAGCGTATGATCGGCAATGTCTGACGCCGTCGCTGGCTGTTTGGCGGCAGTCTTGGCCTTTTCCGGATCTTTAAAGGCGGTGTCAAACGTCTTCGGGGTCCTTTTCTGGTACAGAACATCAATTTTGAGCTCTTCCATAAATAGTGCCGCCGCATCCGCCCTGGTTATCCGCTCCACGACGGCAATCTTTTTCCCGGTGACGGTTCCCGGCATTGCCCTCTGAATCTTCTGCGCCAGATTCCATTCGCTGTCTGCTTCTTTTCCGTAATCCCCCGCAAGATCGAGAGTCTGACGGAACATCTGTCCGGCTTGGACGAAATCCAGACCGGCTTTATAAGCCAATCCCATAAAATAGTATGCCGCAGATGATTTGGGGTTGATCAAGACGGCTGCATCAAAATCGTCCTTCGCCTCTTTAAGCCAATTTTTGTCAGCCACTGCCATACCCATGGCATAAACGCGGATCCGGCCCACATGGAAAAGCACGTTATCCTCATCCGTCTTTGCATACTTCCCGGCATTCTTAAGACTTGCAAAGGCACCCTTGTAATCGCCCTGATAGGCCTTAACCAGTCCCATTCCTGCATGGGCTTGAGAATATTTCGGGGCCAGCTGCACGGCGAGATCAAATTCCCGCTGGGCATCGGCATATTTACCCTGGTTCAGCAGCTTTATACCGGCAAACGTATGGTGCTCCGGGGTATCCAGCTGGTTCGTTGATGGTCTCGCCTTCGGTCCACAGGATGCAAGAGAAATCCCCATGGCAGACACCATAAGGAATACAAGTATATTCCGGAACATACCTTGACGATACATACTATTCTCCTTTCTTTGGGAAGGCAGCCCCTCCTCCAAACGCGGGGTCACGATACAGCTAGATTAACTATATTTATATCCCTCCGAAGTCAAGTAATTTTGCAGTAATTTCCTTACGGCATCCACATCCCCGCGGGCAAACCACTGTATTTCACTATCCCTACGGAACCAGCTCAGCTGTCGTTTTGCGTAATTTCTCGTGTCTCGTTTCATGAGGCGAACCGCCTCTCCGCGGTCATATACGCCCGTTAAATAATTGACCATATGTTTATAGCCCAATGATTGCATCGGCTTAAGTGAGGCCGGATATCCACGGTCGAGGAGGTTCTCGACCTCCCCGACCAGGCCTGCATCCATCATCTTCTCCGTACGCCGCTCGATTCGCTCATAAATCTCCCTGCGCGGCGCCGTAAGACCGATTTTCAGACAACGATATCGCGTATCGCCAAACTGATGATCCTGCTGCTTCTCCACAATGGAACGTCCGCACGTATCCCACACTTCGAGGGCGCGGATGATCCGCACCGTGTCGTGCGGAGCGATCCGACGGGCCGCCTTTTCATCTCTGCCTTGCAGGAGATGATAAAGATGCGCCTTCCCATGGCGCCGCAGTTCTTCCTGATAAAATGCCCGCAATTTCTCATCCGGACCGGGTGCGGTTACGATTCCTCCCAGCAGCGCCCTGATGTACAGGCCCGTTCCGCCCACGACAAAAACCGGCCTCTGCCTCTGCATGATAATTTCGATTGCCTGTGCCGCCAGCGAGGCATAGAGGGCGGCATTAAACGCCTCGTCAGGATCAACAATATCAATAAGGTGATGTTGTACCCGGACCCGCTGACGGGGAGATGCTTTGGAGGTGCCGATGTCCATATAGCGGTACACCTGCATCGAATCGGCGCTGATGATCTCGCCCCCGCATTCCGCCGCCAGGTCAAGGGCCATCTGCGTTTTGCCGATGCCCGTCGGTCCGGAGATGATGATAAGGGGGAATTTCGTATCTTGTAATTTCGCCATTGCTGCCCTTTTACCGGCGCCTGAACATCCTTTCCACGTCGCCAAAGGAAAAGGAAATGTAAAGCGGTCTGCCGTGGGGACAGGTAGAGGTAAAGGGTGTGCCGTCAAGATCATGGCAGAGGGCTTTCACCTCTTCCGCCGTGAGGGAATGGCTCGCCTTCACCGCGCCTTTGCATGCCAACAGAGCCAATATCTTTTCCTCTTTCTCCTTGAGACCGAGCAGCCGATCGGATTCGGAAAATCCATCAAGTAAATCGTTTATAATTTCAGCAGGCTTCACGCCGGTCAACAGCGCGGGGAGGGACTTCACAATGATCGCTTCACCGCCGAAGGGCTCAATCTCCATGCCGGTTAAATTCAGAATGGGCAGGGAATCCATGACAAAGGGAAGGTCACGCACGGAGAGGCTGATCACCTCCGGCAAGAGCAGTCGCTGCCCGACGGAGTTTCCGGATTTGAGGGAGGATGCCTTTCTCAATTTTTCGAAAAGGACCCGCTCATGCGCCGCATGCTGATCGAGGAGTATCATGGCGTCGGGTGCGGAAAAAACCAGGTACGTGCCCCCCACCTGCCCCGCATAGGCAAGGTCGGAAAATGTTACCGGCGCACCCGGCTCATCTTTTATGTCCTGAGGCGCAGGCGCTCTGCCGCCGTAATCGAGAGGGTAAGAACCGACGCGATTATCGGTTTTGTTAACAGCGGGAAAAAGTCTCCCGCTATCAGAAGAGGAAGCATAGCGCTTCAGAGCCTCTTCGACACGGGAACGATAGCGGTCAATATCCACACGTCCACCGCCTGATGCGGCAACGGTGCCTTCCGGACCCGTTGCCGGCGTTAGCCCCGCAAGCACGCCGACAATTGCTTCCAACACGGTCTCATAGATGGCCCGCGGATTCTGGAAGCGGACTTCCAGCTTGGCAGGGTGAACATTAACGTCTACCTCGGACGGGGGAAGATCAATGAAAAGGACGGCGACGGGATACTTTTTTGCTTCCAAGAGATGTCGGTAGGCGGTCACCACGGCATGATTTAAGAGGTGATCGCGGGTATACCTTCTGTTCACGTATACATAGATATGTCGGCTGGTGCTCTTCGCCAGAGTCGGTGTGGATACCAACCCTCCGATGGATACCGCCGCGCGTCGTCCCCGCACGGGTACCATGCATGACGTTAAATCCTCTCCCAAAACCAGGAAGGCGCGTTCCGCCGTGCTCGCGGTCGCAGGAAGATTGAGCATCTCGCGACCGTTGTTCACGACGCGGATCTTTATTTCCGGATGGGACAGGGCAATTCGCGTAATGACGTCCAGACAGTATCCCTGTTCGGTGGTCGCCGATTTGAGAAATTTTCTGCGGACGGGCACGGGATCAAAGATATGATCAACCAAAAAAGAGGTCCCCGCGGGACATCCGGCTTCGGAAATTTCCTTGATTTCACCCGCCACCACAATAGCCCTGGTACCGAACGGTGCGTCTTTCCTGCGGGTCAAAACCTCCACACGGGAAATAGCGGCGATGCTGGGGATCGCTTCCCCCCGGAAACCAAAGGATCGTATCGTATAAATATCATCAAACCCGCGTATCTTGCTGGTGGCAAAGCGTTCAAACGCCAGCGGCACGTCGGAGGGGACCATCCCTTCCCCATTGTCCACAACTTTTATGGAGTCTTGACCGCCTTTTTCCAGATGCACAACAACCTCACTCGCCCCGGCATCAATGGCATTTTCCAGGAGTTCCTTGAGAATGGATGCCGGCCGCTCCACGACTTCACCGGCGGCGATCTTATTTGTGATACCTGGGGGAAGAAGGACTATTTTACCCGGCAAAATCGCTCCTCCTGCTGGTAAATCGAACGTATCAGGGCTGCCCCGGCCTAAAAGCAAAGAAGACCGCAACCGCTCTTTCGCGGCTGCGGCCCTTAATGACATGAATGCGTTTAAGCTATTGCCGTTTTCCTCGTCAATCGAGGACGATCATAACCCGGCACTTTTTCATAAAGGTCAGGTTATCGGCAGCGCTTTTTATCGCCGTTGCGGCGGCGTTGCTGATGACGATATCGGAACGACCCTGTCCGTCCGCTTTCAGTCCTTTCACGGTAACGGGATTATTCGTCACCCGCGAATTGCTCTGCGCAGCGGTAAGGTCTCGCGCATAACCGCTCATCCCCTGCTGTACGGCATATTCCCGGTCCACATTCATAGAGCCGTATACTTCCTTGCCGTTCTCGTCGAGAATCTTGGGCGACATGGCAGGCCGCGCCTGAAGACCGCGGGCATCAACCACCAGTCCCGTATACACCACGGCCGCGGGACCTGCCGGCGGGGCAACCTCGGGAGCGGGGGGAACAATCTGTTTTTTGTCCAGTATTCGGGGAACGATCACCTGTGAAAAATCGCCGCTCAAGGGCATGCGCACCGTAACTTCCACGGTCCCGTCGGACATATATTCCTGCTTCATCGTCTTGGCGCCCTTGACAATGCCTTGCACCTGGGTGTTGATCACATCGCTTTGCGTGGTAAAATCCTTAACCGTCGTCGCCGCATCTATCCTGACTCCATTCACCGTCTCGAGCAGGTTCCGATAAGCATCCACCTGGGCAGCCCTCAGGGCCATGGGTCTGGCATTCGGTTTGCCGATGGACTGATCCGGGGGGGCGCCGATGCCGACGGCTTCTACATAGCCGCCCGTCCAGTTTATGCTCCCCTTGTTGCCGATCTGCTCTATGATCTGGGTCCATTCCGACATGCTGACTTTTTCGTCGCAGACGCCTGCTCCCGCAACCAGGAAAGCGACACCCAATATGCACGCTGCTGCTACAAGTTTTAACCTCATACTATCCTCCTTGTCGATGTTTCAGATGTATTTCACGGGTACGTAGTTTACCATCATAACAGCCCCGGCAGGGGAATTTATTGATCCTGCCGCCGAGCGGGAGGCAACCTCCTCGTTAGCCGTTCAAGGATAGCAGAATGCCTTCCCTCTTTCAATGGAGAAAGAACGTCCTATTTTTCGCGATATGCTTTATCGTCTGGTGCCGCAAGCCAGGGTTTAATGTTGATATTGTCGCCCCAGATAAGATTCTGTTCCATCGGATTTCCCCCCCACCAGTTTTGCCGGGCATCAATGTGGATGGAAGAAAATGTCTGTACGGCAACGGTATTGTCCAGAAAATTATTGTTATGGATCGTCGGATTGGACATGCCGACGCATTTTATCGCGCCTTCGCCGAGATTATTTGTAAAGGTATTGAAGAAAATCTTCGGCGCCGCGTCATTGCGGCAGTAAATGCCGTTTTGGGCGCTCGCGGCAATCAGCGATAATGATATTTCCGGCGTGCCATAATAGACGTCAAAGGCCGTGGTGGCATACCTGACAATGGTATAGGCAAAGGCGCTGTTTATTTTCGTCGGTTTGGCGAACCGGACGGCACTCCCGTAGAATCCTGGGGCAGGCGAAGCACCGGAGGCCGTAAAGGTGATCGGCAGGTCACTGGTTCCACGGGCAACAACTCCGCCGTCTTCCGCAATGATCGCGGTGTTCTGATCATACTGCAGGGTCACCCCCGGTTCGATATAGAGGGTGGCGCCACCGCCGATTACCAGGTCACGGGTCACCCGATAGGGACTGTTGGAAAGGACCAAGAAGGCATCCGCATTCAGGGGGCCGCCGAGAACGCCGCTTACGATGGGAAGTTCCTGCGTTTTTCCTTCCGGATACGGGGCATCCAGAACCGACTTGACGTTGATCCGGCCCAGGATTTTCCGCAGAATTTCCAGTCCCGTGGTGCTCCCCCACCAGTTGTTCACCGCCATGACCGGCTCACCGGTCATGTTTCCGGCAAGATCGTAAGGGGTGTTGTCCGTAATATTGTTTTCCCCGATAACCGCTTGGCTGTTGTGAACCGTGATCCCCGTACCGCGGTTGTGGGCAATCCTGTTGCGACGGATCAGAGGCGCAGCTCCCTGAACGAGTATGGCTTCTTTCTCATTCTCCTGGAGGCCGTTGTTGTTCAATTCCGGCTGGGCGCCAGCCTGTATTAAAACAGCCGTACCGCGGTTTTTGTGTATCAGGTTATTGTATATGCGCGGTTTGGAAAAGGCGCCGGTAATCAGCAAAGCGGTCTCGTTATCCGTAAACTCGCTTGACTCAACGAGGGGTGAAGAAGCACGCACGGCAACGCCGGCCCGGGCATGACGTACACGGACAAACCGGAGGATGTTTTCCTTTTCCTTAACATTCATAAAGACCACACCTTCCCAGACGTTGCCCTCCTCCGCGGCACCAAAGGTTATCACGTGGTCGCTGTCGCCCTGGGCAATCAGACGCCCCTCCACCGTGAGCGCCCCACCCTTCGATCTGATATCCGTTCCCGGTTCGATGGTGAGCGTCGCCTTGTCGCGCACGGTAACGGCGCTCTCGATAACATAAGGGCTGGCGCCGGCATACCACGTGGTATCCGCCTCTAGAACCCCGGAAACAAGCGTCGGTCCGGGCGCCACGGGCATCCCGATGCATTCGGCCATATTGCTTTCATTCCCGGCCTGGTCAACGGCGGAAAGCCGGTAGTAATATTTTTTGGCGTTTACGAGCGCCTGTTCCCGTTGGTCACGGTATTCGTTTTCTTCCGTCTTTGCAATCTCCCCGTAGCCGCTGAGAGGCGTCTGGCTCCAATATAAACGATAGCCGGCCAGGTCGTGAGCCTCCGATTTGTCCCAGGCCAGGAGCACAAGGTTATTTCGACCCACGGCGGTGAAATTTTTCGGCTTGTCCGGCGGCGTCGTGTCAAGGGTTACCGTTCCCACGGCATCCACCCACTGAGCGGTATTTCCGGCATCATCGCTCAGGTAGCCGGTGATAATCGCCTTCGTTACATTATCGCCGGGAAGAACCTTGTAAACTCCCAGATACCCGCCCGGTTCAATCTCCTGCATGTCGATATGTTTTTTATACTCGCCGATATCGAAGGAGGCCTGCATCTTCGGGACGCCCTGGATGACGACTTTAATCTCATCCCCTGCCTTCTTCGGCATATTCTTCGTGTCTTGGGTCAGGAGGGTGATGACCGGCGGACGCAATGCCTCGGCGAGTGTCGGGACGGGGATGGTCTTCACCATATCCCGGAAAAGATCGTCGCAGGCCCTGAGCAACTGAATATCGCGCATGTTCATCGACGTGGCAATCACCGTTGCAATGATCCCCACCGGCGTCGTGGCAATGCCGCCTTCATGGATACGGACCACATGCTGTCCGCTCCAGAGAAAATTCCCCGTCTTCGTATCGTACATCTTGATCTCGGCGCCGACGGACACCTGGGAATAGACAACGGCAAACAGCTTGTCAAAATTGGAAATATCGCCGAATACGACGGCATCCGCGCCCAGTATCTTTCCCAGTTCCTGCGGTGATGTTTTGCTGATTTTACCGGAATCGGTGAGGCCGGCCTTCTTCAGGAGATTATCCACCCGGTACAGTTCCACATCCTTGAAGGGAAGCGAACTGAAGTGGTTGTAAAATCCCCGGCGAACGGCGTCGGCGCCTTCCTGACTCGGGGATTTATCAATAAAGGGCAGGACAGCCACACTGAGCGGACGGTATTTCTCCATATAGGGATCAATCGTGTACGTGCCCTTGAAGAGGGCCCTGATTTCCGGTGAAATGACGGTCGTTTCCGTGGCTACCAGGCAACCCTCGATGATTCCTAACGTGCAGATTAACGCCACCAGCAAAAAGGATCGGCAACCCCTTCTCATGTGCAGCCTCCCTCTCTTCTCTTTACCTCAATTGGACAAGTTTTCTTCCGCACTACTGGGCAACAGCGGCAACGGTAACTTCCTGGCTGAGGTCACTTTCCTGCCCGTCCCGGTCTGTCGCGGTTATCAGGTACGTCTTACTCTTCCCTTTGACGATCCCGCTGTCGCTGAAGCTAGCGGCGGTGACTGTGGTAATTTTCTCCGGACCGAAAAATCGTTTCTCGTAAATGGTATACTGAGTGACATCGGGTTCTTCCGCCGGATTCCAATTCAGCTCCGCTTTGCCATCGCGGAACGTACCGGCAAGTCCCGTCGGCGGGCGCGGTTTCGGCTTGGTCTTAACGGCGATTATCTCAGAATAATCACTGAACAACCCGTCTTTGTCCTCGGCTTGTATCCGATAGCGGTAGGTATTCCCCTCCTTCAGTCCTTTATCCGTATATGCTGTTTTGCCTTCTACCTTGGCAATGCGTGAAAATTCCTCATTTCCCGCGGAGCTGCGGTACACATGGTAGAAGTTGATATCTTTTTCCGAATTGGCCTGCCATTCCAGGGGAATCTCCTTGACCTTGAGTTCCCCCCCCCGGAGACCCGCAGGATTGGCGGGACGCGGTTTTGTTGTCGCAGAAACTTTCTCGGAAGGCTCGCTTTCCAAATCAACCTTGTTATAGGAGGTAATGAAATAGTAATAGGAAGTGTTATCGGCAAGTTTTTCAAACCCCCGGTACTCATCGGCATGCCTGCTGTTGTTGCGCCCCTCAATTTTTTTGAGGAGCACGGGCTTAGCCCCTTTATCCGCAGACCAGTATATCATATAGCCCTCCACGTCCTCCCCGGAACTGGCCGTCCATTCCAGTTCAACTTTTTTTACCAATCCGCTCTTCGCTTTTAATGCCTCGGGCGTGGGCGGTTTGCCACGGGTAACGGCGGAAACAATCACCGATGGGGAAGTTTCCCTCTCGGCATCTTCCATGGCGGTGACACGATAATAATACCGGATATTGTCGCCAAGGCCTTCTCTGTCAATATACTGGACGTTTTTCTCATTGCCGACGGCGTCGATTTTTTTAATCTTGGCAAAATCTGCACCTTCAGAAGTGCTCCGGTAAACGTAATACCCGCGTACAAAAGGCGAATCGAGGGAATCCCATGTCAATTTTATCTCCCGTATCATGTTTCCCCGGGCTGATAATCCGCCGATCACGGGTAGACTGATTCCCCTGACTGGTGCGGAAAAGTCGCTTTCCAGATTCTTCTCATTATATGCGGTTAACCGGTAATAGTACTCATCCCCATCGGAAAGCCCCCTGTCCGCATAGGTGACTTTAAAGATCTTATCAAGCGCTGTTCCCGCGTCTATGCCTATTGCAATATCCTTGCCCAGAACATTTCCCACCTCCCGGTACGGTCCCTGTTCAACTTTTGCCCGGTAGAGCTTATATCCTGTTAATCTGAGGGGATCTTCGCTGCCGATAGGGGCCGGCGACCAGGTAAGTTGAATACTCTTGACATGCCTCTCCGTTTTGAGAATGATGGGAGGATTGGGGGTTAAGGCCGATTCTGCGGAGACGACCGCTGAGAAGGCGCTTTGCTCGCCTTTGGCAGTAAAGGACCGTATTTTATAGTAGTAGATCGTGTTTTTTTCCACGCCCTGATCAAGATACTCGGGGACCGTTACCTGTGCGATTCTCACAAACGGACCTGACTCGGAAAGCGCGCGAAATATCTCATAACCGCTGGCGGCGCTTTCGGGCGACATTTCCCAACTCAGATAAACCCGTTTGTTGCCCGACCGCTTCTGTACGTTGAGCGGTCCCTTCAGTACAGGTTCCTGTGTTTCAGGAGATACTGCAGCGTAACCCGTAACGGTCGAACTGATCATGGTACTGAGCCGCATGATTTCGCTTGCCAAACTTGCATCACCAAGAGATTTTACCTGGGTATTGAGGAGAACTCTTTTCCGTTCCACCTGAATTACCTTGCAGGTTATCAGGATAAGCGGCCCTTTCTTTTCCACACCCCCGGTCACAATGACATTGAGCCCGAGCCGATTACCGATGTTGGTGACGTTTTCCAGATTATCATTCTGTTGCAAATCATTCAGGCTCAGAAATGCTTCCAGTTCCTTGCGGTCTAGCACGGCAAGGCCGGGTTGCCCCTTGAGGCAATTGACAAGCATGTTGGTGACGGATGTGCCGTATCCCGAGGCTTCGAGATTGGCGGTGGAGAAATTAAACACAGATATCTTTGTCTGACCGGCGGCAAAGACGCTGGAAAAATCAAGAATCATTAGGAGCGCCAGCATGAAAACAACGCCGAGACGATACGATTTCCCCATTCTCCTCCTCCTGGCAACGATCCGGTTACAATTCCTGCGCCTATTTATCCTGAACAATTGCCTCGATCAGCTCCAGTGACTTCTGCGTAATCGGGGTGGATATCCCCTTTAATTTTTCATCGAAAACTGCATCCATATATTTTTCGATGGCCAGTTCATTATTGCGGCGCTTCTGCTGCATCTGTCCTTGATTGAAGTACTCAACTTCAAGACTCTGGTAGTTCTTCAGGACGCTCTGCCCTACCTCGCCTATCTTTGCATTGGTCAATTCGTCGAGCACCTCCATTTCCGTTGGAAGCTGGAGGGGATCGTGTGCGATATTCGCCAGCGGCACCCCATCTTGATAGTCGTCCTCTTTAATCATCTTCCCGGAAATCGTATTGGTAAAGATATTCTCTCCCGTCATGGTATCCACCAGTTTATAGGAGATTTCTATCATCGAGCTGATCTTTGCGTTGCCACGCTTATAGGAAACAAATTGGTAGTTCCTCTTCTTCACGGTCCGGGGAGGCGCGTTTTGAAGTTCCTCGGCCATGGGCTTGGGATTTAAAATGAGCCAGCTTGAAAATTCCGGATTAGACACATCTTCTTCATCCACGAGAACCTTGACTTGGCTGGTGCTTGGGTTATCGGTCGTCTTTGCGGAAAAGTGAAGCACGTCACCCATGATGAACGTGTCAATCCCCCTCATTTTCCCGACACTCTGCGCCGCCTTCATATCCACCAGTCCCGTTTGGCCAAGCTGCATTTCGCGCAAGATAGATTGGAGATTTTCCCGTTCGATGATGCGGAGGTCGCCGCTCGCGTTCCGGTGGAGAAAGGTAATGAGCTTGTTTGCCGCGATCTTCCCCGCATCTTTATCATTGCTGGGGCTGCCGAAATCAAAAACGGCGATTGATTTTTTTATTCTCTTGTTGATGTGATCCTTAATTTCCAAAAGTTTCTGAAACAGATCGAGATAATTGGGATTTAAGCCCTCCACCTTCTGATACCACAAAAGAGCGTTGCCCCACATTTCCCGTTCGGAATACTTCTCGGCTTTTTCCATCATTTGACCGCAATAACGTCCAATAAATTCCCGGTAGAGATGATCATCTTGGAGGGAGGGGATATATGTTTTTGCAAGCGTAAGCTTCTTAAATGCCTGGATGAGGGCGCCCTGATTGGCCAGCTTCAGGGCATCATCAAAATATATCCGGCCAACCTTTACTTTCAAATCCTCCAGATTCTTCATGACCGCCTGGTTTCCCGGTTGGTATTCACCGGCCTTTTCGAGCATCAGAATCGCCCGCTCCCAATTCTGCGCTTTCTGTGCTTTTTCCGCTTGACCGAGAAAATACTCCGCATTGTCCCGTGCTTTGGCATTCTGATAGAGTCGTGCTACGTCGAAATACTGGGGATTGATGTCCATCGCCGCCTTAAAGGCCTGCGTTGCAAGCCTCCAGTCCTCCACCTTGGCAAACGCCACGCCCTGTTGGTAGGACATCTTGGTGAATTCCTGTTCGGCGCGACCGAGTCTGCTCCCGGTATCCTCATAGCTCGGATAAATTGTATTTACCTCTCTCAGCTTGACCAGGGCGGTCATCCAGTCTTCCTTCTGCATATCCGTTTCTGCTTGGCTATAAAGCGTTTTGACGCGGGCTTGAAGAGTACTGATCTTTTCTTTCAGGCTGTTGCAGGAGGCTTTTATCTCTTTATTTTGGGGATCAAGGACAGATGCAAGATTCATCTCTTTTGCTATCTGCTCCAGGGCGGGGAGATTGGCATTGGGCTGAGAAGCGAGTGCCTGTTTTGCCTTCTCATAATTTGCCCTTGCCACTTCTTGCTTCGCCATGGCAAGATGGTTTTTATATTCTTCGCTATCGGGATTCTCACTGACCGCCTTTTCAAAATACAGGATTGCCTCATTCCAGCGCTTGTCCTTGGCAAGTTCCTGTCCCTGTTTAAAGCTTTCACCACCGGCACATCCCGCAAGAATCATGAGAACGATAAATCCGGCTAATCTCCCCCTGTATCTTTTCACGTCCATGACGGCCTCCCTTACCTCTTGGTCTCGATGAATTCGCTCGCTCGCTTACCCCGCAGCATGCTGCGGGGTAAGCGAGCGAATGCCGAACGATACCGTTCCTTAAGAATCGATGATTCTCCGCAGTTTGCTGCGGAGAGATTCAATTGTAAAGCTCCCCCTCCACCGTGCGGAGCCCCCGTAACACCACAATGAGTTCAGCCGCGAGCGCATTCCCCGGGGCTTGTCGCTGGGTACGCGAGCGAATGTTTAATGATAAAGTTCTTAGGGAATGACGGCGGCTTCAACCTTGTTCTGCGTAATTCCCAGAATTTTCATTTTTTTCTTATTCAGCTTCATGACGGCGATGTCATCGGCAAGCCCCTGGGCGTTACCCCGCAGTTCAATGTCAAAATCCGCGCGACCGCGGGCATAGGTACGCTGGTGTATCCCCCGAATTCCCTTGACCTCCGCATTCAGCAGCTCTTTAAAGCCCAGCAGTGCCTGGTAGGTATCGAGACCCGTCACAATCAGTTTAACCGTCATGGCATTGGTGAGCTCCGAGGACCAGCGTTCCAAAATCCGGTCAACCATTTTTTTTGCCAGTTTTCCCGCGGCCTCTTCAGTAACATTTTTTACGTCTCCCTTCATACCCGGAGCGGAAACGCTTTCGTTGTCCGTGGCAATAACGTCGCCGGTATCCACCTTTGCCGCTTTTACCGAGACAACCGCCTTGTTGGAATGCATCTCGATGCCGCCCAGATTGAACGAAGTGGTTGCCGTTTCAACATTTCCGATCAGGATCACCTCGCCTCCATAGCGCTGAGCCAAGCCGACAATGCTTTTTTGATCCGCCGCAATTTTCTGAAACGCTTCCTGACTCTGATCCTTTTTTACCCTACCCGTATCTACCAGCTTAAACCCCTTGGAAAGGAAATACCTCGTCATGGCGGCTTCGGCTACGGCATCTTTCTGACCCTGTTCGCTGAAAACGACCATAATGCGGGGTTTTGACATCCGGGCCATGATGAGGTTCATCGCCATCATGCGGTCTTTGAGCCTGTCTATGCCCACCTCGGCCTCAATGGTAACCTGGTAGGTATCACCGTCTCGCTTTTCGGAAATAATCTTGTATCCGCTGATAAAGCCCCGGGACTCCGAAAGAATACGATCGAATTTCAGCTGGAAATTTTCAACCTCCGAACTGCTTGAGATCATGACACCCATAGCTTTTTCAACGGCATCTCGTTGGGCATTTTCCAACGCCTTGTCCCGGGCGATATCTACAAAGTTATTATGTATCGTGGCCATTCCTGAAGCCTGTATCCTGTTCTGGCTATAGGCTTCAGCACAAAAAATAAAGAGAAAAAACAGGGAGGCATAAAGTGACATCTTCTTCTTCATAGGACTATCCGTTCACCAATTGTTGTATTGTCCGGCTTCAGGACTGAGCTTACGTGCCCTGACCTCACAAACAGTGAAGCTCTCCACGTTCAGGGCTGGTTTTCCCGGCAGGAATGCCACCATAATTTTGCCCTGTCCCGGTCAAGGAAGCGGGGTTTACGGAAGGCATTCCCAGCAAAGCGCCAGGCGAAAATGCCGACAACGTGGGAAAGTACTGAAATTACGGCAAGGTGTCAAGATTATTTCTCCTATAGATCGGAACCTTTCCCAATCCCGCAGAAGCCATATAGTCATGCAGCGCCTCTTCCCATGGTCTCATACTATTACCGCTTAATAAAGCGAATTTTCGGCAGTCCAGAACGCTGTATGACGGACGTGCTGCCGGTCTTGTCAACTTATCCGATGTTATCGGGAAAGCAGGCAGATTGGTTATGCCCGCAAAGCGCAATATCTTCTGGGTAAAATCATACCAGCTGCAGGACCCGCTGTTCGTAACATGCACAATGCCTCTATGCCCACCATTGATAAGGGACACTACCGCATCAGCCAAATCTTCCGTATAGGTAGGCGAGCCAACTTGGTCCGTCACCACATCCAGTCTTCCGACTGATCTGGCTTTTTCCAGGATAGTTGTTACAAAATTTCTGCCGTTTTTCCCATAGAGCCATGATGACCGGATGATGAGAAAGTTGTCGGAAAATGCTTCCAGGAAACGTTCCCCTTCTAACTTGGACAATCCGTAGGAATTAAGGGGACGGCAGGCATCGGTTTCAACATAGGGGCTGTCCTTCGCTCCGTCAAAGATGTAGTCCGTGCTGAAGTGGACTATTTTAATCGCCCTATCACGACAGGCTATGGCGATATTTTTCACTCCCTGGGCATTAACGGAAAAACACTTCTCCCGTTTGGATTCACAGCCGTCCACGTCGGTGTAAGCCGCCGCATTAATCACTAAATCCGGCATCACCGCGGATATTACGTTCTGGCATGCCTCGCCGGAGCTAATATCCAGTTCGTCGCTGCCTGTCGTATGAACCTCATGGTCAGCGGACAGCTTCAACAATAGGTCGGCACCGAGCATGCCCCGGTATCCCAATAGCAGAATCTTCATTATCAGTATTTCACTTCCTTGAGAAACAACCCCTGTGCCGGAGCAGTCATCCCTGCCCGTCTCCGGTCTTTCGCCGCTATAAGACCGGGAATTTCATCGGACAAACGCTTGCCCCGCCCCACATCGATGAGCGTACCCACTATATTGCGTATCATGTACCTCAGAAAACCATCCGCCTCGACATTGATCCTGATAAGACCGGAATCAAAGGAGGTTATCTCGGCGGACATGACCGTCCGGACACGATTCTCCATATCGCATCCCGTACCGCAAAACGAAGAAAAATCATGGCATCCCAGCAGATGCCCTGCGGCCTTTTTCATACTCTCCAAATTAAGGGGTTTATAGATAGGCCAGGTGTAGAGACGGCAGAGGACGGGACGCACCGGGTTATTGAACAGCTGATACATGTAGACCTTGCTTTTGACATCAAAGCGGGCATGGAAGGAATCGCTTACCTCGGCAAGCTCCTTGATGACGATATCTTTCGGCAGAAGGCTGTTGATGCCTTTGCACAATCTAATTGTATCGAGGTTAGATTGTGTCCGAAAATTTGCCACTTGATTCATGGCGTGTACGCCGGCATCGGTTCTCCCGGAGGCATTCACCCGCACATCTTCACCGGTTATCCGGTTGATGCATTCTTCGAGAACCTGCTGAATGGTTAGAGGCTCTCTCTGGCGCTGCCATCCATGATAGCGCGACCCGTCATATTCCAGGATCACTTTCAGATTCCTGGTCATGATGTCCCACAATTACGCATACGATCGGGCCCGTTCGTCGCTGTCACATATCCCCGCAGCGTTCGAGCGCTTCAATTCCGGGCAGAATCTTGCCGGCAAGAAGCTCCAGAGAGGCACCGCCTCCCGTGGAGATGTAGGTAATTTTATCGCTCTCACCGGTCTTGCTGACTGCTACGTCCGTATCCCCGCCGCCGACAATCGTGAGCGCATAGGAATTTGCCACGCTGTGCGTAAGAGCCGTCGTTCCCCGGCTGAAAGCATCAATCTCAAACACCCCCATGGGCCCGTTCCACACAATCGTCTTGGCATTGGAGAGGGCCTCCGTATAGAGAGTGATGGTTGCGGGACCGATATCGAGTCCCATCCACTTAGCATTGATTTCCTGCACCGGGACAATTTTCGTTTCTGCTTCCGCAGTCTTGCTCTCGGCAATTACACAGTCCACCGGGAGGTACATCTTAACTCCCAGGGTTCTGGCCGTATCCATGATCTCCCGTGCCTTCTCCAGGAGGTCGTCTTCTACAATCGATTTACCGATTTCATATCCCTGCGCCTTTAGAAAGGTAAAGGCCATTCCGCCGCCGATAATCATTTTATCTACTTTCTTAATCAGGTGCGTCAGGGCTTCCAGCTTGCCCGACACCTTGGAGCCGCCGGTAATGGCAACAAAGGGACGCACCGGTTTATCAATGGCTTTCTGCAGATAGGTAAGCTCCTTCTTTATCAGGAAACCCGCCCCGCACACCTTGACGAATTTTGCAATACCCACGTTTGAGGCATGGCGACGGTGGGCGTTGCCGAAGGCATCATCGATATACACATCGGCAAACTCGGCCAGCTTTTTAGCAAATCCGTCGTCATTCGCCTCTTCTTCCTTGTGAAACCTCAGATTCTCAAGCAGGGCAACGCATCCCGGTTTTAGATTCTCGATAAGTTTCTTCACTTCCGGTCCGATACAGTCCGACGCAGTATGCACCTCCTTGCCCAAAAGACGTGACAACCTTTTTACCACCGGTGCAAGACTCATCTCAGGAACGACCTTGCCCTTCGGCCTGCCAAGATGAGAAATGATAATAACCAGCGCCCCTTCATCCAGTGCGTAGTTGATCGTGGGCAAGACGGCTCTGATCCTCGTGTCATCGGTTATATTTTGTTCGCTGTCCATGGGGACGTTGAAGTCGAACCTGAATAGAACCCTTTTCCCTTTAAGGTCGATCTCATCAATGTATTTCATTATTCCTCCTTAGAAGTGCCGTCCGTTGAAAGGGTTTATCCGAATCGGTAAAAAGGTTGTGCCGGTTGTTAGACTTCTCCGTGGTATGATCCGGGTACATGGGTAACACTTTATTCCAGGGACATAGGTGACACTTTTCTTCGTGTCCGAGGATTACCGCATTCAACGATGGTCTGTCGTATCGGCACACGCTTGATCACATCCTCGATCTTCAGGGCCTCTT
>JACQWR010000012.1 GCA_016209105.1 Deltaproteobacteria bacterium | reverse complement strand
CCCTTAAAACCGCCATTACCGCTTTCCGGCGAAGCTCTTCCTGAGCCTCTGAAGATAACGAACGAAAATCTTTCATGCCCATGCTTAAAGAATAGCATATCCATCGCCCCTATGTGAAGTATTTTCTGCACCGATTAGTAAGTATTGTGTCCCCAGAATTAGCAGAACTGGTTGGGATATAATACACTATGAAAAGGATGGAGGAGTTCACACCTGTCCAAGATAGGGTAATGAAATAGAGAAGCCTCCTGGGGGTATTATGTAGGTTGGAATACTTACAAAAACCCGAAGGAGGCTTCTCTATGAACAAGTTTAGCAGTATTTTCGGACAAATTCTCAAGCTGTTTCCTCGAACCGAGTTTGAGAGGTTGGCGAGGGAGACGGGCGCGGAGCGAGGCGCAAAGGGCTTCACCTGTTGGTCGCAGTTCGTGGCGATGCTGTTTTGCCAGATCGGGCAGGCGCACTCGCTCAGGGAGATATGCGGCGGCCTCTCAAGCAGTTTCGGGAAGATCGCACATATCGGACTTGCTGCCGCGCCCAGGCGCTCGACGCTGTCTTACGCCAACGAACACAGGCCGTGGCAGCTCTACAGACATGTCTTTTATCAGATACTCGGCAAGTGCCGCTCCCTGTCCAAGGGGCACAAGTTCCGTTTCAAGAACAGGCTCTACAGCATGGACGCCACGTTTCTGGAACTCTGCGTGAGCCTGTTTGACTGGGCGACTTATCGGCAGACCAAGGGGGCGGTGAAGCTCCACCTGCTTCTGGACCACGACGGCTATCTCCCCGTGTTCGCCCACGTGACCGAGGGCAACGTGCACGAGATAAACATTGCACGGCGGATGGTATTCCCAAAAGGCTCCATCGTGGCGATGGACAAGGGCTACGTGGATTACTCATTATTTTGGCGATGGACGAAGCAGGGCGTATATTTCGTGACGAGGCTCAAGGGCAATGCCGACTTCAAAGTGATCGAAGAGCGCGCGGTCCCCGCCAACCGCAATATCTTCAGGGACCAGGTCATACGCTTCGACGGCCTGACCGCCCGGGAGAACTGTCCATGCGAGCTTCGGAGGGTCGAGGTCTGGGACGCGGAGCACGAAAGGCTCATCGTGCTTCTGACGAACCACCTTGCCTTCGGCCCGACCACTGTTGCCGCCATCTACAAGAATCGCTGGCAGATCGAGATATTCTTCAAGGCCCTGAAGCAGAACCTTAGGATCAAGACCTTCGTGGGCACCAGCAAGAACGCCTTACTCATTCAGATTTGGACAGCACTTATTGCGGTGCTGGTACTGAAGTACCTGAAGTTCCGTTCGACCTTCAACTGGTCGCTGAGCAATCTGGTGGCCATGCTCCGATATAACCTCTTTGCTTACAGGGACTTGTGGGCCTGGCTCGACAATCCCTACTCCCCACCGCCTGCGCCGGACGAGATGAACCAGTTGTCATTGGGGTGGACGTAATTGGACAGCATTTTCAGGAGGTGGCAATAAAAGGGGGGACCTGATTCAGAAATCGGGGAATTACCTGTCCAAAAGCCTTGTGCTATCAGCAGGACAGCTGCACCATCAATTTATCTTGGACAGCAGTGCTCTAAGGTATATTGTTGAGACATTTAAAAGGGCGGCGCAGGTCTCTACCTTGAAAGGGGCTTCTTTTTTCTGTTTTGGGGGTCATAGGGGGCTTTGCCCCCTATACCTTAAAGAGGGTGGGTGGGCGGAACAGATAAATCAGGGCATGAGGAACTTCTCCATGAGGGCCTGTCTGAGGAGTCTCACCT
>JACQWR010000018.1 GCA_016209105.1 Deltaproteobacteria bacterium | reverse complement strand
TCTCTTTTGTGCTATCTTCTTTGCGGCGGTCATGTTTTCCTCCTTCAGTAAAGTGTTTTGGGCAAAAACATCTTAACCGAAGAGAAAACTGACTGCCACTTTTTCATAACCAACTGTAGGGTAAGTCCCTAACTTTTACAAATAAATCAAGGTAGAAAAAAGGGCAAATATTTTCAAAAAATCATATTATATAGTCTGTAAGAAATGACTTTAAAAAAGGAAATGTCTCTGTGGTTGGCTCAATGTGGATTGACGAACATAGGTTGTAATATTGCATATCCATCGAACTTTCTCAAGAAAGCATTTCAGGCCACAAAATATGGGGTGCGGTGCCGATGATCGTGGAAGAGATATATCGAGACATCCGTCCTTTTGAAGAATCGAATCACCTTTTGGTCGAGTCACCCGTCAAAAGGCATTCCCCGCCTGCGGAGAATCTTCGATTCTTAAGGAACAATACCGTTCGTCATTCGCTTGCTTACCCCGCAGCACGCTACGGGGAATGCGCTCGCTACCGAATTCAGACAGACCTGTCCTGCACGCTTTTTTTCACGATGCGTTATGATTGCTTGTGCCCTTCAGGGTAGATGTATTCGTCCCAGGAGTAATCGGGGTCGCCGGTGAATTCATCAGCGTGTGTTTGGATCGGGAGATCGACCGTGGCGTATTCTCGGATCGGCGGGTTATGAATTTTCGGCGGCGGCCTGGATCCCCGCCTTCGCGGGGACAGGCTCTGACCAGCCAGATGCCCAGATGATGTACCGCGTTAGGTTCTCCATCGCGTTCCCTTCTTTCGGCTGGATGCGATTCCCGCAGAAGACATGGAATCCGGAATGCCGCTCCTTGTCATTTCCCCCCTTTTATGATAGGCAGAGAAAGAGGCGTTTAGAAGGCCTTTTTCCCATATTTATTGGGGTTTACGGGGGTTTTCAGATGAAAGGGGAGAGGAATAGTGCGGGAATCCCCTATGCCGGGGGCGCATGGTGTTTTATGGCAGGCACAATGGGAAAACTGCGTTCGAAAACGGGAATTTACGGGCGCATGATCAAGTTCGAACATAGTATTTTCGCCCTGCCGTTTGCCCTTTCCGCCCTGCTTCTAGCGCACCGTGAGCATCCCGTCACGTGGCGTCTCGTTTTCTGGATCATCATGGCCATGCTCTGGGCCCGTTCGGCCGCCATGGGCTTCAACCGCCTGGCGGATGCGCGCTGGGATGCAAAGAACCCGCGCACCGCGGACAGGGAAATTCCCGCCGGCGCTATTTCCCTTCGGGAAACGACCCTTTTCATTGTCGTTACCAGTATTTTGTTTGTCCTTTCCGCCGCCGCCATTTCTCCTATCTGTTTCTGGTTTTCTTTCCCGGTGCTGCTGCTCCTCTTCGGGTACTCCTATACAAAACGATTCACCTGGCATTCCCATCTCGTGCTGGGACTCGTACAGGCGCTGGCGCCCCCCGGGGTATGGATTGCCGTCACGGGCGACTTTGCGCCGAAAATCCTGATCCTTTCCCTGACCATCTGCACGTATATCGCAGGCTTCGATCTTCTCTATGCGTGCCAGGACGTGGAATTCGATCGTAAGGAGGGGCTCTACTCCATGCCGGCGAGTCTGGGCATCGGACGCGCCATGATCTTTTCCTCGCTCCTTCACGTGGTGACCTTCCTGTCGCTTCTCGCCCTCTATCCCGTCTTTGCCTTGAGTCCCGTGTATCTCGGCTTTACCGCGGCCATCGGCGTCCTGCTGATCGCGGAACACCGTTTGGTAAAACCGCATGACCTTTCCCGGATCAATGTCGCCTTTTATCACGTCAACAGCGTCATCTCGATCCTCCTGTTTGCGGCGTTCATGACGGAGGAACTGGTAAGGGGGGTGTTCTGAACCTATGAAATACAGAAGTCTGTGGGATTTTGTCAAAGTCCTCAGTGCGGAAGGGGAACTGATCAGGACCCAGGAAATCGTTTCCCCCTGCCTCGAAATACCGGAAATAACGGACCGGGAGTCGAAGCGTTTCGGCGGGGGCAAGGCGCTCCTCTTCGAGCGGGTGGAGGGTTCTCCCTTTCCCGTGCTGACCAATGCCTTCGGCAGCGAGAAGCGGGTGGCCCTGGCCCTGGGCGCGGAAAGTCCCGCGGCACTGGGAGACAGGCTGCGGGAACTCCTCGAACAGCCGCCTCCGCAAACGCTGGGAGAAAAAGTCACCCTGCTCAAGAAGACCGTGGGCCTGGGCCGGTATTTCCCCCGCCTCCTCAAAACATCCCGCGCCCCCTGCCAGGCCGTGATCCTGACCGGCGGCCAGGTGGATCTGACAAAACTGCCCGTCCTTACTTGCTGGCCGCAGGATGCGGGTCCCTTCATCACGCTGCCCGTCGTTTTTACGAAGAGCCTGCGGACGGGCAGGCGGAACGCCGGCATGTACCGGATGCAGGTTTTCGACCGCAACACGACGGGCATGCACTGGCATATTCACAAGGACGGCGCCCATCATTTCCGGGAATACTTGCAGGCCGGAAAGCGGATGGAGGTTGCCGTGGCTATCGGCGCCGATCCGGCCATTACCTATGCCGCCACCGCGCCGCTGCCGCCCGGCATCGACGAGATGATCCTGGCCGGATTCATCTGCCGGGAGCCGGTGCGGATGGTGCGGGGGATCACCGTGGATATCGAGGTGCCGGCCGATGCCGAGATTATCATCGAAGGGTACGTCGATCCCGCAGAGCGGCGACGGGAGGGGCCTTTCGGCGATCACACGGGCTATTACTCCCTGCCGGACGACTACCCCGTCCTGCATGTGACCGCCGTTACCCACCGCCGGAACGCCCTGTACAGCGCGACCGTGGTGGGACGCCCCCCCATGGAGGACTGCTACCTCGCCCAAGTGACGGAGCGGCTGTTCCTGCCCCTCGTGCGCACGGTGCTGCCCGAAATCAGGGATTACTGGATGCCCTGGGAGGGCGTTTTCCACAACCTGACCATCGTGGCCGTGGAAAAGGAGTATCCGGGACAGATTCGCAAGGTGAGCCACGGGTTGTGGGGATCGGGGCAGATGAGCTTCTGCAAGACTATTGTTGCCGTGGATGGCGGGACACCGCTCCGGGATGGCAAGGCGCTTCTGGCCAAAATCCTGGACACCATTGATCTGGCGAGCGATATCTTCTTCACGGAAGGGGTGCTCGATGTTCTGGACCATTCTGCGCCCAATCCTCTGTTCGGCGGAAAGATGGGCGTGGATGCGACGGCCAGGACGGCGGGAGAACCTCCGCGCGGGCCGCAGACTGCGCCCGTCGCTCTGCCCGGCGCCGGGGAGTTGCTGACCAAGCTCAAGACGCAGGACGAGAGTTTTCTTGCCTGCCATATCCTATGCGCCGATACCGCCCACCCCCTCGTTCTTCTCACGGTCGGAAAGAATGAGAATAAGGGGGGGAGCTTCTTTGCCGACCTTCTTGCCAAACAGAACCTTATCCCGCCTGCGTGCATCGCCGTTCTTTTCGATGCGGACATGGACCTGGGCGACGATTCGGCGCTCCTGTGGCGGGCGTGCAACAACGTGGATCCCCGGCGCGACATCGCCATCCGGGACAACCGTGCCGTCATCGACGCCACCAGGAAGGGGGCAGCGGACGGCCACCGGCGTCCCTGGCCGGAAGACGCGGTGATGAGCCGCGAGGTAAAGGCGCGGGTGACGAAGAGGAGCAGGGAACTCGGAATATCCCGCAATGCCTGACGACTCCGTAAAAAGGCCATATGCTGTGTTGCGCTTCATCATGAGTCACTGCGACGTACGCTAAATGTACGTCTCATTCCTCCTGCCTCGCGCGCCTTGCCTCTGGCCTTTTTACGAAGCCGTTCCAAGGCTTAGTTTGGGGGAATTTGCGAGCCCATCATGTCCGACGAGCTGAAAATCAAGATCAAAAATGTTCCCCGTGCGCCGGGTGCTTACCTGATGAAGGATGCCGCAGGTAAGGTCATCTACGTGGGGAAGGCGAGGGATCTGCGCAACCGGGTGCGGGCCTACTTCAGTGGCACGGACAAGCGGCCCATGATCCCCTTCCTGGTCTCCCGCATCGCGGACGTGGAGTTCATCGTCACGGGGACGGAAAAAGAAGCCCTCATCCTGGAAAACAACCTGATCAAGGAACACCGGCCGAAGTACAACGTCATCTTCCGGGACGACAAGACCTACTTCCACATCCGGATCGATCCGGCGGATCGTTTCCCCCGTTTCCAACTGGTGCGGCGTCCGAAAAAGGACGGGGCGCGCTGCTTTGGGCCCTATCCCTCCGGCGGCGCGGCACGGGAGACGCTGGAATTTCTTCAATCGGTGTTTTTGCTGCGCACCTGCGGGGATAACGAGTTGAAGGGCAGGAAACGGGCGTGCCTGGAATACGAAATCGGCAGGTGCCTTGCCCCCTGCGCGGGCAAGGTGGATGAATCCGCCTACCGGCGCCTCGTGGAAGACGGGATCGCATTTCTCGAAGGGAAGGAGAAAACCCTGCTTGCCGGGCTCAAGGCGAGGATGGATGCCGCCGCGACCCAGATGCGTTTTGAGGAGGCCGCCGCCCTGCGGGACCGCATCGCGGCCATCGTCACGACCCTGGAAAAACAGCGCATCTCCTCCCTGACCCCGGCCGACCAGGATGTCTTCGGCCTTTTCCGGGAAGGCGACCGGACATTGGTATGCGCCCTCCACGTGCGGAGCGGACGCGTCATGGGCAAAAAGACGTTCCCGCTCGTCCGGAGCATCGCCGGGACGGACGAGATACTCTCCGCGCTCATCAAGCAGTACTACGACGGCAAGGCCTATATTCCCGCGGAGATTATCGTGTCCGTGGACATGGAGGATAGGGAAATCATCGGGGAGTGGCTGTCGGAAAAGAAGGGCAGGGTGGTGGCGGTCCTGTCGCCGCAGCGGGGACAGAAACGGGGGCTCCTCCAGATCGCCATGCGCAACGCCGAGAACCTGTTCCGGTCGGAGCAGCTTGCGGGAAGGGAGCCGAAAGAGGCGCTCCGGCTCCTGGCAGAGGCGCTGGGGTTGAAGCAGCCGCCGGCGCGGATCGAGTGCTTCGACATCTCGAACGTGGGCGGGGAGTACGCCGTCGGCTCGATGGTGACGTTCGTGGACGGCGTGCCCTGCAAGGATGGATACCGGCGTTTCCGGATCAGGACGGTGAAGGGCGCCGATGATTACGCCATGATGTACGAGGTTCTGAAGCGGCGCTACGAGAAGAAAGAAGGGCTTCCCGACCTGATTGTCGTGGACGGCGGCAGGGGGCACCTGGGCGTGGCGCTCTCCCTCCTGAAAGACCTGGACATCCGGGGTATGGCTGTCATCGGCTTTGCCAAGGAGAGCCGCCGGAAGAACCCGTTGTCGCCGGACAAGAACGAGGATCGGGTTTACCTGCCCCGGCGCAAAGACCCCCTTTACCTGGCGCGCTGGCCGGCCGCCTTTTTCCTGCTCCAGCGGGTGCGCGACGAGGCGCACCGGTTTGCCGTTTCGTATCACCGGCGGCTGAAAGAGAAAAGCGATTTTCAATCGCTTTTGGACGAGATTCCCGGCATCGGTCCGTCCCGGAAAAAGGCGCTCCTCGGCCATTTCGGCGACCTTGCGGCGCTGGGACGTGCGGCGCCCGAGGAGGTGGCGCAGGTGCCGGGAATAGGCAAGGCGTGGGCCGCGCAAATCTGCGCCTTTTTAAAAGCCCGCTCCTGAGGGACAGGTCGGGGCAAATGACGACTTGGTAAAAAGTCCGGGCATTTTTTTGTCATTCCCGTGTAGACGGGAATTTAGTGGTTGGAAGCTGTTGTAGGCTTTCGCCAAGTTTGTCGCCCTGTGGGTGGAGAACTTCAAGGTTGGTTTCAAGCAGAGGTTGCTATGGAGGAACCGTTCTGGTATCAGTTAATCCCCTCCCGCTTCGGGCAGACAGCGTTGGTCTGGAGACGAAACAGCGGCAGGCCTCCAGTGGTGCACATTTTCCTGCCGCGGAAACGTGCGGCCGTCGAGGCTGCCATCCGACATGCCTTTCCCGGGGCTCAGTCTGCATCCAGCGCCGCGACCAAACGACTGGCGTTTAAAATCGGACGCTATCTGGAAGAGCGGCCGGTTGATTTTACCCTCGACGAACTGGATATGAGCGTCTGTTCCGCTTTCCATCGGCAGGTGCTGACGCGGACCTGGCAAATACCACGGGGAAAGGTTGTGACCTATGGCGGACTGGCGGATCTGCTCGGCCGTTCCGGCGCGGCGCGGGCGGTGGGAACGGCAATGGCCCGTAATCCCTTTCCCCTGGTTATCCCTTGCCACCGCGTCGTGCGCGCAGGCGGGGAACTCGGCGGTTTCGGAGGCGGCACGGCTCTGAAGAAGGCCTTGCTGGAAATGGAGGGGGTGGAGTTTGCCACGGCGGGGAAGGTAAGCCGCCGCTGCCTCACCTGGTGAGCAGTTTCTGGTTGGGTGCGTTCTTTCATTTCAAGTGAATTTGCTTTGTCTTTAAATTCAGGTTTCGGTTTGAACCTCCCCCCGTTTGGTGGACACCTGATTGACCTCTGATGTCAGACGCTTCCATGCACAAATCCGAAGTAACCAAACAAGAGTCCGATCAAGAGCGTAACATAGGGAATAATCTTTAGGGCTCTATCGGTAAGAAAGGGTTCGGACAAACGCCGAATGAATTTTGGAAAGACTATTATGAGGACGCCTTTTATGAGGGATAACCAGCCTATAATCGTTATCAGAACAGTCCAGTCTCTTCCCCAATGATTGTGATAGTGCACAATCAGAAATCCAACGATGACGGCGATGAAGCCCGCCATGTAGGTCAGCCCGGCGTTCTTGTGCATATCGTCGGAAAGCCTGCGATAATAATCTCTCCTGAAAAACCCGCCGAGAGAAGCCGACAGGTATATCACTGCCGTGATTTTTGCGATGAATATGGATAGTTCCATACTATCCTCCCCATTGCGTCCCATGCCTGAACTGTGCGGTGGAGTGAAACGGACTCCGCACGAGCGCTGCGGTATGTGTCGGCTCCTATTATTTAATGGTTATCGGGGTATCCACTACCCCTGCATAGAAAACAAGAATCTCCGCCATGGTATTGCCTTCATTCTTCCCATAATGCCAAATGTTCACGACTTCGACAATTGAGTCTCCCGTTTTCATATGTAATGTCCTATTGTCTTCAGTGACTACCGTAAGTTCTCCGTTCAATAATACACCCGCATTTATTACTGGATGTTTATGCAAGGGCAACTGCACTCCCGGCGGGATTTTGATTCTGAGAATTGTTAGCTCCGGAGTGCCTTTTGAGTAGTCCGGTAGATGGCTCCCATCCCAGCTTCGCCCTGTTTTTGCCAATACATCAACCTGGACGGTATTTGCCTCTTCGGCCAAAACATTGCTTGATAACAATAACGCAAAACATATTCCGTAAATCAGCTTTTTCATTCTACAGGCCTTTCTTTTACCGATAACGCCAAGCGTGAGGGGCGTGGGTGAAACGCCGGCCTAACCCGTGTTCCTTTCAAAGCGGTTGAATCCGGCAGCGAGCGCATTCCCCCCGCGGCTTGCCGCGGGGAGCTTCAATTTCTTCTATCGGCAGAATCTGCTTACCGTGTCGAATTGTGAGAATTGATATTTGTTTCTTTTCAATGCGATAAATGAGTAATCGCCGTACATCAGCTTTCTAAATTGGTCGTTTCTAATTTCAGAGACAATCCTGCCGATTTCAGGAGCAGATTTTAGCTGCTCACCGTTTGAAAAAACCGTGTTAACCCATATAATGTATAATATTTAGTATTCGCAAGGGCTTTCTTCAGGCATAATGCGAAGTGATTGTAAAAGTATTGTAAAACGGCAACTTAGGGCTTCCATTCCGTTCCCATCCCCTTTACACTTCTCCCGTACAGACTATAACTTTTCTTGGGAGGAGAGAAACATGCTTGACCATACCCCATACGATACCCAGCCGGTTCACCCGCTGGGAACAAAGGCCCGCGTCCTTTTGAGCAGCGTCTTCGGGCCCTATGCGTGCGATGACGAATACGGGAGCCGCAGCATAAACCCGATGGAACTGTATCAAAACCAGGTAACCCGCGTCCAGGGGGCGTTCTCCCTGCGCATGTTTCACCGCTCCTTCGGCATCATGATGATCCAAGCCAATCTTGAGGCCCCCTGCGCACTCCTCGATTTCCCCACGCTGGAGCGTTTCATCGGGGAGCTCGACAGCCGCAGCTATGACGTGATCGGCATCAGCGGGATTCTGCCGAACGTGGGCAAGGTCCGGAAGATGTGCGAACTGATCCGTGAACGCCAGCCCCAGGCCGTGATCGTCATCGGCGGGCATATTACCAACAAGGAAGGACTGGATAAGATGATTGATGCGGACCACATCGTCCGCGGCGAGGGTATCCGCTGGTTCCAGCGCTACCTCGGCCAGGACGACAAGACGCCGATCAAACACCCCATGGCCGCCTCGGGATTCGGCGGCAGGATCATGGGCATCAATCTCGGCAGCAGACCCGGCGGCACGGCGGCGATCCTGATTCCCTCCGTGGGCTGTCCCATGGGCTGTAATTTCTGCTCCACCTCCGCGCTGTTCGGCGGCAAGGGTCATTTCATCAATTTTTATGAAACGGGCGACGAGCTGTTTCAGGTCATGTGCGAAATGGAAGAGAAGCTCAAAGTGCGTTCGTTCTTTGCCCTTGACGAAAATTTCCTCCTCCACAAGAAACGGGCGCTCCGGCTTTTGGAACTGATGGAAGCGCACAACAAGAGCTGGGCCATCTTCGTTTTCAGCTCCGCGCGGGTACTGGAATCCTATACTATTGATCAGTTGGTGAGGCTGGGGATCGGCTGGGTCTGGATGGGACTGGAAGGGGAGGAAAGCGCCTACGATAAGCTCAAGGGTGTGGACACGAAGGCGCTGGTGGGGATGATGCAATCGCACGGGATCCGCGTCCTGGGCTCCTCGATTATCGGTCTCGAGGACCACAAACCGGAGAATATGGACTCGATCATTGACTATGCCGTCAGCCATGATACGGTCTTTCACCAGTTCATGCTCTATACCTGCGTTGCGGGGACACCCTTGTATGAACAGCACCGGAAGGAAGGCACGCTGCTGTCGGAGGAGGAATTATCCTACGCCGATGCACACGGGCAATACCGGTTCAATTACCGCCATCAGCACATCAAAAATGGGCGGGAAGAAAAATACATTCTGGATGCCTTCCGGCGCGACTTCACGGTCAACGGCCCCAGTCTGCTGCGCCTGATCAGGGTGCTGCTGAATGGCTGGCAGATGCATAAGGATGATCCATGGCGTATCCGGGATCGTGTTGCCTGGGAGGTCTTTCCCGTTCGATCAACTTATGCGGGCGCCGTCTGGGCCATGAGGAAGTGGTACGGCGCAGGTTATCGCAACGATCCGCGCGTTGCCGAAAAGGCGGATGAACTATTGAAGGATATCTGTGCCACGTTCGGGTGGAGGACGCGGTTCATCGCGCCGCTCATCGGCAGGTACGCTTTTTTTGCGCTGAAGAAGGAGGAGGAACGACTGGCCGCAGAATGGACCTACGAACCCGATACATTCTACGAGAAAAACATGGCGGCATTGGAGCTGGAAAAAGCACGGTCACGAAAACAGAGATTGCCGGAACTGGCAATTCCCCCGATCCGAGAACCGGTACACGCGTATAGCAAATAGCATCGCTTCTTAAGAACAACAATTTCCCCCGCCTCTTTCGACAGAGAGGGGGTACCCCAAAGACCTTTTACAGGCTTGCCTGATAGGCTGTTTCCCGTAGGGGTTTTATTGCCTGCCAATCGTCCGTCTCGTCCCCCTACCTGAACAGGTTGCGGAAGAAGTCCCCGACGCTCTGTATCCCCTTGCGGAGGGTCTCCACGACGGGGTGCACCGGATGGTACGGGCACGTTTCCTTCGGCGCCGTCCCCGTGAGGTAAGCCTCCTGCAGCGTTTGCGGGCATGAGGTGGTGGCGAGATACCCGGACTCGGGATCTATCACCGCAGTCTCCACCCCCTCCGGCCGGGTCAGGGCCGGCGGTCCGGATTGGGGGTAGAGGGCCCGCAGGAACCGCGCCCAGAGGTGGAGCGCTCCCTGCGCCCCGGTCAGCCCCGTATCCGCGCCGGAGTCGTTCCCCACCCACACGGCGCAGACCACGTCGGGGGTGTATCCCACAAACCAGGAGTCCCGGTTGCCGTTCGTCGTTCCGGTCTTCCCCGATGCCGGGAAGGAAATCCCCATCGCCTTTGCCGAGTTTGCCGTGCCGCGCTCCAGCACCCCCTCCATCGCATACCCGGTAAGGTATGCTACGCGCTGGTCGAGCGCCTGTTCCCGGTGAACCTTCTTAGCGGTGAGGATATCCCCGTCTGCCGTGGTCACCGAGAAGAGGGGAAATGGGTCGAAACGGATACCTCCTGAGGCGATCGTCGTGTAGGCATAGGCGAGCTCCACCGGCGTGACTTCGAAGCTCCCCAGTGCCATCGAGGGGACGGGTAAGAGCGGGCTTGTGATACCCGCCGCACGCGCGGTTTTGAGCACTTCCTCCAGCCCGATGTCGTTCGCCAGCCGGGCGGTGGCAGTGTTTACAGAATCCTCGATCATCTTCCGGATCGTGATTGTTCCGTACGTCTTTCTTTCGAAATTCGACGGAGTCCACATCCCCTCCGGGGTAGGGATTGACACCGGCTCGCCGGACACGATCGTAGAGAGCGTCTTATCTCCCTTGCCCTGCGCCGACAGTGAAAGCGCCGTGAGGAGGACGAAAGGCTTGAAAGCGCTTCCCGGCTGACGTTTTGCGTCCACCGCCCGGTTGAACCGTGTATCCCCGTGGCCACGGCCGCCAACCATGGCGGTCATCGCCCCGGTTGCCGGATCCACGGCGACCAGCGCAGCCTGCAGCGGTTCGCCGGCAGGGGTAGCCGTTTTCTCGATTTCCTCGAGCCCCCGGGTGACCGCCTCTTGGGCGACGGCTTGGTGTATGGGGTCGAGGGTTGTGTAGTAGCGGTACCCCGTGCGGTAGAGTTTCTCACCTCCCAGTTCTTCCGCGGTGATCCGCCGCAGGTAATCCACGAAATGCGATGCCAGGTAGACGGGAGCGCTCCGTTGCCGGGTCTGCACCGGCGCGCTTAAGGCCCTCTGGAACTCATCCTCCCGAATCATCTCAAGCTGGCGCATCCGCGCCAGAACGGCGTTGCGCCGCTTCTTTACCGCCGTGGGGGCCCGTAAGAGGGGGTACCGGTTCGGGGAGCGGATGATCCCGGCGAGCAGCGCAGACTCCTCCAGGGAAATATCTCTCGCCTGCTTCGAGAAATAGAATTCTGCCGCCTCTTCGATGCCGTAGATCCCCCGGAGGCCCTCTTGCCCGAAGTAAATCTTGTTTAAGTACATCTCAAGGATCTGTTTTTTCGAGTACCGCCACTCAAGCATGAGCGCAAGTTCCACCTCGCGCAATTTACGCCCGAGGGTCTTCTTTGGGGAGAGGAAGAAGTTTTTTGCGAGTTGTTGCGTGATGGTGGAGCCGCCCTGAGCGAACCGCTGCTGCTTAAAGTTGGTAAACAATGCCCGGCCGGTCGCGAGGACATCAATACCGATATGGGAATAAAAACGAGCGTCTTCAGACGCGATCACCGCGTTCTGCAGGAAAGGAGAAATGGCGGAGAGGGGAACCGGGCGTCGGGACTCCATCTTCGGACCCATGATGCGGCCGATCTCCTCCGGTTCCAGGCGGATCGAGTCCAGTTCTCCACCGGCTGGGGAGACCAGCGACACGACCCGCCCGTCGTGAACCGCGATGTCCACCGGGCCGCTCCCGCGGGAGGATTTTTCGGTTCCGCCCACGCGGGGGAATATCCGGATGTTCCCCCGCTCTTCGGAGAATGTCCCGGCGGTGGATGGCTTTCCCGCGACTTTCCTGTAGTGGAGTCTCTGTAGTCGCTCGGCAAAGCGGAGGTTCCCGAGGTGGTCCCCCTTGCGGATCTCCGTGGGGCGGCCGTAGAGAATCGAGGGGGATTCCCAAGCGTCTCCGGCAACCCCTCGACCTACCTTGAAGTACAGGTAGCCGATGTGGAGCAGCAGGGCCACTGCAAGGGATAAAAGGAGATATCTTCGGATCAAGGTGTCCTTCCCGCCGCGTTTCTGATTTATTTCCCCTTTTCTCTGAGCATGGGAACAAACCGAACCGGGACTATGTCCGTCACGGTTGTCCTGCCCTTTCGCTTCCGCACCAGCTTTAGCTCCTGCACATAGGTTCCCACGGGAATGACCAATCTGCCGTTTTCCGCCAATTGTGCGAGTAATGGTTCCGGGATTTTTTCCGGGGCGCAGGTTACGATGATTCCGTCAAAGGGCGCAAATTCCGGCCAGCCCAAAAACCCGTCGCCGGATTTTACTTGGATGTTTTTATAATCCAACTCCTTGAGCAATTTTTCCGCTTGCCGGGCCAACGGCGCCAGGAGCTCGATGGTGTAAACCTCTTTTGCCAGTTCCGCTAAAATCGCCGCTTGGTATCCCGACCCGGTTCCGATCTCCAGTATCCTTTCCCGGCCCTTCAATGCCAGGAGCTCCGTCATCAAAGCGACAACGTACGGCTGCGAAATGGTCTGCCCCTCGCCGATAGGCAGGGGATAGTCTTCGTAAGCCTGATTCCGGGAATGAGTGGGAACGAATAAATGCCTTTTCACCGTGAGCATGGCCTGGATGACGCGCGGGTCTTTTATTCCCCGGGCCTTTAACTGATCCTCCACCATCTGCGCTCTTTTCTGAGCGAAAGCGGTTTCCGACTCGCCGATGCTTGCCATCGGAGAGGATAAGGTTAAAACGGTGATTGCAATAAGGACAATCTTCATTTTGATCTTCCTGCCAAGATCGTTAAATCGGCGCGCTAAACTATGGCCGTTGCCTCGACTAAAAGCAAAGGGGCGCCCGCTTTTTACCTGCGCTCTCTCTTCTGTAATCCCGCAGCAATTTGTTTAACCCGGTTGAACTCCGGAGTAGTTATGGTCGGTTTTTTTACGGTGGGACTGTTCATGGCCATCTCATTCATCTGCTGCACCCGTTCCTCGCTTGGCGGGTGCGTGCTCATGGCATCGGCAAGACTCTCTATGATGGGATTCCCGCTCCTCCGGGCATTTTTTTCTATCTGTAAAAGCTTTTCATAAAATTTCCCCACCTGGTCTTTGTCGTATCCCGCACCGACGGCAATCTTGAACCCGATGCGATCCGCTTCAAGTTCGTCTTCCCGTGAATTCGCCAAAAATTTATATTTCTGCACGAGCAGCCCTCCGCCTGCGCCGAGCGCCCCTCCGATCATCGCCGCTTTCGCCAAGCAGGCGGTGTCATCTTCCGCGCAGAGAATTTTCCCCAGGCCGAACCCGGCGGCCGCACCGACAACCCCGCCCCCGGCCGCGTACAGCCAGGTTTTGTTCTGGTCTTTTTCCATCGCGTACATCCGCTCTGCCGCGTGTCTGGCCGTGACATGGCCGATTTCATGCCCGATGACCCCGGCCAGTTCCGCTTCATTGGATGCCATGGCAATAAGCGGCGCCGTCACGAATATTTTTCCGGCCGGCAGCGCAAATGCATTGACACCCTCGATGTCTACAACTTCAAAGTCATAGTGATAGGGATTCCCCTCCAGCTTGTTTGCCCTGACGATTTTCATGCCGAGATTGGCGATATATTTTTGGAGATCCTGGTTCCGGGCGGAAGGATAGTCTTTTTTCAGTTGGGGAAGGGCCTCCTCGGTCAGGCGCCGTTCATCGTTTACCGTCATGCCGGCTTCCTGGCCTGTGTTATCGCCTTCACGGTAGCGCGAACTGTTTGTCGGGGCGCACGCAACAATGAGTGCTGATGATATCAGTACCCAGAGAATGATTTTCTTTTTCATCTTGTTTATTCCTCCCTGCAGAATGTCGGGTATTTTTTATTGAAGTTCCATCCCGCGGTTGCCTCAGGCTAAATAGCGCCCCGGCCGATTTCGTCAATACAAGTCTGCCGTCCTACCCCCGCCGCTGCTTATCCGTTGAGCAATCGCTCGCGCAGCCGGGTATAGCGGAGCTGGGGCTTGTCGTTTCGGACGGCGGCGGCCAGCGCCCGTCTCGTCCCCACGAGGATGACGCCTTCCTTGCCGCGGGTAATCGCCGTGTAGAGCAGGCTCCGCTGCAGCATGATCCAGTGGTTGGTCGTGCAGAGCACGATCACGTAGCGGTATTCCGATCCCTGGCTTTTATGGACGGTGATTGCGTAGGCCAGAGCGATCTCCTCGACGTCCTCGAAGTCGTACACGACGGCTCCCCGTCCCTCGTAATCCACCACGATTTCCTGCGCTTCGCCGTCAATGGCCGCGATGCAGCCGATATCGCCGTTGTAAACGTCGCGATCATAGTTGTTCTTGATCTGCATGACCTTGTCGCCGAGCTTGAATTTCCGTCCCGCCCGGTTAAAGGCCACGGGATTTGGGTTCAGAAAATCCTGCATCATGTCGTTCAGCACGTCCGTCCCGAGGACGCCCCGGTTCATGGGAACGATCACCTGGCAATCCTTGAGCGCAAGCGCCGGGATGTCGCGCCGGTTCTCCGCCGACCGGAGACCGGGTATTATTCCCTGTGCCCCGGTTGCCGCGCCTCCGCACTGCCGGCATAATTCCCCGATGGTATGGAGAACAAAGGCCGTAACCTCTTCGGGGAGCTCCTTTTCGATGAAGGTGCAATCGCCGCCGAAGTCCGATGCCGTGGGAATCCGGCCGCTGTTGATCTTGTGGGCATTGATGATGATGTTGCTCTGTTCCGCCTGTCGGAAGATTTGTGTGAGACGGACGACGGGTATTATCCCCGAGTCTATCAGGTCTTTCAGGACGTTGCCCGGACCCACGGAGGGGAGCTGGTGTATGTCGCCCACCAGGATGACCGTGGCCGCCACTGGCACGGCCCGGAGGAGGAAGTACATCAGGCTCGTGTCCACCATGGACATCTCATCCACGATGATGAGGTCGCAGGGCAGGGGATTGTCGCGGCTGCGCTGAAAAGTTCCCGACTGGGGGGAGTATTCCAGTGTCCGGTGTATGGTCTTCGCCTCGAAGCCGAGGCTTGCGCTCATGCGCTTGGCCGCGCGTCCCGTGGGCGCACAGGCGATAATGTTCATCCCCTTCCGTATATACATCTCCGCGATGGCGCGAATCATGGTCGTCTTGCCTGTGCCGGGACCGCCGGTGCAGATCATCACCCCGTAGCTGCACGCCACCCGTACGGCCTCGCGTTGATTTTCCGCCAGGATGAGGCCCAGATCGCGTTCGATGCCGCCGATCTCCTCTTCAAACGGGAGCGCGCCCAAAGGCCCGCTGTCTTTCTTTTCCAGGAGGTCCGCGAGGAAGGCGGCCAATCCCCGTTCATGGAGATGGATATCCCGAAGATACACGGCGTCCTCTTCGATGACGACCATCCGCTTGCGGCCGGCGCTTTCCAGGGCGTGGGCAACCGGTTCCCGGTCCGCGCCCAGGAGCTTTGCCGTTTCGACAAGCAGTTCCTCTCTGGGGTAGTAGACGTGCCCGTTCCTGGTAACTTCCCCCAAGGTGTGCACGATTCCCGACTCCAGCCGCAGGGGATGGTCGGCGGGGAATCCCAGCTTACCGGCGATCCGGTCGGCGATCAGGAATCCGATGCCCGCTATCTCGTCCGCCATGCGGTAGGGGTTCTCCGTCAGGAGGGGGATCGCGTCTCTGCCGTATTTTTTGAATATCTTCGTCGCGTATCCGGGCGTAACGCCGTGGGCGGTGAGGAAGAGCATCACCTCCTGCACGGCCTTCTGCGCCTGCCAGGCCTCCCGCATCGTGTCAATGCGTTTTTCCCCCAGGCCCTCCACCTCGGAAAGCCTGTCCATCCGCCGGTCCATGACATCGAGGGTTTCCTCCCCGAACCGCGCCACAATGCGCTGCGCCATGACGGGACCGATGCCTTTGATAATGCCGGATGCCAGGTAGGCCTCGATGCCCTTCGCCGTCGTGGGCATTACCTTGGTTGCGGACTCGAATTGGAATTGTTTGCCGAAGCGGGGATGGACCGCCCAGCGCCCAATGAGTTTCAGGAGGTCGCCGGCTTTCGGCGCAATGATGGTTCCCACGGCGGTTACCGGCTCGGAGTGTCCCGCGGCTTTCAAGCGGACAACGGCGTAGCCGTTCTCATCGTTGGCGAAGGTTATCCGCTGGATTTCCCCCTGGAGGGTTTCCGTTTCACCGGGGGAGAGAAGCGGGTGCTGCATCGCGGCCGATTCTTCCCTTTCGTTTTCCCTGTTATTCGCCATATTCGCTGGCCAACCTGGCATGAAAGATTTTTGTCCCCACGGCCGAAAGGATATCCGATTATTTTGCGCTGCGCGTGGGGTGGGTTTCCCCGGTGGAAACATGCTGAAATACGATATGTTATTTTGCCTGTTCATGTCAAGTGGCCCTCCGCGTCCGGCTGCGGCAACATGAGATAGAGCAAGGGGAAAACAATATGGGTATTGACAAAAAAACCATTATTTATTATTACCGGCCCTCCAATGCATAGAATCATAGGGTGTTTGGCCTTGTGTATCCTTAAAAGAGGGAGATGAACAATGAAAATCAAGAGAAAGCAAGTTTTCCCCAGACTGATTATGGTTGTTTTTATTCTGTTTTTTTATGGCGGCGTCAACGCCGGGGAACCCATAGCGAGGGACTTCCCTTCTCGATCATATCCTTCTCCGGACGCTCGGCCTCTGCGTGATCTGCCTCCGGGGGAACTGCCGCAACTGGCCCAAGTGGAACAGCAGAAGGTTTCGGCCGATAAGCAAATAAGCGGCGAATCTGTCGGTCACACTATACCGGATTGGTTGAAACGGACGACGATCGGCGCCGTCATGGAGAGCAGCCAGAAACCGCGCTACTACGTGGAAACAATACAGCCCCTCTATCAGACGGGCGATAAAAAGGACACCGTTTTTACCCATCTCCGCGCATCGGGTCAGGACAGCTACGGCACCTATTCTGCAGGTCTTGGTTACCGCAGGCTGGTTCTCGACAACAACCTGATGCTGGGCATCAATACCTTCTTTGATTACCAGGATCCGTACCGGCACTACCGCCAGGGCGTCGGCCTGGAAGCGATCGGCAAGTACTATGAGGCACGGCTGAACGGTTACTTTGCCTTGTCACCCGCCCGTCTGGTAAAGCCAAGTACGTATGAGGCGGCCCGGAACGGCTATGACGTTGAATTCGGCGTGCCCGTACCCTATCTGCCCTGGATGAAGATTTTCGCCAGCCACTACTGGTACGATTTCCGGGAAGGCTCTGACCTGGAAGGCTGGAAGGGCCGGGCGGAACTAAAACCCTTGAGTTTCCTCACGGTTAACGTAGAGACCTACAATGACAACAAGGGGCCGCAGGAATGGCGCGGCGATGTCCGCATGGCCCTCTGGGTTGACAGTTTCGCGCCGAAGGACGTTTTTGCCGCGCTTTCCTCTTCATTCCAGAGCGCCCTTCCGAACGTAGACCTCAAGGACAGGACACTGGACCGGGTAGAGAGAAACTTTAAAATCGAAACGGAAAGATGGACCGAGACGGGCGGCTTTAGCGTTCAGATCGGCAGACAATAGGGGAGGGGAACGATGAGCAAGTTCATAACGAAAATAGGTATGCCGATGCTGGCAGTTTTGCTGCTGGCGGGTAATCTCTGGGCGGCCACGCTGACTGCTTCGCCGGTAGTCTATAATGTAACCGTAAGCCAGGTGAGGGTTTATAACTCGGATCTTAGCACCTGGTATGTTGCCGGTTCGGGAGACCTCACCTTTGATATCGCCTCGGTCACTGCCGGGAGCGTAGTCGCTAATTACGTCAGTGGCGCCAACCTGTCCGAGGGCACCTATACCCAGGTGGAAGTGACGTTAAGCAGAACGATGTCGGTGAAGGCGCAGGTTACGGATGCCGGGGGTGTGTTTGGGGGCGGCGCGGGGGTAACGTACTACACAACCTCTACGACCACGAGCGGCGCCGTTTCCTGTTCTACAGCCGCGGGAAGCTATAATACCGGGAGCACGAGGATTCCCGATGCCGTTGCTTCATCTCTTCCGGCCACCGAAACGCTGAGCGGCAACTACCTGATCCATCTGGATACGCTTCCGAACATCATCGTCAAGAAGGGTGGAACCAAGTCGGTGAAGGTGAATTTTAACACAACCAACGTGGTGACCTTCGAGAATGTGGGAGTGGGGACTGTTATATGCTACCCCGGTCCGCCCACGGTAACGATTACCCAATAAAAGGATAGGGATACGGTTCCGCGAAGTTTGTGCGGGAAAGAAGTTAGGCAGGCCTTCCGGCAGCGCAGGAAGGCCTGCTTTTTTTATTCCCGATTGATGGGCTGATAATGGCCGGTAACGAAGCGGCTTTTCAAAAGGTCAATTTTCCCGGAGGCCTTCTCTCGGGGACGTAGACGTGGGGAATCTTGTCCTCGTTCCATTCCCGTGAGACGTAGAGATTGCAGTAGCAGCTTCCGTATTCCTTTATGTCCTCTTTGCTGTACACGCAGGGGCAGATGATGTCCCGGTCCTTCTCGCGGTCTCCCGCCGCCAGCCGGCAGGGACAGGCCATGTAGCCGTAGCGTTCCTTGTTGACAAGCAGGTCGCGGAGTATTTCCCGTGCCCGTTCCCTGTCCCGGTGGAAAAAATACCCCTTTGGTTCCTGCGTTTTCCTGAGCATCTCGTAAAGCTGGTTTGCGTCCATCACAACTCCAGTGTCTGGCGGATTTCCTTTTCGTTGAAACCCACGATCACGTGATCTCCCGCGATGATCGTCGGGAAAGTGCATCGCGGGTTGAATTTCTTCACTTCCTCGATGACGGCTGCTCTTTCGCTGCCTTCGAGCATGTCCACCTCCGTGAATTCGTAGGGGACGCCGTGTTCCGTCAGGAACCTCTTTGCGTCCCGGCAGTGGCTGCAGGTGCTCAAGGTATAGATTTTTATTTTTGGCGGCATAGTGTGATTCCCTTTCGCTTTTTTATCTGGTGAGGTGTTTCTTTCAGACGCGTAAGAATCCGAGGGGAAACCCTCCTCCCTCAGCAACATTCTTTTCGGTCAGCAAGGCGAACCGGATAAGATCGGCAGCTCCTGTGCAGGGCTGACCATGTTTTGTGAATCGCGTTCTGAATCCATACATTACCGTTCCCGGCTACTGCACGTTGTCGTCGTCGGATGGCGTGTATCGCATGGAAAAGATATACCTTCGCCCCCTCCCTGTCAAGGCGCATCAGAATCGGCAGCGAGCGAATGTTTAACGATATATATTCCTTGAGAATCGAAGATTCTCCGCAGCGTGCTCAAGGAGAGCTTCAAATGCGGGATTATCGCGACGGTTGGAAAAACATCTTGAATTTCCGAACGACATGGGGTAGGTTAAAGCATCTAAAGGGGAGTAGCTAACAAAAGCAAGGTCAACATGCTGGCGGCATGCCGCCTGGCCTTGCTGTTGGGTAAACGCCAATTAGCGAGACCTTTAGCGTGACGATATTGTTATGCTAAAGGCCTCGCTTTTTTTTCGGGTAACAGGAGGAGAAATGACCGCATTTTGGGCATCGCTGGCATTCGTGGTACTGGCGGAGATGGGGGACAAGACCCAGCTGCTGGCTATGGCGCTGGCAACGCGGTTCAAAGTAAAGGTGGTAATGGGGGGAATATTAATGGCCACGGCGGCCAACCATTTTCTGGCTGTGGTCTTGGGAAACTATATTACGGACATCATACCGATTCGCACTGTGCAGATCGCGGCGGCGGCTTCTTTTGTTCTGTTCGGGCTCTGGACGATTCGTGGCGACGAACTGGAAGGCGAGGACAAACGATTCAATTTCAGTCCCTTCTGGACGGTATTCGTTGCTTTTTTTCTTGCAGAAATGGGAGATAAGACACAGCTTGCAACGGTTGCCATGGCCGCCAAATATCAGTCCATCGTGCCGGTATGGATAGGCACGACGACGGCGATGATTATCGCGGACGCATTGGGGATCGTCGTGGGCATAACCCTGGGCAAGAAGATTCCGGAAAGGGCGGTCAAATGGATTGCCGCCATGATATTCATCTTCTACGGCATTCTGGGCCTCTATGAGTATCTGCCCAAACAGGTGGCACTACCGGTGGTTACCGGCACCTTGTTGGCGATTATGCCGGCGGTTTACCTCTTGGCCCGGGGAAACAAGAAGGGCATGCCGATCAGCGATACGGGAGATGACCGGGAGCTTTCTGAAACCCGCTGACGGGGAATGATGAATTCAAAAAAATGCTTGACAAAATCGGCATAAATGAATAGAGTACCGCCATCATACTGACGGCCACGGGTGTCCCCCATTGGTTTTTCCATTGAGGGATTTTTTATTTTCAGCGCGGAAACGCGCATTTTGTTTTTTAAGGAACTTCAATTTCAGGAAGACGGGAATAGGCAGCATGAACAGCGAAAACAGCAAAGTAAGGAACATCGGCATCAGCGCCCATATAGATTCGGGCAAGACGACGCTTACCGAGAGGATTCTCTTCTACACGAAAAGGATCCACGCCATCCACGACGTCAAGGGCAAGGACGGCGTGGGCGCTACCATGGATTCCATGGAGCTTGAAAAGGAGCGCGGCATAACCATCGCCTCCGCGGCCACGTTCTGCGAGTGGCGTGGGCATGAGATCAATATCATTGATACCCCCGGTCACGTTGATTTTACCATCGAGGTGGAGCGCTCATTGCGCGTTCTTGACGGGGCGGTGCTCGTCCTCTGTTCGGTGGGCGGGGTGCAGTCTCAGTCTATTACCGTGGACCAGCAGATGAAGAGGTACAAGGTCCCCTGCATCGCGTTCGTGAACAAGTGCGACCGGAGCGGCGCCAACCCCGACCGGGTTGTTTCCCAGCTTAAGTCGAAGCTCGGGCACAACGCCGTGGCGATGCAGATACCCATCGGACTGGAGAGTAATTTCGAGGGGGTCGTGGACCTCGTTTCCATGAAGGCGTTTTACTTTGACGGACCCAACGGTGAAGACGTCCGCGCGGAGGCGATTCCGGAGAACCTGCTGCCGGAAGCCAAGGCAAAGCGGGAAGAACTCATAGATGCCGCGTCCCTGTTTTCCGACGAACTTACCGATGCGATCCTCGAGGGAAAGGAAATCCCGGAGGAACTGCTTATTGCTGCCATCCGCAAAGGCACGCTCAGCCGCCGGCTCACCCCCGTTTGTCTGGGGTCGGCATACAAGAACAAAGCCGTCCAGCCCCTGCTGGATGCGGTCACCATGCTGTTGCCCTGTCCATCCGACGTGGAAAACGTAGCGCTGGACATGGAGAACAATGAGACTCCGGTTATCCTGTCCGGTGATTCCGATAAAGCGATCGTGGCGCTGGCCTTCAAGCTTGAAGACGGACAATACGGTCAGCTTACCTATATTCGCGTCTATCAGGGAACGATTGCCAAGGGTTCCACCATCGTGAATTCCCGTACCGGGAAAAAAGTCAAGGTCGGCCGGCTCGTGCGCATGCATGCGGACCAGATGGAGGACATTGAGGCCATTCCCGCCGGTTACATCGGCGCCCTGTTCGGGATTGAATGTTCTTCCGGCGACACGTTTGTCTCCCCCGGGATCAGTATGAGCATGACTTCCATGTTCGTGCCTGATCCTGTCATTTCGCTCGCCATTGTCCCCAAGGATAACAAGTCTGAAGTGAATCTTGCGAAGGCCCTGGGCCGGTTTACCAAAGAAGATCCCACGTTCCGGAGTCACGTGGATCCGGAAACGAACGAGACGATCATCGAGGGGATGGGGGAGCTGCACCTGGAAGTGTATGTGGAGCGGATGCGCCGCGAATACGGGGCCGAGGTCACGACGGGAAACCCCCGCGTTTCCTACCGCGAGACGATTACCCAGCGGGCGGAATTCAACTATACGCACAAGAAACAGACCGGCGGCGCCGGACAATTCGCCCGCGTGGCGGGATACCTGGAACCTGTCGCCGATGGGGATTTCGTTTTCGAGAACGAGGTCAGGGGCGGTTCCATCCCCACCCAGTACATTGCCGCCTGCGAAAAGGGGTTCCGGTTGTGCCTGCAGAAAGGGCCGAAACTGGAGTTTCCCGTCACAGGCGTCAAGGTGGTCATCAACGACGGGGCCTCGCATGCCGTGGATTCATCCGACATGGCCTTTCAGGCCGCGGCCCGTGGGGCATTCCGCGAGGGATATGCCAAGGCCAAGGCGGTTGTCCATGAGCCTATCATGAAGGTCGTCGTGGAAACGCCTACGGAATTTCAGGGCGCCGTCATGGGACTTTTGAATCAGCGCCGCGGGATGATCGTGGGCGCCCAGGACGAAGGGGTCATGTGCGTCGTGGAGGCGCAGGTGCCGCTCGCCGAGATGGTGGGTTTCTCCACGATTTTAAGATCGGCCACGCAGGGCAAGGCGCAGTTCACCATGGAGTTTGCCCTGTATAAGCAGGTGCCGCAGTCCATTGCGGAGAAGATTGCCGAGGAAGTGGCCGCCCGCAAGAAGAGCGCCGCGTAATCCGGCGGTACGCCGTCACGTTTCAGCCGGGATATTTACTGCTCAGCGGTTTTATACTATAAGGACAAAGGAAAAAGCAGCAGCGTATGCAGTCATCTATTGCCGTTAAACGCAAGGCAACGGTCCTTCACTTAAAAGACAGGAATATAAGAATGTTGAAAAAAGAGCTTATCCTCCGCAATCCCCTGCAACTCATGGGATACGAGGAGGAGGACATCATTCCCGCGGGGGGGTTCGGCGCCGTGCTTGCCCATGCCGGCACGGGCAAAACGGCGCTTATGGTCCAAATAGCCTTAAGCACCATGCTGAGAGGAAAGAACGTTCTCCATATCAGCCTGCAGGATCCCGTTACCAAGGTCAGCCTTTGGTATAAGGAGCTTTTTGATGATCTTACCAAACTGTATAACGTGGCGCAGATAAGCCAGTTCTGGGAAAGCATACTGCCCCACCGGTTCATCATGACGTTCAAGGTTGACGGGTTTAGCGCGCCCCGTCTGGAAGAGAGAATCACCGATCTCACGGAGCAGGGCATTTTCGCGCCCCAGATGGTCATCATTGACGGGCTTCACTTTAACGAGACGGTGCGGAAAACCCTTACGGAATTAAAGGCGCTTGCCGGCAAGCGGGGGCTCCACGTCTGGTTTGCCGTGCATACCCATCGCCATGAGGAGGCAGTTCCCGGCGCCATGCCGAAGCCGCTCCAGGGCGTGGACGACCTGTTCGATGTTGCTCTTCAGCTCAGGCCGTCCGGCAAGGACATTCATATCATTGCCCTGAAGGGCGCCCCCAGCGCGTCGAGTCAGCAGGCGCTCATTCTCGATCCTTCCACCATGCTCATCAAGGATCAGAACTAACGACTAAGAAAAAGAGCAAAAATCCTGTCACTCCCGCGGAGGCGGGAGTCCATAGCAGCCGAAAAGCCCTGGATTCCCGTCTTCACGGGAATGACGCGAAGGGGCTTTATTCACAGAGGGTTTTCCAACTGTGCCTCTCCAGGAACGATCCTTCCACGTTTGACTCCATTTCCTTAAACAGCGCGAGCGGCACGGCAAAGGTCATCAGATCATGGCCTAATTGCCGGCCAATCTCTCCCCGCGCGGAAATATCGGTAAGTCCCACAACCGCCCGCGGCTTGGCCGACTGCGCTTCCTTGTAGGGATAAATGCCCACGGTCTGACAGCCCGCCGCAAAGGGAATAAAACAGGTTTCATTATCATCGCGGCCGTAGTTTGCCAGCACCACCAATGCGGAAACCTGGTCCGGATTGGCGAAGAAGATCACCACCTGGACATTGTTCCTTGCCGGGTCCGTTTGCTCCAGGGGCTTGAAGACGACGTGTTGGGCGGGGATGTCGGTCATGGGCAGGCGCGCCGTGAATTTTTCCACCTGCTGCGGCGTTTTGATGTAGCGTTCCCCGTGGAGGAAATTATCGAAGGCCTCTTCCCGCAGGAAGGGCTTCACCCGTTGGGCCGCCTGTCGGCCCTTTTCCCATCCCTCGTTTCCTGAGGAAAGGAAACGGCAGAAGCACTCCTCGCCGCCGGGGAAGTTTTTGTACTGGTTGCCGAAGCCCAGGCCCACGCCGCCGCCGAAGCAGCCGAAGGTCTTCCGGTCGCAGGCAGCCGTCTTTCCCTTGGCCGCAGACGCGATAAGCCACATGACGCAGCCCCACTTGCCCTCCTGAAACTGCACCGTTCCTTCCGGTTTTTTATCGCTCCAGATCAACGCGACGGGATGATGCTTCAGCTTGACAGCGCTCACAATCTTGCTTTCCATGGGTTCCTCCTTTGCTCACGCAGAAACCATAAATAGTGGACATCACGTTGTTCCCCATTATAGAGCAAGTACGGTATCAAAACAAGGCATGTCATTAAAATAGTGGTAATTATGTTGAAAGATGACATTTTAGATCGTCAAATAACTCCGAAATAACGAAGGTCGCCAGGTAACCCTCAAAGAAGCCATCGAACTTAACCGTCTATATGTTTCCCAGCCTTAACCACCCAGATACGCGGCGATCACCTTTGGGTTGTGCAGCAGGTTTTCGGCGCTGTCTTCCAGGACGATCCTTCCCGTTTCGATCACGTATCCCCGGCCGCTGATCTTGAGCGCCATTTTCGCGTTCTGTTCGACGAGCAGGATCGCCGTCCCGCCTTTATTTATCTCCAGAATGATGTTGAAGATGTCCCGGACAATGAGCGGCGCAAGCCCCATGGACGGCTCGTCGAGGAGGAGGAGCTTCGGCCGTGCCATCAGCGCCCTTCCGAGCGCCAGCATCTGCTGTTCGCCCCCGGACAGGATGCCCGCCGGTTCGCCGGCCTTTTCCTTGAGGACGGGGAAGCGGGCGAAGACGGCATCCATGTCCTTATCTTTTTCGGAATCGCGCCGGACAAAGCCCCCCAGTTCGAGATTGTCAGAGACCGTAAGCGTGGTGAGGATCGCCCGCCCCTCCGGCACCTGGACAATGCCCTCCCGCACGATCGTATGGGGCGCCCGCCCCGTGATGCTCCTTCCCTGATAGACGATATTGCCCGCCGTCGTCGGGACCAGGCCGGAAACGGCGTTCAAGGTCGTGCTCTTTCCCGCGCCGTTCGCGCCGATCAAGGCGACGATCTCTCCCTCTCTCACCTCGAGGGATATGCCTTTCAACGCCTGGATGTGGCCGTAAGTTATTGAGACATCGGCGAGCTCCAGCATGCTACCCTTCCTTTCCCAGGTACGCCTCGATCACGAGCGGATTTCTTTTTACCTCTTCCGGCGAGCCTTCGGCGATCAGCTCCCCGAAATTCAGAACGGCAATCTGCCCGCAGATGCCCATGATGACCTTCATGTCGTGTTCGATAACGCAGATGGTGTATCCCCTGCGGTTGATCTGTACGATCTCGTCCATCAGCTCCTCGGTTTCCGCAGGGTTCATGCCCGCCGCCGGTTCGTCTACGAGAAGGAGTTTGGGATCGGTGGCCAGTGCGCGTGCCAGCTCCAGTTTTCTCTGCCCGCCGTAGGAGAGATTTTTCGCCGCCCAGTCCGCCTTGTCTTCCAGGTTGACGAGGGAAAGGATATCGCATGCCTTTTCCCGGAGCAGCTTTTCCTCCGTTCGCTTCTTCGGCAGGTCAAAGAACATGGCGGCGGGGGAGTAGCTGAAGAGCCGGTGCATGCCCACCAGCACGTTTTCCAGGAGGGACATTTCCCCGAAGATCCTGATGTTCTGGAAGGTGCGGCTGATCCCCTGCGCGGCAATGGCGTGGGGCGGCAGGCGCGTTATGTCGGCGCCGTTAAAGATGACTCTTCCGTCAGTGGGTTGCAGGAGGCCGCTGACGATGTTGAATACCGTCGTCTTGCCCGCCCCGTTCGGGCCGATGAGACCGAAGATCGCACCCTCGGCGACCTGAAACACCACGCCATCCAAGACGCGCAGCCCGCCGAAATCCTTGATGATGTTTTGTACCTTCAGCACGTTAACCTCGGTCGGCTTTCTTTTTAAAGGTGTCCCTGCTCACGATGCCGTTCGGGAGGTAGATCACGACAAAGAGCAGGATGAGGCCGTTGAGGGCCAGACGGTATGGCCCCATGAACCTGAGCAGTTCGGGCAGTAGGGTAAGAATGGTGCTGCCGACGATCGGTCCCCAGAAGGTTTGGGTGCCGCCCAGGATGGCGAACGTCAGGATATCCACGGCGAATTCGAAGCCGTATTCGCGGGGGGAGACGAAAAACGTGAAATGCGCATTCAGGCCGCCCGCGACACCCGCGATAAAAGCCCCGGCGGCAAACGCCCATACCTTGAAGAGGGTTGTTCGTATGCCCATGACCGATGCTGCCGTTTCGTCTTCGTTGATTGCCTCCAGCGCCCTGCCGAATCGTGAGCTCTTAAGTTTTACAAAGAAATAAATCAGTATCCCCATGACGAGGAGCAGGTGCCAGAATTCCGTCTTCGCGGGCACCCCGTTCAAACCCAGGGAACCGCCTGTGATGCTCATGTTGAGGAAGGCCACCCGAACCACTTCGCCGAATCCGAGCGTCGCCATGGCAAGGTAAACGCCGGAGAGCCGCAGGGTCGGTATGCCGATGATGAGGGCGACGAGGGCGGGCAGCGCGCCTCCGGCGATAAGGGCGATCCCGAACGGGGCGCCCGCTTTCATGGTAAGGATGGCGGCGGTGTAGGCGCCCATGCCCATGAATGCCGCATTCCCGAGCGATAGCTGGCCGCAGGCGAGGGTGAGGTAGATGGAGAGCGCCAGCATGCCGTTCACGAAGATGGTGTAAAGAAGCGTGTTATAGGTGTACCAGGTTGATGCCAGGAATTCGCCCATATCCTAAACCTTCCTTTCCCCCGTCCTGCCGAAGATGCCCGCCGGCTTCAAAAGCAGGATGAGAAACAGGAGGCCGAAGGAGACGGCGTCCCGAAAATCGGAAGAGATGTAGGCCACGCTCATGATCTCGGAAAATCCAAGGATAAGCCCGCCCAGCAGGGCGCCTCTGATATCGCCCATGCCGCCCAGGATGACGACGGCGATGCCCCGGTGCAGCATGGGGCCGCCCATGAAGGCATGGATGGTGTTGAAGTTGATGCCCGTGAGTATCCCTGCTGCGCCTCCCAGAGCCCCTGCCGTAAAGGAGGTAATCTGATATACCCTGTCCACGGGGATGCCGAGGAGCGCTGCGGTTCGGCGATTTTCCGCGACGGCGCGCACCGCTTTCCCCCATTTTGTTTTATGCAAAAGAACAATGATGATTACCATGAAGGCGAAAGAGATGGCGATGATGATGAGCTGCAGCAGGGTGAGCTGGACGGGGCCTAAGGTGTAGGAGGTCGCAGGGACGAAATCGAAAGGGAAGCGGTAGGCCTCGGCGCCGAAGAGACCCTGGGCGATGCTGGTGATGAACGTGGCGCAGCCGATGGTGGCGATCATGGGCGCCAGGTGGTGGAAGCTCCGTTTCCTGAGGGGGCGTACCGCTACCAGATCAATGACCCAGCCCAGCGTTCCGGCGGCAAGCATGGCTGTAAGAATGGCGGGGCCGAGCCCCAAGTGAAGCTTTGTGACGGCCAACAGACCCGCAAAGGCGCCCACCATAAAGATCGTGCCGTGCGCGAGGGTGATGATCTCCAGGACGCCGAAGATGAGCGTGAATCCGATGGCGAAGAGGGCATAGACGGAGCCCAGGGCGAGTGCGTTGGCGAATTGTTGGAGAAACACGGTTACCCTTCCGATGCAGATAAGGTCTTCGCCGATTGCTGAAAAGGCCGTTTCCGGTTCCACCAGGTCATTCCCGTGTAGGCGGGAATCCAGGAATTCAATGAGCTTCTGGACTCCCGCCTGCGCGGGAGTGACTGGATTATGGACCAGGAACGTATCTTTCCTTACATCTTACTCGGCATAGAGGCTGAATTTCCCTTTTTTAATGATAAGAACCCGTCCCTTTTGCGCGGCGTCGCGATTTTCATTGAAGGAAAACAGCCCGCCCACGCCTTTGAAATTCTTGACCTTCGCGAGGGCATTCCGGAGGGCGGTCCTGTCTTTCTCCAGATTGCCGGAGAGCTTCGCCGCCTTTATTCCCTCGGCCATGATGTAGAGAGCGTCGTAGGCCTGGGCGGCAAACTGGTCCGGCGGAATGCTGAACTTGGCGGTGTACGTCCGGACGAATTCCTGGTTTTTGGCGCTCGGATCGTCGAGGAACCAAGGGCTGCCGCTGATGGAGCCCTCCGCCGCCTTGCCCGCAATCTCCATAAGCTTTGCCGAGTTGAACCCGTTGCCGCCGATAAATCGGATGCGCTCCGGCATTCCCAGTTTCCTCGCCTGCAGGATGATATTTGCCGCTTCTTCCACGAGCGCGGAACAGATGATAGCGTCGGGGTTCAGGTTTTTTATCTTTGTGAGCTGGGCGGAAAAATCAATGTCTCCCTTTGCAAACGTCTCCGTAGTCAGGACCTGCAATTTCTCCTGCTCGACTACCCGTTTGAAAACGTCGTAGCCCGATTTGGTAAAGGAGTCGTCGTTCCCGTAGAGGATCGCCACTTTTTTCAAACCCAGTTTTTTCTTTGCCACGCCGACAACCTTGGGGAGGATGTCCGCCTCGGCAATGGAATTCCGGAACACATAGGGGCCGATGGCGGTGATCCCCTCTGCCGTATTCGATGTGCCGAAAACAATCGTCTTCTGGGCATTTGCTATGGGGTCCGCAGCAAAGGCCGAGTTGGAAAGGGTGGGGCCGAAGATGGCCAGCGTCCGATCTTTGAAGATGAACTTTTTGAAGACGTTGATTGCTTCCTCCTTTTTCCCCTGCTCGTCTTCAATGATGAGCTCAATTTTATTTCCCTTTATCCCGCCTTTGGCATTTATCTCTTCGGCGGCCAGCGCAAATCCATTCCTGATAGGCACACCGTATTTTGCGACAGGTCCCGTCAGCGCCTCGGCGACGCCGATCCGTATTTCCGCCGCTGGGGAAGCGGTAGCAAATAATGCAATAGCTGTAACGAGAACCAGTGCCTTTCCCGGTAATTTCATCACGTTCCTCCGTAAATTGTTGTTATCCTCTGTATCCCTTCGAAAATGAGCGGATCGTGGGGAGTGATAATAGCAAAATTCAGGCGATTGTCCAGCCCCTTATTATGAAGGTGTGTCAGGGCAGAGGGCAGTGCGCCGTTTTTTACAAATGCTCTTGATATAGCGCCCTCCATCAGTCATAATATCTCATGCTTCTTATCTTTCCTCCCGTTGCCAAGGCCTGCGAGCCGCCGGCCGGCATAGCGAAACTGGCGGGCGCCCTCTCGGCGCACGGCCTTCCCTGCACGGTCCTGGACGCCAATCTCGAAGGGCTTCTCTCTCTCGCACAGCAGCCGCAGCCGCCGTCCGATACCTGGACCCGGCGGGCGGTCAAGAATCTCCCTGCCAATATCGCCGCTCTTCGGGCTCCGCAAACCTATCGGTCTTTTGACCGGTACAGCCGCGCGGTAAGAGACGTGAACCGTGTCCTTGCGGCATCCGCCAGGGCGTCCGGCGCAACCCTGAGCCTGGCGGATTATCACCACGCGCAGCTCTCACCGGTCCGGAGCGCGGACCTCATCGCGTCGGCCGAGCACCCCGAACGGAATCCCTTCTATGGTTATTTCAGCAAGCGCCTGCGGGAAATTCTTGATGATCCCCTGGTCGGATTTTCCCTGAATTACCTGAGCCAAGCGCTCTGTACCTTCGCCATGATCGGTTGCGTGAGAAAGGAGTTGCCCGGCGCGAAGATCGTCCTTGGCGGCTCCCTGGTGACCTCGTGGACGAAACGGCCCCGCTGGAAGAACACCTTTGCCGGCCTTGTGGATCACCTCATTGCCGGTCCCGGGGAGGGAGCACTTCTCGATTTGTTGGGAGTGAAAGACCTGAAGCCGAACCGCCATACGCCGGACTACGCTTCACTGCCGCTTCAGCAATACCTTGCCCCGGGAGTCATTCTTCCCTATAGCGGGTCGAGCGGATGCTTCTGGCATAACTGTTCCTTCTGTCCCGAAGGAACAGAGGACAATCCCTACGTGCCCGTCCCCCCAGCGCAAGCGATGGCTGATATGAATGCCCTGATCTCGAAAACAAAGCCTGCCCTCGTGCATCTGCTGGATAATGCGATCAGCCCCGCGCTCATGCGTGCGCTTCTGGAAAAGCCTCTCGGCGTCCCGTGGTACGGGTTCGCGCGAATCGGCAGGGAACTGGCGGACCTCGATTACTGTATCGCGCTCAAACACTCCGGGTGCGTGATGCTCAAGCTCGGCCTGGAGTCGGGGGACCAGGCCGTGCTTGACCGGCTGCGAAAAGGGATCGATCTTGCGACGGCCTCGCAGGCTCTCGAAAATCTCAGGAAAGCGGGGATTGCCACATACGTCTATCTTCTTTTCGGCACCCCGCCGGAGACCGCTCAAACAGCCCAAAAGACGCTGGAGTTTGTCGTCAGGCACCGGGACGCAATCAGCTTCCTGAACCTGGCGGTGTTTAACATGCCGGTCTGCGGTGATGAAGCCGGGGAGTATGAAACGGAACAGTTCTATGCGGGCGACCTCTCCCTCTACACCGGGTTCCGGCATCCCCACGGATGGGATCGCAATCTGGTGCGGCGGTTCCTGGACAAGGAATTCAAACGGCATCCCGCCGTTGCGGCGATTGTGAAAAACGATCCGCCGGTGTTTACCTCCAACCATGCCGCCTTTTTCGCGCCCTTGGTTAAATGAGATGAAATCCCTTTCTCCTTCCACGGTCAGTTCTTTCCGTAAGAAGGTCTACGGCCACTACCGGAAGTATGGCCGCGATCTCCCCTGGCGCAGGACAAAAAATCCCTATCACGTCCTGGTTTCCGAAGTCATGCTCCAGCAGACGCAGGTCGAGCGGGTGATCGGAAAGTATGAAGAGTTCATCACGGCCTTTCCCGATTTTGCGTCCCTGGCGAAGGCGACGCTCCCCAAGCTGCTTCGCCTCTGGCAGGGCATGGGGTACAACCGCCGCGCCCTTTCGCTCCGCGCTCTTGCCCAAAAGGTCGTGAACGAGTATGGGGGGAAACTTCCTTCCGATGAGGAGCGTCTGATTACCCTGCCGGGGGTCGGGAAGTATACGGCGGGCGCTGTTCTGGCGTTTGCCTTCAACAAACCTGTCATGTTTATGGACACCAACATCCGGCGCGCGTATATCCACGAGTTCCTGCGCGACCGGGATAATATCCGTGATGAGGAAATCGTCCCCCTGGTTCGGCAGACGCTGGATATGCGCAATCCCCGGAAGTGGTACAACGCCCTTATGGACTACGGCGCCATGCTGAAGGGGGAACAGGGAAATCCGAACAAGCGGAGCGCCCATTACGTCCGCCAGAGCCCCTTCGAGAACTCGAACCGCCAGGTGCGGGGAAGAATCCTGAAGACGCTTGTCGCCGGAGAACCGCTGACTGTGGCGCAGATCGTAAAAGAAACCGGCATGGACGCCGTACGCGTAAAAAAGAACCTGGCCGACCTGGAGAAAGAGGGGTTCATCAAGAAACAGAGAAGACGATATGGCATATCGTAAAGGTTTAATTTTGACAAAGCCGAATATTCTGATTATAGTGCCTTCTCTTTGCTGGAATGACGGTAAATATGTTGCATTGAAGCTGTTACCTTGCAGCAAGCGAACGGCGAAAAGGAACCAGGTTGAAATACGTCAATGAACCAATGCACGAGCCTCGTGCCCGCCTTGCCTTCCGGTGCGGGCGAACCTCGACGGTGTCTCTCCTGCGGGACACGGGAAAATATGGGCAGGAAGCGCTTCTGCTCCCTCAAATGCCGGCAGAATCTCCGGCAGAAACTGGACCTGCGCACCGGCCTCCTGCAGGCGCTTAACACGCGATACGCCACCTTCTATTTTACCGATCGTCTGATCAACCTTGACATCCTTCCCTATGGGACAAAGAATATCTGTAGTTTCGTCGCCCGCCGCACGCCGGGAAAGAAACCCGGCGAGGACTTCGGCAGGATGGCGAATATCCTCGGGGAGTTGTGGTGGACCGAACACTATCGGACAAAGAAGCGATATGTCGCTTCCCGCCATGTCCTCGATTCCGCGCTCCCGGACCGCGTATCGCTGGCGAGCGTCAAGCCTCCGGTTGTGTACATGCCGTCCATTTCCCCCGCTTCTCTGGTCTATCTCAATCTGGAGAAGGGTATCCTGAGTTCGCCGGAAAAGCGGAAAGGAATCATCAAGGATGCGTACCGCCGCCAAGCGAAAATTCACCATCCCGATTCAGGTGGAGACGCGGTGATCTTCCGAAAGGTGCACAAGGCCTATCAGGACCTGATGCAGTGGGCCGAAAAACCGAACTTCACCTTCCGCCGCGGTTTTCCCGATAAATGGGTCTATGAGGGGGAAAAGAATCGCTGGGTCATGCCCGTGGCGGCGATCCGTCCCCGCGGCCGCTGAAGGGCAGGGGAGAGGAGGACTTTCATGCAATACCGACAAGGTTCTTTCGGGCGGGTGTTCCTGCTCAAGTTCGAAGACCACGACGATCTTTTGGCCGAGATAAAGAAACTGGCGCGCACCGAAAAAGTGAACGTCGGGACGGTCATGCTCCTGGGCGGCATGCGCACGGCGGGTGTCGTGGCCGGCCCGCGTGAGGCCGTGATCCCGCCCGAGCCACTCTGGAAGGAGTTCAGCGATGCCCGCGAGGTCCTGGGTTTCGGGACGTTTTTCTATAAGGGGGAGGGGGACGAGCCGGTCCTCCATCTGCACGGCGCCATCGGCCGGGGGGGCGAGACCATCACGGGCTGCATCCGCCGCGACGGCACGGTCTTCCTTGTTATCGAGGCCGTCATCACCGAGATTTTGGGCACCGACGCTTACAAGGCGCACGACGACGCAACCGGCGTGGCGATGCTCAAGTTCCGTTCCTGAACCGGTGATGCGCTGCAGCGCGACGCTTACAAGTCAATTGAATCAGATTATAGAACTGGTGAAGAGTACCGTTTGAAAGTGATAAGATCGAGATAATGATAGGGAAGTCATTTGTGAAAGATGTTTTTCATTTCGAATTAAATGGCAGATAAAAGTGCCCCTGGAGCCATTCCAGAAGATATTTTTTAAATGCTTTTCTTGGTGCAACTAGGAGATTAAGACTTCGAGCAATTTCGCGAAAATCTTCTCCCCTCCCTTTCAAAAGGCATTCTAAGACTTTGCCGGTCTGTGCTTTGCCTTCGAGCGGCGGTTCATATTCTTTCCATATTTCATTTAAGAAAGAAGCCGCAACCACAATATGAGATTTCATATCGGCAGAAGGCCCGCCGAGAGCTTCAGCTATTTTCTTAAATCTTTTCCCATCTATATCTGTATCTAATCTTGCAGCGCGCAACAAACCGCCCATATCCACTGCTATATGTTCAAAACCACAATCCAGCATATAGTAGACCGCATCATCATACTTTTCCGGGGACAATATATTTCGATCCCTTGCCATCATCAGAACCGGCTGCAACCATGTGGCCGGTAATTTTCCGTTTTGCGTAGCTAAAATACGATACAGATAGTCCTCACACAAGAAGATACGATGTGAGCCATCAGCCGCCGAGATGCTGTCAAATAAATCGCTCCCAAACCTTTTTGAGATTTCGCGAAATGTGGCAGATACTCCAAAGTTACTTTCAGCGGGTAGAATATCGCAATTCTTCACGATCCAATTGAGATCATTTTGGACTTCATCAAGAGCGCTTCGGAGTTTCTCAGCCGTGATCTCTTCTCGAAAATATCTTCCATTCTGAAAGGACATCACAAGAAATGGTTTACCCCCATGAAATTCTATGTCTTCCTTACGTTGCCTGAAAACATCAACAGAAGATTCCGTCATTCCTATCGAACCACACATCTCTACAATTGTGTCCTCAAGCCCAAGCCTCCGGATTATGTATAAAGTCAGTGCATCAGTTACACATCCAGATTGGGAATTGCGAATGATCGCATTCGAAGCCATATCCCGTTCCTCTTTTGCTCCCATACAAACCCGGAACTTTCGCAAAGTCTCGATTATGCCACTCCATGCACTTATAACGTCTATGCCCAGTGTCTTTGCAAAGATCAAAATAGGAACAGGCGATTGCTCGAACTGGATGAACATTGCCTGAAAAGCATCATGGCGAGCTTTTATGGGTGCGAGAATGGTTTCTGGAGATTTTGGGTCAAAAACCATTCTCTGAAAGCCCTGAGAAGAAGGGAACTGACGATTAAAGCGCTCCATACACTTGTGCAGGGAGTCGAGATACTTATGTTTGATCGATTTGATGTGCCAGTTTTCAGAAGGATTGATCGTTTCTTCTATTGTGAAGGAATCCCCTTTTCGGAGCCCCAAGACCTTTTTGGCAATAGCGTGATCGGGTGATATAGCGTGACCATCTTTTTTCCTAAGCTGCTCATCTTTCTCAATTAGATAATAGTCGCTTTCTCCTCGATCACTTTCAATAACGAAGACGACATCTGGCCCAATTTCTTTTGAGTTGAGATCCATGTCACCAGGCTTATTGGGATAAAGCAGAAGGGCCGTGTATTTGACATGAATTTCGGGTTTATCAGGGTTTTCGATGAATATTCGATACCCTAATTGAAAGGCACGCTCTTCAAAACCGAACCTCTCGAGGAGCATAGCAATCTGCATGCGATTGGAAGCACTTCCCTTTAGGTCCTCGACATTTCCTTCCAGAAAAGTCTTTATTTTGGCGCGCCCCTCCGAATACCTATAGCAAAGGCCAACCCATATGTGACGCATCGGAAGATCATCAGGGCGAAGCTGAAAATATTTGTCGAGAGCCTTTTCGGCAGCAGGATAAGCGCCACGAGAAATGTGCACGCCCGCTTGAATTTTTAAATACCAAGGTTTCTCAGCAATTTCGGATGGCAACTTCTTAATACATTCATATGCCTGTAGACGTCGATCGCTCGCTTTCAGAGAAGACAGGAATAGCTGAAGGGCCGGTGTGTCTCTGAAAAAATCAATATGACCGTCGAGGATTTCCACTGCTTCATCATGATGATCCCAGTGATGCAGCTCCCTGGCAACTAAGAACCGATCTACAAAGGGGGAGTCTTCATCAATAAGGCCCCTGGCCTTCAATAATGTTTTTTCGGCGGAACCGTCCCCACCTTCGCGTAGTATATTCGCGAACACAATAATAACTTCGATTGACTTAGGGTACTCTGCTACTAAGTGTCTTGCATGCTCAAGAGCTACGTCACGTTTACCTTCGCGGAGGTAACTTTCAATTCGAAGTAAGGATGCAGGCACACGGTGCTCATCATCGATTCCAGGTTTGTCGATTTCTGACACTACATCTCGCGCTTTTTCTGGATCTTGGTTCAAAAGCAATTCGGCTGTTAAAACTGCGGCTTCCGGATCTGTCCCTCTTTTTTTAAGGAGCAGCTTTAACGCTTCCTCATCTTCTTTCAATGAAATATAGGACATAGCTCTCAATTTTATGAGGGCTATGTCGTCCGGTGCTTTCGCAAGGGCTTCGTCAAGAATTTTTGCTGCATCTTCATGTCTGCCAAGGATACGATATGCCATGGCCAAATTGTTCGAAAGGCTTATATCAATCTTGTGTTCACCAATTTTGATAGTGTCCCATATCGATTGAAGAGCAGAGGCAGCATCACTGAGATTCTTCAAATCTTTATCAGTCGAAATACCATGGCCCAGCAGGACCCATTTTGATTTGCATACTGCATCGAGATGTGCTTCGGCTGAAGCGCGTTTCAGTTCATCTGCTTCCGGAAAAAGTTCTGCTGCTTCATGAGCCAGTTTGCGCCACTCGGGCATTCCTCTCCGGCGCCAAAAAAAAATAGCTCCTGTTATGACTCCTTTTTTCCCCCAGAGATTCTTTGGCACCAAGCTAAAAGGATCAGTAATATTCGGGTCTGTATGATGGGCCTGAATGAGATAGCCTGCTGCGTCCTCATTTTCGGGGTCTTGGCTTAGAGCATTCCGGGCCGCTTCGATGGCTTTCCCAATATTGCCCTGTAATATATGGGCAAGGGCAAAATTTGCCATGCCAATCTTATCCAAAGGATCGTACTCAATTGCGGAAAGAAAACATTCAGCGGCCTCCTTTTCATCTCCGAGCCTTAACAAGGCGGCGCCAATATTCGTGGTGATTCTGAACTTTATCCGAGCTGAAGCCTTCTCCCATATTTTCCTTTTCAGTTTTTCCAATAACCTCATGCTGGTTTTTGATTGGCCACTCACAATTAGATCTCGATAGTTATCGATCTCTCTATGCAACTGAGCTTCCAGTTCGCTTTGTTCCTTTGCGGAAGATCCACTTGTATTCCCTGCGATAGCATAAACTGCAGCGAGGATTTCCCCTTGTGAAGTGTCTATCTTGGCTGAAATCGCATCCATTTCGGTTTTGATTTTAGCCTGACCGAATAAGATTTCGTCCGTAAACGGATTTGAATCTGGGTGGAATACGCGTAATGCGGGGGGATACGCAGCGATTCGGGCTTCTATTTCTTCCCATCCCCATGCGGCAACTGTCATGGGGTGGCCGGCTTTTTCATTTTCTTCCGTAATATGGCGAGCTATAAGTTGAATATTGGCATCACTGGGAGCAGTGGTAACAAGAATAAACTCTGAAAGACTTGGCTTGAAATCAAATGCTTTCTTTACTTCCCCGCGAAGTTCTTTTTCAGTAACCTTTTTGCCATAAGTTTTCCCCTCTTTTCCTTTGCATTGTATACCTACCCATGGCCCACCATCACCACCCCGCCTTCCATATACATCGACCCCATGTTGAGATTGACCAGTTCGGCCGTGAAGCTGGGTCTGAGGGTCCTTTAGAATGCATTCGAATAAGGTGCGACAGCATCGCTCAAATGCTTGCCAATCTCTTGGTCGTGGGATTGAAGTTGATGAAAAATCAACCATTGTTTAATTGTTCCTTATTCGGCATAGAGGGTTCGATAACGTCATTCTTGAACCTAAATCGATTCGTACATAAGAAACGCAAAATTATAAGCAGAGGTTCGCATATTTTTCACAATGCGTCAAATAACGACTTAAGTTAATAACGATTATCATTTGAAAGGTGAGATGTTTGTCAAAATCGCAGGACGCTTTGTTACAGGAAGAACACCACAGCATAAGACATGCAAAGCCCTTACACCCTCTTCCCGATATCCGCGTATATCGATTTCCGATGCCTGATGCCAAGAATCCATACCTCGGACTCGATCACTTGGAACACGACCCGGAAATCACCTACGCGGAGCTTCCATTAGCCTTTCAGGGACTTTCGCAAAAACTGCCCGTACTGAAGTGCGGTCTGCAAGTTCTTCGATGGCCTTACGGATACTATCTCTTGATTTTCGGTCAATCAGGGGCAGGTCCTCATCACGAACAGCGGGGTGATAGCGTAATGTAAAGGGTATGGGTCATTCCCATACATCTTTATGGGTGAGCGCCTTTTTTTTGTCGAGGGTCTTGATGCGAGTGTCGGCAAGCGCTGCAAGGGCGACATCTTCCCGCAAGTCTATGGCCTCCCGGATAAGGTCACGGGCAACGGTGGACATGGAAACGCCCTCGCTCGTTGCAAAGTCTTGCATGGCCCTATATAGAGGGGGCTCGACAACAATGTTTAGTCGCGGATTTTTGGTGGGCATGGTTCGTTCTCCTTGGCGGTAAGTATAACACTTGTGATGCACTACGCCAAGGCCAAAGGGTCAACAGGAAGTTCTTTACCGAAATCGGTGCATCCTTGGCGAAGAGTTCCAGTTTTACGGTACCCAGGCTGGTCTCCATGAGTACGAAGACGGTCCGCTTGTCATTGGCAATGAATTCATCCCCGCCCGTCTCCCGGGGTGCAGGGAGAGAGGGGCGATTCCCCAGGGAAAGCAGCTTCTTTTTATTCGCCAATTCATTGCGCTCCGCTTCCAGTTTCTTCCGCTCGGCCTCCAGGGCCTGCATCCTCTCAATTTCCTGCCGGTCCCGCTCCAGTTCCTGTTTTTCCCCGTCCAGAGCTTCTTTCTGCCGCGCTAACGCATCAGACTCTGGCCGCGATCTCGATTTCGCCGGATAAGAGGGGGCATCAGAAGCGGAAAAGGAAGCGGTCGTTGAGGCCACGAAGACAAACCCGCCCCCCTGGTCGCCCGTGTCCCGCACGGGGCTGCAGAGCGGCTGCTGCTCCGAATTGTTGGCGATGATCGGCGCGATCTGGGTGCACAGCTCCTGCGTGGTGAGGTAGGGTTTCTCATTCTTCTTCAGCGCCTTGATCAACTGGTAGGCAAAGATGCTGTGGCCTTCCGAGCCGCTGTCCGATACCGGCGTCTTGTTGCCCGAGGTCATCCCCCAGCGGCTCTTTTCGTTATAGAGGTTCAGGTAATACCGGTCGTCAATGAGTGGCGGCAGGGACCGGCTTTCACCGAATAACGTACCGGAATAGCAGGAGTCCGACACGAGCAGGACGTGCCTCGCCTTCATGCTCTTCATGACCCGCTGTACGAACATGTTGTCCAGATAGGTAGCGGAATTGCCGCCTTGCGCGTCTGCCGGAACCCACCAGCCGTCAGTCAAAACCCGGTCTATATCGCCGTGACCGGCATAGTAGATCAAGACACTCTCGTCGGGTGAAGCGGTCGCGGCGAGATCGCGCATCTTATCCATGATTGCTTGCCTTGTCGCCTGCCGATCCAGCAGTAAGGTGATCTGGAAACCGTAACGGGTTTGCAGCAGATTGGCAAATTCCCTGGCGTCATGAACGGCAGTTTTAAGCGCGGGAATCTTCTTGTCCTGGTAGTTGTTGATGCCGATCACCAAGGCCCGGTATGCCCCCAGCTTCCCGCTCGTATGGCTCAGGTCTCCTTTGCTTCTTAACTCCACACCGCGTTCTGCGGCTGAATATGCAGACAATGTGACGATGGGGAAAAGAAGTATGGTGAAAATGGCAATGCGCAGTATGGTTGTCTTCATAATCGCTCCCCCCTTGCGAAAGACGGTGACGCTTTATACCTTACCGCTTATGAGAATTCAAGATATCTCGGTGAATACCATTTGAAATGGCGCCCGGGAGGTGCCGGGTTGGAAAAAAATATTTCGGGGACTTTCGCAAAGGCTCCCCGTTAGTTCTGAGGAGCCGTCTGCAACCTGTTGCCTTCGTTCAGACGGTCACGATGCGGTGCGGTTCGTCAACGAAGAGCAGGTAGCATTCGACCGGGCGGTCGCCGAAGAGACCCTGGAGGATGGTGCGGTAGCGGATCATCTGGGCCTGGTACTTGTCGGCGAGATGGCCGACGTGTCCCGTCTTGAAGTCAATGAGGGTGATGCAGTCGGGGGCGAGGATGAGGCGATCCACGATGCCGAAGGCGCGGGTATCGGAGATGTGCTGTTCGGTGAGCACGGTGCCGGGTCGGAAGAGTATCTCGCGCACCTTCTCGTCGCCCAGGAACCGGTTGACGGCGGCCAGCTCCTCTTCCGCGAGGTCGTCCGTGGCAATCGTTGTGCGACCTCCCGTGAGCCGTGCGAGCGCTGCGTGGATGCGCAGGCCCCGTTCGATGCCCGCCTCGATGTCGGCGGAGCGCAGTGCCGGGTCCATCTCGTCTCCCTCTGCCGGCGCGACAAAGCCTTCGACGAGCTCGGGCGCCGTCAGCTCCTCATGATCGGAAGGCCGCGGCTTTTCGGGACCATAGTCATGCCGCCAGCCGAATTCGGTCCGCTCGGCGTCCGGTATGGCTGTCCGGGCCGCGCGCGACATCAGCTCGCCGTAGCCTTTCAGTGCGCCTTCCTTATCGGCCCGCAGAAGAATGGTCAGGCTTTGCGCGGCGCGGGTCGCGGCGACATAGATGAGGTTCGCCGTTTCTTCGGCCTTTTCTTCTTTCACCGCAGCCGCTGCTTCCGCGATGGCCGTGGCTCCGGCTATCGGGCCGGTGGCGAGAAAGGCCAGCTCGTCCTTAGTCAGGCTGATGGGGCAGCCGTCTTTGGGGTGCGGGATCTCGGGCGCCCTGTCGAGCTCCTCTTTCCAGAAGAGGAAGACATGGGGGAATTCGAGGCCCTTGGTGCCGTGGATCGTGGCCAGTTTCACCCGGTCGGCGTGCTCTCCCTCGGGCACGGTGATGAGGTGCGACATCGTGAGCAGATAGCGCAGGAAGGCGGCGGTATCGCCGGCGTCGGGCCGGTCGAAGTACCGCTCCGCTTCGTCCCAGAGCGTCTCGATGAGGATGTGCGGGAAATAGGGCATCAGGTCGCGCAGGGCGGCGGCAAAGGCCGCAAAACGGTGCGGCCGGGGCGCGTTGCCGATGGTCCCGGCAAGCCGCGTGACGGCGGCCGTCAGCGTCTCCTCATAGCCCAGCGCCTTGAGGGCGCGGGGGATGAAGCTGCCGTCATGTCCGGTGAAAAGCGCGACAAGCGAAAGAGTGAGCGCCGTGCCTTCGCGGAGCGACATAAGCTCGCGCCCGCGGATCCCCGAGGTGGGAATGTCTGCTTTCGCCAGCGCCGCCGCTGCCTTGTCCATATGCCCGTTGGTGCGGCAGAGGACCGCGATGTCGCCCCAGGGGCACCCGCCGTCCGCCTTTCTTTGGATAATGGCCGCGACGAGCCGCTCGTAGGCCGGATCGTCGCCGGCGCCGCACGAGGCCGGGATGACCGCCACCTCGGAGATGCCGCTGTAGGGATACTTTGGTTCTTCGGGCGGCTCTTGAAGATTCACTTTATCGGTTCCGGCGAAGAGCTCGGCGACCAGATGGTTGAAAAAGGCGATGAGCAGCGGCGTGGAGCGATAGTTATAGGGCAACGTCTCGGCGGCAATCTGTCCGCTTTGCAGATAGGGGGCGATGTCGGCCCGCAACTGATCGGGCGCCGCATCCCGCCATTGGTAGATCGACTGTTTCCAGTCTCCCACGAGAAAAAGCGACCGCTCCCCCTCGGCGTTTTCCCCCACGGAGCCGAGGATATCCTCGATCAAAGGTTTGAGCAGGGCAAACTGGATATGGGAGGTGTCCTGGAACTCGTCGAGGAGCAGGTGGGCCGTCCGGTGGAATCCCAGTTCGTAGAGGCGCGCCGTGAAGAGCGGCCGGTCGGGACTCTCTGGCCCGTCCAGGGCAATAAGCGCCCGGGGGAGATCGTCGAAATAGAGCCGGCCGAGTTTTTCCTTCTCTTCGGCGAGCAATTCGCCATGCAGGGCGCTGAAGCGCTTGAGCAGGGCGCTCCGCAGCCGCTTGGTGTTGAGGAGGTGCTCGGCGACGAGGCGGCGCATCGGGGGATAGAGTTCCCGTAGTGCCTCGTAGGCGGGCGTCCCGCGGTCGGCGGCTGCCACCTTGACCTCTGACAGGTCGGATTTCAGGAAGAGGGCCCGGCCGAGATCCAGTTCCGCGAGCGGCGCGAGGAGGGGGGCGACCACCTGTGTGCGCAGGGCACCTCTGGTTTCCCCGGCGACCGCCCGCACCTTCTCCTGCAACCCTTCGTACTCGGCGATGAGGCGTTTCTGCTTGGCCTTGAGCTTATCCAGGAGATCCTCGGGGCAGTCCCATGCCTCCAGCGCTTCTTTGCCCTTGTCCAACGCGGCGATCAATTGCTCGGGCTGCATCTGGAGGATGCGCGCGGCGATCAGGATGCTTTCGATGTCGGCGAGGACGCGCGGATGCCGGAAAAAACGCTCGTCGGCGAGCGCCGTGATGATCGCCCGTTCGTGCTCGTCGGCAACCTGCGGCACAAAGGCCTCCGTCGAGAGGAAGCGGTGGAAGAGCGCGTCTATCGTCGAGAAGTGGACGCGGGAGGCCCGCATGATAAGCCGCAGTTTGTCGACGGTGCTCTCCTTCCCCTTTTCGATGGCTTCAAGGATCCGTTTTTCCATTTCGGCTGCCGCGGCGCGCGTGAAGGTGGCGGCAACGACAAATTCCATGTCCCGTTCGATATGGCGGCGGACCTCCTGGGTCAGACGGAAGGTCTTCCCGGAACCGGCCGAGGCGGTGACGAAGAGGCTCTTCACCATGGCCGGCCTCCCTTCCGCCCACCCATGCGATAGAGATCCGGCTTGAGGCAGAGCGCCTTGTAAGGACAGTAAGAACATCCGGCAGCGCGGAAGTTGGGGACGAAGCTCTCCCGGGCCAGCATCCCGTCGAGTCGTTTCGCGATGCGCTCCACGGTGGCGTCGCATTGCTCCAGGTCCTCCGGGGCGAGGCGGTGTTCATAATCGCCGCGTACTCGTGGCCGCAGAAAGATCTGGGCCGCATCGAGCTCGCCCGGCGCCGCCTTCGTGTTCTGCAGGGCGAGATAGGCGTAGATGATGAGCTGGAAGCGGTCGTCGAACGAGTCGGTTTCTTCCACCCGGTCCGCCAGCAGTCCCTTGCGGGAGACCTTCTCCCGGTATTTGAGATCGACGATGAGCTGGCTATTCCCCTCGCTTTGCAGGCGGTCAATGCGCCCTTTGAGCTGGTAACGGCCGCCGCCGAAGGGGGCGGCGAGCTCGAGTTCCGTATCCGTCACCTCGTCGGAAAAGAGTAGCAGACGACCCGTTTCCTTCTCCCAGGACGCAATATCGGCCAGATGGCTGAGGACGATGGCCTTGCGGACCTCCTCGTCAGGGAGTTTCGCCGGGAGGTCCTCGTAGCTGTACCAGGCCTCCTCGAATTGTTCGCGCCACCGCTCGATGGCAGGGGGATGCTCTTTCATCTCCGCGAAGAAACGGTGGAGCAGATCCCCGATGATGAGATTGGCACGCTCTTCCTCTTCAAAGCAGGGAGGCGGTATCACACCCTGTATGTCCTCAAGAATGAAGCGGCACGGGCAGGTGAAAAAGCGCTGCAATGAACTGAAAGACCAGGTGTGCCGCCTCAACCGCTCCTTCAGTTCATCGGTGTTCTTTATGGTGAGACTGCCTGATGGCACGTGGAACGGCGCCGGCGCCATCCGCCGCTTCACCGCCTGCCGGCCGAATTCTGCGGCGAGGAACGAGAAATGGGGCGACGGGGCCTCGCCGTTTGCCTGGTCATAGAGGGCCGCGATGTGGGCCGTGCGGCCGAAGGAAAGAAACTGCCTCAAGGCGAGATCGTCCGCCTCATACTGGGCTCGATAGATACGCGGCAGGTGGATCAGGTTCAGGTAGGGGCCGCTGAAGGGCTTGCGCGGGAAGATGCCGCTCGTCATGGGCCCGATGACGGCGCGCCCATAGGGAATGCCGGTCGCGTCGCCCAGTCCCACCACTTGGATCGGTGCGCTGCGTTTGCCGCGCAGCCGCAGTTTCTTCACGGCGATGAGGTACTCGGCGAGCGGCGACCACTCGTCGCCCATGAGCGGGCGGAGACGCTCCAGCTCGTCGCAGAGCGTGATCGCCCCCTCGAACGCGGAATGATCGGCCTCGTCGAGTTCGTTCCACCGGGCGGTAAGCTCAGCGACGAGATCCCGCCGTACGGCCTTGAGCCCCTTTCCGCCGTGGATCGCCCCGGTCAGGCGGTGCGCAGCCGTAAAGTGGGTGAAGGGGAGCCAGGGCGCGAAGTTGACCTGTCCGCCCAGCGGCCGGAAGAGCAGTTCCCAGAGATAGAACGAGAGCCTCTCGTCCAGGGGCACGATGAAGAATTGTTCCCCATCGCTGTGCGGCTCACGCAAGAAGGCGTCAATCTCACGGGCGAGGAGCGTGGGCAGGGCGGCGCGCTGGGCCAGTTCGGTAAAATCAAGCCCGGAGCCGGCAGCGCGCTTTTCGGCAACCCCGATGCGCCGGACGAGCGACAGGGCCGTCTCGTAGTCGGGCGGCTTCGTCGGCATGTGGGGGCCGAAGAGCGGCGCGTCCACGAAGAGCCGCTCGGCCGGGATGAGGCTGAAGAAACGCTCGTTCACCGGGGTCATGAGGGGCAAACTGATGAAAAATTCGCCGTCGCCCGGCGTGAGATCGGCGAACCGTGCCGCTTCAAAGGGCGGATAGAACAGCCCCTCGGCGGCGAGGCGGGCACGGAATGCCTCCATCATCGCAAAGAACCGTTCGATTCGATCGAGTTGTTCATACCCGATTCGATCCAGCGCGCGCAACTCCTCGGGGCTCACGGAGAACTCGGCGATCGTGGTCAGGAACGAGAGCAGCTGTTGGGTGTCGGCCGGGGGCAGGGAGCGGCCCTCTTCGGAGCACCGCAGGGCGTGGAAATGGAGAAAGGCCTCGTCCTCCGGTACGGCCGTGCGGCCGGTTGCCCCGGCTATGCGGCGTGTCCGGTAGTCGTCGAAGGAAAGGATCGTCGGCAGCAGCCCGCCGATCCGGGTATGGATGAGGTGATGCAAAAAGTCGCGGCCGCGGCCCGTCATCGAAATGGCCGCCAGTCCGCTCATGTCCGGGTAATGGGCGCGGAGCCGCTCGATCAGGGCATCTACGGCCGGATGGAGGTCATCCGGCAGGGGGTTGGGATGGATCATCTGATGAGGCATGGCGAGAGATTCCTTTCCCCCTCCCCTTAATCCCCTCCCGCCAGGGGAAGGGGAGAATTGACCGGGGGCGCCTCCGCAGGCCCCGCCTTCCAGGCGGGGTTAAGAAGGCAATGAAGAAAATAACTGTTCCTTGCCGGGAAGCCCCGCTCTCTGAGCGGGGAGCTTCACATTCTTTTTTCAAGGAGAGCGCTTAATCGTTCCAGGTGCTGCTTCTCCTCCGCGGATAAGACATGGAAGACCTGTGCGGAATGTTCATCCTGCATCCGGCGTTCCATCTTGATATACAGATCATAGGCATTAGTCTCCAGGGAGAGGGAGAGTTCCAGGATGTCCGTCGTCTTTTTTCCCTTCGCCCACTCCAGGGCCTCGCTGACGCGCATCCCCCCTTCCATCGTATCGCCGTCTTCATCGCCGGGCGGAAGAAGCGCCCCCGGGAATCCCGGAGCGGAGGCCTTGCCTGAAAATTCCTCGTAAAGCTTGAGAAGGGCGGTTTGGTGGTGCTCCTCAGCCTTTGCCAGTTGACGATAGAGATCCTTTGCCTCCGGGTCCGTTACGGTGTCGGCCAGCGCGGAGTAGAATTTGCGGGATCCGCCTTCCAGACGCCATGCCAGGGCCGCCAACTCCTCCGGCGTTGCGGCCGGAGCAAAGTAGGCCATCCCGGACTGCGGCGCTCCCTCTGCCACCCTCCCGTTCCAGGCATTGATCCCGCCTTCCATGCTGTAGACTTCTTTAAACCCCGCCTCCAAGAGCGTGGCGGCAGCCGCCCGGCTGCGCACTCCCGACGCTCAGTAGGCGATGGTCGGTTTATGGGGATCAATTTCAAAGAGGCGATTTGCCATCTCTCCAACCGGGATCAATCGCGCACCGGGGAGGTGGCCTCTTTCGTACTCTTTGGGTGTTCGCACATCAACCAGGTTATACTCTTCCGGACTCTTCTCTTTTAAAAACCGGCGGACCTTTTCCGGCGACCAGGTTGGAACCTGTTTGAAATAGTTCAAAATATTCATCACGTCATCTCGCTATCATTATTGTGCGAAACCTTCTGACTGCTCGTCGAGTTCTCCGGAGACCTGAAAGGTTCTCATGAACTTCCGGTCGATATAATTTTTTAAAAGGAAGGCCAGCCTGCCCTCCCATACCCAGTTTCCTTTCCAAAAGATTCCTTTTCCGTTTCCCATATTGAAGATCAACAGGAATTTCTTCTGAGGCGCGAAGACGTCCATCTTTCCCCCTTCCAGAGCGGCCAGAAGGTTGTGGTAAAGAACCGGATTCTCCCGCACGGCATAGACCCCCACCTTGGCCAATGAATGGCCTTCAAGGCTGATGCAGTCGCCCCCTCCAAAGATGTCGGGATGAGCCACGCTTTGCAGGCGCGCGTTGACGAGCATTCCTCCATCGGCGCCGGTGGGAATTCCGGAATCGCGAAAAAGAGAAGACGGCTGAATGCCTATGGCGAGGAACGCAAGATCCATGTCGAATCTCTTTCCATCACTCAAGGTGACCTGTCCTTTTTCAACGGCCTTCACCCGGCTGCCCTCGATGATCGTCACTCCCCTGCAGGTGAGCGATTCCCTCACAAGGCGCCGTGCTTTCTCAGGGGCATCGGCCAGGAGTCTTTTTCCTCCGATGAGCGTGATCTCTCCTCTCCCCCGGTTTTCACGCAGAAGACCCAGGAGATTCGCCGAAATCTCAACCCCGGCAGGACCTCCTCCCACCACGACAAAACGGAGCATCCTGTTATTTCGTATCGCCTCCAAAATGCTCCGGCGGGCCGTAAGGAGGTTGATTACCGGTTTTACGGGAAAGAGATTGCCGGCAGGCGTTTTGGCCAGGGATTCGACGGGAACTTCGCTCCCGATATTAAAGGAGACGACGTCGTAAGGGACTTTCTCGCCGGTGTCCAAAAAAATGAAGTGCTCGCGGGGATCAATCTTGACGGCCGTCCCTTTGATGAAGGCGGCGCCCCGCTCTTCGGCCAATTTCTTCACATGAAAACGCACTTCCCGCGGCTGGTAGATTCCGGAGAGCATGCCGGGTCCCATGCCCGAGTAATAATGATAGGGGGAGGAGCTGATCACGGTGACCTGATGGCCCAATTTCCTGAAGTTGGAGAGGAGCTTGAGGGAGGTCAAATGGGCATGTCCTCCGCCGACAAAAACCAGGTGTTTACCCATCGAGAGGTCACCCCCCTTGAATTTGATATTGTGTCCCCGGAATACAAGGAATCAGTCCGCTTTCTTCTTCGTCCGTACGATCGCTCGCTTGTCCTCGGGAATGGGCGGCGGTACCGGTTGGCCGGACAACTTGGTCACCGCACTGAAACGGGGCGGGCATACCTGAAAACAGTTTCCGCACTTGATGCACTTTTCCTGATCTATGATGTGGACCAGACCCTTGCCTCCGCTGATCGCGCCCACGGGACACCTCTTTGCGCAGATCATGCAGGCCTGGCACTTGTTCGGATCAATGTAGTAAGAGATTGGTTCATGAAGGAGCTGCTGTATTTCGTCGCTCGAGTAAAGAGACTGATACTCCTCTTTGCTCTGGAGCTTGACCTGCAGCTTTTCCCGTTCCTGTATCTTGATGTACGGGACAAGCTTCGTTACGGCTTCCAACCTGGATTCCAGCTCCGCTTTGTCGATTTTTTCGGAGGCGCCGAGAGAGCCCAATCCCCGCAAGGTCTCGATAAAGTCATTGACAATTTCGGCAAACCGATTGGCCTCGCCGCCGGAGATCAACTCGATCCTGATCCGTTCAGGGTTCAGGCCGATCTGCAACAGGAGCTGCTTGCACAGGCTCACCATGCTCAGCGCATAGAAGTTCCCCTGGGTTGTATAGTTGCATTCATTGATGCGGCAGCCGACGATCAAGACTCCGGCTGCACCTTTCGAGAGCGCGCGGAGCACAAAGGCCAAGTCAATCCTGCCGGTGCACATCACGCGAATGAGCCGAATTCCCGGTCCGTATTGTAGTCTGGAAACTCCAGCCAGGTCAGCAGACCCGTACCCTCACCAGTGACACACGAAACCTACGATTCTGAGACTGCTGCCCGTCGTCATTCGATTGCACCTTGCCCGCGGCGGCACGCGGTCGTCTTCCGTCCTGCGCCCCTATACAAGTCCGAGGGCGACGTCAATTTGCCTGATTATCTCTTCGTCTGGAGAATCCCGTAGCACGATGGCCCCTGTTGCGCAGAGAGAACAGCAAAGGCCATCGCCCTTGCAGAGGCTTTGGTCCACGATTGCCTTGTTTCCGCTTCTCGTGGTGCGCAACCGTACCGCGCCGTAAGTGCACACGGAAACGCACGTCCCGCATCCCCTGCACCTCTTCGCGATCACGGAGCAAACCGCGCCGGATGCCACAGCCGAATCTGCGCTCGGTGTTTTTTGATCTTTGGTAGGGCCTTTCTTTTTCATGGAGAGAGTATAAGAAAAAGCATTCTGGTATGTCAACGGAATAATGAGCGCACCCTTGTCTCACGTTTTTGCATATTTGATTCTCGCGGCAACCAGGAAAACGGGAGACACTTCATACATTTTTATGAATACGGACTGTTGCATTCGCGCACGGTGAGCGATAAGGTTTATAGCGCCACGCAGCGGACGCCGTCCCCGCGAAGGCGGGGATGGGCATTTTGCAGCAGCCTGTTTGACATCTGTAGTCATGATGAGTTATATCCTGCACCTGTCTTTACCCAAAAAGCTAAAGAGGCCGTAATTTGTCCCGATCCGATGCCCTGAAGAAAAAGATCGCCGCGCGCCGAGCGCGAATGCCGCGCCTCGTCTATCCCGAAGCGCTCCCGATCATGGCGAAGAAGGATGAGATCGTGGCGGCAATCCGGAAACACCCCGTCGTCGTGATCACCGGGGAGACGGGCTCCGGGAAGACCACCCAGATCCCGAAGATGTGCCTGGAAGCCGGCCGGGGGCTTGCGGGACTCATCGGCTGCACGCAGCCCCGCAGGATCGCCGCGACCACCGTCGCCCGGAGGATCGCCGAAGAGCTGTCGGAAGAGATCGGCCGTTCGGTCGGCTACAAGATCCGCTTCGACGACACAACCCCGCGCGACGCCTTCTTCAAGATCATGACCGACGGGATCCTCCTCATGGAGACCCACCACGACCCTCTGCTTCGCGCCTACGACACGATCATCGTGGACGAGGCCCATGAGCGGAGTCTCAACATTGATTTTCTCCTGGGTATCCTGAAGGGCCTCCTCCTCCGGCGGCGCGATCTCCACATCGTCATCACGTCGGCGACCATTGATACGGAGAAATTCTCGAAGGCCTTCGGCGACGCGCCGATCATCGAGGTATCGGGCCGGCTCTATCCCGTCGAGGTTCGCTATCAGCCCCTCGACCCCAAACTGGAAGAGAAGGGCGAGATCACCCCCGTCGAGGCGGCCGTTCGCGCGGTAGACGAGCTGGTGGGGCGACGCGAGCGCGGGGACATCCTGATCTTCATGCCGACGGAACAGGACATCCGCGAGACCTGTGCGCTGCTTGCCGGGCGTCTCCGGGAAGAGGCGGCGATTCTCCCCCTTTTCTCGCGCCTCACCGCGGCAGAGCAGCAGCGGGTCTTCCGGCCACTCGCGGTACGGAAGATCATCGTCGCGACCAACGTGGCCGAGACGTCAATCACGATCCCCGGCATCAGGTACGTGATAGATACGGGACTGGCCCGGATCGCCCAGTACAACCCCCGCTCCCGGACTGCGGGCCTGCCCGTCCGGGCGATTTCCCGGAGCAGCGCCGATCAGCGCAAGGGCCGCTGCGGCCGCGTCGCCAACGGGATATGCGTCCGCCTCTACGGGGAGGAGGAGTACTTGAGCCGTCCCCTCTACACGCCGCCGGAGATCCTCCGCTCGAACCTTGCGGGCGTGATCCTCCGGATGCTCGCCCTCAATCTGGGCGACGTCGCCGCCTTTGCCTTCATTGACCGTCCCTCACAGAAAAGCGTCCGGGACGGGATCGAGATCCTCCTGGAGCTCGGCGCCATAGAACCGGAAAACAAGGATGAGCGCGGACCAACCCATCCTTGGCGGCTGACCCAGCGGGGGCGGATCATGGCGCGGCTCCCCCTCGATCCGCGGATAGCGCGGATGATCCTTGAGGCCCGGAAGGAGGGCTGCCTCCCGGAAATCGCGATCATCGCGGCGGCCCTCGCCATCCAGGATCCGCGGGAGCGGCCGGCGGAGAAGGAGGCCGAGGCCGATCAGGCGCACGCCCGGTTCAAGGACCCCGCTTCCGACTTCTCGGCCCTCCTCACTATCTGGCGGCGCTGCCACAGCCGGAGCACGTCCCCGAAAACGGAAGGTTCGCTCCGCAAGTTCTGCCGGGAGCATTTTCTTTCGTACCGGCGGGTGAGGGAATGGCGGGACATCCATGACCAGATACTCACGATCCTCGCCGAACAGAAGCTCCTGCCAAACCAGGACGCCGCGCGCAGAGAGGGGGCAAAAAAGGAGGGCGCCAATCTCTACGCGGCCATGCACCGCTCAATACTCAGCGGCTTCCTCAGCCATATCGCCGTGAAGAAGGAGAAGAACCTCTATACGGCCACGCAGGGGCGGCAGGCGATGATCTTCCCCGGCTCCGGCCTCTTCAACCGGGGCGGCACCTGGATCGTGGCGGCGGAGATGGTCGAGACCTCGCGTCTCTTCGCCCGGAGCGTGGCGAACATCGAGAGCGCCTGGCTGGAGGAACTCGGCGGTGACCTCTGCCGCCGCACCTACTTTGCTCCGCACTGGGAGCAGTACCGCGGCGAAGTCGTCGCCTCCGAACAGGTCACCCTCTTCGGCCTCGTCATCGTCCCCGGCCGCTTGGTTTCCTTCGGCCGGATAGATCCCGCAGAGGCCTCCCGGATCTTCGTCCGCAGCGCCCTCGTCGAGGGAGAGGTAAAGCGGCCGCTGCCGTTCCTTGTTCACAACCAGGCGCTGATCGAAACAATCACCGGCCTGGAGGAGAAGGTTCGCCGCCACGACTTTCTCATCGGCGAGGAGGAGATGGCGCAGTTCTATGAAGAGCGGCTCCCCGGGATCTGCGATATCCGGACGCTCACGCGACTGATCCGCGACAAGGGGGACGACGCCTTTCTCAGGATGAGCGAAGAGGATCTGCTGGTCAAACGGCCCGATCCGGAAGAGATCGCCCTCTATCCCGAAGCCGTTTCCACCGGAGGCTGGCGACTTCCTTTCGTCTATCACTTCGAACCCGGGAAACCCCTGGATGGCGTTACCCTGAAGATTCCTGTGCAGGCGATCCCCGCCCTCCCAGCCGATGCGCTCGACTGGGCGGTTCCGGGGCTCCTCCGGGAAAAGGTCATGGCGCTGCTCCGCGGTCTTCCCAAGGAGTACCGCAAGAAGCTCCAGCCCCTCAATCAGACCTGCGACGTCATCCTGCGGGAGATGGCGCAGGAGGGGCCGCTTCCCACCGCGCTCGGCCGCTTTATCTTCAAGACATACGGCGTCGATATCCCGGCAAACCTCTGGCCCGTGGAGGAGCTGGAGGAGCACCTGAAACTGCGCTATGCCGTTGTGGACGGAAGCGGCAAGGAACTGGCCGCGGGGCGCGATATCGGCGTCTTGAGGCAGGAATTTGTCGGGGAGCAGGAATCAAAGGCCTTCGCGAAGGCGCGGCTGACCTGGGAAAAATCAGGACTCACCGCATGGGACTTCGGCGATTTGCCCGAGCGGATCACCCTGGGGGCGGGCGGCCAGCATGCCCCGCTCGCCTTTCTTGCCCTGGCCGTCTCGGAGACGGGGATCGGCATCCGGCTTTTTCTGTCCGAACCCGAGGCCAAGAGCGCCCATCGCCAGGGAGTGAAGGCGCTTCTTACAATCCGCTTCCGCGATGAGATGAAGCACCTGCGCAAGGGGATCGCCCCCGCGGGCGACCTCAAGCTCTGGGCGGCGGCCTTCGGGGGGCTGAAGCCGCTGGAGAATGCCTTCATTGAAAAGGTGAAGCACGACCTCTTTACGGCGGACGTCCGGACACAAACGGCCTTCGAGGCCCACGCCGACACCGTCCAGCCGCAGATCCTCCCACGGGGGCAGACGGTCGTCCGGTTGGCCGGTCCTCCGCTGAAGGCGCTCTACGAGGCGACGGCGCAGCTCCACGCCCTGGAGGTCGCCAACCGCGTGAACCGGCCGGTTCATGCGTTCCTGGCGGAACTGCGGGCGGAGCTCTCCCGGCTCGTCCCCGCCGATTTTCTCATCCGCCACGACGAGGAGCGCCTCACCCACATTGTCCGGTACCTGCGCGCCCTCGCCATCCGTGCGGAGCGGGGCGTCGTTCACCTGGAGAAGGCCCTCGAACGGGGGAAGGAGATCCATGATCTTGTCCATTGGCACGACGAGATGCTCCGGGGTCTCCCGCCCTATGCCACCGGGGAGAAGCGTCTGGCACTGGAAGAATTTGTCTGGATGATCGAGGAGTACAAGGTCTCGCTCTTCGCCCAGGAGCTCAAGACCGCCATCCCCGTTTCGCGCAAGCGCATCGAAGCCAGGATGGGAGAGATCGAGAGGATGCTGTAAGGAATGCGCGGCGAGGAAGCGGTTATTGGGCACGCCGCCCCGGATGAAGCCGTAGGACTCCCGGCTGTGCTGCAATAGAGACCGGGCGAAGTCCATGTGATGGTTTGTCACCCGATGATGGCAGCCACATCCTTCACGATCCTGAAGGCCCGCTCCAGATCGAATTCACGAAAATCCTTTTCGCGCAGCACTGTTTTCAATTCCGCATGGAGCTGTTGTCGAAGCGTAGCTAACCGTTCCGGAGATATGTCAACCGGTTCGTTGCACGGTACGGCGAGCTTTTGCCTGACCAGTTCCGTCATGGCTGTTTCCAGCGGAAGAAAATCCCGTTTTCGCACGGCATAATCTATATCGTAGAAATCCCGGATTGCCGCCTCGCGCCTCGACAAGGCCGCCCGCAGCTTTTCGGCCATCGCCTCGTTCCAGGAAATGCACGGCACCGGGATAGCAGGCGTTATCTGTTTGCCCGATACGGGATTGAGGAGGAGCGTCTGGGCCTTGCCGATCAGTATTTGTGTCAGGAGCGGCTCGCGCAACCCCGCCTCGATCTTGACCGTCTCCTCTTGTCGGTTGATCAGCGATGTATAAGCAACGACCGCGACATATTGGGTCGAGTTGTTTGCGCCCGTAAGCGGCTTGACTATCCGGAAGGCATTCAGATTGACTGAAAGTTGAGAGACAGCCCCTTTGAGTCCCTCCGCCAAGCGGCGGCGTTCGGATCGGGAGTAGAAGAGGGGCGTTGGGATGACGAAGTCCAGATCCTCGCTGAGACGGTAGAACCCGGCGTGGACCTTTGCCAGACACGTCCCGCCCTTGAACACGAGTGAACCGTCCGATGCCGACAGGTAGCCCAGCAACAGGGTGCAGAAGTAATCTTTTTCGATCAAACGGGGGAGAAACAGGGTTTCCGCCGCCGTAAAGCGAACCGCCTCCCGAAACCGGGCGGGATCTTCATGAACTCGCGGTAAGGATGACGGCTCAGGTCTGGTCATTCAGCACAACCCCCCAGCGGCGGTTGATCTTTCCCCGTTTCGGTTTTGTGGGTATCCACGGGATCAGACCCGTGGACGGGTCCAAGGCCTTTTCCAGCTTCCGCAACAGACCAGTATCCACACTTTGCATCTCCAGCAGCGCCCCGATCCGCCGGATCGTTCCCTTGTCGCCGTAGCGCAACGCGACGGCCACCAACTCCGCCGCGCCGACACGGCCCGCGGCCAGTTCTCTCTTGATCCACTCATAGCCACGGGGCAGGCTGTTGAATCGGGACCAGTCGTACACTGCATCCACCAGCGTCCGCGCCCGCGATCCGTAGACGGCGCTCTGGCCCTCCACTGTTTGCATCTCCTCCGTGTCGCCAAGCCGTCCGTCCGCCACCTTGATCAATGTCATGGCAACCGCCCCGATGGTCCGCTCGCCGGAAATCTGGTTGTTGTAGGCATAGACCCGATTGGGTATCTGGTCGTCAAAGCCATAACGGTTGAAGGCGTTCGGCCCGCAGATCTGGTAACGCCCCCGACGGGCATCCATCAAGGTGTTCAAGGCCAGGATTTCATCGGGACTCCACTTTCCGCCCAGCGGCAGCTTTCGCGGAACCAGATAGAGTCCGCGCCATACACGGACGATCCATCCGGCTCTGGCCAGCCGGCTTAGAAGATTACGCTCCTGGGGCGCCGATAATTCTAATGGGCCTGCCAACTCACCCACCCGCACAGTGGTCTGTCCGCGCATCTGTACATATGCGAACAAGAGCCGTTCGATCTCTCCCAATCCCTTTTTCATGGTTGCATACTATATCTAAGATAATCGCCTGTCAAGCGATTATCGCTATAATAGAGTGTAATGAATTCGGTAGCGAGTGCACTCCCCGTAGCTTGCTGCGGAGAGCTTCAATTCACAGGAGCAATTCCCCTCTCATCAGGCGCGGCAGAGCAGGTCGCGTGCGGCGCGGGGTGCCGTTCACCTGGAGAATGCCCTCGAACGATGGAAGGAGATCCATGAACTTGTCCATTGGCACGACGAGATGCTCCGGCGTCTTCCCCCTTATGCCACCGGGGAGAAGCGCCGGGCGCTGGAAGAATTTGTCTGGATGATCGAGGAGTACAAGGTTTCGCTCTTCGGCCAGGAACTCAAGACCGCCATCCCCATTTCGCGCAAGCGAATCGAAGCCAGGATGGGTGAGATCGAGAGGATGCTGTAACAGGATCTACAATGATTTTACAATTCGTGACAACGTTGAAAAATCGCCTTCAGTCGGCATGGTGAACAAGTAGCGGCCCTTGCTGCGGGATGCCCACACCGCACCAATCGCTCGTTTATCTTCGGCATCGGTCCAAAGGTGCTTACCCTTGTATTCAACTACGAGCACGCGCCCATCAACAAGCTTGCAGAGAAAGTCCGGATAGAACCAGTCCTTAGATGTGTGCAGTCGGAATGAGGTAGCCTTTCTCGCGAGATTTCTTACCCAGTACTTTACTTCAGGCATGCCGTCAATGAATTGAGCACACTGAAATTCTTCAGTAAGTTTCTCTGCGGATGTTTTCTCTGCAAGCTCTCCCGGTTTAGGTCCAAAGTAGTGTTTCTTGAATTGAAAGCCACCTTCATAGACCCAGCTCGGCTCATAGCTCATAGTCCTAAAGTTTATCGCCCGCTCTTCACTCACCACCAGCGCCGAATCAGGGAGAAGAAACTGCTGAAATGCCGCCTTCCGTTCACTGTCACGATGCTGCTGGATACGTGCTCCGATTTGATCGCGCAGCCGGAAACGGTCGATTGCCAGTACGCCCACGTCCGTAATGGCATACTTTGACATGAGCCAACGTATTACCTTATGCAGGAACGCGCCGGATTCGTCTGCTGTAATGTCTTGGTGTTCGATATGCTGATCCAACCAAGCCGCGAGGCTGTCTATCGTCCAATCACCGTGACCACCCAGTTGGAGAATCTGTTGGTGCAATGTGAAGACAAAATCGTTGTCTGGTGTTTCCCGAAGAACCTCGGTATGCACCTCGCCTTTTGATCCAATATCCACAACTCCCGACATTCCCGCAGGTCGGATAAGAGGATTGTAATTTTCGGACAGGCTGGCGTCTTTCGCACTAAGCTGCCACGGCTGTTCGAGAAGGAATGTCCTCTCGAACTCAAACAGCCTGCCGCTCTCGGCCACACAAAGTAGTGGAACGAGAAAATCAAGCTGTTGTTCATAGGGCGAAGGTACGCGCGTTTGTCCGGTACCGCCGAAAGCCATTTCTGCCTCGCGCACCATCTCAACAATTTCTGCTACCCTGGCCTTTGCCTCGGGTGTCTTGACGCAGCTCTTCAGCTTTTCCGTCTCATCCTTATCAAGCGGCACAAGTACGGTGATTGCTCCCTGAACAGTGTCTATCTTCACTTTGCCGGCCAGCGCCTCCACTTGTACTAAAGCGATGGCCGCATCGATTTCTTCGCCCGGTTTGAATTGGACGGTTTTTGGCTGCAATCCAAGGGGAAGCGTTCCCTGAGGCACGGGGATAATAATCCGGTCAGCTTCGGCTGTCGTAAAGCCGTTGTTCTCCAAAGCCTCTCGCAATTCGTTCAGCACTTCAGGCAGCGACTCTGAGATCGAGAATGCAAATGCACAGTCAAGGTCAGGATGCTGCTTCCTTTGTGCGTTCGGTAGCCGGAGGATTCGCCCGACGATTTGTTCGATAGCGGTGGCAGAACGAGTTTCCTTTAGACTGCACAACACATAAGCAAAGGGGCAATCCCATCCTTCGCGCAATTTTTGAACTGTTATGATGAACCTGATAGGGCATTTTGACGAAGTAATGTTTTTGACGTCCTTCAACTCGTCGAGAGCACCGACGGATATTTTCACATCATTCTTTGCAATACCAAATTCGCTCACTAAACGATCTCGTAGTGGTTCGCATGCATCCACGCGCTCGGCCTGGAGCAGCATAATAGGTCGCAGATATTCGCCGGTCTTTTGCAATTCCGTCGCTGCAAGTTTTTCGAGATCGGCACGAAGAGTAATGGCCTCAGCAAGCAGTTGATCTTTTTGGCTCGGATGTCGAGTAATCACGCGGAGCGGCAGCTTTATCATGTCCGCCGCTTTTAATTCCGCTGCGGATACGTGATGAAGCACATTTGATGGATTGTCTTTACGGTCAGGTGTTGCGGTAAATTCAATGATGCATGATGGCATCACGTTGCCGAGCGTGGAAAAAGAAAGCTTGGTGCGCGCATTGTGGGCCTCGTCCACAATCACGATAGGGCGGCGAAGCCTCAGCGCATTAACGAGCGAAGGTATTGGTTTACCGTCTTTGTCAGGAAATAAATCGGCCAACCGATTTGCAGGAACATTGAGAAAGTGCTCCGAGAAACCAGCCCGGTCGTATACTTTTCTGCCTGTTGTGTCCTCAACGCGGAAGGACTGAATTGTGGCCACGATAACAACCGATTGCCCCTCCACAGTTGCACGCGAAAGATGCAGAGCTTCTTCGATGGTCAAAACTTCAACGGCTCCGCATGACAATTCCAAAGCGCGGCGGTAAGGATGGCGGGGATCGCGCAGCGCATCAGCGGTCTGATCGAGGATGGTATTGCTCGGCACGAGCCAGAGCACCACGGCCCGCTCAGCATGCAGCAACTTGTCCATCGCAATACCAGCCGTGTGACAAGCAAGCAGCGTCTTACCCCCACCGGTAGGCACGCGCAGGCACACGTAGGGCATGCCCGGCAGAAGGCCTGCTGCATGGACCGGGAGATAGGGTACGGGTTGTCGAGAATTCTTAATCTGCTCGTTCTGAAAAGCCGCATCCGGTCGCCCATCCTTAGAGCACTGTCGGAAGAATTCCCGCAGAGAATCGAGAACCCGTATCTGATAGTCTTTGAGAGTTATCATGATATTTTAATCTCGTATGGAGTCTGCCGGACAATGATACGCTCCGCCTGAAGCCGGTCGCGCCCAAGCAGACAACCGGCACAATAAATGACCTTCTGACCATCGTACTTTGGCAACCGGGCGAGTACCGCGCGCGTGAGCACGTTGCCCCCGTTAGCAGTTTTGTCGCCAAGAATACCGTTGTAAAGCAGATAAATTCCCACACCTCGACATTCACCAAGAAAAGGTGAGGTTGTTTGCTTCTCCCGCGGGAGCGGTTCGCCGGTTTCCGTGAAATAGACATGCCGGGCCAGGTCATCAAAACTGACGTATTCACGTATTTTACCGTCTTTATAGAATAGGGGATCGCCCAGCTCGCAATAACGAAAGCCACCGCCGAGACCTTCGACTTTTTCACCTTTGGCGTTTTTATAGCCCTCTGCTACCCGCCGCACTCGCTCGGCAGTGATTTCACGCGCAATGTTTGCTTCCATCTCCACAAGAATAAAACGACGATTGCCACCGTCTTGCTTATTCAAGCTCAAAACTGCATGACCAGTTGTGCCACTGCCAGCGAAAGAGTCAAGAACCAAGTCATTGGAGTCACAAGACAGTGAAATAATAACTTTAAATAGTTGTGCTGGCTTCGGGGTATCAAAAGGCTTTGCACCCGCAAAAAGGTCTTTCATTTCAGCACTCGCATTTCGCGTGCTACCAGCAAAGTCATAGGGCCACCATGTTTGGTTGACAACGCCCTCTTTTGCTTCAGAGAGGAACTTCTTCTCCATAGGAAATTCAGAATCTCCAGATTTTCCCCACCACACTCTATTATCAGAGGCCAACTGCTTCATTTTAGCAGGTGGTCGTCTCCAACTGCTGCCCTTTGGCGGTAAAATTTCTTTGCCTACCGGATTCTTAATAGCGTAATAATCACGATCCCGATGTTCAACCCGTGTTAGTGGCGCAGCGAGCCATGGTCCACGTGGATCATTGTCTGGATTTGTGTATGTGCCTACTTGCTTTTCGTTACGAGCCAAAAGGTTTGGCTGAAAGGCATCGGAACGACGGTAGGCTATAATATGGTTGTGGGTTTCAGCTACGCCACTACTGTTGTTCCCAGGAGTATCTTTTGACTGCCATACGAAGTTTCCGATAAAATTATGAGCGCCGAAGAGCTCATCCATTAAGAGCCTGAGATAGGCTACCTCCACATCATCAATGCAGACGAAGATTGCGCCATCAGATCGCAAAAATTTCCGGAGCAATGCGAGGCGTGGATACATGAGACACAGCCAGCGGTCATGGCGATCCAACGTCTCCCCTTCACTGCCGACAACCTTGCCGAGCCAGTCGCGGATAATCGGGCTGTTCACATTGTCGTTATAAACCCAGTTTTCGTTGCCGGTATTGTACGGCGGATCAATACAGATACACTTCACCTGTCCAGCATAGTAGGGCAACAAAGCCTTGAGCGCAACGAGGTTATCGCCTTGTACAATGAGGTTCCCGTTGCCCGGTTCGCCACAGGCAAGGCTTGGCACGTCCTTAAGCAGGTGAAACGGCACCTGCAGGTGATGGTTTACTACAGCTGCTTTTCCGATCCAGTTTAAGGTAGGCATTGAAATAATCGCATTTCCACTTCGATTTTCCCTTTTCTAACGCACGCTGAAACGAAGTTCAATGAAATTCAAGAGGCGTAGCGCACGCACGCCACGGCTTAGGCTCATGCCGCTCTGACGCGGACACGGGGTTCCACAGAGGGCCAGATGGTGCGCTGGGCTACGCGCATGTCATAGTCCACCTGGAGATTCAGCCATATTTCGGGGGACACCCCAAAATATTTACCGAGACGCAGGGCAGTGTCTGCAGTAATAGTGCGCTTTCCCCTGAGGATCTCGGTAATTCGCCCCGGCGGCACGTCAATATCCCTCGCCAGTTGATTGGCACTCAGGCCGAGGGGTTTCACGAACTTTTCGCAAAGAATCTCGCCGGCATGGACATGTTCAGAAAACGTGTCCATAAAATAAATAAACATCGACACGTTATTGTTTCGTGTCGATGTCATCGACATGTTATTTTGACAGGAGTCCATACAGTTTCACATTCAGATAAAACGTTTCCTTACCTATTTTGTGAGGTTTCAGAATCCCGATCTCATCGTCACGTCCCACCTTGGTTTGTATCATCTGTCTTCGCGGCAGCCGTTTCTCCTTTTACTTCCAGACAATTCCCCGGTTTATAAAGGACTTCATACTGCTTTTCAATAATCTCTCGGAACGATTTGGAGAGGGCGTGCCAGTCCAGGACATCCACCATAAAAGGCAGGTCAGAGGTGGCAAAGGCATCCTTGATGACTTCCAGCATGTGCCAATCGAGCAACCCCTTGCCGACCAGAACCAAGTCCAGATCGGAATTTTTCCCCGCCGTTCTGTTCAGGCGCGAGCCGAATACCCGGACCTCGCACCCGGGTGCGTACTCTTGCAGGATACGTTTGACCTCGGCCAGATGCGCCGGTTTCAGATCAATCATTGTTGTCTTCCAGACACTTGAGCAAGGTCTCCGCCTCGTTGATGAACTTCAACGCAACGTCATAGACAATTTGCGCCCTGCGTTCGTCATAGACATGTGCGGTCATATTGCGTGCGTCGCTATAAACGAACCACGGCGCCGGATCATCGATCAGGCCGTAACGTGCGGCCATGCGAAACAGTTCCCTTCTTGCCCTTGGAAGATCGGCGTCCTCACCGGGGTGATTTTCCTTCAGCCAGCGCTGGATGAACTTCCAGCACAGCTCATAGGTAAATTCGAAGTTTTGGATGACCCCGGCCCTGATGACGTCCTGCGTGGCACGGTCGAAAACCGACATCTTTTCGGCATCGGCAACTTCAATGGCTGTTCGCAAAGATGAAATCCCTTTTCTAAGACTGCTCAAATCCAGCGGCATAAGTCACCTCTATTTATCAATGTATTCCTTATAAATCTTCCCTTTTCGCTGTTCAGCACACTGGAGAGCATCGCCACAGCCTGCTCGGTAAATGCATAGGGAATAAAGCGACGGCCTCCACATCCAACAGGCTTTGAGATCACAAATTGTGATTTCAAAAGTTCGAGATCCCCGACTTTCTTCTAGTCTGTAGGATCACTACTGGTGACCTTAAAACTCTAAACTATGGTTCACTGCCATATTCAAGTTCCTCTTATCCCCCATAGCCGATGTCCTTCAGGTTGGCCCAGATGAGCTTGTCAAGTTTGGCGGACTCCTCCATCTGCCCGCGCAGTTCAGAGGTCAGGCGAGCCATCTTCTCTTCAAAAGGCTCACCATCGTCCTCGATCGCGGCGGCGCCGACGTACCGGCCCGGCGTGAGGATGTGGCCGTGATGTCGGATTTCGTCCAAGGTGGCGGATTTGCAGAAGCCGGGGATGTCCTGGTACCCCTCACCCTTTCCCTCTCCCGCAAGGGGAGAGGGTTTCCCTCGCCAGGCGTGGTAGGTGTCGGCGATCTTGCTGATATCCTCATCGGTCAAATCGCGATGGACGCGGTCGATCAGCGTGCCAAGCTTGCGGGCATCAATGAAAAGGGTCTCGCCGCGACGATCCCGACCCTCACCCTGGCCATCTCCCGCACGCGGGCGAGGGGAATTTCTTTTATCGCGGGCAATAAACCAGAGGCAGACGGGGATCTGCGTCGAATAGAAGAGCTGGCCGGGCAGGGCGACCATGCAGTCCACGAGGTCCGCTTCGATGATGTTCTTGCGGATCTCTCCCTCGCCGGATTGGTTGGAGGACATGGAACCGTTCGCCAGGACGAAACCCGCCATGCCGGTGGGGGCGAGATGGTAAATGAAATGTTGCACCCAGGCATAGTTTGCATTCCCGGCTGGTGGGGTTCCATATTTCCAGCGTTTATCGTCTTTGAGCGTCTCGCCTCGCCAGTCGCTGTCGTTGAATGGCGGATTGGCCAGGACATAATCGGCCTTGAGGTCCGGGTGCAGGTCCTGGTGGAAGCTGTCGGCATGTTCCTTTCCAAGGTTGTTTTCAATCTGACGGATAGCAAGGTTCATCTTGGCGAGGCGCCAGGTCGTGTGGTTGGATTCCTGACCGAAGACGCTGACATCGGCCTTTGCTTTTCCCCCATTGCCATTACCATTGGCATGGGCCTTGACGAACTCGACCGACTGGACGAACATGCCGCCCGAACCGCAGCAGGGATCGTAAACCCGGCCCTTGTAGGGGGCAAGCATCTCCACGAGGACGCGGACGACGCAGCGGGGCGTGTAGAACTGGCCGCCCTTCTTGCCCTCGGCGCTGGCGAACTGGGAAAGGAAGTATTCGAACGCGCGTCCCAGGATGTCTCGGGAGCGATTTTCCTCGTTTCCGAGCAGCAGGTTCCCGATCAGATCGATGAGCTGGCCGAGGCGCTGTTTGTCGAGGCGGGGATGGGCATAATCCTTGGGAAGGACACCCTTGAGGGAAGGGTTGTCGCGCTCGATGGCGAGCATCGCATTATCGACGGTCTTGCCGATGGTGGGCTGCTTGGCGGCGGCCTTGAGGTTCGGCCAACGGGCCTCCTTGGGAACCCAGAAGATGTTGACAGCCCGGTATTCGTCCGGGTCTTCCGGATCGGCGCCCTGGGCGCATTCGGCATCGAGCCTTGCATGCTGCTCTTCGAAGGCGTCGGAGATGTATTTGAGGAAGATCAATCCGAGGACGACATGTTTGTATTCGGCGGCATCCATGTTGGAGCGGAGCGCATCGGCCGCCTGCCACAGTTCCCGTTCAAAACCGAGATTGGCTCCGTTGTTGTTTTTGGCCATGTCAGCTTTTCCTCTGCTCATCAGTTATCAAACAGCATGCGCCCCGGTTGAATCGATCCGGGGCACTTATGTTCTTTGCTTATTGGTCAAGTGGTTGGCTGGCGCAGTATAAGTAAACGATGGGGAGATGTCAAAAGAAATTGCGCCGCCGCTGGAGTACGAATCATGCTTGCCGCGCTATGGTTGAAATAGTGTAAAATCAAGGGATGCCATATGGGTTATTTCGGAAATCAGCAGGCCCTATATTTCCAGGTTGACTGTTTCGCAGCATCGAGGTTATTCGGTTCAACTTGTTGGCGTCCGGTCAGGCCGCCCCCAGTTTGAACTGTTTCCATTTTGGAAACAATAACCTGTCGTTCCTGTAGGATCAAGCTGATGTCGTAAGATCTGCCCGATTTATCTATCAGGGCGGGCAGAGTGCGCAGACGGAGCGGAAAACCTCCGTTGAGAGGTAGCGGTCGCCCCGGTCGGGGAAGAGCGTAACGACGGTCGAGCCGCGGGGAAGATCCCTCGCTGCCTGGAGGGCGCCCCACATCGCCGCCCCGGAGCTGATTCCGCAGAAGAGTCCTTCCTGGAGGGAAAGATCCCGTGTCGTGTCAAAAGCGTCATCATCCGTACAGCTGATGATCTTATCCAACCGCCCGGTGTCATAAATTTTCGGGACGATCGCCTCCTGCATATTCTTGAGTCCTTGAAGGCGATGATTGAGCGTCGGTTCGATGCCGATAATCTTTACCGAGGGTTTCTTTTCCTTGAGAAACATTGAACAACCCATCAGGGTGCCGGTGGTTCCCATGCCGGCGACGAAGACATCGATTTCGCCGGCAGTCTGCTCAAGGATCTCAGGCCCGGTCGTATGGTAGTGCGAAAGATAGTTCTGGGGATTATCGAACTGGTTAGGCATAAAATACCGGTCGCCTTCACGATCCATGATGTGGTGGGCCCGTCTGATGGCGCCATCGGTACGTTCGCTGCCCGGGGTCAGTTCCAATTCCGCTCCCAATGCCTGTAAAACGGCCTGGCGTTCCTGGCTCACGCAGGTGGGCATGGTGAGCTTGATTTTGAAACCCATCGCGGCCGCCACCATAGCCATGCCTATCCCGGTGTTTCCGGAAGTGGGTTCCAGGATGGTTTTCTCCGGGACCAGTTTCCCCGAAGCGATAGCTTCCTTGATCATGAAATATGCGGGGCGATCTTTGACGGAACCGCCGGGGTTGGAACCTTCCAGCTTCGCCATGATCCGCACGCCGGTTTTTGCAGAGTCCCAGAGATTCTTTATTTCCACCAGGGGGGTGTTTCCGATTGCATCCAGTACGCTCACGAGCAGTCTCCTTTATCTGTTCTTATTTCTATACAGTGCTTGATTGACGCGAAGGTATACGGGGAAGGTATTCGATGTCAATTTATTTTTTCCACAAGTCTTCAGGAAACCTTCCGGAGCTGGATTCTCGCCACCCAGCCCTGATTGACCTTGAGGAGCATTTGCAGGGCGATCACGGACGGGTTCACGGGGGTGAGCGTGCCCTGGCCTGCGGCGGTGTCGAGCCGGAACGCGAAATCGGCCTTCCCGTCGCCCGTAAAGTCGATGCCATCCTCGATCACCGGCGGGAGCGCTGTTACGGGCTGCCATTCGATCTGAATGAAACCGTCTTTCCGTTCGCCGATCAGTCCATCGAAGACGGGACGGTGGATCACCGTCCGATAGGCTCCGTGATCGACGCTCCGGACGATCTCACCTCCCGAGTACCGGGGCGAGATGGTGACCCCCGTGGCGGAGGCGAGCCTGGCAGCGAAATAGTCATTCCCCATGAACGTGGCTAAAACCGCGATTACGCAGGCCACGGCCCAGGCATACCCGGCTATCTTCAGAATATGTTTCATCCCGATCCTCCCGATCAAATCATGCTTCCCGTGGTGATCAACCGGATGATTCTTGACAAGCCGTCCTGGATGTTCCCCGCGGAGAATGTAGCCAGAAAGAGGAACGCGGCGTACAAAAAGAGCAGCCGTTTGATGTTCCGGTTTTCGTCAACCGGTGTTCCCCGCACGTGAAACGAGGGTGCGCCTTTGGGGCAGACGTCAACGCAGGTTCCGCATTTCATGCAGGACGTGAGGGCGCCCCCCGCCTGGACGCTCTCCTCCGTCATGGAAAAGGTGGGGCACGCCGTGACACACTTCTTACAGTTTATGCATTTGTCCGGATCGATGCGGACGGCGAAGGCGTTGATCCGGTTCGTGAGTCCCTGCATCGCCCCGAAGGGGCAGAAGAGGCTGCACTGGGTCCGGCGCTTGGTCATGAGGGGCAGGACGATCACCAGGGCGATGAAGAGCGCAACGAAGATGATCGTCTGCACCAGGATTTTGAACGAGGTTACCGCCTGGAATTCCGTGACCGCCTTGAACGGGCAGATCCACGAGCAGTAGGTGGGGCTCAAGAATGCGGCGGCGGTCAGCATGGCTGCCAGGAGGACGGCCCAGGGCAGGTAGGTCCACCGGGGATCGATCTTCTTGATGAGGGGCTTTTTCAGGATACGGGAAAAGGCATCGTCGAGCCCGCCGAAGAAGCACCCCCAGCTGCACCAGCCGCGTCCCAGAGAGAGCGATGCCCCGATCCAGATGGCGAACATGCTGGCGATCGAGGCATATCCTTCGGTAATCGATCCCGGGAAGATGATCGTCCTGGTGAAGGCGGCGGGAATCAGGGTCATCGGGATGACCAGGTGGCAGAACGGCACCTCGCAGAGGATGATCTTCTCCTCGCTCAAGGACATGCTTCCCCGCACCTCGAACATATGGGAGATGAATGAGACGATGAACAACAGGGCATAGGTGATGAACGCGGTCGCCCGGTAGCGGTCGGTTTTCCCCGTATGGATCATCAGGAAGAAGAGGATGTTGAAGAAAAGATACGTGACGGCGAAGACGAAAAGTTTCTGCGGCTCGGCGGGGATTTTTCCGCCCGACATCATGATGAATGTCAGCAGCATCATGGGAAAGGCGAAAAGAAAGGATTTCCCCAGTGATTGCCGGTCTCCGACGGTATTTTCCTGCGGGTGATGTTCCTTCATCACAGATAAAAACCTCCTGCCAGCATGGTGGCTCCTATGAAGAAATAATAAGCGCCGATCAATCCGGCCGCCATTTTCCCGATCACATGCAGAGGGGGAAAACCACGTAGCAGTCCGAGCAGCGGCGCCGGGATGAGGAAGACCGATGTTCCGATAAAGAAGGTAAGAAAGAACAGGATGCTCTGCGCAAGGGTTGCCTGCTGTGATGCGGTTGCGACGGCCAGAAGAAAAGGCGGGCAGAGGTTCAGCCCGGTGACGAGGCCCAGGGATAAGAGAAAAAATGAGGACCTGGGGTCACGCAGCCGATGGCCGGTTCCCTGACCCCCTGCCTGTGGGCAGGCGCGTCCGGCTTTAAAAAAACTGTAATAGATCAGCAGACCGGCAAGAATGAGGTAGGCTGCGCCGATGAGCAGATTCTGCTTGGTGATGTCCTGAGGAAGGGAGACGTGGATGCCCCAGGCGAAGACGGCAAAGGAGAGATATCCCAGGAGTCTTCCCAGCAGGAACTGTGTGAGCGCCGAGAAATTCTTGAGGACGCCTCTCCCTTCGCCCAGCAGGTACGGAACCAGGACAGGCGCGCAATAGGCCGCGCATACCGTTCCACTGCTGAGACCAAGCAAAAACCCCCGCATGACAATTCCCCTCTGGTGCAGTGTCCTATTGATACGTTAAATAACCTGTCATTTCGAGTGAAACGAGAAATCTTGACGAATATATCCACAGAGAAAAGATATCTCCCCTTGGTCGATATGACATTTTATAACTGAGACACTACGCTTAAAAGATATCTCCCTTTGGTCGATATGACATTTTAAAATGTTGTCACTTTATACGGCTGATGAAATAATATCAATCAGTCGGGTACCCCGGCCTACCGTTTCAGCAGGAAGGGCGCGGTCCGGTTGGCGTCGAAGTCCTGAACGAAGTAGTAGCCCCAGCGGTCCTGGGAATTGCGGGTTACGCCGGAGAGCCGGTCGCTCACCCCGAAGCGGAAGGTGAAGGGCTTGTTGGAGCGCAGGGCTAGGTACAGGGTGTTTGCCGTGCTCTGCGGGTCAATGGAGAAGATGAATTTTTCCTGTTTGCCCCGCAGCTCCCGGGACCCCGTTCCCGTTCCGATGCCCACAAAAGAGGCCCAGTCTTTCTCGAAGGGGTTGCCGTCCACCCAGGCATGGGCGTAGCCGATGTCAGTCCCGGCGTCGTAGGTCAGCGTGGCCTCGTACTTCATGCCGGGTTTGAGGGGCGCGATGCGGAGAACCGCGCAATAGTCCGCCGGTGAGCCCAGGGAGGAGGGCAGGCCGGCGAGGCCCTGGGCTGTTGTGACCGTCTTCTCAGTGTTCACCGGTATGTCCACCCACGGCCACCGGGGCGCCGGCGGTGTCAAGGCGGCAACGGCGCTCTGTCCGCGTTTCAGCAGGAAAGGCGCTGTACGGTCGGCGTTGAAGTCCCGTACGAAGTAGTAGCCCCAGCGGTCCTGGGAGTTGGGGGTTGCGCCGGAGAGCCGGTCGCTTACCCCGAAGCGGAAGGTAAAGGGCTTGTTGGAGCGCAGGGCCAGGTACAGGGTGTTTGCCGTGCTCTGCGGGTCGATGGAGAAGATGAACTTTTCCTGCTTGTCCCGCAGTTCCCGGGTCCCCGTTCCCGTTCCGATGCCCACAAAAGAGGCCCAGTCTTTCTCGAAGGGGTTGCCGTCCACCCAGGCGTGGGCGTAGCCGATATCGGTCCCGGCGTCGTAGGTCAGCGTGGCTTCGTACTTCATGCCGGGTTTCAAGGGCGCGATGCGGAGGATCACGCAATAGTCCGCCGGAGAGCCCAGGGAGGACGGCAGGCCGGTGAGGCCCGTGGCCGTCGCGACCGTCTTCTCGGTGTTCACCGGTATGTCCACTAAGGCAGACTGGGCGGAGGCTATGCCCGCACAGAGAATTACGCAAAGGGAAAGCAACAAGGACTTCATCAGGATTTTCATAGGTACCATCCTCCGATCTGTTATGAAACGTTTCCAAGTGATTGAAGCTCTCCGCAGCTTGCTGCGGAGAATCTTCGATTCTACGCGGTGTTCCCGCCGGTTGATTCAGGCTTGTGGCCTAAACCGGTTATTACTGTTTTGGTTCAATCTGCACGGCTGAACCGGCAGCGGGGGAGGGCGTTTGCAGGAGAAGGGCCTTCTTGCTTTGTTTCTGCTCATACATCAATTTGTCCGCACGGACCATGAGTTCGTCAATGGAACAGGGATTTTCAGGATCATAGTGCGAGCAACCGACGCTGATTGAAAGCCGGTATCTCCGGTTTTCCTGAGCGTTCAGTTTGTCAATCAAATCCCGCAACCGGGTGGTAAAAATTTCAGAATTTGCGTCGGTTATATCAACGGAAAGGATGGCAAATTCATCTCCTCCCAGACGGGCAATGATGTCGGAGGTTCTGAAGGTCTCCCTCAAGGTGATTGCCGCTTCAACGAGCGCTCTGTCTCCTTCCTCATGACCCAACGTATCGTTAATCCATTTTAACCCGTCCACATCCGCAAAAAAAAGCAGTAATCCGCGCTTATTCCTGTTTGCTAATTTTAGCTGCTGCTCCGCAAGAGATAAAAACCCCCTTCTGTTATGCAGGCCCGTGAGCTGATCGGTTATTGAAAGGGCAAGGATTTCGGCCTCCATTTTTTTGCGTTGGGTGATATCCTTGACCACGCCGTCGTATGACAGGAGGGTTCCGGAGTCATCCCTGCTCAGAATGATATTGTCGCTGACCCAGCGCAACTCTCCGTCTTTGCGTATGAGTCGGTGTTCAATAGGCGGGATATCATTTCCCTTCAGAATTTGTTCCACGCGCTTTATGATCAGGTCGCGGTCCTCCGGCGCTACCATGCGAATCCAGAGGTACGGATCGGCTGCAAACTCCTCTGCCGTATACCCCGTTACGGCTACGCAGACCGGACTATGTTTCGTCTCCACCGCGCGACCGTTCTCAATGCGGACCGTATACTGGTAATCCGTGATCCCCTCGATGATCCGCCGGTAACGCTCCTCGCTGGCGCGCAACGCTTCCTCCGCCTGCTTTTGCTCTGATTCTGATTTTTCGAGTTCCCGGATTCGCTGCTGTAAGACGGATATCTCTTCGAGCAGTTTTTTATTTGTCCTGGATTGCTCAGTCATCTGGTGCCCCCTGCAGCTGCTAACAGCGTGGCCAGAAACAAAAAGTGGACGGGAGTTGTAATGCCTCGCGGATACTACCGAATATCCATGGAGATGTCCAATGGAAAATACGCGGATGAATTCAACGGCGAGCGCATACCCCGCAGCTTGCCGCGGGGTATGCGAGCGAATACTTAGACGGTTCTGTTCCTTGTTGTCGATATGACAGCTTATTGTTAAAACACTACCCTAAGTCAATAGCCAGTTTGCCGGCTTTTGCCCGGTTTTCCTTTTTCCCTTCATGAATGTGGATACTGACTGATTCCGGTTTGACATTATAATTTTTACAAACGGCTTCGGTGACGTCCTTGACAAGCCCCCTCTTTTGTTCGATGGTTCTTCCCTCATCCGCTTCAATGATAACTAATGGCATGGTTGTGTCCCTCCTTTTAGTGTTTTGCCGATAAGAAGATAGATGAACGGAATAAGCGATGAATTCGGCAGCAGGCTGCGGGAAATGCGCTTGCTGCCGAATTCAAAAAGTCGGGAATAAGGGGAAACGGCGCGCGCCGCCTCTCATTATTTGTCCCAGAAGATGCCGGCCTTTTGACCCTTCTCAATGTAGTAATCCCACGCCTTGATGATGCTCGACGGCTGGTACGTATCATCGGCTGCGTCCTTGATTTCAGCGGCGGTCATCGGAATGGGAGTTCCGACGGCCATCGCATCAACGAGAAGTTTGCTGTTCTCTTCCAGGTACATGGCGGCAGTCAGAACCGCTTCAACCGTTCCCTCCGCCACGGCGGCGCCATGCCCCCTCATGACGACAGCTCTGCCCGTTCCCATGATCTTCACCATCTTTTCCGCGTCGTCGCGCGTGGAAATTTTGTCCTGACCGGGGAAGACCGGAAGCTTTGCGCCAAAAATCGCGCCGTGACCGCTGATGGCTATCAGGTCCTTGCCGACGAGACTGGGAATGATGATGTAGTGAGGGTGTATGTGCAGTACGCTGTTGACGTCTTTTCTTGCCCGGTAGATGGCGGAATGTATCTCCGTCTCGCTCGGCACAGCCGAAGGTCCGGAAATCTGCTTTCCTTCGATCGTTACCTCGCACATATCGGACGGTTTGACGTCACTGCGGGGCGTCTCGGACGGATGGATAAAAAAGGTGTCGGCTCCCGGAATCCGGGCGCTGATGTGTCCGGAGAAGGCAACCAACCCTTCCATATTAAGGATCCGGATGGCGCGGGCGAGCTTATCTTTAAGGATATCCCGCTCTTTTTCTATGTTCGGCTCCGTTTTGATCAATGCCGCGCGATTGCTCTTGCTCGGCCGGAACGTAATCCAGATTTTGTCTCCCACCTTTAGTTTTTTTCCGTCAATCTTAGTGTCGGCGCGATAAACCGCTGTCCTTTTACTATCCACCTGAGACGTTACCGTATCGCCAAGTTCGGTTGTAAAAGTAATGTTCTTATCGTCTATCTTCGTGATCACACCGCATGCAGCTCTAAATTCAGCCAACGCCTGTCCAATTCCAAAGACACTCAAGAACCCTGCAACAAACAGAACCAGTTTCACTTTCCTTAGCATTTGATCATTCCTCCTAACAGTTCATCAGTCTACAGTATGGTTTTCTCTTGAAAACCTCCAGGTCCCGCGGGACGTCACTCAGCATGAAAATGTCACGGTCATGGTGAACTTGGCGCATTCCGGCGCGCCCTCCGTCATTGATGGATAAGCGATTGCTTTCTCGCCGCGGGAGTGTACGAAGAACGATCCTGTTTGTCAAGGGAACAGAGGGGAAGAGAACGCAGTTTCTTCACCGACCAGGTCATTATCCGTTACTTGCCCAGCCTTTCCAACTGCTCCAAGATTTTCTGCAAGATATCAATGTCACCGGCAGGGCGCTTGAGGCTGCGGGCATGGGTATTGTCGCAGGAGATCCAGCCGCGCAGTTTCAGGAATTGGGCGGCGGTGTGTTTATACGCCGGGACGGGAGCGCGGAAGGCGAAAAAGCCCAGGTATTGCAAAACATCATTCAATTCATAATAACGCAAATCGCCTTCAAACCAGTAACGATCCCGCAGGGCAAAATAATCGGGAGCGAAGGTCGAAAGTCCGAGGAGATAATCAGAGCCGTACATCACCATGTCTATGGCAAGGTCGTTGCCCGTGAACACCTTGAAATCAGGCCGGATGCGGTCGCGCACAGCGAGCCGTTCCCACTCGGACCAGCGGCTCAAGGAGGAATGCTTCGCGCCGATGCACTGCGGGATCTTCAGCAGCTCTTCATACGTGGCGAGGTCGTAGATCTTGCCGAACGGCGCAAACATTGTCCCCAGTTCGAAAGCGATGAACTGCGGGGCAAGACGCCCGAAATCGGCGTAGGCACAGATGATCTGTTCGGAGGGCAGGGCCGTGAGACCGAAGGACTGGAAGATGGTCGGTATTCCGCCGAAAGAGAGAATCTGCTCGATTTGGCGATAGTAGGGCGACGGGTTGAAGGCGTCTTCCACGCGAGACCGGACAAAAGCCCCTGCGGTGAAGGGGCGCCCGGAGAGGGCGCCGGCAGTGAGGCGCAGCGCCTCCGTGCGGATATGTTCCTCAATCAGGTCGGCATAGCCCGTATCCATATTGACGGCGGGAATCAACCCGGCGTCGGCAGTGCGGACGACGTGGGCGCAGAAGGCATCCCCGTCCACGCTGCCGTCTTGCTTGAAGGGCAGGAGAACGGCTGAATAACCGGTGATCTTGCGATGGGGGCGGATCTTGCTATGCATCTGGTCAATACCCTGGTTGCGATTATCCCGTCGGATCAGACGCGCACCTTTCGGGGCCGCTGCCCGGAGATTTTAGGGGAAAGGAAAAGGTGTGTCAACAAGAAGAGAGGGTAAATTGTCTTGACGCAGAGGTGACCTTTCCCTATACTCGCGCCGCCTTATCAAGGAGTTTTCATCAAAGGTCGTTTAGGTATGCAAGAAGAAAGTGACTGTTTACAAAGGTTCCCGAAAGATCGGGTTGGTGGATTTGCTGCGGGCTCGCGGGAAGTCCCGGACGGCATGAACGGTATCAATGCCTGTCATTCGCACGGGCAGCCGGAAGGGCGCAGCCTGCTTTTCGCGGTTCTGGGGCCTTTTGGCTGCGGCTATTTCCTCTCCTATCTCCTCCGGAACGTCAACGCCGTCATCGCGCCCGACCTGGCGAGGACGTTTAGCCTTGACGCTTCCGAGCTCGGACTCCTGACCAGCGTTTATTTTCTCGCCTTTGCCCTGTTTCAACCGCTGCTCGGCGTCCTGCTTGATCGCTTCGGGCCGCGCCGTGTCGAAGGGTGTCTCTTGCTTGTCGCGGCCTCCGGTTCGCTGTTGTTTGCCTGGGGCGGAAGCGCCTCGATGTTGATCCTGGGAAGAGGTCTTATCGGCATGGGGGTCAGCGCTTGCCTGATGGCCGGGATCCAGGCGAATACCATCTGGTTTCCCCGTCATCGTCTCGCCGCAATGAACGGCTGGATACTTTCGGCGGGTGGAATCGGCGCCGTTTTTTCCACCGCGCCCGTTGAATGGATGCTGCAACTGGTAGACTGGCATGTGCTGTTTACCTTTTTTGCCGTTGCCTTTGTCATGACAAGCGCGCTGATCTTCGGCCTGGTCCCTGAGCGGCGCGATACGGCGGCGCACGCAACGATCAGGGAACAGTTCAAGGGTTTTGGGCAAATCGGAAGAAGCCGCGAGTTCTGGCGCATTGCCCCGCTCACGATGATCTCCCAATCCACAGTCATGTCCTTGCAGGGTCTATGGGCGGCAGGTTGGATGAGCGACGTGGGGGGGCATGGGCGCGATGAGATTGCCAATTATCTCCTCGTTGCGGCCATCGCCATGGCGGCGGGTCACATGATTATGGGCAACCTGGCCTCCCGCCTCGAGCGCGCCGGTGTGGCGCCCAGTTACGTCGTGGGGACCGGCATCGGAGTCGCCCTCCTGGTTCATGCTTCCCTGGTTCTGGGATACACGGGAATGCAGCCGCTTGTCTGGTTTTTGGTCGGATTTCTCGGCACTGCGGGGACCGTGAACTTTGCGATTCTCTCTCATGCCTTTCCGGTGTCCATGGCCGGCCGGGCCATCACGGCGCTCAACCTGCTGGTGTTCGTCACCGCCTTTCTGGTGCAATGGGGCATGGGCGTCGTTATCAACCGCTATCCTGCCGGGGGAGGAAGTTATGCGCCGGAAGGTTACGCGGTTGCATTCGGCGTCACGACGGTGTTACAGGCTATCGCTCTGGGATGGTTCTTTTTCGGGATGTCGCGGAAAGGCAGTGCATAGAGCCCGGCTTCGCTTTTGGGAAAAGCCCCTGCAGCTTCAATTAGAAACGGTTCCCCGGCGCCTTTTTGAGGCGAAAGTAATCCGCCAGGATTTCCGCATGGTCGAACATCAGGGGGGAGGGCAGGTTTGATTCCGTGAATATGCCGATTGCCGCGGCATCGTCGGCGGCCACGGGAGTTCCGGAAGCGGTTGCCGTATAAACGGTCGTAATCGTATGGTGGCGGGGGTCCCGCTCCGGCTTCGAATAGGTATGGAGCTGCCCGGTAAGGGCAACATCCAGCCCCGTTTCCTCTTTTGCCTCCCGTATCGCCGCATCTTCAAGCGATTCGCCGTAGTCAACGAAGCCGCCGGGAATGGCCCACCCCCGCGGCTCATTCTTCCGCATGATAAGGACGATGCCTTTCCCTGCGAGTTCGATGATGACATCTGCGGTGGGGAGGGGGTTTCGGTAAGACTTCAGTTCCTCGCCGCAGCGCGGACAGGATAGTGTTTTTTTCGTCGTCATAGGGGTTTGCCGTTACGCTTCCCGGAGCGGGAAAAGGCGCTCATCGCCGGCCACTCTATAGACTGTGCCTCGGATATCTGTCAAGCGTTGATCTTTCGCCTGCACTCCGGTTTCATCCGTGTTCTGTTTTGGCAGAGCCGATTTTTGTTGCGTCTCAAAAGGGGCTCATGGTAGGTTTGCGGACATCATTGCAGAGAGATAAAGAGATGGATGAAAAAATCATTGCCGGGGCGCTTTTTGAACTGGTGCGGCTGACAGCGACGGAGCTGCCCGAAGATGTGAAAGCGGCGCTCGTTGCCGGTAGGCAGAAGGAAGCGGCCGGCTCCAATGCAGAGTTTATTCTTTCCGCATTTCTCAAGAATATCGAAATGGCGAGGGAACGGCGTGTGCCCCTGTGCCAGGATACGGGAGCGCCCGCCTTCTATATCTCCCATCCCCCGCACCTGAGCCGGCGTTTTTTAAAAGGACTTTGCGAGGAAGCGCTGGTACGGGCTACCGCAGGGCAGTATTTAAGGCCGAATGCTGTTGATGCCGTTTCGGGGAAGAACAGCGGCAACAACGTGGGTCAGGGGTTCCCCCCGATATATTTTACGGAGTGGGACGACCCAGCTCTTGAGGTTTTGCTGATGCTGAAAGGCGGGGGAAGCGAAAATGTGGGCAGCCAGTACAGCCTCCCCTGCGATGCGTTAAACGCGGGGCGCGACCTGGAAGGGGTGCGCATCGTCGTGCTCGATGCCCTGCGCCGGGCCGAGGGGAAGGGGTGCCCGCCGGGCATCCTGGGGATCTGCATCGGCGGCGATCGCGGCTCCGGTTACGCGGAATCAAAACGCCAGCTTCTGCGCCGTCTTGCCGACGTCAATCCCGATCCCCTGCTGGCAACGCTGGAAAACCGTCTGCTGGAAGAGGGAAACAGCCTGGGCATCGGCCCGCTCGGTCTGGGCGGCAACACCACCCTCTTGGGCGTAAAAATCGGCGCCCTCCATCGCGTGCCCGCCTGTTACTTCGTGACCATTACTTATATGTGCTGGGAGCACCGCCGACGCGCCATGAGAATCGAGCCGGACGGGACGTACCGCGTGACGTGCTGAGGTGTTATATGATCGAACTTGCCACACCCCTATCGGAGGAACAAATCCGCTCGCTTCACGCCGGTGATCGGGTGGTCCTCTCCGGCATCGCCGTCACGGGACGGGACGCCGCCCACAAGTACCTGGTGGAAACGCTCATCGAAGGCCCCCGGCCTCTGCCGCCCGCGGACAAGAAAATATACGAGGAACTTGAGTCCATCCTCCGGGGCGGGGCCATCTACCACAGCGGCCCCATTGTGCGCGCGGAAGGGGGAACATGGAGTTTCGTATCCGCAGGACCCACGACCAGTATCCGTGACGAGATATACCAGGACAAGGTGATTGCCGCATTCGGCGTCCGGGTCGTGATCGGCAAGGGCGGCATGGGGGCGCGCACGCTTGCGGCCTGCAAAAAGTACGGGGCGGTCTATCTCCACGCAATCGGCGGGGCGGGCGTTTACGACGCGGCCTCCGTTTCCGATGTTATAGAGGTGTTCATGGCGGAGGAATTCGGCCTGCCGGAAGCCTTCTGGAAGATACGGTTTCATCAATTTCCGGGGATCGTCACCATGGATGCCCACGGGAAGAGCCTGCACGATGACCTGGCGGGGTCGTTCGACAAGCGTCTAACTGAACTGATACGGGGGAGGGACCGTTGAGAGAATTTAAACTGGCGGTTATCCCCGGGGACGGCATCGGCAAGGAAGTCGTTCCGGCGGGGCAGCGGGTCTTGGACACGGCAGCTGCCGTGCACGGCGGGTTTCGTTTCAACTATGAGGTTCTTCCCTGGAGCTGCGAGTATTACCTGAAGCATGGACGGATGATGCCGGAAGACGGCCTGGCCGTCCTGAGGGACTACGATGCCATCTTTCTCGGCGCCGTCGGTTATCCCGGCGTCCCCGATCATATCTCGCTCTGGGGGCTCCTTCTTCCCATCCGGAGGTCGTTCCAGCAGTACATCAATCTCCGTCCGGTCCACCTGCTGCCCGGCGTGAAAACACCCCTTGCCGGCCGGACGCGGGCAGATATTGATTTTCTCGTGGTGCGCGAAAACAACGAGGGAGAGTACTCGAACATGGGCGGCCGGATGTTTCCGGGGACGCCGGAGGAGGTCGTGGTGCAGAACGCGGTTTTTACCCGGCGCGGGGTGGAGCGGGTAATTCGGTATGCCTTTGAGCTGGCCGTAAAGACGGGAAAGAAGCGGGTCACGTCGGCCACGAAGTCGAACGGGATCAGCTACACGATGCCGTTCTGGGATGAGATATTTGCCGCGATCGCGCGGGAATATCCGCAGATAGAAGCCGATCAGTTTCACATTGACGCCCTGTGCGCCCGTTTCGTGACCAATCCCGGACAGTTCGGCGTCGTCGTGGGAAGCAACCTCTTCGGCGATATCCTGACCGACCTGGGCGCGGCCATTGCCGGGAGCATCGGCATCGCCCCTTCCGCCAACCTCAATCCCGAAGGGGCCTATCCGTCCATGTTCGAACCGGTGCATGGTTCGGCCCCCGATATCGCCGGGAAGGGCATTGCCAACCCCCTGGGACAGATCTGGTGCGGGGCGATGATGCTTGAGCACCTCGGATTCCCCGAAGTGGGCGATCTTGTTATGGAGGCCGTAAAGACCGCGCTGAGGGCAGGCATCTCTACCCCCGACCTCGGCGGCAAGGCAGACACGCGTGAGGTTGCCGAAACGGTATGTGGGAATATCCGCAAAATTGCCGCCGCGACCTGATCGGCGGCGCATTTCACGACCCTGCCGCCGGTAATGAAATTTGCTGAAGTAAATACAATAGGTTAGGTAATTTTTCACCGTCTTTTTTTGATCAAAACACCCCCCTTGATAAAACCTTGACAATTGAGGGCAAATCCCTTAGCCTTCACCCACAAAAGCGGCCATACGGAGGTGCAGAATGATTGGTGTGCTGGTCACCACCCATGGGAACCTGGGATGCGAGTTTTTGAAGGCTGCCGAGCTCATTAAAGGCAGTATCAAGGGTGTGGTCTGCGTTTCCGTGGACCAGGTCAAGGGAATGGAAGACATTAAGAAAGAGATCAGCACCGCCGTCAAGAAGCTTGATAATGGCCAGGGCGTATTGATTTTGACCGACCTTTTCGGCGGCACCCCCTCGAACATCTCCCTCTCCTTCTTGAAAGAAGGCAAAGTGGAGGTGGTCACCGGTGTGAACCTCCCCATGATACTGAAAGTGACCGAGATGCGGGAAGGCACAAGCCTGAAAGAGCTGGCGCAGACTGTCCGTGATTACGGCATGAAGAACATATACCTTGCCAGTGAGATTCTGCAGAAGAAGGTTGCCGGGTAACCCGTAGAGAGAATTACGATGGATATAGCGCTCGTCAGGGTTGACAACAGACTTATACACGGCCAGATACTGGAGGCGTGGCTTCCCTTCACCGGGGCGTCGCGGATTGTGGTTGTGGACGACCGTGTGGCCGGTGATTTCTTCCATGAGTCGGTTATCAGGATGGCCGTTCCCGACAGCGTGGATGTTATCATCATCAGCGTTGAGGAATTTGCCCGCAATTACGCTGACTATGCCGTCAACGGACAGAAAGCCATTGTTCTTTTCGGCACCATCGCGGATGTCCTGAGAGCGTACAAGCTGGGCTTCAAATTTAACCGCCTCAATATCGGCAACGTGGAATCTGGCGATGAGTGCGGACAATCCTGTTCCCCTTCCGTCGTTTTGGGCAAAAATGATATTGACGACCTGCTGACCCTTTTGAACTTAGCTGGTGTGCATATCGAAATGAGACGCGTTCCGAGAGAAACGGCCGTCAATATTATGGATATCATAAAAAAAGTCGCGAACTGAAGCCTCCGGCAACTTGGGTAATTCCATGTTCCTGCAATCATTGCTTGTATCTGTTGCGGGCGGGATCATCTGTCTTGATCGGGTGTTTGTTCAGGCCATGATTTCCCGGCCCATCGTGGCAGGACCGCTTATGGGATTCATCCTGAGTGATCCCTATACAGGCCTTATTACCGGCGCATTCATTGAACTCTTCTGGATTGACCGACTCCCCGTAGGGACATGCCTCCCACCCAACGATTCCGTGGTCGCCATTCTCGCGGCCTCATCATCCATCATTGCCGGACAGCAACTGGGCGCCGTATCGCGCGAACTTATCGCCTTGTCCGTTCTTTTCTTTCTCCCCGTCGGGTATCTGGGGCGGAAAATGGATGCCTTTATCATTTCCTCCAATGATGCGCTGCTCCTGGAGGGCATCGAGGATGCAAAAAGGGCGAATATCGCCGCCTTATCGCGCACGCACATCAAGGGACTGGTGAAACATTTTTCCCTGACGTCGTCCCTGTTATTCATTTCCGTTCTGGCCGGCACGTATGTGCTGACAACAGCGTTTCCCCATCTGCCGCTGCCCGTAGTGAAGGCATTGGATATCACCTACTGTCTCCTTCCCCTCCTCGGCGTGGCGGTGGCGATCAACACGATCAACCTGCGGGGTACGATCCCAATTTTTATTGCCTCATTTCTTACCATCGCGGTTATTCTGGAATTCGTTCATGGCAAATAAGAAAAGGAAAACGCCGGTCGTTCATGTCGTGGAGATGTCGGTGGACGACCTCGTGCAGGTGTTGGCAATCGAGAAGGAATCCTTTCCCGCGCCCTGGTCGCAGAACATGTTTATCCAGGAGATCAATTCCTCGTATTCCCGGAGCCTGGTGGCAAAATTAGGCGGCGAACTCGACAAAGGTGTGGCCGGGTATATTATCTACCTGCTTGTTGCCGGCGAGGCTCATCTCCATAACTTTGCCGTGAGGTCCGATTTACGCAGCCGCGGCATCGGCTGGGAACTCATGAAGGCCATGTTCGATCACTCGCATGCGGAGGGAGTCACGCAAGCCACCCTCGAGGTGCGACCCGCAAACAAGGCCGCCATAAAATTATACGAAAAATTCGGTTTTGTGGTAAAAGGTGTAAGGCCTCTTTATTATTCCGATACGGGGGAGGATGCCCTGATCATGTGGGCCGATGTGGGAGAACAGGACAGGGGTAAGAATCATGGGTAAATCCGGCAGCGAGCGCATGCCCTGTGGAGAGCCGTACCGGTCGGCTGTGTCGTGCAGGGTCATGGAAAACAGGCGTGTGGCGGAGGGGTATTTTATCATGTCCCTCGGGTTGCCCGCCGCGTGCGATACGCCTCTCCCCGGCCAGTTTGTTATGCTCAGAGCGAAGGGCGTCCAAGCCCCGCTTCTGGGAAGGCCGCTCAGTGTTTATGCGTTTAAACGCGGGGAAAAGGGGGCAACCCTTGAGGTGCTCTATAAGGTGGCGGGCACGGGGACGCTTCTTTTCTCCGGTCTTCCGGACGGCGGGGACGTGGAGGTGCTGGGCCCCCTGGGGGGGCGATTTGAAATTTCTCCCGGAGTGAAAAACGTCATTCTTGTCGCCGGCGGGGTGGGCGTTGCCCCGCTTTCCTTTCTCGCGTCACACTGCAGGGGAGATCGGGCCGACGCACGTCCGAGGATCACCTGTTATGTAGGCGCCGGGAGCGCGGACGCCCTTGTCGGGTTGGACAGGTTGGAGGCATCCTGCTCCGATGTCAGGATATGTACCGATGACGGCAGCTGCGGCCACCATGGCCTGGTGACGGACCTTCTCGAAAAAGATTTCAATTTGCTTGACAGTCGTGATTCGGTAATCTGTGCCTGCGGGCCCTCGGCCATGCTCAAGCGCATGGCGGAACTGCTTGAGAAGCACACCGTTGCCTGCCAGATATCCATGGAGGAACGCATGGCCTGTGGATTGGGCGCCTGTCTCGGTTGTGCCGTCGCCGTCAAGGCGGGGGACGGCGGCTTCCGCTATAGGCGGGTGTGCAAGGACGGGCCGATTTTCGATCTCAGGGAGTTGATATGGGAACGCTGAAAGGCGCACGAGACGGTTCTCGCTTGCAGGACGCAGCGTTGAGGGATGCGCCGCCGGTCGGGGGAAGAAACGATACATGAGAACGAATCCTGTAGGGACGGTAACGCCGCGGCTGGGTGTGGATATCGGCGGCCTGATTCTGAAAAATCCCGTTATGACGGCTTCCGGGACATTCGGCTACGGGGAGGAATATGCCGCCTATAACGATTTAAACCGGCTGGGAGCCATTATTGTCAAGGGCCTTTCCCTTGAGTCGAGACCGGGCAATCCCCCGCCCCGCATCATGGAAACCGCATCGGGGATGTTGAATGCCATCGGCCTGGAGAATGTGGGCGTCAGGGATTTTATCAGGGAAAAACTCCCCTTCCTTCGGCAGTTCGATCTGCCGGTCATCGCCAATATCTTCGGCGAAACACTTGATGAGTACCAAAAAGTAGCGGAAATCCTGAACCGGGCAAAGGGGGTGCACGCCCTCGAGGTGAACATTTCCTGTCCCAATGTCAAGAAGGGCGGCATCGCGTTCGGCGCCGATCCCGACATGGCTGCGGAGGTGACGAGGAAGGTCAAGGGCGCCGTGGACCTCCCCGTCATTGTGAAGCTTACCCCGAATGTTACGGACGTCGCGGTTATTGCCGAGAGCGTTGAGGCTGCCGGCGCAAACGCCGTGTCTCTCATCAATACCATCACGGGCATGTCCATAGACGTGGAGAGAAGGGTTCCCCATCTGAAAAACGTCACCGGCGGGCTTTCGGGGCCGGCGATAAAACCGATCGCTCTGCGAATGGTCTGGCAGGTGGCGCGCCGAGTCAAGGTGCCCGTAATCGGAATAGGCGGCATCATGAATGCGAACGATGCGTTGGAATTCCTGATTGCCGGCGCGAGGGCGATACAGATTGGAACGGCCAGTTTTGTGAACCCCCGCGCGGTTTCCGACATTCTGGACGGACTTGCCGCTTATCTGGCGCGACATGACATTTCTCATATCAATAACCTTATCGGAACACTTACGGGAGGAGAAGAATGTTGAGGATCATGCTTTCTGTTCTGATCTGCCTGGTATCGGCTGCGGAAGCATATTCCGGCCAATCAACCATCACCGAGGCGCAAGGATATGCCTGCATGGGGATTGAAAAATCGAGACAGCAAACCGAACAGGCGGCCATGGCGGAGGCGAAAAAAAATGCCGCGTCGCAGGCCGCGACCTACGTGAAGAGTGAAACCACGGTTAAGAATTTCCAGGTTGAAGAGGATATGATGAACGCCTATTCCCTGGCTACCGTCAAGATTCTCGAAACCCTGGAGAGCCGATGGGTGAAGGATGAGCGCGCGGGAGAGTGCTTCCGGGTGCGCATAAAGGCAGACGTGGTCCCCGATGAAAAGGCGATGAAGGACATTGCCGGCGGCAAATTTGCGTCCGACGATCCCGGACTTCCTCTTCACGTCACGCTGTCGTCGGAAAAAAAGGAATACCGAAGCGGCGAAAAGATGAAGATTTACATGAAGGGCAACAAGCCCTTCTACGCGCGCGTCCTCTATCGGAATTCAAAAGGCGAGTTTCTCCAGCTTCTCCCTAATCCCTACCGGGAGGAGAACTATTTCCAGGGCGGGGTAATCTATGAGATCCCGGCCGGCAATGACCGGTATGACCTGGAGGTGACGCCTCCCTTCGGCGAGGAGGGGGTTGTTCTGTATGCGAGCACCTCGCCCCTCGGCGCGATCAAGCTCAAGAAGGAAGGCGGCGTCTACCAGGTGAAGACGGAAGCGGACGACATCGGCGTAAAGACGAGAGGGGTCAAGATCGTGGGAAGCACCGGCAAGAAGGAGCAGCGGGCGTCGGAGTTTTATGAAGGAACCCTGGTCGTTAAAACGCGGGAATAGCGCCCCCTGGGGTGTGGTGTGAGCATGGTTTGCGTGAGAGAGGTGAAAGGAATTCATGTGGCACTTCCTGCTGTTTGTATTTCTCGGGATGGTTGTGGGAGGGTATGGGACGCTCATAGGCGTGGGCGGGGGATTTATCCTTGTGCCGGTTCTGCTTTTTCTCCATCCTGAAAAAACCCCGGAATACATCACCAGCATTTCACTTGCCGTCGTTTCCTGTAATGCCCTTATGGGGAGTCTCGCCTATGCCCGGCAGGGGCGGATTGACTACAAATCCGGGCTGCTTTTTGCCGTTGCTACCATTCCGGGCGCGATCTTGGGGGCATACAGCACCGCCTACGTACCCCGTCGCATCTTCGACGCCATCTTCGGCCTGATAATGATCGTCGTTGCGCTTTTTTTGCTGGTCAGGCCTGAAAAGATCAGAAAACCGACGGAGGGCGCTGTTCCGTTCGGCGTTACCAGAAATATTGTCGGGGCGGACGGTGTCGTGCATTCGTTCCGGTATAACCGGGCGACCGGCGTGGGTTTAAGCCTTTGCATCGGCTATTTCTCCAGCTTGCTGGGCGTTGGCGGCGGCATTATCCACGTGCCCGCTCTCATACATATTTTGAATTTTCCCGTTCATATTGCCACGGCAACCTCCATGCTCATTTTGGCGGTAACGGCCTGCACCGGCGTTGTCGTCCATGCCGCATTGGGGGCATTCAGGCAGGATATGGGAATAGCGATTCCTCTCGCCGTGGGCGTCATTTTCGGGGCGCCTCTGGGGGCGGGGATTTCTTCCCGTATTCAAGGGGCATGGGTGATGCGGGGGTTTGCCGTTGCGCTTGTTCTTGTGGGGCTCCGGACAATTATGGCGGCCCTCTAAATGATCATTTTCTTGCTAACATCAAGTGAAGGAGGAAAATCATATGAAGGTGTTTAGCTTCTGTTTCTGCGCGGCGTTGTTTCTGGTCCTCTCCGGCGTATTCGCCTATGGCGCTGAGGGAACAACGGGGGGAGACGGGAAGGCGCTCTTTGAACAAAAATGCAACGTGTGCCATTCCAAGGATAGGGCGACAAAGAAACTGAAGACTGCCAATGAATGGAAAAATACGGTTATGCGCATGAAAAACGCGAATGGGGCAGGCATCACGGACAGCGACGCAAAGATCATCATTGATTACCTGGCGAAAAATTACAGCCTTCGATAATAGGTAGGTAAGGCAATGGCTGTTAAATGTCCTTCAGGTGGTCCGTCTGATTGAAGGACGACACGACAGCGTTCCCGTTTTCTATGTTCACCACGGTCTTTGACGCCACGCCTACCCGCAAGCGCGTGACCTGGGAGATGTCCAGATTCTGTATCCTGCACAGGATTGCGGCAAGGGCAAAATGGTGTGATACAATCACGGTATTTTTTGTGTCGTTGATTATCCTCCTGATGACCGCCCAGACGCGATTCTGGAGTTCGACCAGCGATTCGCCGTTCGGGAGGATGGGAGAAGAACGGTCTGTTCTCCACTCCTTGATAAAGGAGGGATACCGTGCCAGGACCTCGGAAAATGTCAATCCTTCCAGATCCCCCGTATTGAGCTCATGGAGATCATCTTCCACGCGTATTTCCGCGTTATGGAACCGGCTGATGGCAAGCGCCGTATCATACGCGCGCTTCAGGGGACTGGTGACAATGGCTTCAATCTTTTCATCCCTGAGGGAAAGAGCGAGCCTTTTCGCCTGGTCGATTCCTCGTTCGTTCAGTCCGATGTCGCTGACACCCTGAATTTTTTTCTCATGGTTCCAGTCGGTTTCGCCGTGCCTTACCAAAATTAGTTTCACCGTAATCATTCCTCCGCTGTTGGGACTGACGTATATATAGCGAGACTGACGGAAAAAACATTACTTTCTTTTTCAGCCTTTTTTATAGCCGGTTTCAGAAATCATCCCGGTGTTTTGTCGGATTCCCTATAAAAAAAGCCCCCCATCGCCGGGGGGCTTTTTAACGTAAAATGAAGCTCAGGTCTTAGATCTTGCGAACATTTTCCGCAGCCGGACCTTTGGGGCCGCTCACGACATCGAAGCTTACCCGATCACCCTCGGCGAGAGATTTGAAACCTTCTGCCTGAATTGCTGAATGATGCACGAACACGTCCTTGCCACCGTCCTGCGCGATAAAGCCGAACCCCTTTGAATCGTTGAACCACTTCACTGTTCCTTCTGCCATTTTCTACTTCTCCTTTTTTTGGGCTCCCGTAAGGGAACGTTTTATAATATGCCGAACAATCTTGTCGGCCGTCTTTCTGTGCAAAAAAAAACCGTACTCCCTCTTACTGAGGCCTGTGCGGTTTACTTTTTAGTAATTAGGGGACTACGCACCCGTGCTGCACATCCACATCGAAGTATGGGAGACCATAAATGATTCTTGCGGGAAAGGCAAGTTTTTTTATTGTAGGGAAAATAGGGGGCCGGGGAGCTTCAAACCGGTTGCCGGGGGGATGATGTCCCCCCGCCGTGGCGGCTACTTCTCCAGGAGACGGTCGTTCAGTTTCCTGTCCCTCAGTTCGGCAATCTTCCCCATGTTCCATCCGGAAACCCTGCTGAAATACTGGGAGATTCTGGCAATACCTTCCACATCCGTTGCTTGGCAGAAAGGGCAATCTTTCCAAATGCCCCGTGATGTCTTGCCGCAGGCATTGCAGGTCGTGAAGGAGGGAGAGAAAACGACCTGGTTGTTTTCCGTTTCGCGAAAAACCGCAACGATGAATTGAGCCATGCTCTCCGGTGAGGGGCAGTTATCCCCAAGCCAGACATGACTGATGTTTCCCCCGTTGATCAGCGAGTGAAAAAGACCTTCCGTTTTGACCCGTTCCATCGGCGTTACGGACGCCGCTACGTTCAGGTGGGTGGAATTGGTGTAATAAACCTCTCCGTTCGCCAGTGAGCCGTTGATGAAATGGCCCGCCTCGGGCGAATAGTATTTCAGATCAAGGCGGGCGAACCGGTACGCAGTCGTTTCGGCGGGGGATTGCTCAAGGGCAAAACGCTGCCCGTGTTCATTGCTGAGCCTGTCCGCTTCCGCCTTCATGCGGGAGATCACTTCCTGTCCGAAGGCAAGTGCATCGGGCGAGTCGTGCAACTGCTTTCCCCGGTGGATGCGGACAAGTTCGTTGAGTCCCACCATGCCGATGAGATAAATCGCCCGATCCATTCTCAGGTAGGGCATGCCGTCCCGGTCCATGCCGAGCATGGCCAGAGGGCCCTGGTCGCCGTAGGAAAGAAGCTTTTCGATGAAGGTTTTTTTCTGGAGATGGGCCTTGACCGCCAGGTCCATGAATTCCGCTATGGCGGAGAAGAGTTTCCGGTCATCCCCTCCCGTTTTATAGCCCAGTCGCGGCAGGTTGATTGTCACATTCTGTATGGCGGTGCACCTCATTTTCCAGGGGGTTCTGGCGTCTTCCCGGTCCGGCCCTTCTTCATTGATGTTCAGGGAGCCGCAGGATGTTTTGACCACGCCGTCCCGGTCAAAGATGAAGCACGTATTTCCTTTGTCACCGGCCACGTCGCAAATGTGCTTGAGAAAATCCTCATGACCCGGCGTACGGAAAAACTGTTCCGTAATATGAACAAGCGGACGGGGAAAGAGAAAGGGCTTGCCGGTGGCGTCTCCGTCCTTGAAGACTTCAAACAGGGCCCAGGCAAATTTCTGCGCCTCGGCCTGGTAATCCCGGTAGGGTCTGCCCGTCGGTTCACCTCCCGGTCCGATCGCCGGGACATCGGCAAAATGTTCCGGGACATCCCAATAGATATGGATATCGGTGAATATCGCCTGACCGCCCCTGGCTGACGTGAGTTGGGAAAATTCGTATACGAGCATCTGTGCCAGCTGTTTTACGTCGCCGTCTACCATTCCCGCAAGATAGGGGGCGAAGAAGAGGTTTACCGCATTCCATCCGATCACACCGGCAAAATGGCCCTGCAGCATGGCGCCGAATCGAACCATATGCGCGAGGAGGACCTCCGCATGACGGGCAGGTTTGGCGACCGTCAGCGAGTGGGTCAGATTCAGGCCGAACTTCTTGACATATTCCAGGGAGTGGCAGGAACTATAGGGCCTGTCTATATATCCGAGCGCATGCAAGTGGATGTCTCCCGCCGCGTGTGCGTCGGCGACATCGCGGGAAAAGACGTCATGGAGGGCATATTCCCGCTTGATGCCTTCGGCCAAAATCAGGTTTGTGCCTTCCGGGGAATGGGGCACATTGGCATTTTCCTTGTTCTGGCGCAGGATCAGCTGTCGTGCGTCATGGAGCGAAAAGCCCAACCGGGCATGCATTTTTCTCGCCTGTTCCAGGCCTCTTTCCACAAGCTTTGCATCCACCAGTTCCCTGATGAGGTATGTGGTTAGGAGGCCGATGCCGGAGGCCACTATCTGTTTCTCCACCTCCCGGCTGATAGTTTCGGCGGTGTCGTTGTCAATGCCGGTCTCGCGGATAAGGGTGTCAATGATCCGCTGCCGGTTCCAGCGGGCGGTTTCTTCGTCGGATTTCCGTACGAACAGGGTGATGTCGGTGGTTTCCTCAACATTCATAGGTTCGTTTTCGACGTGTCGGCAACGTCGCCCAGGGCCTTTTCCGCTGCCGCAGACAGTTCCTCATCGTGGTCGTGGCTCAAGGAGAAGACCCGAAAATGCACCACCCGCGCCGGGATAAAGCGATAGATTCCGCGCAGTGGCTCGGGAGAGGTGACCCCGGTAGAGGGATTATAGATATTGACCAGTTTTCCCGTATCCGCCATGGGGTTGATGGGACGCGGGTCCTGGGTGGCAAGGTCCACGCGGAAGGGGATTTTTTTCAATTTTCCGGGCAGGCGCTCTCTGATCCGCTTTTCATAATCACCGGATCCGGAAAAAGTGGTTCCCTTCTGCAACTGTTCAATAGAGAGCTCGTCGGAGAAGGACATTTTCCATTTTACCTCCCGCCTGTGCAGCTTTTCCCATTCCCGTCCCAGCCTTTTTTTTCTCTTATCCTTGACGGTAAGCCAGTCCTGTACCTCTCTGCAAAGGTGCCATTCGTCGCAGCGGAGGTATTGGTCCAGCGCTTGGGCGGGATTGCGGGGGAAGAGGATATCCAGGGTTTCCCGAAATATCTCCTGCAGGTGCAGGTCCAAGGCCCTGGTCGTCCGGTGGAAATAGACATTGGTGTAGAGATTCAACCGTGCGTTCAAAAAGCGGTTCAGGGCGGAAATGCCCGCCTGATGGAGGGTCAGACCTTTTTCCGTGAAGAAGGTATAGTAGCGGAGCCGCGCCAGATCCACGATATCGAGGGAAAACCCCGTCATGTAGGCATCGCGCTGCACATAGTCGAGATTGTCCACCGTATAAATGCCGGAAAAAAGATGCCGCAGGAGCTGGAGCCATCTGGGCCGTGTCCGATCATGGAGGGAGGGCATTTTTATCAAAAATGCGACTTGGGCGGGATCAAGCCGTTCCCCGTGCTCGAAACGGCCGGTAGGACTTCTCTCAATGCATCTGATAATTTTCCCCAGCTTCGTTGTTATTATTCGCTCCCCCAGCATCTCATGGGTAAGACCGTATCCGGCGAGGAAGTGGTCATCGAAGAAATGTCCGTAAGGACCATGTCCCACATCGTGCAAGAGACCCGCCACCCGAAGGAGTTCTTCCACGTAGTTCAGTGAAGGGACGTCTTTGCATACTTCGCGCAGGCTCGGATAGAGATACCGTCCGAATTCCCCGGCCACGTGCATGGTGCCCAGGGAGTGTTGGAATCTACTATGTTCGGCAGCCGGGTAGACCCAGCGGGCGCTCTGCAGCTGGTAAATCCTGCGCAACCGTTGCAACCACGGCGAATCTATCAGGTCTTTCTCCGTCTTTTCCGTCGGGGCGTCCTCCACAGGCACGGTAAAGGAAGCGTACTGATAAATGGGATCGGCTATTAAGGCCATCCCTTTATAAATATTAGGATATTTCGTTTTCATCCGTTCCATGGCCAAGATGTACAATATTCTCCGGAAAATATCAATTTTAAATCCGCTGTTTTTTCAGGATTCGCGAGGGGCGTGAGGGAGCGTTCGCCGGGAAAGGATGTTTCATAAACGTGGTTTTAGCGGTCGGCAAGGGGGTTGGCTTCTCGTTTTGAAGAGAGCACGTTGCTCAATATTCCAAACTCTTCCGGAGAGAGTGTTTCGCCCCTTCTTCCCCCGTCAATGCCGGCAGCCGCAAATGATGATATCAGGTCGTTTTCCCCGTATTCGGGCAAGTCTGCGTGGCGGAAGGCATTGAGAATGGTTTTTCTCCGCTTGGAAAAGGCAATCTTTACCACGCGGAGGAAAAGGTCTTCGTCACGAAGGTCAATCAGGGGTTTGTCACGGAATGTCACCTTCAAAACCGTGGAGCTTACCTTCGGTTCGGGATAAAAGCAGCAGGAGGGGACGTTAAATTCGCGGGAAATCCGGGCGTACAGGGAAATCACCACCGAGGGGATGCCGTACTCCTTTGTCCCCGCTGCCGCGGTTAAGCGGTCCGCCACTTCCTTTTGCACGAGCAGGATGGCTGAGGATATGCAATGCCTGAATGCGAGCAGGCGGAACAGTATCTGCGATGAGATGTTATAGGGGATGTTCCCCAGGATCTTTATCTTTTCCGATCCGTATGCGGAGCAGGGAAGAGAAAAATCATACTTAAGCACATCGGCATGGAGAATCTCCACATTGGGGTATTTTCCGACTTTTTCCCTCAGAATGGTAACCATGAAGGGATCCACATCCAGGGCGATGACCCTGCGGGCGGTTTTTGCCGCCAGCTCGGTCATGATTCCCAGTCCCGCCCCGATCTCGACAATCGTATCATTTTCCTGTATCTCGGCGGCGCGGATGATTTTGTTCATCACGTTCCTATCTTCAAGGAATGACTGTCCCAGCCGTTTCAAAGGCCTGATGCCGTACTCTCTCAGGATTTTTCTGGGTGTAGTCATGGGGTTTTTTTATTCCTGACGGCGATAAGGAGGCGGCGGGTAATAAAGTAGGCGGGCACGGCAAAGAACGGAGCAATGACAATGCCTCCCGCCAGCAGGGGGGCAGCCACTCCCCATCCATACTGGAGGAGATGAAAAAGGGAATAGTCGGTAATGACGGTGAGGGGCGCATGGTTTCCCAGCAGGTACTTCCCCAGCCGGTATTCGGCGACATAAAAAAAAGGAATGGTAAGGGGATTGGAGATAAGCCAGGAGCCGAGATAGCCTGCGGAGATGTTCTGTCTGAACGTGATGCCGACAAGCACAATCAAAACCGTATGCAGGGGAATCGTGGGAGTCACGCCGACAAAGACGCCTATTGCCATGCCCATGGCAATCGTTCGGGGTTCTCCCCTGAGACTGAGGAAACGGTCGTAATATTTCCTCACGTATTGCTTCCAGATCATAGGTTAAACCAGCATATCCAGCGGCCAGCGAGATACGGCGTTTAGATTCAGATGGTCGCAGAGCCCTTCCTCCAGACGGTGATTTCCGGCCACCGCTATCATAGCCGCATTGTCGGTGCAGAGAATGGGTGGCGGGATAAACAGATCAATGCCGCAAGAGGAGGCTTCCCGGAGAAATCTCTCCCGGAGACGGCTATTTGCCGCCACGCCTCCGCAGACCACGACGGAAGAAACGGAAGACAGCCTGGCGGCCCGCAGCGTTTTTTCCACCAGGACATCAACGATGGCCTCTTGGTAACTGGCGGCAACGTCTGCCAGCTCGTTCTCTGCAAACGGCTTTCCCCTTTTTTTGAGTACGGTCAGAAGCGAGGTCTTAAGCCCGCTGAAACTGAAGTCGAGGCTGTTTTTCATAGCACGGGGGAATTGCAGCGTATCAGCAGCCCCCTTTTTTGCCAGCCGGTCTATGGCAACGCCGCCGGGATAGCCGATGTTCAGAAGATTTGCCGCCTTGTCGAAGGCTTCACCGGCTGCATCGTCTTTCGTTTGTCCCAGGACGGTGAATTTACGGAAACCCTCAACAAGATAGAGATGGGTATGCCCCCCGGATACCACCAAGGCGACAAACGGGAAGTCGAGAGGTTTATCGGCAAGGAAAGCGGAAAAAACATGTCCTTCCAAATGATTGACCCCGACAAAGGGTATGCCCCGGGAGAAAGCAATGGCCTTAGCCGCCGATAATCCAACCAGAAGCGATCCCACCAGCCCCGGGCCGCTCGTTACCGCGATACCTTCAATTTCATTGATCGTGACGTGGGCGTCCGTGAGGGCCTGAAGCAGTACGGGAACGATCACTTCGATGTGTTTCCGTGATGCTATTTCCGGAACGATTCCCCCAAATTTACTGTGCGTGTCGATCTGAGAGGCAATGATGTTCGAAAGCACGTCGCGTCCGTTCCGGACGACCGCCGCTGCGGTTTCGTCACAGGAAGACTCGATGCCCAAGACTAACATGTAATGCTCCGCGCGTAATTTTTATTTTACAAATAACGTGAAAGTATATATAGAAATGCACGTTTTTTGTAAACAACCTTTTGAAGCTCTCCGCGGTGAGCCGCGGAGAATGCGCTTGCTGTTGATTTTATCGCCACTATCGGGCATATGCCGCATGCGGGTAACGGCGGCAGATTTTTTCATAGTGTTGCCCGCACATAAATAATGACCGGTTTGTAAAACGAAAGGTCGGAAGGGATTTTACTATTCTATGGAAATTCAGACAGACTTCCTTATTTTGGGAAGCGGCGTTGCAGGACTCAGTCTTGCCATTAAGGCGGCTGAGCTGGGAACGGTGGCCGTCGTTACCAAGAAGGAAAGATTTGAATCGAACACGAATTATGCGCAGGGGGGGATAGCGGCCGTCCAGGACGTAAAAGACAATTATGAATTCCACATCAAAGACACCCTTGCCTGTGGGGCGGGTCTTTCCCACCCGGACGTGGTGCGGTTTGTCGTTGAGGAGGGGCCGGACCGGGTGATTGAGCTGGTGAACTGGGGCGTGGAATTTACCCGGGCGGCATCGGGGAACACCTACGATCTCGGCTGGGAGGGCGGCCATTCCATGAGAAGAGTCCTCCACGCGAAAGACCTGACGGGCAAGGAAGTTGAGAGGGCGCTCCTTGAAAAAAGCGGGTCGCACAAGAATATTAAGATGTATGAAAACCACATTGCCATTGATCTTATCCTCAAATCAGCCGTCCTGGGTGAGAAACGGACGCCTCAGGACATTTGCCTGGGGGCCTATGTCTTGGATGTTGATTGCAACGAAGTGCATACCTTTCGCGCACGATTCATAATCTTGAGCACCGGCGGAGCAGGGAAGGTGTATCTCATCACCACGAACCCGGATATAGCCACCGGTGACGGCATTGCCATGGCTTACCGCGCGGGCGCGCGGGTTGCCAACATGGAGTTTATGCAGTTCCACCCCACGTGCCTTTATCACCCGGATGCGAAATCGTTTCTGATCAGCGAAGCGGTTCGCGGGGAGGGCGCAGTCCTGAGGCTCAAGAACGGGACGCCCTTCATGGAGAAATACCACCCCATGAAAAGCCTTGCCCCACGGGACATTGTGGCCAAGGCTATTGATACGGAACTGAAAAAATCCGGCGATGAATACGTGCTTTTGGACATTACGGAGAAAGACCGTGACTTTATCAGGGGGCGGTTTCCCAATATCTATGAAAAATGTCTCGAGTTCGGCATTGACATGGCGAAGGAACCGATTCCCGTTGTACCGGCGGCCCACTATCTCTGCGGGGGCGTAGCGGTCAACCATTATGGAGAGACAAGCATCGGCAGGTTGTTTGCCTGCGGGGAGGTTTCCTGCACGGGACTGCACGGCGCCAACCGACTGGCAAGCAACTCGCTCCTCGAGGCGCTGGTCTACTCCCACCGCGCGGTTATCAGGATGGGGGAGCTTTTTTTACAAACAGAGAAGAACACGATCGCCATTCCCCCCTGGGACCCGCGTGGCGCCGGGGAGAGTGACGAGTCCATCGTTGTTTCCCATAATTGGGATGAGATCAGACGATGCATGTGGAATTACGTGGGCATTGTTCGTTCAGACAAACGGCTGGAACGCGCGGATCGGCGCATTGAACTGATCGCACGAGAGATTGATGAGTACTATCGGCATTTTATTGTCACGCGGGATCTGATCGAGTTAAGGAATATCACCACCGTAGGCGGGTTGATTGTCCGGTGCGCCCGGATGAGAAAGGAAAGCAGGGGGCTTCACTACAACATTGATTATCCGCAGAAAGACGACGGGGACTGGTTGAAGGATACGGAAGTAGTACGCGAGTTTTAACAGGCAGCAGATAAGCAGAAATGAAAAATTCCCGATATTCTGAGGTGGATTTCGCCTGCAGCGTTTCCCGTTTCTCTTTTTCCGCCGGGGTCAGGGTGTATATCCAGGCGTATTCCTTGAGGTAGGCTTCATTAAAGCCCTTCGTTCTGTAGGTGGCGCTTAAGGCGACCCTGGTCTCGAACTAAGAAAAATTAATTTGCGCATCACGCTTTTCCAAAAACCCGGTTAAAGATAAAATCCACATGCTTTAAAAAATTGCCCACCTGGAAGACGTCTTCTATGTCCTGCGGTTTGAGCCGGGCCATTATTTCCCTGTCATTGAGAAGCAGCTGTTTGAACTCCACGCCTTCTTCCCATGATTTCATGGCGTTTTTCTGTACCAGGGCATAGGCGTTTTCCCGGGTGATCCCTTTGTCAATAAGCGTGAGGAGAACGTGCTGGGAGAAGATGACGCCGTTCGTCATATGGAGATTGGCAAGCATTCTTTCAGGATACACAATCAAGTTGTCAACCAGTCCCGTGAATCTGTTCAGCATGAAATCGAGGAGGATAGTGGCGTCGGGGGCGATAACCCGCTCCACGGAAGAATGGCTGATATCCCGCTCATGCCAGAGCGCTACGTCTTCCAGGGCAGCCAGGGCGTAGGACCTCATCAGGCGGGCCAGTCCGGAGATGTTTTCGGACAGTACGGGGTTCCTCTTGTGCGGCATGGCGGATGATCCCTTCTGACCGGGAGAGAAAAATTCTTCCGCTTCCCGCACCTCTGTCCTCTGGAGCAGTCTGATTTCCTGAGAAAATTTATCGAGGGAAGAAGCGACAATGGCCAGCGTGGAAAAGTACTCGGCGTGACGGTCTCTCTGGACGATTTGGGAAGACACTGACGCCGGTTTTATTCCCAGCCGGGCACAGACGTATTCTTCAACGTCAGGGTCAACAAAAGAAAAGGTGCCCACGGCTCCCGATATTTTTCCCGCACTGATGGTTTCTTTTGCCCGCGCCATGCGTTCCCGGTTTCTCTGCATCTCCTGGTGCCAGAGCGCCATTTTCAGGCCAAAGGTGATGGGTTCGGCATGGATGCCGTGCGATCTGCCGATCATCAGCGTGTCTTTGTTCGCGAGAGCCTTTTTCTTCAGGACAGCGAGTAGATTATCAATTCCTTCAAGCAAGAGATCGGAAGCTTCCCTCAATAAAACGGCGAGGGAAGTATCAAGGATATCGGAAGAGGTGAGCCCCAGGTGGATGAAGCGGCTGTCCTCGCCGACAAATTCACTGACCGATGTGAGGAACGCAATTACGTCATGCTTGGTTGTTTTCTCTATTTCTTCAATCCGCGAGACGTCAAAATCGGCTTTGGTTTTAATGGTTTTCAGCGATTTCTCGGGGATAATCCCTTTTTTTCCCAGGGCATCGCAGGCGAGAAGCTCGATGTCAAGCCATTTTCGGTATCTGTTTTCCGGGCTCCAGATGGAGCTCATCCGTTCCCTTGAGTATCGCGGAATCATCTCTTCTCCTTAAAATCATCTTTCAGATGCCATAGTTGCTTCTATTATGAGTCGGTGCGTTAGTCAAGGACTTTTCGGCAATGCCCGTTGTTTCCCGTACGATAAGGCTTCACGTCCGGCAAAAAACGCTTTGCTGCAAGGCATGGTTAAAAGATAGTCGCTACAAGGAACAGAAGGTTGCCTCCTTTTCCATTTTATAAAAATTGCAAACGGGAGCATCTTGATATAAGTAAGAACGACCAAAAACGGGAGCCGTGAAAACATAAGTGGGAAAAGGCGTCTGTAAATGATATAAATACAAACTAACGGCCTCATCGAATGCAGGGTGTGTGGATGGTAAAAAGAGTGGCGCGACATGTTATCGGCTGGTTCTTTGTTGCCCTCGGCATAGTAGGTTTGTTTCTGCCCGTCCTGCAGGGCATCCTTTTCTTATTTATAGGCTTAATTATTCTGGCGCCCGATGTCCCCTTTTTCCAAAAATTGCTTTGCAGAATGGAAGAACGTTATCCCGCGATTTTCGAAAAGGCAAAATATCTCCATGTTGATATTTTGGACTGGTGGAAAAGAAAACTCATGCGGTTGAAAAAAAGCGGGAGAGACCCGGATCAAAGCGGTCGGAGGGATATCGAGTAGCACGCTGTTGAAAAATGCCCATCTGCTTAGTACCTTTTTACGAGAACATCACGTGTTAAAAGGCTCTGCGACGCAGGGCAATATGCCGCAATGAGGAGAAAAGAATATGAAGAAAGCGTTATTCGTAGTCATAGCTGTACTTTCTTTGACGTTTGCCTTGGAGGAATTTTCGGGGGCCAAGGATAAAACGAGCATTGCCGTTCTTCCTTTTAATGTGCACAGCGCGGAAAACATTGACTATGTGCGCAGTGGCATATGGGACATGCTTTCTTCCCGTATTTCCGTTGCCGACAAGATAGAAGTGGCTGCCAAGGACGCAGTCCTTGATGTGTTGAAAACTCCTTCGGGCAAGGAATTGAGCCTGGCGGACGCGTATGGGTTCGGCAAGAAGATGAACGTGGATTTTATTGTCTGGGGCAGTATTACAAAAATAGGGAACAGTCTCAGCATTGACGGAAAACTCGTTGATATCAAGACCAACAAGGCGGTAGTCACCGCCTTTGTCCAGTCCCAGGGTATGGATGAGGTTATTCCCAAGATAAATGACTTTGCCCAGCGGATTGATTCCTATATTCTTGGTTCAGTCCCCTCCGCATCTTCCGCCGTTCCTTCTCCCGACGGTGTGAAGGCACAAGCGCCGTCGGTCTCGCGTGAATCAGAAATTATTGCGGGAATGAAATCAAGGCGCAGAGGCACTTTTACTTCAGCGCCCATCAATGCTGATTTCATTAATTCCAGCGAGCCCATTGACAGGAAGGGATTCTGGATGAGCCAGAAGTTCGCCACAACATTTAGGGGCATGGATGTGGGCGATGTAAACGGCGACGGCGTCAATGAAGTCGTGACCATCGACAGTTACAACGTTATGGTCTACCAATACCCCCAGAAGGGGGGCGACTTGGTGCTTCTGCAGACTATTCACGGTAACTTGTCAGATAATTATCTTTCACTCGATGTGGCGGATATAAACGGCAACGGTATCCGAGAGATCATTGTTACCAGTATACACCGCGATTATCTCAACTCTTTCGTGCTGGAATTCAAAGAGGGTAAATTTGTGCAGATTGCCGCCAATATGCCTTGGTTTCTGAGGGTTATTACCGATTCTGCGGGAATGGTCCTCCTGCTGGGACAGGAACGGGGGACAGATACCGTGTTTAATACGCCTATTCATGAGATAATCTGGAATAACGGCATATACAAGGCTGGCAGCAGAATGAGCATACCCGAGGGGCTTTCCGTTTACGGGCTTACCCTGGATACACTCGGACCGGGAACCAGTGAAAAAGTAATCGCCCTCGATGATTCCGACTATCTCAATGTCTACGACAAAACGACGAAACCCCTTTCCAAGCTTGATATTTTTGGCGGCAGCAAAGAAAAGCTTTGGAAAAGCGACGATGTCTTTGGTGGGAGCAATGTTTTCATCATGTCAGGGAGTGGATCGCCGGAGGATAGTCTTGACAGGCTGTCATTCATTGGCCTTAGAATTCTTACGAACGATCTCAACAAAGACGGGAAAAATGAAATAATCATCGTGAAGAATTTATCGGCATCGGGGCGTATTTTGAAAAATACAAGAATGTTTACCGCCAGCGAAATATACAGTCTCGAGTGGGACGGACTTGGCATGCTGGAAAACTGGAAGACGAGGAAGATCAATGGTTACGTCGCCGACTACCAGTTCAAAGATATTGATAACGATGGGAAGAAGGAGATCGTGATTGCTCTGGTTCTATCGGTGGGCATGTCGTTGCAGGAAAGAAGCGTGGTCATTTTTTACCGGATGATCCAGTAGGGGCATACTTCGTTAGCAGTGACGTCTGCACACGGCAAACAGGAGGAGAGGAAAACATGGGCGAAGCGGAAAGCTGTTATACGTTTGAGGCAGCCATGGAACTGGCTATCAAAATGGAGGAAGAGTCGTTCCGGCATTACCTGGAAGCGATACGCATCGTAAAAAACAAGAATGCACGGAAGATTCTCAGAGGATTCGCGCTTGATGAACTGGAGCATAAGCATAGCATAGAGCGGGCGCTGCTGGAAGGGCGCATGGGCGATGAACAGAAAATGAAACGTTCCGTTGCCACGATGGGCCTCGATTATGTACTTGCAAAAAAAGCGCTGCGTCCTGATTCTGATGTCCGGGAAGTCATGACGTATGCGATCCACCTCGAAAAGGGGGCGGTGGACTTCTATAAAAGGATGTCCGAGGGATGCAAAGGAGCGCCGATGGCCGGTATATTTGAAACGCTTCTGGTTGATGAGACCCGTCACATTCAGGCCATAGAAGACCTCTACGAGGCTGATTTCCTTACCGACAACTAAGTCCATCATTGCACAAATACACATGCAGTATTGTCATTTCGAACAAAGTGAGAAATCTTCATTAGAATGCACAGTGATAAGATATCTCCCTTCGGTCAATAGGACACCGAACTGGTGAAATGATGTACTAAGCTTTATGGTTCTGCATCCGCTTCCAGGTTCAGGTAACAGATTACCCTCATGTTGCCGCTGGGTGCGTCTTCTATAAAATTCCGCATGATGAGCCATGGTTTGAAGCCGTTTTTCAGGTAAAAGCGTATGGCCGGGTCAAGGGCAAACTGCTCCTCGCCGGGGAACAGGTTCTTGTTTAAATGCCGGTCAATGGCATCCCTGAACAGGTGGTTTGGGGGGACGGTTTCGTGAGCATGATGCAGGCTCCCGTTATATGATGGCAGCCGACTGTCGAGAAACACCTCGGAGATTTTTCCGTTCCTTATTTCCTCAAATGCCCGTTGCAGAAGCCGGCTTCCCATGCCTTTCCCTCTTGCGGACGGCGCGATGCCGACATTATAAATGAATGCGGAATTGTTTTTCGGCGATCGGCAGGATTCGCACGTGGAAAATTGTGCGAAGGTACGGGGGAATTTCTCACTGCCTTCGGAGAGAGAATATTCCGAATAGCACCATCCGATCATTCCGGAAAGTTCGCCCTCATGGACACCGCCCAGCAGTCGGTGTCCATGGCGCAATCTGGTGAGGATTGTATCACGGCTTGCCTGCAGTTCCGGGATCCATATCTCTTTTTCCAGCGTCACAATTTTGTCCATGTCCTTTTCGTCGAGCGGGACGTAGTCATTGATTTCAAAATCCGCTGAAAATATCTTGAGTGCCCGGTCGAAAAGCCCTCTTTCCCCTTGCAGCGCGTTTGTCAGATAGGGATTTTCCTTTTCTTCCTCCGCAAGATTATAAGGAGGCGAAGCTTGGTGGATTTCCGAGTAATGTCCGGGGTAGATGCTGGTATGAGGCGGCAATAGTTTCAGCAGGCGGACGATGGTCTGATAAAAAACGTTCCGATTCCCGCCATTGCTGTAGTCGCTGCAGCCGATGTTGCCTCCGAAGATGACATCGCCGGAGAAAAAATTGCCGCCCTCCCTGTCCCAGAAACAGATGGAGTCGGTTGTATGGCCGGGTGCATGGAGCACCGTTAAAGAAATCTCTTCGGTTCCAACCGCCATTCCTTCGTCCAGGGGAAGAAGGTTATCGTATCCTCGAGACACAAGATGTGCCAGCGCTGATTTATGTACGCCTATTTTTATGCCGGGGGATATTTTTACCAATTCCGGCAATAAAAAAACATGGTCATGGTGCGTATGGGTCAGCAGCACGGTATCCAGCGAGAAGCGCTTTTCCGTGAGATCGTGCAACAAGGTTTCCAGGCCGCTGCCGGCGTCAATCAGAATGCCGTGCGCGTTTTTACCATCGGGATGGAGCACATACGAAATATTGGGGTTTCTGTCGGGGAATGACCCCTTTGCCAACCATGGCGGACGCACAAGGCTTCTGTATAGTTGTATCTGCATATTTTTTGCCGTTATTCGGATCCTTTATGGATTTGCGGAGATTTCCAGGTGGAGCGGACAGAAATAATCCTTTTGCGGAGGATACAATTCCCGTTTTCTTCTGATAATGGTGCGCATGCTGTCTTGCTTAATATTCCCCATGTCCTTGCGGTTATTGACGGAATAGCAAAGCCTTACCTGTCCGTCAATGCCCAGTAACACGCCTGCCATCCAGAAAAGGCAACCGCTGTCCGTCCGGAATACTTCCCCACCCGCGGAATGCTTCTCCGCTATATTCCGCATAAGGTTTTCTTCCTCGACTGTTGCGGCAATATGGCTTTCCCAGTAGGAACATGCGGCGCCGATCTTTTCCGGAAAACGGCAGGTAAACAACAACCCTTTTTCTTGGCAAAAGTCTTCAATTTCGTCCAGATAATTCATGTTCGATTTCATGAGCATCGTGTTCACGGCGAAGTCCGTTACGGAGTGTCCGTTGCGCACCGTCGTTTTTCCGAAACCTGCTTCCAGACAGTTGTCTACTCCTTGCAGAACAACGGGAAGCATCCCTTTTGAGCCTGTTATTTTATCGAACACGTTCTCCCGAGTGCTATCCAGCGCCAAGTATATGCTCGTGCCATGCTTGTACAGGAAGTTCGCCGTCTCTCTGGTGAGCAGCGTGCCGTTGGTGAATATAAGCGGTATCATGCCTTCGGTACTGATCAACTCGATCAGTTTCCGAAAGTTTTTGTCCATCATTGTTTCTCCGACGCCCACCAGGATCACCGATTGAGCCCCCAGCGATGATGACTCCAGGATGGCTTTTTCATAGTCCGCGAATTTCATGCGATGCCGCACGGGTCTGCCTGCTTCCGTCCGTCCGCTTTCGTTGTAACAGTAGATACAATCCATATTGCAACCCGGTCCCGTCGTCAGTCCCAGGGAAAGCATCAGACGTTTTTCGTTTTTTCCTTCCATGATGTCCAGGAACTGTTCTACGGTAAAGTCCCCGTTGCCCCTCAGCATGATTATTTTTTCACTCATGGTTTTTCCTGTGTGTCTGTGTGAAGCTCTCCTTGAGCACGCTGCGGAGAATCTTCGATTCGTAATGAATATAATACTCTATCGGGATGTGTCAAGGCGGAATCGGGATTTCCCCCCATACCCTCTCGATAATATTCTATTATGAGGCAACTGCGCTTGACCGCACGTGATCGGCTGCATATATTCTCTCTAACAAAAGGAGGGAATAGATGAGCACCAATACGCATACCAATCGTCTTGCCGGAGAGACCAGTCCCTATTTACTGCAGCACGCCCATAATCCGGTGGACTGGTTTCCCTGGGGTGACGAGGCCTTCACAAAATCGCAACAGGAGAACAAACCAGTTCTGCTGAGCATCGGTTATTCAGCCTGCCACTGGTGCCATGTTATGGAGAGGGAGTCCTTTGAGAATGAGGAAATCGCCGCGATCATGAATGAGCATTACATCAACATTAAGGTGGATAGGGAAGAGCGGCCGGATCTTGACGGCATTTATATGCAGTGCGTACAAATGCTTACGGGCCAGGGGGGCTGGCCCATGACGGTATTTCTCACCCCCGATGGCGTTCCCTTTTACGGCGGCACGTATTTCCCGCCTGAGGACCGTCAGGGGATCCCCGGTTTTCAGCGAGTGCTGCTCGCCCTATCCGACGCCTATCGGAAGAATCCCGGGCAGATTCGGCAAAGTGCCGGGGTGATACTCCAGAATTTGCGTGAAATAAATAGTGCGGCACAATCCGGGGAGGCTTTTTCCGAGGCCATTCTCGAAAGCGCCTTTAGGAAGTTGTCCCGCAATTTTGACCACCGCCACGGCGGGTTCGGCGGCGCGCCAAAATTTCCCAGCGCCATGTCCCTTTCCTTTTTTTTCAGATATTCCCACCGCGCCAAGGATAAGAGCGCCCGGGAAATGACGGAGTTGACCCTCAGGAAAATGGCCGAAGGGGGAATTTATGACCAGGTGGGGGGAGGGTTCCACCGGTACACGGTGGACGATCATTGGTTGGTGCCGCATTTTGAAAAGATGCTCTACGACAACGCCCTGCTCGTTTCACTTTATGTTGATGCCTACCAGATCACGAAGAATCCCTTTTACCGGCAGATTGCGGAAGATTCGCTTGATTATGTTATCCGTGAGATGACGGGCGAGGACGGCGAATTTTATTCGACTCAGGATGCCGACAGCGAAGGAGCGGAGGGGAAATATTACGTCTGGACCGAGAAGGAAATAAAATCCATTTTAGGGGAAAAAGAGGGTGAGTTGTTCTGTCAGTATTATGGAGTTACCCAACCGGGCAATTTCGAGGGAGGAAACATACTTACCGGTTCCAGGACGTATGAACAGGTGGCAAAACGGGTCGGCACTACCGCAGAGCAGGTGGAGGAGTTTATCCGGGAGTCAAAGAAGAAAATAAGGATGGCCCGGGAGGCGCGGGTGAAACCCTATCGCGATGAAAAAGCCCTGGCCGGTTGGAATGGCCTGATGCTGTCGGCTTTTGCGAAAGCGGCACGGGCGTGGGATCGTCCCGATTATCTTCTGGTTGCGGAGAAGAATGGCGACTTCATGTTGACGCATCTCTACCGGGAGGGGAAATTACTCCATTCCTATAAAGACGGGCGGGCGCCATTAGACGGATATCTGGATGACTACGCCTGTGTAATTGATTCCTTCATCGAGCTTTACCAGTCCACGTTTGATTTCAAATGGCTGAAGAAGGCGACGGAACTTGCCGCGGTGATGATAGAGCTTTTCTGGGATGATGAAAATGGGGCGTTCTTTTTTACCGCAAAGGATCATGAGAAACTTATTGTCCGCACAAAAGATTTTTATGACAGCGCCACGCCTTCCGGCAACTCTCTGGCGGCCTTGGATCTCCTCAAGCTGGCGGTGGTAACCGGTCGTGATGAGTATCGCGTCAAGGCGGAACATGTTTTTCAAAACGCATCCACAATGGCTGCCGAATCTCCCTCTGCCTTCAGCCAGCTTCTCTGTGCCCTTGATTATTATTTCGCCGGGGCTAAGGAGATCGTGCTGGCGGGCGAAAAGACCGCCCCGTCTCTTGGGGAATTTAAAAAAAGGGTTTTCCGTCACTATCTCCCCAATGCGGTTGTTCTGTTTTGCGATTCGGGGGATAAAGACATGCCGCTTCTGATTCCGTCCTTGCAGGGGAAAGGCCCTGTCCATGGAAAGACGGCCGTTTACGTTTGCGAGAATTTTACCTGCAAGGAGCCTCTGACCGAGGGCGATGAGATAGATTTTCTGTTAACGCAATGATTGCGGATAGCGCGGCGCTATTTTGTAGTTTGCTTTTCAGTGGTTACCTTTCCTTGACACGCTGACGCCATTTTCATATACTCAGTTTGCCTAACACGAATTCTTGTCGAAGAAATATTTCTCAGTTACCAGAACTGCCGCGTATTCAGCAGCGTTCGCGTATCCCGCAACTTGCGGCCGGATTCGCACGCTGAAGATGATCATGCTTACTGAGAGGGGGTGCCCATGGCGATTAAAGTTAAATCTTTTGGCATGGAAATACGACCGATGAAAACGATGCAGGAACTCAAGACCCTTGACGATGCGGTCAACGATTTCATTGCCAAAAACGGCATAAAGAAGGTTATATCGGTTTCCGATTCCCCCACTACCGGCGACAATGGTGGGACAATTGGAATTATACGGGTGATAACGTACGAAGACTGAAATAAACGCATGATTTATTCAGCAGAGTGAACGTTATGCACGGAGAAGAACGGGCACAGACAAAAAAGAGCGATCGCGCTGTCTTTCTACAGGAATTTCTGAAGAATCCTCGCCAGGTGGCTTCCATCATTCCCAGCTCGCGTTTTCTCGAGCGTCGCGTCGTGGAACTGGCAGAGATTCGACGTGCCCGGACAGTGGTGGAACTGGGGGCTGGCACTGGCGGTACGACGAAGGCGATCCTTGCCGCGATGTCGCCGGATGCGAAGCTCCTGATTATGGAGATTAACCCCCACTTCTGTGCATTGCTTGGGCGTATAAAGGACGAACGACTGATAGTCCACCGCGGGAGCGCCCAGGAGCTTCAGAATGCCATTTTTCTCTACGGCCTGGCGGCCCCCGATGTGGTGGTTTCCGGGATACCGTTTTCCACGATGAGTCACATCGCCGGCGCGCGAATCCTCAAGGCAATTTCATCGGCTCTCGTTCCCGGGGGACGTTTTGTGGCATATCAATTGAGCAGTCAGGTTGATGACCTTTCGCGCCCGTTGCTCGGGCCGGCAAGGGTTGAAGTAGAATTTTTCAACATCCCGCCGCTACGCCTCTACCGGTGGGATAAGGGGGATGGCAAACACTCCCCGTCTCCTGAAGCCCTCTAAGCGGGATGCCGGTAAATGCGCCCGCCGGTCGTAACCCTGAAAAGGAGTTAATCCATGTCTCTCCTTTCCGCGACAGTCCTCTTGTTCCTCGTTTTGGATCCGTTCGGCAATGTGCCGCTTTTCCTGATACTCCTCAAGGGCTTGCCGGAGGAGAGAAAGAATCGTGTAATCGTTCGTGAGATGCTTGTCGCCCTTGGGGTACTCATTGTGTTTCTCTTTGGGGGACAGTATCTGATTGAGCTCCTTCAGATCTCGGAACCGTCGCTCAGCATTGCCGGAGGGATTGTCCTCTTTCTTATTGCCATACACATGATCTTCGGAGGGTATGAGCGGGTGTTCGCCTCCGATAAAATCACCGAGCCGTTCATTGTGCCTCTGGCGATCCCCTCCATTGCAGGCCCGTCGGCAATAGCAACCGTCCTGCTGCTCATGGCCCGTGAGCCCGCCCGTTGGCCGGAATGGCTGGCAGCGGTTTTGCTGGCTTGGTTTGCCACCGGTGTTATTGTTCTTACATCATCGAGACTGCATCGTCTCCTCGGAGATCGCCTTCTGACTGCGCTGGAACGCCTGATGGGAATGCTGCTCACCACAGTTGCCGTGGAAATGTTCATCAAAGGAGTCCAGCGTCTGCTCGCAGCGCAACCATAAGCCGGAAGGCGGAACAGCATGGAGAAACCTGGAGGCAATATGAGGCCGAAGGCTGTGGCAATTCTCAGTACCGGAGAAATGGGGCATGCAATTGCCGGGGTGCTGGGAGAAAATGGTCTCCGGGTGCTTACCGTTCTTCAGGGCAGGAGTCAGCGCACCCGTGATCTCGCGGCAAAAAGCGGCGTTTCCGACCTGCCGACGATGGAAGAACTGGTTGCAGCCTCTGATATTGTCTTTTCCGTGGTGGTTCCTTCCGCCGCGCCTTCCGTTGCCTCCGCAATTGCCGCGGCCGCAAACAAAACGGGGAAACCCGTGCTGTATGTCGATTTAAATGCCATATCGCCCATGACGTCAACCGCCATCGGAGAAGTCCTGTCGGCCGCCGGCGGTAGATACGTGGATGGATGCATCATCGGCGCTTCTTCAAAGTTGAAGATAAAAACGACCTTTTATGTCTCCGGCCCCCATGCTTCCGAATTCATGGTTCTGAGTGATTTCGGACTCAGGGTGGAGCTGCTGGGAGATCGAGTGGGACAGGCATCCGCCTTCAAGATGATCTACGCAGGCCTCACAAAGGGACTCAGCGCGCTTTCCGCTGAGTTGCTTCTGACTGCCTATTCCCTGGGTATCATGGATCAGATAGTCGAGCGATACCGCAAGAGTTACCCGGAGGTCGTCGCGTTCATGGAATCCAATTTCCCCCGGCTCCCCTTCCGCGCGGGCAGGCGAAGCGAGGAGATGGAAGAACTGAGCGAGACGATACGGGCGGCAGGGCTTGAGCCCTTCATGGCGCCGGCCAGCAAGCGCATGCTGAGGAGCATCGGCGACCTGAACCTGCGCTCTGCCTATTCGGATGCCGACGAGGCCACATGGAATATTGCCGACGTCATGGAAATATTGCATTTCCGGCTGGTGAAAGAGAATAAAAAATGATGGACTCGGTGGGAATCGGATATTTTTCGCAGGGTGCTCAAGGAGATATTCAAAAACATATTGAATTTCAAATGCAAATTGTGATAGTGAAGTACCATCTATGAAAGGTGTTTAATAATGCCCCATTCCCGATAACTGTGCGGAGGGAGATATGGACTGGCTATCAAAACCCCGTTTTTCGAGAGAGAGCGGGGTTTTGCGTTTTAATCGGTCGAGGTGACGGCGCTTTATATACCACACAAAAGGAGGGAAGAGCATGAAGGCATTAAAAACGTTATCCCACGTATTTGCGGTCATCGGTATTTTGTTAGTGATTTACGCTTTCCTTGGGCGGTTTATTGATGGACGTACAGTTTTTGGGTACATAATCCGAGGAGGAATCTCTGCACCCTCCGCAATGCTGGGAGCCAATACGTTCTTGCTTCTTGCTATCCTGGCTAATTTCTACAAGAAAGAATAGACCGATCGCCTGGATTCAGTAGCGAATGCATCCCTTCAAGCCCCGCCTTGCGGGCGGTGTTGAGGGGCGCAATGAGCATAGCTGTTCTTTACCGGGAAGCCTCGCCCCGTGGGCGGTGAGCTTCGCTTACATAAACCGGTTTGCGTTATCGGCAAAAAGGGATGGAGAATTCCATAACTCATATATGGCCCATCGGCGGCGGGAAGGGAGGATCCGGCAAGAGTTTTTTCACCGGCAGCCTCGGATTTCTGCTTGCCAAGCGCGGGTACAGGACCCTTCTGGTTGATGTGGACTTGGGTGCTGCAAATCTTCATACCATTGTCGGCGTTCCACATCCGGAAAAAAGCATCTCGGACTTCATCAGCAAAAGGGTTGGCACACTCGAAGAAACGGTCGTTCCCACCTTCCTTCCGAATCTCTATCTTATCAGTGGGGCAATGAATAATCTGGACATTGCCAATCTCGCCCACGAGCAGAAAATGAAAATATTGAGAAACGTGGCTAAGCTCTCGTATGATTACATACTCTTGGATCTTGGCGCTGGAACCTCTTTTAACACAATTGATTTTTTCATGATCTCCAATGCGGGCATTTTCGTCACTACGCCCGAACCGACATCCATCGAGAACATCTACCGTCTCATCCGATCCGTTTATTTCCGCAAGATACACCAGGTACTCAAGACGCACAATTTCAAATCCCTGGCCGGGGAGGCGGAAAAACGAAACCCGATGGCCACCGTCAATAATCCCGATCTTCTCCTGCACGTCATGAATGAGCTGGATCCGGAAAAAAGTGCGCTTCTGGAACATGCCCTGGGGGCCTTTCATTTCAAACTGGCGCTCAATCAGCTAAGAAAGCAGGACAACCAGAACACCGGCGCTCTGATATGCAAAATCATCGAGAAGCACCTAACTCTCAAGATTAACCATATCGGCAACGTCAGTTTTGACGACCGTGTCCACAGTGCAGTCTGCAAAAAGATGCCGTTTATGGAACTATACCCCTATACACAGACCACGCTTGATCTGAGGGAGTGTTGCCGGATGTTGTTGTCAGCCGAAGAAGCAGCATCCCCCGCCCTTCAGAATGTTGTGGATTGAGCTTTTATGGAAAAGAACTGACTCATGAAACCCTTGAGACAGCAGAATCACTATGAAGCATTGGAGGTTCATCCCGACGCATTGCCGCTGGAAATCCGTCGGGCGTATAAGAAAGCCTTTGAGTTGTATCAGCAGGACTCCTTCGCGAGTTATTCTTTCTTTTCAGAAGAGGAAAGAAAAGAAATTCTTTCTTGCATAGAGCAGGCCTATCTGACCTTGATTAATCCCGAATCCAGGGCGGCGTATGATCGCAGCCTGATCGCACTCGGACTCTTGGAGGAGGGGAAACGTTACCGGGACAAAACACATGAACCGATAACTATCTATGATCTTAAAAAAACCCGCGTGGACAGTCGGTCGCGGGTCAAGCGTTCCGACGAATTGAAATCCCGAGCCGCACAAAACCCGGCGATTCATGATATTCTCACGCAGGATGCCCTTGCGGGATCTGATTTGCAGGAAGTAAGGATGAACTTGCAGGTGTCCCTGGAAGAAATTGCCGAAAAGACAAACATCCGTATTGATATCCTCCGTGCCATAGAAAAGGGGAACCTGGATGGCCTGCCACCTCTGGTCTATCTCAAAGGTTTCCTGAAATCTTATGTCCGTTACCTTGAGTTGGATGAAAACATTATCGTGAACGCCTATCTTAAAAACATAGGGAGGCATTGATCGTTGTCTCCGTTGCCGTTGAGGAAAGATATACGCTATGGGTGAAAAAGAACATCAGGAGATCGAGCTCGAACAAGACCTGGACAATATTTATCGGAAGGTTGCCAGCCTTGATCATCCGGAAGGCGACCGGGACCAGCCGGAATTAAATGCGGAGAAGGAAACGCTCGTAGAACCGGGCAGCTGGGAAACCCTTGAAGCACGACCTGCACGGGAAAACAACATAGTGAAGCTCTCCCTGAGCACGCTGCGGAGAATCTTCAATTTCCAAGGAACAATAATACCGTCCATCATTCGCTCGCTTATCCCGCGACGATCCGCAGGGAAAGTGCGCGCTACCAAATTCAAATTCCGCATTTCAGCCTATGCTGCTGGCATCGTCTTTACGCTGTTTTGTCTTGGCATGATCGGTGTTTTCTTCTGGCCGGGGATTTACCGTCACGAAACCGCTGTTTCCAAGGGGGGCATCAATCCGCCGCCTGTCCCTCCACAGGCGATTAAAACGAAAGCCGAAGAAGTGAAGGTGCCAACTGTCGCTGCTTTACCTGCCGAAGAAAAAGAGAGTAAAAATGAAGAGCCTCCTGTCGTCGTCGCTTCTGCAGGAAGCCACCGCGGCAAATATGCCATACAGATTCGGGCTTATCCTGAAAACAAAAAGCAGGATGCGATAGCGTTTTTGGAGAAGGTGCGGAAAAAGATGCCCGATGTTTCAATGGAAACCGTGCCTGTAGCGGGAAGCGGCGTCTGGCACCGGATACTGATCGGCAGTTTTTCAACAACAGAAGAGGCTGCCGATTATCGCGAGAGGCACCAGTTGGCTCGTGAACATCCCGACAGTTTCATCCAAAAAAAATCCGGGAACAATCCTTAAACAACAACAGGCGGGTTCGGCGCCGATGTCCTCATGCTGGCTCAATTTGCAAGATTGAGCCAGCATGAGGACGGATGGCTTAGCCGCAGTTGAAGAAATGCCTTTCATGGCGCATTATCCCCTCCCGTCTGTTTCTCATTGTTTTCTTTCACCGGCGCATCGAGTCCTAATTTTTGCACGCGCTCTATTTCCCTGAGCTTCATCCTGATGATGACAATCAGCCCAATAATGGCTATCCAGAAGATCGCCAGGGTTTCGTAGATGATATACTGGTAGAAGGGGGTGGAAGGGAAAACCTCGATCGCCTTCTTTGCCTCCGCTCCCCAGAGCGAAACGGTATTGAAGAAAAAAATCAACAATGTTAGAAAGGCCGCACGCTTCATGTCTGTTCCTATGAGAAATACCCAACAATGGTCATGACCAGAAAGTACACCAAATAGACGATGCCGATCAGGTTGAAAAGGGGACTTTTTTCTTCCCGGCTGGATTTTTTGTCCAGGAGGGGAAGGATAAAGAGAATGAATATCCCCGCGGCCACCAGCACGACGGCGATGGTTTCCCCGTTTAAGCCGAGGATATCGCCGGGAAATAACTTGAGGGTTTGGAAAAGAAAGAGGAAGTACCACTCCGGTTTGATATCTTCCGGCGGTGCGGCAAGCGGGTCCGCCTTTAGGCCGATTTCGGGAGGGAAAAGAACGGCGATGGTTACCACGATCCCCAGGATGACGAGCCAGACCGTAAAATCCTTGTAAACGGTATTGGGGAAGAAGGGCTCTTGCGGCAACGCCGCATCCTTCAAAGAAAGGGGTACGCTCATCCCGTGTATTTGCACGAGAAACACGTGCAAGGCCATGAGAAAGACGGTTGCGAGCGGGAGAATGGCTACATGAAAGGCATAAAAGCGGGTCAGTGTCTCGCCGGTTACATCTATCCCGCCCCGCAAAAACGCCTTGATGAAATTGCCCGCGAGCGGAAAGGCGCCCGCCCCTCCTGTGGCGACCTTGACGGCGGCAAAGGCTCGTTCGTCCCAGAGAAGGAGATAACCGCTGAGGCCGAAAAAGAGGGAAACACCGAGGAGAATGAATCCGGAGAACCACAGCAACTCCCGAGGCTTTCTGTAGGCTTTCAAAAGGAGAACAGCAAAGAGATGCACGAATAACGTGAAAATTGCCAGTTGCGCCCCCCAGTGGTGTAGTGAGCGGAAGAACCACCCCATATTCAATTTCGTGACAATCTCGATGATGCTCTTATGGGCGTGTTCGGCATGGGGAACATAGTAGAAAGAGAGGAGCATCCCCGTGATGAACTGGAGGACAAAGAGAAATAGAACGATACCGCCGGTATAATACCACAAGTCATACCGGTGGGAAGGAACCAGCTTTTTCCTGGCGAACTTCCTGAGTGGAGCGATGTCGTATCGTTCATCGAACCAGTCTTTAAGCCTTTGGCAGTTCAACCTTTACTCCCTTCCTGGCAACGATGAGTTTACCTTCTTCAAGGGTGTATTCAAAAATTTCCAACGGTTTTGGTGGCGGTCCCTTGATATTCTTCCCGGTTTCATCAAACCAGCCCTTGTGACAGGGACAGTAAAATTTTCGTTCCTCCGGCTTGTAGGCGATGTTGCACTCCATGTGGCTGCACACGCCTTTGAGCGCCACCAGGGCGCCGTCGGCTCTCTTGAAGAAGATACCGAGCTTCCCCCCCCACGCGAAGGGTTTAATGGAGTTGGGCGGGATATTCATGTAATCATCCACATTCTTGAGAATGACGAAGTCAGGCTCCTTTCCCAGGGTGGGGAAGGCAAATTTAAAGAGTGCAAGGAAACTCCCGGAGAGAAAGGCCAACAGCCATCCGCCCAGGAGGGTATTGAGGAACGTCCGCCTCGTAATCAGGGAGTAATTAATCTTCATCCTTGACCATCCCCAGGAGTTTTTTGAACTTATGTTTTACGAGGGATTTTCTTAATCCCACAATGGCGTCCGTCGGTCGTACGTCTTTGGGGCAGGCTTCGATGCACTTGAAGAGGGTGTCGCAGCCCCAGACCCCTTTTTCGTTATTGACGGCCTCCAAAGCGCTCGGGGACCTTTCATCACGGGAATCGAGAACAAACCGTTCCAGTTTGGCCAGGGCCGCAGGTCCCAGATATTCTGGGTCTCTCGATGGTACGGGACAGGCGCCGTAACAGGCGGCGCACAAAATGCAGTGTACGAACTGATCAATGCGGTTCCTCTCTTCTTCGCTCTGGCGGATTTCCGTGCCAACGGGGAGGGTTTTTCGTATCAGCCAGGGCTTGATCTGATCGTACTTAGCCCAGAAGGGTATCATGTCCACCACCAGGTCCTTGATAATCTCAAAGTTTGGCAGGGGCTCAAGAATAATGAGATCGCTTCCCAACGAGGCCACTTGCGTCCGGCAGGCCAGTTCTATTTTGCCGTTCATTGCCATGGCGCAGGAACCGCAAACAGCGGAGCGGCAGGAGCAACGAAAACTTAAGCCCCCGTCCATCTCATCCCTGATGGCGAGGAGCGCGGAAAGTACGGACATACCCGGCACGACGTCCACCTGATAGGTGGAAAAACTTGGCTCCTTTTCCGGTGTTTTGCTGTCGTACCGGAAAATCTTAAAGGTATAAGTGCTGTCTGCCTTCAATAAGGCCATCGGAGTCGTCAAGATTGATGTCCTCGTAAAAAGTTTCCGGAGCCGTCAGTAGATCCTCTCCCGGGGTGGATGGTTCGTGATCGTCACGTTCCTGTAGGAAACGCCGGGCGTGCCGTCCTTGCCCAGAGTGACAAGGGTATGTTTCAGCCAGTCCTTGTCGTTTCTCAAGGGAAAGTCCCGCCGGTAATGAGCGCCCCGGCTTTCCTCGCGCCGTAACGCCCCTAACGCAATGGCGCTGGCGATATCCAGCATGTACTCGATTTCCACGGCCTTCATGAGCGCATAATTCAGGTGTCTGTTCGGGGAGGATACGCCAACCCGGCGGTATCGTTCCTTAAGGACGGCAAGATCGTCCAGGGCCTGCTGTAATTTATGCTTTTCCCTGAATATGCCCACATTCTCACTCATCGTGTGCCCCATTTTTGTAATCAGATGAGCAGGTCTCTCCTCCCCCTTGGCAAGATTCTCTAACTTGCGCTCCCACGTCTTCCCTAACGATGTTAGGAGCGCAGTGTCGCCGGTAAAGCTCTTGCCTTGCAGATATTCATGCATGGCAAGGGCCGCCGCCTTGCCGAAGACAAGCGTATCCAACAATGAATTACCGCCCAGCCTGTTTGCCCCGTGCACGCTGACGCAGCCGCATTCTCCCGCTGCATAAAAGCCGGGCAGCACCGTTTCGCCGTGTTGATTGGTATCAATGCCGCCCATGGAGTAGTGCTCGCAGGGCATGACCGGAATTGGCTCGAATACCGGATCAATGCCCACAAAATCCTTGCAGAGGCTTTTCACGCCGGGGAGTTTTTTCTGTATTTCCTTCTCTCCCAGGTGTCGTAAGTCAAGGTTGATATATTTCCCCAGGGGATGCTCCAACCCTCGTCCCTCATCAATCTCCGTTTGCATGCTGCGGGCCACGATGTCCCGTGGGGCAAGTTCGGCGACCTTGGGAGCATAGCGTTGCATGAACCGTTCCCCACGGTTGTTCGTCAGCCAGCCGCCTTCTCCGCGCGCAGCTTCGGTGATGAGAATATACGTGCCGATAAGCCCCGTGGGATGGAATTGAACGCATTCCATGTCCTTAATGGGAACACCGGCCTTATAGGCTATGCCGATGCCGCTCCCGTAGTTAATCAGGGCATTGGTGGTATGCCGAAAGACCCTGCCGTATCCGCCGGTGGCAAACAAAGTAGCCGGGGCCTGGACCGGCACGACTTCGCCCTTCCTGAAATCAAAAGCAATAATGCCCTGGCATCTTTCCCCGTTGCTTGCCAGCGCGAGCAGATACCATTCATCGTAAACCTTGACCCCCAGAGAAACTGCCCGTTCATAGAGGGTATTGAGCAACACATGGCCGGTCAGGTCGGCGGAATAGCAGGTGCGGGGAAACCCGGCGCCGCCGAAGGGCCTTTGGGCGATGGAACCGTCGGGGAACCTGCTGAAGGGGCACCCCCAGTGCTCCATCTCATAAATAATCGAGGGTGCGTCCCGGCACATGAATTCAACGGCGTCCTGATCTGCGAGGTAATCACTGCCCTTGATCGTATCAAAGGCATGTTTTTCCCAGGAATCGTCCCTGCCCTCGGGATTATTGCCCAGGGCCGCGTTGATGCCGCCCTGGGCGGCAATGGAATGCGATCTGAGCGGGTGAACTTTGGAAAGAAGTCCCACATCATACCGTTCGCACAGGCCGACAGCGGCGCGAAGACCGGCCAGACCTCCGCCTATGATGATAATATCATGATGGAGCATTGTTATGAAAACCTGCTGTAAAGGTATATCAGTGCCACAGCAATAAACGAGGCAACAATATTTGAGACCAGGAACAACTGTTTTTCTTTCCTATATCCCAGATCAATAGCGATTGTTCTTAGACCATAGATGCTGTGAAAGGTGAAAAGAATGATGATGAAAACATCGAGGACGGGGTGGCGGTGCAGGCTCAGCGCCCAATCGGGCTTTTTATCTTTGGTAAACAGGAAGTAACTGGTAAATATCTTTATCCCGATGAGGATGATAAGCGACACACCGCTGATTCTATGAAAAAGCCAGATAAACATGGGACGAGTTCCTCCGTTGGCTGCTGAAATTCAGTAGCGAGCGCATTCCCCTACGCCACCCGTTTTCCCATCACTTTTTATCAGCCCTTCTTTATGTTCACATCCCCAAACGATTCCGTGAGCTCCGCCTCGAGGTTGCCGAATTGGCCGCTCCCTTTGGCTCTGATGACAATATGCCTGAACCCCTGCGATACTTTTTCATAGGAGGTGAGAATGCTCTGGAGATTGAATCCGCATTCCCTGACGATGTCAGCCACGTCCTTTATCGAGCCGGGCATATCTTCGACATCAAGGAATATCCTGTGTCCTCCGTATCGGACACCGGTTATATCAATAAGTGCGCGGAAAATATCCTTGTCGGAGATGAGGCCGACAAGGCGGTCACCGTCGAGCACCGGCAGGCAGCTGATGTCCTTGTCGTACATGATCATCGCGGCTTCCTCGATCGGGGTGTCCGGCGTAGCGAAGCATACCTTTTCCTTCATGATCTCCCGAACCTTGGCCTTTGCGAGGAGATAATGAAGCTCATACATATCGAGGGCCGTTGCCTTGGAAGGGGTGAATTCCCGGATGTCCCTGTTTGAGATAAGTCCCTTCAGGTGCTCCTTTTCCACCACGGGGATATGTTTTATGCGGTTGTCCTTCATGAGTTTCACCGCATCGGATATGCTGGCATCCGGGGCGATTGTAACAAACGTTCTTTTCATCCAGTCAGATACGAACATGGCATCCCTCCTTTATGTTCTTACACTCCCAGATAGGCAGTCTTGATATATTCGTCATTCAGAAGGGATTTGCCGGTTCCTTCCATGACGATTTTGCCGTTTGCAAGGACATAAGCCCTGTCCGCAATAGCCAGGGTTTGTTTCACGTTCTGCTCGATAATGAGGACGGTAGTCCCTTCTTCACGGATCTTTGTGATAACCGAGAAAATCTCCCGAACCAGAATGGGCGCCAACCCCAGCGAGGGTTCGTCAAACATGATGAGCGACGGCTTTGACATAAGGCCCCTTCCGATGGCAGCCATCTGCTGTTCTCCGCCGCTCAAGGTGCCGGTAAGCTGATTTCTCCTCTCCTTCAGCCGGGGGAAAAGATCAAAAACCATCGCCTTTGTTTGTTCGCGATCCTTTTTTGCGTTGCCCTTGAGGGAGCCCATATCGAGGTTATCATTGACGGTCATTTCGGCAAAAAGGCGACGTGCCTCAGGCACGTGGGAAATCCCTGCTTCACAGAGGCGATAGGGTTCGACGTTCTGTATTTCTTTGCCATTAAAAACAATCTTCCCTGCCGCCGACCGGACAATGCCGGAGATGGTCTTGAGAATGGCCGATTTACCTGCTCCATTGGCGCCGATGAGGGCGGCGATTTCCCCTCTTTTTACGCAGAACGATACATCCCAGATGACCTGCACATCGCCGTAAAATACATCTATGTGACCTATCTCAAGCACCCTGCGTATCTCCCAGATATGCCTCGATAACGAGGGGGTTGTTCCTGACTTCTTCAGGATTGCCTTCAGCGATCTTCTGGCCATAGTTGAGCACCACGATCCTGTCCGAGAGGGACATGATAACCTTCATGTGATGTTCAATGATCATGATCGTGATGCCGTTACCCTTGATCCTTTTGATGATATCAACACACTCATTCTGTTCCGTAGGATTCAGTCCTGCGAATGACTCATCGAGAAGTATCATCTCCGGCCTTGTTGCCAGTGCCCGTGCGATTTCCAGCCGTTTTCTCTTGCCCAGAGGAAGACCCTTGGAAGGAACATCGCGGTCATCATAGAGGTCGGTAAAATGAAGGATATCGGCGGCTGTTTTTGTCGCCTGTGCTTTGCTTTTTACCCTCAGGTAAGCGGAGGCGATGACATTATCGAGAACAGACATCCTCTGGAGAGGCTTCACCACCTGGAATGTCCGCGCTATTCCCAGAGCACAGATTTGGTGGGGTTTAAGCCCCGATATCTTCTTCCCGTTAAAAAAGACCTCGCCTTGCGATGGCCCGTAGAAGCCGTTGACGACATTGAACAGAGTCGTCTTCCCGGCGCCGTTCGGTCCGATAAGGCCGAGGATATCGCCTCGTTCGACGTTGAACGTTACATCGCTCAACGCGGCGAGACCGCCGAAAAAACGGGAAACTCCCTTTATCTCGAGCAAGGCACTCATACATTTTTCCCGATTCTGAAAAGCCGTTTTATCTTCGAAATGTCCCCGGTCAGGCCGTTGGGCATAAAGATGATGATGATGATCAGGAGAATCCCGAAGAACGTATGATGCGCCGCGCCGAGCCGAGGAATGGATCTGATCCCTTCCGCCAGAAGAACCATGATGACGGAACCGAGCACCGGCCCCCAGTAGGTTGCGACCCCTCCGACCATGACAACCATGATCGCCACAATCGAGATGTCATGGAGGGCAAAGACGACTTTGGGGTCTATGTACCCCATGTAGCTGGTATAGAATGCTCCGGCAAGTCCCGTCATAACGGCGCTGAGGCAGAGGGCGATTGTCTTGTAATAGGTGGTGTCGATTCCGAGAGATTCCGCGGCGTCCTGATCCTCCCGGATGGCGACAAAATAATAGCCGAGCTTTGATTCAATGACCTTTTTTACCAGGATAAACGCGAGCGTGGCAAGCGCAAGGATGATGTAGAAATACCAGGTTTTCCCGACCCAGGTCCTTTCCCTGATCATGATGCCCAGATTCCCATCCGTTAAACCCGTGAGGTTTTCCGCCAACACCCGGAGAATCACGCCTACGGCAAGAGTGCCCAGAGCGAAAAAAGGGCCTCTCAGGCGCAGGCAGATGAAGCCGATGATGAGGGCAAAAATGGTGACTACGAGAATACTCAAGGGAATGCCCCACCAGGCGGATATGCCGACCTTGCTGTACAAAATTCCCGCGGTATAAGCGCCTATCCCGAAGAATGCGGCATGACCGAAGGAAACCTGTCCGCAATAACCGCCGAGAAGGTTCCACGCCATGCCGATGACGGACCACATGATGGTCAGTATCAATATGTGGAGCAGGTAGGTGCTTAAGCCCAAGAGAGGCAGAACGGCGAGAACGGCAAGGAGCACGAGCGGCAGGAATTTTTTCATCAGCCGAACCTCTGCTTTTTCAGGAGAGAGACGATTCCCCCGGGGATGAAGATAAGCGCTGCAATAAAAATCACGAACCGTCCGATGGGCGCCCATCCCATGCCGATGTAGGTTGCGGTCAGGGATTCAAAGAGGCCGAGGATAAGACCGCCCACGATGGCGCCCACCGTTGATCCGAGTCCTCCGAGGATGGTGATGACGAAGGCGATAAGGGTGAACTGGCCCCCCAGATCAGGATAGAGGTAATAGATGGGAATAAAGAGGCAGCCGGCCGCTCCGACCAGCGCGGCGCCGAGACCAAACGTAATGATCCGCATTTTTTTTACGTTGACGCCCATAAGAAGGGCGGCATCGGTGTCTTGTGCCGTTGCCCGGATGGACTTGCCCATATCCGTTTTTGCGAGGAAGAACCACAGGAGAGCGGTAATAAGCACGGCAAAGAAAAAAGAAACGGACCAGGCAAAGGAGATGGAAAGCTCGATGGGGGAGCCTTTCCAGAAGTCCGATATATACCACGCCTTGGTTGCGTATTCGACGGGCGTGGAACGGTAGTCCGAGGTAAAGAAGATGGTTGCCAGGTTTGACAGCACCATGCCGATGCCGACCGTAAGGATTACCTGATTTTCCGGCAGGATGGATTCCACCGTTAAAACCGGGTTGATCAGGAACTTCTGGAGCATGACGCCCAGGAGAAAAAGCGCCGGAGCGGCGATGAATATGGAAAGATAGGGATCAATATGAAAAAAAGAAAAAAGGGCGTAGGCGATGTACATGCCGACCATCATGAGCTCTCCATGCGCGAGATTGATGATCTTCATGACGCCCATAATAAGGGTCATGCCGATGCCGAGCAGCGCATAGAGGCCCCCCAGGAAAATGCCGGAAATGACGGTCTGGAGAAGGACCTCGATTTGGACAGATGTCATGATAGTGTGCCTAAGCCCGTTTCCCGTTGATCTTCTTCAGACTATCGTCGCTCCCTCCATGTGGGGATCGGATATATATATTTCTTGCTGGCATGCTGCTGAGGCCAGATGGTTTCGAATACGCCTTTCTGGATCTGTATGACCAGGGTATCCATGAAGTTCTGGTTCTGGTAGCCTTCTTTATTCTCAAATTTTATCGGACCGAAGGCGGTCTTGAGGTTGGTTGCCTTCAGAGCGCCAAGAATCTTTTCCGGGGTAAAATCCTTTGCCCGCTCAAGGGTATCCTTGAGCACGTACATTGCGGAGTAGGCGGATGCCCCGTGGTAGGAAGGATAATCCTTGTACGCTGCCTTGTATTTTTCCGCGTATTCCTTCGCCCCGGGGTATTTCATTTGCGGGGTCCAGAGTGTCGCAGTGATGACGTATTCGGCGGCATCCTTTGCATTGTCAAGAAATTCCGGGATCGCAAATCCGGCAGCGCCGCCGGTAAAAAGCTTGACATCAATCCGGAGCTCCTTGATCTGCTTCATGAGGAGCGATGCGTCCATGACGTAGGAAACCATATAGAGGACGTCGGGCTGGGCAGCCTTGACCTTAGACAAGATGGGTCTGAAATCAATGGACCCTGACTCATACTTTTCTTTCAGCAGGACCTTCATCCCGAGCCTTTCCGCGTCCTTGACCATGGCGTCTGCGCCGGATGTGCCAAACGCGGAACTTTCATAGAGAATCGCAACGGTTTTTGGCTTTACGACCTGTTTGAAAAAGTCAATGACCCCGTCGCCGTAATGTGCGTTGACGGCGTTCTGGCGAAATACGTATTTGTAATTCTGCCGGGTTATGGCGTCATCGGCGCTGGCAATGACAAGGTAGGGAGTTTTCCTTTCTTCCGCTACGGCGGCAACCGCCTTTGCGCAGGCGGAGGTATACTCACCCACGATAATCGGCTGTTTTTTGACATCAATCAGTTTTTCAACGATTGATCTGGCTGTTTCCGGTTTTGCCCCGGAGTCCTCGAAGGAGAGGACAAGCTTTTTCTTATTGATGCCGTCTTTGGCATTAATCTCATCGGCAGCCATTTGGTAGGAGCGTTTCATCATCTCGCCGAATTTTGCCTGTTGGCCCGTGAGGGGGAGGGGGATTGCCAGGTTATAGCTGTCGGCGGCGAAAATCGAAAAAGGAACGAGGGTAAACAGAAATAAAAACGCTGCACCCAAAGAAAGTCTCTTCATGGTTACCTCCTAATTGATTATTGTGGGGGAGTATATTTGTTCGCGGGGTGTTTTGCAACCTGATTTTCGTCTGCCGAACCCTCAGAGAAACCAACCGAACAGGTTGATCACCCGCTCCAGGAACCGGGCGATCAACCCTCGCCGTTCGTGATCTTCACGGATAATCCGCCGGGAATCCTCGAAATCCTTGAGGAGCATCCTCTTGATCTGCCTGCCGAAGACGCTGTCGTCAATAATGCTTTCAAGTTCGTAGTTCCGATGAAAGCTGCGCTGATCGAGGTTGGCCGACCCGATCACCGCCCGTTCCCCGTCGATCAGCATAACCTTTCCGTGGAGGATCTTCCTGTCCATCTCGCGGATTTCGATCCCCCGCATGAGAAGCGCGCCGTAATAACTGCGCCCCAGAAGCCGCACCAGGGGCACGTCACTCCTGGCCGGAAGAAGCAGGCGCACTGTCACCCCGCGCCGCGCGGCGCGCAGCAGGGAGCGGATGATCCGGGGGCCGGGAACGAAGTACGGGGTCGCGATGAGGATCTCTTCCACAGCCGAGGCGATGTTGGCCAGAAATGTATAGCCGATGTAGGACCGCCTTTGGTCGGGGCTGCCGCTGACGATCACGACATCCGCCCGGCCGGTCCGCCGGGAGTGCGGTGCGTCACTGTCGGCGGGCGGAAGCGGGGGCGGCTGATCATGCTCCATCAACCAGGTCTCCGAGAAATTGCGCACCAGTTCACCGACCGCGCTGCCCGAGACGCTGAAACCCATATCGCGGAACCGCTGCGATTCTTCCGCCAGACCGGAATACTCGTCGCCGATGTTGAAGCCGCCCAGAAACGCAATCTCGCCGTCAAAAATGGCCATCTTGCGGTGGTCGCGCCGGTCGAACCAGCGCAGGCCCCGGCGGAACGAGGGGGCGTTGAAGGGGGAGAGTTCAATCCCCTGCCGCGCCAGAGCCTCGAAAAAAAAGGACGGTGTTTCGATGGAGCCGACATAGTCGTAGATCATCCAGACACGGACGCCGCGCCGAACGGCCGCCGCCAGTTCGGCGGCGAAGGCGGCGCCGGTGCGGTCGGCGCGGATCATGTAGAATTCGATGAGGATGAATCGCTTCGCCGAACGGAGCGCGATATGCAGCGCGCGGAAGAGACTGTGTTCCCGAGGGAAGAGGATGACCCGGTTGTGCCGGTAGGTGAGCGGCAGGGGCAAGGTGCGAAAGCGCTTAAGCAGGCCTATCATCCTGGTGAGCCGGTTTCTTTTCCAGGCCGGTTTTCCCGTGGCCGTCATTTTCTGCGATCTCCGTATCGGTCGCGCGCGGGGAGGATCTCTTCCCCCCGTCTCCCCATGTTCCGGCAACAACTTGATAAGATGAAGATATTTCCCGAACAACCATAGGGTGATCACGCCGCGGTGTCAAGACAATTAACCCCCGGGACGGAAATCGAGCGAATTCGGCAGCGAGCGCATTCCCCGTAGCTTGCTGCGGAGATCTTCAATTATCTTGCAGCCTCATCTCGGCGCGCTGCGCAACCTCAGCGCCGCAACCGACCAACCATCTCGACATCCAGTCGCACGAAACGCTGCTGACCGTTCTGCAGAACTTTTCTGGCACGGTCGTCCTCGTCAGCCACGACCGCCACTTCCTGCGCTGTCTCATCAATCGCGTTTTCGAGATCGATCGTGGCGAAATGCGTATCTATGACGGCAATTACGAATACTACCTGGAAAAGACCGGCAGAAAGCACCGAGCGGACTGATGGGGTGATGGTTGCCAGGGAGCTAATCAGGAGTGAGCTGAGCTGCTCAAGTCGCGCATTCCCCCCGGAGCGAAGCGGAGGGGGGAATAAGTGATAGACGGAGTAAGAATTGACGATTACGGATCAAGGGAATCACTGGCTCCGCCTGAAAGTCAGTAAATAATTATATTATTTAAATCAACAATATCAAATTGAAAGCTTGACAAACAAAGGTCACCCTTTTTAGAAAACCACTTCTGAGCAGCTGTTGAGATAATCTCTACCTGATCACATACACTGAGAGGTCCTTCCCGAAATTATTTACCACGGGCGTCTGGGTGTGACCTGACTCTTTTGAGTACTTCGTGGTTTGTTCTTTGGCATACGATCCAAGTTCGTAAATGCTTACTTTGCTGTCCTTATTCGTATCGGCGTTTCTGTTGTTATTTAATCCTTCCAGAAGCATGTATGTGAACATACCATGCTTGCCCTTGTAGCCATCCAATGCTTCCTGAGTGGAACTGGCCGAAGCAAACATATGCAGTCCCATGTTCCTTGCCATTACGGTCATGCGCGCATCGTAAAGACCACTGACAAAGTTGTCCAATCCTCCCGCATGGCAGGTGTCGAGGATGAATATCTGAGTTAATGCTTTCATGATCTTCGAGATTTCCATGATCTCATTTGAGTTGATAAGATTGTTATTATTAAGATTGCCGCTATAGTCATGGGTAACAATTGAATAGAGGCCTGATTGAAGGACTCCATGGCTGGCCATGAAGAGCACAAAAACATCATCAGGTTTGATGATTTTGGAGAGTTCATTTATCTTGTTTATAATATTTATTTTCGTGGCATCAGCATTCTTGAGCGTTATGATATGGATACTTTCAGGCTTGTATTGCGTTTTTGATCGTTCCTGCAGCATCCGTGTGATGCTTTCCGCATCCTTTACAGCATATTTAAGATTATTCTCTACAGCTTTATATTCATCTATGCCCACTGCCACGACATAAAGATGAGGATCATCCTGTTTGACGGTTGATTTGAAGGTTGCCGTTTTGAGAATGCTCTGAACAGAGTTGTTCCTGTTAAAAGCGGCAAGACCAATATCATTTTCACCTGATATGGCATCCACGGTAATCGTGCCTTCATATATATCACCTTTTGGTGCGGATTCGATAAGGCTCAGCTTATCTTCTTTCCTCGATACGAGGGCGACACTGCGCAAGTAATCTTTTATGGCTCTTGAATTGAAGGCAAGCAGTGTATTCGTCTTATTTGTTGGTGCCACCTTGGTCTGGCGGTAAAAACCGTCAGACTGGATAAGCTTGCCATTATGAAAAAGGCGCACTTCTCCGATACCCCCCCCGGTACTGGTTATCTTGTAGGAGATTTTAACGCTAGTATCGGCTGATTCTGATGGGACTTGGACAAATTCTACGACCGGCGGGGGATTTAGCAGCGCCTCCTCCAAATTAGTTGGCGCCAACATTCTTATGTCTTCACCCTTGAGTTTTGCTTCTACAATGTCAGGGCGATAGAAGACATCATAAAACTGATCCAAACCGAAAACACGGTTGCCTATCCGCACATTAATATAAGCGGGACCGTTTTTCGAGGCATTGAAATAACCTTCGGGAGTAAAGGCAGTCCATTCTCCATCTCTGAATTTGGCCAGCATGCAGACCTCATTGCCGTCTATGGCATTCAACAACTTAATTGACCCGTTGAAATATCCTACTAGAACGTACCGACCATCGGGGCTGAAAGCGACGGACTGAACTGCTCCTGAATATCCCTGAAATGTCCATACCTGCCTGCCGGTTGCCACCTCCCAAAGTCGTAACGTCTCATCCCAGCTTCCAGATAGTATATATTTCACGTCAGGGCTGAAGGCTAAAGAGCTAATTGAACCGGAATGCCCTTGCAACGTCCTCATTTCCTTTCCTGTCGCAACTTCCCGAAGTTTGATCATATTGTCGAAGGCTGTTGTCAGCGCATAATGGCCATCAGGGCTGAAGGCCACCGCATCAAGCCAATTACCCTGTTCCTCGTAGATCCATACCTGCCTGCCTGTCAATGTTTCCCATAGCCTGACGGTATTATCGAAACTATCCGAGAGCACATATCGGCCATCGGGGCTGAAAGCGGCTTTCCTCACACGATTGGAATGACCTCTAAATGTCCGAATCTCTTTGCCGGTTGCCACTTCCCAGATAGTTAATAAATGCTCATGTCCCACGATAACGTGTTGGCCATCATGGCTAAAAGTATAAAATATTGGAATTTTCAAATTAATCGGGAAGGTACTGACTTGTCTCCCCGTTGCCGCCTCCCAAACTGTAACGGCTTTACCGTAACCGCCTGAAAGCACATACCGCCCGTCAGGACTGAAAACCATGGACGTAATGGTGCCTTTGTCTCCCTGAAGAATTCTTAGCTCCCTACCTATTGTCACTTCCCAAAATGTGGCTGGGTAGCCTGTGTTTGCCACTATTGCGTACCGTCCGTCGGGGCTGAAGATCGCAGCGTTAACAGAGTTCGAGGGTCCCTCAAACGTTATTACCTCCCGCCCGGTGGCTATTTCCCAGAGTCCCATGATAAATGTATGTCCCGTTAACAAATAACGACCGTCAGGACTGAACGCTACTGATATGGCAGAGTTGTTGATCTTGCGGCGATCCTGATACCTGAACGTCCTTACTTCATTACCTGTTGCCGCCTCCCAGAGCTTGGATACACCTTCATGGCTTGCTGAAAAGACATAGTGGCCATCAGGGCTAAAGGCTACACAGTTAACATAACTTGTATGTCCCAAAAATGTCCTCAATTCCCTGCCCGTTGCTACCTCCCAGATTTTAACCGTTTTATCAGTGCTGCCGGAGAGGGCGTAACGGCCATCAGGGCTAAAGGCCACGGAGCGGACATTGTTTGAATGTCCTTTAAATGTCAGGATTCCCCTGCCCGTGCCTACTTCCCAGAGCTTAGCCGTGTGATCCTGACTGCCGGAAATTGCGTATCTACCATCAGGGCTGAAAGCTACCGAGTATACAAGGTCTGAATGCCCGCTAAACGAACGCACCAGTTTTCCGGTGGCAGCTTCCCAGAGCTTCATATGAGCCTTGTACTCCACGCCCCCCGACAAAATGTAGCGGCCGTCGGAACTGAAAGCCAGTGAGTAAACACCTGCTTCATGGCCGCGCCATGTCCGAACTTGTTTACCCGTGCTGACTTCCCAAAGCCTTATGCTTCCGTCCTTACTTCCAGAAATCAGACAACGGCCATCGGGGCCGAAGGCTACCGAGTTTACAAAGTCTGAATGCCCCTTAAACGTCCGGATTTCCCTGCCCGTACCAACTTCCCAGAGCTTGATCGTCTTATCATAACTTCCAGAGAGGGCATACCGACCATCGGGGCTGAATGCTACCGAGGCAATTTGGGACGGATGTCCCATCTGAATAAAAATTTCCGGCTTTTCATCAGCAATTGATAAAATTGGTAAGATAAACGAAAGAACGATTATAGGGATAATTCTTTTGAGGAGAGATTGCATTGATATGTCTACCTTCTTCAGAGATTATTAGAATTGTACCTTAACATCCTCCGAACAACAATTATATTTTATTAATTTCTAATTGAAGTCTCGTAGATTGATTTACAATGACACTTTGATGAATACAGGAAGAAGCGGATCCCGATACGGCCTACCACCCAAGGGAGACAGGTTCAAGGTATCTCCCATGGTCGTTGCGATGATTCGGTCGTTTACCTTCTCGAAAGAGAGGCATGGGGGAGTGCGGGCGGCGCGCTTGCAGGCGGCGCCAAACGTCTAAAGGGATGCAACCGCAAGGTGCTGGTCGGCGTGAACTACCGGAGGAGTTGGCCGAACCTGTTCCACCGTACAGAATGATCATTGCCGTTCCAGGACCAGTAGATGATAAAGGCCTTTCCCAGGACGTCCCGGAGCGGAACGAATCCCCAGAACCTGCTGTCGTAACTCTGATCCCGGTTGTCTCCCATTACAAAAAGATATCCCTTGGGTACCAGGACCGGCCCCACATTGTCGCGGGGCTGTACGGCGCCCGGAATTATGAAATCGTCGGTATAAATGCCGTGTTTATCCGTGTAGGGCAGCCCGTTCAAATAGATTTTCTTGTTTCTGATTTCGATAGTGTCGCCGCCGATGCCGATAACGCGCTTGATAAAATCCTTTGATCTGTCTTCCGGATAGATGAAAACAGCCACGTCTCCCCGCTGGGGATCGGTTATGGGAATGAACATCGTCCGGAAGTAAGGGATCTTGATGCCGTAGATAAACTTGTTCACCAGGATATGGTCGCCGATGAGCAACGTGGGTTTCATGGAGCCGGAAGGTATCTTAAAGGCCTGAATCACAAAGGCCCTGATAAAAAAGGCGATCACGATGGCAATCGCGATTGCTTCTGCGTATTCCCGGATTTTGGATTTGGTTTGGGTCATGATTTTCCTCTATGAATATATATTTGAAAGCGTGGCAATGATCATCGCCAGGGCGGCAAATCCTTTTGTCAATACACCCGCCATGCCCATCAGTACTGCCCGGTAACTCATTCTAAGCGCCGGTTTCAGCCGGTTTTGCTGGATTATTTCCACAGTCAGCACGGCGCAGAAGCCGCCCGCAAAACCCCCAGTGACGGTTCCCAAGCCGTACAGTGCCGGCGTCATCACGATTCCCCCCAGCAGGGAGCCCGCGGCGGCGGCCCAGAGGTTTTTCTTCGACGGGATGAACCGTGCGGCGCCGGCCATTCCCAGGGAAAAGTCGAGAGCCTCCGCCAGAAGTGTGATGATGAACATGATAAATATAAGCTTGATCCCTATGTGGTGAAAACCGGTTATCGCCGCATACAGGATTACATCTACGAAAATGATGATCGTTCCCGGCAACCCGAAGATAGTGGAAAAAATACCGGCAAACAACACAAGGATGAAAAGGGTCAGTCCAACAATTTCGAGAGGGGCCAATGCATCACCGCTGGCGCATGCCTTTAAGCCCAGTCTTGCAGGTGGGTTTAGGATACGCACTGTAAGTTATCGGTACCTTGCCGGGAAGCCGCGCCCCGTGGACGGGGAGGTTCACTTCCTCTTCATTTTCGAGGGCATGATCTTTTCCCAGACAAGCACAATAGGGCTTGCGATAAATACGGTTGAATAGCTGCCCACAATCACTCCCACCAGGAGCGCGAAGGCAAAATCATGGAGCACCTCGCCGCCAAGAAAGAAGAGAATCACGAGAACCATGAATACGGTAAGAGAGGTAAGGATGGTTCTGCTCAGCGTCTGGCTGACGCTGTCATTGATTATCGTTTCCAGGGACTGACGGATGTTTTTTCGTGATGTTTCCCTGATGCGGTCAAAGATCACAATCGTGTCGTTGATGGAATAGCCGATAATCGTGAGCAGGGCGGCTACAATCGTCAGGGTAAATTCCTTATTCATCAGGGAGAGGGCCCCGATCGTTATGATGGTATCGTGAACGAGGGCGAGGATGCCTCCGACAGCATAGCGGAATTCAAACCGCCAGGCAATGTAGATCAGCATGCCGATCCAGGAAAAAATGATGGCGCTCAGCGCTTTATTGGTTAAGTCTTTCCCGATTTTTGGTCCTATTACTTCCACTTTTCTGATTTCCGTTGCGCCTTTCCCGAAAGCTGAATCCAAGGCATCCACCACTTCCTTGGAAAGGTTCTTCAGGTTGATGGCGGCGCCCGACGATCTGATCACCACTTCCTGATTTCCCAGTTGCTGAATAATGCTGTTCTCCAGGTGGATGGGACCGAGCGCCCGCCTGATAAGCTCGACAGACGTTTCCTTCTGAAATCTCACCTGTACCACGGCGCCACCGACAAATTCGATTCCCAAGTTGAGGCCGCCGTGCGCGATGATCGAGGCGATGCTGATGACAATCATTATCAGGGAAGCGATAAGGGCCATTTTCATCTTGCCGACAAAGTCTATTCTAATATCCGGTCTGATTAATTCCATTCAATTCTCCCTCAAAAAGATCTCAGCGTAACGGCTGGAAGACGCCAGGGGGTTTAATTAAACGCTGACTCTTTCAATTCTTCTGTACCAGATGAAATAGTCATAAATAATTCTCGTCACGAAGATCGCCGTGAACATGCTGACGACAAGGCCGATGCTGAGCGTAACGGCAAAACCCTTGACCGGTCCGGTGCCGAACTGAAAGAGGAACAGGGCGGAGATCAACGTTGTGACGTTGGAGTCGAGGATGGTAAGGAATGCCTTGTCATATCCTGCATCAATGGCCGCTCGCGGCGTTTTCCCTCCGCGCAATTCTTCCCTGATCCTTTCATAGATGAGGACATTGGCATCCACGGCCATACCGATCGTGAGCACGATCCCGGCGATGCCGGGGAGCGTGAGCGTGGCGTGAAAAGCAGCCAGGACGCCCAGCAGGATAACGAGATTCGCAATCAGGGCGACATTGGCGATGATCCCGGAGAACTTATAATAAATTATCATAAAGACCGCTACGATGAGACCGCCGATCACGGTTGACCAGATGCCCTTGCGGATGGAGTCCAGTCCGAGAGACGGCCCAACCGTCCTCTCCTCGATGATGTGCACCGGTGCGGGGAGGGAGCCGGCCCGAAGAACGATTGAGAGGTCTTTGGCTTCTTCCATCGTGAATGAACCGGTTATCTGTGCCTGGCCGCCCGAGATCTTTTCCTGGATTACGGGCGCGGAATGCACCAGACCATCCAGGACGATGGCCAGGCGTTTTTTTACGTTTTCACCCGTTATCCGTTCAAAATCGTTTGCCCCGTGGGCATTGAATTCCAGGGCTACGTAAGGTTCGCCGAAGCGATCGCTGATCTTCACCTGCGCGCTTTCGAGGGATTCCCCGGTGAGCAGAGTCTTGTTTTTGAGCAGGTAAACGGTATTGCCCCTCCGGCCGGTCTCCCGGTCGGTGTTGCCGTATCCCTGCGCCAAGATGCTGCCTTCCGGAACGTTGCCTTTGAGGGCATCCTCAAGAATGTGTTCTTCGTCCACCAGCTTGAATTCGAGAAGCGCCGTTTTGCCGATCAGGTTCTTTGCCCGTTCCGTGTCCTTGATGCCGGGGAGTTGGATGATGATGCGGTCTTCGCCTTCGGGGATGATTTCCGGCTCGGCGATGCCGAACTGGTCCACCCGGTTACGAATTGTCTCCACGCTCTGTTCCACGGCGAGCTTCATTATTTCACGGACCCGTTTTTCCTTTATTCTGATGATCACTGCTTCTTTTCCGTCAAGGATTTGCGAAGAAGCGACTTCCATGTCCGGATACTGGTCCTGGAGGATTTTTTCAAACCCGCTCTTTGCGGCGCTGTCCGGCAGGTCAATCGTTATGGTCTGGGCGCCGCTGCGCTCCATGCGCCGGAAGCGGACCTTTTCCTTCATCAGGGTTTCTTTCAGATCGTTGGACGTTCTTTCCAGCGTGGTTTCCACGGCTTTTTCCGCTTCCACTTCCAGGACAAGATGCATCCCCCCTTGCAGATCGAGACCCAGACGGATTTTGTCCTTAGGGAGATGATTTTCCCACAGGGAGGGAAGCCTGTCCGTAAGGGACGGCAGCAGGTAGAACAAACCCGCCAGAAAGACGATCAGCGCTACCGTCGCCCTGATTTTGATGCCTTTGAACATGGATGACCTCGCTATTCTTTACCGGCCTTTTGAAGCACGGTGATAATGAAATTCCGCGCCACTTTTACCCGCACCTTCTCCGCGATCTCAAGGGTAACCACCGTGTCGGTCAGCCCCGTAATCTTCCCCTGGATGCCGCCTGATGTAATCACGGTATCACCGTAGGTGAGGTTGGCGATCATATCCTTGATCTCTTTTTGTTTTTTTTGCTGGGGCCTGATCAGGAGAAAATAGAAGATGCCGAAGAGAACCGCCATCATGATCAGGAAACTAAAGTCCACTCCGCCGGGACCGGTTCCGGCGCCCCCCGGGGGAGCGCCCATTGCATAAGCTGAATTTATCAATTTTGTATCCTCCTTTTATAGGTGCTATTGGCGAATGGTCAGGACGATTCAGCAGCGCGTTTCAAAAATTCGCTTCTGAACTCCGCATATCGCCCTTCATCTATCGCCGTCCGTATCTGTTCCAACAAACGCATGTAATGCCGGATGTTGTGGATCGTACACAACATTATGCCCAGTATTTCCCCGGCTACATGCAGGTGCCTCAGGTATGCCCGGGAGTAGTTCCTGCAGGTGTAACAATCGCAGGTACTGTCGAGTGGCAATTCATCCTCCCGGTAGCGGGCGTGTTTTATAACAATCTTTTCCTGATTTGTAAACAATAATCCGTGCCTTGCTGAACGGGTGGGGATCACGCAGTCAAACATGTCTATGCCATGATAAACACAGTCAATAATGTCTGACGGCATCCCCACGCCCATCAGGTAGCGGGGCCTTTCTTGGGGAAGCAGCGGGGCCGTCGCGGCGGTAATATCGAGCATCAGGTTTCTGGGTTCCCCCACACTCACGCCGCCGATGGCATAGCCGTCAAAGCCGATCCCGCATATTTCTTCCACGGCGCGTTTCCGCAGTTCGGGGTAAATTCCCCCCTGAATGATACCGAAAAGGGCCTGGTGGCTTTGAGTTTTTGCCGTTCTGCACCACTTCGCCCATTGAACGGTCAGGGAAAGGGATTTCTCCGCCTCGGCGAACGTTGCGGGGTAGGGGGTGCACTCATCGAGCGCCATCATGATGTCCGAGCCGAGCGCCTCCTGAATGCCAATAGCCAGTGAAGGAGTCAGAACGTGTCGCGAGCCGTCTATGTGGGACTGAAACGTAACTCCTTCGGGACTGATTCTTCTTAAGAGCGAGAGGCTGTAGACCTGAAAACCGCCGCTGTCTGTGAGGATCGGACCTTGCCAGTTCATAAACTTTCGTATCCCGCCGAGTTTCCGGATGATCTCATGACCCGGCCGGAGATAGAGGTGGTAGGTGTTGGCAAGCACCATCTCTGCTCCCAGTTCCCGCAGGGTTTCCGGGGTAATGGATTTTACCGTTGCCTGTGTTCCCACAGGCATAAAGACAGGGGTGTTCACCGAACCGTGGGGTGTGATTATTGTGCCCCGCCTCGCCTCCGAGTCCCTGTCCTTCCCGAGTAATTTGAATTCATACTGCATAGGCATCCATCAGGCTGTTGAAAAACACCCATCTGCGGCGTTTCCCTCGTCCTTTGTCGTTGCGACGTACCTAAAAGTACGTCTCACTCCTCAGAACTTCGGGAGCCTTGCATCTGGGTATTTTTGAACAGCTGGTAATGAAATAAGGGAGCATCGTCGTAAGCCCACCCTTTTATGTGTAAGAGAGTTGCACCTTTTCAACAGCCTACAAGATCAAGGTGCAGTCGCCATAGCTATAAAACCGGAAGCGGTTTTCAATCGCGTATCGGTATGCTTTTTGGATCAATTCTTTCCCGGCGAAGCCGCATACCAGGAGATACAAGGTTGATTTAGGCAGATGAAAATTTGTTAATAGAGCATGGACGCTCCGGAAGCGGTAACCCGGATAGATATAAAGCCCGGTTGATCCCGAGAACGGCGCGACCAAGCCGTTTTCATCAGCCACCGATTCGATAACCCGCGTTGAGGTGCTCCCCACGGCGATTACCCGCTTCGCCCCGTTGATTATATCCGCCGTTTCCTGCGATATCTCAAAGAACTCTTCCTCCATAACATGCTCTTCCACGGTGTCCGTTTCCACGGGCAGAAACGTGCCGTAGCCGACGTGAAGCGTGACGGGGGCGATGCCGATTCCCCGATTCCGGAGGGCGGTCAGCACCTGCGGGGAGAAATGCAGACCGGCAGTGGGCGCGGCCACGGAGCCCGGTATGCGGGCATAGATCGTCTGGTACCGTTCCAGGTCATAGCCGGATTTCGCCGTTTCTTTTTTCCGCTTGATATATGGGGGGAGAGGCGCTTTTCCCTGTGTGTGCAGGAATTGTTCAAAGGCGGTGTCGGTTGCGAAGGAAAGGAGCCATTTTTTTCCGGCCAGCTTTTCCAATACCGTCGCTGCGCCGTTTGTTCCAAACAGTATTTTTGTGCCTCTGCGGATCCTTTTGGCGGGTTTCAGCAGCACTTCCCATACTTCCGGGATTGATTGAGAGTCGCATCTGCGGGTGAGGAGCAGGATCTCAATAATGCCTCCCGTTTCTTTCTCTCCCCACAGACGCGCCGGTATGACTTTGGAATCATTGATAACCAGTGCATCACCTTTTTTGAGGAAGTCGGGAAGCTCATAAAAGAACGATTCATGGAGCGTGCCCTTCTTTCTGTCCACAACGAGCAGGCGGGAATGGTCCCTGTCCTTGGAGGGTTCCTGGGCAATAAGCTCTGCAGGTATGTGATAATCAAAATCCGCTAATTTCATGAATGCGTTCCCACTGGTCAAAATATTCGTTGATCTACGAAACCACCGACCAAGTCGGTGGTAGTTTACTTTCCGAGGCCGTCAGGTTCTTCCCAGGTACACGAGAAGAAGTCCCGCTATCATGGCGGCGAGTCCCAGTATCCTTAACGTAGAGTCGGGTATGTTCAGTACCTTTGTTAAGTGGGCCTTGATTTTTTCCGGGAAGGCAAAATAGGGAAGCCCCTCGACAATGAACACCATTCCCAGAACGCAGAGAAAGTATTTCATGGCTTATTCGCCTTTGCCTTTTTTAGATTCATTCCAAAGTGCATCCATTTCCGTAAAAGAGGCCCCATCCAGCGTTTTGCCGACTTCTTTCAGTTTGTCTTCTATATAGCGGAACCTGCTAATGAATTTCTCCAGAGAAGATTTAAGAGATTCTTCCGCATCAACCTTAAGAAAACGACAGAGATTCACCAGCGTAAGAAGCAGGTCCCCCATTTCCTCGTGTACCTCTCTCTGTTGGCCCTTCTCCATCGCAATCTTAAGTTCACTTATTTCCTCATCTACCTTGCTTAATACTTCTTCCAAACTGTTCCAATCAAAACCGACGCGGGATGCTTTTTCCGTGACCTTCTGGGCCCTGCGCAGTGAAGGCAGGGAACGGGGCACATGATCAAAAAATTGGCGATGTTCCTCTTTGTTTTCCACATTTTTTTTGATGTCTTCCCAGTTGGCTTTGATTTCCGCGACGTCCTTTACTTTCTTGTCGCCGAAGACGTGGGGATGGCGCCGAATCATTTTTTCCGTTATCTGGGTGATGACGTCGGAGATGCTGAATTTCCCCTTTTCCTCCGCCATGGCTGCGAGAAATATGATCTGAAAGAGGACATCACCCAATTCCTCTTTCAGAGCCTCAGGCGAGCCGCAATGAACGGCGTCAATGACCTCATAGACCTCATCCAGAAGATACGCGGATATGTCTTCTGCCTTACGGCTCCTGTCCCAGTCGCATCCGCCGGGAGACCTGAGTTTCAGGACGACTTCGAGGAGCTTGTGGAGTGCTTCCGAGGTCTTTGCAGGTGATCGTGTCAAGGTTGCTTACCTGGCTGTTTTCCGGTACTGCGGGGAAAAAGGTGAGGGCCACGGAACAGGCGGGGCAGGGGGTAGTGTTTCCATCGCGCTTACTTGATGCATACCCTGCGCACCTGCTGAAAATCTGTAACGCCGTTGATGGATTTCTGGATGCCGTCCTGGAGCAGGGTGGTCATACCCTGTGACATGGCCACATCCCGCATTTCCTCGACGGTTGCATGTTTCTGGATCAACCGCTTTATCTCGTCTGTGCCTACGAGAAGTTCGTGAATGCCCATGCGCCCCTTATAACCGGTATTGTCGCAGACATCGCAGCCCTTCGGACGGTACAGCATAAAGCCGTCGGTGTAGGGAACATTCAGTTTCGCAAACTGCTCCCGGTCGTAGCTCTCCGCAATTTCCTCGTATTCTTCGGCGGTGGGGTGATAGGCCTCTTTGCATTTCTTGCACAGCGTCCGCACCAGTCTCTGGGCAAGTATCCCCAGGAGGGCATCGGCAAAGTTCAAGGGGTCTATGCCCATGTCGAGAAGACGGGTGATGGTTTCAGGGGCGCTGTTCGTGTGCAGGGTGCTGAAGACGAGATGTCCCGTGAGCGACGCTTCCACGCCCGTTTTTGCGGTTTCAAAATCCCTCATTTCGCCGACCATGATGACATCGGGGTCTGCTCGGAGAAAGGCGCGCATGGCGGCGGCAAAGTCGAAACCGATTTTGGATTGAACCTGCACCTGCCGCAGTCCATACTGCGTGATTTCCACGGGGTCTTCCGCGGTCCATATCTTCCTGTCGGGCTTGTTTATCCTGCCCAGTGAGGCATGGAGCGTGGTGGTCTTACCGGACCCGGTGGGACCCACGACCAGAACCATGCCGTACGGTTTCTCCAGTATCTTCAAGAGTTCCTCGGAATTCCTCTTGGAGAGGCCCATCGCATCGAGGGGCAACGTGTTTCCCGCCCCGCTGGCCAGGATCCTCATAACCACGTCTTCCACGCCGCCCTGGGTCGGGATGGTCGCCACGCGCAACTCGATTCCATCTCCCGTGGGACGCCTGAATTTTATCTTCCCATCCTGGGGGAGTCTTTTTACCGTGATGTCCAGATTGGACATGATCTTTATTCTCGAGATGATGGCGGCTCGGTAACTGAAGGGGAGCGTCTGATACAGGGCGCAATCACCGTCAACCCGGTACCGGATTTCCACGTTCTTCTTTCCTACGTTGGGTTCGATGTGAATATCGGATGCGCGTCTGGCATAGGCGTCGTTGATGATCTTGTTGACCAGTTGCATGATTACGCTGTCTGATTCCGTAATAATCTCTCCATCTTCATCCGCTCCTTCGTCCTCTCCTTCTTCCTCATCGAGTTTCCCCAGTATTTCGGTGATGGATGATTCGTCTTCGGGGGACTGGTAAAAGGCATTGATGAATTTGATGATGTCATCAGGCAGGGCGACGTCGTATTTTACCGCCTTGGTTTTCAGGAGGCTTTCAATCGTGTCGCGCTTCAGAATATTGTTGGGGTCATCCACGATTACATGAATATGCCCATCTATCTTTTCCAGGGGAACCCAGAGTTCGCGACGTAGATATTCCCTTTTCAGGTTTCTCAGCAGGTCGCCGGGAATGGGGATTTTGTCGTTGAACGGGATAAAGCGGCAGTGAAAAAAATCTTCAAAAGACTTGCCGATGTCTTCCTTGGAAATTTTGTATTTTCTCATCAGGAAAGCTTCCATGGTTTCTTTCGCTTCCCTTGATTCTTCCCAGGCGCTGTCCAGTTCCTCTTCCTTGAGGAGGTCACGACTGACGAGATGGTCGAATTTTGTTTTTCTCCTCCGGGCGAATCTCTCCTGATTGTAAAAAGCAACACCCAGTACTTCCGCTATTTCCTGCAGGAATCCTTTTTCATCGTCGGAGAATTTACCGCCCCCCCCTTTTTTGTTGAGGATCTGAATGACCCCCATGAGGGTATTGTCATGAAAAATGGGCGCTGCCAGTATCTGGGTCGTCTTGAAGCCGGTTTTTTTGTCCCAGCTCGAGTCGAAGGCGATTTCCCTGTCTATGCGTTTCAGTTCATTCAGGTCATAGACGTTTGCAATGTTGACGGTCTTGCCCGTATTGGCTACGTAGCCGGAGATGCTTTTATTATTGATGGGAACCCTGATCTCTTTTACCTGGGCGCCTCCCACAAGAAACATGGAGAAAATTTCGTTCCTCAGGCGGTCAACGACATAGATCGTGATAGAGTGGGCGTTGAAAAGGTTTAAAATACCGTCTTTCAGATCCACGAGGATCTGTTTTATGTTCTGTGCGGCATGGATGCGGTTGGTGATATCCTGCAGCGCCTTGCGGAGAAGCAGTTTTTCTTCCAGCGCCGTGATCTCACTTTTTACCATCGGATCTGCCATATACCGATTCGCTCCGTCATAGAGAATGCCCCGCGGTATCGGAAAACTTACGTATCTCTTGATGCCGCGTAATGGGGTAAGCTAAATCAGAATATAAAAAAATTCAACAGAAACTTGCGCATTGTTCTCCCAGGGACAGCGTGCGGGGGCTCCGGCTTGTGGGACTCAGACTGTGGAGAACACCAGTAAGAAATTGTAACGATCGTCCTAATATGGTAAAAGACATATAACGAATTAACAGGACGGGCGAATTCGGCAGCGAGCGCATGCCCCGCGGCTTGCCGCGGGGTAAGCGAGCGAATGATGAATGATGATGTTCCTTAGGAATCGAAGATTCCCCGCAGCGAGCTGGGGGGAGCTTCAATCGTTATAAGATCAACCGGTGGAAGGTGGATGGTTTGGGGGAAGGCCGTGGCGCATATCATCAAGGAAGACCTGTCCGTAGTTTTGGCGGGGGAGGCAGGGCAGGGCATTCAGACCATTGAAGCGATCCTGACGCGTCTCCTGAAGAGAGGCGGATTTAATATTTTCGCCACAAAAGAGTATATGTCCCGCGTCCGGGGAGGCGTGAACTCGACGGAGATCAGGATTGCCTCGCACAAGGTTTCAGCCTTTCTCGACAGGATAGATATTCTCATCCCGCTCAACCGGGAATCACTGCCCCATCTGGCTTACCGTACGGGCGAAAACACCCTTATCATCGGGGAAAAGGATAAGATCGGCGCACAGGGGATGTTGGATGTTCCCTTCACAAAAATCGGTCTGGAACTGGGCAATGCGATCTATGCAAATGTCGTAGCGGTGGGCATGGTCGCCGGGTTGCTGGGCATTGACCGGACGTTGTGCAGCGACTACACGGCGGAGTATTTTGCCCGGCAGCCGGAAGATGTCCGTCTTAAAAACCGGGAGGCCGTGACCCGGGGCCATGAAATCGGCGTGAATCTTGCCCGGGAAACGATATGGATCGAGATCAAGCGGGATCCCGGGATTGCCGGCGATATCATGATTACCGGCGGGGAGGCCGTCGCCCTGGGGGCTCTGGCGGGCGGATGTAATTATCTCTGCGCCTATCCCATGTCGCCCGCCACGTCCGTGCTGGTGAACATGGCGGACTATTCGAAAAGGGCTGATATAATCGTGGAACAGGTGGAAGACGAAGTGGGGGTCGTTAACATGGCGATCGGGGCATGGTATGCCGGGGCGCGGGCGATGGCCAGCACCTCCGGGGGCGGCTTTGCCCTGATGACGGAAGGCATCAGTCTTGCCGGGGCGATAGAAACGCCACTCGTGGTGCATGTCGCCCAAAGGCCCGGTCCCGCCACCGGTCTGCCCACAAGAACGGAACAGGGCGACTTGAACCTTGTTCTCTATGCCGGTCACGGGGTATTTCCCCGGATCATCCTTGCGCCCCGCAGTATTGAAGATGCGTTTATCCTGTCGCGGAAGGCCTTCGATCTTGCGGACAAACACCAAGTTCCCGTTTTCATTCTGACCGATCAGTACCTGATGGATTCTTATTACAATACGCCTCTCTTTGCGACGGAGGAGTTGAGAATCGGCAAATACGTAACGGAAACGAAAGAAGATTACGCGAGATACCGGCTGACAGAAAACGGCGTCTCACCCCGCGGGATTCCCGGCCATGGAAGCGGCATTGTTCGCGTGGACAGTGATGAACACGATGAGGGCGGTTTTATTACGGAGGATTTCATTGAGACGAGAAACAGGATGGTGGAAAAGCGCCTGAGGAAATTTGACGCGATACGGGAGGATATCGTAACGCCGATTCTGCGGGGGGCCAGGGATTACAAAACACTGCTTATCGGTTGGGGTTCAACGTTCCACGCCCTCTCGGAAGCCATGGACCGGCTCGACCGGAAGGACGTGGCAATGCTTCATTTTTCGTGGCTCTATCCCCTACCTACCGGGATAAGGGAGTATCTTGCCCGGGCACAGACGATCGTGATCATTGAAGGGAATGCCACCGCGCAGTTTGGCGATCAGCTGAAACTGGCGACCGGTGTGGATATCGGAAACAGGATACTCAAGTATAACGGCATGCCTTTTTCCGTGGAAGAACTCGTGGAAAAAATCCGTCCTTATACGGTCAGGAGCTAATCTGCAACGGGGCAACGATATGACTGCAAACAGATTCAATTTTGAACAAACTATTGATATTGCCTGGTGTCCGGGCTGCGGCAACTATGCAATCCGCCGGGCGCTGCTTGCTGCCCTTGAAGAACTGGGACTGGAGCGGGAAAAAGTAGTTATGGTATCCGGCATCGGGCAGGCGGCGAAAATGCCCCAATATATCAATGCGCATTTTTTCAACGGTCTGCACGGGCGAGCTCTGCCGCCGGCAACCGCCATCAAAGCGTGCAATCCCGATCTTACGGTCATTGTTGAGAGCGGCGACGGCGATATGTACGGGGAAGGGGGGAACCATTTCCTCCATGCCACGAGGAGAAACCCCGATATCACCCTCTTTGTCCACGATAACATGATCTACGGCCTCACCAAGGGTCAGGCTTCGCCCACGACCAGACTCGGCATGAAAACTCCTGTCCAGGTCGAAGGCGTTTTTGAGAAACCCCTGAATCCCATGGCGCTTGCCGTATCACTGGATGTTCCCTTCGTGGCGCGCGCATCTGCTGCAGACATTGACCAGACGAAGGAAATCATGAAGAGGGCGATTCTTCACAGGGGATTTTCTCTTGTTGACATCTTCCAGCCCTGCGTGTCATTCAACAAATTCAATACCTTCAAATGGTTCAAGGATAACAGTTATTACCTGGATGATGCTTACGATCCTACAGACAGGGTAGGGGCCTTTAGAAAGGCCCTGGAGGAGGAACCATTCCCGTTGGGGATCATTTATCTGAACAACGACCGGGCGCCTTTCGAAGAAAACCTGCCCGTATACCGGCATGATAAACGTCCCCTCTACCAGCGGGATTTCCCCATGGAAATAATACGGGATATCCTAAAGCAAAAGACATAGATCGGCAACATACGCCGATACTAAAGCGCAGTAGATACCCACGGGTATAGGCCGTGGGTATCTACGTTCATTGCGGTTCCCGTGCCTCCGCCCGCCGGGAAGACGGTATTTGCCGGGGGCACTCCCGGTCAAGCGGCGCTGTACGGGTGTTTTTCGTCGTCGTACGAGACGGCGCCGGTCCGTGTATCACATCCCGGCGCCCCTTCTCATTATCCTTCGTACTGTACTGTTGCCCCGAGTTTTTTCGCTTCCGAGATCTTCATTGCCGCATCTCGCTTCCGGTACAGACTCTCTCGTGCCGCCTCCACATAATCCACCGCTTTTATTTCGCAAAAACGCACACACTGCGGATCACCGTCGCAGAGATCGCACTTGAAAACCTTCTTCTCGCTGGCGTTAAAGCTCATCGCTCCAAAGGGGCAGACGGCGACACAGGAGCGGCAGCCGATGCAGACGTCGTAGTCAATCTTTACGCTTCCCTGCGCCTCGTCCTGAGAGATTGCCTTGACCGGGCATACATTCATGCAGGGAGCGTCAACGCACTGTTTGCATGCCATGGGGATGTAGAGACCCTCCCATTCCCACTTCTCCACTTTTATCCGGGAGCGCGCCGGATTTGAAACGCCATCGTGATATACGGAACAGACGAGTTCGCATCTCCTGCAACCGGTGCACTTTTCATGATTTATAGTAAGAACTTTCGCTTCCATTCCTATCCTCCTTCGTCTTTATCCTATATACGGGATGGCTCTTTATCAAGGTTTTCGAGTCCCAGCCGTTTCAACGTCTCCGGCGTCGGTATGCCGTTCTCATCCCAGCCCTCGTGCTGATAGAATTCAGCCCGCATGACCTTGAATTTTTCCCGGTCTATGGTGGCGCCGATGACATCAGGCGCTCCACGCCGTGCCGGTTCATCGTGGTAACGGTCAACAAGCACGTCGCCTTTATAGGGATCGTCTTTCTTAAATCCTTCCCGGATATTAAAGAGCCGTTCGATATTGTTGCATCGCTGAGCCACGGTCCATATCTCCTGCGGCGTCATTTCTATCCCCGTATTGTAATAGAGCACCCTCGGCCAATCTTCAAAATTCGGCAAGGTTGCTCCGAGGAAGACTGTATGGTACTTGCATATTCCAAGGCAATCAACCGCCATGTAACACTGTTCATGCCAGAAAACCTGCCACGGCTTGCCCACATATTCCCGGTGATCGGAACTGAGCGGTCCGTCATAGGGGACTGGGCTGCTGTAAATCTTTCGCATGACCTCCTGGGGTAAATGGTAAAGATCAATTGCCGGCCTGCTTCTCAGGTGATCAGAGCCACGGGAAGCCGTCGCAATATTCAGCGCCAGTCCCGGGGTCGCCCGCTCGTCTGAATGGAGGTTGCTCATTCCCTTTACGTGGATAAGGTATTTGATCGCATTCTTGCCGATTTTTTCGGCTGCCCGAATGCCGCCCTCGGCCAGGATGTCACCAAGCCGGGTGTCTCTGTTGCAGACATGGTGGACCATCTCGATAAGGGCTTCATCGTTGCCGAACCGCAAATCAAGGCCGTCGGTATCCTTCGCGGTGAGTATTCCTTCCTCATAGAGTTCCATTGCCCAGGAAATAATGCTGCCGATTTCCAGGTTATCAACGCCGTACTGGTCAACCAGGTGATTACCGATTAAAACCGTATCCGCACTGGTGCACCCCGGCTCGCAGGCGAATGCGCCTTGAGAGGTATATTCGGGACCTTCATCGTATTTGCCTACCACGCCGAATTTCTCCGCCAAGGGGCTCGGCGGGATCTTGTACTTTGCCCGACAATGTACCTGACAACCGAAACAAGCGGCCATGTGATATTTGCCCATCGTTTCCGCAGCAATTTCGTCAATTCTTTCCGGCTCTACATCATCGGCATAGAGGATCTGGTTATACTGAAAATTGTTCGTCCGCAGTCCGCCCCAGGAATTTGTAGCGCCCCAGATAAAGGGAGTTCCCAGTTCGCCCTGGGTCTGGTTGACCTTGGCGCTGACAATCTGGTCTATAAATTTTTTATCGTTTTCCAATGCTTCCCGGGGATGGGCGATCTTGATATCCATCGTGCCGCGCGCTGCCACAAGCTTCAGGTTTTTCGAACCCATGACGGCGCCCATACCGGTTCTTCCTGCTGCATCCTTGATCCCGGTCATAACGTTGGCAAACCGCACCATCTTTTCACCGGCAGGACCGCAGACGGCGGATTTGATATCGGGATCACCCAACTCCTCCCGAACCGCCCATTGACATTCGGTAACCGATTTTCCCCAGATATTTTTTGCATCTCGAATTTCTACTTCACCGTTATGAACCCAGATATACACGGGCTTTGCCGCTTTTCCCTTCACGACGATATGATCGAATCCGGCCCACCTGAGTTCCGGGGCAAAGAATCCGCCCAGATTGCCGCTTCCGACCATGCCCGTCAGGGGAGATTTTCCCATGACGTGCGTTCTGGCGCTTGCCGATGCAAGCGTGGCGCCGAGAATGCCGGCGCTGAAGATCACGACGTTATCAGGGCCTAAGGGATCGCAACCGGGTTTTGCATATTTGTACAGCAGATAGGCGTCCAGGCCTCTGCCGCCAAGAAATGTTTTTCGAACTTCAAGAGGGATCGGCTTCTTTTCGATTGTACCGCTCGTAAGATCTACAATTGCCACTTTTCTGTTTAATGCCATCTTACGCTCCCTCCTTCCTTCCCGATATCTTCGCCATTCGCTCATTCGCCAGTCTCTGGCTTGTTTCCCATACAGGTCCCCGGATACGGGGGAACCCCGGCTTTATCCAAAAAATACGCCATTCCGAACCACAGATTGAACACTTCGCCGTGTTCGCTCCTGGTTCCGGGGTTATCCTTGAAGTGCAACTTGGATTATGGCACCGAACTTGACCATAGGTCCTTGTTGCCCTCAGGCCTTCCGCAGTCGACAATTTGTCTCCAGGCATGATAAACCTCCTTCCGTATAAAAAAGTTACGCAGCTCCATGATTATCAAAGGCATTGTATGCCTGATTCAGGACAACCATCGGGTGCTTTATCGCTACCCCGGTTCCTGCTTCTATCTGTAAGCCGCAATCGCCACATTCGGTAATAACGAGCCCCGTATGTGCATTTTTCACCTCGTCCCACACCTTTTGCCTAATCGGTGAGGAACGTTCATAATTGACCATCTTCAAACCGTGGGAACCGCCCATGCCGCAGCATTCATACCAATTACTGGGTGATTAAAGTTACTATAGGTAATAATAAGTAATAATGTGTCGTTATTTTGAAAAATTTTCTTGACAATTCAAAGATATTTAGTTTATAGTGCAACGAACTTTCCGGGTGCTCACCCTGATGAGCGAAAAACTTGTGAATAGTGCGGAGAACGCGGGAAAGAATACCGAAGTAAAAAAACAGAGGAATCACTGCGGCAGCGGTGGAAGATGTTGTCCATGCGCAACCGGTGTTGAATAAAAGACGACCGATGCAGGAAGGAGAGCTTTCCTCAGTAACGGCTAATGAATCGGTTGTAACTCTTTTCGGGGTTGGGGCGCGGGAAAGCAGGCGGCCGCACGGGAAAGGACTTCCGGACGAAATTACCGCGTAAAGGCCATTTGGGAACGTGAAGTCAAGGAGCTTTGTGCCGCTCCATTCTCCAGTTCCGGGCGTGGTGGTGCGCCCGAATCCTTTATGAGAAGAGATTATACTCATCTCAATCCTTAAAGTGGGGCCAAGGCAGTTAAGGAGCAGCTTCCTCTCGATGGTCAGAGGTTAACCGGTTATTCCGGGGGAGCGCCCCTAAGAAAACGTTATCTTGTAACAGTTCGGCTCATAAATGACAATAAAAAACATAAGCCGGCAGCGGCATTCCATAATGCACTATTTGTCCTGTTCGAGAGAGACCGACTCCAGGAAGGTCTCCTATCCTCCGGCAAGCGCAACGAGAAGGTGAATAGTATCGCCATCCCGAATAGATTTCCCGAGTTCATTCGGGTACGCGCTGGCACTATTTACGTAGATTTCGATCGTGTTGAGCAACTTATCTTTTTTAGCAAACAGTGCTTTCTCCATTTGCGGAAACTGCCTGATAAGATGGTTCAGACATTCGCCCACCGTATTTCCCTCCACGGCTACCACTTCCAGGCCATTGGTAAATTGCAGATGTGTCGTATGAACGTGCAACGTGGCGGACATCTTTTACTCCTTTTTTATTGCGATCCGCAGTGATCACACTGGGGATTCTTATGGACGGTAAGTTGAAGGAATGTGCCTTTCAAGCCGTCATAGATGAGAAGGCGATTGGTCAGGAGCGCGCCGATTCCCGTGAGACACTTGATTGCCTCGGTCGCCTGAACGCTTCCGATGACTGCGGGAGTAACGCCAATGACGGGAACCTTCTTCTTTGCCGTCGTCCCCCGATAAATGCACTTAAGGCAAGCAGTTTCTCCGGGGATGATTGTTGTGACTCTCCCCTCAAAACCGCTCACGGCGCCGTGAATGAAGGGGATATTTTTTTCAATGGCGCAGCGATTCAGGATGTAGCGAGTCGGTAAATTGTCCATCGCATCAACAATTATGTCGCAGCCGTCAACAAGCCGTGAAACATTGTTGGCGGTTATTGTTTCCGTTAGCGCTTCAATTTCCACGGTTGAGTTTAATGTTCTCAATTTCCTTTTGGCAGAGTCGCTCTTATTTTTGCCGATGTCTTTTTCCCCGTGTAAAATCTGCCGGTTCAGATTGCTGAGCTCTACCTGGTCATGATCTATCACCCGGATTGTTCCTATCCCCGCAGCAGTCAGGTATATGGCTATAGGAGAACCGAGTCCCCCGGCGCCCGCAATGACCACCCGTGACTTTTTGAGCTTTTTTTGTCCCGCCAGCCCGATCTCGCTGATCAGTATCTGCCGGTCATATCGTTCTCGCTCTTTTCGCGTAAGCACAGCGGCCCTCCGTCCTTGCTCTTCCTGGAAGAAACGGTCAGTTCAATAGCGGGGCTTTCCGGTAAGGAAATAATTTTTTCATTGCGAAGCTAAAGGCCGTTATCGAGCAGGGAACGCAATTCTTCAGCGGTAGCCAATGTATCCCTGATCATGTCCGGCATTTTCCTACTTTCCATGGAACCGGCAAATCCCACCACCCAGATGGCCAATGGCAGGCCGTGATGATTTCCCAGAGCGGTAGCAACCGCTTTGATGCCGGGCAGATACTCCTCGTTATCCAGGGCATATCTTTGCTGACGCACTAATGCAAGCTCCTGCAGATAACGATTTTCATCCACAATGGATTTGGGGGTAAAACGTGGCAGTCCCTGTTCCCGGATGATGCGGAGGGCATCTTCGTCTTTCTGTTGCGCCAAAAAAACTTTGCCCACCGCGCCGGCCAACAGCGGTATGGATGTGCCGGCAGGAGAGGAAATCTTGAGGGGGTTATGGGATTCGGCCTTGGTCATGATTATGGCGACGGTCTTGCTCAGCACCCCCAGAAAAACACTTTCCCCGATACGATCCCGTAATCTATCGAGAAAGGGTTGCACCTGTTCGCATACCTGGATATAATTCCAATTTCTGAAGGCCAGATCAAGAATTGCCGTTCCGAGGAAGTATTTTTTACCCCGGGGACTTTGATAGAGGGCGCCCGCCTGTAACAGGGCGTTCGCGAGGCCGTGCACGGTGCTCTTACTGAGCCCCAGCTTATTCGCCAGTTCCGTGATCCCGAGTCCTCCCGGCGCCTCTGCGACTAAAAGCAGCAATTGAAGAGCCCTCTGGACAGCAGGCGGATGGTAATTCATCTTGGCGGTAGTTTTAGAATCCATACTTAATGCCGCTCAGTTCAGCAGCAAGTGTATTCTCCGCAGAGGGCTTCAGTAGTTCCTGAAGTTATTAAGGTGTAACCTTCCATGCTGTTCATCATGCTGAACTAATTTGAACATGTACGGACATACACGGGATGAAGCTAATTGTCAAGAGAAAATTATTTCTGAATCCATCCCGTAAAAATTGTTTTGCAGGTTCGAAATAATTTGGCGGACAGCCTTGAATGTAACCTCTTGAAATCTAATGATTATAATTTACATATTTTGCTTTGCCGGGAATTATAGTAAACCTAAAAAGTACGACAACAATTAATAATTATTATTGACAATTTTTTTATTGCGTATTAAATTGGAAAAAACGTGGTTCATTAAAATGAACAAGCTGTGAGAAATGAGAATCGCTAATGCGAGGAGGATGTCCTCGTGTTTTCTTTGAATCAGAAGTCGGCGGGTAATCCATTAAGAGGGATTGGAGACCTCATATATTCTGACTGATCGGAATATGAATGCAATAGCAAGGAAGGAGCTTGAGGACGATGCATTTACCGGATTTTAATTATTATCAGCCTGAGACGTTACAGGAAGCATGTGAAATATTGGGCAGGTATGGCGCAAAAGCCAAGGTGTTGGCGGGTGGCACTGATCTGTTGCCTAAGATGAAGCAGGATGTTCTGGCGCCGGAGGCGCTCGTTTCCCTTAAGATGGTCAGCGGCATGTCGGACATAGAAAAGGTCCCCGGCCGGGGAGTTGTTATCGGCGCCAAGACAAGCCCGAATGACCTCGTTAATTCATCCGTCCTGCATGAGAACTTTATGTCGGTCTCTGAGGCGGCCCATTCGATGGCCAACAACCAGGTCAGGAATATGGGTACGATAGCCGGCAATATTGTCAATGCGATCCCCTCAGCCGATCTTCCTCCCATTTTGATTGCCCTTTCCGCGACGGTAACATTGGTCGGTCCGGTGGGGAGCAGAACCCTGGTGCTGGAAGATTTTATCACCGGGGTGAGCCGCACAGCGATTGCCCCTGATGAAATTATGGAAGAGGTTGTGATTCCCGAACAGTCCACTACGGGCAGCGCCTACTTTAAATTCGGACTTCGCCACTCAGGCGCTCTCGCTGTGGTAGGTGTAGCGGCGGCCGTTACCATGCAGGGCAGTCTTGTCCGAGATGTGCGCATTGTGCTGGGCGCGGTTGCACCGACACCCATGCGGGCGAAAAAGGCCGAAGAGATTCTTAGAGGCAAGAATGTTACCGATGATCTGATTGCCGAGGCGGGAAAAAGCGCGGCTGTGGAATGTAAGCCCATTTCCGATATCCGTGCTTCCGAGGAATATCGGCGGGATATGGTACGGGTTTTTACCAAACGTGCTTTGCGTAAAGCCATCTACCTGGAACAATCGGAAAGTTGATAGGAGGAATTACGATGCAGGGCGTAAAAGATAAAAATGGCGTTATGAGGTATGTTATCAGCTTGATCGTGAATGGCGATTACCTCACGGTGACCGTCAAGGGCAACACGCTGCTGGTTGATTTACTGCGACAACAGTTGAACCTAACGGGAACAAAAAGGGGATGCAAGCTGGGTAACTGTGGTTCCTGTACGGTGCTTCTGGATGGGAAAGCGGTCAGTTCCTGTTTGGTGTTGGCCGTCGAAGCCGACGGAAGAGAAATCACGACGATCGAAGGCGTGGCGCAAAGCGAGAAGCTGGATAAACTCCAGGAGTCCTTTATTGACAATGCGGCAATTCAGTGCGGCTATTGCACCTCCGGGATGATTCTTTCCGCGAAGGCTCTTCTGACCAAGAATCCCCATCCCACGGAGACGGAAGTGCGAACAGCTATTGCCGGAAATTTATGCCGTTGTACGGGCTACGTCAATATCGTCAAGGCCATTTTGGCAGCCGCGGAAGCTTAAGGAGAGTGAGGAGCAAAAAAATGGAAAAATACTCAGTTATCGGGAAGAGTGTTCCGAAGATAGATAGCCGGGCGAAGGTGACTGGCCAAGCCAAATATACGGGGGATCTTAAGTTCCCCAACATGCTGATAGGTAAAATCCTCACCAGCCCGCATGCCCATGCCCGGATATTGAACATAGATACCTCCGAGGCGGAAAAGCTTCCGGGAGTGAAGGCGGTCATTACCCACAAGGACGTTCCCAGCCTGAAGTATGGCATCAGCCCGGCGCGCTGGGATGAAAACATCTTCTGCATTGATAAGGTGCGCTTTGTGGGAGATAAGGTGGCTGCAGTGGCGGCTCTGGATGAGGAAACTGTTTACAAGGCCTTAAAACTGATCAAGGTCGAGTATGAAGTTCTCCCCGCCGTTTTTGATCCCATTGAGGCACTGGCGGAAGGGGCCCCCCAGATTCATGACGAGTACCGGAGGAACATCAATACGGAGATCCACCAGAATTTCGGCAATGTGGAAGAAGCTTTTGCGAAGGCTCATCTCGTACGCACCGACAAGTTTATCGGGCAACGGACCTATCAGTGTCCCATTGAACCCCATTCCGCGATCTCCATGTGGGAGGGGGGAAAGCTGACGGTTTATTGCAGCACCCAGTCGCCCCATTATTTTCAACATTATATTGCACGGGAATTTGGGTTGCCCATGGGAGATGTGCGGGTAATTAAAACGTATGTCGGCGGCGGATTCGGCGGCAAACTGGAGCCCACGGGACTCGAGTTTGCCGGGGCGGTGCTGGCAAGAATTACCGGGCGGCCGGTAAAGATGTTTTACGACCGTCACGATATGTTTGCCCACAACCGGGGCCGCCATCGCCAGATCATGGAAATCACGACCGGCGTGGACAAGGACGGGAAAATTCTGGGGATGCATGCCAATTTCATCATGGACGGCGGCGCCTACACCAGTTTGGGGATTGCCTCTGCCTACTATGCCGGGGCCATGCTTACCCTGACCTACGATTTTGAAAACTACAAGTTCGATATGATTCGGGCCTATACGAATCTCCCCGCATGCGGAGCGCAGCGCGGCCATGGTGCGCCGCAGCCCCGCTATGCTTTTGAGTGTCATTTGGACAACGTGGCCACGCAACTGGGGATAGACCCGCTGGAACTGCGCTTGCGCAATGCGAGACAGCCGAACACCGTTACGCCGAACGAGTTTAAGGTAAATTCCTGTGAGATGACGGCCTGTCTTGAAAAAGCGCGGGAGATATCCGATTGGGAGAAGAAAAAGGGGCAACTGCCGAAGGGTAAGGGAATAGGTGTTGCCGTGGGAAGCTTTGTTTCCGGAGCCGGCTATCCTATCTATCGCACCGATCTTCCCCATTCGGCGGCGATCATCAAGGTGCATCCGGACGGAAGCGCCGCCACGCTCTATGTGGGGGCTACCGACATCGGCCAGGGATCGGACACGGTGCTCTGCCAGATGGCCGCAGAAGCGATGGGATATACCTACGAGAACATGAAGATTATTTCCGCAGATACCGAGACCACACCCCATGACTTCGGCGCCTATGCCAGCCGCCAGACACTGATGTCCGGGGCAGCTGTCAAGCAGGCCGGGGAAGATGTCAAGAACCAGCTCTTGGAAATGGCCGGGGTGATGATGGATAAAAATCCCGGTAATCTGGATTGCCGGGAGGGCGTTATCTTCAGTAAGCTGGAGCCGGAAAAAACACTGCCCTTTACCGCCGTCGCCAGGGAGTATTTTGTAAAGAACGGTCCTCTCGTGGGACGCGGTTCCTATACGCCTCCCAAACTGGGAGGAACGTTCAAAGGGGCGCCCGTAGGCACGTCGCCGGCCTACAGTTTTGCCGCCCAGATCAGCGAAGTGCAGGTGGATGAGGAGACCGGCGAGATCAACGTCAATCATGTCTGGGATGTTCACGACTGCGGCATGGTCATCAATCCGGCCCTTCTGCATGCCCAGGTGCATGGAGCCCTCTATATGGGCATGGGGGAGTCCATCTGGGAAGAGGTGCAGTTTGACGCAAAGGGTAAGATCCTGAATCCGAATATGTCCGATTACCGGATGCCCACGGCTTTGGATATGCCCGTGATCACGTCTGCATTGGTGGAGAGCTGCGAACCGGCAGGCCCCTGGGGAGTCAAAGAGGTAGGAGAGGGCGCAACCATTCCTACGATGGGCTGCTATGCCAATGCTATTTATGACGCGATGGGGGTGCGGGTGAACAGCCTGCCCCTGTCCTACGAGAAGGTATGGCGGGCATTGAAGGAGAAACGGGAAAAGGAAAAGGGAGGCGGCAAAAAGAAAAAATAACGCATTTATTTCCGCAGTGCTCCACAACGGTCTCCCTCCTGGAGAGGAACCGCTGAGGTTAAATAGCAGACAACGAAGATGATCCCCCATGCGGTGTCGCAAGACAAGGCGTGGGGGATTTTTTGTCATTTTTCACCCCCCCTTATTCTCATTTCCATCCCTTATATTGTCATTCCCGCACAAGCTGAGGAGATCAGCGCCCGCAATCTCCTCAAATGCCACGTTGTTGCCACTTTTCCTTTAGGAAACCGGACCGGTGTCGAGGTGCAATGCGGTGACGAGCGACTTGTCGCCGAGGTGACAGAGCAGGCGGCCGAGGAACTGGATATCCGGGAAGGTGCGGAACTCTACGCCGCCGTCAAAGCATCGGCTTTTCGGGAACACGGCGGGCCGTAATTAATCAGCAATCTAATGCACGACGCCCCGTCCTGGAGATGGGGCGTCGTGGCATAATGCGAATCAGCATTATTCTGCGGAAAAGCCTTTATCTGAAAGGCAGCTTCTCTCACCGTATCCCCGGGCTTTCAATCAATACCGATAATAACGCTTGATGCCTTGAAGAGGGTACAGGCATGTCCCCCTTGCTTGAGTGCCAGTTTCTTTGCGCTCTCAAGGGTAATGACGGCTGTGATGATATTGCCGTTGCCGATATCCACGTCCACTTCGGCGCTTACCGGTCCTTCGATGATCTTCACGATCGTGCCGCACATGACATTGCGGGCGCTCACCTTAGCATTATGCACATCGGTGCCGATGATGATCAAACTTGCCTTAATGATGGCGTAGGCTTTCTTGCCCGTCGCGAGTCCCAGGTTGTCAACACTGCCGTTGGTGATAATTGCGACAACCTCCGCTCCACCTTGCAGTGAGAGACTTACCTCTGCGTTGACCGCCCCTTTCTTGACGTTTGTTACGGTTCCTGCAAATACATTTCTTGCGCTGACTTTCATGGCTGACCTCCTTAAAGGATGATATGGCTTCTGAACATTTGGTGGCTGAAAAAGGAAATATCTGTAAGAATAAGTAACAATATGTCGTTATCTTACAAAATTATTGTTGACAATTCAACAATAATTAATTTATGCTGCACCGAACTTTCCGGGAGGTTCCTATGAGCGAAGAACTGATGAACACAAAGGAGGTAGCCCACTACCTCGGGATACATGAAAAACAGGTGTATGGCCTGATCAAGGAAAAAAGAATTCCCTCGACCAGGGTCACCGGCAAGTGGGTCTTTCCGAAGAAGCTGATTGACGAGTGGATTGAATCACACGTCCAGGAGGGATTCGTGCAGGCCCGCAAGAAGGGAAAACGGATCGAGGGCGCGTTGCTGGCCGCGGGTAGCAATGATCCCGTTCTCGATATCTTGCAAACGCATATCAGAAAGGCGTACCCCGAGTTCTATATCTTCTCTGCCAATACGGGAAGCACCGAGGGATTGAAAGCCCTGGATAAGGGATACACGGATATCGCCTGGTCCCATCTCTTCGATCCTGAGACAGGCGAGTACAATCTTCCATTCTTGCCTTCCTTCCTTCCGAATATAAAACCGGTGGTGGTGAATCTTTTTCATCGTGAGCTTGGTTTTGTCATGGCTCCGGACAATCCTCTGGGCCTGAAAAAATTCGAAGACCTGACCCGGAAAGGGACGCGCTTTATTAACCGGCAGCAGGGCGCCGGAACGCGCGTGCTCCTCGATTATCACCTTCAGAAGCTCGGTATTCCCACAGACCGGATAGCGGGATACGACAAGGAAGTCTTCACGCACTTTGAAGTGGGGCTTTCCATCCTTTCCCGTGAGGCCGACGTGGGCATTGCTACCAACGCCATTTCGAAACTCCTCGGCCTTTCCTTCGTCCCGATCACGCGGGAGAGCTTCGACATGATCTTGGACAAGTCTGTTTTTTTTGAAAAGGGAATACAAGCCTTGATTGAAATTCTTAACTCTGCCGAGTTCCGTGACAAGATTGCCGGTCTTGGAAGTTACGACTTCAATAATTCTGGTAAAATTCTTTATTCGAAAAACTAATATTTTTTTAAGGAGTGGAAAATGAAGAAGTTTTTTTATGCCGGATTGATGCTCATGCTCGCTCTGTGCCTGTCCTGCGCGGGCTTGGGAAAGCCGCAAACAACGAAGTTTGTTTTTCTTTCCAGCACGATAGGCCCGATTGACGCGGGCATCGTGCCGCGGCTGGAGGATGAGTTCGAGAAGGACACAGGCATACGTGTCCGCCATGCAGGCGCCGGTACGGGAGCCGCATTAAAAATCGCGGAGAAGGGCCATGTGGACCTCGTATTGGCCCATGCAAAGACCCTTGAAGAAAAATTCGTTCAGGGCGGATTCGGGAGCGAGAGGATAGACCTAATGTACAACGATTTTGTTATCGTGGGGCCACCCAATGATCCTGCGGGGATTAAGGGTATGAAGAAAGCCACAGAGGCCCTGAAGCGTATTCTGGATACGGAAAACTATTTCATCAGCCGGGGCGATAATTCGGGGACGCATGTGGCGGAGATGGACCTCTGGGGCAAGGCCGGCATCAAGCCCGCCGGTTCCTGGTACGCGGTCTATGAGAAGGGGAACACGGGAAATGTTCCCACGCTGCGCTTTGCGGATCAAAAGCAGGCATACACGGTTATTGATCGGGCGACCTTCCTCACTTTGCAAAAGGAGATCAAGCTGGTTGTCCTGGTGGAAAAAGATGAAGCCCTACTCAACTTTATCAGCCTCATTCCCGTGAATCCCCAGAAATTTCCCCGCGTGAATTATGAAGATGCCATGACCTTTGTCAGGTGGCTGACCTCTCCGGAAAAAGGACAAAAGATTATCAGGGATTTCGGGAAAGAGCAGTACGGCAGTCCTCTGTTCTTTCCTAATTCCAAAGAGTGGCGGGCGTCGCAAAATTAACAATCCGGAGAGCGCAGTTTCGGCTTCACTGTCATGCTTGCTGCTTAAAGGGATACTTTAAATTCAAGGAGGTTCATCATGAAGTTCAGCAACAAACGATGGTTTATTTATTTACTGCTTATTTCTTTCTGCATAATCGGCGGGCTTCTATCGGCGTTACCTGCCGGCGCCGCGGAGCAGAAGAACATTATCCTGGCAACCACAACCAGCACGCAGGACTCCGGTCTTCTCGATGTCCTGATCCCGATGTTTGAAAAGAAGACGGGCTATTTCGTGAAGACGATTGCCGTCGGTTCCGGGCAGGCCATGGCCATGGGGCAGAAGGGCGAGGCGGATGTGCTCTTGGTCCATTCCCCTGCCGCCGAGAAGAAATTCATTAACGATGGTTACGGGGTCAACCGCCGTCTCGTCATGCATAACGACTTTATCATCGTGGGTCCGGCGGAAGACCCGGCGAAGGTAAAAGGCACGAAGTCCACGCCGGAGTCATTCAAAAAAATCGCAGCCACAAACAAGCTATTCCTCTCGCGGGGCGACAATTCAGGAACGCACGCCAAGGAAAAGGACGTGTGGAAGGTTGCGGGGATCAATCCTGAAAAGGAAAAATGGTATCAGCAGACCGGACTCGGCATGGGACAGACGCTGAATGTGGCCGCGGAAAAGAAAGGCTACACCCTTGCCGACCGGGGAACATACCTGGCACTGAAGAAAAACCTCGCGCTTGATATCCTGGGTGAGGGCGATGCGATCCTCCTCAACATTTACCACGTGATTGAGGTCAACCCCGTAAAGTGGCCGAAGGTAAACGTTCCCGGCGCGAAGGCGTTTGCCGATTTCATGGTTGCCCCGGAAACGCAGGCGGTGATCAAAACATTCGGCACGGAAAAGTTCGGCGCGCCCTTGTTCTTCCCCGATGCGGGTAAGAACGTGGACCTGTTGGGCAAATAAATGGGACTGATCTTCGATGGCATAAAGCAGGCCTTCCACCTGATGTTCATCCTCGATCCGGAGGTGCTGGGGATTACCCTCCTCTCCCTCAAGGTATCGGGCTCGGCGACGCTGATTAGTCTCTTCTTCGGCATCTCCGTGGGAACAGCCGTGGCCCTGAACCAGTTTCCGGGTCGAAGGTTCGCCGTCAGTTTGATCAATACGGGCATGAGCATGCCCCCGGTGGTGGTGGGCCTTTTCGTGACCATCATGCTCTGGCGCAACGGCCCGATGGGGTTCCTCGAACTCCTTTATACCCCGACGGCCATGATCATCGCCCAGGCCGTGATCGCCACGCCTATCATCACGGGGATTACGCTGGCCGCGATGCAGCAGCTTCCTCAAAATCTGCGTCTGCAGATCCTCTCGCTCGGCGCCACGCGCCTCCAAATGGTTCTGTTGCTCGTGCGGGAAGCCAGGCTGCCGCTCCTGGCGGCGATCATGGCGGGGTTCGGCGGCGTGATTTCGGAGGTGGGCGCATCCATCATGGTGGGCGGCAATATCAAGGGCTATTCCCGCGTCCTGACCACGGCGACGGTCATGGAGACCGGCCGGGGGAATTTCGATGTTGCCATTGCGCTCAGCATTATCCTTCTCCTCTTCGCTTTTCTCGTCAACGCGGTACTGACCATGGTGCAGCAGCGGGAGAGACCGAAGTGACGACGCCTCCGCCCCTACAGGAACCGCCTGCGCTGGAGCTAAAAGACCTCGTGCTCAGGAGGGGTGATGCGCTCCTCGACATACCGGCGCTTTTCCTTGCCGAGGGCCATGTGCTCTCCCTCATCGGGCCGAACGGCGCCGGCAAGTCCACCCTGCTGCTTGCCGTTGCATCGCTTCTGAAACCTCAAAGGGGCAGCCTGGTATTCAAAGGCCAAAAGATCGATCTTAAACATGATGCCTTTGCCTACCGGAGGCGCCTGGCAATGGTATTCCAGGAGCCGCTTCTTTTCGATACCACGGTTTATGCAAACGTGGCCGCCGGTTTGAAGATCCGCGGCATGGGGAAGGCGGAAAGTGAAAAGAGGGTTGCCCGGAATCTGGAGCGTTTCGGGATCGCCGGTCTTGCCGGACGGTCCGCCCGCAAACTTTCCGGCGGAGAGGCGCAGCGGACCAGCCTGGCGCGGGCCTTTGCCACGGAACCGGAGATGATCCTTCTCGATGAACCCTTCAGCGCCCTCGATGCGCCGACACGCGAAGCTCTGACGGACGATCTGCAGCGCATCCTTGCCGAGACGCGGACCACGGCGATCTTCACCACCCACGACCGATGGGAGGCGCTGCGTCTGGCGGACGAGATCGCCGTTATGAACGACGGAAAAATCGTTCAGGTCGGTCTGCCCGAAGAAGTGATGAATCAACCGCGCGATGAATTTGTGGCCTCCTTCGTGGGAATGGAGACGATACTGACCGGGCGCGTGGTGGACAACAGGGAAGGGACCCTTATCGTTTCTGTCTCCGGGCAGGAAGTGGAGGCGCTGGGAACGGCGAGACCGGGGGAAAACGTCATCTGCTGCATCCGCCCGGAGAACGTCACCATCTCCACAGATCATCCGGAAAGCCGGACAAGCGCGCGAAATGTGTTTCCAGGCAGGGTCACGAAGATTACCCCGCTGGGACTGTTTGAAAAAGTGAACCTCGATTGCGGATTTTTCCTGGTGGCCTACGTCACCCGCCAGTCGCGGGAGAATCTCGGCCTTGCAGAGGGCAGGGAGATCACCGCCTCCTTCAAGGCCACCGCCGTGCATGTCATCAAGCGAGACAAATAACTCCCCCGCTATGTGAGTGGATTCACGCCACGCGCAGGGGTTTTATTTTTTTTATGTCCTGTCGGTAATTCTTCTGAGCCTGCCACAGGTCGTAGGCACGTTGGGCGTTTAGCCAAAATTCCGGGGTATTTCCGAAAAGGCGGGACAAGCGAAGCGCCATCGCCGGGGTCATGGCTCGGCGCTCACGCAGAATCTCGTTGATGGTCTGGCGCGATACACCCAGCGCTTCGGCGAGAGTAGCCGTCGTCAAACCATAGTCAGGCATGAAATCCTCCCGGAGCATTTCTCCCGGATGGGTGGGCGGCATTGCGCGTGGTTCTTTATTTTCATAACTCATAGGGCTCTCCTTAGTGGTAATCAGTGATCTCGACATCATACGCATCGCTATCGAAATAACGAAAGCAGATTCGCCATTGATCATTGATGGCTATCGCGTATTGACCTGCCCGGTCTCCTGTCAAGGCATGAAGACGGTTGCTGAGAGGAACCTTCAAGTCATTTAAGCAGGCGGCAAGATCGATGTATTCAAGACGGCGAACAGCTCTTTTCAACAAATCAGGATGAAGCCGTCGTGATTTGCCGGTAGTGAAAAGATTACGTGTATGTTTATCGGCAAAAGATTTGATCGCGATAAACACTAATCTGTCACGTGACACGTGTCAAGAATTATCTGGTGTCGGATTTTCTCTCCTTATGCACTCTTTATGATAAGCCACCAAAATCATTGACAAAGAAAGTGTAATGTGCTTATGTGACGCAGCTTTTCTGCACCCAACCCTTCGCAAAAATCTTGTGAGGCATAGGAATGGCCGAGTCCAGAGTGCCTTTGCCAAGCCCCAGTAAATATCGGACACGCCCCTTGTCTGCAACTGCCAGGGCAGGTCCTTCTGCTCAGTCAATTTGGCCAAAACTTAAGCTTCTCGACCATACAAGACGGCAATGATTTATACCCATGTACTGAACAGAGGCTGCCGCTGATCCGTAGCCCGATAGATACAGAAAGGAAATTGACGAATGGCCGTTCCAGATTATCAGAGTTTGATGTTGCCACTTCTGCGATTTGCCGGAGACAAAAGGGACGAGATATCCGCTGGCGATGCTGTCGAGTTCCTTGCAAAGGAAATGGGGCTCACAGATGAAGACCTAAAAGAGATGCTTCCAAGTGGTATATCATCCACCTTTGTCAATAGAGTTGCTTGGGCATCTACGTACATGAAGAAAGCTGGTTTACTTGAAGCTACACGGAGGGGGTACTATCGCATAACAGTGCGTGGGCAAGAACTCCTCAAGAAGCAGCCCAACGCTATCAATGTAAAACTTCTCAAGCAATATCCTGAGTTTCTTGAGTTTCAGCAACTTAAGGGAACGCGAAGTGGTGAAAAAATAAAAGATACAAGAGAAGCTCTTGATATGACAACAGCCACGCCATCCGAGGTATTAGAGACTGCTTATGAAAATCTACGCGATGAACTGGCTGAGGAGCTGCTCGCCAAACTTAAAAAATCTTCACCATCCTTTTTTGAGCGTATCGTTGTTGAGTTGCTCGTAAATATGGGTTACGGCGGCTCGCGGGCCGACGCAGGGAAAGCTATTGGTAAAAGTGGGGATGGCGGCATTGATGGAATAATCAAAGAAGATAAACTTGGGCTCGATGTCGTCTATATTCAAGCGAAGCGATGGGACAACAATCCTGTCGGAAGGCCTGATGTTATGCAGTTCGCAGGAGCACTGCAGGCGCAAAAAGCAAGCAAGGGTATATTTATTACGACCTCCAGATTCACCGACGACGCTCGAAACTATGTTTCTCAAATTGGGAGTAAAATTGTCTTGATAGATGGAGAGCGGCTGACGAATTTGATGATCGAGCATGATGTTGGGGTATCGGCTGTATCGTTGTATCCAGTGAAGAAGATTGATGCCGATTATTTTGATGAAAGCATCTAACGGGGCGCACCACCGGGTAGCAGCGGGCAGTCGTCCCCGTGAGCACGCTCGCCTGTATGTCAACCGCTGATCTGCAGCCCCGCTACAGGAGATCAAGTCAACAAAATCGGGGGAATAATGCCAAAGAAACGATATTCACTGCTTCTCAAATTATTCCTATTTATTGGTCTATTCTGGACGATCTTTATTGCGTTTTTACTCATATGGGCCATTAAAAGCGAAACGGATACTATTAATGCCAGAACGCTTACGCAGGCACGTGCGTTTTTCAAACAGGTAGTCTTGACGAGATATTGGAACTCCATCCACGGGGGGGTGTATGTTCCTGTCACGAAGGAGACTCAGCCAAACCCCTATTTAGCGGTTCCCCATCGCGACGTTATTACGAAAGACGGACAATTGTTGACTTTAGTAAACCCCGCATTTATGACCCGTCAAATATCTGAGATTGCCGTGAACATGGGACAGATACAGTTCCATATCACGAGTTTGAAACCGTTGCGTCCCGGCAATGCTCCGGCAGATTGGGAAGCGAAGGCCCTCAGACGCTTCTCATCCAAATCAGACGAATACTATGAATGGTGGCTGCCCGGCGAGAAAGAAAAGCACGCCTTCAGATATATAGCCCCGCTCTGGAATGACAGGCCGTGTTTAACCTGCCATTTAAAGCAAGGGTATGCCGAAGGTGATTTAAGAGGGGGGATCAGCGTCACGATCCCGGCAAAGGATATTCTCTCTGAGCGGGATATTCAGAACCGGATGTCGGTCTTCAGCTATGTATTGATTTGGGCTATCGGCATATCGGGTGTTTTTCTCTCCTTTCGGCTGTCGAGGGCTGAGTATATGGAACGTTCACTCCTGATCGAAAAGATCGAGACCGCTCTTAAAGACGTCAGAACGCTGAAAGGATTTATCCCCATTTGCGCTTCATGCAAAAAAGTACGGAACGATGAGGGATATTGGGACCAGATTGAGAAGTACATTAGAGATCATTCCGAAGCTGAGTTCAGCCACGGTATTTGTCCCGATTGCATGACGAAGATTTATCCCAAATATGTTAAGGATAAGGATCCCAACAAAATCGTCTGAGGTGTTTGATGAAAGAGGAACTTACTCGCGAGGAATATAAACTCCTTGTTGAAAAGGCGCCCATCATGATCTGGCGTTCTACCGTTACGATGGAGTGTGACTATTTCAATGAGATATGGCTGGCATTTACCGGACGCTCAATGGAACAGGAAATGGGCAATGGCTGGGCGGAGGGGGTTCATCCTGAAGATCTCGATAGTTGTCTGAAAATATATACGGATCACTTTGCCCGGAGAGAAGTATTCGAAATGGAATACCGGCTTCGCCGATTCGATGGGGTATATCGGTGGATATTCGATCGAGGCGTGCCTTACTCCGACTCAGCGGGCGGTTTTAAAGGCTATATCGGGAGTTGTATTGATGTAACTGAAAGGAAAGAGGCGCGGGAGGCGCTGAAAAAGGCTCAGGAAGCCGAGATCAAGCAGTTGCTGGATTTGCTGCCGATCTGCGCCTATTGCAAGAAAATACGAAACGACAGGAACTACTGGGAGCAGATGGAGTCCTATATAAGCAATCATTCAAATGTGTTATTTTCACATGGTATCTGTCCCGAGTGCGAGGCCAAGGTCATGGCCGAGTTGGAGAGTTCAAAATGATTCGTTTTTCTCTCCCGTTGCATCTGGCCGCAGCGCTCTGTCTTTTTGCCGTGTCCGCCTGCTGCCCGGCTGTAAAACAACCGATAGGCGATCCCCAGAACCCTTATCCCCTTCGGACGCCGCCGCGGATAGGCGATATCGTTCACCTGCCGACCGGCGCCGTCGTCAGCATGGCGCAGATGTTCGCGGTGGCCGGCGACGCGCGCATTGTTTACGTCGGCGAGACCCACGACAATCCTGCTTCACATCGCCTGGAACTGCAGGCGCTGGAGGTCCTTGCGGAACGCCACCCCGGCCGCCAGGCGCTCGGCATGGAAATGTTTTCCCGCGACCAGCAGCCGGCCCTCGACCGCTGGGTTGCAGGTCTTCTGGATGAGAAGGCCTTTCTCAGGGAGTCGCGCTGGTTCGAGAACTGGGGCATGGACTTTGGCTACTACCGCGATCTGCTGAACTTCGCCCGCGACCGGCGCATCCCGATTATCGCCCTAAACGCGGAAAGGAGCCTGGTGGGGGCCCTGCGCAGCAAGACACCGGATCAACTGAGCGCGGAGGAACAGGCCCGACTGCCGGAACTCGACCTGACCGATCCCTACCAGCGTGGCTTGACGGCGGCCATCTTCGGGGATCGCCGCCACGGGGGGATGCAGCTCGATGGTTTCGTCCGCGTCCAGACTCTATGGGACGAAACCATGGCCGAGTCGGCGGCCCGCTACCTGGCGAGCCTGGCCGGAGAAGGCAACCATCTGCTCGTGATAGCCGGCGGCAACCACGTGAGCTATGGCTTTGGCATCCCGCGCCGCGTGTTCCGTCGCCTGCCTGTTTCCTCCGTTCTGATCGGCGGCAGGGAAATCAACATCCCGGCCGACAAGCGTGACCGGTTGATGGACATTACGGTTCCCGAGTTTCCCATGGTCCCCTACGACTTTTTAGTCTACCTTGCCTACGAGGATCTGCCGAAAACGGGGGTCAATCTCGGCGTGATGACGGCGCCCGCGCCGACCGACCGCGGCCTGGCGGTTAAGACCGTGGTGCCCGGTTCCAATGCCGAACGCGCGGGCGTGCGGCAGGGGGATCTGCTGCTTACTCTTGACGGCGAGACCTTGGCGGATACCTTCGACCTGATCTATGCCCTGAAAAAAAAGCAGCCCGGCTCGCACGGGCTGCTTCAGATTGAACGGCAAGGACAAACCCTGAAAATGGATGTTTTCTTCCAGGAAAGCGATGGCGTCCATTCGTCGGGTAAACGGTAGCCGCGGCTGCGCCTGAACGCCATTTGTCTTTCGGTTCCGCGGAGGCGCGAACAAGCGAACCGTAACACTACGCGAGAAGGCCGAGCGCTTGTTCCAGAACACCTCTTGCCGCATCCACCTTGTAACCGTTATTCTTCAGAGGGTGCGCCCCGTCCATCGCAGCCTTGCAGGCCTCAGGGATGGCGACCTTGAGGTCTTTGCCGTTCAGGACGGCTTCCGCACGGATGCTCCGCAGGGGAACAGGGGCAATGCCGCCGAAGACGACGCGGGGGTTTACCGCCATGTTGCCTTTGCGGGTAAGGCTGACCGCAACGCTGACCAGGGCAAAATCGAAGGCGTCGCGTTCCTTTAATTTGACGTAGACGCCTTTGTTTCCTGCGGCCGGCTTGGGAATTTCCACCGTCACGACCATTTCCTGGGGGCTGAGGATATTTTCCCGCAGGAGATTGGTTCGGGGTCCCACATAAAATTGTTCGAGGGGGACCATTTTAGTGCCTTTGGCAGTGGCGATTTCAACACGGGCATTAAGCGCGATCAAAGCGGGGGCCATATCCGAGGGATAAACCATGCAGCATCCGTTGCCGCCGATGACGGCATGATACTGATTTTCGCCGTCGAGGGCATAGCAGGTACCCCCTCCTTTCCGGAGACAATCCGTAAAAAGACTGCGGCGGAAGTACCAGCAGCGCGGCCTCTGACAGAGATTCCCTGCCAGCGTTCCCACGTTCCGTATTTGCGGCACCCCCACCTGCGCGGCGGCGTGAGCAAGAAGGGGATATTTTTCGCGGATAAGATCGGAAGAGACGATCTCGCTTAACGTGGCGGCCGCGCCGATCTTCAGGCTGCCTTTCCGGTCTTTGATATAATTCAGATCCTTGATCCCTTTGATATCAATCAAGCGTTGCGGCATCTTGAACTTCGGCCCCTCCGGGCGATCCTTCATGATCCCGAAAAGATCGCTGCCGCCGGCAAGGATCGCCGCCTTTTCCCCGTATTTCGCCAGGAGAGAAACCGCCTTCGGTACGCTGTTCACCTTATAATATGTAAAAGCTTTCATGGTCGCTCCTTCCTTCTGTAAGAATCGTTCCGCATCCTTTATCCCTTTTCCGCGTGGGGAAGGGGAGGGGATCAGGCCTTCGCGCCCTTCAGTCCTTCCAGCACCATGCGGTTGTTGATGGGAATCCTGTCGAAGCGCACGCCGATGGCATTATAGACGGCATTGGCGATGGCCGGCGCCGGGACGCTGTAGGGCGGTTCTCCCACCCCCTTGGCGCCGAAGGGTCCATAAGGATCAATCGATTCCACCACAATGGATTGGATCTCCGGAACGTCCTTGATGGTGAACAGTTTGTAATCAACCATATTGGGATTGAGGCAGATCCCGGTGCCTGCATCCAGGATCTGGTCTTCCAGGAGGCCGTAGCCCATGCCCTGGATTGCCCCTCCTTCGATCTGGTTTTCCAAAGCCATCAGGTTGATGGCCCTGCCCACATCGTGGGCGGCCACCAGTTTGACGACCCGCACCTTGCCGCTGCGCGTATCCACTTCCACTTCGATGAAGTGGGCGGCGAAGGTAAACATGACGACTCCCTTGGGGAGCCTGCCGATGCCACGGCCGACGATCGTGGCCGGCGCCTTTTGCAGGATCACGTTGAGGGGCGTACCCTTGTCGGACCCGATGGGGTAGACGCTCCCATTGCGAATTTCAAGTTTTTCTTTCTCGGTTTTCAGTTCCGCGGCGGCGATTGCCAGGATCTGCTTTTTGGCGTCTACAGCCGCCAGCCTGGCCCCCGTCCCTCCCGTCATCGTCTGACGGCTCCCGGAACTTCCTCCGGTGTCTGTGGTCACGTCGGTATCGGCATTGGTAACAAACACAGTCTCCAAGGGGACCCCCAGTTCTTCGGCAACGATAATGGCCAGCTGTCCTTTCTGCCCGCCGCCGATATCAGAGGTGCCCGTCAGAACATTTACCGTCCCGTCTGAATTGACCCGCACCATACCGGAACTGGGCACGGTCATGGCGCCGTGACGGCAGGCATGAATGGCCATCCCCAGGCCCCTCTTGATGGGGCCGGAACTTGATCCGGGCTTCTGCCATCGCGTCTTCCAGCCAAAGGCCTCCGCGCCCTGCTTGAGGCATTCCTCCAGGCCGATGCTCGCATAAGGAAGTTTGGTATCCTGGTCTCCGTCCTCCTTGCGGGCGTAGTTCTTCAGCCGAAAATCCACCGGGTCCATCCCCAGTTTCTCCGCAATGGCGTCCATATGCGCTTCCTGGGGGAACTGCGCCTGGGGATGTCCCACACAGCGCATATGCCCGCCTTCCGGTTTATTCGTGTAGACGTTGTATCCCTCGAAATGTAGATTGGGGCAGCGATAGACGGATTTCATCGTTCCCGAGCATTCCAGGGCGCCGGAGAAGTGGCCATAACCTCCCAGATCGGCGATCATCCTGGCGTAGATGGCCGTAAGGGTGCCGTCTTTTTTCACGCCGTATTTCAACGTCCAGACCGTGGGATAGCGGTGGTGGGAGGTGAGAAAGTTTTCATCCCGGTCGTACTCCATTTTTACGGGCAGGCCTGTTTTTTTCGCGAGCAATGAGGCCAGGATATTGTATCTTTCGGCCGTCGATTTATCTCCGAAACTTCCTCCCATGAAATTGCAGATGACACGCACCTTGCTCATCGGTATCTTCAGGGCCTTGGCCAATCCTGTCTGGACCCCAAAGGTGAAAGCGGTTGAGTCCCAGATCGTCAGCTTGCCTCCTTCCCAGTGGGCGACGCAGGCCTTGGGCTCGGAGGTCACGTGCTGAAGAAGAGACGTGCGGTAATTGTGTTCATAGACGATGTCTGCTTCTTGAAAACCTTTTTCCATATCGCCGCGCTTCAGGACAAAGGGCTTGCCGCCGATGATATTGCCCTTTGGGTGGATCTTGACGGCTGACGGTTTCATGGCCTCTTCCGGATCGAGGACAAAGGGGAGGACTTCGTACTCTACCTTGATCAGATCAATGGCTTCCCGGGCCGTATCATCATCCTTTGCCGCGACTACCGCGATGTTGTCACCTTCATACCGGCTGGTGTCCGTCAAGAGGGGCATATCTTGATGCCAACGGTAGGGGGGAGCATCTTTAAAGGTGATGATTGCCTTGACGCCGGGCAGGGCCTTCGCCTTCTCCACGTCAATGGACTTTACTTTCGCATGGGGATGAGGACTCCGGAGGATCCTCGCATAGAGCATGCCGGGAAGAAAGATATCCGAGGCGTACTGCGCATTTCCACTCACTCGTTCCCAGGCATCAACCTTGGGAAGACGTTTTCCGACGATTTTCAATTGCTGACTCATAGAAAACCTCCTTTATCCCTTCTGGGTTGCGGCCTTGGCCGAGGCCAGGATCTTCCTGTAGGCGGAGCACCGGCAGATATTGCCCGAGAGCGCTTCCTTTATTTCGTCGCTGTTTGGCCGGGGATTCTTGTCCAGGAGTCCTTTGGTGGACATGATGAACCCCGAGGTGCAGAACCCGCACTGAAAGCCGTCGTTCTGCATGAAGGCCGACTGGATGGGATGGGGCGTTTCTCCGTCGGCCAGACCTTCGATGGTGGTGATCGTCTTGCCGTCCATTTCGATGGCCAGGCGGGAACAGGCGTAGATGGGCTTGCCGTCCATGAGCACGGTGCAGGCGCCGCAACTTCCCCGGTCGCAGATTTTCTTCGACCCCGTCAGCGCCATCTCTCTTCGCAGCACCTCCAGGAGCGTCCAGTGAGATTTGACCTTCACCCGGTACGCCGCGCCGTTGACGTTGAGGCGGACGGTGGACTCCTTTACCCCTGCGGCCAGTGCCTCCGCCGCGTCCGCCGCATCCGGCGGCAGAACAAGGGGCACGCCGGTGAGGGCCACGGAGACGGCGCCCGTACCCACGCCTTTCAAAAAGCCCCGGCGGGAAACATTCATCCTGCTTTGCTTCTCCTTGTTTTCGTCTTCACGAGGTTCCTGTTCTTTTTCGCTCATCGTGTTTTCCCCCTTTTGAAGAAATGGATATACTCCCCTCGCCTGCGGGCGGGGCCTGCCGGCAAGAAAATACCACGGGTAAAATACGCAAAAATTCTCTTCTGAAGGCGATGCCGCGGTCTCATCTCAGACGGTGCGCCGCGGGCGTGCCTGAGAATGACCAGTGCTTTTGTTTCTCCGGAGGAACAAGGTACTTTTTACAAGTGTTTGACTAATATATTTGTTTGATTTGTATGGTGGTGAGAAATATTTTCTTCGTGATCGGGAGTCTAAGAAAAAGCGTATGGCGTGTCAAGGGAAATATTGACCGGGAAGCACAGACCTCAAGGGTGGGGAACTTCACTCATGCCGAAAAGGTTTTCCGGCATGTTTATTATTGTTTGACAGTAACGTGTTTTTGTACCTATAATCCCATGATTAAATCGCATAGTCCCGGATGTATCCCCGTAAGCAGCAGGTAACAACTGGTAAATTTACCGGGGCCCTTAACGCGGGGATCAATCAGGGTCGGAAAGGAAAGGGAACGAGCGTTTTGCCACGACACGCTCTGCCCCTCTTTTTATATTTGGCATGCTGATAAATAATCTGGATACAAGTAGAATAGCGATTATCGGGCCCGGGAGACTGGGGACATCCTTTGCATACAAGTTCGGCAGGGACAATAAAAGGGTAACCCTGTATTATTATGACGGCGAGATATGCAAGGCCATCAACAAGGATCACCTGAATCCGAAGCACTTGACCCGTGACCTTGCCAGGATACAGGGGGGAATTGACAACGTCCCCCGTCTGTCATCACGGGTGTTTGCCACCAACGACCTGGAGCGGGTGGTGGAGGACAACGATTTCATCATCCTTTCCATTACCATGCCCGGGCTCCCCGATTTTCTCAACTATCTTAAGCCGCTCTTGGAAAAGAAGGTCAGCGACACCTGCCTCATTTCTCCCATCAAAGGGCTCACCTCCGATGAGATTACGAGAGAACTGATCACGCCGTCCCAGTTGATCAATAACCACCTCTTTAACCTGAAGCATAAGTATGAAGTGGTCTGTATCGGAGGGCCGTTCTTTGATGTTGATATCGCCCTCGGAAATCCAGTATGCGTAACCGTGGCCGGAAAAAAGCGCGTAGCGGCGATAATACGGGAGGAGCTCATCAAGTTCAACCGCAGGGAGCTGTATTCCTATTATAACTTCGACACCATCGGAATAGAAGCCTGCGGCTCTCTAAAGAACATCGTGGCAAACATCAAGGGGCTGACGGACTCTCTGAAGATGGGCGATTCCATCCCCGGCACCATATTTGCCCGGTCCGGCGTGGAGATACGGTCGCTGTCAAAGCTGCTGGGGGGTAGTTTCCAGGCCTTTCACAGTCAGGCGGGCGTCGGAGACATGTATGTAACCATATCGTCCGAGGCAAGCAAAAATTATCGCTATGGGAAGCTGTTTTATGAATCGTTCAGCGGCAACCCCATCGAAACAAATATCAAGGTGCTGGCACAGATAGACGGCACGCCGGAAGGGCCGAATACCATTCGAAACGTCCACCGGTACCTGGAGAAAAAGAACATGTACAGTCCTCTCTTCAATTGCGCCTACCGAATATTCAACGAGGGGGTAAATAAGAAGGAGATCAGAGAACAGGTCATCCAGGCCTGCCAGTTTGATAGAAGGACAAAGGAATATATCGGTCCCCTGTCTCGGCTTCTGTACAATTTAGTGCCGAATATGTGGTACCGGAGAAACAAAGGGATACTGTCGGATATGTGACGGTTTATCCGGCAGCGGGCGCGTTACCCGTGACATGCCGCGTGGCGAGTGCCTGTTTAACGGTATTGTTCCTTAAGGATCGAACAGTCTTTGCGGTGTACTTAAGGAGCGCTTAAGGTGACCATGGGCTTCGAAGCTGCATGGATTTTTGGGTAAAAATGAGGTATGCGATATGGAACAGTTTAAAGTAGTCCTGAACGATCAGGAGATACCCAGACAATGGTACAACATCCAGGCCGATTTGCCGAGGCCCATGAAGCCGCCCCTCCATCCTGCCACGGGCAAACCGGTTGGTCCCGATGATCTTGCCCCTATCTTTCCCATGAATATTATCGAACAGGAAGTGAGCAGGGAGCGCTGGATAGATATCCCCGAACCGGTTCTGGAAAAGTACCTCCTGTGGCGTCCATCTCCCCTATGCCGGGCGCGGAATTTCGAGAAACTGCTCGATGCCCCGGTGAAGATATACTACAAGCACGAAGGAGTTAGCCCTGCCGGTTCCCATAAACCCAATGCCGCCATTCCTCAGGCCTATTACAACAAGGCGTTCGGCATAAAGCGGCTTTCAACCGAGACCGGCGCCGGACAGTGGGGAAGCGCCCTCGCCATGGCCTGCCAGATGTTCGAGCTGGAGTGCCGGGTATTCATGGTCAGGGTAAGTTATGAACAGAAACCGTACCGCCGGATCATGATGAGAACTTGGGGAGCCGAATGCATCCCCAGCCCCAGCAACCGGACCGAGGCGGGACGCCGTGTGCTTGCCGAGCATCCCGATTCGCCGGGCAGCCTGGGCATTGCCATCAGCGAGGCCGTTGAGGATGCCGTCACGAACAAGGATTCGCGGTATTCGCTCGGCAGCGTTCTGAACCACGTGCTCATGTATCAGACCATCATCGGCCTGGAAGCGCAGAAACAGTTGGAGAAGATCGGCGTCTATCCCGACGTGGTCATGGGTTGCGCCGGCGGCGGCAGCAACTTCGGGGGAATAGCGCTCCCCTTTGTACGGGACAAGATCCATGGGAAGAAAATCAGCATTGTGGGGGCGGAGCCGTCGTCCTGTCCGACGCTGACCAAGGGGCCCTTTGCGTACGATTTCGGCGACCTTGCCAAGATGACCCCCCTTCTGCCCATGCACACCCTGGGGCATGATTATGTGCCGGCTCCAATCCATGCCGGGGGCTTGAGGTACCACGGCATGGCGCCCATCATCAGCCATCTCGTGAAGGAGGAATTGATTGAAGCGAGGGCCTATAACCAGATGGAGACCTTTGATGCGGGCGTGAAATGGGCGCGCACGGAAGGGTTTATCCCGGCGCCGGAAACGGGTCACGTTCTTGCGGCCGTCATGGATGAGGCGAAACGGGCAAAAGAAGAGGGCCGGGAAAAGGTCATCCTCTTCAACTGGAGCGGTCACGGTCTGGTGGATCTTGCCTCCTACGACGACTATCTGTCCGGTAAGTTGATTCCCTACGAGCTTCCCGATGAAGAGATCAAGCGGGCGTTGAAGGCGATAGACGGTCATCCCAAGCCTTGACGACTCCGGAGCCCCGTTTATCGGGGTTGCGAAGCCGTCCGCGACGAATTTTTTTGATCGAACCCTGATCGGGAAAGCGGCCCAGAGAGGAATGGGGGATGGATCTTTTTGACATGAACCTGAACCAGGAACACCGGCCTCTGGCGGACCGGATGAGGCCGCGCACCCTCGATGAATATGTGGGACAGTCCGAGCTGATCGGGAAGAACAGTTTGCTGTACCGTGCCATTGCCGAAGATCGGATTTTCTCCGTCATTTTCTGGGGGCCGCCGGGTTCAGGCAAGACAACCTTGGCGCGTCTCATGGCTGATGAGACGAAGTCTTATTTTACGAGCTTTTCGGCCGTCCTTTCCGGTGTGAAAGAAATCCGAACAGTCGTGGAGGAGGCCAACGTTCAACGGCGTCAGCATGGGAGAAAGACGATTCTCTTTGTTGACGAAATTCATCGGTTCAACAAAGCCCAGCAAGATGCTTTTTTGCCCCACGTAGAAAGCGGCCTTATCACGCTGATCGGGGCCACGACGGAAAATCCCTCCTTTCAAGTCATCGCCCCGCTTCTGTCGCGGACACGGGTCATAGTCCTGAAACCATTTTTTGAGGAAGAGCTTTCCCTCATCCTGGAGCGCGCGCTCGGCGATAAGGAACGGGGCTTGGGCGCTCTTTCCCTGGAAATAGACCCGGATGCCCTGAAACATATCGCCTGGTCCGCCGACGGTGATGCGCGCGCCGCGTTGAACAGCTTGGAAGCGGCGGCTTCCCTTCTGGATACCGCCGGCGGAGAGCGCAAGATCACCGTTACCGCCGTGGAGGCTGCGCTCCAGAAAAAGGCGCTTCTCTATGACAAGGATGGTGAGGAACACTACAATCTGATCTCCGCCTTCCACAAGAGCTTACGGGGAAGCGATGCCGATGCCGCCCTCTACTGGCTGGGGCGCATGCTCATGGCCGGGGAGGATCCGCTGTATATTGCCCGCCGCATGGTGAGGTTCGCCTCTGAAGACGTGGGAAATGCTGATCCGCGGGCACTCACCGTTGCCGTCTCCGCCATGCAGGCCTTTCAGTTCATCGGCCTTCCCGAAGGCGAGCTTGCCCTGGCCCAGGCCGCCGTTTATCTTGCCACGGCCTCGAAAAGCAACGCTCTGTACGTCGGGTACGGTAGGGTCAAGGAAACAATCGGTAAGACCGGCGCTCTGCCGGTGCCCCTGCATATAAGAAATGCGCCGACCGCCTTGATGAAGGGGCTTGGCTATGGAGAAGGGTACCGGTATGCCCATGATTATGAAAATGCCTACGCCCCGCAGGAATATCTCCCCGACGAGCTTCAGGGAAAGGCGCCTTCCTTCTATGTGCCGACGGACAGGGGGTATGAAAAGATTATCCGTGAGAGGATCGGGGAGTGGAGAAGGATACGGGCAAGCCGGAAAAAGGACAAGAGGGGTAACCGGATAGATACGGGTGCAACCGGGGAATCTTCAGCTGAGGGGAAGATAAAAAAAGGAGGGGGAGGTCATTACTGACCTCCCCGGCTTCAGGAGGAGTGAAGGTTTTAAAGCCTTCTCAATTTGGGTTTTATTTCTACCGGCTGAATCGTGCCCGTTCTATTCAACCGATGATTCCCTTTGCCTTGGGTAGAAGCATAAGGCATGCCATTTATGGGTGCGAGGCGTTAACGCCGCATGATTACTGGTTTTCTGGACAAGAGGCGTCGGAAACGGGTCCGCTTTTGTAGGACGGGAACGGCAATAATTGTCGCCGGGGAAATAGTGTCATGGGAAATAGCATAATAAAAATATCGAGTTATATATTTAAATCCTTTTGTTCGTGATTCGACATAATTGTCGAATCCGGTGGCAAGTGCATTTTCTGCGGTTCGCTCAAGGAGAGCTTCAAGATTATTCGCAGTTTACGTAAAGAGAGCTAAAGATTTTTTATAGCGGTTGGCTTTTCGGGAAACCGCCAATTTCATTAAAGGGGTAGCCCGTTCATGAACCAGGAAGAGAAGGTTATCTGGCAGCACCATTCCCCACGGTATCGGCGCTCTTTTTTGCAGCCGCTGGCTGTTGCCGTCGTGTCTGCCGTTGTTATCGGACTTATTCTCATCATGGGCATTGTAGATCTGCGCAGAAACGAAAAAAACCTTCTGGACTTCATGGAGAATCAGGGGCTTGGCATTATCGGGGTTGTCCAGCGACTCTCGCAGGAAAATCTGGATAATGAGCGTCAGGTTCAGAGCCGGGCGGGCGGTCCTTCTTTTAGACCTTCTCCCCATGAAAGTTTTGCCCCCAAGGGGCTCGTGGCGGAGGCATTTGCAAATCAGGCGCAGGAGATTGATAACCGGTGGAAGGCAAAAAAGCTCGACAATGCGTTTTTGGAAAAATTTGCCGACGAGCAGAGACTGTGGGTGGTTGCCGTATTTGATAAAGGGGGAGAGGCCGTTTTTCAAAGTCGGAAATTGTCTCCCGATCTTTTTGCCGGCGTTGCGATTCGCCCCCCTCGAGGCAACATTACCATCGGTACCCTGGCCGAACTGGCGAGAATGAAAAAGATAGGGGGATTGTTCGTTCTCCGCCCCAAAGAGGGAAGCGGCGTGGTCGTGATTGCTCTGGATCCGGAAGGAGCGCGCTACTGGAGCATGAAGGTGCTCGTGGGAAAGGCTATTGACCAGATCGGTCAGGGTCAGGGGCAAGGGTTGCTCTATATAAGGGTTACGGACCTTCGCGGTATATCGCTCGGCGAGACCGGGCTGGTGCCGCCGTCGTTGAAGAAAGGAAACATGGATGTTTCCGAAATTACCGCAGGCAGAAAAAAAATTGTGAGCCGGAAAGTGGTGTTCCAGGACAGGAATATTCTCGACATGGGGGCCCCCCTTTATCTGGACGGCAAGGTGAGGGGAATCGTGCAGATCGGTCTGGAACGGGAGAGCACCGACCGAATCCTGAAGGAAAACAGACGCAACATATTTGTTTTTACCGTTTTCATTGTGGTGATCGTTCTTTTGAGTTTGTGGCTGTTGTATCACGATCAGAACAGACATCTGGCGGGCATTGTGGAAATGGAGCGTCAGCTTGAAAAAGCGGAGCGCCTCTCTGCGCTGGGACAGTTGGCGGCCGGCGTGGGACACGAGATACGCAATCCCCTGAACGCCATCAGCATGGCGAGCCAGAGGCTGATCAGAGAATACACCCCTCCTGATCGGGAGAAGGTAGAAGATTTCCAGGTGCTCACGGGAGTCATCCGGGATGAAATACGGCGTTTGAACGGGATTATTGAAGAATTTCTGACCTTTTCCAAGAGCCGCCGTCTGGAATTTCACGATTACCCTGTTACGGAGGTCCTTCAGAAAATCGTAAATCTCATCAGGGAAGAAGCGGTAACGAAGGGAATAAAAATCGAAACAAGCTGGCCTTTAGCGCCGGCAACCATTCCTATGGACATGGATAAGCTTCAACAGGCGCTATTGAACCTTGTGAAAAATGCCATGGAATCAATCATCGGGGAAGGCGTCATCGTCATTTCCGCGGAGCGCAAAAACCGGGACAGCATCAGTATCAAAATAGCCGATACCGGATGCGGCATGACGGCGGAAGAGGTGGAGCGGATTTTTAATCCCGAATATACCACGAAGGAAAAAGGTCTTGGTTTGGGGCTTCCTCTTGCCCACGAAATTATCCGTGGTCATGGGGGAGAAATACGCGTCCTGAGCCGTCAGGGCGAGGGGACGACATTCGAGGTGATTCTCCCGATGGTGAGAAGAGAGGGCAAGACGGATACGAACGTGAAGTATGCCTGAAGAGTGGCGGCCGTCGCGACGACGAATGCCGCATCCTTTGGTTTGTCCCGCCTGAACGCGGATCGGAGAAGGGTATGCCATCATGAAAAAGCTGAATATTCTTGTTGTTGAGGACGGCGAGTCACAGCGGAAAATGCTGCGTGATTTCCTGATCAGGGAGGGCCACACGGTTTCGGAAGCGGAAAACGGAAATCGGGCCGTTCAGCGTGTCCGTGGCGAACACTTCGATATCGTTCTCCTTGATTATAAGATGCCCGGCATGGACGGCATGGAGGTGCTGAAGGAGATAAAACGCATCAACCATGAAATAGACGTGGTGATTATCACCGCCTACGGAACGATAGAGACTGCCGTGGATGCCATGAAGGCCGGCGCTATAGATTATATTACGAAACCTATCGAATTTGATGAACTCCTGATCCTGGTTGATCGCGTTGCCGAGCGGCGCACGCTCATCAGGGAAAACGAGATGATGCGCCAGGAGTTGGGGGAGAAGGGCGTTACGACAGACCGGATCATCTACCGGAGCCGAAAGATGCAGGAACTGATCAATATGGCCGGAAGGGTTGCCACCAGCCGCGCCACCGTGCTTCTCCAGGGGGAAAGCGGCACGGGCAAGGAGCTCCTGGCGAGACTGATTCACAACTTAAGTCCGCGATCCGGGAATCCCATTATTGTCGTAAATTGCGGCGCCTTGCACGAAAATCTGCTCGACAGTGAGCTGTTCGGCCATGAAAAAGGGGCATTCACCGGGGCATCCGCGCGGCGTATCGGCAGGTTCGAAGAGGCGGACGGCGGCACGCTCTTTCTCGACGAGATCGGCGAGCTTTCCCTGTCGCTCCAGGTGAAGCTGCTCCGGTTTCTCCAGGAACGGGAGTTTCAACGGCTCGGCGGAAACCAGACCATTCATTCCGATGTGCGGATCATCAGCGCCACCAACAGGGACCTGGAAAGCAAGGTCAAGGAGGGCATTTTCCGGGAAGACCTGTTTTACCGGCTAAACGTAGTGACGATGGCCGTTCCCTCCTTACGGGAGAGAAAAGAAGACGTTCCTGTTTTAATTGATCATTTTATCAAACGGTTTTCCTCTGAAAACGGCAAAGCCGTTATGGGCCTGAGCAGCGAGGCGCGGGACCTTCTTCTGAAGTATGATTATCCGGGCAATGTCCGGGAGTTGGAAAACATTATCGAACGGGCCGTCGTAATTTCCCGGGACGAAGTTCTGTCCCTCGAAGATCTCCCCTTCGGCGAGGGAGAGGGCGCCCTTTCCGACGGGCAAGCGGCATGTGAGAGCCTGCTCAGGGGCGCGCTGGACGACTTGGAACGCAGGCTTATCGCCGATGCGATGGCGAAGGCGGTCAACCACCAGACAAAGGCGGCTGAAATCCTCGGCATCAGCGAACGCATGTTGCGCTACAAGCTCAAGAAATACGGCTTCAAGGAATGACGGCTTCGTTTTATGCAATCTGTATAATCATTGACGACCTCGTGAAAAGTCGTCATTTGCGTCTTTTGTCATTCCGGGCTTGACCCGGAATCCAGTGTTTTTAACTATTTGTGGATACCGGCTTTCGCCGGTATGACAGTTTGAGGGACTTTTTACGAGCCCATCATCATTAGCCATCAATAGAATTGACAAAACCATATCGATCATGATATCGTAATACAAAATAGATCGATGGAGGTATTATCATGCAATCAGTAATCGTATCACCAAAATATCAAGTCGTTATACCAAAAACAGTTAGGGAGGCATTGAATCTTCGTCCAGGCCAAAAAATGCAGGTTGTCGAGTACGCCGGACGTATTGAACTTATACCGGAACGCGATATCAAAGAGCTCCGTGGATTCCTCAAGGGCATCAATACTGAATTCAAAAGAGAGGAAGATAGACTATGAATATCGTAGATTCTTCCGGCTGGCTTGCATACTTCGCAGATGCGCCTAATGCCAAGCATTTCCTGGCCCCACTAAGTGATTCGGCGTTGCTTGTTGTCCCAACGGTAACGATATACGAGGTCTTCAAGGTCATTCTCCGGGAGTCCACTGAAAATGAAGCACTACAGGCGGTTGTTGCCATGCAAAAAGGAACAGTTGTGGATCTGAACGCACCGTTGGCAATCGCTGCTTCAAAACTCAGCATAGAACATAATCTCCCAATGGCGGACAGTATCATTCTTGCAACGGCGCAGGAATTCAAAGCCATTCTCTGGACTCAGGATTCAGATTTTAAAAAAATAAGTAATGTGAAGTATTTCCCCAGGAAATAAGAAACGGCCAACCACTCAATCCACCGGACGCTCATTACTGATGCAGTGGCGAAGGCGGGCAGCCACCAGACAAAGGCGGCTGAAATCCTCGGCATCAGCGAACGCATGTTGCGCTACAAGCTCAAGAAATACGGCTTCAAAGAATAACAGCCTGTAAAAGACTCTTTCACGACCGCAGTTTCTTTTTCATGATATTGCTGCGATAACGGAACGACTGGCATGGAGAATCAGCCGATGGATTCATCTGATGGTTCTCGCACCCGACCTGTGGGGCCGGGTTTCGGGGCATCGAACTTTGCAGGTGCCTTTTCATGACTCAGATGAAGGGCTATCTTAATGTCGCCGCCCAATTTTGCTTCAAGCCGTTCCACAAATTTCTCGACCGGGGGGATGTCGTCATTCCTACGAAAGGCGTCAAATAGGGCGTCCACTGTTGAGGAGAACATCCTTGTTGGAAGCAGATCAAGATGCTGGCCATTTTCTTTAAGGTCATAAAGGGAAAATACGGAACAATGGCTTTTGTTATAACCCATGTCAGTTAACCGGAACTTTTTTTGGAAGTAATTGAATACCGGATCTTGAACTACCCAGAATATCTTCTTCCTCCACTTTTCCATGATGATGCCCTTATTGAGGATTTGGGTGAACGTTCTTTTCCAGATATCATACATATTGATTCCAAAAGGATATGAAGCATTTACTCGTAAACCGCGATCTTTCATAAAGGCCTTAAAACCTTCGACCAATTTGCCGGTACTCGTTGTTTGGCCCGTTTGAAACTCTATGGCAACAAAGTCCTCCACGTGAGTACTTAATGGTTTATGTCGAACCATCACGAAATCAAAATTCCCTATACCCGGCAAACCAACCTCGGAAAAAACGAGGACATTGTTGCTTGTTCCGAACTGGGAAATCGCAATATTCTGGAAAACCTTATTCTTCTCTAGAAAACGTCGGGGACATAAGGCAATCTCCTGTCCATCCACGTGCGCTGTGCAGACGCCAAATGGATAATCGATAAGCCGGCTCTGCTTGTAGCACTGTGATTCATGGAACGGACACCAGTACTTTCTCCGTTTCTCCTCGGCTTCTGGTGACATGTTCCGCAGATAGTATCCGAAAATCTCTGAAGGGTATTTTGCCATTAGTCACTCCCGATGAAGTCTTTCCATAAAAGACAGATCTTTTCATGATCAAAATCATGGTCCAATATCCAGCCCAGGTATTGTGTACACCCACGGCAGAATGACGCGCTGTCGTCCATCTTTATCCTTTCCGGTTTTTCCCATTGCCTTGTGTCATCATCATCGCAAGGCTTTAGCACAAGAATTGTGTCGTGCTTGAGGGCACGAAGGCTTCTGATGTGGACGGAAATCGGATTTTCCGAGTGAACGATGTAGCCATTCATCAGCCGAAAGTGCGCACTGGCAAGGGCAATGGCGAGTTGTGACCAGGCAGCAGCACGCCAGTGATGGTAAGTAAAGATCAATCTGCCGTGTGGCCTGACAAGAACGCGGTGGCATTCCTGCCAAACTTTAGTCAGGATACCGCCGAATTTTGCTTCATTTTCCTTGGATTCGGCAACAGCGGACAGGAGCGGTTGGTATTGCCAGTTGGCCTGGTCCGGCAAAAACCAGCGGAGCCAGCAGCGGAAAAAATGTGACAGGTCACTGTACTGGACATTATCAAAATAAGGAGGATCGGTGACGACATAATCAATGGATTGATCAGGCAAGGGAAGCACAGAGGAATCATTTTGCATGACCATGAAGGATCGCGTTTTTCCTGTAAACTCATTTAGTGTCTCACATTCCTGACCCATATCCAACTCACCATCAATAATGACCTTGTCCAATCTGGCACCTGACCAGCGCCGCTCGATCGGCGCCTGTGCCCATTTCCCGGCATTTAAAATGCGCTTCTCAAATAAATTACGTAGTGTGCCGGATGTCTTGGCCTTAAAGACAGGATTGTTCTCCAATGCTGTGCAGGGAAAGGAGTAGGCATGATGGGAAAAAACGTGGCGTATGGCTCCTGGCCTTCGCTGATCACCACCCTTGTATCCACATAGCATGGAGTTAAATTCTAAAGATGTGGATACGAGCAGCGCCAGCCACAACCTATGTTCGGGGGCTGCTTCGTCAATGCACCGTTTCGCCTCGGAAAGATAAATGAGTTGACGGTGAGAAAACAATTCAAAAAAATTCGTCACACCCCGGGCAATTAGATCACTGGATTTAGGGCCTTGAGGAACTCTAAATCCATTTATGCCGGAAATGATCAGGTTGGTTACCTGAGATGCAGCATTGATGTTCTGAATATCCCTGACATCAGGTGCCTTGAAGAACTGACCGTGATGCGCACATTTCCCCATCATGACTAGGGGAACATAACGATCCACAAAGGGGATGTCCAAAAGCTCTGAATTTTTATCGAGTATTCCTCTTTTTCTGGCTTCATCCTTGTCGATCAATGACCAAGTTCTGTTCTCGCGTGTGACTTCCAAGGAAGGATAAAAATCGAGGATTGTTTTCTTGTCTCCATTTGTTTCCGCGCGCAGGGTGAAGGAATCAACGAAAATTGCTTCGTCCTTATCGATCCGTCTTCTATGGCCATAAAGCAGAAATTGCATATCGCTTTTTTCAGGACAATCCGGGCATGACGTTTCGAAATAGGGGGATAGTTTTTGATCCAGTTTTTCAAGAAATGTATTGAACGCTACTTGTTTTTCTTGAACGCTGATCCCGGTCAGCGAGGCGCGCGCCTGTAGGATAGGTATCGGATCAACGTCATAGCCGACGACATTGGCGCCAAGTCTGATAGCCTCATGCAAGGTCGTTGCCCCTCCCATCATCGGATCCAGGATGGTCAGGCCTTCAAGGCCTCCCGGGGTATAAAAATTACGCAGATCCGATTCCGATGAGAGTTGCTTGAGGATATAACGGAATGTAACGCCGGAACGTCTGGCCCACCATTTGTGAAGATATGTATTGGGACGGAACAGGTGCTTGTTATACGACTCGATCTGGGCAAGCTTGTTAGCATCCTCTTCAGGAAAAAAAGAATCGATAGCCACAGCTGCCGACGGGGCGATGGATTTGCGTTCGACATTGGGAAAATTGAGTTTTAATTGCGTGCTGCTCATAATTTTCAAGTCGAGTAGACTGGTTCTCTCGATACGACAGCTTAATTTAGGTTTTCTCCGTTTACCGACCGGCTTCCCGATAGTGCCACAATATTTCGCCTCATATATCAGTTTTCTCTTGGTATTGCATTTTAATAATTACCAATTGACTCCTTGCATGCCCCAGTAAAATGAGACCTACCGAGTTCAGGAAACTATACGCATCAACCGGATGAACCTGATAATTTTTTCAGCCGTCTGTCAGAGCCATTTTTTTCTTTTGAAATAGAACAGCATGAAGATCACGACGGAGATCATGACAAGCCAGACGGCGAAGTATCCCCAACGTAATTCGAGCTCGGGCATGTATTTGAAGTTCATGCCGTAGAGACCCACGATGAAGGTAAGGGGAATGAAGATGGTCGCGATAATGGTGAGCACTTTCGTGATTTCGTTCATCCGGTTCTTGCGTACTTCTCTTGTTCACCCACTAACAAAGCATTAACAATATATAAAACGATTGAGGATTAACAATTGAAACGTTCACTGCAATTTATATATCGGGCTGTCCTTCCCAAAATTGATGATCAGAGGCGTCTGGCTGTGGCCGATCTGTTTGGAGATGCTCGTTGTCATCTTCTTGGAATATTCACCTAGCCCTGCTATGCTGACCGTGCCGTCTTTATATTTATCGGCCTGCCTGTTGTTATCTAATCCATCCAGCAGGGTATACGTGAAAAGGCCGTTGTTCTTGTAACCGTCAATCGCTGCCTGCCTATCATTGGCTGATGCATAAATGTGCAGCCCCATCTTCTTGGCAAGAACCGACATCCTTGCATCGTAAAGACCGCTGATGATCGTGTCCACGCCCCCTGCATGACATGTATCGAAGATGAAAAGCTGACTTAAAGATTTAATCTTCTTTGACATATCGATAATGGCATTGGAGCTGATTGTGTTCTTCTCATTGATAGTTCCGTCGTAATCGTGTGTCAGCATATAGTATTGGTTCTGTAACAGGACTCCATGTCCTGCCACGAATAGGATGAAACCATCTGTCGGCTTGATGACCATGGAAAGTTCATCGATCTTTCTGGTGATGTTTTCCCTTGTGCCCTGCCCGTTGGTCAGAAGTTCATAGTGGATGTTGTTGGGCTTGTAAAGTGTCTTAGACTGTTTGAGGAGACGGTCCGTTATATCTCCGGCATCCTTCACAGCATACTTCAAATTATCCTTTTCGTTTCTGTATTTGTCAATGCCGACGGACAGAAGATAGAGATGTGGTTCTTCCGGCTTGAGATCGGAACGGAAGTTGATTGTCTTCATAGAGCTCTGGACTGTGTTGCTTTTGTTGAAGGCCGTCACGCTCATCTCGTTCTCTCCGGCAACAGCTTCCACCTCGGTGCAGGTCTCAACCGCATCACCTTTAGTTTGGCGGACAACGGGTGTGTCAACAGTCCCTTTGACCATGATGCTTCTCATGTCCTCATAGATGGTCTTGCCATCGAGGGATGCAAGTTGGGTTTTGTCTGAAGAAGACTTGGCCATTTCTCTGTAAAAGCCATCAGACTGGATAAGCTTGCCGTTATGAAATAACCGTACCTCACCAATACCACCACCGGTGCTATTGACTTTATAGCAGACTTTAGTCTTTTTCTGGTCGGCACTGACTGTTTGCGAAGTAACTTCGACCAAAGGGGGTGGGCTTTTTGCCGCATCCTTCATGGTGACGGAAATAAGACTGCTGATATCTTGTCCATTGAGTTTAGCCGCCACGATATCCGGGCGATAGAAAACATCATAAAACTGGTCCACGCTATAGTTCTTTCCTTCATAATTTACGTTCAGATATTGAGCGCCCTTTTCCGAAGCATTATAGTAACCTTCGGCTGTAACTACCAACCATTCGCCATTTTCAAATCCAATCAGTGTGGCAACTTCAGCGCCAGTTTCAACATTAAAGATCCGGAACGATGCATCTGATCCCATGTAAATGATTCGTTTGCCATCCGGCGTAAACGCAACCCAACCGCTAATAAGCCCGCCTAATCGTCTGACGCCGACAAAGCGGTCATCGGACACCATAAATGATCTGATCAGAGATCCGGAGGAGGCATCCCACAGTTTGGCAAGACCATCAGAACCGCCAACGGATAGTATAAGCCTGCCATCGGGGGAAAGAGCGACTGCCTTGGTTCCAACCAAGCCCGAGTGACCTCGTATTGTTTTTAATTCTTCACCGTCAGGAATGCTCCAGAGCCGCACAGAACCATCTGTTCCACCTGAAAGACCGTATTTGCCATCTGTTGAAAAAGCCATAGCGAGGACCGCATGCCCGACACTTTTAGTAGTTCCTGTGCCTGCAAAACTATTAACAAGCCTGCCACTTGATGTGTTCCATAGATTTATGACTCCTCTGTCCTCCCATGCAGATTTGCGGGCTCCGCCTCCGGTCGACATGGCATATTCCCCGTCGGGTGACAGGGCTATAAGCCCTCCGCTATTGCGTGCGTTCCATTGCGTTATTATATTTCCGCTGCTAACATCGTGCAGGTTCAATTTGTCTTCACGGAAAGACCATTCTGATTCGATGCATGATAAAACTGTTTTCCCGTCTGATGAAACGCCAATACTATTGGCTGGATCACCACTGATTTTTCTTATTACCTTGCCCGATGATAAATCCCATAACTTCAGTTCTTCGCCGCCAGACAAAGCATATTTACCGGTTGAAGCGAAAGCGACAGGGATAATGCCTGTCGTGAGATAGGTACCCATTATTTGAGGAAGTTTTGCTGAATATCTATTGATCAGCATGCCCCTTGATATATCCCAATAACTAAAGACGCCTACCCCTCCCGTTAATAAATATTGCCCGTCGAGGGAGATGTCAGCGCCTCTCGAGATAGGGGCTGATTGCGTCAAGGTCATTCTAGTTTCGCCATTGACCACATGAAGATTAGGAGTTGCCATCGAACAAGAAAAAAGCGGAATCATCAAAAATGAAAATGATATTTTTAACGTTAATGACATTTCAAACCTCCCGTGAAGAAGAATGCAGAATCTTCATTTTCCGGAGTTAAGGTATAAGGCAAGCTACCCGCCAAGTCAATGTAATGCTGACCATTAACAACCCCTTGAAAGGCGGCATATCTGCTAAAATAACTTGAAGCTCTCTTTCAGGAAGTACGCATCAACCAGATGCCCCTGATAACTTTTTCAACAGCCTGTCAGAGCCATTTTTTTCTTTTGAAGTAGAACAGCATGAAGATCACGACGGCGATCATGACGAGCCAGACGGCGAAGTATCCCCAACGTAATTCGAGCTCGGGCATGTATTTGAAGTTCATGCCGTAGAGACCCACGATGAAGGTAAGGGGAATGAATATGGTCGCGATAATGGTGAGCACCTTCATAATCTCGTTCATCTTGTTGCTGATGCTGGACATATAGATATCCAGCATGCCCGAAAGCATATCCCGGAACGTTTCTACGGTATCGATCACCTGGATGGTATGGTCATAAACGTCTTTCAGGTACGGACGGATGGCATGGCCGATCAGGGGTGATTCGGACCGTTCCAGGTTGTTGATCGTTTCCCTCAGCGGCCATACGGCTTTTCTTAAGTATATCATTTCGCGTTTCAGGCTTTGAATGGCATGCATAGCCGCGGGGGTAGGGGTTTTTATCAGCGCCTCTTCCAGGGCATCCATGTTTTCCTCTTTGTTTTCAAGAATGGCAAAATAATTGTCAACAACGGTATCCAGGATTGCGTAGGCAAGATAATCCGCGCCCATCCTCGCCATACGTCCCTTGTTGCTCCTGATCCGCTCCCGGAGGGGATTGAAAACGTCGCTCTTCCTCTCCTGGAAGGAAATCACGAAATCTTTTCCCAGGACGATGCTGATTTGTTCGGAACTGGGTTCCTCGGGCCTGCCGCCCGTGGGCACGAACATCTTCAGGACGATGTACAGATAATTGCCGAAGTCTTCCATTTTGGGGCGCTGATCCGTGTTGAGAATATCCTCAAGGGTGAGGGGATGCAGTCCGAAGAGGGGGCCCAGTTCCTCCAGGATCCGGATGTCGTGAACGGCATCCACGTTGATCCATCGTACTGTTTGTCCGTCTCTCGCAACGCCGCAGTCTGAGACATTCGCCGCCTCCCGTTCTTCATGACGGGATTCGTTGTAATCCAGGATCGTGATCGTCGTTTTATCGCTTAATCTCTTCCCGATATGGATGAGAGAGCCGGGGGGCAGGCCGATTTTCCCCGATCTTTTTCTGTAAGGGGCCGGCATAGGTTTTCCCTCTTAGATGCTACTTCCTGCCCGCGGGTGCGGGCATCAGTTCTGGGTGCCGCGCCGGAAGGGCGTTCTTCCCATCCTCACCGTTACGCTGACGGAAGGCGGTCTCGGTGTCTCGAACTGCACATCCGCCGGCAACACCAGCTTCGGCGAGATGGTTCGCGTTCCGTTAAAGGAGCGCAGGTCAATGGGCTCGGTGCGTATTCTGGTTATGTTCTGCCGCAGTGTGCGAGGCGCCAGCACTCGGATAAACGGCGGAGATACGGTTATCCGCTGCACCACGAGTCCCGGGGGGGGAACGTTTTCCGTAACGACTTCCACGGGCAGTTGCATAGAAACAAGCGGCGAAGCGGTTATGCGGATTCGGCTTGGCTTTATTTCAACGAGAGAGATGTTGGAAGGGACATTGACCATATCCCGCGTGAGGGTGATCTCCTGTTTGCCGTTTTCGACCTGCGAAAGATCCAGAGCCACTTTGAGGGTAGCCTGGTCCAGGAGTCGGAAGGCCTGGAACGGTCCCGATAGGATGATCCGGGCCTTCGTTTCTCTGGGCGATTCAATGAACCACCGCGGTGACAGGTTCACGTATTCGATGGGTATGACGAAATCACGACGTATTGATGCCCCCTGATAGCCGAAGATGAACCAGAGCACGCAGGCGAAAAGAATGGCAACTACCTTTTCCCGGGTGTTCTCCTTCAGCCACCGGTAAAAAGGATGGGTTGTTTTGGCGGGGTTTTTTTGCGCGTAAAAGGATTCCAGTACGGTTTCCAACCCGGCGGCCGTCGCTATCTCTTCGAGATGTTCGCCACGGGCAAGAGAGATGGTGCCCCGTTCCTCGGAGACGACGATGCAGATGGCGTCCGAGCGTTCGGAGAGCCCCCGCGCCGCCGTGTGGCGCAGTCCCAGGTTGGTGTACTGTCCCACATCCGGTGAAAGGGGAAGGTGGCACCCGAAACGGACTACACGGTTTCCGTCAATGAGGACGGCGCCGTCATGCCCCGCTGAATGGGGGTCGAAGATGCTTTCCAAGAGCGGCTGGCTGAGGGCGCCGTCGAGCGCATTGCCCCCACGCAAATGCCGATCCAGCGGTTCGATTCCTTGAATGACGATGAGCGCGCCGATTTTTCTGCGGGCCAGGTTGGCCACCGTCCGGGCGATGATTTCCGCGCTCCCTTTATTGGCCGTGGCCGACGGTGCGCTTTTTTTCATGATCCCCCAGCTGGCAATGTACTCAAAAAATCTGCGCAGATCCTCCTGGAAGATGACAACCAGAACAAAAAGGAGGATGGCGAAGAATCCCTGGAGGACGATCGTGGTGAGGTAGAGCTGGAAAAACCTGGCCAGGATGTAGACAATGCCGAGAAGGCTGATGCCCACAAAAACAAACCGCGATGCCCGATCTCGGAACCAGACCAGGAGCACGGAGAGCATCACGGAGATGATCGCGATGTCGAATATATCCTGAATCCGCAGGCTGTAAAATACGTTCCAGATGTTGTCCATCATAGGCTGTTAACCATTTCCATGCGTTTGGCGTCGTTTTAATGCTCGTTTGATGTCGGCGGCGTATCTGCAGATTCCCGGGACAAGGTCTTTTGCGTTGCCGGCTTCAGCTATCATCCGCACGAAGGCGCTGCCGATTACCACTCCATCCGCGTGGGGCGCTATTTCCGCCGCCTGTCGGGGCGTGGAGATGCCGAACCCCACAACGACGGGCAGGGTGGTTAATTTCCTGATTCGTTCCACGGCCGTTCTGACATTTTCCGCCTGTGGCGTTGCCGTTCCCGTCACGCCGGTAATGGAGATGTAATAGAGGAAGCCCGATGCCTTCCCGGCAATTTCCCCGATCCTCTTCCCGCCGCTCGTGGGTGCGATGAGAGAGATGTAATCTATCCCTGCCTTGTCTGTGTATCGCCTCAGTTCCGCAGACTCCTCCGGCGGGAGGTCAACGACGAGAATGCCGTCCACACCGGCCTCTTTGGCTTTCCGGGCAAATTGTTCGTTCCCGTAAATGAAGATGGGGTTGTAATAGCCGAAGAGGACAATGGGGATTTCCGATACGCGCCGTATCCGTTTGATCATGCGGATGATGTCGGGGAGGTTGGCACCGCCGTCGAGTGAGCGCTTTGCCGCCGCCTGAATGATCGGGCCATCGGCCGTAGGGTCGGAGAAGGGGACGCCTACCTCAACGATATCCACCCCCGCACGATCAAGACCGAGGATCAGTTCCTCCGTTTTCAGCAGAGTGGGGTCTCCCGCCGTCAGATAAACAATAAGGGCTTTTTCCTTTTTTACCTTGAGCGCCCTGAATGTTTCTTCGATCCTCTTCATGGTTACTTTCCCTCTCCCCGCTTCACGATCACCTCCGCATCCTTGTCCCCCCGGCCGGAGAGATTGATGATGATGATCTTCTTTTTGTCCAGGGCGGGGGCGATCTTCATGGCATAGGCGACGGCGTGGGCGCTCTCCAGGGCGGGAATGATGCCCTCGCACCGGGAAAGCGCCATAAAGGCATCAACGGCCTCGCTGTCTTTCACGGCCACGTACCGGGCCCTGCCCGTATCGTGAAGGTAGCCGTGCTCCGGGCCGACGCCGGGATAGTCCAATCCTGCGGCAATGGAATAGGCGTCGTGAATCTGGCCGTTTTTGTCCTGGAGCAGGTAAGTCTTGTTCCCGTGGAGCACGCCGACTCGGCCGGAGGAGATGCTTGCCGCATGTTCACCGGTTGTTATTCCCCTGCCGGCGGCCTCTACGCCGATCAGGACAACGTTCCGGTCGTTCCGGAAGGGATAAAAAATCCCCATGGCATTGCTGCCGCCGCCGATGCAGGCAATGAGCATATCCGGCAGGCGCCCTTCCATTTTCCTGATCTGTTTTTTCGTCTCCCGTCCGATGACGCTCTGAAAGTTCCGCACCATCACCGGGTAGGGATGGGGACCCGCCGTCGTGCCGATGACGTAGTAGGTATCCCGGACGCGCGAAACCCATTGACGCATGGCCTCGTTCATCGCGTCCTTGAGGGTGGCCGTGCCGGAACTTACGGGTACGACTTCAGCCCCAAGGATCTTCATGCGAAAAACGTTGGGGGCCTGTCGCCGGATGTCCTCCTCGCCCATGAATATCCGGCATTCCATGCCGAAAAGAGCGGCCACGGTGGCCGTGGCGACGCCGTGCTGTCCCGCGCCCGTCTCCGCGATAAGCCTCTTTTTCCCCATGCGCCGGGCAAGGAGGGCCTGCCCCAGGGTATTGTTGATCTTGTGGGAACCCGTGTGGTTCAGGTCCTCGCGCTTGAGGTAGATCTTTGCCCCTCCCAGTTTTTCCGTGAGACGCCGGGCGTAAAAAAGCGGGGTTTCCCGACCGGCGTATTCTCTAAGATAGGCGGCAAACTCCTTCTGGAAGCGTTTATCCTTGTGCGCCTGTCGGTAAGCCGCCTCAAGTTCGATGAGGGCGGGCATCAGCGTTTCGGCTGCATATCGGCCGCCGAATATCCCGAAGTGTCCCTTATTGTCGGGTAGTTTTTGCATGGTATTCCCTTCCCTTACAGGCTGCTGAAAAACCCCCATCTGCTGCGTTTCCCTCATCCTTTGCCATTCGACGTACGGACCAGTACGCCTCATGGTACAGGATTTCGGGGGCCTTGCATCTGGCCATTTTTGAGCAGCCTGCAAAAAAGACTTCTTCAGCAAACTGCTGATGAATTACAAGCGCGCACTGAGGCGGAATATTCGTTCTCCATTTGCCACCGCCGTTCCCTCGCTGCGGCGTATCAAATCAACTATTGCCCATATTTTCTCCGGATCCTTTTTCCCGGGGGCCGTTTCCACGCCACTGTTGATATCCACGGCGTCGGGCGAGACGGCCGCCAGCGCTTCGCTGATGTTGTCCGGACTGAGGCCGCCGGAAAGAATCAAGGGGTGCGTCTTCATCACCCGACGCGCCAGGTTCCAGTCCGCGATCCGGCCGGTACCGCCGCGGAGGCCGGGCGCATAGGAGTCTGCCAGAATGGGTGTTCCGGGGTAGTCGTCCAGCAGGCGGAGATCATCCTCCGTGCGGAGTGCAAAGGACCGGATCACCATTGACGATGGAAACCGGCGGCAAAACTCCGGCGATTCATCGCCATGAAGCTGGATCATGTCCAGATTGCAGAATGTTCGTATCCGTTCAATCTCGTCGTAGCTATGGTTCACAAAGACGCCGATTCTTGCTACCTCGCCGGGAAGTGCGGCAATGATCCCTTTGGCCTTTTCCGGCGTGACAAAGCGCGGGGTCTTTTCGTAAAAAATGAAACCCAGGGCGTCAACGCCGGAAGAGGCGGCAAACAAGGCGTCTTCCTGATTTGTCATGCCGCAGATTTTTATTTGTGTCAATGCCCTTCCTTGACCCCTAAGAATTCTTTCAGCTTGCCCGGAATATCCGTGGCCTTCATCAGGGCCTCGCCGATCAGAAAGGCATGGATGCCGGCCTTCATCAGTAAATCTATATCCGCCCTCGCATGGATGCCGCTTTCGCTGACCACGATCCTGTCATGCGGGACAAACGGGGCCAGTTCAATGGTGGTGTTAAGATTGACGGCAAAGGTTTTCAAGTCCCGGTTATTTATTCCGATAATCTCGGCCCCGGCGGCAACCGCTTTCTCCAGTTCCTCTCCTGTGTGTGCCTCCACAAGGGGAGCGAGTCCCAGAGATTGCGCCAATCCGATATAATCACGCAGCTCCGCCGTTTCCAAGATGCCCGCAATGAGAAGAAGGGCATCCCCGCCGATCAGCGGCGTCTCGTAGATCTGGTACGGGTCTATGATGAAATCCTTCCTGAGGAGCGGCAGAGCAACCGTTTCCCGGATGCCGGAAAGATAGGCCCTGTTGCCCGCGAAAAATTTTTCGTCCGTGAGGACCGATATCGCCGCCGCGCCGTTCTCTTCGTAGAGTCGTGCTATGCCGAAGGGATTGAGGTTCTCTTTCAGGGTGCCCTTGGACGGCGAACGCCCCTTGATCTCGGCGATAACCGCGCAGGGCAGGGCACTGATTATCCCTTTGAAATCACGTGCTTGAGGAATGTCCCTGAGCATTTCCTTTAACTCGGCAAGGGGCTCCTCCGATTTCAGGCGGGCAACTTCCTCTTTTTTCGCCGTAACTATTTTATCCAGTATCATCATGTTCGCGTACACTACCGACCGTTCGTCATCTCCACAAGCTCCTGGAGTTTTTTCATTGCCGCGCCGCTATCAATGCAGTCGGTCGCGATCTTGATGCCCTCCCCGATATTGTCGGCCTTATTCCCTGCCATGATGGCCAGCGCGGAATTCAGAATGACGATTTTGCGGCAGGCCCCATCCCCGCTCGTGAGGACTTTTTTCGTGATCTCCGCGTTGCGTGCCGCATTTCCGCCGAGCAAGTCTTTCAGTCCGTACGTTTCGCCGAAGAGATCAACGGGGTTAATGTTGTAGGTGTTGATGAGGCCGTCCTTCAGTTCGGTGACCCGCGTTTCCCCCGTCACCGTTGCCTCGTCGAGCCCGTCGGAGCCGTGCACGATGAATGCCCGTTTTGTGCCCAGGTTCTTCAGTACGCCGGCAAACATCTCGGTGAGCCTCGGATCATAGACGCCGATGAGTTGGGAGGTGGCGCCGGCGGGATTGGTCAGCGGTCCCAGCATGTTGAAGATTGTCCTGATGCCGATTTCCTTGCGCGGGCCGATGGCGTATTTCATGGCGCCGTGCAGGCGGGGGGCGAACAGGAAGCCGATGCCGATTTGCTGGATGCATTCCTCCACGATTTCCGGTTCCACGTTGATGTTGACTCCCAAGGCCTCCAGGACATCGGCGCTCCCGCAGCCGCTTGATACGGCGCGATTGCCGTGCTTGGCCACGGTGAGACTAGCAGCCGCCGCGACAAAGGCGGCGGTGGTGGATATGTTAAAGGTGTTCATTCCATCTCCGCCAGTCCCGCAGGTGTCTATAATAACCGATGAACGGGCATCCACACGGGTGGCCTTCTGCCGCATAATGCGGGCCGCGCCTGTTACCTCTTCCACCGTTTCGCCTTTGATGCGCAGGGCGGTGATGAAGGCGGCGATCTGTGCCGGCGTCGCCGTGCCGTCCATTACCTCGTTCATGACCTCCATCATTGTGGATTCCTTCAGGTCTTCCTTGCCGACTACGCTGCCGATGGCTTCTCTAATCACGATTTGTCCCCTTTCTCCGGTAATGAGGTCATCCCCGTGGCAATGGGGAATCACGCCCGGCGCCTACCAGGGCGCTGAAAAAATTGCTCTTGCAGGCTGCTCAAAAATGGCCAGATGCAAGACCCCCGACACCCTGAGCCATGAGGCGTACTTGTTGGTACGTTGAATGGCGAAGGATGAGGGAAACGCCGCAGACGGACATTTTTCAGCAGCCTGCTACAAAGCACGATTTTCCCTGTTTATCAATCCCAGAAAATTCCTGATAATCCGTTTCCCGTTTGGGGTCAGCACCGATTCGGGATGGAACTGGATCCCCTCCGCTGGGTATTCCCGGTGCCTGATGCCCATGAGTTCGCCTTCCTCCGTTTCCGCACTGACCTCAAAGCAGGCAGGGAGGGAATCCCGTTTCACAATCAGGGAATGATAACGTCCCGCCACGAAGGGATTGGGCAATCCCCGGAAAATCGTTTTGCCGTCATTGATAATATTGGACGTTTTCCCGTGCATGATTCTTCCCGCCCTGACAACCTCGCCGCCGAAGGCGTAACCCAACGACTGGTGACCGAGACAGACGCCCATAAGCGGTATGTCCCTGTGGAAATGGCGGATCACATCCACCGTGATGCCCGCTTCTTTCGGCGAGCAGGGACCGGGTGACAGGAAAATGGCCTCCGGCTTCAGGGCGGCTATCTCCTCGATGGAGATTCCGTCGTTCCGGCGCACCGTGACGTCTTCACCCAGTTGTCCAAGATATTGGACAAGGTTATAGGTAAAAGAGTCGTAATTATCAATCATGAATATCATCGTTCTGTCCCTCCCTCATCCATCCGATCAAGACTGTATCGGCGGATATTTGCATCTGCCATGCGGTCGTCAGATGCCATTCGTCACCTCGAACCCCGATGCCGCAAGGCTGATAGCCTTTATCATTCCGGCGGCCTTGTTTCGTGTTTCCTGGTATTCCGCCTCCGGGTCGGAATCGGCAACGATACCCGCGCCGGCCTGGATGAACATCTCCCCGTTCTTGAGCACGATAGTCCTGATGGTAATGCACAGGTCCATATTTCCCGAGAAACTAAAGTAGCCGACTGCCCCGCCGTAAGGGCCGCGCCGGGAGACTTCCAGTTCATCAATGATTTCCATGGCCCTGATTTTCGGCGCCCCCGACAGCGTGCCCGCCGGGAACGTGGCTTTCAGAACGTCAAACGCGTCCTTGCCGTCCGCAAGCTGTGCCCGGATGTTGGAAACGAGATGCATGACATGGGAATAGCGCTCCACGACCATCAACTGGTTCACCTGGACGCTGCCGATCCGGGCGATCCGCCCCAAGTCGTTCCGGCCCAGATCAACCAGCATGACGTGTTCCGCCCGTTCCTTGGGGTCCTGGAGAAGCTCATCGGAAAGATGCCGGTCTTCCTGTTCGGTTTTCCCTCTTTTCCTCGTGCCGGCAATCGGCCGTAACTCTAACTCGCCCTTTTCCAGGCGCACCATTACTTCCGGGGAGGAGCCTATGAGGATCGAGTCTTTCATTTTGAGAAAAAACAGATACGGCGAGGGGTTCACGTAGCGCAGCGCCCGGTAGAGGTCAATGGGGTCATGCTCGTTATGCCGGTGAAAACGCTGCGAGAGGACGACCTGGATGACGTCCCCGGCGACGATATAATCCTTGGCCTTCTTGACCATGTCCTTGAACGCCTCCGGCGTCATGTTGGACGCGAAGGCCTCATCCTTCCGCAGTTCCCGTGGGTCGTCCTCCTTCGTGGCGGGGGTTCGGAGGAGGGCGATCATGGCATCAATCTTCTCCGTGCAGCTCTTATAAACATCTGCGTCGTCCTTCTCGCCGATCATGGCGCAGGCCACTACCTTGACCGTGTGCCGCACGTTGTCGAAGATCATCAGTGTGTCCGTGATGAGAAAGGTGGCCTCATCGGTTGCAAGATCGTCTTTTGTCCGGTCCGGGAGCCGTTCAAAGTAGCGGACCATGTCGTAGCCGAAGAAGCCCACCGCACCGCCGTAGAACCGGGGACAGCCCTCCACCGGTACCGGCTTGTACCCTGCCATCAGTTCGCGGAGATAGTTAAGCGGATCGCCCCGGTGTTTGTGGCGGACGATCTTGCCTTCATTTTCTATCAGGACTTCATCCTTCCGTACCGTGAAAATTACCCTCGGGTCCGAACCAATGAAGGTGTAGCGTCCCCACTTTTCTCCGCCCTCCACGCTCTCCAGGAGGAAGGCGTAGGGACGGGAGCGCAGTTTCATGAGCACCGAGACCGGCGTTTCCGTATCGGCGAGGATTTCCTTGTAGAGGGGAATCAGGTTCCCCTCCTTGGTCATTTTCTTGAATGTGTCGAATGCAGGGTAGTACATAAAAAGCTTCCCTCACGTGTGGAAATAAAAAAGGCCGTGATTCCTCGCGGCCTTTTCTGCATCTTTATTTTTTTATCTTAAAAGCATCGAAGCCGCGAACCCCTCAGGGTCATCCGCGGCTCGGCATTATGTGCTGACGGTTCAGCGGCGGACAAACCCTTCCTCTGATTTGTGCCACCACCACCAGTATTTATTGAGTACGTTGATTCTTGTCATTATTCTACCCGCCATAGCCGGCATCTATACCAGAGATCGGGAGACACTGTCAACATTTTTATACAAGGCGCGACGTTTACCGGGTTACGCGGATATTTTCAAACGTCAAATCCTGTTCCTGCCAGCTCCAGACAAACACCTTACGGAAGTAGACGAAGGGATGAATCGTCAGGTGTTTAATTGTTCGCAGGTTGGAAGGGACTTTCTTGAAAATAAGTTGCGCCGTCTGTTTCGTATTTGCATCCATGGGCACTCCCCGGCGCCCTGCGTCGCGCATGGAGGTCTTCTGCTTTCCCTTCCAGAACACCACCTGTGCAACTTCATATTCCTTGTCCTCATTATCCATCAACTTCGATTTTACCCAGCCATAGTCCCCGTCATACAGAGCCACACTTCGGGAGTCTTCCATCATGTTCGTCATGTCCATAAAGACGGAAACCTCGCCGCTCGATAACTTGGCGCTCGTTACCTCAAACAAGACATCTTTAACTTCGGCGCTCCCCAGGGCCTTGGGATTTCTTTTTACCGGCGCCCTGGCCGGTGCAGCAGTATCCGTATCCGGCGTCGCGGCGGTTTTTTTATCATCCTCGTCGGCAGATTTGAAAAGGGCGGCAATCGGAGACGCTTTTTTCCCGTCAGCGACTTTCGGGGCAGGCTGCGGCCTTTCCCGGGAGACATCTTCTCCCGGTTCCTCAAGCACGCTTCTGACACGGAAGGCCATTTTCACCCGGACGCTGTCACCCTCGTTTATGAATGAAATCAGGCGGGCTGAGGTAATGCGGGCCTCCGTTACCGTCTGATAGGATGATTCCGCAGTAACCTGAAAATTCGTTACCTCGGTGGTTGAACTGGAGTGTTGCATCTTCGCGTCGTTCTTTACCTCCGCCAGCTTATCAATAACGGCCTCTGCGGAGGCCTCGGCAGGACTCTGGGAACCACGAGCAGTGGCTAGGGCTGTCTTGACAATAATAGACTCCCGGACGCGACGGATGCTATGAAGGGATTTTTGGCTCTCCTGAAAGGCCCGGTCTGCCTCTTCTTTCTTGGACTGCGCAACGGCCGCATCCTGCATCACTTTCTTGTAGGGTTCATCCTTCTTTGCCAGAAGGGACAACATGGTTTCCTTTTCCGCTCGCGCAGCGTTGATCTTGAGTTGCAGGGAACTGAGCCTGTCCTGGAACGACCGGACTTGTTCCTGGAGACCTTCTTCGGCGGCGGTGTTCATCTGCACGGTCTCCTTGATCATGCTGTAAGCCCGCTCCAAATCGTGATTAGCCGATGAATAACCGTTCTTGGCAATAAAGTCGTCCAGTTCTTTCCTGCTGGTGATGATGGCGGCTTGGATGTTCTTAGATGCGGGAGCGGGCTTGACCCGTCCCCCTTTTGGAGGCTGAAAGGGGTAAAGCTCGTATCGCTTCAACCGTAAATAGGTGGTGCCTTTGTTTCCCTTTTCCAGTTCAATACGGAGGGGTTCCTCGTTATTCCACTTGGCCGTTCCTTCCTCAATGGCGCGGATGAAATCTACGGAAAGGACGGCGTTGATGACTTTAGTAAAGGATTGAATATAGGTGCCCATGTGCTGAGCCATCAGGGGCGCGGAAATCCGGTCGGATGTGCTCTCTAAAAAGTGCGCCGTGTCTTTAAATCCCCGGGTGTAGACTACCGCGATAAGGGCCTCCCCCTGTTTTTCCGTCTGAAGCCACTTCTTGAGCGCGTCCTGTTGGGCCTTGCTGTCCTGGCCGTAGCGGGCGATCTGGTTATCCAGATTCTCGATGCCGGTCTTGATGGTTTTAATATTTTTCTGCTGTTCTTCCAGTTCAATTGACACGGCCTGAAACCGGCTTGTCAGGTCGTCACGACGTTTCTTCGCGAGATTGAATTCCTTGTTGGCCGCGGCGATGGCTTTCTTATATGCCGCATCCGTCTTCTCCTTTTCATCTTTCACGGCATTCAGGTTTGCCTTTTCCTCCTGCGGAGTGGAGAAACCTTCCCGCTTGTCCACCTCGGAACGTATGATTTCCTTAACCTCTTCTTTGGCATCGGAATGGAGCGTCATCCAATGGCTCGGAGACACCGGAGCAGAATATGCCTGAAGGGTTGAAAGGAGGATAAAAATAATAATGAACGGAATCTTAAACGTATACATGAACCATACCATCGGTTGACCGGGGGGCTTCACTGTTGGTCAATTTAATGAATAGTCGCGTGGTTGTCAAATCATTTTTCGGAAGATAACAATACATCCGGAGACAGTTGCGCGATACTGCCATATAGGCATGCAAAAACCATCCAATAAAACTGCGGTTGATAGTACGTAGTCATTTCCCTTGACACGCAATTGCCTTCTTCCTTATACTTCCGCAGTCGCGATAAAAAGCGAGTGCTCTCAAAGAGGAAAGACATTGTGACCCGGAATCAGAATCACAGTTTTGAGATTTTTCACAAGGTGCCGTTTTACGACCTCGATCCGATGCAAATCGTGTGGCACGGCAATTACTTCAATTACTTTGAAAATGCGAGAGTGGCCCTGTTTGCTCATCTCGGCGTTGATCTCTTTGAGTATTATTCGAGAACGCAATGTCTTTTTCCCATCATCAAAACGTCCACAAAACATATCTATCCCCTGAGGTATGGAGACGAATTTATCTGTAAAGCGGACGTAGTTGAGGGGAAAAATAAAATCGTCGTAGATTTTGAAATCAGACTGAAAAACGACGGGAAACTCTGTACCCGCGGCAGGACGGAACAGATTGCCGTGAAAGCGCCGGAGATGGAGATCATGTTTGCCATCCCGGATGAAATCCGGAAGGCGTTGGGTTTTTGAATCCGCTCGCTCAGCATTTCCCGCGGCTTGCCGCGGGAAGCTGCAAGGGGTAAAGGTGCTGTTCCGGTAAGGCGAGATGATTACTTGTCTGTTGGCACCTGTTTTGCCGATTTGAGGAAAATCCAGGACACGGTGAATCCGCACATGACGGAATTTTTCTTTTTCACCAGTGGACTGTCTTCGTAAACGGCGCCGTGGAGAAAATCCGCGCCGACAAAGGCATTCAAGAGAAGTTGTTCAAATCCTTTATTGAGACTAACGGCAAGCGTGGAGCCGCTGTATCCGCCGCCGGCGGAATACGCGGGACGCGAGGCTGTCGCATAAACCGGATCAACCGAATAATAGTAGCTGTTGCAGGAGCTGTCGGCAAACATCGGTCCGGCTGAAATCCCCAACTTCAAGCCGGTCTGTGGGATAAAATCCTCTTTTTCGAAGATCAGTTTAGGACTAAATACCCATCCCTGATGATGCAGCGAGGAAAAATCTGTCGAAAAAAATGCACGCACCGGCAAGGCAAGATTCAACTTATAACGACCTTGTTGCTTCTTGAGAAGCGTTATATTTAACGACGGACCTATTTCAAACGTTGGATCCAGATCCGGCATGCCGCTGCGGGCAGTATTTTTAGAACTGTCAACCGGCACATTACCAAACAGGCTGATATCCAATAACAGCCTGTCCGTTTTAAAGATGCGTCCCGAAATACGCTCCCTATCCACTTTTAAAACATCGCCGCGATAAATGAGGTAGGGGTACGGCAGCACGTAATATCTGCTTTCGTCGGAACCTCGATAATCGGGCATCCGGAGAAGCGCCAACCCTGCGCCAAATTCCCAAAGAGGCTTTTCCGCACACAGAACGCTTCCGGGTAACAGTAAACCTACGAGTGCAAAAGCTGCCATCAACCACCGATGAATGCACATAGAGACCTCTCGGTTTTCTTTGGAGCGGCGCATGGTGGGGTTAGGATCCTTTTCCCGCAGCGAAGTATAGGTAAAATGTTCTCATGTGTCAAAATGAATTCGGCTTTTGTCGGGCTCAAACTGGCGCTTCGCCGACCAAAACGAAGGCAAGTGACGAATTAAATAGGAAAGACTTTTTCGATGTTGCCAAAGACGACGCCGGAATTTTCTGCGCCACTCGGGATCGGAATAGAAGCGCTTCACGTGTTCATTGTATAGCAGATCCAATTGCTCTTTTGATGTGATCCCGCTGGGGACAAAAACAAAATTCAGGCAATTCATCAGCCGCCAGTCTTCGTTGAAAGTTCCTTCTTCCCTGATGGACGACCAAAGCGGCGCCCCGGGAAAGGGGGTAAACTTGGACATGTTCATGTCGTCCAGGCCGAGCGAAATAATAAAATCAGACGTCCTGCGAATAGATTCTTCCGTTTCTCCGGGCAAACCCATCATAAATAATCCCTTTGCCCGCAGTCCTGCGGCCTGAATCCGTTTCACCGTATCGCACACCTCATCAAGGGAAACTCCGGATTTGTGCCTGGCCAGCATTTGCGGGTCCGCTGATTCTATGCCCAGAGAGACCATCAGACAACCCGCATCTTTGAGCATCATGACCAACTCATCATCCGTGTAACCTACCCGTACCGCACAGTTGAAATTAATCCCCAAGGGATAACGGGCGAGTTTCTCGCAGAGTTCGACAATACGTGCGCGGTCTGCGGTAAACAAGTCATCATAGATATTGATATGCCGCACGCCAAATCGCGTCCGCAGATATCTCATGTGATCGTAAATGTAAGAAGCGGAGTTATAACGGAATCCCTTCTTGAACACAGAGCGGTCACAATAAGAACATTGGTACCTGCAGCCCCGCGACGTAATCATCGTCGCTCCGGGTGTATTGACATAGCTGAACAACGGCAGATGGTAATCGTGAGGAAACCCCTTAAGTTTTTCATAAGCGGGAAAAGGGAGAGTATCCAAATTGGCTATTTGTGTGCGCGGCTCATTGGCAACTACCTCGGAGGCGTGACGCCACAGTAATCCCTTGATTTCTGCGGGCTCTCTGTTTTGCGCAAGCTCCGCCATCGTGATCTCTCCCTCGCCGGCGCAGAGAAAGTCAATGGCGGGGTAATCGCGAAGCAACTCGCCTTTCAATGCGGAAGCATGTACGCCTCCGCAAACGGTTATAATGTCTGCCGAGTGTTCCTTGATTTTGTGCGCCATATCTGCGGCATCAAGAAACGATGACGTTGTTGCGGAGAATCCGACGATCTCGGGTTCGTAATCTAAAATCGCTTTAACTTGTTCAGGGAGATTGAGGGGAACATCCGGGCCGAGGCAATCGTAAACAAAAACGTTGTGCCCCTGTTCCGCGAGGTAAGAGGCAATGGAAAGCAGTCCCTGGGGAACCATGCGATTGGCGATATCCGTAATATCGCAACGACCGGACAACCAGTTGAATCCGCGCGGATGGACAAGCGCTATGCGTTTTTTGAAGGGACTGCCCTTTGTCATGGGCCAACTGTAAGTAAAATGCCGACGCGTGTCAAAACAATTATGATTGACGGCTTCGTAAAAATTGAAGTGCTTTGCACTTCCCGGCAAGGAAGAACTCATTACTTTTGCGCCCCCTCCGGGATGCGCTCCCGGTCCGGATGCTCAAGTTGTATGCCTTGCCGCAGCCTGCCCCAGCGAAGGCCGGGGGAGCTTTTTACAAAGCCGTCCTAACATTAACGTTTTGGTGACCATTTACGAGTTCGTTATGAGGGGGGAACTCCTGATCGGTATTAAAGGATTGACACAAAAGTGTTCCCAAGGTTATAGATTACGGGACGTAACGGCCGGAGAGAGCGATCTCCAGAATGATAACAGAGGAGCGGGGGAGGGGACTGAACTGATGGACAAAGACCGCGTCGCTCTTGTGATTCCCGTTTACAATCATGAAGGAAAGATTGCAGAAGTCGTCAGGGAAGCCCTTAAGCTTCATCTCCCGCTGTTTGTGATTGACGACGGATCATCGGATTCCACGTACGACCAAGTAAACCAACTAAAAGATAAAGCATCCATAACCATCATCCGTCATAGCGTAAATAGAGGGAAAGGCGCAGCCATTCTGACCGGGTTTACGGCGGCTTTCCCCTCTGTAGACTGGGCGATCACCATGGATGCCGACGGCCAGCATCATCCGGAGGATGTCCTGAATCTGATACGGGCCGTCCCCCCCGGTGAACGGCCCATCGTTGTCGGTCGAAGGGAAGGGATGAATCAGCGCCATGTCCCGTGGAAAAGCCGTTTCGGCAGGGCGTTCTCAAACTTCTGGGTGCGGGCATGCGGAGGCCCGAACCTCGGTGACACGCAAAGCGGCTTTCGGTTGTATCCCCTGCCGGAGGCCATGCATTTGAGCGTCAGGGCGCGACGGTTTCAATTTGAGGTTGAAATCCTGGTCAGGGCGCACTGGCGGCGGATACCCGTTCGGGAAACGCCCGTCCGGGTTACGTATGATTGCGCAGAGGAGAGGGTGTCCCATTACCGGGGCTTTGTTGATTTCTTCCGGAATGCAGGCACCTTCAGTCGTTTGCTCTTCATGAGGGTATGCGTATTTCCCTTTGCACGAGGAAAATAGGTCATGCACAAATACCTCTTGAGATATTCTCTCGTGGCTATCGTAATTTTGGCCGTCATCGGACTTTTCCTGTCCGGAATATACCGTCTGCAATTTGAGAGCGATATCCTCGCGTCCCTTCCCCGGACCGATCCGGTATTGGCCGATGCCCGGTATGTCATTATGCATCATCCGATTCATGACCGCGTAGTCCTCGATCTGGGACAAACCGGCGGTGACCTGGATGCCCTCGTTGAGGGAGCAGTGCAGGTTGAAACGAGAATGCGGAACAGCGGCCTTTTTAAGGAGGTAGGATTCCAGCAGATCGGTCAACGCATACCGGAATTGATGCGCTCCGTTGTTGATAACCTCCCCGTCCTGTTCAGCGGTGATGAGCTTGAAAGAAATATCAAACCGCTCCTGGCGCCGGAAAAGGTTCGCCAGACGTTGAATGACCTTTTATCTTCCCTGCATGATCTTGCCGGTATCGGCCAGGCGGGGTTTATCTCCGATGACCCTCTCGCCTTACGGAACCTGGTAATGTCGCGTTTATCGCATCTCTCCCCGGCAAGGGGCGCCCGGATATATAAGGGGCGTATCGTCTCATCGGACGGGAAGCACATCCTGATCATTGCGGAGCCGTTGACCTCCGGCATGGATACACGGTTTGCACGACGGGTCACGGCGCTGATGGAAGGCATCTCGGCGGAACTGCGCGGGAAGCAGGGCGGGCAGAGCGGTTTTTCCCTGACGCCTGTCGGCGCCTATCGCGCCGCTCTCGACAATGAGATCAATGCGAAGCGTAATGTAAAAAGAGCAGTTTTGTTTTCAACTGCGGCCATTGCACTGCTGCTCCTGGTGGGTTTCCCCCGGCCGCTGATCGGACTGCTGGCTTTTCTGCCGGCCTTTGCCGGAACCATGCTGGCTTTTTTTGTCTATTCCCTGTTTCACCCGTCCATTTCATTGCTGGCCGTCGGTTTCGGCGGGGCGATTATTTCTTTTACCGTTGATTACGGCATCGCCTATCTCCTGTTTCTTGACCGTCCGTACGAAACGCAGGGGCTGGAAACCACCAGGGAGGTCTGGTCTCTGGGGCTGCTTGCCATGCTGACGACGGCGGTCAGCTTTGCATTCCTCTCCGTGAGCGGATTCCAGGCCTTGGCGCAGATAGGCCAATTTGCCGCGCTGGGAGTCCTCTTTACCTATATCTTTGTTCATACGTTCTTCCCTCTGCTGTTTCCGTTCATGCCCCCCGCGAAACGGCCTCCCCGCCTGCCGCTCCAGCGTTTCGTCAACGGAATCGCATCTTCACGAGGGCTATGGAAGACGTATGCCGCCTTGGCGTTTGGGGTTGTCATGCTGTTTTTCGCGAAGCCGCAATTTCATGTGGATCTGAATTCTGTCAACGCCATCAGCCGTGAGACCCTCAATGCGGAGAAACGTATCAGGGATGTATGGGGAGATATCTTCAGCAAGGTATATCTGATGGTTGAGGGTCCGGATTCGCGGGATCTCCAGCGGAAATCCGACCGCATGGCCGAATTACTGGGTGAAGAAGTGGCCGCGGGCCGGATTTCCCAGGCCTTTGTCCCTTCCATGATTTTTCCGGGGGAAGAGCTGGCGCGCAAAAATTTTGCAGCCTGGCGGGGCTTCTGGGATCCCGATCGGGTTGCCGGGCTCCGCGAGGCTATGGGAGACGCCTCACGGCAGTTGGGTTTTTCGCCTGGCGCGTTTGATCCGTTTTTCGCGTTGCTCGATAAACAGGACGTGCAGGGGACAGACATGCCGGAGGGGTTTTCCGGTCTTCTCGGCATCTCGGTGAATCAGGATCGGTCTTCCTGGGTGCAGGTTGCCGCGTTGACCCCGGGACCTGGATATGGGGGAGAAGATTTTTACCGGCGTTTCACGGCAACGGGCCTGGCGCGGGTGTTTGACCCCGCCCTGTTCAGTAAGCGTTTTGGAGCGGTCCTCTTGTCTGCCTTCCTGAAGATGGCCGCCATCGTGGGGCTCATCACAATTCTGACGGCCTTTTTGTATTTTTTAGACTGGCAGCTGACCCTGATCAGCATGGCGCCGACTGTGTTTGCCCTGGTCTGCACCCTCGGCACGTTGAATCTCGTGGGGCAGCCCCTCAGCATACCGACACTGATGGTATCCGTCGTCGTCATCGGCATGGGAACGGACTATGCCCTCTATCTGGTGCGCGCCTATCAGCGTTATCGTGATGAGGATGATCCTTCTCTGGGACTGATCCGGCTGAGTGTATTTCTTTCATTTGCCACGACATTTCTGGGGTTCGGCGTCCTTGCCCTTTCAGACAATGTCCTGTTGAGGGGCGCCGGGCTTGGACTTTCCCTGGGGATCGGCTATTCTTTTCTGGGCGCTGTTACGATTGCTCCCCCGCTTATGAAACGGATATTTGCTCAGGAGCCGTCGTCGGATGACACTCTTGTAGCCGGATCGAGAAGGCACCTGCAGCGCGCGGTATCGCGGTACCGGCACATGGAAGCCTATCCGCGGCTCTTTGCCCGGTTTAAGATTCTCCTCGATCCCATGTTTCCGCGTCTGGCCGATTTTGTCAAAGAACCGGGAATCATCCTGGATGTGGGAACCGGCTTCGGCGTGCCGGCCGTCTGGCTTCTTGAATTGCATCCGCGCGCGCGGCTTTACGGGATCGAACCGGATCGTGAGCGCGTCCGGTTCGCGTTGCGGGCGGTCGGAACGAGAGGGATGGTAGAGGTCGGGCGCGCCCCCAATATACCCGATATTTCCGAACGGGCCGATACGGCTCTTCTCCTCGACGTCATCCATCTGCTGACAGACGCCGAGCTCGGACTGTCCTTGCAGCGCCTCCATCGCAAGCTCTGTCCCGGAGGTGCGTTGATTATCAGGGCGACAGTGCCTTCGGGGAAACGAGTTCCCTGGAAACGGTGGATCGAGACGAAGAGGATTGCTATGCAGAAAGGGATACCCCATTTTCGTTCTCAAAAAAATATCCTGACCATCATAGCGGAGGCTGGTTTCGAGATCATTGGCACGGAAATCAGCGCTCCCGGCGAGGAAGAGTGGTGGTTTGTGGCGAGGGTGAGCAGCAGGGGAGGGGAAACGGCCGCACCGGCATCATAATTTAATGAGGAAAGAATGAAGGAAGGTTTCTACCGGTTTCTTATCGCCCTGTCGAAGCTTCTGGGAGAGCGGTTTTTCCGGATCATCGCCTGGGGCATCGCCTCCGGCTATTTTTTCCTGTTCCCGGGAAGGGTAGCCATAAGCGTGCGCTTTTACCGGGCCCTCTTTCCGTCAAGGCAGTGGTGGCACCATCTCTGGTGCGCCTGGAAGCAGTACCATCATTTTACCTCCGTGTTTCTCGACAGGTTTCTCCTGTTCGACGACAAGAATGTCACCTTTACCCATGAGGGTTGGGAATACCTTGAAGATGCCGTGAACAGTAAGATCGGCGGCGTTCTTCTCATGTCTCACGTGGGCAACTGGGAAATAGCGGCCCACCTGTTCCTGCGGGTACCTGCCCGGAATAATCCGGAGATGAAACTGCTTCTCTATCTGGGGCGAAAGCACAAGGAGCAGATTGAACGTGTGCAGAAGGAAAGCCTTGTCCGGAGCGGGGTGCAGGTTGTCGCGGTGGGACAGGAGGGCGGGTCTCCTTTTGATATTGTCGCGGGCATCAATTTTCTGAAGGCGGGCGGACTGGTTTCTCTGACGGGCGACCGCAAATGGCGTGAAGACCAGCGTTCCATCCCCGTAAGATTCCTGGGACACGAGGCCTTCCTGCCGGAGACGCCCTTTGTCTTCGCCCTGCTGTCCGGCAGTCCCCTCTTGATATTTTTTGCTCATCGGACAGGCCGGCAGATGTACCATTTTAAGATCATGCCGCCCCAATGCGTTTGTGCCCAAGGACGCAAGGACAGACAGGAGGCCATCAGGAGGGCGGCGCAGGCGTACGCCGAACGCCTGGAGGACGCCGTACGGCGCTACCCCTTCGAGTGGTACCACTTCGAGCCGTTTATCGGTCGGAAACTTATGTAAGCCGGATCCCCATCAGCAAAGAATGCTTTTCTCCTTGACACACAAATCCCTTTTCCCTACACTTCTGCATGAAGAAAAAGTTCAAATGTAAAAACAGTGATTTACGTGACTGTTGACCTCTGATGTCAATGGTGTTCACGAATCCACGGAGATAAAAATGGGAGATGCCAAGCAGACAATTTTGATAATTGGCGACTGGTTTATTGATGAAAACTGGTTGGTGGCAAAGTTTTCCAAATCTCTGGTAATTCTCTTCGTGACCTGGTCCACATAAATATCTTCATTATTATATCTTGATTTCAGAGGAAAACTTTCCCATAGTAGCGTCCAACCAGGCACAGAAGGTTCCTAGTATTTGAGGCCCCCACCCATAGGGCGGGGGCCTCCCGGTAAGGAGCGATTATTTTTATCGCGCCCCTTTATCCCGCCAACAGGGCGGGTTTACAGGGTGCGTTTCCGGTCAAAGACAAGATAATGTTTAGGGATAAAAATTCTCTCGGAAAAGCCATTGCGGAAGGGAGCGATATTCGTGTATAAGAAACCGCCGCCGGTACGGGTCATGGTCGGTTTATTTCTTATTCTGCTCAGTTACGTCATCGGTTGGCCTGCCGTCGGCGCGCTTGGCCTGGTTGCCCTCTATACGGGGAAGCCCCTGATCCTGGCCGTCGGCGGTCCGCTGGTGTATGGGCTGTCTCACTTGATGTTTCTCATCGGTATGTATTATGCCGGTAAAGATTATGCCATGGCATGTCTGGGACGGATAAAGACTGCCTGGAAGGAAAGAACATGGACGAATTGATCTCTGAACTGAAGGTTAAAATCATCGAAACGCTTAATTTGCTCGACGTTCGCTCTGCGGATATCAAAGACGACGCCCAACTGGTGGGAGGCGATCTCGGGCTGGATTCCATAGATGTCCTGGAACTGGTCATGATGCTGGAAAAAGATTACGGCGTGAAAATTGACACCAAGGAGCTCGGCGTCAAGGTCTTCGCATCCGTGAGGGCGTTGGCGGACTACGTTTATCAAAATCGGTTGGGGAGCGCTCATTGAGCAATACAGGCGTCTTTATTACCTCGTTGGGGATCATCAGCCCGGTGGGGCAGGGCCTGAACGATACCCTTGACGCCATCCGAAAAGCCACACGGGGAATCAAGCCGCTTCATCTTTTCCCGACGAGCCACACGCCGCCATTGCCCGTCGGCGAGGTCGGTTCATTCTCACTCGCCTCTGATCTCCCCCGAACCCATGCCCTGGCGCTTGTTGCCGCCGAAGAGGCAATGAAACATGCCGCAGGCGTGCCGGATGCCGTGGTCATCGGCGTGACGACGGGGGGGATGCCGTTTACGGAAGAACTGCTCAAACGGGGCGAACTCGATTCAAAGCAGTATGAATACCACTCGACTGGTTCCGTTGCCGAGTGCGTTGCCCGTCATGTGGGGTGCACGGGGCCGGTCTTGACGGTGTCAACGGCATGCTCTTCGGGAGCCGTGGCGCTGAAAATCGCCCTGGAAATGCTGCGCAGCGGCATGGCGAAGCGGGTGCTGGCCGGCGGCGCCGATGCCCTCTGCCGACTGACCTATTACGGGTTTCATGCCCTGCAGTTGGTGGATGAGGCGGGCGCGCGTCCCTTTGATAGAAACAGACGGGGAATGTCGGTCGGCGAAGGGGCAGCCATACTGTTGCTGACGAGCGCCGATGATCCACCGGATAACGCCATGGCCGAACTTCTCGGCGCCGGGTTATCCTGCGATGCCTATCATCCCGCAGCCCCCCATCCCGAAGGCACGGGCGCATTGCGCGCCATGAAAGACGCGCTTTCAGACGCCTGCCTCTCACCGGCGGATATAGAGTATATCCAACTGCACGGCACGGGCACCCTTGACAACGACCTTGCCGAAGCAAAGGCCATACACGCCCTATTTGGCGAGCGGCCTATCCCGCCGCTGTCTTCCATAAAAGGATCCGTTGGGCATTCCCTCGGCGCAGCCGGGGCAATGGGCGCCGCCGTCTCTGTCTTGAGTATTGCCCACGACATTATTCCCGCCAATGCGGGCTTTCATGAGCCCGATCCCCAATTGAACCTGATTCCCGTTCGTATGCCGACGGTGAAGGATATAAACACGGCCCTGGTCAATTCATTTGGTTTCGGTGGAAACAATGCCGTCCTCGCCGTCGGTCATCCGAGGCGACGGAAACGTCCAGAGACGCCTGTTTGCGCCGACCGTCTCAGGTCGTTTACCGTTCTCGGAAGCGCCTGTCTCACCGCTGCGGGAGGCTTAGAACAGACAATTGATGCCATGCGTCACGGCAAGGGTTTGCCGGGAATAGTTTCTTTTTCCGAGATAGTGAAGCCCCTTTCCGAGAAATACGTCCGCCGCCTGAAGAGGTTTCCCCGCATGGCCCTGTCTCTGGCCGTTTCGGCCTGCGGAGCGAGCGCAACCGACGGCCCCCCTTCGTCCGTTTTTTTAGGGACCGGCTGGGGCGGGCTTTCCGAGACCTACGATCTGCTCATGAACCTTTTTGCTTCCGGAGAGCGGTTTGCCAGTCCGACGGACTTTGTGGGATCCGTGCATAACGCCGCTGCGGGTCATGTTGCCGTCCATTTCAAATCCACCGGGCCGAACGTGACCATGACGGGTGGCGATTGTTCTTTCGAACAGGCCCTGTTCAGCGCATGCCTCCTTATCCGCCGGAGCGACAAACCGCTCCTCGTGATCGGAGCCGATGAGCATCACAAAATATTATCCCCCCTCTTCGATGCGTCCGTTCTGCCTGGCGGACCGCCCTCAGACGGGGGAGGCGCCCTCTGTCTCAAACCGGCAACGCCGGCAGCACCCCGGCGGGTATGTCCCTCCTTTATGGCATATTCCCCGAACAACGATCAGGTCATTTTGGCGCTCATCCGCGCACTGGGGGGAAACAGAACGATACGGGAGCAATTCGGCGCCGTCATGGCGGGGATTCCCGCCGCACAGCGGGCGCGCGGAACAGCGCAGTTGGAAGAATTCCTGTCCATAACGGGGTATCCGCATCCCGTTATTGATTACCGGCGCTTTGTCGGCGAATTTGCCTCGGCGTCGGCCGTCGCAACGGTTCTGGCGGTTTCATTTATTGAGGCAGGTGAAATACCGGAAAATATCTGCGACCGGCGGAAAACGCCGCTGCGGGGGAGAGGTGTTCTTATCCTGGGCTTTGGTCATGTTGTCACGGCGGTGGAGGTTGTGCCATGACACGGGCGGAAAAAGCAACGGACAATGTGCTGATCATCGGTTCCGGCATCGGCGGATTAACCGTCGGCATCATCTTTGCGAAACTTCATCACCGAGTTACCGTGGTAGAAAAAAATCCCCTGCCGGGCGGATTGATGCGGAGCTACGTCCGCTCCGGCATTGATTGTCCCCTGGGCGTGCATTACATGGGATCGCTCGACCGTGGGCAGCCCCTGCGACGGTTGTGGGATTATCTCGGCGTTACCTCTTCACTTCCCCTCGAGCGCATGGGGATGAACGGCGTCATAGATCGCTACCTTTTTGATGATTTTTCCTTCGATCTTCACGAAGGCATTGATGCCTTCGAAGACGACCTGAAACAGGCCTTCCCCCGGGAGCAGAATCAGATTGCCGAGCTCATGGGTGATATGAGAACGATATCTCAGAGCTTGTTCTCGCTCGACCTTCTGACGGAGCCGGGGATGCCCTTCCTTTCCTCAGAGAGCCTTGACTCCATGGGGGGGCGTCTCCAGCGCATGCGGTGTTCAATACCGCTCCTCTCCGTCCTGGGTGTTCCTTCCACGCTGATCGGCGTTCCCTTGCGCGATTGTCCTGCGTTCTACTATTATATGACCCTCGCGTCCTATCTCCTGTCCTCCTGGAGACTGGCCTGCAGCGGTTCCCATATGTCGGATGCGTTCACGTCCACATTCGGTTCGCTCGGCGGCGCTATCGTGACGGGAGACGGCGTGAAAAAGATTCTTGTTCGATCGGGACGAGTAAGCGGGGTGGTTCTGCAATCCGGCCGCGTCCTCGATGCGGCGGTCGTTATTGCCGCTATCCATCCCCGATGCGTCGTCGCCCTGTTGCCTGAGGGTGCGGTGAGGCCTGCCTATGCGGAACGGATTGCAGAGCTCGAAAATACAAAAGGGCTTTTTTCCGTAACCCTTGCCGTTGATGCCGATGCGCATGAGGCGCTGCCCTACAACATCTATCGGGTTTACCCGGAAAGAGACGGGACCCTGTCCCACGGCATATTCCATCAATTGCGCAGGAGCGGGCAGCCGGGCATAAACATCTTATCCATGATGACAACGAGCGGCATTGAGGAATGGCGGCAATGGGAACAAACGACGTCCGGACGGCGGGGCGGCGACTATGTCGCGGCAAAGGAAAAGAAAGCCCGCGAGTTCATCGCCGAGGCGTCAACCGTATTCGGGAACCTTAAAGGGATGAAGATACTGGACATCTATACTCCGCTGACCATCAGAGATCGGGTGGGTAGCCCGGACGGATCCGCCTATGGGATCCTCCGTTCGACCCGGCAGTTAATGAAGACGGCTTCCCTGAATCGCACGTCCATTGAAGGGTTGTTTCTCGCCGGTCAGAACAGCATGGCGCCGGGGATTATGGGAACAACGCTGGGTTCTTTCCAGACGGTCAAACGCATAATCGGTCATGAGAGATTCTGTCGAGAGGTGATGGAGGATTTCCGGTGAAGGTACTGCTCGTATCCACAAACAGGTTAATTGAACCCTACCCGTCGTATCCCATCGGCCTCGATTATGTGATGAATGCCGTCTCACCGGCGCACCAGGTGAGAAGTGTTGACATGAATGAGCTGAAGAACGGGGATGCCCTGGCGGGAGTTCTTTCCCAGTACCTGCCCGATATCATCGGGCTGTCCATCCGAAATATTGATACGACCGATGCAGAGAATGGAAGAACCTTTATAGAAGAAATCCGGGAACTGATCGGCATCATCCGGCGGCATTCAACGGGGGCGATCGTCCTGGGAGGCAGCGGGTTTACCATTCTTCCCGACGAATTTATGAGCCGGTTGGATGCCGATTTCGGCATCATCGGCGAGGGAGAACGGCTTCCGCTCCTTCTCCAGGCGCTGGAACGGAATGAGGACGTCTCGGGACTTCCCGGCGTCGTAACCAGAAACGGCCCTGTGGTGTTTCCCGATCCCTTGCCTGCATCATTTTCGCGTGGCGGTTTTGCCGACCATTCCTATACGTCTTTCTACCTGAAGAGGGGCGGCATGCTCAACCTGCAGACGAAAAGGGGCTGTCCATTTAACTGTATCTATTGCACCTATCCGCAGATAGAGGGGAGACGGTTTCGCCTGGTGCCGCCCGGAGAAGTCGCCGATACGGCCAGAATGCTCCAGGATGCCGGCGCCCGATACCTCTATATGGCTGATTCGACATTTAACGGCAGTGCTGAACATAGCCTGGCGGTCGCAGCGGCATTGAAAAAGGCGGGTATTTCCATTCCCTGGGGTGGCTTCTTTACGCCTCTGCCAACGCCACCCGACTATTATCATATCCTGGCCGACGCGGGGCTTGAGCATGTGGAATTCGGGACGGAATCCCTTTCTAATGCGGTGCTCGATTCCTACGGAAAACCTTTTCGCATCGGCGATGTCTTTGCCTCGCACCGGCGTGCCGTAGACGCCGGGTTGCACGTCGCGCATTATCTCATGCTGGGCGGACCGGGAGAAAGTGAAGCCACGTTGAGGGAAACCCTGGGTAGGGCGGATGAACTGGAAAAAACCGTTTTCTTTGTTTTTGCCGGCGTAAGGATCTATCCCCGTACCGCCCTGTATGAAATGGCCGTTGAAGAAGGACAGATCGAAGCCGAACGGAATCTGCTTCAACCGGTGTTTTACTGGGCGCCGCCTTTGAATCAGATGGCGGTTATGGAATTCCTGCATGACCATGCCGATGGCCGGATCAACTGGATTATTGGGGCTGGTTCCCCGCAAATGGTTAAAAGCCTTGCGAGGATGCATGCATGGGGTCACGTAGGTCCCCTCTGGGAGCAATTAATCCGATGAACCATGACGGTAAAGGTGGGTTCTCTATCTCTCCGGCGGTGCTGGCTGGATGTGTCGCTTTTGCCCTGGCGCCGATATGCGCCCTCCTTCGCGTTGAACTTGCCGTCATTCCCCTGTCCGCGTTTGTTTTTCTCTGCATGGCGGCGTCTTTTTTCCCATCGAGGGGATTTTTTTTGCCCGTTTTCAGTCGGGGGCATACGGGAAGGCCGGTGGTATCTTTGACCTTTGATGACGGCCCTGATCCGGCGACTACCCGGCCCCTTTTGCAACTCTTGGAACGGCATGCCGCAAAGGCCACTTTTTTTGTTACCGGGGAACGGGTCGCCCAATACGGCGACCTAATCGTGGAGATCATTGATCGTGGTCATGATATTGGCAATCATTCCTACAGCCATGATCCCTTTTTAATGCTGCGCCGTTCAGAGACGCTGTATCGGGAAATCGAATCGGCGCAGATAGCGCTCGGAGGCTTCGGCATAGTTCCTGCCGCCTTCAGACCACCCGTGGGTGTTACCAGTCCGAGACTGTACCGGGCTCTGCGTAAGCAGGGCATGGTCTGCGTAACCTTTTCCTGTCGCGCCTTTGACCGAGGGAACAGGCATATCCGGGGGCTATCCCGGAGGATCCTGAAAAAGGTGAAACCGGATGATGTCGTTCTTCTCCACGATGTAAAGCCGAAAGGAAAAGTGAACGCCGATTTTTGGCTGCGTGAGATTGAGCTGATCCTGTCTGGTTTGAAAGATAAAGGATTACAGGTCGTTTCCCTGTCAGACCTTTTGGGGGGACCGGTGATGATCCGAACGAATGCTGAGCGGCATACCATTGATCTGGGGCAAGCCAAAAAGATATTGATTAACATATAGATAAATGATAAAAAACGCGGCTCTATAGAGGCTCATGATAAATAGTTGATTGAGGGGCCTGCTGCTGCCGGGACAAGGCAGAGAAGACACGGGAAATGCGAGAATAAACCGTTTGATAACGAGAGGTTGGTGGCGCTGACCGTCAGATGATATGGATGATGCGTGGCACAGCATATCGTATAAAGGGGCAATGACCGACGGCGTGTTTTCGGCGGAGGCGTACGCGGCAACCGGATCGCCCTGGTTTTCCGGCCATTTTCCCGATGAACCGATTCTGCCGGGTATTGCCATCCTGGCCATGGCGACGGATGCGATCAGACTCCATGCATCAGAGAAGGGAAGAGAGATTCGGATATCAAATATCAGACGGGTTCGGTTCCGGCTGCCGGTCAGACCGGACGAGGCGATAACAATCTCCCTGTCTTTTTCCGCTCAGGAGGAAAGTCTTTCCTATCATTTTCGGGTTGAGTCAACCGGGAAAACGGTATGCACGGGCATTGTTGTGGCGAAAACGTTGCCGGTTGAACAGAAGAGGCTTTGAAGCGTTTTCATGAGCCCGGTATGAGGTTGGTGGCTGTGATGACCGATATTATTGTGAGGAGAATGGAGAATGTCCTTTACTACAGATAAAAAAACGATGATACGTCGCATTGCCGAAATTATTATCTTTGAACTCAAGCTGCAGGAGATTACACCGGAAAAATTCAATCCCGATCTCGATCTGGTGGATGAACTGGGCGTTGACAGCATGGATCTGGCCACGGTGGTTCTCGTGCTGCAAGACGAATACGGCATTTCCATTGATGAAGATGATTACCCCAAACTCAGAAATGTCCGCATGATTGCCGAATATATCGAACAGAAACGGGCCGCATAAATCGAGGGAATGAGCGAAGCTCTCCTTGGGCAAGCAGCGGTGGGTGACGAGCGCGCGAATTTGTGGATGCCATGGACGTCAAAACGATCCCGCAACGCGAAAAGAAGATAAGAAAATGGAAATTTTCCGAGTTGCTGGCCGACCAGGAAGTTCGCCGGCGCTGGGAGAAGGTGCGAAAATATTTTTTTCTCCGGGAATCTACTTATGATATGAGTAACCGATGCAATATCCGATGCAACGGCTGTTATTATTATGAGGGGGAAAAACAGTTCGCCGAAGAAAACGGTGATCCCGAAGCGTGGCGCAAACTGATGAGGGAGGAACGAGCGAGGGGAATCACCTATGTTGTTCTGGCCGGCGCCGAGCCATCGCTGGTGCCGGAGCTATTGAAGGTCTGTTACGGTGAAATGCCCCTCGGGTGCATTGCCACGAACGGTTTCAAGCGCATTCCCGAAGCGGTCGGTTACCGAATTCATATCTCCGTGTGGGGCAACGATGAAACGAGCCTCCGGGTGAGACGGGCTAACAATCTGCTGTCGAAACAGATAGAAAATTATCAGGGCGATCCGAGAGCGGTGTTCGTCTATACCTTTACGCGGGATAATGTAGATGAAGTCTATGAAGTGATGGACATTATTGCCGCGAATGATTGCAAGATCACGTTCAGTGTTTTTTCATCTCCTGCCGGCTATACCGGGACTCTCCGGCACAACCAGGATTCTCTCAACCGGACACGCAGTGCCATGCTGGATATCCTGTTCCGATACCCGGAACAAACGCTTTTCTCTTCCTATAGCGCAGTTGCACATACCCATCAGAGCGGCCTGCACGAGCTTTACGGATGTTCGTATCCGCGAAGGAACCCTTCGACAAATATCGGTCTGGGGAGGTCTTTCCGGCAATATCGGACAGACCTGTCCTGGAATCGGGAAGCGGCTTGCTGCGTCCCTGACACGGATTGTGATGAGTGCCGGCATTATGCCGCAGGCAGCGCCGTCGTTACGGCACGCCTCTATCGCCATGTGACTGACCCGAATGTGTTCAGATCGTGGCTCGACTATGTGGATACCTACCTTGCCGTATGGGTGATGGGTTATGAGAAGGGGGAGAACCTCTGCCGTGAGATTATCGAGCCGCCCCGACATCTGTCGTGAGCAAGGGAGAGATACCGTAGCAATCGCCATGTTTGTACCGACCGATGCGCATATGAAACCGGGAGACATGTATGAAAACCGTCAGTTCCTTGCTCGATAACAACTGGCATGAGCGTTACCGAAAAATAGCTACCCTGAATATCCGCAGCTCCATCTACGATGTGACCAATCAGTGCAATTTGCGCTGTAAGGGTTGTTTCTTCTTTTCTTCCAACGAACATCAGGCCGCGTCCGAGGAAACGGATGTGGGAAAATGGTCCCGGTTTATTCAGAAGGAAAAGGAGCGGGGCGTCAATCTTGCCATATTAATCGGCGGGGAACCGACGCTGTGCCTTGACCGGATCGAGGCCTTCTATGCGCAACTGCCGACGTTTTGCTCGACGAACGGGCAGATCAAGATTCCCCGAGACCGTTTCCCCGATATGATGATGGGTATCTCACTCTGGGGAAATGAGGAAGACGAAAAAATCCTCAGAGGAAAAGATACGTTCTCCGTATCCAGCAAAAATTATCAAGGTGATCCGTACACGTACTATCTTTATACGATTACGCCGAAACAGGTTGGACGGATAGAACAGATGATCCGAAAAATCGCCGACGTCGGACTGAAGGTTCATTTGCAGTTGCTGTCGAATGATGAAAAGGTGGACGGTTTTTCCTGGACGGAGGAGAAACTGCGGGATGTTCGGGCAGAAATGGACGGTATGCTGGATGCATATCCAAAGACCGTAATTTCTTGCAAGTACTATCACGAAGTCATCACCACGGGGAGGATGATGAATCGTCAATTCGGATGGGCGGAATGCCCGTCCGTTACGGAGCCGATGGACAATAGGACGCCTCGGCCCAAAAGGCTCATTCGCTTTATCCGGTGGGCCTCTGACCTGAAAACCGTGCACCGATGCTGCACCTCTGCGACACGGGATTGTTCCACCTGCAAGGATGGCGCTGCGCACATGAGTTGGATTATGGTCAACAAACGAGACCATCTGCAATCCACGAAGGACCTTCAGAACTGGATAGAAGTTTATGAAATGTTCGCCAAACTCTACCGGTTCATACCATGGTAGCGTCAACATCTTCTCTACCCAATACCAGGCCGACCAGAACGGATGGGCGACGACCCGTGATTGTGGGCTATGATGCGGTATCGCCCCTGGGCGTTGATATGGATGCCCAGTGGGAACGCGCGTCCCAGGGGTTAAGCGGCATCGGCGGTCTGACCCGTTTCCCCCTTCGCGAACGATTCCCCGTGAGAATAGCCGGTCAGGTTGATGATATCGTCACCGATGCCTACCCTTTTTTGACATCCCGTGACATGGCGCTGTGGACATCGCCTGTTTTTAAACATGCGCTGTTGGTCGTCCACCGTGCGTTGAAAAAGAGCGGGATTGAAATAACGGGTGATATTGCGCCGAGAGTGGCCATTACGTTCAGTTCCGCCATCGGTGGACTTGACTCCGTTCTCCATGCCGACAGGCAGTTGGTATCGGAAGGGAAACTTCCCCCTCCCTATACCAATGCAAACTCCTGCATCAATATGGTTGGGGGAAAGGTCTCTATCATGACCGGCGCGACAGGCCCGATAACTTCGACGATTACCGCCTGCGCGACCGGCTCCACGTCCATGATTCTCGGTGCCATGTTCATAGCGCAGGGCATGGCGGATGTGGCCATTTGCGGCGCAGTGGACTTTCCTCTCCTGGAAAGCATTCTGGGCGGTTTTGCCACAATGAACGGCGCCTACCGGCCGAAGGAAGGTCAGCCGGTCGAACCCCCGGAGAAAGCAAGCCGTCCCTTCTCCCTCAACCGGCGGGGCTTTGTCGTATCGGAAGGCGCCGGATGCATCATTATCGCGCGGGCGGATTTCGCAAAGGCCCATGGCCTTGCCCCCAGGATTGAAATGGCGGGATGGGCCATGACATCCGACGCCCACCATTTTGTCGCCCCGAACCTTGAAACGGTCAAACAGTGCATTGCGGAGAGTATCGCCCATTCCGGTCTGCAGCCCGGGGATATTGATGCGGTCAACGCACACGGCACATCAACGAAGATCGGCGACCGGATCGAGGGGGATGCCTTGAAGGATATTTTCGGCGGGGAGATGCCGCCGGTGTCGGCCAACAAGTCCCAGACGGGCCATGCCATGGGGGCGTCGTCCGCCATCGAGATCATCCTCGCCATGGAAGGGATGATTCGGGATATGGTGCTCCCCACGATTAATTATTCGCCTGATCCGGACATCCCGATTGATTGCGTACCGGAAGGCGCAAGACGTGTTGCTCAGGAGCACGTGTTGAAAAATGCGTTTGGATTCGGCGGCTGTAATTCCTGTATTGTCCTTCGCCGAATCGCCTGAGTTGCATTGCTTCATAAATTCGGTTACCTATTGTCTGTCATTTCGAACGAAGCGAGAAATCTTGATGGATATTAGACGATAAAAGATATCTCCCTTCAGGCGATATGACACAGATTTTGCGAAGTGAAGCACTACGTTCCCTTGCTCAACAGGAAATGTATGAAAGCACCGAAAAACAGGCGGGTATTTGTCATCGGATATGGCGCGGCGTCGCCCCTGGGGAAGACATTTGCCCGCACCTGGGAGCGTGCGGTAAAAGGCGAGGCGGGGTTCCGCAAAGTGACGCGGTGCGAGGTGAAGTCCGCCCGTAATATCGTGGGAGAGATTCCCGACTGGGATCCTCGCACCTTTGATTTTTCGAGCGAGAAAGAAGTGTACAACTGGAATGCCTCTTTTGTCATTCTGACCATGGCGGTATGTAAGGAGGCATTGGAGAATTCCGGACTTCACTTAAATGGAGAAACCAGTTCCCGAACGGCGTGTCTGATCGGCTCGGCCATAAACGGAACGGATTCCTTCCGTATCGCCGCGGAAAATCTGAGGGAGAAGGGGCCGTTGAAGGTAAGTCCCTATCTGCTCCCCAACCTCTGCGCGAACCTGCCGTCGGGCAAGGCGGGAATGCTTCTGGGTTTTACCGGTCCCATATTCTCTCCCCAGGGGGCGTGTGCTTCGGGTAACTATGCCGTTGCCGTCGGTTCACGGATGATCCGCGACGGAGACTGCGACTTTGTCCTTGCCGGCGGCGTGGACATGCCGATTATGCCCGAAATTATCCATGGCTTTGCCAATATGAACGCCACTATCAAGATATGCCATGATGATCGCGCCTGTGACGATCCGTCTCAGGCATCCCGACCGTTCAGCATTGACCGAAGAGGGTTTGTCCTTTCCGAAGGGGGAGGGGTAATCGTTCTTGCCGCAGAGGAAACCCTTTCCCCGTACGGCCTGAAGGCGAAAGCGGAAGTCATGGGTGTCGGATGGAGTTCCGATGCCTATCATTTTACGAGACCGAACAGAGAAACCATTATCCGGGCGATCCGGGAAACCATTGACGATGCCGGTCTGAAGGCAGGCGACGTTGAGTATGTCAATGCGCATGGAACGTCCACGACCAATGGGGACAGCACGGAGATTGACTGTCTGCGCGCCGTTTTTGGCGACCGATTGAACGATATTCCCATATCGTCGAATAAATCCCAGATCGGTCATACCCTCGGCGCCGCCGCCGCCATTGAGAATGCCCTGGCTATAGAGGGCATGCAGCGGGGGATCATGCTTCCTACGATAAACTATATTCCCGATCCGCAGTTTGAGGGGTTGGACTTCGTTGCCGATGGCGCACGCCGACGCCATCATGAAATCGTCCTGTCGAATGCCTTCGGCTTCGGCGGCACGAACTGTTGTGTTCTGTTCAGAGGGGTGTAGCATGAGACCGAAACCATTCAGACCGAAAACATTGGGAAGTGACGACCGTTATGTCCGGGATCAGGAGACCGACCTTGTCTGGCACCGATGCCGGGAACGGACGCTCTACGCCGATACGGATCGTTCCACCGTGGTCTATCACGCCAATTATCTGCGGTATTTTGAATTTGGCCGCGCCTCGTTGATGCGGGATGCGGCATACCCGTACCGGGAAATAGAAGCGAGCGGCTATGTCTACCCGATTATTGATCTGGGAATACAGTTCTATGAACCCCTCTACTATGACGATCCCCTGCATATTCATACCCGGCCGGCGGAGCTGGAACGGGTGAAGCTTCGGTTCGATTATGTGATTACCCATGGTGAAACCGGGAGGATCATCTGCACCGGGTTTACCAGGCATTGCGCGCTCAACTCAGCGGGAAAACCGGTGACCGTTGACCCGAAGACGGTTCACCTGTGGAAAGCCTTTCCGAAATAAGCAGGAAAAAGACAGATCAATTGCCGATAGGAGTATTTGATAACCCATATGACACGTGAAGAGATTACCACCGCAATACTCGCCTTTCTCCGGAAGGAGTTTGAGATTGAAAATCCGGGGATGGATGACGACCTGAGAGAGAAACACGAGTTCGACAGCATAGACGCAATCGAACTGCTCCTTGAGATTGAGCATATGCTCGCCTCCGAGCTTACTCAGGAGGAGAAAAAACGGGCAATGGATATCCGGACCATTAATCAAATCTGCGATTACGTTGAGTCGGTGGCCAAGACACGACAGGCTTTTTCCGGATAGCGGGGGAGACGGGGGACGTATGGAAAGAAGAGTCGTCATAACCGGATGTTCCGCCATTACCCCTATCGGCCGCTCCAAAGCGGAGATTTTTCACAATCTGATGAACGGAATTTCCGGGGTCAAGGGTTTGAAGGAGGACGGCCTCTTATCTCCCTACATACACTCCAAAGTTTTCGGCGCCGTTGATTATCCCATTGCCTACGATTTTAAGCGTCAACACCGGAAGACCATGGGGCCGGTCGCCTATTATGCATGCCAGGTGGCGAAGGAAGTAATTGAGGGAAGCGGCCTGGAACAATCCTTTGTTACCTCCGGCCGGTTGGGCGTCGCCTTCGGTTCAACCCATGGGAGTCCCACCGTCCAGCGGGGGATATACAAGACGTTTTTCGGCGAATCCCGTCCCGGAGTCGCTTCCATCGGCGCCGTGGATTACCTGAAGTCAATGGTTCATACCACCGCCGTGAATATTACCAAGATGTTCGGTATTACCGGGCGCGTCATTTCCTCGTGCACGGCATGTACGACCAGCAGTCAATCCATCGGGTATGGGTATGAAACGGTCAAATACGGAATGCAGGATGCCATGCTGTGCGGTGGGGCTGACGAATATGATACGACCACGGTTGCGGTGTTCGATAATCTGCTCGCCTGTTCCACGGCGTTCAATGATACTCCCCACCTGACGCCGCGTCCCTTCGACGCGAAGAGAGACGGTCTGGTTGTGGGCGAGGGGGCGGGCGCCGTCATGTTGGAGGAGTATGAATTTGCCCGCAAGCGGGGCGCGCCGATACTCGGCGAGGTAATAGGATTTGCCTGCAACAACAACGGCGGAGACCTGATCCTGCCGAACCTTCACGGCATCACCCAGACCATTCGACTGGGATTGAAAGACGCAAACATACATCCGGATGAGGTGGATTTCGTCAGCGCTCACGCCACGGGAACCAAGATGGGCGACGTGATTGAAGCGCAGGCTATTTACGAGGTCTATGGGAATCGGCCCCGTGTGGTGGGATTAAAAAGCTATATGGGGCACACCATGGGCTCGTGCGGCGCCATCGAGACCATCATTGCGTTGTATCTGATGGGGGAGGGAGTGATCGTGCCCACCCTGAACTTGAGTGAGGTTGACGAGAGGTGCGCCATGATCAATCACGTCATGAAGGTCGGCGAATATCCGATCCGGATTGCCGCCGTTCAGAATTTTGCCTTCGGCGGCGTGAATACCAGCCTCATCATCAAACGATGGCAGGACAACTGAAGACGGTCGAGCCATGTTCTCCGCATTGATAAGACCCATTTTGGATTTTACCATCACCCTCACCCTGTGGGTGTATTACCTGTTGGGATATCTTCTGTTCTTTTCCCCCTTCTATCTCTCTGCATTCTTTTTTTCATCGCGGCGTGAAGAGGCCTTCCAGAAATTAAATTGTCTGCTCCACCGCTGTTTTTTCTCTGTGTTGCGAACCATTGTCCCCGGAGTGAAATGGCATGTATCGGAAGAGGTTTCCTCGCTTCGTTCTTCCATCATTATTGCCAACCACCTCTCGTTCCTTGATCCCATTCTTTTTGTGTCGCTCTTTGAAAAACAGAAAACCATCGCCAACAGCGGCTACTTCAGACTTCCCGTTTTCGGCTGGATATTGAAGACGTCCGGCTACATACCGTCCGCGGCGGACACGCTGTTCACCGAGGATCTGATGAATCAGATCAAAAACCTGACTGCGTATCTGTCGTCAGGCGGGAACCTCTTCGTCTTCCCCGAGGGGACGAGAAGCCGCAACGGCCGGATCGGCCCATTTGACAAAGGGGTGTTCAGAATCGCCAGGCTCTGCCGTGCCCCCATCAAGGTCGTAATCATTCGCAATACCGATAAACTCTATCCGCCCGGCAAGGCGCTATTTGATACCGGTGCCCGGAATGTCATTGAGGTGGAACTGGCCGGAAGCCTTGAGCCGGATTATGAGAGCGATTCTTTTTCACTGTCCGGTCTCATGACGGAAGCGCGGTCTCTCATGGAAAGGAACATGAACCGGTGAAAGTTGTCCTCATCTCCATGCCGGATGTGGTGCCCATCATCATCCACGAAATGGCGATCCATATGCCGAATCACGGTATTGCCTGTATCGGCGGAAATATCGATGCGGGACATGAGGTCTATCTCATTGACCTCGTGCGTAAACGAAACAGCATCTCCGCCTATCTGACGAAGACATTGAAAAAAATCAAGCCCGACCTGATCGGACTGTCTGCCATGACATGGCAGTATCCCACCTGCCTGGCCTTGATCGGACTCATTAAACATATCCTTCCCCGGGTGAAGATCGCCGTCGGCGGTTATCACGCCACATTGATGCACCGGGAAATGACCGCATCCCCTGAATCGCAGAACGTGGATTTCATTGTCAGGGGGGAAGGGGAAGAGGCCTTCCGCCGGCTGGTGAACGCCCTGGCGGGGACGGACCGGCTGGACGCCGTACCGTCTCTCTCGTACAAGCGGGACGGGCAGTGGGTTCACAACGAGCAGTGCCCGCTCTGCGATTTGTCGCGTTTAAAACCGCCCATCCGGGATCGCAGGCGTTTAACGAGCGGGTATCATTTTATGTACAGCAGAATCGAGGTCATGGAAACCTCGCGGGGGTGCACCCGCAACTGTAGTTTCTGCAGCATCAATCATATGTACGGCCGTTCGTATCGGACATACCCCATTGAGCGCATACTTGCCGATCTTGACGATATCTATTTCAACAGGAAAACAAAGCTGATCTTTATCACCGATGACAATATGGTTTTAAATCCGAAATGGGTGATGAACGTTTGCGATGCCATTATACAGAGAAACTATAAAAACCTGCACCTCGTCGTACAGGCCGACTGCATTTCCATGGCCTGCAATGAAGCGATGGTGGAAAAAATGGCCCAGGCGGGATTCCGCACCGTTTTCCTGGGGATCGAAAATGCATCGAGTCAAAATCTCCGGACTATGGAGAAGGCTGACGTAGTGAAAGAGGCGAGGCGTGCCGTGGAGAATTGCCAGCGGAACGGCATTATGGTGATCGGCGGCCTGATCTTTGGATTGCCTGATGATGATGAAGAGGCCATCAGGCGGAACTATCAATTCTTAATTGATCTGGAGGTGGACGCCTCCTACTGTCAGATGCTGTCACCCTTTCCCAAGACAAAACTCAGAGAGCATCTGATCAGCGAGGGACTGGTGGTGAATACCGATCATTATGAGCGGTATAACGGCCTCTGGGCGAATGTGAAAACAAGGCATCTGGATGCGGATCAATTGCAATACGCCTTCTGGCACGCCCGGCAGACCGTTTTGGGCTGGTGGAAACCATCAACCTTTGTGACGAGGCAGGGCAGGCTATGGACATCCATTTGGATGTATCTGGTCAAGCCGGTCATGAAATTTTTTGTAGACAGGCAGATCCGTAAGATCGGATGGGAGGGCCGGTATCAGAGAGATATCCATCGTTTGGAAAGGATGAATCACTTTGATGATCTGCAGGCGTTCATGAACGACAATAATGAACACCAGGCGGGTCGCAGAGCCGGCGGAGGGGTTCCATGACGCCGTCCCCGGTCTCTTCAACGGTGGACCCTTCACGCATGAGGGAACGGATCCGTCTTCCCCTGGCAATCCCTGTTCAGCCCTATCTCAAAGACCACCATTTTGACGGGAAAATCATTTTCCCAGCCGTTGAGATCCTTCAGTTGCTGGCCGGATCGGCGCTTTCTTATCGTTCCGACGTGCACGTCAGACGCATGCGCTTTGCCTCATTCGACCGATTATTGCCTGTTGAGGAGGATTCAGGCGTCATTGAAGCCTGTAACGAACTGGAAGTCTATGAATGTGGCCGCATCTCGTCCAAATTTATTACCGAGGGCATGATACGGGGCACGACGATCAGGAGAACGAAGGTCCATGCCGTCGTTGATTTTGCGGAAACGGGGGAACGTATCTCTGGACTCCCCATGGATATGGCGTCGGCCCTGGAGGGGATTTCCTGCGGGGTCTCCTCTGGGAAATTGTACAGCGACCTCGTACCCTTCGGGCCGTCTTATCAGAACATCACCGGAAAAATTTTTCTGTCTGCAAGCGGCGCGGTGGCCCACGTTCAGGCAGCGGAGCATCCGGCGCCGTCGGAGCCCCTCGGCTCAACCTTTCCCCTGGACGCGGCTCTCCATGCCGCCTGCGCCTGGGGACAGCGGTTCCATAATACCGTGGCCTTTCCGGTGGGCTTTGAGGAACGCCTCGTCGTCAATCCGACTGTCCCGGGTGAAACGTACTTCTGCAGGATCCTGCCTGCTCCGGTGACTGGCTCGTCACTTACCTTCGACATATGGATTCATGATTTGTCGGCGGGCCTTCGCGAGTATATCAGAGGTGTACTGATGAGGGATATCTCCGGCGGCCGCATCAGGCCCCCCGAATGGGTGCGGAGCGAGGGGACAGATCCACTTGCCGTCATCAGGGGAGAGTGCAGGGCTTTATCCGTCATTGATCATGATACGGTCGTGGATTTTGCCATAAATGCCCTTTCGAGTGATGAACGTGAGCGTTCTGAACGCATGGGAGCAAAAAGGCTCAGAAACTATCTGGGTGCGCGTCTTGCCTTGAAATATCTTTCACGGAAACTGTCCGGCGGGGACAGGGCGACGCCGGCCGCCGATATCCATACGGTGATGGCGGATGGAATTCGACCCTGTTGTCCTGTTTTGGGGAACACGGGGCCCATGAACTGTTCCGTATCACACGATCGCCGTTTTGCGGTCGCCGTTGCGGGCGATGGGGAGATCGGGGTGGACGTGGAAATGATAGCCGACAGGATTCTGAAGGTCCGACACGCTTATATGGGACGGGAGGAAATGACATTGACGGATGCGTCTCCCCTGGGAGTTACTCAGGCCTCGGTCCGGGTCTGGTCCATAAAGGAAGGGGTATCCAAGGCAACGGGCAGGTCTCTTGCCGAATCCTGGAAGCACGTATCGGTCAGTGAGATAGGAATAAATGAAAGTCGTCTGAGCGTTGAAGGGATACGATACGCGGCCTTTCACGATACCGTGGATGATCACGTTTTTACCCTGGTTAAACGGGAATGATAATGTTTCGCACGAACGGGTCATTATGCACGTAGTGGAGAATACCGTCATGATGCTGGCAATGCTCCTACCGGCAACCTACCTTGCGGGTTCGGTTAATTTTCCCATCCTGCTCTTCAGTATGCTGGGGAGGGATGATCCGAGGTATCATTTCAGCGGGAATGCCGGGGCTACGAATGTCTATCGGCAGGCCGGGTTGTGGTGGGCCGGAGTAGTACTATTACTTGATTTAGGCAGGGCTGTCGTCGTTTCAGGGGCCGCGCTGGATTTGCTCCCGAAACAGTACGTTCCCTGGGTTGGACTTGTCCTCGTCCTCGGCAACCACTTCCCCTGTTTCCATCAATTCCGCGGGGGGAAAGGGGTGGCAAGCTATCTGGGTTTTACCGCTTTGCTCTCACCCGTATCGGCCATGATTTCGGCTCTCGTCTGGTTGATGGCATACGGGATTGTCCGTATTCCTTTTATTGCTTCTTTTTTTATGATGGCCGTGCTCATGGTCGGAACGATCATCGCATGCGGATACCATCCCTCGGCAACGGCGGGGACAATCGCCACGGCCCTGTTTATCTTCTATAACCACGAACAAAATATCATGGACCTTTTCAGCAGTAGTCATTCTGATAAACGTGGATAGGGGAGATATCCCGGGAGCGGTAAAGTCAATTAAAAACGTGCACAGCTAACATAGGAAGGAAAGGGGGATGTCATGAAGATACGTATTTATTTGCTTGCAGTGTTTCTGTTTTTTGTGTGCCTATCCCTGGTTCATGCACAGGAATATGGTAAGATCCGCGCTATGCAACAGAGGGCGGATCATGTAATCAAGCTAAAGAACGATTTCGTTTCGCAGGTGCTTACCTCATACACCATCCCTCATGAACGGAACGCGCAGGGAACCGTTGTGCGCATATATAACGACGGCCAGTGGCTGGCGGTAACCGCCATCGAAATTGTTCCGGTGCTCAATGAAGCACCGGACAAACACCAGCAGGTCGCGGCCCATGAACTGTTATTCTACACCGCTCAGGGCATGCTGGATCTCGTTTCAGAGCTGACAGTACGCTGAGGGAAATTGTTGGGTTATAAAAAGAGAAGCTTCCCGCTCAGGTATCTAATACCCTTTGTATTCAAGAATAGATTTGAATCCTCCGGGGTTTTGTTTGACTTCTGCATGATATTCGTCAATCGCAGCCCTGTATAATTTTGGATCCATATCTTCAGTGATCTTGCTCGCATCGAGTTCCCAATAAGTACACTCCTTCATGGATTCCATAGCCTGTTGATGTGTCAAAGGTTCAAATCCACTTGTTCGAGCACGCCACCAGCCCATGAGTACTCCCTCCCGGAGATAATACGTTTTCCCCTGCTGAAAGTCTAAATGTGCAACCGCCGTGTTTTCTGTTGTCACCACAACATAATGCGGTCCCGGTTTTACCTGAGTTACAAAATAGGTAGAGCCTTTTGTTTCACCGATCAGCTTCCCGTCCAGGTAGTTCCAGAACACAATGGCAAAGCCGAACGACGTATCTCTGATGATCACGAGGGTGGCCGCGTCGGATTTTGCTTTTATTTCCGGTGTTATGTCGCGTTTCACCATGTAACTCGTTGTACAGCCTGAGAGTAAAAAGATACAAATCGCCAAGAGAGCTAATCTTTTCATATTCTCCTCCCTGCAAATGGTGATGCGTTAATAAGAACCTCCTGTTTTGTGTGTGAACTATAGAGGAAGATATCCTTGCATGTCAATACGATTTGAGAACACTACAATTTGTGAGCCGAGTTTTGTTAAGATGGGGACGAAGATCATCTTGAATTTTTCATTATTTCTTGATATCAAATTAACGTACTCGGCGGCAAGCTGCGGAGGATCTTCGATTCTTAAGGAATAGTATTTAACATTGAAGTTCCCCGCTCAGAGAGCGGGGCTTCCCGGTACGGAGTATTTATTTTTTCAGTGCGCCCCTTAACCCCGCCTGCAAGGCGGGGATTGCGGGAGCGTCCCCGGTCACTCGCTTATCCCTGTCAGAGAAACAGAATTAATAAGACAAAAGGAGGTTGCAATGAGGAACTTGAGATATGTTCGAATCATAGTCATTTCTGTATTGCTGTTCTTCCTTGTTTTGCCATTACAGGCATGCAAACGTATCGAGGTGCTGATCAAGCAAGACAGATACGCTCCCTCATTTCAACCGTCCGAATACAGCAAGTACAAGGGGAAATCCATCTATCTTGCCGGAATTGCCAATAGAGCCGAAAATACGTATAGCGGCGCCTACCAGAGTCCGGACAGATGGATAACATACAAGTCACAGATTTCAGCGCTGGACATTTTTTTCTGGGATTGTTTCGACAAGGCCTTCCGTTCAGTCGGAATGGGAGTTCACGTGCATGGAGCCCCGCCCAAGGGAGTGCCGGAGTTTCGTTTAGCCTTGCTGTCGTTGAATGACCAGGTCTTCAGCTATAAGGTCACGCTTTTAAAGGACGGGTTCCAACTATTTGAGAAGAACTATACGGTAAACGTGCGGCCTGCTGTGCAGACAGACGATATTGCGCTGGAGCAGAGGGCATATGCGTTGATTGATCTTGCCTTTACCGTTATTCTTGAAGATCCGGAGTTTTCCCGGAACTTCTAATAATGAGGGGCAGGGAAGGGGCGCCTATTCCAGCATCCGGATGTCCGGCAACGGAGCGTATTCTCCGCGGCTTGCCATGGTATAGTCGAGCAAATGGTTACAACAATTCAGTGAGGATCGCAGCTCTCCACGGCTTGCCGCGGGGAGCTGCGAAAAACGTCATGGCAAACACGGCAAATTAAGTCCCGACTGACTCCTTTGTTACGTTTTGTTTCGTGTTCAAGGAGTATGGAAGGGTGAACAGCCTTATTTCAGCCAATCTTCCATTTCTTCAGCCTGCCAGGCCTCCTGCTGAACCGTAAGATCCATCTTCATAACTAAACCGGCGTGTTTCTTAAACTCCGCATCTCCCTGCAGTTTGGTGTGCCGGCCCAGAGCTTCCCGTACATCCCCCAGGGCTTTTCTGAGAACCAGTTCCATCGCTTGACCCGCATTTATGCTCCCCGGCTTCATAAGCGGCGCCGAGCCATCCTCAGCGACCGCCTCTGCGAAAAGGGCCAGCTGCTTCATTTTTTCCATGGACTGGTCCATAAGTGCCCAGGCCTTACTTGCGTCTTTCTGGGAAAGCCAGGACAGGCGAAGGTGCTGAAGCATTTCGTTATATTTGCTGTTCAACTCTGCCTGGAGCGTTTCCAGGAAGGGAGGAGGAAGTTCATAGCCTCCTTTTGGCAAACTTTTCGCAGCTTCCGGACTGAGTTTATCCAGCAGCCGCTGAAAACGCCGTGCATGGATCGCCGACTCCCAGGCTTCCCTATGAAGAACCCGGCGGATATGGGGATCATCAACCTTTCCCGCTTCGCCATGGTAATGAGGAATCAGCTTTTCTTCGTAATCGATGTAGGATTTCAGCATGGTTGCCCGGCTTGTGGGATCAAAGGGATAAGGTCCCGGTACAAAATTAGGCTCGCCGCCCAACCGGCCGATGATCATGCCCAGCCAGTGCATGTGCCACATTTCCTCCCGGGAACGGGAAAGAAGACTGGCGCCCATGGGCGTATCCTCTCCCTCCTGATAGGCGTGGACCAGATAGCGGATGATGGCGGCGTGTTCATCTGCGAAATCACTATTCAACATCTCGATCAATTCTTTACTGTCCATGGTTATCCCCCTGATAAATTTGCTGAACCGTCAATTTGCTCCTTCAAATAGCTGCTTTGCAATCCGCTCGGCGCTGTTCGGCAAGGGTTCCCGACTGATCCATGCCGTACCGTTCTGGTACGTTGCCGATCCGATGAGACTCCCCTGCTCTGTGTCGAAGAGCTTGATGATGGCCGTATATACCGTATGCTCCTCCCACGAAAAGGGAAACATTTTTATCGTCATAACGGCGTTGGCCTGCAATCTCTTTCCGATCTGGACCGGATCGCTTTGTTCGGACAACCCTGACAGGGCAACCGCTTTACCCGATAGCGCCCGTTTAACATCATCCTTTGTGATAACCGCATAACCTCTTTTGATAAGTTCTCCCATAAGGGCATCGGACAAAACATTATCCGAGTCTATCAATATCGCGGATTTTTCCGGCAGAGTTTTTTTGATATAGGTCCCGTTTACCGCCGGTGAAGTACATCCTGCTATGAAAAAGCTCCAGAGGATCAATAGTGCCAAGATGCTCTTCTTTTCCATACGATTACTCCCTTCAGCGATATCGTTGATAGAAAATTCTTTTTGTTGCAGGGAAGTATAGGGGAAGCGTTTGGGATTGTCAATGCAATGTGACCGGGTGAGCGCGCGGGAAGCCCCGCCCTCTGGGTGGGGAGCCTCACTGCATCCTGAGGTCCGGCAGAAAGGCCAGGGCCCAGGTTCCGGGGCCCATGTGCGCGCCGGAGGTCAAAGACAGGGAATGCACGACTATGCGGGCCTCCGGATAGCGTTTTGCCACCTCAAGCCCGACCTCATCCACCCAAGGCCGGTTATCCGAATATTCCAGCAGGATAAGGGCATTGTTATCCTGCTTCAGCGAACAGTCCAAGGCATCCAGCGCAAAACGCAATTGATCTTTCCGGTTCCGTGCGATGCCGACCTTGCGGACCCCCTCAGCCATCGGGCTCACAATCGGTTTCATGTGCAGCATATCGCCGAAAAATGCCCCCGTTTTCGACAGCCGCCCTCCGGCAGCCAGATATTCGAGGCGATCGAGAAACACATATTCCTCGCAGCGGGTCAAAGCCTGCCGGGCATAGGCGATGACGCGCCCGGCCTCGTCGGCCTCAGAGGCACAGGCGGCCACGGCGCGGGCAAGCACCCCGAGCCGTCCCGACGCCGCGCCGGTATCCAGCACGACGAGACGGTCCTCCGGGTCATGCTGCCGCTTCCAGTCCATGACCACCGGATAGTTGCCCGTGAAGGCCGATCCAACGCACAGGTAGAGCACCTGCGCATAGCGGCTCATAACGCTTGCATAGAACTGGTGGCGCTCGAAGACGGAGGCCTGGGCGGTCGTCACCCGCTGACCTGAACGCATGGCGTTGTAGAGCTCCTCCGGACTGAAATAGGTCTCCGGCAGGCAGCGATCCCCGATGGTGATGTAGCTGTCCAGGAGGCTGATTCCTAAATCCTTCGCATCCTGGCGGCTGAGTGAGGCCGCCGCGTCGGTCATGATGTGGATGGCGGGCTCGCGGCTTGTGCGGGCGAAGGCCGATGTTTGCTGGTGTAAATCATCTTCCGCCCAGCCGATGACTTTCCCCAGGCGGACAAGCTTCCGGCGGGCATCTTCACGGTCCTGGGTGTGAAAATGAATTTTATAACAGGCATCCGTGCGGGTTACGATAACCGACTCGCCAAGGGTAGTAAGCATCTGTCCCGTCTCTGCCGCATCCGCTTCGCCCTGCAGCACCGTGTCCACACAGTACCCCGTTTCCCGATCTCCGCCGTAGGAGGGCGAGATCTGAAGCCGGTCGCGAAACGCTTCCGGTAAAAGACGGAAGGGGACTCGGCCACCCGCGAGGAGATGGAAGAATCCTTCGAAGTACAGGAAGAGACCCAGAGCGCCGGCATCCACCACCCCGGCCTTCCGGAGCTTCTGCTGCTGATCCGTCGTATTGCGGACGACGGTTTCCAGTTGTGTCAGGAGTTCAGCGATCCGCTCTGGATCGGAGAGAACTCCGGCATCGGGAAGGCCTGCCGCCAGGGCATCGAAGAAACTCAGCATCGTCCCCTCTTGAGGTTCGGGTATAGCTTTCCGCGAGCGATCGCGTCCCAGCCGGACGGTATCCGGCAGGTCTTCGAGGGAATCCGACTGAATAAAGCATTGGAAAAAAGCGGAGGCGATATTTCCCGAATTCCCCCGTGCCGAGAGGAGAAGATCACGGGCCACGATCTTCCGGTCCCGTTCTGGTCGGCGCAGGGGTGATAAGCTGATGACGAAATTCCGACCCGTGTCGCCATCCGCGATGGGGAAGACATTGATCCGGTCCAGGAGATCAGCACAGGCCGTGAGGCGTTCGACGCCGGCAATGATGGCCTGCCGGAAATCCTCTCTCATGGCGTGCAACTGACTGTCCATCCGATCACGTTTCCCTTCGCAGTATGAGGCATCATGATTTAACTGAACAGTTCCGCCTTGGCAATGGTCCGGGCGAGGCGCTCAATGTCTTCGTCCATTTCGCGGTCTTCCAGCACTGCTTCCGACAGGGAGCGGATCTGATGGATGAGGGACACAAGTCTTGGCCGTACATCAATGTTCCCGCGGATCTCGCAGCCCTGGGCGGCGGCGAGAAGATGGATGGCCAGCACCCGCTCCGTCAGCGTGCATATCCGTTCCGCGTCGCGGGCGGCGATGGTTCCCATACTGACCTTGTCCTGGTTGTGGGATTCCGTGGAACGGGAAAAGGAGGCCGCGGGTATGGTCAGTTTCAGCGCCTCTGCCGCCAATGCCGATGTGGAGAGGGACATGGCCTTAAAGCCGTGGTGAAATACCAGGGATTCGCTTGGAACCCGCACCAGGTCTGCCGGGAGCCCCCGGTTGAAAAGGGGATCCACCAGCAGGGTCACCTGTCGGTCGCACATGTCCGCTATGGACGCCAGGGCGGCCTTCAGGGCATCCATGGCGAAGGCTATGTGTCCGCCATAGAAATTTCCGCTCATGAGCGGCTGACTCGTTTCCGGATCGAAGATGGGGTTGTCGTTGGCGCTGTTTGCCTCGGTCTCGACCCATTGCCGGATCCATGTCAGGGCATCGGAAAGCACCCCGATGATGTGCGGGGCGCACCGGACGGAATAGGGGTCCTGCAGGTCTTCTTTTGCCTGGGACTCGATATCGGCGATGCGTTTCCGCATCCGGAGGAGCTCTGTCAGACGGCGGGCAACCTGGACTTGCCCCGGAAAGGGTTTTGCCTCGCCGATGGTAGGGTGGAAGTGGAGAGCCTTTCCCTTCAGGGCGTGGACGGTGAGCGCCGTGGCGAAAATGCCTGCATTCAGAATCCGACCGGCCCTCTCCACGGCAAGGATTGCCAGACCCGTCATCGTGGAGGTGCCGTTCAGCATGGAGATGGCTTCCTTCGGGGCGAAGGCGTACGGGGCGAGGCCGGACAGTCTCAGCGCCCCCGTGGCGGGCATGCGCTTACCCCGGCAGAAAACATCGCGCTTCCCCGTCAGAGCCGCCGCCACGTAGGACATGGGGGTCAGGTCACCGGAAGCCCCCACGGATCCCTCGCAGGGGACGACGGGCGTAATCCCGTGGTTGAGAAAGGCCGCCAGTTGTTCCAGGAGCCCGAAGGAAACGCCGGAATAGCCACGGGATAAGCAGATGAGGCGGCAGAGCATGGCTGCCCGTGTTGCCTCGACGCCAATGGGCTCGCCGGTGCCGCAGCCGTGAAACCGGATGAGATTGTCCTTGCGGTGCTTTAGTACCTGATCCTGCGTCAGTCGCTTCCCGCAGGACTTGCCGTATCCCGTGTTGACGCCGTAGATGGGAATCTCGTTGCGGATGGCGGAATAAAGCATGGCTTCGCTTCGGCGGATCCGATCCCGGAAGGAGCGTTCGCGGCTGAGTTTTACCGGGGCGTTCCCCCGTGCGACGGCAATAATCTCTTCCAGCGTCAACGGGTTCCTGCCGATGGTCACCATTCTGGTCGCTTGTTGCTTCATGATTTACCCCCAATGCATTTTTCCGTTTTTCCGAACCGACGGTCTATCAGATCGCGCTTGCGGCCCCGGTATGTTCCGCCGTCTTTCTCCTTCTCGATTACTTTCTGCATGAGCTTGAACATTTTATAGGTTTGGGGCTCATCCCGGTAGAAGGCATCCCAGGCGTAGTTGTAGATATCCTGAAGCCGCTCCGGTGTCATGTTTCTGGGTTGGAAGACCACCTTGTCCGCCGTGTAATCGTCCCAGTCGGCGGAGAGGATTCGTCCGGCCCGGCGCAGGTCGTCAAATGTCCGGGTGTGGGGGAACGGCGTGAGCAAGGTGAATTCGGCAAGGTCCAGATTGATATCCATGAGAAAATCTACGAGCCGGCGAATGGAGTCTTCGGTATGGTCGTCGAGGCCCAGGAGGATCGTTCCCTCCACAGCGATGCCGTGTTCGTGGTAGCGCCTGATGCGATCCCGGATATAGTCCGATGTGTCAAAGATGGCCTGGTACACGTACCAGGCGCCCGCACGGGCGGCAAGATCAAGAATCTCGTCGTCGTCCTCAATGGGATGGCAGCACCATTTCTTTTTCAGGGGGATCATGGCCGTAAAGAGCTCCCGCTCCCAGTTCTTGTCCTGGGCGAGGGAATTGTCCACGATGAACAGGCGGTTGTTGTCAATGGTGGCCAATTCATTCATCACCCGGTCAATGGGGCGGGGGCGGAACTTCCTCCCTCCCAGAAAGGACACGCAGCAGGGATAGCAATTGAATCGGCATCCCCGCGACGCATGCACGAGATCCAGCATCTGCACGCCTTTGTAATTGTATAATTCACGGTTTAATATCTCTCTCCGTGCCGTCCCGATACTTTCAACGGGGGGAAAATCGGTCATGTAGTCGTAGCGCTTCTTGAGCCGACCGTTTCGGAAATCGCGGATGACCTCCTCCATCCTGCCTTCCGCCTCGCCAAGAAAGACAGCATCTGCGCGCAGCATTGTTTCCTCGGCATGCAGCATTGTTGCGATGCCCCCGAAGATAACCTTGATTCCCTGCTGCCGGTACGTATCGGCAATCTCCCACCCCCGCTTGACTTGGCTGGTCAGCAGCATTGATATCCCCACGAGATCGGGGGAATCGTCGAAGTTGAGGGCTTCCACGTTTTCATCGGTAAAATCAATTTCCACATCGTCGGGCAGTGTCGCCGCAAAGACGACGGGGCCGTGGGGCGGAAGGTGGAATTCCGTTTGCCGTTCCAGTTTTTTCCATTTCGGATAGATCAGTTTGAATTTCACGGTGGTTTCCTGACCGGGCGCGACCGGTTAAGCCCCGCGTGTGAGCGGGGTTAGGGGCGCATGGCAAATAATGATGTCCTTACCGAGAAGCCCCGCCCTGTGGATTGAGTGCTTCAGGGGATCGTCTCGCGGGAAAGCGGCTCGGCACTGATTACCTTCAGGCGCAACGAATAATTCCTGGATTCGAAACCGGTCAGTTCCAGCATTCCGGGAATCCCATCCCGTACGGAAAAGCCGCTGATTGTTCGCAGCCGTTCATACCGATTGCGATAGGTGGAGATTTCCCAGCTGTCATCCCGATGGACGATCACATCTATAATGGTTTCCTGATTTCCTTCATACCGGCAGATAGCTGATCCGTCTTCAAGCGTGCCGGCAGTTAAGAGCCTTCCCTCAGGGGGAAGAAAAATAAGACGAATATCCTCCATCATGTATTCGGCAAAGCGCTCCGCATTGAATGGCGGCAGCGCTCGAGACACAACCAGTTTGCCATCATACCGGGCATCAAACAGAACAAATCCCTCAAGGGTGAAGATCGCACTGTGGATCGCCTTTGATTCCGGATTAAAGACGGTGATACCCAGAACCGTTCCCGATCCGCCGCCCGGCAATGCGGCCTCAATGGCATGAACGAAACGGTAGGGAGTGTCGAGAAAGGGCTGACGACACTTCCGCACGGTAGCCGCCGTTTGATCCGTCGGCTTAATGACGGGAAGAGGGCTGCAGGAGATAAGGCAGACCGCCCACATCACGATCCAAAACCGGCTCCTGGGCAACAGGGGGGCTTTCATTCCACTTCCCGAAACAACGATTCAGCGATAGGCGCATTGAGCTGCGAGTCGGTGAATTCAAAGAGGGTATAATTTTCCTCGCTTTCGACAATGGTAACGGATTTGAGGACTCCCGGTCTGTCCGGGGAAGGGGTTATCACGATGCGCGATATCATGGCCGCAAGTCCCTTTTCCTTGGGGGTCAGGATAATATGCGCCCCCGTTCCCCCTTTCAGCGTCGCCGAAAAATACTCATTCTCGTTGAACCGTCCCTTGCTCCACCTGCCGATCTCCTGGAGGATGAACTGCATCGAATCAACGGCCCCGCCCCTATCCTCGACGAAGCCTTTACTGCCCTGGGTGTATCGTTTGATTTTGCCTTTGTGCATCAGCAAAACGCTTCTCACGGGAGCGGTGTATTCCCATCTGACCGAATCGGGTGTCTGAAAATAAAAACGCCCCCGGGAAATGAGCGGTTTGGCGAGGATCTGCATGTGCTTTTCCTGAGAGAAACGAGCGCTGACCGATGTTATCTTTGAGGATGCTCTTTGAATATCCTCCCAGGTGTCTGCCCATCCGAGCAGGAACGTGCAGACAAGAAGCATCCCGATGAGGGATGTCCCTCTTTTTATTGTGCGGTAAATAGTCATAAAATCTATTTCAGGCTGCTCATATGGTGTTATCCTGATTCGATGTCATATCGACCCAAGGGAGATATCTTTTAATAGTTTATTCTCATGAAGATTTCCCGTTTCGCTCGAAATGACGGCATGGTAAAGCCTTTACTGAAACACGACACTAGATCATGCCGCCGTTCACGGAGATTACCTGTCCCGTAATATACGAGGCATCATCGGAACAGAGGAAACGGACGACCTTCGCAACCTCTTCCGGCCTGCCGATTCTCGCCATGGGGATAATCTCCTTAATTTTCTCTACCGGCGCTCCCTTGATCATTTCCGTATCAATCAGCCCCGGTGCGACCACATTGACCCGGACGCCCAGCCGTGCCACCTCGGATGCCAGGGAGCGACTCGCGGCGATCAATCCGGACTTTGCCGCGGCGTAATTGGCCTGCCCCCTGTTTCCCAGGAGGGCTGACGCGGAAGAAATGGAAACGATGGATCCTTTCTTATTTCGAACCATCCTCCGGAGAACCGGTTTTGTTACATTGTAAAAGCCTTTCAGGGTCGTTTGTATAACCCTATCCCAGTCTTCCTCCGGCATCATCATAAAGAGGCCGTCGGCGGTTACTCCGGCATTATTGACCAGGACGCGAATGTCGGTATAGTGGGAAATGATTTCATCCATCTGTTTTGCTGTTTCTTTTGAATCGGCCACATCAAACCGGATCTTTTCTCCGTGGCCGCCCTTCGAACGGATGATTTCCAGGGTTTCCTCGGCGGACAGATCGTTTGATTTGTACGTGAGGATGATCCTGTAACCTGCCTCGGACAACTCAACGGCAATGGCACGGCCAATGCCACGACTGCCCCCCGTCACCAGCGCGACCTGCTCTTCGTTCATCGTACGTTGCTCCTATAATGCGCTACGATGGCAATGCTCAATCCGATCCGGACCGGAATACCTGTATCTGTATCCGGCACAGGAGGTCTATTCCTGCCAGAACGGTTCCCTCCAGGACATTATAGTTTTCGACGCTGTACAGATTTTTTACCGTGGTGATCAACTCCGTATGGAGCGAAACCCGATCCAGGAAGAAATCGGCGTCCTTAATTCCCACGAGCCATCCCATCCCGCCGACACCCTTGTCTGTTCCTTTTTTCCAGCTTACGTGGACTCCCGCCGTCTGCGCAACAACCTCAATGAGGACGAGAGGATCAACAAAAGACCCGTCACAGAGGGGCCATCGCTCGGAGACGATGGATGACGTTACGGCCATATCCGCGTTTACCGCTATCACCTCATTGATTAATTTCATCCGGTCCCGATGAGGGATCAGTTTCTCAATGTCCAGAGGCAATGCCGGCATGTCATCCGATCCAAAAAATAATAGTTGTATCGCCCGTTATCACGATGCGCGGGTTTTTTCCCGATGTTCAAAGCCGCCAAAATGTGCTAATAGGCGCCGGAATAGTAAATAGGAAAAAGGGGGAAGTCAAGGGCAATTAACGATGAAAACAGATTCGGTCATGCTTGATTGTTTCACGGAAACGGCGCGGTATGGGAATATCTTTTCCCCTCCCCGGGACTTAAGCAGGGAATTTGTCCTGAACTGCTGCACCTATGAAACGGTCTATCGCCGCGCGGCGGCGATTTGTCGTCTTCAGCCGTCTTCAGGAGAAAGCCGCGCCGCGATCTGTCTGTGCACCGACGATAAAGCCCTTCTGGCTGCGGCGCTCATCGCTTCACTCGCCGGCGGTCCCCGCCTTGTCGTCCCGTATGCCTTTTCGCGGCAGGCTATTGAGGAAGTCCTGGAGATTATGCCGTTGTCATTTCTCCTGACGGATTGTCCCGGTGATTTTCCCTCGGGGCCCGACGTCATAACTCCCCCGATGCTGGTTGGTGACTCCCTGATGAGCGATGCCGTGCTCGATCTGGATAATCCCTTTCTCATGCTGTTTACGGGCGGATCTACGGGAAAGCCGAAGGTATGGGCCAAGACGCCCCGGAATATGCTTGCAGAGGCCCTGCATCTCTCAAAGAAATTCGGCATATCTCCCAACGATCTTTTCCTATCCACAGTGCCGCCCATGCATATTTACGGCCTCCTCTATTCCGTACTGATTCCCTTCATCTGTAGGGCGCGCGTTCTCGACGGGGTATATGCTTTTCCGCGAGAGATACTCCGCGCTGCGCGCGATTACCGGGCATCCGTCCTGGTCAGCGTCCCCGTGCACTACCGGGTTTTGAAGGTGGACGATCTTGAGCGTCGCGATCTCCGCATGGCGTTTTCCTCAGCCGGGGCGCTGGATAAAGAGGACGCCGCATATTTCCACGCGAAAACGGGTTTGGACATCACCGAAATATATGGTTCGACGGAAACGGGAGGGGTGGCTGTGCGGCATCGTTCCCAGGACGGAGAATCATGGAATCCCCTGGAGACGGTAGATTGGAAGATACAGGAAGGAATATTGCATGTCCGATCGGCGTTTATCTCTCCGACGCTGTCCCTCGATAGCGATGGCTTCTTTGCCACCGCCGATCGCGCCGATTCGGACGGAGATCGGCGATTCATTCTCCAGGGCAGGGCGGACGATATCGTCAAGGTCGCAGGAAAACGGGTTGACCTGGCCGCCGTGCAGGCCAAACTGAAAGAGATACCGGGTGTTCGCGATGCCGTAGTTATATCGCTTCCCACGGGGAACGGACGTCAAAATGAAATTGCCGCGCTGGTAGTCACCCATCTCGACGTGTCGCACGTGAGGAGGCAAATCGCCGCGGTCAGTGAATCGTATGCCGTTCCCCGCCGCATTGCCGTGGTAGAAGGGATCCCGATAGCGTCTACGGGAAAATATGATCATTCGGAAATCGAACGGATTTTGCGGGGGTGATTTACGGCCCTGATCTATAGCAAACGGTATTGTAAAAATCGCATCCGGTCATTGCGATTATTCGTCATCCTCTCTCTCTGTTTCTCATACAAACACCGCAATCGCCCTGCTGATAAAAAATCCATAAAATACCAGAAACAGCAATCCTTCCCACTTGGATATTTTTTTATCCTGGGTGAGGAGATAGAAGAACACGGAGGCGACGACAAACAGGGGGAGAAAAAAATGAATCAGGTATTCAGGCACATGGATATCGCCGAAAGCCGACACGGCACCAGGTATAACCAGGGCGTTGAACACACACGAACCTAAGATGTTGCCGACGGCGATCTCCTGCTTTCCCTGTTTGATGGCCGTTGTGCTCACGGTCAATTCAGGCAACGTGGTGCCGAACGATAAAACCGTCAGAGAGATCAGGGAAGGGGGGACGCGGAGAACATGTGCGATGTCAACAATGCTCTGGACGGTATAGTTCGCACCGATATAAATGCCGAGGCTTGTGACCAGCGCGACCAGCAGTTCTTTCAGCGGGAAAATCACTGGTATCGGCCGCTGTTTTTCGTTAAGTTTAATTTTAGCCTTTTCGCCGCTCTTGAGTAAAAAAAACGCGTAAATACCGTAGGCCGAAAGGAGAAAGATCCCTTCGGCAAAGGCGATTTTCCCGTCCATCATGATCAGTCCGAGCAGGAATGCCGAACCTATCATAAAATGCAGGTCAACCATGATATACTGGCTGCCCAGTTCAATGCCCTTGCTGCTGAGCAGGGCAATGACACCTATGATAAGAAAAATATTAGACGTGTTGGCTCCCAGCACATTTCCGGAAACGATTTCCGAATTCCCGGATGCGCCTGCCAGAATACCCGAGACCAACTCAGGCAGGGAGGTGCCAATGCCCACGATAAACACACCGATCGTGAAGGGCGACAATCCAAAAAAGAACCCGAGTTTTTCTGCCGCCCCGGTAAAATACTTTGCAGAGAGCAGCAACATCACCAAACTCGCAATAAAGATCAAAACAGAAAGCGCCATGAAGGTCCTCCCGGTCTCTCCGGTTTTTTTCTTTTTTCCTTCTCCAACCAACGGGGCATAAAATCTGGTGACCTCATGTCCGTTCTTTGTAAAAACCAGTATGGCGTTCCCGGATTTCCTGTCTGAAGTTTTGTGCGGTTGCCTACAAGGCTCAACCGCGCCGGCAGCGAAAGATGCCCCCGGCTCCCGCCGGGGGCGTTTCAGTTACCGCTGTGCCTCGAGCGGCACAACCAGTATCCTGTAACGGGAAAGTTACTTGCTGACCGAAGATTTTTTGGATGTGTCCCCCACGCCGATAAAAGGCACGGCGCCGGCGCCCGTCACCTGGGGGAGGATGCCGTTCCATTTTTCTATCGCTTTCATATTGGCTTCGATTTTTCTCAACTCAATAAGATCAGGGGAAATATTTGTTCTCTGCAGCCTGAGCGACTCCGCTTCCGCACGGGCTGCGGTGATTTTCTGTTCCGCTTCTATCTTTATTCTGTCGAGGTCACGTTTGGCCTTCAGAGCCAACTGTTCGGCCGTCTGTTTCGATTCAATCGCTTCGGTGAAGATCCTGGAGAAACTAAATATTACAATAGAAAAGGCATCTACGGCTATATTATGTACCATCAGCCGTTCGGACAAGGCCAACCTCATGGCCTCGCTTACCGCCGGGCGCTTTGTTATAAGTTCCTCCGCAGAGTACTTGGCGGTTACGGCCTTGACGACCTCAAGGATAGCCGGGTCAATAATGCGTTCCTTGAACTGGACACCGATCTTCTGATAGACAATATTGGCCTTATCGGGAACGATATGATAGTTCAAGGCCACCCGGGAACTGACGTCCTGGAGATCTGCCGAGGCTGCGGCCGCATCCGTCTCCGCCTTCTGAACCTTCACGTCCACCAGGACGATCTCCTGCATTACCGGTATGCGGAAATGCAAGCCTTCCCCCAGGACCAACGTTTGCACGGCGCCGAAATTAAGGACGATACCCCGTTGTCCCGGACCGACCTGCACCCAGGGCCTCACTAAAAATAACAGGAGAATGATGACGCCGACAATAACCGCCGTTCTTGAAGGTCCCTTTTTCAACAGGGTCTGTATGCCCTCTTTTACCCGGTCCACATCGCTTTCGTACATGGTATTTCCCTTCCTTTTTCCCGTCTGCGAGAAACGCTCTCTGTTGTTTTTATCCTTCCCTATCCCTTGTTCTCTCGGAAGAGTACCCTGTAGGGACGGCAGATGTCAAGCCATTAGAGGAATTTGGGCGGACAATATCGCCAAGGGCGGGGGAAAACAAGTTAACCGGGGACGCGCCTGCAAGCTCCGCCCGGTGGGCCTCACTGCCCTGACGTACGCAAGGGGCATTGCAAAAATCGCATACGGTCATTACAGAGATCAAAGAGTAATGTTGATGTTCTTTTCCTGGGTATAGGAGAGCAGCTCATCGAGGCCTTCTTCGCGGCCGATGCCGGACTGTTTATAGCCGCCGAAACTTGCGCCTAAGAAATGCGCGCTCGCGCTGTTCACCCAAACATAGCCCGCCTCCGTCCGGCTTGCCGCCCGGTGGGCGTTGGCCAGACTGGTGGTCCAGATGGATGCGGTCAGGCCGTACTCCACGGCATTGACCTGGGCGAACATCCGCTCCTCATCCTTCCATTTGATTACACTGAGGACCGGACCAAAAATTTCTTCTTGAGCGATGCGCATGTCCTGATCTACGTCGGTGAACACGGTAGGCTCCACGAACCACCCGCGGGAAAGCAGGGGATCGGTCGGGATATTACCGCCATAGACGAGCCTTGCACCCTCCCGTTTGGCGATATCAATATAGCCCAGGATTTTCTCATGCTGTGCCTTGGAGATGACGGCGCCCATCGTTGTTTCCATGTCCGTGGGGATGCCGGGGCGGTAAATCTTGATGATTTCCAATATGCCTTCCATTACACGATCGTATATGTCCTCGTGCAGGAAGAGACGGGACGTGGATCCGCAGGATTGGCCGCACCAACTGAAATTCATGCCGGTTACGGCGCCTTGTGTTGCTTTCTTTATTTCAGCGTCTGGATAGATGATACAGGCGTTCTTGCCGCCCAGCTCCAAGGTTACCCGTTTGAGCCGAGCGGATGCCGTCTTCGCGACAGCGCGACCCGTGGGGACACTGCCGATAAGAGCGATGCGCGGCACCAGCGGATGGATCACGAGCGCCTCGCTGCCCTCGCGGCCTGCGGATACGATATTGAGCACTCCGGGAGGCAGAATGCCTTCGATAAGCTCCATCATCCGGTAGGCCGAAAGCGGCGCCTGATAGGGCGGCTTCATGATGACGGCATTGCCGGCGGCAAGCGCCGGGGCCGCCTTGCCTGCGGTAAACATGATGGGGTGGTTATAGGCGACGATCCTCCCAACCACGCCATAAGGCTCCCGCACCGACATATTGACCACCCCTTCGCCCATGGGGATTGTTGTGCCCTTGACCTCGGTGACGAGCCCGGCATAAAACTCGATCTGCATTGCCGCAACCACCGCATCTTGAAGCATCTCTCGAATCGGGTTGCCGCAATTGGCTGCATCAATCATCGCCAGTTCTTCGGCGTGGGCGCGCAAAACACCCGCAACCTTTTTCAAAAGCGCGGCCCGTTCCAGCGGCTTAATCCTGCGCCACTCAAGCGAGGCTCTGTGCGCCGCTTTTACGGCTGCATCCACATCCCCGGCATCAGCCTCTGCGGCGGGGCCGAGAGAATCGCCCGTTGCCGGATTCCCGGTATCACGGTAGCCGCCTTGAGGCCTCTGCCACTTTCCGTCATAATAGAGATCACGATGCTGGGGAAGGAATGACGCTATCTTGGTTTTGATTTCCGCTAATTCTTTTTTTCGGTTCATGATGCCGCTCAAATAGTATCTTCAACGCTTGGCTATTGCCGAGAAACTTTCAAGATTAATATCGTAGCCCGGCTGAACTCGAACATCAACCACGCATACGGCGCCGCCTTCAACCAGAGTGATCCCCTTCTCTATTGCCGGAACGATATCCGACACCTTTCCGATTGGTCCGATGCCTTCTGCGCCCTGGGCCTTCGCCATCATAGCCAGATCTATATCCGGGTCGCTGATGCGCTGGCCGATCCACCGGTTCTCTCGTGGACGTCCTCGTTCTTGAGCCACGCTCTCTTGATGCAACTCGTCGTTAAAGAAGGAACGGTTGTTTGCGACAAGAATGAGGCACGGAATCCGGTAATGCACCGCTGTCCAGAGGGCGGTCACTCCCATCAAAAAATCTCCATCGCCCACAATACCGATGGGCATGCGGCCGCTGCCCTTGAGCGCCAGCGCAGCGCCTACCGTCAAACCGGGTCCTGCTCCGATCCCGCCGCCGCCTTCGGAGCCGATATAATCAAGAGGGTGTTTAAAATGGCGGTAAGCTCCGTTCCAACCGAGGGGCAAATGGGTAATGCAAACATCCATCCCTTTGGTAGCGGCGTTCAAAGCATGCGCCAAGGCGCGAATCGAGACGATATTATCCGGTTTCAGGGGAGAGACCGTCTGCATGGTGCGGGCGGGGGAAGAGCGCTCCATAACAGCCTCAAGGAGTAGTGGAACCGTGGCATCCGGCTCGCTCATGAGATAGATATCCGCGGGAGGCATCCCCTGGTAATCCATGCTCCAGCCGCGATGGATATGCGCATCGGCTGAGACCCGGATAATTTTTTGTTGCACCTTCTTCTTTCCCGCAGCGGCCCGTTTGAGCGATCCTGCCAGATCAACCCAGTCAAGCGAAAGAATCACATCGGCCTCGCCAATAGCCTTTGCCATGAGAGGCGAAACGACGGCCGAGGGTGGAATCGGGTGCAGAGCATGGTCGGTCGGAAATGCGGCGCCAACTTTCAGATCGGTAAGCACCCGCGCCCGGAGCTTTTCGGCAAGCGAAATGCGATGCTTCCATGCGGTTTCGCTTCGGGATACCCGACCGGCGAGAATAATCGGATTTTTCGAGCCCGAAAGGAGCCTTGCCGCCTTTCTGATAAGATCATCAGAGGGAATCGTCGACTCGGGAGCGCAATAGCGCTTCACATCCGGCAGGGGCGGAATAGCGCCGATTTCCTCTTCCTGAAACGCTGCGTCGAGATTGACGTAGGTCGGGCCGCGGGGCGCAGTATCGGCAATCTGCACAGCCCGCAACAATGCTTCATAGGCGGAAATAACCGATCCGGCCTGGTTATCCCATTTTGTGTAATCGCGGATGAGAGATCCCTGGTCGCTGACGGTATGTATCCAGTCGATCCACGGACGTCTCTTGGCCGCATCCATCGGACCCGTTGCGCCCAGCAGAAGAAGCGGCATACGGTCGCACCATGCGTTAAATACCGCCATTGATGCGTGCATCAATCCTACGTTGCTGTGAACAAGCGCTCCCATGATCTTGCCTGAAGCCTTGGCATAGCCGTGTGCGATGGCAACGGCGTTTTCCTCGTGCAGACACAGTAATATCTTCGGACGCGAGTTTCCCAGATAGTTGACGATGCTGTCGTGCAAACCGCGATAGCTCGCCCCGGGATTTAGAGCAAGATAGGGGATATCAAGCGCCCGCACCATCGCCGCCAGGGCGTCGCTTCCCCAGAGTTCCTTCTGGTTTGGACCTTTGAGGGGAATTTCTCCCGCGCCACGGTGCGAGTTTTTCTTTTTGTTCATATGTTCTCCGCTAAAACAGGCAATTGTTCGAGGTGGTATCGGTCAGCCCGCGCCCCTGAAACATTTAGGCCTCACGATTTTTTTCGATCTTCTTAATTCGCTCCCTCCATTGAGGCAGGGCTTCCGGGTTTACCAACGATATGGGGACATCCCCACGCAAGGCGTTGAGCAGATTGTTCGCAGCCCTTTTTGTAATAGCGACCAACGTGGTGTTCGACCATCCGGCGATATGAGGAGTTATAATCACGTTCTCCATTTTCCATAAGGGGTTGTCCGGGCATGGAGGTTCCGGGTCGGTGACATCAAGACCTGCACCCCCTATCCAATTCTCTTGCAGCGCTTTTATCAATGCCTCTTCGTCAATCACCTCTCCCCGGGAAGTATTGATGATTATAGCGTCTTTCTTCATCATTTTAAACTGGTTTTCAGAGAACATCTTCTCTGTCTCACTTGTCGCCACGACGTTTACCAAAATAATATCCGCTTCCTTCAACAGTTTCTCCATGGAGACGGGATCAACTCCATGCCGTTTGAAGTAATCATCGGTTTTATACGGATCATATCCCCAAAAATTGACCTTCCATCCGGCAAGTCTTTGGGTTATTGCGGTGCCGATCCTTCCCAGCCCTACGATCCCGACGGTTTTTCCGAAAAGCTCGCTTGTCGTAACGGCTTGATCTCTCCATTTTCCGCTTTTTGCATGACGAGATGCAAACGATAATCTCTTCGAGAGACCTAACATCAAGGCAACGGTATGCTCCGCGACGGCGTCAATGTTTTCCTGAACCGGTGTATTGGCAACGAGGACGCCGCTATCGGTGGCGGCCTTAACGTCTATTTTCTCTAAACCTATCCCGTACTTGGAAATGATCCTCAGCCTTTTCACCGACTCCATGAACCGTCGCGTATAACTATCACGGGAGGCGCCCATTACCGCATCCATATCTTGACATGCCTCTATCAACTCGTCTTCGGTATATTCCCAGCCGGGGTGCTTCCAGGTCGGTCGCCCGATGATGACTTTACAGCCTGCCGCTTCCAATTCACTGTGTGTTGTTCCCGGGAAATCAATCGGCTCGGCGATAAACACGTTCCACTTTTTTGTCATACCAACTTCTCCTTCGATTTCGTATTAACTATTTTTTGCCTGTATGAGGGCCTCAAAATATGCAGGTAAAAAAAGTCCGGAGGCATCACTACTCCTTGAACGCCTCGACTCTTTTCTTTCTGATGGCCGGCACGACCAACATGAGCAGGAGTGCGGCGGCAAAGATAAGCAACACCAAGCTTACGGGGCGTCTGATAAACACGCCGGGATCTCCGCGGGAAATCGTCATAGCGCGACGCAGATTCTCTTCCATCATTGGCCCCAGGATCATGCCCAAGAGGAGCGGCGCGGGCTCACAATCGAGCTTTACCAAGCAATAGCCAAGCACGCAGAAAAGGGAGGTGAGGATCACCTCAAACGTCGAATTACTGAGGCTATAGACCCCGATGCAGCAAAAAAGCAGGATGGCCGGATACAGGAGGCGGAATCGGACGCTTACCAGCTTGATCCATACGCCGATCAGGGGCAGGTTAAGGATCACCAGAAACAGATTACCGATCCACATACTGGCGATCAAACCCCAGAAAAGCGTGGGGTTGGTTGTCATTACCTGCGGCCCCGGTTGGATGCCGTGGAGCGTCAAAGCCCCGATCATAAGCGCCATGGTCGGGGTTGAGGGGAGTCCCAATGTCAGCATGGGGATGAAGGATGTCTGGGCGCCTGCATTATTTGCCGACTCGGGGCCGGCCACGCCTTCTATGGCGCCCTTGCCGAAGCGACTGGGATCCTTGGCGATTTTCTTTTCCACAATATACGAGACAAACGAAGCGAGCACACCTCCGCTTCCGGGCAGCAGCCCTAATACTGCGCCCAAAGCGGTGCCGCGCACCGAAGCCGGCCACGCCAGTCTGAAATCCTCCTTGGAAAGGGACCATTTCCCCAGCCCCCCACGTTTTTTAGAAAGCACTTCGCGTCTTTCTTCGGGAGATTCCAGGCCGACGATAATCTCGTTAATGCCGAACAGAGCCATGGCCACCACGACAAAGCCGATGCCGTCACTCAGTTCCCGAATGCCGAAGGTAAGGCGATTCACTCCGCTCGTAACATCCTGGCCTACCAGTCCGAGCAGCAACCCCGCCAGCACCATGGCTATCGCCTTCAAAACCGAGCCGTGTGCAAGCACGACTAAGCCGATCAGGCACAGCACCATGAGAGAGAAGTATTCCGGGGCGCTGAAGTTGATCGCGAGCATCGAAAGCGGAGGGGCGAATCCGGCAACCAGAAACGTGCTCACCGTGCCGGCAAAAAACGATCCCAAGGCCGCCACCAGCAGCGCCTCGGCCGCTCTGCCCTGAAGGGCCATTTGGTGACCATCGAAGGTTGTGATTATGGAACTCGTTTCACCGGGTATATTTACCAGCACCGCGGTGGTCGAGCCGCCGTACTGGGCGCCGTAATAAATGCCGGCCAGCATGATGAGCGCCGTGGTGGTGTCCAATCCATAGGTAAGCGGCATAAGCATGGCGATCGTCGCCACCGGGCCCAGTCCGGGAAGCACGCCGACCAAGGTGCCGACCAACGAACCGAGCAGACAGTAGGACAGGTTTTTTAGCGTGATTGCGACGGAAAAACCCAATAAGATGTTATCAAAAATATCCATCGCGCCAACCCTCACAATTGCGGCCAAACCGGAAAAGGAAGCCCCAAGATAGAGACGAACAATACGGCGGAAAGCACCGCCAGCACTGTCGCCAGCAAAATCATTTCACGGACGTGGAAGCGTTCGCCGGCCAATCCGCTGGTCATTACCACAATAAATGCCGTCACTACCAAGCCAAGCGGTTTGATCATCAGTCCGAACAGGATTATCGAGATAACGATGAAAAGAAGGGGGCGCCATTTCGGAAGGGAAAGCGATTCTCTCGCGCCAAAGAACGCTTTTATCACAATCACAAGCCCGATAAGAAAAAGAATGCCGCCGATCAGTATAGGGAAATATCCCGCACCCATCCGAAACGCCGTTCCCAGGGGGTATGTTCTGGAAATTAAAACAGCGCTCAGCCCGAAAACCATGAAAAAGAGACCGGCACATAAATCCTTCGGGTTGCGGATCTTTATCATCGTCTCCTCCCCGTCCGTTATTGTTCCGCGCGTATCCCCAATTCCTTGATCAGTTTAGACCAACGATCGTAGTCACTGCGGATCAGCTTAGCAAAGTCGGCAGGGGTATGTATCAAAGGCTCTATACCCTGCATCCGGAGGTTTTTCACCACATCATCACTGGCAAGGATCTTGGCGACCTCGCTGTTTATCTTGTTCACGGTACCGGGCGCCATCCCCTTCGGTCCGACAATGCTGATCCAGATATCGCTTAAAACGTTTTTGACACCCGCCTCTGTAACCGTCGGCAAATCCGGAAGGGAAGGAACGCGTTTGACGCCGGCGACGGCAAGTGCGCGCACCTTGCCGCTTTTTACGTGAGGGAGAATGGAATTAATCGGGCAGCAGAGAACTTGGATCTGGCCCGAGATCAGATCGGGGATCGTTTGCGCAGCTCCTTTGTAAGCCACATGGACCATCTTGACGCCGGCCATTTTCATGAACAATTCGGCTGTCAGATGTTGCGGGCTGCCGATTCCGGATGAGCCGTATGTCAGGCCCTCGGACTTTGACTTGGCTATGGCCACCAGCTCTTTCACCGAATGAGCGGGTACGGACGGGTTGACCGTCAGCAGCACCGGCACGGCTCCCATCGTCGCAATAGGCGTAAAGTCCTTAAAGGTATCAAAGGGCGAATTGGAGTAAAGGGTGGGGTTAATCGCTAAAATGTTCTGCGCTGCGACTAAAAGCGTATAACCGTCCGGCGCGGCCTTCGCCACTAAAGTGGCGCCGATGTTGCCGGCAGCTCCGGGGCGATTCTCAACGACCACCGGTTGCTTCCATTTTTCCAGGAGCTTCTGTCCTATCAACCGCGCAAGCACATCGTTGCTGCCGCCGGGAGTCCAGGGAACTACCAACTGAATTGCCTTATCGGGATAGTTTTGCGCCAGTGTAAGATTGACAGACACAAAAAACAACAGACACAGCAAAATAAGACCCAAAGATACTTTTTTCATGGCTCTACTCCTTTCCTGGGTTGGATTTATAAAAAGAGATACCGTTCAGACTCTTAAAGGCTCGGCAGCTCCGGTCATATGTTCAATAGTAAAATATCTTGAATCGACAATTTTCTGAAATTCATCCAGATCCGATTCCGTCAGATGGGAAAATCTGCCCATTAATCGGGTTAAATCTCTGATGGGTCTCTTTTTTTTCGGTTTATAGGTAAAATGAAATTTTCCCTCTTCGGACTCCCACAGCGGAAAATAATTTGTCTCCACGCACAACCTTCCCAATTCAATGGCGCTGTCATTGGGCGCCCTCCACCCCGTGACACAGGGTATGATGAGATGAATATAGGACATGCCGGTTTTAACGGCCTTTGCCTTCAGCAGTTTTTTCGCAAAGTCTTCCGGAAAGGCGACTGAAGCGGTAGCGGTATAGGGAATTCCATGAAAGGCCATGATTAACGGCATGTTCTTGGGAGCTTCGGGTTTTCCTTTTGATCTTTTTCCTATCGGCGTGGTCATAGTCCAACCAAAATACGGCGTGGTAGCGCTTCGCTGTATGCCGGTATTCATATACCCTTCATTGTCATAGCAGATGAAAATCAGATTCTCGTCTCTTTCAGCAGCACCGGAAAGCGCCTGAAAACCTACATCAGACAAAGCCCCGTCTCCGAGAAAGCCCACCAGCGTCGCCTCCTTGCCTTTCCTGCGATAGTATCTCATGGCTCCCGTCATGATAGAGGCCACATTGGGCATAAGCCCTCTGGATGCCGGGTTCATGAGTTGCCGGTCTTCGCCCATGCCCCCCACCATAAGGCTTGCACAACCGGAGGTATTAAAAACCATTGTCCTTTTTCCAAGGACCCGGAGGGCAAACCGAAGGGCCAACTCGGCGCTGCATCCCTGGCAGAGGTAGTTTCCATGCGTGACCGTGTCTTCAGCCAGATAGTTCATTACCGTGCGGCCCTGACCGAGGGAAAGGATATCATGAGGACACGCCTCGATACATTTGGGTTTCCCCTCACACATATCGCACTTGGCAGCCTTCCCCTTCACCACATTGAAGTGCATCCCTCCGTACGGGCATGCCAACGTGCAAAGTCTGCACCCTACACATCTGTTTTCCTCAATCCGCACCACACCGTCGGTCTCATTCTTCACTATTGCTCCCGCCGGGCATATTTCAAGGCATCTGGGCTCGCCGCATTGCTTACAGGTTCCCACCTCATGAACACCGATATCAGGGACGTGGATGCTTTTGATCATTCCCACAACGCCGTCGTTTCTTTCCTTCGCACATGCCTCTTCACAGGCAGAGCATCCGGCGGGGCATGCGTTCTCTTTCGCGATAAGAACAGTATTAAAGATACCCATTGTTCTCTCCAGTTTGTAATTAGTGTCTATCCGGAAACGGCCCTTTTTCGCCCTGGCGGTGTCAATCTTCGGGCTTGCTTGTGCGGCGTACGTTTAGTACGCCTCCGCGCAACCCCTTGATTTCCTTGCCAGGACAAAAAATTTCTCGTTTCCGAATTGGAAACTAAATAGTGGCGCCCGGCGTTTCCGGACGGCCACTATTTAAGAAACCTTGCTCTTTTCTTTTTCCGTGCGACTCACCAACCAGGAGCACAACTCAACGGTTTTCTCCAGAAGAGCTTCTTTATAGGAGCCGATATCCACCTTATTTTCGATGAGATAGCGAGCAGCGCCTGGGTCAACATCCGCATTAAGAAACATTGCTCCATGCAGCCTGTTTTCTTTAAATACCAACCTTTTGAACCGCTTCCCTCGATCGCTTTCTTCCTCCAAAACTTCATATCCCCCCTCTGAAGGCAGGGCTTCTCCTATGGAACAGGCAACATTCCCATGCAAATTAAGGATGTTGAGAGATACCCATCCCTCATATTCCGTTGTCTTGCCGGCCATGTTCGCCCCCGCTATTGTTCCCTGCCTCAGTGCGTTGGGTAAGATCGGGTTTATGCCTTGCTTACCGGAAAAAAAGCCGGGGGCCTCTGCAACATCGCCGGCAGTGTAAATGCCCGGGACAGTTGTCTCCATTCTCCTGTCGGCTAATATTCCGACATTGGTCCTGATCTGGGTTCCGGCAACCATTGATGTCCTCGGTCTGACTCCGACGCTGCCGACGAAAATATCGCACAGGAGGGAACTGCCGTCCGAAAGAGTTACGCCGATTTTATCCTTTTGCTTTTTCCCTTCCGTAATTTCATTCCCGGTATATATCTCGGCGCCTTTATCACGAAGGATATTCTCTATGACGCCGCCCACATATTCGTTGAAATATCCGCGAAGAAGCCTGCTTCTCACCACAACCGCAACGGGATTGCCCCTCTCCAATAAACTCATCGCCAGCTCAACGGCAACTAAACCCCCGCCGTAGATAAGCACGTTCTTTTCATTGGTGTTCCCCAGGCGTTGAGCCAGTCTTTTAAAGTCCCAGAACGTGTGGAAGTGAAAGATGCTATTTTCTTCCAACCCCTTTATGGGAAGGTTAACCGGTTCCGCTCCCACCCCGATCAAGAGATTATCAAACGCTTCCCAATCCCCGCCGCTATACACGACCTTTTTTTCCTCGGGGACAACCTGGACCACTTCTTTCCCTTGAGACAGAGAGACCTTCATCCGGGAAAAGTACTCTCTGTTTTTTATCCAGAACTTGTCTTCGCTCATTCTTCCGGAAGTGAGATAGGGAAGGGCCGCCGGCGAGTAGGGAAGAGTATCTTCCCTTGTTACCATACGGATCTCATCATCCGGGGCAAGACTCCTGATCGTCTCCAATGCGCTCAGGCCTGCCGCGCTGCATCCTATTATCAACTGTCTCTTGCTTGGCATTTCTCATCTACCTCGTTCTACTCTAATGGTATCCAGGTCAGTTTCTCGAAAGGCTTGCCCTGCGAAGCTCCCCAGGTAATGTCCGCACTTCGCTCTATGCCTTCCAAGGTCACATCAATGCCGCCGAATCCATCAACAAAGTTGGCCATGGGGGTAGGGGTGTTTAACTCACCGAGAGCCGCTTTCAGTTCCATGAAGAGATGGCCTGAGTTCCAGCCCCAACAGAGATTCTTCTCAAGGACTCCAATTGCCTTCTTTCCCCGCAGTGCTTTGGCTATTGCTTCCGCCGGGAACGGTCTAAAGACCCGAACTTTAATGAGCCCGATCTTCATTCCTTCCTCTCGTTTCTTGTCTATCACAACCCGTATGCTGCCGACTTCGCTTCCAAAACTCACCAGGACAATCTCGGCATCCTCGGTCCGATACTCCTCAATCAGCCCTCCGTATCGTCTTCCAAAAATATTGTAGAATTCCTCTTCGACCTCGCAAACCTTTCTCTTTACCCGTTCCATGGCAGCCAAGTGTTTGTAGTAAAACTCGACAAGGAGGGTCCCCCGCACCCAACTGGCAAAGGTATTTCCCTCATCCGGGTCCAACTTGGGCCGATCAACGTTGCGAACGGGCGCAAGGAATGCATCTACTTCGCTTTGAGCCGGAATTTCTATCTTTTGAGACAGATGAGAGAGAATAAAACCGTCATAGGAGACCTGAACAGGAAGGAGTATCTCAGGATCTTCAGCCAGCCGGTAAGCCATAATCATGGTATCAAGGATTTCCTGACAGTTCTCGACATGGATTTGTATCCATCCCCCATCCTTGACAACCATCATGTCGGAATTACCGGCAGAAACCTGCACCGGCGGGCTCGCCTCCCGGTTGACATTGGCCATCACTACCGGAAGCCTCAGCGCGGGGGGCCAGAGATAACTGTCAAACATAAAGGATAGCCCGGCCCCGCAGGTTGCGGTAAACGTGCGCCCTTCCACCTCGATAAAATCGGTGTCAAGCAGACCGGCAGCCCGCCACTCATATAAATATTCCAGAAGAGGTGTCTGGGGGGTAATCGGGTAGACGCTGATAACATCAGGGCGGCAGAGCCTAACCCCATATGCCGCAGACTTGTTGCCGTTACAAACTTTCATTTGTCTTTTTATTAATGCAGTATCCGTCATCTCTTGTCTTCCTCTACCATTGCGATGGCAACCGCCGGACATTCCTTCGCGCAAATCCCGCAGCCCTTGCAGAACTCCAAATCCGCTTCAAAGTGAGTTTCGTCAATAATTGCGACACATCCCGTCGGGCAAAAGAGATAGCACCATCCACATCGAGAACATTTCTGTCTCTGAACGGTATTTCGTATTTGCTGGTTAACCGTACCACTCATGCCTCCTCACTCATCTGAATTAGTGATCCACCTTTGTAACGGTGACCTCGTTAAATCCCCTTTGTGCCGCCCGGGTATTTTTTTCCAAGATTGCACCTTTAAAGAATTCTTTCAGTCCCACCACGAGAGATTCAAAGCTCACCCAGCGTGTAGCGCCGGCAAACGCCCCTGTTATGCAGGTGTTTACGATCGGCCTGCCGAGCTCCTGCCGGGAGATTCCCGTGGCATCTATTGTTGCAATCAGATTTATGTTGGGACGTGAAAACCCATTCAGAGGCGCCGGAGAATTGACTATCAACGCACAATCGGGCTTGGCTCCAGCGAACGTGGAATTCGCCTCCATTTGAGAGGCGTCTAAAATCATCAGGCAATCCGGAGTGTAGATAAGGCATTTCTCCCGTATAGGTTTGTCATCAAAGCGAACGTAAGCGGCAACGGGAGAACCCCGCCGCTCGGCGCCGAATGCGGGAAAGGCAGCCACCTCTTTTCCTTCCTCGGCAAACGCTATCGCCAGGATATCGGAAGCGATAACCGCGCCTTGCCCACCAAGGCCATGCAATCTAATTTCCTTCATAGAAACCTCCCCTTCCTCCTCACCGACACACTATCCTCCCGCAGAGCGTCCCTCACCCTAAAAGCCATGTTCATCCCACTTCTGAGCAATAGTATTTTGAAGTGTGGAAATATGGTTCTCTAAGGCTTTGCCGATAGAATCGGGATCTCGTTTCAAAAATCCTTTTAGAATCGCCTTGTGTTCTTTCCTAATTTCTTCCATTCTTCCGGGAATTTCCATGGTGATATAACCGCACCACCGTATGTTTCTCATTGACCACAAAAAAACTTCATGGAACTTTGCGTTTCCGGAAGACAAGACAATCAGTTCATGGAACCTGCGGTTCTTTTCTCTAAATGGTTCGATCTCGGAAATTGTTTCAAGCTCCTCTAACGTGACCTCCATTTCCTCCAGGACTTCTTTGGGACAGTCCAAGCAGCCTTGTTTGCCGGCGTGCATCTCGATGAGTTTCCGGACTTCGTATGTTTCGATGATATCTCGAAGTGACAATTCGGAAACTACCCATCCTTTTCCTTTCTTGTTCACTACCAATCTGTCCTGACAAAGAGCCATAATGGCTTCCCTGATGGGAGAGCGACTGACTCCTAAGGAAGCGGCGAGTTCCGTCTCGACAAGCCGTTGACCAGGCTTAAACTTCCCGTGAACAATCATATTTTCCAATATGTTGTAAACCTGGGATTGATAACTGATTTTTTCAATACTCCCTTCCATGTCCATCAAAACCACACCTCTTCTCTGCTGATAAAAATGTTGTTTACTGCATTCTGTACGCTGTATACAGCGAAAAATCTAATAATTAAATACAAAAGATTTGTCAACATTTTTTTTGGATTTTTTTGGGCTGACGATATTGTCAAGGACGGGGAGGGGGGTGATTGAAGCTTTTCGTGAGCACGCTGCGGAGAATCCTCGATCCGGAAGGAAGCAAGCGCTGCTGGATTCACTGCCCTGACGTATCGCACGGAGCATTGCTAAATCGCCTCTGGTCAAGCGCGCCCTGAGCGCTGCCCTACTCAAGCCGCGCCAGTACGCCATTCGCCTCGTCGGTGAGAAGATAGACGTAGCCGTCGGGTCCAACGCGCACGTCGCGGATGCGTCCGATGGTGTTTTTGATAAGCCGCTCTTCCTTCAGCACCTTCTCGCCGTTGAGTTCCAGGCGCACCAGCATCTCATCTCTGAGCGCGCCGACGAGCATGTTGCCGCGCCAGTTGGGGAATTTATCACCTTCATAGAAGGCCATTCCCGACGGGGCGATTGATGGCACCCATTTGTAGAGCGGTTGTTCCATGCCGGGCTTGTGTGTGCCCTCGCCAATGCGGGTGCCGATGACGTAATTGACGCCGTAGGTGATCACCGGCCAGCCGTAATTGCGCCCGGCGCGCATCACGTTGATTTCATCGCCGCCCTGCGGTCCGTGTTCATGCGTCCAGAGTTCGCCGGTTACCGGATGCAGCGCCGCACCCTGGATGTTGCGGTGGCCGAGCGTGAACTTTTCCGGCTTTGCGCCGGCGCGCTTCACAAAAGGATTGTCCACGGGTACGCGTCCGTCGTCGTGCAACCGGATCACCGATCCCGCATGATCGTCAAGCCGCTGTGCGCGTTCCTTATCGCCACGGTCGCCGAGCGTCAAATAGACGTAACCCTGGCGATCAAACACGATGCGCCCGCCGAAATGATGGTCTGAGGGTGTCTTGGGTTCTAACCGGAACAGCACCTGGGGTTGCACCAGCCGATGCCCGTCGAGCTTTGCGCGCATCAGTTCCGTACCGGTGCCGCCCGCGCCGGGGCCGCTATAGGCGAGATAGAGCCAGCCATTCTTGGCATACTGCGGATGCAGGACGACGTCTAACAATCCGCCCTGTCCCACTGCTGCCACCGGCAGCGCTCCCCCGATAGGCTGGGGGTCGAGTTTGAAATCTTTCGACACGATCCGCAGACGTCCGGGGCGCTCGGTGACCAGTATGCGTCTGTCGGGCAGAAACGCAGCCGCCCATGGGTGAGAAAGCCCCCCGACCAGCGTCACGACGTGGAACGTGTGCTTCTCTGACTTAAATAGTTTGCTCTCGGCGGCAACGGCTGACGAGGTTGCAGTACCGAGCACGGCAATGAATACAAGCAGCTTTGGCAGTTTCATTGTGCACACATACGGGTATCAACGGAGCGGAGAGATGATTGATTTGAGCGACGATCCTTTTTCTTGGAGGGAGTATAAAAAAAACCGTCTTCTCTGTCAATTGAATTCGGCAGCGAGCATGCCCCGCGGCTTGTCGCGGAGAGCCGCAATGCGGTGTGCAAAGTGGGGCGGAGAATGCGGGCATCTGCAAATCGCTAATAGCCGTTGCCTTTTTCTCAAATATGGCTATTATGGCAACCGCGAATCAATTCCGGGGCAATAAGCCGGGGAAAAAACCGTTCGGGGAAGAATCATGAAAACAGGACTTGCCGTTTTTCTGACATTCGTATGCCTCTGCAGCTATTCAATTGCCGAGGAGGTCTGCCCGTTGCCCGCTTCCGTCAAAATCGGGGAACATCCCAAGGCCGACGTGCCCTTCAATCTCGAGGCATTGAAATCGAAATGGCGAAACAGGATCACCGCGATAAAGGCTTCCGGAATACTTCCCGTCATTGATATTGAGTCCAGTTTCAATCCGGGCAAAATGAACGCCCGGGATTTTGCCCGGCAGATGGATGATAACGGCGCGGCGCTCGTAGCCTTCTCTCCCCAAATCGGCGACGGAGAGTACCAGAAAAGCAAGACCCTGTGGAGCGATGCCTCCCGCAGGGCCATGAATATTGATCCCTGCCGGTACATCCCCGTAACCACCGCGGGCATCTATCCCGCCTGGACGGAAAACCCCGATGAATTTCTGACCGCGACGATCAAAAAAGCCGGCGAAGACCGCTACCCCTTGCTCGGCGAATTCGAGTTCCGCCATTACGTGTCGCCCCGGCAGGATAAACGCGGAGAGACCTGGCGGGATGTCACCATCCCCCTGAATTCTCCGGTGGGTGTGCGGCTTTTCGAATACGCGGCAACATCGGGCATCCCCTTCGAGATCCACTACGAGGTTGAAGATGCCCTGCTCCCCCCCCTCGAGGAGATGCTTTCCCGCTACCCGAAGGCAAAGGTCATCTGGTGCCACCTGGGTCAGGTCAGGTATGCCGCGCGGGCGAAGAAGTACGGCCCCGACTACGTGAGGAAGCTCATCGAAACCTACCCCAACCTCTACTTCGATCTGGCCTTCGGCGATGGAAACTCCCTGTATAAGCCCAGCGGCGAATATCATGCGCGCGTCTGGGAGCTTTCCACCGGCACGGTGAAGAAGGAATGGGCAGCCCTGATAGCCGACCATCCCTGGCGCTTTCTGGCGGCGCTCGATCTGGGCGGAGACCGGATGGATGATCTCCCCAAGGACATCCGCGTGCTGAGGAAATTCATCGGGGATCTTCCCTCGAATGTCCAGGAGATCGTCGCCTACAAGGCGGCGTGGAAGCTGCTGTTCAACGAGGAAATATAAGCGCTCCGCTATAATGTCGTCGCCCATCCGGGCGCGGACAGGGTGCCCCATCTATTAACGATACGTCTTTTGCGCAGTACCCGAGGAGAAATCATTGCGTGTAAGGAATAATCTGTTTATGGAATCTATTCTTGAGGAGGGGAGGAGAATATGATCGTTGACTTTGAGCACCATTATATTCCAGAGAAGCTTGCCCGCAAAAAAGGACTGATATCGGACACGGTGACGTTTGTAGAAACAGGGGGTATCCGTCGTGTTACGGTGCATTCCAAGCTTTATGACATCAACGCTCAACTGAGTGATATGAATGAGGCGGGCGTTTCTCTCTCTGTGCTTTCCTGCGTGCTGGGGTGGGATGCCCCCTTAGAGGATTGTTGCCTGATAAATGACGATTTGGCCGACTTGCAAAAGCAGTATCCCGGGAAATTTGTGGGACTCGCCCATGTCCCGGTTCTGGAAGGAACGGTCGGCTTGGCGGAATTGAAGCGGGCGATAGTGGATTTGGACTTGCATGGCGTCACCATTGCCTCCCAGGTTGAGGGTCTTGCCCTCGACGCTCCCCGGCTTTATGATTTTTATGCAACGGTAGCGGAACTGGGTGTGCCGATTTATGTCCATCCGGCATTGTTTCCCGAAGGCTACGCTCTTGTCCGAGATTATGATCTTGGCCGAGTTCTGGGACGAGAACTGGATCTAACCGTGGCGGCTACCCGCATCATTGCAGGGGGGATACTCGATCGCTTCCCCGACCTCAAGTTTGTGATTGCCCATTTTGGAGGCGGTATTGCCGCAGTCAAAGATCGGCTCATGGCTAAGGCTTACCGGTTTGGAACCCTCAAGCGACCATTTGAAGAATATTTTGACATGCTCTATTTCAACACTGCAGGATTTGAGGGCGGCCTGATTGCGCTGCAATGCGCGCTACTCGGAATCCGGCCGGAGCGACTGGTTTTTGGCACAGACTACCCTCAGGATTTTACGGGTGTGAATACGGATTTGGGGAAGGGTATGGGCGCAATCCGGGAATATATTTCTGCCGTGCGAGGTTTGGACCTCGAGGAGAATCTGAAGAAGGGAATCTTGGGCGAGACAGCGGCCAAACTGTTAAAGCTGAACCTTCCCGCCTAAGCCGTCTCATATGTTTCAGTATTACCGTCCTACCGGGAACCCCCGCCTACGAGGCGGCGCTTGCAGGTGCGCCCCCGGTTATCAAACTTCCTGCCGCGCGAACTGCTTTTGCAGCTCCTTTTTCAGAATCTTGCCGGCCGAATTGCGGGGAAAGCTGTTCACGAAAAAGACCTTCTTGGGGATCTTGTACGGGGCGATACGTTCCTTGAGCGCGTTGATGAGTTCCTCTTCCGTCATGCGCTGCCCTTCGTGAAGCATGACAAACGCCGCAACGACCTCTCCCCGCGCGGGATCGGGCATCGCCACGACGGCTGCTTCCGCGACCGGGGGAAGGGTCTGGATCGCCCGTTCAACCTCTGCGGAATAGATATTCTGTCCCGAACTGATGATCAGTTCCTGTTTTCTGCCGATCACATGGACAAACCCTTCTTCATCGCGCCTGCCCATATCGCCGGTGTGGAACCAGCCTCCCCGCATGGCCGATGCCGTTTCCTTCGGCTTGTTCCAGTAGCCGACAAAAACGTTCGGCCCCCTGACCACGATTTCGCCCGGCTCTCCGGGGACGACGTCCCGGTCGTTTTGATCCACGATCCGCAACTGGATATGAAAAACCTCTTTTCCCACGGATTCCGCCTTCCGAATGGAATCTTCAAGATCGAGCGAGGTCAAACGCCCCGTCTCCGTCAATCCCAATCCTTGGACGAACCCGACGCCTTTCTCCTCCTGATACTTGCGGATCACCGAAACCGGGATCGGGGCGCCGCCGGAGATGAAAAAATGAACGTGCGAAAAATCCGCCTTATCCCATTCCTCGGATTTGGTCATCAGCTGAAACATGACGGGTACGGCGAATAGGTAGTTGATCTTTTCGCGTACGATAAGTTTAATAACCTCGGATGCGTTGTAAAAGGTCTTCAAAACCAGTGAACCCCCGGCATAGATCACGGGCGTAGCAGAGGCGGCAAGCGCTCCGATATGGAAAAGCGGCGCAACGACGAGAGACTTGTAGGTCTTATTGATGCCGTACCCCACCAGTGAATGAACGGCACCGAACAGGATGTTTCCATGCGACAGCATGGCGCCCTTCGGATCACCGCTCGTCCCCGAGGTGTACATGATAAACAGCGGATCATTCAGCGTGATCTCACCTGCCGGAACCGGCTCGGTTGACAGGAAGGGGGAAACAAAATCGGCGAGCGACGGATCTTCCGGCAAACCCTCCCCACCGTGACGGAGGTAATGGGGGATGGGAAGCCCTGCGTCCTTGATTGTTCGGATATTCTCGGCGAAATCCGCTGAGTAGATGAGCGCGCGGGGACTGCAATCCTTGAGGATGTAAATCAATTCCGGCGCAGTCAGGTGAAAGTTGATGGGAACCATGATCGCGCCGGTCTTGGCACAGGCAAAAAATATCTCCAGAAACTCGCTGGAATTCAGCATCAGGACGGCCACCCGTTCGCCCTTGACAATGTTTAATGCGCCGAGGGCGTTGGCCATGCGGTTCACGTGCCCGTCGAACTCGGCGTTGTTGAATTCCCGGCCGTCCTCCTCCTTCAAAAAAATCCGCTCCGGGCGCTGTTGCGCCCGCTTTGAGACCCACTCGCCGATATTCATATACCCTCCAGAATGTCTTGCTGAATCAAACAGCCTTTACAGAGCCGTTATCCTGCGCATAACGATGGTCACGTTGGTTCCCCCGTAGGAGACGGCGTTGATAAGTCCGCTGCGGGTGTCCATTGGTTTCACCTCATGAGTTGCATACCGCAGCGGCGTGATGGGATCGGCAAGTCCCAACAGGGGAGGGACCTTCCCGTTCTGAAAGGATAACGCCAGGGCCACCGCCCGTATGCCACCGGAAGAAAAGCTCTCTCCGAGGGCGCCTTTGACCGAGGAGATCAACGGCGATGCTGCCGCTGACCCGAAGAGGTGGAGGCAGGCATCCGCCTCGATGCCGTCGGGATTCCTTCCGCCGTTCGCGGCCGCCTGGATCGTGCCGATGTCGCCCGGCGTTAGGCCGGCCGATTGAAGCGCACGTGTCACGGCAAGGGCTACGCCGTCCGCATCATCAGGCCAATCGGTCGGCCCGGACGGCGCAGAACTCATGCCCCATCCCGCGATCTCGCAGTAGGGAACAATTCCCCTGTTCAGGGCATGCTCCAGCGATTCAAGGCAGACTATCCCGCACCCTTCCCCGGCAATAGGACCATTCCGTCCTCTATCGAAGGGACGCGCGTTCTCGTCGTTTCCATCAAGCGGGGAAATCGCCCTGAACCGTACTAGCGTTTCAAAGAAGAACTCCGAAAGGATATCTGCCCCTCCCGCCAGGATAACATCGGCGGCGCCCCGCTGAATCTCCCTAGCGGCATAGGCAATGGCGGTCTCCCCCGATGCGGCCTGATGATTCACCGTGGTATTTACCCCCCGGAACCCCAACTCGATGGAGGCGTGACCGGCCGGCGCATTCATGACTGAATTAGGAACCAGGATCGGATTAATCATTCCCGGACCGTCGCAAAAGAGGATGCGTGCGCAGTGGATTTTGAGATCCGTCGGTCCGAAGGCTGTTCCGAGAATAGCGCCGATGCGGTCCCGGTTTTCGGGGTTGATGCCGAGCCTTGCATCTTCCAGGGCCATGCGGGCCGACGCGACAACCATCTGGGAGAGCCGATCCATCTTCCGCAAATTTTTCACCGAGACAAAATCCCTCGCGGAAAAGCTCCTGACTTCCGCCCCCAGATGGGAGGCAAAGCGGGACGCATCGAAGGCGGCGATCTCTCTGATGCCGGAGTCACCCCGGAAGAGAGCCTCGGCAAAGGCGTCTTTCCCGATACCCAGGGGCGTTACCATCCCGATCCCGGACACCACAACCTGTCTGTCGAAACGTTCCGTCTGTGCGGTATCGCGCTGTTCGGCATGCGCTTGCTCATCCGGCAGCGAATTCCAGCTGATGCGCTTGCCGCTGGATTCATGACTGATCCGTTTGACCGTGTATTGTCCGAACAGGAGGCTCGTATTATTCCCGCCGAATGCGAAGGAGTTGGAGAGGACAACATGCAGCGCCGTCTGACGCGCACCCTGGGTCACGTAATCAAGATCGCATTCGGGATCAGGCTCCCGGTGGTTGATCGTGGGTGGAATGAAGCCGTGCCGGATGGCAAGGATGGATACAAGCGCCTCCAGGGCGCCGGAGGCGCCCAGGGTGTGACCCGTCATGGACTTGGTCGAGCTGACCGGTATCCGGTAAGCCCGCTTTCCGAAGACCTCCTTGAGGGCTTTGGTTTCCATGACGTCATTGGACGGGGTGCCGGTCCCGTGGGCGTTGATGTAATCAACGGCGTCCGGGGAAATACCCGCATCCGCTAAAGCCGCCCGGATGGAACGCGTGGCTCCGGACGCCGCCACATCCGGGGCCGTCATATGGTAGGCGTCGCAGGTTACCCCGTATCCCAATACTTCGCCATAGATCCGGGCGCCTCGCTCGCTCGCATGCGTCAGCGATTCGAGGATCAGGATCGCCGATGCCTCACCGAGTGAGAGTCCCCGGCGGTTTTTATCGAACGGTTTACAGTGATCGGGGGCGACCGCCTGAAGTGCGTTGAACGAGGCGTAGGTGGTCCGGCAGAGAGGCTCTACGCCGCCGGCAATGATAATCGTGGCATCCCGACGTTCGATTAAGTCCCGGGCAAACCCGATAGCCGTCGCCGCCGACGAGCAGGCCGTCATGAAGGTCGTCTTCGGTCCCCTGAGACCGAGATGAGCGGTGATATAATCCGCCGAGGCAGCCGGACAGATACTGGCAAGCTTTGAAAAACGGGCATGGTAGCCTCGTCTGCGGAGATAGTCCTGGTAAAAATCTTCCCCCTCGAGCTTGCCTCCGGAACCGACGCCGAGCACAACGCCCGTTTCGTCGCGGTCAGCGTCGGGGAAGGGGAAAAGACGGGCATCCGCCAGCGCCTCGACGGTTGCCGCAAAGGCCAGTAAATCGGATCGGGACATCCGCTTCAGGGAAAACTGCGGCGGTATCACGTCTCGCGGCATGAAATCTTTCACCTCGGCCCCGGTATGCGTTCGATAGCTTGTCGTATCAAACAGGGTCACCGGCCCGATGCCGCAAACACCCTCGCGGAGGGCGCGGGCAAAGTCCACCGTGTTCTTTGCCAGCGCATTGACCGTTCCCAGTCCGGTAATGACAACCCGTTCCCTGTGCATCTTACACCTCAGAGACCGCTGTTCGTAGTTTTTTCGAGTTCGCCAATGGTATGGTCGCTACGATTTCTTTTTCTAAATGATCGGTACATAAATATCACGAGAACGAGAGAAACGAGCAAAGCCCCCAGGGCAATAGGCCTCGTAAAAAAGATGGAGAAGCTGCCCTGGGAAATTAACAGCGAACGCCGGAGATTTACTTCAACCATAGGTCCGAGAACAAAGGCCATGATAAGGGGTGCGCCTTCATAATCGGTTTTTCTGAATAGATAACCGACAATGCCAAAGATGACCATCACCACGATGTCGAATACATTGTTATTAATGGAATAAGCCCCTATCAGGCAGAAAAGGAGGATCAGGGGGTAGAGTATTTTATCCGGAATCTTGAGCACCTGAACCCATAACGGTATCAAGGGCAGGTTCAGGATCAACAACACCGCATTGCCGATGTACATGCTGCCGACCAGGCCCCAGAATACGTCGGGGTGTTCCTTGATTAAGAGCGGCCCCGGCAAGACTCCATGGATCAAAAAAGTCCCTAAGAGAACAGCCAACACTACATTGGGCGGGATGCCGAGGGTGAGAAGCGGGATGAAGGAAGTCGAGGCGGCGGCGTTATTTGCCGATTCCGACGAAGCCACTCCTTCAATTGCCCCTTTCCCAAATCGCTCCGGATTCTTTGCGGTCGCCTTTTCCACGCCATAGGCGATGAATGTGGCAATGACCGGCCCTCCTCCGGGGAGAATTCCCAGAAAGAATCCGACCAAGGTTCCCCTGACGATGGCCCATTTGGCTTGCAGCCAGTCCAATCGGGTGGGAAATATATCCTTAATTTTTACCGCCAGGCTTTTTTTGAAAACAACGGTTTCAAGATTATTAAATACCTCCGCCACGCCAAAGAGACCCATGGCAAGCGGGGCGACGCCAATACCCTCGAAAAGGTTTAAAATCCCGAAGGTCATTCTCTGTTGGGAGGTAATCGGATCAAGACCGACACCGCTCAAGATCAGACCGACTAAGGCCATAATGCCGGCCTTGAGACTGGAGCCGCGTGACAGGAAGGTGATGAAGGTAAATGCGAGGACGATAATGGCAAAGTACTCGGGGGGGCCGAACTTTAGGGCAATAGTCGCAAGGGGGCCGGCGATGAGCTGTAAACCGATCAATCCGATGGTGCCGGCAAAAAAAGAACTAAACGCGGCAATTCCCAAAGCCGGGCCGGCGCGCCCCTGACGGGCCATCCGGTAGCCGTCCAAACAGGTTACCACGGAGGCGGTCTCTCCCGGCACGTTAACCAGGATAGAGGTTGTTGATCCGCCATACATCACGCCGTAATAAATTCCCGCAAGCATGATAATCGCTCCCGCGGATTCCATTTGGAAGGTCATGGGCAAGAGAATGGAAATTGCTCCAACCGGACCGATCCCGGGAAGGACGCCCACGAGTGTTCCCAGAAAACAACCGACAAAAACGAGAAAGAGATTTCCCGGTTGGAGGGCTACGGAAAATCCGTAGAGCAAGTCATGTAGGGTATCCAAAAGTTTCCACTCCAAAAAATCAAAAGCCGATCATACCCCTGGGGAGCGGCGTTTTTAAAAAATAGCCGAACAGGCAGTAGCTGAAGAGAACGGTAATCAGGGCGCCGAGGACAACCGCCCAGGGTTTCATTTTACCGAGGCTGAACAGAACAAGCATCAACCCGAACGTGGTCATGACGTACCCAATCTTCCGCAGCACCAGGCAGTAGGCGATAAGCGCAACCACAACGATAAGATTCGTTTCCCAATTCAGGCCTTTCCATACGTTTGCCGGACGCGCTCCCTTGGTTTTTTTAAAAAAACCGATGCCGGACAGGATACCGGTAAAAATTGCCAATAAGATGCTTGCCCCGAAGAGAATGAAGCCGGGGCCGGGATTGTGCAATGTTCCGACCCCCAGGTGAAGGGAGGTAATGCAGACAAAAAACGAGAGAACAAGCCAAACAACGCAACTGATGCGGTCCCGTTTTTCCATGTTCCCGTCCGACGATCCGGTCTGTAATAACCCTAAAACGAAAGGTCTACTCCGGCAGTGTAGCCGCTTCCTTAATGAGACCGGTTGCGATCAAATGTCTGTTGATTTTTTCCCAGTTGCTCTTTAAGAACCCTTCCAATCTCTTGCCGTCGTAGGAGACGGGAATCAGATCTATCTTCTCCAGGGTTTCCCGGTATTCTTTGTCCTGCGTTGCCTGGGCGAAAACCTTTTCCAGTTTTTCCCTGACTGCCGGGGGGAGGTTGGATGGGCAGACGATGGAAAAAACCGCATCGTTGACGAAATCATATCCAATTTCCTTTAAGGTGGGGGTGCCTGAGAATTGCGGCGATCTTTTTTCGTTCATGGTTGCCAATAACCGGGTTTGGCCGGCTTTGAGCGAAGGGATGAATTCCGCGGTGAGCGAAGCAAAATCCACATGTCCCCCTAAGAGGGCGGTAAGCGCTTCGCTGCCGCCTTTATAGGGCACGTGAATCATCTGGATCTTTTCCTTGGCGGCTATTTCTTCGACGGCGGCGTGGGTTGTGCTCCCAACGCCCGTTGTCGCATATTTGATATTGCCGGCATGCTTGGCGGCATCGTTAACCAGATCTTTCAGGCTTTTCCAGGGAGCATCGCTTCTTACGACAATTGCCAGTTGGGGGGTGGCGTATCCGATGAGCGGTTTGAAGTTCTTTAATGGCTTGAAGGGAACCTTCTGCATCTGGGGAACGCGGATCAACACCGAACTGGGGGTTGCGCAGAGGGTGTAACCGTCGGGATTCTGGGCCAGCATGGCTGCAAGCGCCACGGTTCCGGTACCGCCGGGTTTATTCTCAATTACGACCGGCCGGCCGATAATCTTTTTGACTGCATTTGCCAGGGCCCTGGCGCTCAGATCAACACTCCCGCCGGGGGTGAATCCGACCAGAAGGGTAATGGGCCTATCCGGATATGCCGCAGCCATTGCCTGGTCTTCGCTTATACCCTGCATGGTCAGCAATAAGACGCCTGCGATTGCCAATACAAACCATTTGCCTGTTTTCATCATGATATTTTACTCCTTTGGCTCATCACAAACATAACAAGGATACCGTAAAAGGGTTCCACCATGCCGCTGCCGCTTTTATCACATTTTCCGTTAAAGTTCCGCTATTTTTATTTCTCAGGTGAGGGCTGTCAACGGTATTGGTGGGGAAGGAAGTCATTGCATGGGGTGTGTAATGATATGGCTGGAACAGGTCACAAGAGAAATAGGTGCGTGTGGAAGGTAATGCCCATAGAAACCGACGTCGTTTCGAGGAGCAGGCGAAGCAGATGGTGGTCCGTGCAATCGGTGAGTACGGGCAGATTGACATACCGGTCAACAACAGCGGCATTTTGGGGCCGGTAAGTTCTGTTCAGTACTTGCGGATTGCCGAGATCGTCTCATCCGCGGCCGGAATTAACCCATTGCCGCTTTGCCTTGCAATGTTAGCCAGCAGGCGTCGTATGGATCGCCTGCCACGGTTCCCCCCAGTCCGGTCTCGACCAGGCCCTTCCTGCAGAGCTCGGTCAGGACCGCCTTGTCGTCCTTGGTGCGGCAGACGGTAGTCACCCAGGCGGCGCGTTGGTAGCTCCCTCCGGTGTATGGGTTGTCCTGGATCCTGCGAAGAATGTCCGTTTCTTCCGCTGAGAGTTCCATCCTCTCCCTCCTGTTCAACGGGTTTGCCGTTCTGCAAAGGCCCCCCTATGCCGCGCCAGGATTCCGTCAAGGCAGTTAGTTATGCGGCATTGTCCGCTCCTTATTATATGTTATGGTGGGCGATGTGGGATTCGAACCCACGGCCTCTGGTTCCGGAGACCAACGCTCTATCCAGCTGAGCTAATCGCCCGTATATAGGTAATGATAGATACCCGGCGCGGTTCATTCGGTCCGAGTTTTTTTTGCGCGTGTTTCATACTACGGATTTGTCCACTATTCAATGTTTTATTAACATATCGTGGTTGAACCTGTCTAACAAATCTGGTACATTGCGCCAAATCGGGGGGGCTTGCGTGCATAAAACAGGACGAATAGCACTATTATTGCTGTTACTGGCGGTATCCCTGCCGTCTATGCCGGTTTTTGCCCTGACCCGGATCATGAATGTGAGGCACTGGACCGCGCCTGATCATACGCGGGTGGTCATTGACACCAACGATGAGGCCCGGTACCGTGTCGAAAAAAATGACAAAATAGTATCCATAGGTTTTGCAGAAGCCTTCGTTGATGAAAAGGTCGCGTCTCAAGTTGCCATCAACAAGGCGGGTATCAGCAGCGTTACCATCCAGTCCCTTCCCGACAATGCAGCCCGGGTGGAACTCTTGTTGTCTGACGGCGCCGAAACGAAGGTCTTTTCCCTGAAGAAGATTCAGGATAAGCCCGATCGTCTGGTCATAGATATCTGGCTTCCCGACGTGCAAAAAAAGGAGAGCGAAGAGCGGGAGCAGGTCAAGATCCAGCGAAAGGAGAGGATTGTGGTTATTGATCCGGGTCACGGAGGTGAAGATACCGGGGCGATCGGGAAGGACGGTACCCGCGAAAAAGATGTAGTCCTTTCCTTAAGCAGGAAGCTCCGGGATACCCTGAATAAAAAAGACGGTTATCGCGCCTTCCTGACACGGGAGGGTGATTATTATGTCTCATTCAGGAAGCGACTGAAGGTGGCGCGGGAATACGGGGCAGACCTGTTTATCAGCGTCCACGCCGATGCAGCCAGGAACCGCACCGCCCGCGGAAGTTCCGTCTATTGCCTGTCTCTTGGCGGGGCAAGCAGCGAGGCAGCCAAGATACTGGCGCGGAATGAAAACCTGGCCGATATTATCGGGGGCTCGGAAAACGGCAACGAAAAGGACGAATCTGAGCCCATCCTTCTCAATATGTTCCAGACCAACACCATCAACCAATCGAAAGCCTTCGGACACTGTCTTCTGGGCAATTTGCAGGAGGTGAGCCGTCCCAAATCGAGACGTGTCCAAGAGGCGCCGTTTCGGGTACTCAAGCTGCCCGAGATACCGGCGCTTCTCCTTGAAACGGCCTATATCTCCAATCCCCGGGAGGAAAAACTGCTCCGGAGCGCTCCGTTTCAAACCCGTGTTGCCAGGGCGCTGGCCGATTCCATAACCGAATTCCTGCCGCTGGCGCCGCCGCCTTCTCCCGCGGCCGATGCCGCACAGCCTGCGGCTCAACCCGCGATTGAACAGAAAACCAAGACGAAACCGGCGATGGCTGTTAAGGAGCAGGAAGCGCCGGCGTCCCGTCCTGCCGTTTACCAGGTCCGAAAAGGCGATACGCTTGGGAAGATCGCCGCACGGCATAATACGACTCTTGGCGCCCTCTTAAAATTGAACCGCATGAAGCTGGGAGCGCCGCTTTATGTTGGGCGTAAAATTAAGCTGGAAGAGGTACAAAAGGTTGCAGCGGGAAAAAAAGGGAAGCAGGCCGGGGGTGCAGGGAAGGGGGGGCCACGGACAACCGTGGTGAAAGCGCCGCCCGCAGCTTCCGCCGCCTCCTTTTACCGGGTCAGAAAGGGCGATACGTTGGCTAAGGTGGCATCGAAGCACAAAACCACGATCAGCGTTTTACTGAAACTGAATCATATCAGGATGAAAGATCCGCTCTACGTGAATCAAAAACTTATCCTGCCCCATGATGCCTCCCTCTGAAGGGAAGGGGAGGGAGTATGAAGAGATTTTCAAGACTGATAACAGGTTTCGTTACGCTGATGCTGATGGGTAATTCGGTGACTGTTTGGGGACAGGGTGGGGGGAGAGAAGGCTATAACGGACCATTCAGGGTGAAGATCGAGCTGGCGCCGGATGTCGCAGGTGTGCAGTCCCGTTATTTGCCGTTTACCGAAATGCTAAGCTTGCCTGAAGGGAAAGATAATGGTAATTTGCTCCGGCGTGATACGGGTGAGAACAGAGAATATTTGTTCGCGCGCGACCAGAACGGGGAGCCTCGTTCTGTGGGCGAGGGGCTTCTCTTGAGTCGTGTCAGGCTATCCTTCTCCCGTTATGTATTGGATCAGCGGGGGAGGGATTCCCTGCGGCCGGATACCGATGGCGACGACACCCTGTCGAAGATTCGATCGCTGCCGTCAATGCTCGACAGTGGATCTGCACGGGAAACACTCGGTGCGATTGGTGAGGTGTTTAAGCCCCAACTGAACCTGGAAATAAACTTCTGATTCTCGTAGTGAGTTGTATATGAAAATTTTTGAAGGTCTCCATGCCTTCCTCTGGGAGGATTATAGCGAAAATAACTGCAACACCTATCTGATTGACGGCAATACAAGAATTTTGATAGACCCCGGGCATCGGCATCTCTTTCCCCATGTGAAAGAAGAACTCGCCGGGGTGGGGCTTACGCCCGCCGAGATCAATATGGTCGTTATTACCCACGGTCACCGCGATCATATCGGCGCGGCCAGTGAATTTCAGAGGCCGACGCTGTTGGCGATCAATCCGGATGAGTACGGGTACTGTGAGAACCGCTTCGGCGAGGAGTTCCATGTCTCCTATCCTGATCGCCTTTTAGAAGAAGGGGATTTTGCTGCGGGCGAGCATCGGTTCAAGGTGATCCGGACGCCGGGGCATTCGCCGGCCTCTGTATGCCTCTATTGGCCGCTGAAGAAAACGTTGTTTACGGGAGACGTGATTTTCCGTGAATCGGTAGGCCGCATTGATTTGCCCGGAGGGAATGGCGTACAGTTGAAAGAGAGCATTATGAAGCTTGAGGGCCTTGACGTGGAATATCTTCTCCCGGGACACGGCGAGCCGGTTGTGGGAAAGAAGGATATAAAGGAGAACTTTTCTATTATCCGTGACTACATATTTGCTTACCTGTAAGACGGTACAATGGCAATAGTGAGTATGCGCTCATAGGGACGCGGAAGGAGCTGGACAGATGATCGTCAGGAGAATTGAAGATCCGGAGGTGGTGAGTACCACCTATAGGGCACACGGCGGCGGTGTGGCAAGGATGGTGATGGACAGCCGTTTTTTGCAAGGCATCTTGTTCTTAGCCCATGCCGTTTTGCCGCCCGGCAACAGGCTTGAAGATCACAGAGATCCCTATGAGGAAATATACATGATTCATCAGGGAAGCGGACTGATGCGGGTGGGCGATGAGGAACGGGAAGTGAAAGAAGGCGATGCCATATGGATACCGGTCGGTGAAGTTCATGGCCTGAAGAACACCACGAAGGCTGTAACCACGATCTATGTCATTGCCGCCTATCCCCACACAGAATAGGACCCTTTTTGATTTGCGATGGTATGCGGAGGACTGGATATGGAACAGGAAGAGCTGACAACGCAGGCTGATGCGGATTGGGATAACCGCGTTCTGTGCAGCGACGGCAGGTGCACAGGGGTCATTGGACCCGACGGGCGCTGCAGGGAGTGCGGGGCGCTGCATGAAGGGAACCCCGGCGAGACCGGAGCGCCGGCGGGCGAAATCAAGAAATCAGCGGACGAGGAAAAGACCGGAAGTGTGGCACATATTCCGGTGCCGGAGACGAACGTTGATGAAGGGGAGGGGGCGGACTGGGATAACCGTGTTCTCTGCAGTGACGGAAACTGTATCGGGGTTATCGGACCCGACGGTCGCTGCAAAGAGTGCGGGTTGCCGTTGAAGACGGATGACGCCGCCGCATCCTGACGGCGACTGTAATTCTTTCATCGAAAAAAAATAACAGGGGGAGGTTTCGGCCATGTTCAATATACTTGCTATTTCGGGGAGTCCGAGGAAGGGTGGGAACACGGAGATTTTGCTGAATACGGCGGTTGAGCCGTTTCTCAAAGAAGGCCATACCGTCCATAATTTCTTTCTCAGCGGGAAAACCATAGCGCCGTGCATTGCCTGCGATGCCTGCGAGGACGATGCCGTCTGCGTGATCAAGGATGATATGCAGCCACTCCTGGAGAAGCTTTCCCTCTGCGATGCCATGATTATAGGCAGTCCTGTTTATAACCGAAATATTACAGCTCAGTTGCTGGCGCTCTTCAACCGGTTCCACAGCATCACCCATAAGAGACCGTTCAAAGACAGGGTTTTCTTCGGCGGGGCCATTGCGGTGGGAGGGTCGCCCAATTCCCAGGGGATAACCCTGAACATCATCCATAATTTTATGCTTTCCCTGGGGATCTGTTGCGTTCCGGCAGTCCTGAACGGCGTCTCTGTCGTGGCGCGGAAAAAAGGCGAAGTCCTGGAGAAGCCGAAGAGCTTGAGCGATGCCAGGGTACTGGGTGAAAACATCCTGCGGGCGCTGAAGATGACGAAAAGCTCAGGCTGACGGGAAAATCTTATTTCGACCCCATCCATAATCATTAAAGATTCGTCGTCACTTGCGCTCCTCGGCATGATACAGCCGTTCCCACGGTCATTTCGAGCGTCAGCGAGAAATCTTCCAACGCCGCCAGATCAAGTTGTTCTTCCCCATTTTTTATTGACAATATCGCCGCCTTATCCTATGTTCCGCCATAAAAATTAATCGGCAAAGGACCCTTGGCACGTGAAATACACAAAATCAGCGCTCACACACGGATACACCAACAAGATACTTACGATAGACGTCGGAACCGGAACCTTTCTTGCCACCGAGCTTGATCCGCGGATCAGGGATTATTTTCTCGGCGGCCGGGGCCTTGGTTTATACCTCCTGCATGAGAGAATAACTTTAAAAACGTCCCCCCGCGATCCAGAAAATCCTCTGATACTGTCACCCGGCCCCCTCGGAGGGATTCCCCAATTTCCCGGGACAAGCAAATGCATGGCTATTTCCCTCTCGCCTCTCACGGGTATTCCGGGAATTTCAAATTTTGGAGGACATTTTGGCGCGTACCTCAAGTACGCCGGGTTTGACGCCCTGGTAGTAACGGGAAAATCCGAAAATGACGCCATGATTGTTATTGACGCCTTGCGGGGCGATATTTCCCTGATGGCGGCGCCGACTGGTGATTTAGTCTTTGACCTGGAACAGCAAATCTCCGACCTGTTTACCGAGAAGGGATATGACAGGAAAAGTATCGTCTTCGTAACGACGGGCATCGGCGCAGGCAAGACAAGTTATGGTTGCATCAACAGCCATTATTTCGATCCCACCAAATCCATGGACGGGATCAGAGGATTCTTCCGCGTGAAACAGGCGGGAAGGACCGGTCTCGGCAGCGTCATGTTCGATAAGAAGGTCAAGGCCATCGTCATCCTTTCCGAATTTCCCAGAGGTGAAAATCCTTATGGGGCGCACGATTGGGAAAAGGTAAAAGAAGCTGGCATGAGGCTTTCCCGTGTTGTCCGGGAGGAAGATCCGAAGGCATTGAAAATGTCCCGCAAGGGGAGCGCCGGACTGATTGCCTTTATGAACAAGGAAGAATACCAGTCTTTGCCGGTAAACAACTACCAGGTCGGCTCGGATTCGCGGGCGGAAAATATCAGCGGCAAACATTACGCGGAAACGCTCTTCGATCACCGGGGCAGGGACGGTTGTTTCCCGGGGTGCAATCTGAGATGCACCAAGGGAGGGTGCGTGACCTTGACAACCGGTCGAGATAAAAATCGCATCGTCTGGGTGGATGGTCCCGAATATGAAACGGCCGCCGGTTTCGGCTCCAATCTGGGGATGTGGAATCCCAAATTCATTATGGAAGCCAACTGGCATTGCGATAACTACGGCATAGATACCATAACAACCGCCGTTATCATCGCATTCTTAATGGAGTGCTGCCAGAGAGGATATCTGACCAAAGAGGACACGGATGGATTGGAACTCACGTGGGGCAACGAGGACGCGGTACTCACCTTTATCCATCAAATTGCGCTTCAAAAAACAGAATTATCCAAAACCGCTGGCAGGGGCATGCTGCCTCTGATTGATTGGATTTCCGAGCGATATGCCGGGAGGAGCGGCGCATCTCCCCGGGAAGAGCTCCTGAAATTTGCCATGCAGACGAAGGGGCTTCCCTTCTCCCTCTACCGGACGCACCGATCGTTGTCCATGCAGGGTTCCTATGCCGCCGCCAGCGATATCGGCGCCCATCATTCTGCCGCATGGCTTATCAAAATAGATCTGCTGGGCGGATTTCCCACCTTCAGGGATAAAGCCAGGGCATTGATCTCATATCCGAGAGTCCGGCTCGGCAATGATAATCTGGGGCTCTGCAAGCTTCCCTGGGTGGATGTTTTCAATCCCGATTCGGGAAAGATGAAGAATACGGATATCTATATTAATCCTGCCTCCCAGGAAATTTACGCCGATTTCTATAACGGCATGCTGGGCACCAATATGACGTGGCAGGAGATTTTCGAACAAACGGATCATGACATTAATTTGCAGCGGGTCATGAACGCCATGGTCTTCGGAAAGGACACGGGGAAACACGACTGGATCCCGGACCGGGCGATCGGGCCGAGCGACGATGATCTGTATGAGATCGAAAAGACGTATCACGACGTGGAACTCAGCAAAATCCTCGGGAAGTCCCTGGCGGAGACTGAGCGCTTGAAGACTTCGGAAAAACGGGCAATCCTGATGAGTCACCGAAAAGAGCAATTGGCTGAATTGATCCGGACGTATTATGACGAACGGGGCTGGAACAGTTCCGGATTGCCGACGATTGCCACTCTGAAGCGAATCGGGCTCTGGGAATTCCTCAATGAGGAAACAAGAAGCGGAATTTCTGAATTATCCAGTTAGAGCTCTGTCTCGATGCAACCACGAATCATTCTTCGGAAGGAACACCGGATATCCCGAAAGCAGATAAGCCCGAATGTCCTGCGCACGCTCTACCGGCTCCGTGACAACGGCTTCATTGCGTACTTGGTCGGGGGGTGTGTCCGCGACCTGCTCTTGGAGCGAACCCCCAAGGACTTCGATATCGCCACCGACGCCGCACCCGGTCAGATCAAACGGCTCTTTCGCAACTGCCGTCTCATCGGCCGCCGTTTCCGATTGGCTCATCTCCACTTTCAGGATGAAATCCTTGAAGTTTCCACGTTCCGGGCTGCCGCCCCCTCCGATGAAACGGACACGGAAGAGCCAAGTCCGGATAGCAGGCCCCCCCGTCACCTCAAGGACGAGGACGGAATGGTTCTCCGTGATAACGTCTTCGGCACGCCGGAAGAGGATGCCCTCCGCCGCGACTTCACGATCAACGCCCTTGCCTACAATATCGCAGATTTTTCGGTGATTGACTACACGACCGGACTGAGCGACCTTCAGGCGCGGCTCATCCGTCCCATCGGCGCCCCCTCCGTGCGGTTTACGGAAGACCCGGTGCGCATGCTCCGCGCCGTTCGTTTTGCCGCATCCCATAACTTCGTCATCGAACCCGCCACGTGGGAGGTCCTCTGTGAGCTGTCCTCCAGTATCTCCCGCGCTTCACCGGCAAGGCTCTATGAAGAGGTCCTGAAACTCTTCCTGCTTGGCTCTGCGCGACCGGTTTTCGGCCTCCTGCACACAAGCGGACTCCTTGCCGCCCTTTTCCCCGCGCTCAGTCACTGGCTCAGCGAAGACAGCCGGCATCTGGCCATCGTGCAGGCAAATCTTGAAGACCTCGATCGGCAATGCCAAAGCGGAACACCGCCATCCCCGGCGTTCTTCTTCGCCGCATTCTTCGGTCCCAGTCTGGAGGAAGCGGCGCTGGCACGCAGCCGAGACGGCATTACACGCCGGGAGGCGCTGGATGCCGTCTGTGCCGAAGCCATGAAAAATTTCTGCAAGACCGTGAGCATTCCCGGACGGGTCGGCAATCAACTGCGCGACATCCTCGCCAGGCAGCCCTCGCTGCACAGGAGGCCGCCACGCCGTCCCTCCCTCATGGTCACGAAACCCTGGTTTGCAGAGGCCCTGGCATACCTGCATCTCGGAGTGGAGGCGAGAGGGGAACATGGTGCCGCTCTGAAATGGTGGGACACTTTCCTGGCCGGGGGTACTCCCGCAATCGGTTCAGAACCGCCTAACGGTGAAGCCCCCGCAAAAAAGCGTAGGAGAAAGAGGCGACGCAGACGCCGCCCCGCCGCTCCGGCTCGCCGCATGACCTCGGACGCCTAAAGTTGGTACACTTTTCGGATGTCTCCCCGGCTTTTGTTTGCAAAGAGTGCGACCAGTTGGAATTCCGCAGGAATTCAAAGATTCAGCCGCCACCTGTCAGCATTCGGCATAGATGCCTTGATTCGTTTCATCTCTTCCCGCAGTTCTTTCTTGGAGATGATGCCTTTTCTATCCAAAAGATTAGCCAAGGCTTCCGATTGAATGACTTCAGACATCAACATCTCGTCAACGGAAACGGGTTCTTTTTCGTCAAATGTCTCGTCACCGGCAAACCCCAGATTATCTTGATTATTTAGTTTTTCCCATAGCCGGGTAATAATCAACATGGATGCATCATCGGCATCGAGGTCTTTATTTCCTGATGCCAAGCGGCAGGATTCCATCAAGTCGTCATTCCCTGACCATAGGCCTAATACATTACTGGCAAAGGCTCCAAGTGAATAGTGCAGGTCGCTTAAATCATCTTTCCCTGTGGTGGTCAGCTGAGTTTCATAATGGGGCGGCATGTTAGCCTGCAAATAATCAACCGCATCTTCCACAGTCAGTGGAGGGAATTTAATGGCTGGCATAGAATCCTTTCTTTCCTGTTATAATTGTCTCTCCCGCTTTAAAAACTAGTATGATGTCCCAGATTCCAGATTCAGATTCCATTTGGATTTTAGGATGTCATTCGATGATTTTATCGTAATCGGCGTGGCTGCCTATCCAGAACCACAACAAGCCCTCAGGTATCTCAACAGCCAGCGCCCAATAATGCATCCCTATGCGTACTGATCTGTATTTGCCGGTTTTCTTGAAGTGGAGGGAGGGGTGAGACGGGTTTTCTTTTAACAGGGCGAAGTGTGCATCGGCGAGTTCTTGGATGCTTTGCGGTAATCTCCTGTAACAATCCCAGAAGGCCGATGAGGCAAAGTGGCTCACATGCGTTTCGTCTTTCCCGCCTGGTGTTCATCAATGGCGCTTTGCGCTAACCTGTCCAGCTTGCTGTTCTCGCTATCGGCTTCCAGCTGACGATCCCATGCGACTGCATCAAATTCGATAAACCAGGAGCGAAAAGCCGCCAGTTCACCAGTGCTAAGCTGTTTGACAGTCTGCTCAAGCATTTCGACTTGTGACATGGTTATTCTCCTTTATGATGACTCTTTTTTCCCCAAGATGATTTGAATTATAGCATTTGCATCAAATAAAAGCAACCGACTCGGCGACGCGCAAAAATCCGGGTAATCATATGAGTTATTTTTAAAAACCTGTATGGTGCCCCCGGTTTCCACGCTATGCGAGTAAGTCTTTTGTCGGTATTGTCTTCGTGCTCTCGACCATTCTCATGTCTTCAGCCGCAATTTTGTAATTGATCACCAGATCAGGCACCTCGCGAAATTCTTGTACACGTTCACGGTTCAAGCTTACTGCTGTTACATCATGCACTATACCAGGATGAATTACCTTACTCGATGCACCGTATTTGTAAGAAGTTGAACCTAGTGACGGAGGCAAAGCGGTAAGACCAAATGACCCATTTCCGTCAAGGCCAAAATCAGCAATCTTGTAGGGAGAGTTAAGGTTAATTTCGAGAAACGGCGACTTTGCAACTCCTCGCCCGATATTCTCTAACGCTACTATAACCCTAAAATTAAGATCACTCCGAGACAGAATCTTTGTCGTAAACAATAATTTAGGCTTTTTCCTTCTTCCAAACATATCTTCAATATCAAAGTGCTCCATAATATAAAAACTGTCACCACTTCTTTTATAATACCGGTTTTCTCCTAGTTTGGCCATATGGGGTCCTGAGTCACTCAACGGAACCACGGTAGCTGCAAATCCTCTATCTCCTGAAGAAGGGATTTTTTTATGAAGCACACCTCCCAGTAAAGGATCAACCGCGTCTCCCGTGTATTGGTTGAGCCTCGACAGAAGGAGAGATAGATTTTCAATTTCTTTTCGATCGCAGGCAACGTCAACGCCCTCTGGATTCTTCCTTGCATCTACACCCCAAACAATGATGCCACCTTCCGAATTGGCGAAGCCAGAAAGTGCAATAGCAAGACTTTTTCGATCATCTCTTTTGGAAAGTGTTGGATCTGCGAGCAGTTTAAAGTCGAGGAACAAATTCTCTTCCTGTCCTTCCCGTATGTAATCCTCTATTGTATGGAGATTCGTCTCATCATATTTTCGAAAAATATCCATGTATTTTATCTCCCACACTGTTAACTTCGACTTTGCCTGTAAATTTTCGGTTATGGCCAGTAATTACCGAGACAGCCATGCAAAGATCGTGTTCTTACCATGTGCTTGCTATTGTAAAATATATGATATTGATATTATAAGATAAATGAATCCGGAAATGAATCCGGGGACACCACACTAGTTTTTTTGTTTCTTGAGCCTCCCGCTTTTTTGGGATTTCGGGGGATTTCGGGGACACCATACTAAATTATCTGTAAAAGTTCCCCGAAAGGGAGGGATGCTCTACATCCTGTGATCAATCACCTCCCACGCTCTCGTTCTCCTCAGCCTCGCCATCATCTTCAGGCACCTCGATAGCAAGCAACGTGGCGGTCTCGCGGGGAGTAAGCTCCTGCACGTCCTTGAGCTTCCTTCCGATGGCTCTTGATCTCGTCTTGGCCTTCTCGATTGTTTCCGATGCCTGATTCAGCTTCTTGTGCACGGCATCGAGAACATCTCCATACTTCGTCCATTCCGTCTTGACCGCCGAAAGGAGGTTCCAGACCTCGCTGGAACGCTTCTGGATGGCGAGCGTGCGGAAGCCCATCTGCAGACTGTTTAAGATAGACCACAGGGTAGTCGGGCCGGCGATAACCACACGGCACTCCCGCTGGATAGCCTCAGTCAGACCCGTTCTGCGGATGACTTCGGCAAAGAGGCCTTCTATGGGTAAAAACAGGATGCCGAAGTCAGCGGTCCTGGGTGGGTTCAAATATTTTGTGCAGATGTCCCCGGCGCATTTCTTTACACTGTTTTCAAGCTGCTTTCCCGCCGCCTCTACCCCTTCGAGATCGGCTTTCTCCTGGGCGTCGATCAGACGCTGGTAGTCTTCGACAGGGAACTTCGCATCAATCGGGAGCCAGACGACATCTTCCTTGTCGGCGCCCTGTCCCGGCAGCTTGACGGCAAACTCGACGCGCTCAGCGCCATCCTTTGTGGCCACATTGGCGGCATACTGATCAGGGTTGAGAACCTGCTCCAGGAGCGCCCCGAGCTGGATTTCACCCCACGTCCCGCGGGTCTTGACGTTGGTGAGCACCTTCTTTAAGTCTCCCACGCCCGTGGCAAGTGTCTGCATTTCCCCAAGCCCCTTGTGCACCTGCTCCAGACGTTCACTGACCAGCCGGAAGGACTCGCCCAAACGCTTTTCCAATGTACCTTGAAGTTTTTCGTCCACCGTCTGCCGCATCTGGTCGAGTTGCTTCGCGTTATCGCTCTGGATGCTTTGGAGCTTGCCTTCCACCGTAACCCGGACTTCCTCCAATTTCTTCTCATTTGAATCCGAGAGCTTCCCAATTGTAGAGGACATGGTTTCCAGTTGAGTTTTCTCGGCGGCGGCTAAATCTTTCATTGTCTTGGCCATCATCTCGGAGATGCCGCTGAGTGTCGCCACGACCTCTTCCCGTAGTTGCTTTGCTCCCTGAGCGGATTCGTCTCTGCTCCGGGCTACTTCCTCTCTCACCGCGCGCTCGGTGCGTTCCTGCGCCTTTTCGAAGGCATCAAGACGGGAAGCAAGCAGGGAGGGATCAGTGTATGATGCTTTTCTTAAAAGGAGATAAAGGAAAACTAAGGCGGCGATCTGGAAAGCGAGAGCTGCGATCAGCAGGATATTAGTCATGGAACCCCCGAGATATTTGATTCGGCATTTCTATCATAATTAACTCGAAACATCAATAATTCCGCTGGCAAGATGATATGACCAGCGGGTTGGGAATCTACTTGATATGACGGAGATAGGTAACGTCGCGGCCGAAGATGAGGGATAAGAACCAGTCCATGATGATCTGCACCCGCTTGTAATTGCCGGTAACCAGCATGGAGTAGGCCACGAGCCAGATCAGGCGCGCGGGGAAGCCATACAGCCGCAAGCCTAAGAAACGGAACACGGCCTTCGAATCGCCGATGGAAACGATTTCCCCGGTATCCGTGTAACGGTAGGGTTTCCGGTCGGTGCCCCGGATATCCGCCAGGATATTTTCCGCCACCACTTTCGCCTGGCGCACCGTCGTGTGGGCCCGCGGCGGTATGGGCTGGGCGGAGATGGGATCTTCGAAGTGGGAGCAGTCGCCGAGGGCATATACGCCGGGGAAGCCCGATACTTCCATGTACTCATTGACCACCACCCGTCCGAGCCCGTCTTTTTCCGCGGGCAGCTCTGCGATGAGCGGGTTGGCGGTCATGCCCGCAGTCCAGATGAGGGTGCAGGAGGGGAGCTCTTCGCTGCCGTTAATCTCTGCGAATCCATCTCCTACGCGGGTTACCATGGAATTCATTCTGACTTCGATCCCCATGCGATGCAACTGGTCCATCACGTATTGGCCGAGTTTCCCATGAAGTCGTGCTACGATCTTCCGCTCCGATTCGACCAGCACTATCCTGATGAGGTTTGAATCCACCGCCCGGTAGTATTTGAGCAGGTTGCCGTAAATGAAATCTCTCAGCTCCGTCACGGTCTGTACGCCGATGTACCCGCCGCCGACGATGACGAAGGTAAGCCACTGCCGCTGCCGTTCCGGGTCTTTCGCAATGCTTGCCTGTTCGAAGCAATCAATGATCTGATTTCGCATGCGCATGGCGTCATGCAGGGTCTTCAGCGTGAAGACCGTTCCCCCTCCTTCAAGCTTGAGGGCGGACATGTCCGTCACACTGCCCAGGGAAATGACAAGGCGGTCGAAATCGAGCGGCCCGGCGGCGGTGATCACTCGACGGCCGGCAAGGTCTATTTTCTCTATCCCGGCCTGAACGAACGTGAACCTGTCTCTCCAGTGCAGCCGCCGGATAGGGTAGGCGATGTGACGGGTTTCTATGCCTCCCATGGCGACCTCGTGCAGGAGAGGGGTGAAGAGGAAGAAATTTTCATCGCTTATGAGCGTAATATCCACGTTTTCGTTTTTGTTCGTGGAACGCACCAGGTGCCTGAGCGTATAGGTTCCGCCGAAGCCGCTGCCCAGGATCAGCACCTTTCTGGTGCCCACGTAGAGCTGTCGTGGAGGAGATGATTGCCGGGCGGTAAGGCGTCTCAATCCCTCTTTGAGCAGAGCGCCGGTGAGCCTGAACTGTGAGGCGGGGTTAAGCGCCATCCGGGCGATGTCCCGGTAGCTGTAGCTGCCGGTGAACATGCCCCATGCGGCCTTGGTGAAGGGCCTTGCGCCGCCGGAGCTGTTCTGTTCGTTGGCAATGAGCCGCTGCTGCGCTCCGAGAAAAAAAGGGGAGTTCTTTGTGATGTCGTTGAGAGAGAAGAGGATGTGTCCCCAGCGGTTGTCCCGATGCAGGGCATCGCAAAAAGGCCGGTAGTTGCGTTCAAAGTCATGGCGTGAAACGCCGTGAAATAGCGCCGTGCGAGCGGCTTCGCGGGCGGTGAGCAGCGAGGAACCGATGCCGTCTTTGTAAAGCCGAGAGACGGCGGCGTCACCCACGGCGACAAATCTGTCTCCGTAATAGTTTCTGGCGCAGCCGACGGCGGTACGGGGACGACATCCGCACGCCAGCTCATAATTCGTGGGCAGTATCCTCCGGACGATATCATGCCTGAGGAAATCGGCAACGGAAACAGGATATTTTCCGCTGCCCAACACGGAGACATTGATGAATGGACCTTTCGGCACCAGGGTGCCGAAAATCAGTCCCGAATGGGGCAGCAGAAAAGCGTGGGCCACGTTCCCGAGGCACGCATTTACCTGCTCGGCGCCGGCATGAAGCTCGTTCATGGCCATGATCCGCGTTTCCGGTGGCGCGTATCCCGACCCGGCAATGGGGATCGGTTTTGCATTCACCCCCGTGGCCAGAACCACGAGGCCGTAGGACACTTTCTTCCCCGCCGACTCGACGAGGGGCCTGGGGGAGTCGAGGCTGATCTGCGACACGGCGCTGTGTTCCACCGTTACCCCTCGGCTTTGGGCCTGTTTCAGAAGCCAGCCGTCGAAACTGATTTTTTCGGCATAAGAAGATTTGCGCGGTCCCCCGCCGCGGTAAACGCTGCCGATCCTCGTCGCCTCGGGGTTCATAATGTCAATCGTGGCGTAGGGGGAGTGGACAGCGAACCCTTCTATCGGGTTCTGGATGATTTCTTTGGACAGTTCGAGATGGAGTTCGGCCAGGTTTCGTATAAGGGTGGAGGAAAGTATGCCTGCGCAGCCCTTGCAGCCCTTTGGCCCCAGTTCATCGAAGTTGCGCTGGTCGTAAAGGGTGATGCGGGGCGTTATGCCCCGTTCGCGGGCATAGTGGAGGAGGTACAGGGAAAAAAAGCTTGCTGCCGGTCCGCCCCCAACAACGGCGATCTCCGAACCGTCGGCAATTTGATAGGAGTTCTGACTCACGCGGTGTATCCTTCAGCTAATATATTTTTTTGCCACTTCCTCTTTAGAGGCATAACAAAATCATAGCAAGTTATTTTCTCTTGCTGGTTCAGACCTGCAGTCTGAACAGAGCTATTCATGTTTGGTTCAATCGCTCGCTTACTCCGCGGCAAACCGCGGGGAATGCGCTCGCTGATGAATTCAAGCTGGTTCCACCTTTACCGCGCAGACTTTGTATTCCGGGATCTTTGCCACGTGATCGAGGGCAGGATTGGTAAGCAGGTTGACGGCCGCCTCCCGGAAATGGAAGTTCATGAATATCGTTCCCCGCGGAGAACGGTCCGTCACGGCTGCTTTTGCCGTTACCGTGCCGCGGCGTGATGTCACCGTGACGATGCCGCCGTTTTCGATGCCCAGCTTTTTCGCGTCCTCCGGGTTGATTTCCACCAGGCTTTCGGGGCAGCGCTCGGTTGTCCCCGGCGAGAGACGGGTCATCGTGCCTGTGTGGTAGTGATAGAGCACGCGGCCGGTCGTGAGAAGAAATGGATATTCCCTGTCGGGGATCTCGGCGGGAGGCCGGTAGTCAATGGCGTGAAAGAGCCCCAAGCCGCGCGTGAATTTATCGCGGTGCATAAATGTTGTTCCCGGATGGGAGGTATCCGGGCATGGCCACTGGATGCCTTCCTTTTCTATCCGTTCGTAGGTGATGCCGCCATAGCTGGGGGTCAGCGTTCTGATCTCCTCCATGATCTCAGCGGGCGACGTGTAGTTCATCGGATAACCGAGGCGGTTCGCAAGTTCCCTGATGATTTCCCAATCCGGCTTCGCGAGCCCCGGAGCGGAGACCACCGTGCGCACACGCTGCACCCTCCGTTCCGTGTTGGTGAAGGTGCCGTCCTTCTCCGCAAAGCAGGCAGAGGGGAGAACAACGTGAGCACGTTTCGCCGTTTCGGTGAGGAAGATATCCTGAACGACGAGGAAATCGAGTTTCTGAAGCGCTGTTTCCACGTGGGCAAGGTCGGGGTCGGAGAGCAGGGGATTTTCTCCCATGATGTACATGCCCTTGATGGTTCCTTCCGTTGCGGCGTGCATCATTTCCACAACGGTAAGACCCGGTTTCGTGGGGAGAGTGGCGTTCCAGGCCCGTGCGAATTTTTCCCTAAGCTCATCGTTTGATACCTTCTGATAGGCGGGGAACACGTCGGGCAGCGCCCCCATGTCGCAGGCCCCCTGAACGTTGTTCTGGCCGCGGAGCGGGTTGACGCCACCGCCCTCGATACCCACGTTGCCGCAGAGCATTGCCAGGTTGGCGACGGACTTGACGTTGTCCGTGCCGCTGATGTGCTGGGTTATCCCCATACTGTAGAGTATGGCCGCCCTGCCAGCCTTGGCGTACATCCGTGCAGCCGCTTCGAGGTCGCTAGCCTTCACGCCGGTAATCTTTTCCATCTCCTGAGGCGTGTATTTTTTCACCGCCTTTTTCAGGTCGTCAAAGCCTTCCGTGCGGGTTGCCACGTAATCCTTGTCGTATAAGTTCTCAGCGATGATAACGTGCATCAAGCCGTTGATGAGCGCCACGTCGGTGCCGGGGTTTTGGCGAAGCCAGAGGTCTGCGTACCGGGTGAGGGTGATTTCCCGGGGATCAATGACGATGAGTTTTGCAGCCTGCGAGCGCACGGCCCTCTTCACGTACGCCGATGCGACGGGATGGTTTTCCGTCGTGTTTGTCCCGATGGCCAGAATCAGCTCCGTGTGCTCCAGCTCTGCGATGGAGTTCGTCATGGCGCCACTGCCGAATGCTGCGGCCAGACCGGCCACGGTAACGGAGTGTCAGAGCCGGGCGCAGTGGTCTACATTGTTCGTGCCGATTGCCGCTCGCATGAACTTCTGGAAGAGGTAGTTTTCCTCGTTCGTGCAGCGAGCAGACGCAAGTCCCGCAATGCTGTCCGGGCCGTGAGTTTCCTTTATCGTCTTGAAATTTCTGGCGATAAGGTCGTAGGCCTCGTCCCAGGTCGCCTCCGTGAGGATGCCGTTTTTCCTGATCAGGGGTGTTTTCAGCCGGTCGGGATGCTGCACGAAATCAATGGCGAATTTTCCCTTGACGCACAGGCTGCCCTGATTCGGCAGGCCGTAATTCCTGTTGCCGGTTACCTTCACAATCTTCCCGTTGTGGGTATTGATGTCCATTTGACATCCCACCCCGCAATAGGTGCAGGTCGTCCGCGTCTTTTTCAACTCCCAGGGACGGCCGGAAAATCGCGCCTGTGCGAACGTTATGGCGCCGACGGGGCAGGCATCAACGCACTCGCCGCAAAAATAACATTCGGAGTTGATGTAGTCGGCATCGAAGGCGGGGCCGACCTTGGCGCGGTAACCGCGCCGGGCAAAATCGAGAACTTCATTGACCTGAATTTCATTGCATGCCCGCACGCAGCGTCCGCAGAGGATGCACTTGTTCAGATCCCGCGAGATCATCGTATTTGTTTTTTCCACGGCATAGCCGGGAGGTTCGATGGGGAAACGCGGTTTTTCAATGCCGAGCCAGTAGACGAGGTCCTGCAGTTCGCATGCCCCGTTCGACTCGCAGGCAAGGCAGTTGTGGTCGCCGGACGCCCAGAGGAATTCCACAATCATCCGCTGTGCATCGCGCACGGCTTTCGTGTCCGTCCGGATGACCATGCCGGAGCTCACAGGCATGCAGCACGAAGCGACCAGCGACCGTGCTTTCTCCACTTCCACGAGGCAAACCCGGCAGGCCCCGACGTTGGTCGTCCCTGCATACTGACACAGGGTGGGGATGTAAATGCCGTTTTCCCGCGCCGCTTCAAGGATCGTTTGATCCTCTGAAGCCTCAATCGCCTTCCCGTCCATAGTGAGAGAAACCGTATTCCCCATTGCGGACTCCTTATTTTATCAACAGTAATATCAGGATATCTCTGTGCCTCGCCGGATTTAGATTTCAATATCGCAGCGCAGGCAGCGCATGGCCTCCTGAACGGCCTCTTCCCTCGTAAAACCGAGCTCTACTTCTTTAAAGGATTTTTTTCTGTCCGCGCCGTGGAGCTCCGGCATTCTGACCTGGGGAGATTCAACCGTTTCCTCGTCAATGGTCATCGGAATGTCAATCTTCTCTTCCGGGGGCGGTTCGTACGGTTTCTCGCCGTTGGCCTCCCGGATGGCTTCATCAATATCCCCGGCCGCCTGATGTCCGGCGGCGATGGCGCCGATTACGGTGTCCGGTCCGGTGACTGCGTCTCCGCCGGCGTAAAACCGGGCGCGCGTCGTCCGGGAGAGGCTGTCCGCGGCAAGAACGAAACAATCCCGTTTGTTGATGGTAATGCCGCTGTCACGGGGGATGAAGCCCATGTCGGATGTCTGTCCGATTGCAGCGATCACCGAATTCACGCCGAGTGTGAAATCCGAACCCTCGATGGGAATGGGTCGCTTCCGGCCGCTCTGGTCAAAATCGCCAAGTTTCATCCGCCGACAGGTGATGCCGGTTACCGTGCCGTTCTCCTGTGCGATTTTGAGGGGGGCGACCAGATATTGGATATTGACGCCTTCTTCTTCCGCCGCTGTGATCTCTTCTTCTGCGGCCGGCATGTCCTGGCGTTGGCGACGATAGAGAATGGTAACGTCGGCGCCGAGACGAACGGCTAAGCGGGCGGCATCAATTGCGGAATTCCCGCCGCCGACGACGGCCACCTTCGCGCCAAGCGATTTTTTGCCGGCCAGCCAGTCTTTTTCGTGCAGATTGAAATCCCGCAGAAATTCAACGCCCCCATAGACGCCGGGAAGGTCTTCGCCCTCGATGTCCATCAACTGGCTCTTATGAGCGCCGGGAGCGAGGAAGACATAGTCATATTCCTGTTCGATCCGCGCGAAGGGAATATCCATTCCCACGCGGGTGTCGCAGATGATATTCACGCCGAGGGCGCGCACGTCGTTGATCTCATCGGTGAGGATGTCCCGGGGAAGACGGTACGAGGGGATAGCCCAGCGAAGCATGCCGCCCGGCTCCGGGAGTTCCTCGAAGACCGTAACCGTGTAGCCGCGCACCGCGAGATCGCGCGCCGCCGTCAATCCGGAAGGCCCCGCGCCGATAACCGCAATCTTCTCCTTCCGCGTGACCAGCGCCCGCGTGATCTCCGGCCTGGCCGCGCCATCCGTGATGAAGCGCTTCAGGAATTTGATGGCGAGAGGTTCGTCCGTCTTGCCGCGCCGACAGTTGGATTGACACTTGTGGTCGCACACGCGGCCGCAGACCGAGGGAAAGGGATTGTTCCTGAGCAGGACGCGGTAGGCATCCTCCAACCGTCCCGACCTGATCAGGGCGATGTAGGCGGGGATATCCATCTCGACCGGGCAGGTATGCTGGCAGGGCGATTTGAACAACGCCGCGCATACAGCCGCCGCGCAGTGATGCTTCCGGATGTGATCCTCGTATTCTTTCCTGAAGTAGCGGATCGTACTCAGAACGGGGTTTGGCGCCGTCTGTCCGAGACCGCAGAGAGAGGCATTCTTGATGATCACGGCCATCTCTTCGAGCAGTTCAATATCGCCTTCTCTGCCCTTGCCCTCGGTGATGTTGGTGAGTATCTGCAGCATTCTCTTGGTGCCCTCGCGGCAGGGCGTGCACTTGCCGCAGGATTCGTCCCGGCAGAAATCCATAAAGAAACGGGCCATATCAACGGCGCACTTCTCTTCGTTCATGACGATAAGGCCGCCGGAGCCCATTATGGCGCCCAGTTCAGCGACTGTTTCGTAGTCAACCGGGGCATTGAGATGCTGGATGGGGATGCAGCCCCCGGAGGGTCCGCCCAACTGCGCGGCCTTGAATTTCTTTCCGTGGGGGACGCCGCCGCCGATGTCGTGGATGATGGCGCCCAGCTTCGTTCCCATGGGAACTTCCACCAGGCCGACGTTGTTTACGTCGCCGGTAAGGGCGAAGACCTTGGTACCCTTGCTCTTCTCTGTGCCCACGCCGGCGTACCACGCGCCGCCCCGGAGGATGATCTGACCGATATTGGCCAATGTCTCCACGTTGTTCAGGATGGAAGGTTTCTGCCAGAGGCCGGCAACGGCAGGGAAGGGGGGGCGCGGTCGCGGCATGCCGCGTTTACCCTCAATGGAGGTCATCAGCGCCGTTTCCTCGCCGCAGACGAAGGCCCCGGCGCCCTGGTAGATCTCAAGATCGAAGTCGAAGCCGGTGCCCAGGATGTTCTTGCCGAGAAGTCCGTTCTCCTTGGATTGGGCGATGGCGATATTCAGGCGATGGATGGCGAGGGGATACTCGGCCCGGCAGTAGATGTAGCCCTGGTGGGCGCCGATGGCCATGGCCGCGATCACCATGCCTTCTAAAACCGCATGGGGGTCGGCTTCCAGGACGCTGCGGTCCATGAAGGCGCCGGGGTCTCCCTCGTCGGCGTTGCAGATGACGTACTTGACGTCCCCGGGGGATGCGGCGGCAAACTGCCACTTGAGGCCCGTCGGAAAACCGGCGCCGCCCCGCCCCCGGAGACCGGAGTCGAGGACCTCCTTGACGATCTGCGCCGGGGCCATTTCCGAGAGCGCCTTGGCCATGCCCCTATAACCGTCCCGGGCGATGTATTCCTCAATTTTTTCGGGATCAATCAACCCCCTGTTCCTTAAAACACGGAGCTCCTGCAGGGCGAAAAAGGGAATCTCCTGCATGATAGGGATCACAACCCCCGTTGACGGTTCCCGGTAGAGTAGTCTCTGGAGCATGCCGCCCTTGACGAAATGCTCCTCAACCAGCTCGGGGATATCCGCAGGGCTGACCAGCATGTAAATGACGCCTTCCGGATAGACAACCATGATCGGTCCCATGGCGCAAAATCCGTTGCAACCGGTTTCTACGACCGTTATCGCATCGGAGAGACCCCTCTTCTCCAATTCCGCAATCAGGGCCTTTTTGACGCCAAGGCTGCCAGAAGCATGACAACCCGTCCCTCCGCAGATCAGTAAATCCTTGCCGGATGCCCTGTCTGAGACGCCGGGTTTGCCCTTGAGCGGGGGCATTTCCACTCTCAGAGACATAGCGGCACGGGTGCTTTCCCTGATATTTTTTAGGTCCTCTATGCGTAATTTTGCCATGAACACCTTCCTCTAACTCTCCGTCGAATAGTGGCTCAGGATCTCCCTGACTTTTGATGGTTTCATCCTGCCATGGACATCGTCGTCCACGACCAGAACCGGACCCAGGCCACAGGCGCCGAGGCATCTCACCGTTTCATAGGTAAAAAGCCTGTCGGAGGTGGTTTCACCTTCCTCCACGTCGAACTCTTTCCTGAGTGTTTCGGACAGGGCTTTTCCTCCACGGACGTAGCAGGCGGTTCCCAGGCACACGCGCACCGTATGCTTGCCCCGGGGCTTCATCGTGAAAAAGGAGTAGAAGGTGACAACCCCGTATACCCTGCTCGGGGGGAGGTTCAAGCCGGCGGCGATCCTCTTCTGGACGGCAATCGGCAAATAGCCGAGCAGGACCTGTGTTTCTTCCAGGACGGGTATCAATCCTCCCGCCTTCCCCTTGTATCTTTTGATAATCCCGTCCAGCTTGAGTATCAGCTCAGGGGTGAAGTCCGTCAATAGATCAGCGTTTACAGTTTCCATTCCTTCGTTCTCCTTCGGTTTAGCGCCATGATCGTTTTCCCCGCGGCTGCAATCCGGTAAAATCCGGTAGCGGGCGCATTCCCGGCAGCCTGTTTAGGAGAATGCGCGCGGGAATGCCGCAGTGGCAAAAAAAGACCACAAAACTCATGGTCTTTTTCTCATCAACATAATTTTTCAGGAGGAGCAGCCTTTAGGACGCTCCGGTCGCCTGTGGGATACATTTGGTAAAATCTATTTCCAGTTTACATCCCTTACAGAAGTGTTTTTTGTTAAACTCGTCGGAAAATATCTCCGCCTCCTTGCCGCAGTTTGGACACTTGCAGGTAAAGGATTTAAGGTTTTTAAAGAGTTCAAAGCCCGGGCAATGCAATGGTGTGCTCATAATACCCCCCTCTTTTTTTCAGTAGCTGATAGTTCACGGCGGGAAAAGAACGTCCCTTCCGGCCTCATACATGACTTATATGAATATATCTACTGATTTCCGTGCGAGAAGGAGAAAATCCCGAGGAAATATTCCCATGTGGATAAGAGCCCAGGCGCTGATTACGATAACCAGCATATATGCGAACGAGAGATTGATTTCCTCCGATGGCATTTCCGATTCGCGGAAATACATATACATCATGACGCGCAGGTAGTAATAGAAGGCAACCGCGCTGTTCAGCACGCCGATCACGGCAAGCCCGTAGTATTCCGCTTTAACGGCGGCGCTGAAGACGTAAAACTTTCCCATGAAACCGGCAAGCGGGGGAAAACCGGCGAGGGACAGCAGAAAAATACTCATGCAGAATGCGAGAAACGGATAACGCTTCGCAAGCCCCGCGTAGTGTTCTATGTCGGTATTTTCTTCACCTTTTTTCCCCAGGAGAATCACAACCGTAAAGGCGCCGATGTTCATGAAGGTATAGGCCATCAGGTAATAGAGAACGCTCGACGAGAGCGCCCGGTCACCCGTAACCAGGGCGATAAGGATATACCCGGCATGCGCGATGCTGGAGTAGGCAAGCATCCTCTTGACGTTATCCTGCACCAGGGCGGTTATATTCCCCACGGTCATGGTCAAAACGGCAATAACCCAGAGGATTCCCGACCAGCCCTCCATAAAGGGAAGAAGGGCCGTGTAAAACACCCGCAAGAATGCTCCGAACGAGGCCGCCTTTACGCCCGTTGCCATGAACGCGGTTACGGGAGTAGGCGCGCCCTCATATACGTCCGGTGTCCACATGTGGAACGGAACCGAGGCGGTCTTGAAGCCGAATCCGGCGATAAGGAATGCGATCCCCGCCATAAACATGGGGGTGAGATAGAAATCACCGGAAAGAACGTAATCGGCAATTTCCGCTATATCGAGGGAGCCCGTGGTGGCATAGACGAATGCCATGCCGTACAGGAGAAATGCCGTGGCAAAGGCCCCGAGGAGGAAATATTTGAATGAGGCCTCCGCAGATTTGAGATTCCCGGCGAGTAGGCCGCACAGGACGTATAGGGAAATGGACATGATCTCCAGTCCCACGAAAATAGTGATGAAATTGTTGGACGACACCATAATCATCATGCCCAGTAAGCCGAACAGCAGGAGGGCATAGTACTCGCCGAAAGGTATCTCACCCCTCTCCGTGTAGCGGAGAGACAGAATGGTGATCAGCGCGGTGATGACGAGGAAGACGACCTTGAAGAAGGTGCCGAAGTCGTCAATGGTATAGAGATTGTAAAAGATGTCTTCTTGTTGATTCCATAGAGCGAGCGTAACGTACAGCGCCAGACACGCGCCGAACAGGGCCAGAAAGGCGGAGAAACGCCTCGAATTCCGCGTGCCGCTGAATACCTCTATGAGGAGGACGGCGAGGGCACAGACGGCGACAATAATCTCGGGGATTATCCATCGGAAGGCGAATTCGGGAATAGTTACCACCATAAATCAATACCCCTTATCTGTTGTAGGCTTTGCCGCATACGCCAGGAGCGGCATTTCCGTCGTTTTCTGATCGGCTGTTGCCAGGGAATAAAATGCGTTTCTGCCTTTGACGTATTCAAGGTATCCCGCTGCGGTTGCATCCATTTTCTTGAAGAACATCTTGGGATAGAGACCCATGAGGAATACGAACAGAACGATCGTGCAGAGAATAACCGCTTCCCGCTTGTCCACATCGAGGAGCTTCCGGTTCTCCTCTTTTTTCACCTGGCCGAACATCACCCGCTGGAACATCCACAGCATGTATGCCGCTCCCAGCACAACGCCCGTTGTGGCGAGAATTCCATAGACCATGTTGCTTCGGAACGCGCCCAGCAGGATGAGAAATTCTCCCACAAAACCGTTTGTTCCGGGAAGAGCGATGGAAGACAGGGTGATGATCATGAAAAACGCCGCGAACACCGGCATGGGTTTCGACAGGCCGCCGAAATCGGCAATCATCCTCGTATGACGCCGTTCGTAAATCATGCCCACGATAAGGAACAATCCGCCGGTGCTGATGCCGTGATTGAGCATCTGATAGATGCTGCCTTCCAGTCCCTGGAGGTTAAACGCGAACATGCCGAGCATCACGTAGCCCAGATGACTTACGGAAGAGTAGGCGATAAGCCTTTTCACGTCCGTCTGCATGAGGCACATGATCGCGCCGTAGATGATTCCCCCGATGGCGAGGATCGAGATGAGCGGGACGGCGGCGAACGCGGCGGCCGGGAACAGGGGAATGGCAAACCGCAAGAATCCGTACGTTCCCATTTTCAGAAGCACCCCGGCGAGGATCACGCTGCCTGCGGTAGGCGCTTCCGTATGGGCGTCGGGAAGCCAAGTATGAAACGGGAACATAGGCACCTTGATGGCAAAGGAAAAGGCAAAGGCCGCGAAGAGCCAGTACTGCTTCAGAAGCGGAATGTTCGCCTTGTACAGTTCCAGTACGTTGAAGGTATAGATGCCGGTTTCATGGTGGTAGTGGAAATAGAGCGCCAGGATGGCAACGAGCATGAGCACGCTTCCCGCCATGGTGTAGAGGAAGAACTTTATCGCCGCGTATATGCGCTTCGGTCCGCCCCATATGCCGATCAGCAGGTACATGGGGACGAGCATCAGTTCCCAGAAGATATAAAACAGTACCAGATCGAGGGCCGAGAGGGCGCCGATCATGGCCATTTCGAGGAAGAGAAAGGTTATATGGTACTCCTTGACGTGCTGTTCGATAGCCTTCCAGGAACACAGCACGCAGAGGACGGTAAGGAAGGTGGTGAGCAGGATGAGAAGGAGACTGATGCCGTCTATGCCCAGCAGATAACTCACCCCCCACTCGGGAAACCAATCCATCCTTTCCAGAAACTGTATGCCGTTCCATGTTTCATCAAAATACCAATAGAGCGGCAGGGATACGGCAAATTCCAGCAGGGTCCAGACGAGCGTGAATATTCTAATAAACCGCACCTGTTTCCGATCTGCGAAAAACAGCGCAATCGCCCCCAGGAGAGGGAAAAATATCAGAACGCTCAGAAACGGGAAGTTCATATCGGTCATAACGAGTACCGCGCCTCAAGTTTACATGATTGGTTTCATAATCAGATAACCGGCCACAAAGATCGCACCCACAATGATCCCAAAGGCGTACGCCTGAACATAACCGGTCTCGATCAATCGTATGATGCCGCCCATGCGCTTCATCAGGGAACCCGTCCCGTTAACGGAGCCTTCGATCATGCCGTCATCAACGACGCGCATAAGACCGCCCCCCACTTTCAGAAGGCCTCGGACAAAGATGGCTTCATAGAACTCGTCAACATAATACTTGTGGTTGACGACGCGGTAGAGACTGCGGAACCGTTCTGTGAAACGCTTGGGTAATTCCGGATTTTTCACATAGAACAAATAGGCCAGATAGATGCCGAAAAGGCCGATGAGCACCGATGTCGCCATCAGGATAAGCTCCAGTGAGCCGCCGCCCGCGGCTTCTTCCGCCCCCACGGAGGCCCAGGCGCTTGCCGTGATACTCATATCCCGAGTTGCCACGGCATGCTGGGGCGGCCCCAGGACGGGTTCGAGGAAACGTTCGATGCGGTTGCCGCCGCCCAGGATATGGGGGACCCCAAGGTAGCCGCCCGCAATGGACAGCGCCGCCAGTATTATGAGCGGCACGGTCATGATTTTCGGCGACTCGTGAATGTGGTGTTTTACCTCATCCGACGCCCGGCACTCCCCGAAGAAGGTGCGGAACAGGAGTCGAAACATGTAAAACGCAGTCATGCCGGCGGCCACGGTGCCCAAGAGCCAGATGCCGGGATGGCCGTGAGGCGAACTGAAGGCCTTCCACAGAATTTCGTCCTTGCTGAAAAATCCCGACAGGCCGGGGATGCCGGCGATGGCGAGGCAGGCGATGAAAAATGTCCAGTAGGTAATGGGGATCTTTTTCCGCAAGCCGCCCATGTTCCTCATGTCCAGTTCGCCGCTCATGGCGTGCATGACGCTGCCCGCGCCGAGAAACAGCAGGCCCTTGAAGAAGGCATGGGTCATGAGATGGAAAATACCCGCCGCGTAGGCGCCCACGCCCACGCCGACGAACATGTAGCCCAACTGGCTGATTGTGGAATAGGCAAGCACCTTTTTGATGTCATACTGGGCGAAGCCGATAGAGGCGGCAAAGATGGCCGTGAGCGCGCCGATCAGGGCAACGACGAACAGGGTGTCGGGAGCCATCGAATAGAGAAAGTTCAGCCGCGCAATCATGTAAACACCCGCGGTTACCATGGTTGCGGCATGGATCAGGGAACTGACGGGAGTTGGACCCTCCATGGCGTCAGGCAACCACACGTACAGGGGAATCTGGGCCGATTTGCCCACGGCGCCCACGAAAAACAACATCGTGATCGCCGTCGCAAGGGGAACGCTCAGGAGGTGGGCATTCGGCTGAATTTCGGAGAATTTCAGCGTCCATACACCCTGCGTTCCGAGGCTTACAAAAAGGAGGAATATCCCCAGCAGGAACCCGAAATCGCCGATCCGGTTGACGATGAATGCTTTCTTTCCCGCGTTGGACGCGGAATCCTTTTCATACCAGAAACCGATGAGCAGATAGGAACACAGGCCCACGCCTTCCCACCCCACAAACATCAGGAGCAGGTTGTTGCCCGTGACCAGCAGGAGCATCATGAAAACGAAAAGGTTCAGATAGGTGAAGTAGCGGGTAAAGCCCGGATCATCGTGCATGTAGCCCACGGAGTACACATGGATGAGAAACCCGACTCCCGTGACGACGAGGCACATGATCACGGAGAGGGCGTCAATCTTAAACCCCATCCGCACCGCCAGCTCGCCCGAAACGATCCAGTCGAAAACGTCCTTCTCGAAGATACGGCCCTCCGCGGGTAGCTGGAGAAAATTCACGAAGATTGCCGCCGATACCAGGAAGGAGAAAAACAGTGCGCCACAGGCGACCCAGGAAACAAACGTCTTCGACGTTTTATTGCAGGATAATCCGTTGATGAGAAAACCGACTGCCGGGAAGAAGGGTATGAGCCAGATATAGTCTGCCATCCGTTAACCTTTCAAAAGATTCACTTCATCGGCGTTGATGGTGCCTTTGAGCCGGAAGATTGTTATGAATATGGCCAATCCCACGGCGGCCTCGACGGCGGCAACGGTCATGATAAAAAAAACGAATACGGCGCCATCCATGGAGGAAAGAGCATTGCCCGCCGTGATGAATGCCAGATTTACGGCGTTCAGCATCAATTCGATGCACATGAATATGACGATGGCGTTTCTTCTCGTGATTGCGCCGATGGCACCGATCGTAAAGAGTATGCCGCTCAAGATAAAATAGAAGCCGTGGGGGATGTCTTGGAGCATGTTCGTTTCCTCTCTTATTCTTTTTTTCTCTTCGCCAGGATGACGGCGCCAACAATGCCGATGAGCAGGAGTATGGATGCGAGTTCGAAGGGGAACAAATACTGGCCGTAGAGCAGGCTGCCCATGACCCTGACGTTACCGGTACGCTCCAGCATACTGGCCGAATAAACGGCCTCTCTCCCCGTTATCTGGTATGCCGTGGCGATAACCAGTATTTCAAAGAATAGCATGATGGTAATGACTGCCCCGGTGAACTTTCGGGAAGAAAATTTCCTTTCCGGGACGCTGTCTTTTTCCAGGTTAACGAGCATAATGACGAAAAGGATCAGCATCATGATGGCGCCGGCATAGACCATGATCTGCGCGATGGCGATGAACTGGGCGTTTTGCATCACATAGATGACGGCGATGGCGATAAACGTGGCGATCATCCACAGAGCGCTGTGGATGGCGTTCCTCCTGGTAACCATCATGAGTGAGCCGACGATGGAAAGCGCAGCCGCCACGATGAACATCAACCATTTAAACCATGAAAAATCCATTGTCATTCCCTGTTAGTTCCCCTTATCGTTTCATGGACAGGAGCTTTTCTTTCGTAAGCAGAAAATCCTTTCGGTTGTAGTGCACGTACTCGTAGTCCTGCCCGAGTTTAATGGCATTGACGGGACACGCCTCCTGGCAGTAGCCGCAGAATATGCACCGTAAGGCATCAATTTCGTATTTTGCCGGGTAGCGCGAACCGTCTTCCTTCTCCCGTATTTCGAGGCTTATGCAGTGAGAGGGACAGGCGGCTACGCACAGGCCGCAGGCTACGCAGAGGGTTTCTCCCCGGTTGTTCTTTTCAAAATAGTGGATTCCGCGCCAACGCGCCGCGATAGGGCGCCGTTCTTCCGGATACCTGATGGTGACCGGTTTTGAGAAGAATCTCTTTAATGTCAGCAACAACCCTTTCAGAAGCGGAAGAATCATTTCATCACCTTACGAAAGCGTGGCAAAGAAAGCGGTAATCACGAGGTTCAGGAGCGCCAGCGGGAAAAGCACTTTCCATCCGAATTTCATGATGTGATCGTAGCGCAGCCGCGGGAAGGTGCCCCGTATCCAGATAAAGACGAATATCATGACCAGCGTTTTGAGGATAAACCACACCGGTCCCGGAAGCACTGGTCCCAACCAGCCGCCGAGAAAGAACGTGGTGCAGAGCGCCGCAACCGTCACCAGGTGGGCATACTCGGCAATCATAAAAAGGGCGAATTTCATGCTGCTGTATTCTATATTGAATCCGCAGGCAAGCTCGCTTTCCGATTCCGGCATGTCGAAGGGCGTTCTGTTTATTTCGGCAAGAGCGGCGACAACATAGAGCAGAAACGCGAAGGGCTGATACACGATGAACCAGGTGTTTCGCTGCGCCTGCACGATCTCGGTCAGCCTGAGCGAACCGGCCAGGATGATAGTGCCCATGAGAATGATGCCGAGGGCGACTTCATAGCTGATCATCTGAGCCGCGGCCCGGAGCGAGCCCAGAATGCCGTATTTGTTCCCGGAAGACCATCCGCCGAGGACGATGCCGTATTCACCGAGCGTCCCCAGGGCAAATATATATAAAATCCCCACATCAACGTCGGCGATAACGAGTTTTATTTCTCTGCCGAAGAGATATATTTTGTCCCCGAAGGGAATCAGGGCGAACATGGAAAGAGCGGTAAAGAAGGAAATCATCGGAGCAAGGATATAGATGGGCTTGTCCGCATTCAGGGGAATCACGTCTTCCTTGAAGAAGGACTTAATGCCGTCCGCGATGGGCTGCCATATGCCGAACGGCCCGACACGGTTCGGTCCCACCCGCACCTGGATATAACCTAAAATCTTCCGTTCCGCGAGCGTGAGGTAGGCGACAAAAAGCATCAAGCAGGCGATGACCACGATGTTTTTTATCAGGGATTCCAGAACGAAATATAGCGTTTCCATAGTTCTACCCTTAATTTCAGGACGGCTTCGTAAAAAGCTCCGCAGGCAGGGCACGCGAAGCCTGAGGAGTGAGGCGTACTTCTGTGTACGCTGCAGCGACGAAGGATGAAGCGTAACGCAGCATCCGGACGTTTTACGGAGTCGTCAACCTTTAGTCAGTGAGACAGAGATAACTTTCGTCGGAGCCGCAGTGAGCTTTAAGAAATTCTGTCTCTCTTTAAAAAGCACGCCCTCCAAGACCCCTTTTTTGAGACCTTCTTTCACGGTTACGGATCGGGCGGACGAACCGAGGTCGTTCTCGATGACGAGGAGATCACCGTTCTCTACGCTGAGGGCCGAGGCGTCTTCCGGGGAAATATAGAGAGCGTCTTTATAAACCAAGTCAATGCCCTTTGCATAGGAATTCCTGCTCACGAGATAGTCGCTGATAAAGAGATCGCGCAGAATGAGCTTGTAGGGCTTTTCCACCGGTGCTGCCTGAGTGCGTGGGGACTGCCGAACAATGAACCCTTCCTTCATGCTGCCGGCGGCGGTCTTTAGTCTGCAACCCGACTTTTCCAGTACGCCGTTGGTTGCTATGGTTTCGTTGACGTGTTGCGGCGACGCATAGAGAACGCCTCCCAGCTTATGGAGGAGGAGCCGTAAGAACTCAAACCCCCTCGAGGTGGCGCCTGTCGCCTGGCGCAGTTCTCTTACCGTTCCGTCACCGGAGATAAAGGTGCCGTTTTTTTGGGCGAACGTTGAGGAGGGAACGACCACATGCGCAAGGTCCAGGAGCGGTGAAGGCAGGGCATCACAAAGCGCCAGGAAATCCAGCTTGGACAAATTGTTCCGCAGAGGCGTTCCATCCAGATAGACGAAGGGGTTGTCCTCGAAAATGAGGAGCCCCGCAAGTCCGGGATTGAGGAGAATTTCATGGGCAGGCACGATGCCTCCCCCAACTGTTGCGGCGCCAAGGGCATTGGCCTGCAGTGAAACCGGCATGACGACGCCCCCCCTCTGCAGGTTTTTCAGCAGACAGAAATTGAGCAATGACGCCATGCTCTCATCTGTAGCGCTGATTCCTGAACCGAAAATGACGCCTGTCCGCGTGGCGTTGCCGACGAGGGAATAGGCCTTTTCAAAGGCCTCAACGCTCAAGCCGCAGACGGCAGGGGCATGATCTTTCCCGTATGCCTTGAGCGAGGCGGCATAATCGGGGAATCCTTCCAGCTCCTCCGCTTCCCGGGCGTGTTTTCCCTCTGCGATCAATCTGCCGGAAATGGAGTTGAACAGGCAGGCATCCGTTCCCGGTTCAATTTGCAGCCAGGCATCGGCAATGCGGGTGAGCGGTGTGGGAAGGGGATCAATGACGATGATCTTGGCGCCGATGTTTTTGACGGCTTCCCGCGCCTTGTTGGCCAGGAGATGGTTGTTGGCCAGGAGACCGGCGCCGGCGGCGATTACGAGGTCGCATTCGGCAAGCGTCCCATAGTTAAAGGTGCGGGGCAGTCCCGTTTGTCCCATGGCGTCCAGCACTTTTCCCGTATGATAGTACGCGGATGATCCGACAGGACAGTTTCCCAGGAGCTTTGCGATTTGCGAAACAAGGTATATTTCCTCGTTTGTTGAACGCGGGGAGACTATGCACCCCATCTCTTTTTCCGCAGCACGGAGTTTCTTGAGATGTTCAGCGGTAAAGGTTACGGCGTCTCTGAGATCGCATGACCTCTGATTGTTGCCGACTAAAAGACGGGGAGTGCGAAGAATCGTTTCGCTGTTGGCAAAGTCATACCCAAACCTGCCCCGCACACACAGGGAGCTCTGGTTTGGTTCCGTCGCGCTGTTCGTGATTACCTTGCTGATGTACCGTCCTTCAAACACATCGAGCCCGATCTGGCAGCCGAATCCACAGTGGGGGCAGGTGGTTTCCGTGCGTTCGTCCTGCCAGGGCCTCTTCTTTATGGGGCTTATGCGTTCCGTGAGGGCGCCCACGGGGCACAGGGAGATGCATTCGCCGCACGATATGCAGTCTTCTCTGTTGACTGCGGAGACCCGCGCATCGCAGCCGCTTCCCTCGATATCAATCGCCTCTCTTCCGGATATCTCGCGGCATGCGCGAAAGCACCTGCCGCACAGAACGCACCGATTTTCCCAGTACCGTATCAGGGGCGTGGCATAGGCCTCCGCCTTTCCCTCACGACTTACCGCGTATTCAACTTTTTCTATTCCGTGCGCGTACACAAGATCCTGGAGTTTGCACTCCCCGCCCTTATCGCACTGGGGGCAATCAAGGGGATGGTAGCTCAGAATCAACTGGAGAAATTCCCTCCGCATGCGGAAAAGGGCGTCGGATTGCGTGGTGACGGAAATTCCGTCCAGGGCAGGGGTGGTACAGGAGGTGACAGGCTTGTCGTACCCTTCCACCTGAACAATGCAAAGCCGGCATGAGCCTATGGGCAGAAGATGTTCATGATAACAGAGGGTCGGTATGTCAATGCCGTTATCCCGCGCCGCTTCCAGGATGGTTTTTCCCGCGCGGGTTTCTATCTTTTTGCCGTTGATTGTTAACGTTATCATGGTTGTCCCTTGGTCATCAGGCGGTTGCAATCATTCCGATCCGGTAGCAGCGGAGACACCGCGCCGCTTCACGTAAGGCTTCGTTGGTTTTGAACCCCTCCTCCACTTCTGCGAACGTCAGTTTTCTTAAGTCGGGAGGAAGCATGCGCAGGTGTATCGTATGTCGGCCGCCGGGGATGCCGAGTTTTTCGTTTTTATTGTATACCTTGATGGCGGCGAAAAGGCTGTTGAAGCGTTCCTCCAGGGAAGGTTCCGGGTCCATGCCCTGGAGGTAGCTGTCTATCTTATCCGCGGCGCGTCTGCCGTTGCCGCCGGCGCGCACCAGCACGTCGGGACCGGTTACGCAGTCCCCCGCCGAAAAAATCCCCTTTCGGGATGTCTCAAAGGTATTCGGGTCAATGAAGATCGTATTCTTTTTGGTTATTTCTACGCCCGTCTTTTCTTCCAGGAACGAGAGATCAATCATTTGGCCGATGGCCGGTATGAGGATATCCGTTTCGATGACGAACTCCGAACCCTGCACCGGCACCGGTCTTCTTCTGCCGCTCTCGTCCGGCTCTCCCAGTTCCATCCGGATGCATTCCACCCCGGTGACCGTGCCTGCCGTCGCAATGATCCGTTTGGGATTGCAGAGGTAATGGAAATTGACGTTTTCTTCCTCCGCATCCTTAATCTCCACGGGATCGGCGGGCATTTCCTTCTTTGTCCGGCGGTACACCAAATTGACGTCGCTCTTGCCGATGCGGAATGAAGAGCGCACGCAGTCAATCGCCACATTCCCGCCGCCTACCACGACGACTTTCTTGCCTTCCGGATAGGGATCTTTTCCCATATTTATGTCGAGCAGGTATTTGACGCCGGGAATGAAACCCCGATATCCTTCATCCTCCCCCTCCACGCCCATAGGGGAACTTCCCTGTGCGCCGACGCCGATAAAGATCGCGTCATAGCCGCTCTGGAGTTCCGTGAGGGTCACCTCCTTTCCCACCGTGACGTTATAGCGGATTTCCACTCCCGCTTCCTTGACGATATCCGCTTCTCGCTGCAGGATATCGCGGGGCAGGCGGTAATCGGGAATACCCACCGCCGCCATCCCTCCCGGTTCAGGGAGGCGTTCGAAGATCGTCACGCCGTATCCCTTGAGGCCAAGGTAGTAGGCGCAGGAAAGACCTGCGGGGCCGGCGCCGATGACGGCGACCTTCTTGTTCGTCGGCGCTTTCCGGTCGGTGTGGTGCGGCTTCCTTTTTTCGATTTCGTAGTCGGCAACGAACCGCTTGAGATATTTAATGGCAATCGCTTCGTCAATGTTGGCCCTGCGGCAGTTGGACTCGCAGGGGCGCACGCATACCCTCCCCAGGGTGCCGGGGAGACAGGTGTCGCACCGGATGGCGGCAAGCGACGCACCGTATTTCCCTTCGCTGATGTCTTCTATGTACCGGGGGATGTTCAGGCTGCTGGGGCATACGCTCATGCAGGGGGCGGTCACGGCGGCCCGGTATTTGCCTGCGGCGGCTTTCCTGCCGTCTGCAATGGCACGGGAGAATGCATCAGAAAAATGTTCCAGCGCGTGGAGGATAGGGGTAAGCCCCGTTTGCCCGATAGAACATTTGGAGCCCTCCCGGATATTGAGAGAGAGTTCCCGTATCTTTGCCGGGTGCTCCGGTCGTCCCTGGCCATCGGCGATTTTCCGCAACAGATCCCGGACAACCCTAGTGCCGATCCGGCAGGGGAAGCATTTTCCGCAGGACTCCTTCTGTACCGCTGCCGCGTACTCGGCGCACATGCCGACAATATCCACGTCTGCGTCGCGAAGGACGATGCCGTCCCACCCCATGAAGGCCTTGATGCGCTCGCCCTTCATGAATTCATCGGGAAGCTTGATGGTGCCCGGATCTTTGAGATCCTTCTCACCCTTGCCCCGGTTGTCCACCAGTTCATCCTGCCAGGTGCTGAAAAGTACGGTTCCCATAACTCCCTATCTGTCTATCTCGCCCAACACAATATCAATGCTGCCTATGGCTGCCACTACGTCCGCCACCATCTGCCCCTCGATCATCTTCGGCAGCGCGCCGAGGTTGATGAAAGAGGGCGGCCTGATCCTCATGCGGAACGGTTTGTTCGAGCCGTCGCTCACCACGTAGAACCCCAGTTCGCCCTTTGACGATTCGATTGATGCGTATACCTCCCCGCGGGGAGTCTCAAAGCCTTCTTGTGCAATTTTGAAATGCCGTATCAGGGCGGCAATGTCCTTCCCCACCGCTTCCTTGTCCGGGGGGACCGCAAAGGCAGAATCAGCCAGGATGGGTCCTGTCGGCAGGTTATTGATTGCCTGATCAATGATCCTATTGGACTGCCTCATCTCCTTAAGGCGAACCACGTACCGATCATAGACATCGCCGCGTTCGCCGAGAGGAATTTCAAAATCGAATTCGTCGTAGCCGGAGTAGGGATAGGCCTTTCTCACATCGTAGTTGACGCCGCAGGCCCGAAGGACGGGGCCCGTTACACCGTAGTTTACCGCTTCGTCCGCGGACATCGGAGCAATGTTCTGGGTCCGTTTTTTCCAGATGATGTTGTCCGTGAGGAGTGTCTCGTATTCGTCTATCCTCCGGGGGAAATCCTCCACGAATGCCCGCACCTCAGCGGCAAAACCGTCGGGAATGTCCTTGGCAAGTCCGCCGATTCTGACGAAACTCGGCGTCAGCCTGGCTCCCGTGACCTGCTCCAGCATGCCGAGAATCGTTTCGCGTTCCCGGAAGGCATAAAAAAGGACGGTCATCGCTCCCATATCAAGGGCGTGTGTCGCCACCCAGAGGAGGTGAGCGGCCAGCCGCTGGAGCTCGGCAAGAAGCACCCGCAGGTACTGTGCCCGTTTTGGAATTTTTAGGTCAAGCAATTTTTCGACCGCAAGGCAATAGGCTAAGTTGTTGGAAAGGGCGCTCGTGTAATCCAGACGATCCGTAAGCGTCAGGGCTTGCGGATAGGTCATTGATTCTGAAAGCTTTTCCACGCCGCGGTGCAGATAGCCGATGTGGGGGACGACCTTGGTGATTATTTCACCGTCCAGTTCGAGGAGCAGTCGCAGCACCCCGTGTGTCGCCGGGTGCTGCGGACCCATATTGATCGTCATGGTGCGGGTTTCAGCCATTGAATCCTTTGTCCGTTCTGGTTTCTTCTTCCAATTGTACCGTGAAGGGCTTGTCGAAATCGGGGCCTTCCAGGGGGAAGTCCTTCTTCAGCGGATGGCCGCTGAAGTCATCCACCAGGAGGATCCGCCTGAGATCAGGATGGTTGTTGAATGATATCCCCAGCATGTCATAGATTTCCCGCTCCATCCAGTCCGCCGCCTTCCAGACGTCGCTCACCGTGTCAATGGTCTCGTTTTCGCGAAGCCTTGTTTTTATGCGGAGATGGTTGTTGTTTGGCAGGGAATGGAGCAGGTAAACGATTTCAAACCGGGGATCGTCGCCGCAGTAATCAACGCCGCAGAGATCAATCAGGAGGTCATAGCGGAGGTCGTCGCTGTTTTTGAGAAAGAGAAGGATATCCCGGATGGCGTTTTTGCCCACGGTGACGTTTACCTCACCCCTGAATTCACTGACGCTCAGGATCGCTTCTCCGAATTTCGCTTTCAATCGCTCGGCGGCCTCAGACGGCTTGGTCATGGTTCCTCCAGGGTAAACTGACGAGGTTGCGCTGCCCCACCGGTTCGACGGCGATCTTGTCCTGGAGGCTCATCAATCCTTTCAGCAGGGCCTCCGGCCGGGGCGGACAGCCGGGCACATAGACGTCCACGGGAATGATCTGATCCACCCCCTGTACCACATTGTATGTTTTGAAGATTCCGCCGCTGCATGCGCATGCGCCGTAGGCGATGACCCATTTCGGTTCCGGCATCTGCTCGTAGATGCGCTTTACCATGGGGGCCATCTTCTTGGTAAGCGTTCCCGCAACGATCATGAGGTCCGACTGGCGCGGCGACGGCCTGAACACCTCGGCGCCGAACCGGGCGATATCATAGGTTGCCGAACTGGCAACCATCATTTCTATGGCGCAACAGGCAAGGCCGAACGTTACCGGCCAGACGGAATTTTTCCGCGCCCAGTTTACGACGTCCTGCAGGGAAGTAACCACCACGCTATCGTCTACTCCCATTCCAGAGCCCCTTTCTTCCACACGTACACGTACCCAATGAACAGGATAAACACAAAAACAAGCATTTCAATAAACCCAAAGAGCCCAAATGACTTGGTAACGACGGCCCAGGGGTAGAGGAACATGATTTCGATATCGAAGATGAGGAAGAGCATTGCGGTCAGGTAATAACGGATGTTCATCCTCATCCGCGTCGGTCCGATGGTCTGCATGCCGCACTCGTAGGTTGATAGCTTTGCTTTTTTGTTGATGCGGTGACCAAGGACATGGGAGGCGCCGACGATAAAAACGGCAATGAAAGCGGCGAGGAACATCATGATGAGGATGGGTATATATTCGAGCATGCGTGTGTACCTCGTGAGGATCTATTGCAACCGGCATAAATGACGGTATGTTCGGGTTGTGGAAGTTAGGCGTAGTAGTTTAGGCACAGAACCGTCGCACCTGGTACAATAATCCTGCCGATCTTGTCAAGACAAAAAAACGATTTTGAGGGGGGATAATCGGTGAGCGCATCCCGTAAGCCGTGCCCCGTGGACGGGGAATTTAACTTACCGTTTAAGGCGATCTTCTTTCCTTTGCATTTTTCGAAGGCTGTGTTAGAGGGCAGTATTAAGCAATAGTAAAAGGTGCGCAACCCCCATGAATCCCTGGATCGAAAAAAAGACCATCATCATCACCTGCCCGAAGGGGATCGTCCCCTGGCTTGCGGAAGAGGTTATCGCCCTCGGTTTTCCTGTCCGTGCGGAGGGTGAGGCTGCCGTCGAGACGGAGGGGACGCTTGCCGATACGATGCGTCTTTGCCTCCATGTCAGGACGGGACACCGGGTACTCTATCTTCTCTCGGCCTTCAAAGCGGAGAATCCGGAGGGGCTCTACGCCGGTCTCCGGAAAATCCCCTGGGAGGGGCTCCTCCACGAACGCGGGGAGCACGCGTACCTCTGCGTGACCTCCACGGCGGAGACCCCGACGATCAACGATGGGCGGTTCGTCAACCTCAAGGCGAAGGACGCCATCGTTGATCGGCTTGCAGAGCGTTGTGGCGGTATCCGCCCCGACTCCGGCCCGGAGCGGGACCGGGCGGTGGTTCACATCTACTGGAAGGGGAAAGACGTCTTCGTTTACCTGGACGCCTCCGGCGAGCCCCTCTCCCGACGCGGCTACCGGAAGATCCCGCTTGCGGCGCCGATGCAAGAGACCCTCGCGGCGGCGATTATCCTTGCGACCGGATGGAACGGCGGGAAATCCTTCGTCAACCCGATGTGCGGAAGCGGGACGATAGCCATCGAGGCCGCGCTCCTGGCCGCTGGCAGGGCGCCGGGACTCCTCCGGAGCAACTACGGATTCGCCCATTGGAAAGGTTTCGATACGGCTGTCTGGCGAACGATGCGGGCGTCGGCACACGGGGAGAAGAAGGAAGCGGCGGCACGGATCGTCGCCACGGACATCAACCCCAATGCCGTGGCCGCGGCGCGTCAGAACGCCAGGACGGCAGGCGTGGAGAACCTCATCGAATTCGCCGTCTGTCCTTTCGCCGAGACGCCGGTCCCAAAGCGGGGAGGCGTGGTGGTTCTCAATCCCCCCTACGGAGAGCGGACGGGGGAGGTCTCGATACTGATCGGCCTGTACCGTGAGATCGGGGATTTTTTCAAGCAGAAATGCGGCGGTTATCGAGGGTACATCTTCACCGGGAACATGGCACTGGGGAAGCAGGTGGGACTTCGAACCAAGCGGCGGATCATTTTTTACAACAGCGGCATCGAGTGCCGTCTCCTGAAGTACGATATCTACGAGGGAACCCGGCGGAAAGAAGCGGGGCGTAGCAGTGAATGAAGAAGGCGGCAGGATGACGGACGCTCTCCTGACTTCCTGAAGATTAAATGGAGCCGATGCGCGGAATCGAACCGCGGACCTACTGATTACGAATCAGTTGCTCTACCGGCTGAGCTACATCGGCGTTCTGTAATCGGACCTAAATGAGCGTGCTGTATTTATCGTATGCGGCATTTCTTGTCAAGAATTTAACGGACAGGTTTGTTTCCGCCCGTATACTCTCTCCCTTGTCGGGAGCATAAGGGCTATTGCGTCTTGACATTCAGTTGTGCTCTGGTATTATTCGCCTACCATTTTGGAGGGATGTCCGTGAAGGAACAACTAAAAAAGGTGTTTTCCGTTTCACCCCTTAAGATAACTTTCCTTATCATTCTCTTGGCCCTTATCCTTTTCTTTCTGGATGTTCCTTTCCTCCGTTTCATGGAGCTCAAAGCCCTCGATTTGAGGATGCTTTCCCGTGGAAAGGTCGCGACCGGCAACGAAACGGTCATCGCCGCGATTGACGAGAAGAGTTTGAGCGAGTTGGGAAGGTGGCCTTGGCCGCGGACGACGATGGCAAAACTGGTGGCCACCCTGAACGCGGGCGGCGCAAAGGCGGTGGGCTTTGATATCGTTTTTGCCGAGCCGGACGAAAATTCCACGCTGAAAACCATCGCAGACCTGAATCGGGAGACCGCCGATCTTGGTATCGGAAATCCTCAACTGGCGGATCTTCTGAACAAGAAGAAAATGCAGGCTGACACTGATGCAGTCCTGGCCGGCATGATAAAGAAGGCCGGCAACATCACGCTGGGCTATTTTTTTCACACGTCGGGCAAGGACGTGACCCATCTCACGGAGAAGGAAATCGCGGTAGAAACTGAAAACATTGCCGGTTCCCGCTACCAGATGATCAAGACCGGGGCCAAACCGGATGAATTCGCCTTGGTGCATGCCTTTGCCGCGGTGACCAATCTCCGGTCCTACTCACAAGCCGCCGAAAACAGCGGCTATTTTAATGCATTTCCCGATACCGACGGAACCATCCGGTGGTCGCCGCTCGTCATAAAGTTTCGGGACAATTATTATTCATCGCTGGCGATTTCCCTGCTGCTCCAGTATCTGGACTGGCCCCCGCTCGTTCTCAAAATGGACGAGTTCGGCGTGAGCGGCGTGGAGATTGATACTACCGTGATACCCACCGACGATGCGGGGAGAATGCTGGTCAATTATATGGGGCCGGCAAAAACCTTTCCCCATTACTCCATTTCCGACATCATCGGCGGCCGTGTCTCCCCTGATATTTTTCGGAACAAGATCGTTATTGTGGGAGCGACTGCCACCGGCATTTACGATCTGCGGGTGACCCCCTTTAGCGCCGTTTATCCCGGGGTGGAAATCCATGCCACGGTTATAGACAATATCCTGCACCGGAAATTTCTCCAGCAGACATGGTGGACAAAATTTCTCGATGTCTGCGCCATCATCCTGCTCGGGCTCGTCATGGGGATGCTCATTCCACGGCTGAGGGCGATGATGGGACTCTTGATCGGCATTGTTCTTATTGCCGTTTATTTCATCATAAACACCTATGTCTTTTCCCACTACCGGGTCTGGATCAATCTCGTTTATCCTGTGGTGACCATGCTGGCCGTATATCTGGGGATAACGGTATACCGCTATGTTACCGAGGAGCGGGAGAAGAAAAAGATTCGGGGCGCATTCCAGTATTACCTGACCGCTTCCGTCATCAACGAGATGCTCAAGGATCCGTCGAAGCTCAAACTGGGCGGCGACAAGAAAAACCTCACCGTTCTTTTTTCCGACATCCGGGGGTTCACGACCATTTCTGAGCAATTGCCTCCGGAAGAACTTGTCCACCTGCTCAATGAATACCTTACGGCCATGACGGATCTGGTCTTCAAGTACGACGGCCTGCTCGATAAGTATATAGGCGATGCCGTCATGGCTGTTTACGGCGCTCCTCTCGACCAGCCCGATCATGCGCTTCGAACCTGCCGGACTGCCCTCGAAATGATTGATGCACTTAAGGTGCTGCAGGCGAAGTGGCGTGAAGAAGGCAAGCCCCTGATCAATATCGGGATCGGCATCAACACCGGGGACATGGTGGTGGGGAACATGGGATCGCAGATGCGGTTCGATTATACGGTCATGGGCGACATGGTCAATCTCGCTTCACGCCTCGAAGGGATCAACAAGGAATACGGTACGAACATCGTCATCAGCGAGTTTACCCATGCCGTGGTAAAGAATGTTATGTCCTGCCGTGAGCTTGATTCCGTGCGGGTCAAGGGAAAGAAGCTCCCCGTGAAAATCTACGAACTGTTATCCGAGACAAAGGACGCCGGGCCGTTGCAGGAATTTGTGCGGTTGTTCGAAGAGGGGTTGGCAAAATACAAGCAGGGCTTGTGGGATGAAGCAATCGCCCTATTCCGCAAAGTTCTGGAGATAAGGCCGGATGATCCGCCTGCAGAACTGTATATCGCACGCTGTACGGCGTTGAAGGAAAACCCGCCCCCCGCGCCTTGGGATGGGGTTTTCACCATGACCAGGAAATAACTACAGGCTGTTGAAAAACGCCCATATGCTGCTCTGTTCCTTCGTCATTGCGACGTGCGTCACGGTGCGTCTCATTCCTCAGGATTGCGGAGCCTTGCATCTGGACATTTTTGAACAGCCTGTAAAGTTATTTTTCAGTATCGTGATATATGCCGGTGTGAAATTGCAGTCTGCGCCCGTTGTTAATATTAAAATTTAACCGGTAAAATTGAACCCGGTAAGATTGAACGAGCCCCGAAAAGACCCGATTGGTCATCGTACCTATGGAAGATCGCAAATACAGAAGTTGGGTGGAAGTGGACTTGGACAGTTTCACCGCCAATTGGGACGAGATGAAAAGGCTCGTGGGCGCTGGCGTCCGGTTCATGCAGGTGGTAAAAGCGGACGCCTACGGACACGGGGCGATTGAGATATCCAACGTTGCCCTGAGAAACGGCGCCGTCATGTTGGGGGTCGCCAATGCCGATGAAGGCGCGCAATTGCGCGTCGGCGGCATTACCGCCCCTATCCTTATTCTGAGTCCTTCCACGGGCGACGAAATCGCCGAAATCATTAAATACCACCTTATTCCTTCGGTCTCCGATTTAAGCTTTGCCCGGGAACTCCAAAAGCAATGCACCCAGGGCGATATCCGTATGCCCATCCATATTGAAGTGGACACGGGGATGGGGCGGGGCGGAACGATGCACAGCGAGGCCCTGCAGATGATCCGTGAGATCAGCGGCTTTTCCCACCTGATTTCCGAGGGAATCTTCACCCATTTTTCTCAGAGCGAGGTTTCCGTTACGTACAATGAAATCCAGGGAAAACTCTTCCGGAACATCCTGAAGGAACTGGACGCCGCGAAGATATCCATCCCCGTAAAACACCTGTCCAACAGCGGCGCCATCCTGAATCTTCCTCATTTTCATATGGACATGGTGCGGCCCGGCTTGATGTCCTACGGCATCTATCCCTCGCCGGAAACGGAGGGGAAGGCCCGCCTCCTGCCGGTGATGACGTTCAAGACGCGGGTGATCCTAATCAAGGAATTTCCCGAAGGATACGGCATCGGCTACGGCAGGACGTACATCACGGAAAAGCCCACCCGTATTGCCACACTGCCCGTGGGATACGGAGACGGTTACGGATTTGTCCTCTCCAACCAAGGCGAGGTATTGATCAGAGGGCAGCGGGCACCGATAGTGGGGCGCATCTCCATGGATATGTGCACCGTGGACGTGACCGGCATCGGCGATTGCCGTATCGGCGACGAGGTCGTCATGATGGGTCGCCAGGGTAATGAATACCTATCTGCCGCCGACATTGCCCGTCGTGAGGGTACGATAAGCTATGAAGTCCTCTGTGCCCTGGGAAAGCGCGCACCGCGCATATTTGTGCAGAAAGGCAAAACCGGCGCGGTGGAGCCGCGCCTCCGCCGTATCTTCATTCCCGATGAGGAAAAATCCGTCTCCCGGCTGGACAGCATCATCCGGAGTTGTTTCCAGACACGGGTGCAGAGCGTGGAGATGGGCGACGCCATCTACTACGAGATGTTCGATACGCTCTTCGGCCGGGAAGACCGCGAGTTGGAACTTCGTTCCGATTTCAAATACGATATAAACGTTACGGGGCTGCCGGAAGAGGGCAGGGGCGCTGAACGTGCCGCAAACGCCGATTTCACGGTAACCACCCGTATTGAGTACGTTAAGACCATGAAAAATCCCCTCTTCATGATCGGCTGTGCCCGGGATAATGCCCAGCTTGCCGCTTTTTTCGAGGACAACCACTGCGAATACCGCTGGCTCCTCAACCATGGGAACGGCCCCGTGGGTGAGAAGGACTTCCGGGTGACGCGGGTTTTGCTGGATGACGTCGAGGTCCCCTTCGTCCGGGCGGAGAATACAAAACGGGGCTATGAGGTCTGGTACGGAGGCGATTTCCTCAGGGACAGGGTGGGGAGCCGGATCAAGCTAACCATAGAGATCATAACGAGGCAGGCCCGGGCGAACAATGTCTTTTCCGTCTATCTGGTCTATCCCACGCGGGGATTGGATATATCCTTTAATTATGAGGGAACAGGCTTCCGGGATGTGCGTGATGTGCACTTTTTTGCCGGTCGCCACCCTTATCCGGATGTCTCAAGGGAAAAGGGAAAGTCCGTACGATTAAAGATCGCTGATAACGTATGGATTTTTCCGAACAGCGGTGTTACGTTTATCGGTGAAAAATGACCCCAGGCGGCGTGCAAAATTGAACCAGCAAAAACTTTAAGGAAACATTTAGATAAGTTTTGGAACACCCCGCAATCACATCACTATTGTGTATGTAAGATTTCAAGAATGGACCGTTGTGAGCCTATTTTTTATTACGGGTCCATCATTTCTTAATATATGCTCGCTGCCGGATTGGGCTGCAGCCCGGACGACTTTTGGAATGGAAAGGATATGAGGTGGAAAACGACACGATAGTCATCAATTCCCGGTTTTGCGGGCCCCCGAATTCCGGAAACGGCGGTTATGTGTGCGGACGTGTTGCGGAGTTTATTGATGGTCCGGCGGTAGTCAGACTTCTGGTGCCTGCGCCTTTGGATGTTGAACTCACTCTTCAGCGAACTCCGGCAGGCGTCTCGCTGGTTTATGAACATGCGGTTATCGCCCAGGGACGACAAACGAAGGTTCGGCTTGATGTTCCCGATCCGCCCACCTTGTCGGAAGCACAAACGGCCTCCCGCGAATACCGGGGTTTTACCTCTCACTGGTTTCCCACCTGTTTCGTCTGCGGCCCGAAACGGGGACTTGGCGATGGCCTCCGGGTCTTTCCCGGAGACGTAGCGGGTCGCCGTCTTGTTGCAAGTCCCTGGGAACCGGACAAGTCGCTGTGCGACCCAGGCGGCAGGGTTTTGCCCGTGTTTATGTGGGCGGTTCTCGATTGTCCGGGCGCCTTTACCTTCGATAAGTCAGCGCGAAGCATGATTCTCCTTGGCGAGCTTACGGTGGAGCTGCGCGGTTTTATATCCACCGGCGAGCGTTGCGTTGTCATTGGTTGGGAAATCGGCAGGGAAGGGAGGAAACATTATACCGGCACGGCCATTTTTTCGGAGTCCGGGGCATGTTGCGGCGTCGGGCATTCCATTTTTTTCGAGGTGGCGAGCCCCGCGGGAGAAAGCCCTACTTGAATTCAGCAGCGAGCTCATTCCCTGCGGCTTGCCGCGGGGCAGGGGATTATTGGTTAAGATCGCTGACGGTTTTCGGATTCTCCTTTTTCTTCTGTTTTATCAAGTTCTCTTCTGATGACCAATCCGAGCCTTTCCATTGAATAGGGTTTCCTGATATAGGCTCTCACGCCCAACTCGCGTACCTGACTGACGCGATCCGTCTCGGAAAAACCGCTCACAATGATCGTCTTCTGTTTGGGGTTGATTTCAAGGATTTTCTTGTACGTCTCCAGACCGTCCATGCCAGGCTCCATAATCATGTCCATAATAATCAAGTCTGCTGTGTGATGTTTAAGGTATTCTACCGCCTCTGCTCCGCTGGAAGCAGTCGTTACTCTATAGTTCAACTTGCCGAGTATCCTGACTGCCAGCTCGAGCTGCTCTTTCACGTCATCCACAACCAGTATGGACTCATCACGCCCTCTATATTCTGACAACGGAATAGAAAGCCGATCTTCGGACACCGCTCCCCGCGTGACCGGGAAATAAAGCTTAAAAGAGGTTCCTTTCCCGACTTCGCTTTGAACGTCAATGTATCCGTTATGGTCCTTCACCAGCCCCCAGACGACGGCAAGCCCCAGGCCGGTTCCGCTCTTTCCCATGACTTTCTTCGTATAGAACGGCTCAAAAATGTGCTTGATATCATGAGCGGATATTCCTTCTCCTGAATCCGATACGGTAAGAACCGCATAGTCGCCTTCCCTAACTTCATCATACCCATGAATTGGCCTGTCCAGATACTGATTGCTCGTCGTTATTGCCAACAGGCCTCCGTTCACCATAGCCTCCGCGGCATTGGAAACAAGGTTCATAATCGCTTTACGGAGATGGACGGCGGAACCCATGATGTTCAATAGGTCTGCCTCAAGATTTGTGTTTATCCGAATGTTCGGGTGTGATGAAGAGAGCCTCACAAACTCCGGCGTCTCTTCATAATCCATGATGATGGCGTTGAGATTGATAACCTTTCGGGTCTGGACCCCCCTTCTTGCCAGAGTCAGCATATCCTGGACAATCGCAGCGGCCCTCTCGCTGGCTTTTAATATTTCCCTAATGTGGGTTCTTAGGGGATTTGATTCTTCAAGATAATCAAGGACCAGTTCCGAATAACCGACTGAAATACCCAAAACATTATTAAGATCGTGAGCAACGCCGCCGGCCAATACACCTATGGCTTCCATTTTCTCGGCGCGCTGCAACTGCTTTTCGAGTTCTCTGCGCTCTTCCTCCATGCGCTTTCGTTCGGTGATGTCTATCGCAATTCCGGTAAGTGTATCAGGCTCTCCGGCATCATCACGAGTTAGTTCGCCGGCCTCCACCCAAACGGAGTGTGTTGATTTGTCAGGCCATATAACTCGATATTCGGCAGGTTGAAGATTTATATCCCTCATTACTGAATGAATAGATACTTCGACTATCGAGCGATCGTCCGGATGGGTGGCCTGAAGAATGACTTTGTCAAGATCGCCGGCAGCCATATTTTTATCGAGACCAAAGATGTGGTACAGTTCGTCCGACCATTCGATTTTATTTGTCTTGATATCCCACGCCCAGTTTCCGAGGTGGGCTGCCTGTTGAGCCTTCTTTAGGTCTGATGCTGATTTCCGCAGCGCTTCCTCCGCCTGCCGTAATTCGGTGATATCTTGGATGACGGCCACCGCGCTGGTCACGCAGCCCGCAGTGTCGCGAAGAGGAACCGCTGAACTAATGATCGTGCCGCTGCTTCCGTCAAACCGTTGGATGTTGATAATCTCCCCCAGGACAGTTTCGTCTTTCAGTAACGCGTGGGCAGCGGGCCAATCCTCTGGCTTGAGAGGAGTCCCGGTATCCGGCCACCATCCTGTATTCTCTGTAAATTTTTGAATCTCAGGAATAAACGGGGCTGTCTCGTTTGTACTGCCCCAGATTTGTTTCACCATCGCATTGGTGGTTAAAATCCGTCCATTCTTCGCAAATATTAATACGCCCACCGGCAAGGTTTCCAGAATAGTGCGCAAACGTTTCTCGTTTTCCTGGAGAGCGGTTTCGGATTTTTGCTGAGCACGTCCCGTCAGGAAGACAACGCTGCAGATTCCTGCAAGTAACAGGGCCGCGCCCCACAGTGTCAGCGCAAACAGGAGATTAAGCCGGGAGGAAAGCTCCCTCAAATTTCGTTGGATTTGCGCGTCAATGCGATCTGCCTGGCGTTCAAGGTCGTGAAAAGCGATCCGTAGATTCGTCTCTAATTCAGGCCGGCGCGTCGCGGCTTTGCTCCATTCCGTCAGACGGTCTCGAAAAATAAGGACGCTGCCGCGAAAGGCCGCGCCGGTCCCCGTGGGATCCATAACCGGAGAGCGAGGAGAGGCTTTATCGAGTGAGCGCAGAGATCCTTCGAGCGATGAAATCGCTTGCTCCAGCAAGGCAAGCCCCTGATCCCGATTGAACGGCAAAGAAGGATTGGCGGCCAGGCTCGTGTATAAAAAACCTTTCGTTAGTTCAATCCGCGCCTGACGAATGTTTTCCAGCGCCGAAACCGTTTGTCCGAGCACCTGTTGTTGTCGGATGTGAATCCAGGAAATAGACATGCAAACGAGAACGGACAAGACGATGGCGCTCCATACCAATACGATGTGATTTGACAACAGCCAGGCTAAAAGGGATTTTCTGAACGGGGAATTTGCGGTTTTCATCGTGGGGAGAGGACCTCCTTGGTGGTTACGGAACCGGGCAATTCCGCCCCGGTGAAGCCGAATTGCGAAATAAGCGCTCTGTGCTCCGGACTGCCAATGAATGTCTTCAGCGCAGCATTCCATGCGGATTGGAGTCGGCGCTCTTCTTTTCGGAAAGCAAACGCGCCGAACCCAAGACGTTCGTTTGAGGCCGGTTCCGGAGGTTCAAAGGGGTGAGCCAACTCTGTTTTGCCAAGTTGTTCTCGAATCGCCATCCATTGAATTGTAGGCAAAGACAACGCCAATCCGTCGGCCACGCCGGATTCCACCGCCACGCGTCCCGACAGCGCGTCGGGTACGAGAACCAAGCGGCGCTCCGGCATACCCATTTGTCGGAGTAGAGCCTCTTCCACCGCTCCGGAAATAACAGCGATTTTGATATCAGACAGTGTTACTACCTGTTGGTAAGAATGGAGATGACGGGGATTGTTTTTTGCCACCAGCAATCCCGGCCGCACATGGAAGGTCGGTTCCGAGAAACTGATGCGCTGAGCCCGCTCCGGTGTGATGAACATGCCAGCGGCGATGACATCAAACCGGCCGGCATCCAACCCGGAAATCAATGAATCGAATTTTGACTGCCGCCATTCGATATGATGAATACTCAACAGCGCCACGATCCGTTTCGCCACTTCCGGTGATTCCCCGGTTACCTCGCCACCCGGTTTCAGGAAGGCATACGGGGCTTCAATGGCGTATCCGATCCGGATGGCGCCCTCCTGCTTCAGGCGGCTCAGAGACGTGTCACGGGAAAAGTACAAAATTGCCGCCGTGGAAAGCGCCGCAACGATCATAAAGAACGCAATCACTTTTATAAACGCTCGCTTCATAGTTCCACCGTTGATTCTTCTGGCGCCCTTACCAGGAAGCACCGCGCTGAGGGCGGGGAGCTTCACGAACCGAGTGCCGCTCAACGTGCCATGATAGATCGTCGTACGTATTTTTATATCATAAAAAATGTGTTTCAGACACTTCTTTTCCGGGGAAAAGACTTTACAAAACAATAAAATAACATTATAGTTCCGCGTTTAAGAAGGGGAATGAACTATTCTTTTCAAGTTTGTTCACCTGTCCGAACGTGCCGTCATTCGGCGAAATGCTTCACAGAAGGATGGAAAAGGAGGTTTTATGAAAGCAACGGTTAAACCGCTTCTCATTGCGCTGGCAGCTTTATTATGTCTGGTTGGGTTCGTATCGAATGGGTATTCCCTTGAATTCGGCGCCCGGGCCTACTACTGGTTTCCCGGTCTTACTGCGGATATGAAGGTGGATCAGGATGGAACCGCGGGTACGGACATTGATCTCAAAGATGACCTCGGAATTGATAACGAGAGCTTTCCCTCCGTTGAGGCCTTTGCGGGAATGGGAAAACACCACTTCAGCCTTATCTATACCCAGGTAAATTATTCGGGCAGCAAAACCATCACTAAACCGATAACCTTCAAGGGGAAGACCTTTGCCACGGGTGCCTTGGTGGAGTCTGATTTGAAAACCCGGATGCTGGATATGGAGTACCAGTACGATATCCTTAATCTGGAAAATATTTTGGCCGGGTTTTCCGTGGGGGTGATCGGCAAGATAAAATACCTGGACGGAGAAGCGCAATTGAAGTCTGCCACGCCCGGCTCGGTTCATGATCAAACCGAAAAATTTGCCGTCCCCATCCCGATGGTCGGTGCAGGAGCACACTTGGGGCTGCTGGCCAATATTCTGGAAGCACGAGCTAAGGTTACGGGCATGGCTTATGGCGGCAGCACGTTCTATGATGCCATGGCGGACATCTCGCTGACCCCGTTTCCGTTCATGGATATTCACGGGGGCTACCGGATCATGAAGCTCAAGGTGGATAACGTAAGTAACGTGTATGCCGATATGGAATTTTCCGGTCCCTATGTGGGTTTGACCGTTGGTTTCTGATGCGGGGGATTGAAGAGTCGGTCATGTCAGGTACGGGAAAATTGGAAAACGGAAAAGTCAGGTGAGGCCTTCGATTTTGCCGAGGACAGGCGGGTACATCTCAAAGCGATGACAGAATATCGTTTGTTTAAGCACAGTTATCTGTCAGGCTGGTGGGATGACTTTATCAGCGACCAGGGGAACAGCTCGCCCGGTGTGGGCTTTTCGATTCGCTTTGAGGACGATGACCTGAAGTATTTGCTGACGTCCACTCCCATCCCCAAGTGAATTCGGTAGCGAGCGCATTCTCCGCAGCTCGCTGCGGAGAGCTTCAATAGGGAGATTTTCTTGACATTGAAAAATTTATGGATATATTTCACGTGATGCGGAAGTTGGTGGAGAGAGGAGATATCGTGAGGTATGTATTTTAATTTACCACAGATATCCACTGCGAATATGGCGTTCGGCAGGGCCGAGGAGCTGGCTGCGCGCTATTTCCACCTCAGTTTTAATGAATTGAGAAAACACCGGTATGACGTAAAGACGCTGGCCCATCTTGAAAAACATGAAGTAAAGGGAGAAGTATTTGCCCATCTTTGTCGGTACCGGTATAAAAAAGACAAGGATAGCGATTGGTTATCTGAATTTAATTTTTACCGGGTTTGCCTTCAGGATAACAGGATTCTGGATGCCGTTGATCGGGCCGGGTCGTTCATTAAATTCAGCTCCCTGATGCTGTACATTGCCACCCACGAACTTGTGCATGTCATCAGATTTGACCGGGAGAACATTGATTTTGATGCCTCCCAGGAGGATAAAAGCCTGGAAGAGGAAAAAGTGCATGCCATTACGAGAGATATGCTGAGGTCCCTGGTTCTCCCTGACCTCGGTGTGGTTCTCGATTGCTTCAGCGATCGCTATCAGTTGTTGAACTGATTATAATTAGGAGGGTGTTTCATGCCAATCTATGAATATAAATGTCAGAAGTGTGGAAAGGAATATGAGTTATTCCAGAGTATTGCCGATCCGGCACAGAAGTCCTGCAAGTTCTGCAGGGGACCGGTCAAAAAACTGGTCTCTCTTTCTTCATTCCAATTGACCGGTTCCGGCTGGTACGTGACTGATTACGGCGGAAAGAAACCATGTGGCCAGGAGGGCAAGAAAGAGGAAACAACGCCCGCGCCGGCTAAAGAGTCCTGTGCGGACAGCGCTGCCTGCAAATCCTGCACGAAAAAAAACAGCTGATTTAACGTGTCTTTACCGTATGACTGTTTTGCTGTTTCCGGCGTTTGGTTGTGGAGCAGGTTTTTCCCTGCGCAGTTGCTGGACAAGGAAGTGATCCGTTGCTTCCTGTGAAAAGTCTTCAGGCACGATTTCCTTGAGTGCGGTAAGGGGGATTTCCACCCTTGCCGCACTTTTATGTCCGCCGGCGCTGCCGAACTTGCCAAACGCCTTTTTTGCGATGGCCCCGCAGTCCTGACGGTATCCATCTCCGCGAAAGACAATAATCAGCCTGTCTTTAAATATCCCGGCGATAACCACATAGTAGATGTTAATGATGCGCAGGTAGAAATCCGCCACCTGAACACAGACATCCGCACTTTCAACCCTGCCCAGAAAACAGGTCATCCGTTCCCGGTAACGGCGGCGGTGACGGTATGCATGCTCGTAGTATTTTAAGTATCGTTCCGGTATCTGATTCATTTCTATCCGCCGTATTAACTGGCGGTTGGCGCGGGAAAAATTAAAATAGTAGGCGCCGATGTCTTCAAGAAGGACGTCTCGCTCGAGATTATTCGTATCGCTTTTAATCCCGTACAGGAGCGCCGTGTACAATATCCGGGGTATTTTTACTTTGGCGGCGAGCAGATATTCGGTCATCACCGTGGAAAGTGAGCCGTATGATTCGCGGATATCTTCCAGTTCTGCGTGCCATGTGCCGGTACGGGGGTGATGGTCAAGGACTATCTGCGGTTGTATGCTATCGGTAAGGCCGTCCCTGAAGAAGGACGGCTGGGCATCTACCAGGGCGACCAAAGAGTAGTCGCCGATAGTGGTTTCCGCGAGTCGCTTGATCTCAATCTTCATCGCCCGTGCGAACTCAAAATTCTGTTCGCGGATAAAGGTATCCGTGGATGCAAAAACGCATTTGCGGAGTCCGGAGGTTTGTCTGATTATTTCATAGAGGGCCATGGCAGACGCCATGGCGTCGGGGTCCGGGCTTCCAGACATGATGACGGCAAGGGAATCACTTTTTTTCCCCATTGCCTTCAGCCGCGAAACGTTCGTAACAGTTTCCGGTCTGATAAGGAGGGATAAGACGCGCTTCATACGATGGTCCCGTTACAGAGGAAAAAGGCTATCAGGGGTTGTTCCGCCAGGTAACGCGAATTTTACCGGGGGGCGAACCGATGATTTTCCCCACGATGGTCGCTTCTCGTATGCCTGCAGCATGCATTGCCTCCAGCAGCTTATCCGCTTCTCCACCAGGCAGCGCGATTAACAGGCCGCCCGCGGTTTGCGGGTCAAAAAGGATATCAATCATCCATTCAGGGCAGGCGGGATCGGATTCGATCTGGGCAAGGCGGAATTTCCTGTTCCGGTGCAATCCACCCGGTGTGACGCCTTTTTCCGCCAATTCTCTGACCCCCAGGAAAAAGGGGACGGCATCCGCATGTATCAACATGCCCGTGTCGGTGTTCTCCACCATCTCAACTCCATGGCCGAGAAAGCCGAATCCCGTGATATCGGTACAGGCGTGCACGGTTGTTGTGCTCATAAGCTCGGCGGCTTTCCGGTTGAGCATGGTCATGTACCGTGTTGATTCCATGGCCAACGCCGCGCCGGCCACGCCCCCCTTCAGCGCCGTGCTCACAATGCCCGTACCCAGCGGCTTGGTAAGGATCAGTTTGTCTCCGACCTTAGCTCCGCGGTTCAGGATGACTTTTTCCGGATGAATCACGCCGGTTACGGAAAGACCATACTTCAGTTCGGTGTCGTCTACGCTGTGTCCCCCCACCAACACCACACCCGCTTCATGCATCTTGTTCAATCCGCCCCCGAGGATACTGCGGAGGATCGAGATATCCATTTTATTGATGGGGAAACAGACGATATTCATGGCCGTCAGGGGTCTTCCGCCCATGGCGTAGATATCGCTCAAGGCATTTGCAGCCGCGATCTGTCCGAAGGTATAGGGATCGTCCACGATGGGCGTGAAGAAATCAAGGGTCTGCACGATGGCCAGATCGTCGCGGAGTTTATACACCCCGGCATCTTCTCCGTGTTCCATACCGACGATCAGGTTAGGATCCGAGATCAATGGCAAATCTTTCAGTGCCTCCTGCAGGTCACCCGGACCTATCTTACAGGCTCACCCGGCTCCGTGTACGGTTTCGGTAAGTCGTTTCTTGATTCCTTCGTTCATCATAAACCTTTCTTCAATTATTGCCGCAATAACTGTGGACTCCTTGTGCGACGGATATCAGACGCATGTTTGGACTGCACCCCTCCGGTTAGACAGCTTGGGTTAGAGCGGTCGGGCAGGGTTTATGGGTTTTGAGGAACAATTCCTCGAATTCCACGGGCGGCAGATATCCAAGCGAGGAATGCAGCCGTTTGTGGTTGTACACCT
>JACQWR010000011.1 GCA_016209105.1 Deltaproteobacteria bacterium | reverse complement strand
GACCATCACCGGGTACTGGGCATCACGCCGGAGGAAATCGGCCGGATCGCCATTGGGCGGGGGATACCGACGATCATCGATTATTTTACGGAGCAATCCGTTTCCCGGGTCCTTGCGGAATACGGAAAGGCAAGGCTCGTCACGGCGACAAACGTTTTTGCTCACATCGAAAACGTCAATGCAATCGTCGAACAGATACTGCGCCTGCTCCAGCCCGGCAGCGTCTTCATCTCCGAATCCCATTATCTGCTGTCTCTCATTCAAACCCTGCAGTACGATACGATCTATCATGAACATCTTCGCTATTACTCTCTCCACAGCCTGAAATATCTATTGGAAAGCCACGGGCTGGAAATCTTCCATGCCAAACGCATTCCTACTCATGGAGGTTCCATCCGCGTCTATGCTGCACACAAGGGAGACTACCCCGTTAAGCCGACCGTCGCGGCAATTCTTGCAGAAGAGGCTCCCCTTGTCCTGGACAGGAAGAACCTTCTTGATTTTAAAAAAAAGGTCGTTATTTCAAAGCTCCGCCTTCACCGGATGCTGCTAAAAATCAAGGAGAAGGGAGAGCGCATCTATGGAATCAGTGCGCCTTCCCGGGCCAGCACCCTCATCAATTATGTCGGCCTGGACGACGGGATCATCGACTCTGTTCTCGAAATACAGGGTTCCCACAAGATCGGAAAGTACGTTCCCGGCACCCTGATCCCCGTAGAGGAGGAATCCCGCCTGTTTACGGACCAGCCCGAATATGCCCTTCTCTTTTCCTGGCATATTGCCGACGAGCTGGTGCCGAAACTGAAGCAAAAAGGTTTCAAAGGCAAATTCATCTGCCCCCTGCCCGAACCACGAATTATCGAATAAACATTCGCAGTGAAAAACAGGCCAATCAACGTTTTCGTAAAAATCATCCTGGCAATCGTACCGTTGGTCCTCTTCGGTCTGCCGATCCTTGAGACCTGGAAGATGCTGATTCTACTATCCAGTTGGTTGGCGTTGATCTGTTGTGAAGTGAGATGGGGGAAATGGCGCATCGTGGCAGTGGTGGCGGTTGTCCTTCTGGTGCCGTATGCCAAAAGTTTTCTTCCCCGAGCGGGGATAGAAGAGGGACACAACATTTTTCTCTATCAGAAACCGGGAGAAGCCATTCAGCAGGCTTTACCTTTAGACATCTTCACCGAATGGAAACAATCCTTCGACGGGGTGTATCCGCCTCAAAACGAACCCTATGAATCTAATTCATGGCGTGCGGCAGGTGTTGTTCCGGGTGAGGCATTTGCCTTTTCGTCCGATTCCCTATGGCGGCCGGCTTTTTATTCACGGCAGGTTGACAGCATCTCATTTAAGAGCCTGGGGGAATTTCGGGGAGGGTTTGCGAACAATCTGCACTATAATTGGTGGGAAGGCGACCTGGATCGGCGGGAAATGCCTTTTTTTGTGATGTATGAGTTTTCCGAGCAATCGGTCGGATCAGTGATGCGCTGGCAGGGTATCATGTTCTGGGAAAAACCCGATGGCGCCTTTGAAAAGATTATTCATGAAACCGAGGCGGCAAAGGTTATAACGGGCCCAAACGTAGGTCGAAAGGCATACATGCTGTTTTTGCCGAAACTATCCCCCAAATTATTTGTCCATCTTGAGCACAGCCCCAGATTGAAGGCAGGCCTCGTAGCGATGAACACCATCAGTATCATCGGCATCTTCATTCTGTTCGGCCTGATGACCAGCATTAAGTGGAGGTCTTTTTTGATCGCAATCTCCCTTACACTTGCAAGTGTCTTGATCATCTATGTGTCAATTTCCCTTAGCGGCGGTCAATCTCTCGGGGCATCCTATCCCCCCCACAGGGGCGGCGATGACGGCCTGCTCCACGAATCCCACGGGAGGAATATCGCTCGGATGGCAATGAATGGTGATTTAAAAACAGCTTTCGAAGGACTTGAACCTGTATATTGGTTTACTCCAGGTATGCGTTACGCCCGTGCTGCAGAAAAGATTGTTTTTGGCGACACTAATATCGGGTACGCAGCGTTCATCGCGTGTCTGCCCTGGATCGTCTATCTTCTCATGAATCACCTATGCGGGGGTCAGTGGGCACGATGGGGTGTTATTCTTTTTTTGTTTTTGCCCGTGAGCTTTTCCTTCGCACAATATATTGATATCGCTTCTTTAGGGTATGCAGAGCCGGTTGGCAGTGGACTTTTTTTAATCGGTCTACTGTTATTTCTGAAATCTCAACCCCGCTGGGGAGGAATGCCTGACGGGTGGTTTGCTTTGTGGGGGGGAGTTCTCCTTGCCGGTTCGATGTTCGTCAGACCTAATTTCGCCATTGCGGTTGCCTTGCTCGGTCTGTTCTTCCTTTACGCCAGTTGTAGAGCGCGCGATTTTACTCTTATGGCATGCGCCTCGGCGGGGCTTGCCTTTGCTCTTTTGATGCCCATCCATAATTTGTATTTCGGTCACGAGTTCTACCTCATTTCCAAATCGGGGACCACCATTTCAATCCCCTTAAGTCCGTTAACCTATCTCCGGGCAGCCTATGAACTCATAACCGGAAACTGGAACGGCACTCACTTGATTGCAGCCGGTAAGCAAATGCGTGGATGGCTTCTTACCTTGCCGGAGCTTCGACATTTTTCGAGGACTATTGCTGTCTTGTTCATGATCTTAAAGTTGCCTACCTTGATTGTCAGCGCTGCCCCTGCCTTGAGAGCGGGCACGGAAAATGAACCTGCTTTTGTCCTGGCGTGGGTTGCCCTGGCTGCACACCTGCCGATGCTGTTTATTTTTGAGACTTATTTCCGCTATGGCATGCTGGCCTGGGATCTTTCCGCCCTCGTCACCCTCGTGATTATTGCCCGGTACGCCAGGTGGCCGTCCGGTCAGCGATTTCCGCAACTGGTGAAGGATGCCGCATCGGAATGATTTTTTTTACTGGTTGCAGCTAAAAAATATGCCTTTTCTGTCAAATCGTTTTTGCCAAATTTCCGGAAAGATCATTGTCGGCATCTTGGCAGTGCTTCTTTTGGGCATGCCCATCGTGGAGACAGGGAAGATGTTTGTCCTTCTGGCGGGCATCCTCATATTGATCCATAGCGGCATCATCTTTGAAAAAAGGCGCCTTCTGTGGGGCATGGGAATCGTTGTTCCCATCCTGATCATCAAATCCATCCTGCCGGTTGCAGGTATCGAGGAAGGTCACAATATCTTTCTCTACCTCAAGGAAGGAGAGGCTTTGCAGCGGTCTCTTCCGGCGGCGGTTTTCAACGACTGGCGTAAGGAATTCGATAAGACCTACCCCCCGGTGAACCCGCCTTATGAAAATAATACCTGGCGTGATGATGCGTCCAAAGGCGCTTTGCCTGATCGGACATACGCCCATTCGTCTGATGCCCTGTGGCGCTCGGCAAAATACTCTCGGAAGGTGGACAGCATCTCTTTCACCTGTCTTGCCGAATTCAGAGGAGGTTTTGCCAATGAACTTAAATACAACTGGTGGCAGGGGATTCCGGACCGCCGGAAGATGCCCTTCTTTACGATGTATGAGTTTTCCCAACGATCTGTCGGGTGTGAATTATTTTGGAGGGGAGTCTTGTTTTGGGAAAAACCGGACGGTTCTTACGAAAAGATTATCCATCCCGCCCTTTCCGGCAAAAAAATCTCGTCAGCAGACGTTGGCAGGAAAGCGTATCTCTTTTTTCTGCCCGAGAAAACCCCGGTCTTCCCCGTCTTTCTCAGACTCAACAGGACGTTGGCGGCCAGTCGGATTGGCGGTCACATTCTGAGCGTCTTAGGTATTCTTTGCCTATATGTGTTGATGATCCGTCCGCGCTGGCGCCCCTTGCTGATTGCCACGGCTATTGTCGCGATCAGCATGATCCTTATTTATCTCAGCATTGCGTTCAGCGGCGGCAAACCCTTGGGATCATACTACACACCCCATGGGGGTGGTGATGATGGGTTGCTTCACGAATCTTACGGCCGCCAGATGGCCAAAGCTCTCATGGTGGGAAATATAGGGGAAGCCTTGGAGGGGTGCGAGCCCGCTTACTGGTTTACTCCCGGCATGCGTTACTTCCGCGCCCTGGAAAAGATTGTTTTCGGGGATACCAACTTGGGGCTGACGGCTTTCCTTTCCTGTTTGCCGTGGTTTGTCTTCCTTTTTGTCCAACGGTTGTGTAATACAAAGTGGGCATGCTTGGCGACTTTCATATTTCTGTTCTCTCCGGTCAGTTTTTCCTTCGCCCAATATATCGTCTGCGGTCTCCTGGGCTACGCAGAACCATCGGGCAGCGGTCTTTTTCTTCTCGGATTTTTCCTATTCTTGAAATCCCAACCCCGGTGGGGCGGTCAAGTCAGTGCCTGGTCTGCTTTCATCGGGGGGGCCTGCCTGGCCGGCGCCGTCTTCCTCAGACCAAATTACGCCATTGCCGCTGTTCTGCTCGGCACATTTTTCCTCTATGGTGCATTGCGTGATCGTCATTTCCGCATACTGGTCCCCGCTTTTGTCGGCCTAAGTCTTGCCTTTTTGATGCCCATCCACAATCTGTATTTCGGTGACCAGTTTTATCTCATTTCCAAGTCGGGCGCGACGGTTTCTGTTACCCTGTCGCCGATGACATATCTTCATGCCCTCGGTGAATGGTTGACAGGGCATTGGCAAGGAACTCACCTGTCCCCGGCTATTTATCAGGTCAAAGGCTGGCTTTGGACGCCGCCCGTCTCGCAATTTCCCCTCCATCGGGGAATCTCTCTTTTCCTGTTGCTCAGACTTTTGACATTTTTTATTACCCTATATGCCCTGTTTATTTCACCCAAAAGAATCCCCTGTTTGGCATTGTTGGCATGGGTTGCGCTGGCGGCTCATCTTCCCATGCTGTTTGTTTTTGCGACACCACTTCGCTACGATCTTCTCGGCTGGGATTTATCCATGATCGTCACCATCATGCTGGCGGCCCATACGATCCGCCATTACTCCTTCCCTCTGCCGGGAAAAGGCGGGACGGCTGCGGGGAATATTTAGCGTAATTTCCCATGGTTCAAAAAATCTTATGTGCGGCTTCGCAGGTTTCATGAACAAATCAAATACCCTGTCTCGGGAGATGCTCGAAAGAACGGCAACCCGCATGGCTGAAACACTTCGCCATCGAGGTCCCGATGGCAGCGGTGTCTGGGCAGATCCGGATTGCGGCGTAGCGTTGGGATTCAGGAGACTGGCTATTCTTGATCTGACCCCCACGGGCCACCAGCCGATGACTGCCCACAATGGCCGCTTCATCATCGCCTTCAACGGTGAGATATACAATCATAAGGATATTAAGGCGGAATTGGCCGGAGAGCATACTCTCGAACCCATCATCTGGAAAGGCCGCTCGGATACGGAGGTTGTGCTGGAAGCCTTTCAGGCCTGGGGTGCGGAAGAAGCTCTGAAAAAATTTACCGGCATGTTTGCCTTCGCCCTCTGGGACCGGGAAAAAAGAGAGTTGACTCTGGCCCGCGATCGGCTGGGAGAAAAGCCCCTTTATTACGGCTGGAGGGGCAGCACGTTCCTTTTCGGCTCTGAGCTCAAAGCTCTCAGAGCCTGCCCTGTAACGGCAGCAACGGGTCGGCAACCCTGGGAAATTGACCGTGATGCCCTCTGCCTCTATGTGCGCTACAATTACGTCCCTGCGCCCTATTCCATCTACAAAGGCATCTGGAAACTTCTCCCGGGAAGCTTTGTTACTATCCCTCTGGAAACTGTTCCCGGTGGAATTCCGGAAATCAGAAAATACTGGGACGTTCTTGAAATCGCCAAGCAGGGCACGCATCACCTTTTTACCGGATCGGATGCCGATGCCGTCAATGAGCTCGACACCCTGTTGCGGAAGGCAGTCAATGAACAGATGGAGGCAGATGTTCCCCTGGGGGCATTCCTCTCCGGTGGTGTGGACTCTTCGGCAATCGTCGCGTTGATGCAGGCCCAGAGTGACCGTCCTGTTAAGACCTTCACGATCGGTTTTCATGAAGGCGAATATAATGAGGCTATCCATGCAAAGGCCGTCGCCCGGCATCTGGGGACTGAGCACACGGAACTCTACGTCACGGCGGAAAACGTCATGTCCGTTATTCCCCGGCTCCCTTTCATTTATGACGAGCCGTTCTCCGATTCCTCTCAGATTCCCACATGCCTCGTTTCTGAGATGACGCGCCGTCATGTTACCGTCAGCCTTTCGGGTGATGGAGGGGATGAGGTGTTCGGCGGCTATAATCGCTACTTTTGGGGTCCCGATATCTGGAGGAGGGTGGGCTGGATGTCGGAGGGGGCGAGGAACGGCATGGCAAGGGCGCTGACCATGCTGTCGCCCGATACCTGGGACGACCTCTTTCAATCCCTGGCTCCGCTCATACCGAAGAACCTAAGGCAGAGAATGCCCGGCGACAAGATCTATAAGCTCGCAGAAATCCTGTCCGTCAGAAACCAGGAGGAACTCTATAAACGGCTTGTTTCAACATGGCAAAATCCTTCCTCTCTTGTTTCCGGCGGACGGGAAAACGCATCACTTCAGTCTGACGGCAGGCGATGGACACTGTTGCCTTCCTTTCTGGATCGGATGATGTTTCTTGATGCCGTCACCTACCTGCCCGACGATATTCTTGTAAAGGTTGATCGGGCCAGCATGTGCGTGAGCCTGGAGTCGCGCGCCCCCTACCTTAATCACCATGTCGTAGAATTTGCCTGGCGGCTCCCTCCGGAGATGAAAGTCCGCAACGGACAGGGGAAATGGCTCCTGCGGCAGGTGCTTGATCGCTACGTCCCCAAAAATCTCATTGAAAGACCGAAAATGGGATTCGGGATTCCTATCGGCACCTTCCTGAGAGGCGCCTTGCGGCCCTGGGCGGAAGCGCTTCTTGACGAAAAGCGTCTCCGGCAAGAGGGGTTCTTTCACCCTGATCCGGTCAGGCGGAAATGGCAGGAGCACCTCTCGGGGCGGAGAAATTGGCAGTATGATCTCTGGACGATCCTGATGTTTCAACTATGGCTGGAATCGCAATAAAGCCCAAACTGCTGTTCCTGATAACGGAAGACTGGTATTTCTGGTCCCACCGACTGCCTGTCGCCCGCGCCGCGCGGGCCCAAGGCTTTGATGTCGTCATAGCGACGCACGTTCGGGATCATGGAGAGCTGATCCGCCGGGAAGGCTTCAAGCTGATTCCGATCCGGCTGCGGCGAAAGAGCAAGAACCCTCTGCAGGAACTCCTTTCTCTTATGGAGTTGATCCGCATCTACCGGAGGGAGCGGCCGCATATCGTCCATCACGTTGCCATGAAACCCGTCCTGTATGGCTCCATTTCCGCCCGCCTCGCGGGAATCCCTTCTATCGTCAACGCCCTCGCGGGACTGGGATACGTCTTCCTTTCCACGGAAAGACTGGCAGTCCTGCTGTGTTCCTTGATTAAGCCCCTTTTGCGCATCATGCTCGACATCCCCGGAGGCATACTGATCCTCCAGAATCCCGATGATTGCGCCCTCTTCGTCGAAAAGGGGCTCAGCAAGAAAGATCAAATTATCATGATCAGGGGTTCCGGAGTGGATACGGAGCAATTTACCTCCAGGCCGGAACGGGAGGGGATTCCCGTAGTCATGCTTGCCTCGCGAATGCTGTGGGACAAGGGTGTCGGTGAATTCGTCCATGCTGCCAAAGACCTGCGAGCACGGGATATCCGGGCTCGATTCGTCCTCGTGGGCAGGACGGATACGGACAACCCGGCCTCAATCCCTGTCCCCATCCTGAAAGAATGGCGTGACAGCGGGGTAATCGAGTGGTGGGGAAACCGGGAAGACATGCCGGAAGTATTGTCTCAAGCCCATATCGTTGTCCTGCCCTCGTACCGGGAAGGATTGCCCAAAGTTCTGCTGGAAGCGGCAGCATGCGGACGCCCCCTGGTGGCCACCGATGTTCCCGGGTGCCGGGAAATAGTCAGAAACGGTGACAACGGTTTTCTCGTCCCGTTGCGCGATGCCGGCGCTCTTGCCGATTCGCTGCTGCGTCTGATTGCTGATCGCGATCTCCGGAAAAGGATGGGCGCGAGGGGACGCCAGCTCGTCCTTGAGAATTTTTCAGAGGAAATGGTTGTCTCTGCTACCATGGCGGTCTATAGGCAGAGCCTTTCCCATTCATAGGATGTGATGACGGAGAAGATTTCAAAAGAAGCAACCGCCTCAAAAGGCAGGATTTTAATAACGGGCGCTACCGGTGCGGTGGGACCGCGGGTTGTCCGGAGTTTTCTTGATGCGGGCTGTAAGGTGCGGACCCTCTCCCTGGACGCTCCCCAGGCCGGCACAATGGCTGATGGCCTTGACGTCCGGATTGGGGATATAACGGATCAACAGGCCGTTCAAGCCGCCATGGGAGACGTGGATGGCGTTGTCCATCTGGCAGCACTGTTGCACATCCTCGATCCACCGCCTGAGATGCAAAAGGAATACGAACGGATCAACGTCGGCGGCACGCAGACAGTCGTCGATGCGGCCATTCAATTGAGGGTGAAGAGAGTCGTTCTTTTCAGCACCATTGCCGTCTACGGGCATACCGGCGGCGGGGTTATTGCGGAAGAAACGCCGCCTCGTCCCGATACCTTTTACGCCGGGACAAAACTCGCTGCCGAAAGGATTGTCCTGGGCGCCAGACGCGCCGACGGGAAGCCTCTGGGTGCCGTTTTGCGCCTTGCGGCTGTCTATGGGGCGCGGATTAAGGGCAATTATCAAAGACTCTTCCAGGCGTTGGCACGGGGGATGTTTGTCCCTCTCGGCGACGGACGAAACCGACGTACCGTGGTCTATGACAGGGATGTTGCGGAAGCAGCCACCCTGGTCATGTCTCATCCGTCAGCGGGGGGGCGGATTTATAATGTCTCTGATGGCTATTACCACACCATGGCGGAAATCATTGGCGCGATGTGCCATGCCCTTGGGCGCAGACCTCCGCCGTTTTCTTTACCCGTGTCGCCGGTGAGATTTACCGCAGGCATGCTGGAAGATGCAGCACAGATGATCGGTTTAAAATCTCCAATTGTTCGGTCAACCATAGATAAATACGTGGAAGATATTGCCGTAGACGGCGGCCTCATCCAAAAGGAATTGGGATTTAGGCCGAAGTTCAACTTGACCGATGGATGGCAAGATACGGTCCAGGAAATGCGATGTGCGGGCAGGTTATGAACGGTAAGCGCATTTTCGATATAATCATAGCCGTAGTTTTATTCGGCATCTTTTGCATACCCATGTTGTTAATAGCGGCTATGGTAAAGATAAGTTCCGAGGGACCCATTCTCTATTGGTCTGATAGGATTGGGATTAATAATGAAATATTCAAAATGCCGAAATTCCGCACCATGCGCGCCGATACCCCGCCGGTAGCAACCCATCTTCTGGAAAATCCCGACGTTTATCTTACCGCGGCAGGGTCGTATCTCAGAAAGTTCAGTCTTGATGAGTTGCCGCAGTTGTGGAGTATCGTAAAAGGCGACATGACCTTCGTGGGCCCCCGGCCCGCCCTCTACAACCAGGATGACCTCATTTGCCTTCGGACCGGTAAAGGTGTGCACAGGCTTACCCCGGGAGTCACCGGCTGGGCGCAGGTTAACGGCAGGGACTCTATACCGATCCCACAGAAAGTGGAATTGGATGAATATTATCTAAGGAATAAATCGTTCCTTTTTGATATGAAGATACTCTGGTTGACCCTGACCAAAGTCTTAAAGGCGGAAGATGTCAAACATTGATGCTGGAATACTATGCCTCCCCAATTGAAAAACCCTAAATTGTATTTAATGCTCGTAAGCGATGCGCTGCTCTTTGCGCTTGCTCTCTGGGGGGCCTATCTCCTCCGATTCGAGCTTGCCTTGGGGAAGGAGACCGTCACGCAGTTGGGCACAGTACTCATCTGGCTCGTGCCCATGAAGCTCGCCGTTTTTTTTACCTTCGGTCTCTACCGGGGCATGTGGCGCTACACGAGCGTGCGGGATTTCTGGCACCTGGCTCAGGCCTCGTTTTTCTCGATGTTTCTGTCCATGGCGGTTATTCTTTTCCTGTACCGGTTCGAGGGGTTTTCCCGTGCCGTCTTTTTGCTGGATGGAGTTCTGACGTTTCTCTTTACCGGTGCATTGCGGATGGGCATCCGTTCCTTCTTCTCGCTTAAATACCAGACCCGGTCGGACCGTGCTTTTACCGCTGTCGGAAAGAAGCGCAAACGGGTGCTGATTGTAGGCGCCGGCAATGCCGGAGAAAAAATATTGCGGGAAATTTCCGACAACTATCAGCTCTTTTATAAAGTGGCGGGCTTTGTTGACGACGACCCACAGAAGCAGGGAAGATCAATGCACGGGATTTCCGTTCTTGGTCCCGTGGAGGCGCTGCCGGATATTGTGAAGAATCGGGATATCGAGGAGGTGCTCATCGCCGTTCCTTCCGCCACGGGCGACCAGATGCGTCGGATTGTAGATATCTGCAAGAAGTGCGACGTTTCCTACAAAACATTGCCGAGCATCGGGGAGATTATTGACGGGCGTACGAGTGTAAAAGTTCTGAGGGACGTGAGCTATCAGGATCTGCTGGGGCGTCCCCCTGTTCATCTCGATGAAACGGGGATCAGGGGCTATGTGGATGGACACTCCGTTCTGATTACGGGGTGCGGCGGCTCCATCGGTTCGGAACTGTGTCGGCAGGTGGCGCGTTTTCAGCCCCGTTCCCTGGCGATCATGGATGCGAGTGAGGCAAACCTGTTCCAGATACAGATGGAACTCCAACACGAACTGTATTATCGCAAGCACCAGGCGATTCTGGGGCAGGTGCAGGACAGATCGCTGATGCAAGATATCTTTCGGAAGTACCGTCCTCAGGTTGTGTTTCATGCCGCGGCGTACAAGCATGTTCCCATGCTGGAAAAAAATCCTTGGGAGGCTGTATTCAACAACATTGAGGGGAGCAGGGTTGCCATGGACGTGTCCCTCGAAAACGGGGTTGAGCGCTTTGTCCTCGTGTCCACAGACAAGGCGGTGCGGCCGACCAATGTCATGGGTGCGAGCAAGCGCATCACCGAGATCATGCTCCAGGCACTTCAGAACGACGGCACCCGTTTTATGGCCGTCCGCTTCGGCAACGTGATAGGTTCTTCGGGGTCCGTGATGCCCCTGTTTCGCCGCCAGATCGAGCTGGGAGGACCCGTGACGGTCACTCATCCCGAGGTTACCCGCTATTTCATGACCATACCGGAGGCCGCCCAGTTGATTATCCAGGCCGGTGCCATGGGCAGAGGTGGAGAGATATTTGTTCTTGAGATGGGCACTCCCGTTCGGATTGCCGATATGGCAAAAGACCTGATCAGGCTTTCGGGGAAAATCCCCGATAAGGATATCCGGATCGTGTTTACCGGTCTCCGGGAAGGGGAAAAGCTTCACGAAGAGCTTATTACGGGGGGGGAGAGCATCGTGCAGACGGGACACGAGAAGATTATGATGCTCAACTCGGACGGCGGTATCAACGGGTTAAAGGATCCTGCCGCGCTCCAGTCATGGATGAAACCGCTCTTGGAACGGTTATCTGAAGCGGCGAAGAGGCATGATGCCAGGGGTGTGAAGACGGCAATGCAGGAGATTGTCCCCGAATATGCGCCCCAGGAGACGGAGTACGTTCTGTAACAGGCTAAGGTATGTATCCCGAGTGGGACGGCGGCATTTGTACGGTCATCAGGCCAGCTTCCTTGCCTCATCAATCAGCATGATGGGAATGCCGTCTTTGATTTCGTAGAACAGTTTACACTGATCGCAGATCAGCCCTTCTTCCCCCTGCCGGGCTTCTCCCCGGTCGAGTCTTACGTTCCCCTTACACTGGGGACAAACCAAAATAGCCAGCAGTTCCTTGCTTATCGTCAAGCCTGTTCCTCCTCGCGCAAATATCCCCCCACCATGTTTCCTTCCTCTTCCCTTCCCCAAATCAGAAGAACAGCGAATAACCGATAACGGCGAAATGGGTATCAATCCCGCCGTTGGGGTGTTCTATACCCGCGTTTGACAGGTGGCGGAACCGGTAACCCACGTTCAGGGCGGAATCTTCCGTCAGGAAGAAATATACCCCGACGCCCGCTGCGCTGGAGAAGATGAACCCATTTGCCTGGTCTTGTATCGCTGCGGAAATATAGTGCGGCCCGGTCACTCCGAGAACATAGGCGGACAATTTCTTCGTCAAGGGGTACCGGTACTGAAGACCGATGCCCACACCGGCTTCGAAGTCGGTTTCCGGATCAAAGACTGGATTAAATTGAGGCTCGATAATGAAGGAGAGCTTGCCCGCATGATCTTTTAATATTGGGCAATATTTATTCAGGTCCATGCCCAGGTGCCAGATCAGGAGGACCGGTTGATAATGCCCTTCCGGAACGTTGCCGGTGCCCATCCCGGTGATAAATGCCGATTCACTGAACAACCTGCTCGCTGGAGGGTTATCCGCTGCCGAGGCAGAATGAGCCGGGAAGATGGTGAGAATAATGAACAGAGCGACAAGGGACGGGAAATGACGTTGCTTCAAAGTGCCTCCTTTCCGGAGCCGGTGAATCCGGCAGCGAGCGCATTCCCCGTGGCTTGCCGCGGGGTAAGCGAGCGAATGTTGAACAATACTATTTCCTTAGGGATCGAAGATTCTCCGCAGCTTGCTCAAGGAGAGCTTCAATCCGCCGCGTCACGTAAAAAAACGCGCGGAAACATGATGAGAATTACCCGGTTTACTGCCATAAACGGCTTTGTTTGTCAATACAGAAGAAGAACGGAAGAAAGGCCGCAAGGGTCCATCATGAGGGTCCGTTTTCCCGGCCACTCAGCTGGCCGCAGGCGGCGAGGATATCGCTTCCCTTGCTGGCGCGAAGGATGGCGGTGTAATGGTTCTTTATCAGGATATTCTGGAAGGCTTGAACCGTTTTCGGAGAAGGGCTTTTGAAGATGCTGTCGGGGAATTCGTTGAAAACAATCAGGTTCAGTTTGCAGCGTATCCCCTTAAGAAGCCGCGAGAGCTTTTCCGCCTGCTCCGGTGATGCATTGACGCCCTCGATCAGGATGTACTCAAAGGTGAGCATCCTCCGGCCGGGCATGGGGTAATCGCGGCAGGCCGCGAGCAGTTCCTTGAGCGGGTATCTCCTGTTTATGGGCATCAGCCTGTTCCTCGTCTCGTCGTCCGGGGCGTTGAGCGATACGGCGAGGTTGATGCAAATATCCTTTCCCAGCCGTCGGATCATAGGGGCGATGCCGCAGGTGGACAGGGTTACTTTCCGGTTGGAAAAGCCCGGCCCCAGGTCGGATGTTATAGCGCGAATTGCTTTTACGGTGTTGTCGTAGTTGGCCAGCGGTTCTCCCATGCCCATGAGGACGATGCTCCCGATGCCCCCGCCGTCCGGCGCATGGAACATGAGCATGGTGAGCTGTCCCGTTATTTCTGAGGGGCGGAGATTCCTCCTGAATCCTCCACGGCCGGTAAAACAGAATTCACAGCCCATTCGGCAGCCTGCCTGCGTCGAAAGACAAGCCGTCCAGTGGTTCTTGCCCGGGATGAGGACGCTTTCTACGAACAGGCCATCCTCGAGACGGAAGAGCACCTTTCTGGTGCCGTCGGCAGAGGTTTGGGTTTTGACGTGTTCCGGGAGATCAATGCAGGCGATTTCGCTGATTTTCGTTTTGAAGTCCCGTGCCAGGGAGGTCATCTCTTCGAAGGACGTGGCGCCCGTCCGGTAGAGCCACTTCATGATCTGTTTGGCGCGGTATTTTTCCTTGCCCAAACTGAGGATGAATGCCTCGATCTCGGCAAGGGACATGTCTCGTAAGTTCGGCTTAGCCATTACAATTTCATGCGCAGCCTTTCGGCAACGGCATCAATGAACATCCCTGTGTTTACCCGTCGGTTATGGGGATTCTCCTCTGCCACCGAGAGGAGATCGCCGGTCATGATGCCGGATTCCACGGTCTCAACGGCGGCCGCCTCCAGCCGGTTCGCAAAGGAAACCACATCGGGCGTGCCGTCGAGTTCGCCGCGCTTCCGCAGGCAGCCGGACCAGGCAAAGATCAGAGCCAGGGAATTCGTGGACGTCTCTTCCCCCTTCAGGTGCCGGTAGTAGTGCTTCTGCACCGTGCCGTGGGCGGCCTCGTACTCGAAGTAGCCCCGGGGCGAGACCAGAACGGAGGTCATCATGGCAAGGCTCCCGTTGGCCGAGGCGATCATATCGGACATCACGTCTCCGTCATAGTTCTTGAGGGCCCAGAGGATGCCTCCGGGCGTTTTCATGATGCGGGCGACGGCGTCGTCAATAAGCGTAAAGAAGTATTCAATCCCCGCTTTGCGAAATTTCTCCTTCCAGTTTTTTTCGTATTCCCGTGCAAAGATGTCGCGGAAACGGGTATCGTACGTTTTCGAAATGGTATCTTTCGTGCTGAACCACAGATCAATCTTCTCATCCATGGCAAAGGCAAAGCACGCCCGCGCGAAACTTTCTATGGAGGCATCGGTGTTATGGATGCCCTGGATGACCCCCGGTTCCGTAAATTCCTTTATGGTCCGGCGGAGGGGCGGGCCGCCGTCGGCGGGGGTGAAGAGAAGCTCCGCCTTTCCTGCGGCAGGTATGCGCATCTCCGCGTTGCTGTAAACATCGCCGTAGGCGTGTCTGCCGATGATGATGGGTTTCTTCCAGGTGGAGACGGAAGGCTTTATGTTCTTTGCCAGGATGGGCTTCCGGAATACCGTGCCGTCCAGTATTCCCCGGATCGTTCCGTTCGGGCTCTTCCACTGCTTTTTCAGATCGTATTCCCGCACACGGTCCTCGTTCGGCGTGATGGTGGCGCACTTGACCCCCACGCCGTACTTCATAACGGCCGTTGCCGCTTCAACGGTGACCTGGTCATCGGTTTCGTCGCGGTGTTTGACGTGCAAGTCGTAGTAGGCGAGTTCCATATCCAAATAGGGGAGCAAGATCGTCTCTTTCACCATCTGCCACATGACCCTGGTCATCTCGTCCCCGTCCATTTCCACGATGGGCGTTTTTACCTTGATTTTACCGTTTCCCGACATGTTTTTTTGTGCCTTTCTCTTTTTCTGTCACCGGAAAATGCACGGTGCTTTTCTTTCGAGTTCCTCTGTTCCTCTGGCGGGCTCTGAAAAATTGGATTCATCCGCGCTCAAAATCTTTTTCGACCATGCAACCAAGCGCTTACGTGCTCAAGCCTTGCCTTTGCTTCGGTTATGTTGTGACGGCTCGGCATCCGAAAAATATTTGATTCGCATCTCCTGAATCCAATTTTTCCACCTTTTCTTCCCTGTAATAGGGGGATTATTGATCCTTTTATTGCCGGTTGAGCGCACCGCCCGCGAACAGTATCTTCTTTTGCCTCTCGGAAAGATCATAACCGACCCCGAAGGACGTTCCCCGTGAGAGGTTTTTCACGATGATGTTCTTCCCCTCCCGGAGCAGCTCCCTGATGTTCACTATCTCGAAGCGATCTCCCTGTTCCACCCGATCGTAATCTCTCTCGTCGGCGAAGGTAAGGGGGAGGATGCCGAAATTGATGAGGTTGGCCGCATGGATCCTCTCAAAGGATTTGGCAATGATGGCCTTGACGCCCAGAAACATGGGGCACAGGGCCGCATGTTCCCTCGACGACCCCTGGCCGTACGAGAGCCCCGCCACGATGATGTTATGCCGTCCCGTGTTCCGTATTTTCTTCGCCCGTGCGGCAAACTCCCCGTCAACCGGCGCGAAGACGTATTCCGCGTACTTCGGGATGTTGGAGCGGTACTTCATGAGATCTCCGGCGGGCATGATATGATCGGTGGTGATCTTATCGCCCACCTTGATGGTGATGTCACCGCTGATGGTCTCCGGCAGCTTGCTGTTTGTCGGCGGCGTACCGATATTTGGTCCCCGGTAAATCGTTATGGACGAAGGATCGCCGGTTTCTTCGGGCCTGATGAATAGCTCGTCGTTTATGTGAAACTGTGCCGGCATTCTGACGCGGGGATAGGCAAGGCCCAGATCGCGCGGATCGGTGAACCTGCCCGTAATGACGGCGGCGGCGGCGGTTTCCGGACTTACCAGATAAACGTTTGCGTCTTTTGTCCCCGATCTGCCCAGGAAATTTCTGTTTGACGTCCGCAGTGAGACGGCGCCTGTCTGGGGGCTCTGGCTGTTGCCGATGCAGAAGCCGCAGGCGTTTTCCATGATCCTTGCTCCCGCCGTAATCAGGTCCGTGAGGTAGCCGCCCCGGGCGAGATTTTCCAACACCTGCCTCGAACCGGGAGCGATGATGAAACTAACGCCGGGGTGAACGGTTCTGCCTTTGAGCATTGTAGCAACGGTGACCAGGTCTTTGTACGAAGAATTCGTGCAACTGCCTATGCAGACTTGGTTTACCTCCATGCTGTCCATTTCCCTGACGGCGCCGATATTGTCGGGGCTGTGCGGTTTTGCGGTAAGGGGGACCAGTTCGGAAAGATCCAGCGTGACGATCCGTGCGTACTCGGCATTGCGATCGGCCTTCAATTCCCGCCAATCGGCTTCGCGCCTCTGGGCTTTGAGAAAACGCCTTGTTGTCGCGTCACTGGGGAAGACGGAGGTGGTTACCCCGCACTCGGCCCCCATGTTGGCGATGGTCGCCCGCTCGGGCACGGAGAGGCCCTCCACGCCCTTGCCCCCGTACTCGAAAACAGACCCCACGTTTCCCTTGGTGGTGAATAGTTGGAGTATCTTCAAGATGACGTCTTTTGCGGAAACCCAGGGAGGGAGCTTGCCGTTGAGTTCGATTTTGATCACCTTCGGGCAGGTGAGGTAAAAGGGTTCGCCAGCCATGGCAAGCGCTACGTCAAGACCGCCGACTCCAACGGCGAACATTCCCATGGCGCCGCCCGTAGGCGTGTGGCTGTCGGCGCCGATAAGGGTTTTTCCCGGTTTGCCGAACCGCTCCAGGTGCGCCTGATGGCAGATGCCGTTTCCCGCTCGCGAAAGGTATAGCCCGTATTTTGCGGCCACGCTCTGCAGGTATTTGTGGTCATCCGCGTTTTCATAACCGATCTGCACCGTGTTGTGATCAATGTAGCTCACCGACAGCTCGGTCCGAATCCGTGGAATGTTCATCGCCTCGAATTGCAGGTAAGCCATCGTTCCCGTGGCGTCCTGGGTCAGGGTCTGATCAACCCTGATGCCGATCTCCGTACCCGGCCGGTAAACGCCCGACACGAGATGTTCCCCGATAATTTTTTCCGTAATTGTTTTACCCATAACAGTGTTTCCCTTATTAGAATGAGAGGGGTTGAAGAGTAGTAAAAGAGGTGGAATAAATCAACAGAAAAGTGAAGCCCCCGCCCGGCGGGCGGGGGCTTCACGGCAAGGAGATGATATTTTCCATTGCGTCCCGTCCCCCTCCATGAACTGACGTCGGGGACGTACTGCCGGTCGGGCCGTCAGACGCCGCCGTCGAGACCTTTCAAGCGCACCGCCTTGACGAAATGCCTATTGTAATAGGGTGTTTCCAGACTATCAATCCGGACTCCCCTCTTGCGGGATGAGGCATGAACGAATTCATTGTTCCCGATATAGATTCCCACGTGTCCCAGCAGGCGCCGCGTGTTGAAAAAAACAAGATCGCCCGCTTCCAGTTCTTCTTTCAGCACGCGAATGCCGAGTCTGGCCTGTTCATGGGCTGTCCGGGGGAGGGTGACGCCGAAGAAATCATATATTTTTTTCACGAAGGCGGAGCAATCGAGCCCCCGTACCGAGGAGCCGCCCAGGCGATAGGGTGCGCCAAGAAATCCTGTAGCCACCTTGACGAGCAATTGCCGCTCTTCCGTGCTTCTCCATTTCCCGAGGAGTTCCGCCTTTTCGGCGTCTTCATCATTTGCCGCTGTCGCCTCTATGGCGGCGTTGCCCTCATCGCCTTCCTCTTCGCAGTCTAAATCCGACATTTCACAGCCGGCGTCATACTCTTGCGCCGGTCGTCGCTCCGCGTGGTGCCGGGATAAGACGAGAATTGTTCCTACTTTCAGGGAACGGGCATGGATATGATTGAGGGCGGTGATTTGAGCGAGAGGGATGCCGGTTTTCTTTGAGATGCGGGAGAGGGTGTCACCCTTCTTTACCACGTATCGGGATGAAGCTGCGCGGTCGAGTGTTTTCCGTGCGAGGGATCGTTTTTTGCTCCCACGGTGCGGGACGACAAGAATCTGACCGGGCTTGATGGCCGCTCTTTTCAGCTTGTTGGTCGTTCTGAGGGCCCGCGCGCTCACGCCCCGCTTCTTCGCAATCCCGGAAAGGGTATCGCCACTGGCGACCCGGTATTCTTCCCGTGCAAATCCTTCCGGGCACGCAACAAACAGCAGGAACAGGACGATCAGGCCTATCCCTAAGGAAATCCGCCGTTGCATCATGAAGTCCCTCCTCTTTTTTGGTCGGGGGGTTCCCCCACTTCTGTAACGGTGCACAGAGCTTGGCGATGGCGACCCCGTTAAGCTCCGCCGTGCGTGCGGTGCGCTTTCTTAACGGTACACGGAATCTTGCGTTCTCTTTACCGGAATTATCCCTATGAGTCAAACACATTTTTGTGATATGTCCGGTCGGTAAGAAATTGCAGGACAGGTTTTTCAAACGCGCTGTGGAGAAAAGGTGCGTAGTAAGTACGTTTGAGCAGGAGGGAAAGGGCGTCAGCCATGTGGATAAAACGGTTCATCATTATGATCGTCGCCGGCGTTGTTTCGTTTATGTTTTTCGATATCGGCCTCTACTTTTTTTATCCTGATGTAGACGGACTGAAGAAGGGGCACCCCCGAAAAACAGCGTTCATGAAATACCGGGAGCAAGAGTGGCGGAAACGGGGCAAGAAAAGGAAAATACAGCAGCAGTGGGTGCGGCTGTCTCAGGTGTCTCCCTACGTTATCAAGGCGGTGATCATCGCGGAAGACGACAAGTTCTGGTCCCACGACGGATTCGATTTCGAGGCTATCCAGAAGGCCCTGGAGCAGGATATCAAAAAGAAGAAATTCAAGATGGGCGGCAGCACGATCAGCCAGCAGCTTGCGAAAAATCTCTATCTTTCGCCTTCTAAGAATCCCGTGCGCAAGATCAAGGAAGCGATTCTTACCTGGCGGATCGAGAGGAATCTTTCCAAGAGGAGGATCATTGAGCTCTATCTGAATGCGGCCGAATGGGGGGAAGGCTTGTTCGGCATTGAGGCCGCCGGCCGCCATTATTACGGGAAGCCCGCAGCGGATCTTACGCCTCAGGAAGCAGCGAAGCTGGCCGCCGTTCTGCCCAATCCGAGGCGATATAATCCCGCCGGATCGTCACGATACGTGGAGCGCCGATCAGACGCGATATACGGCATCATGGTGAGGAGGGGCATTGTGATACCGGAATACGAGGAGTTGATGAGCGCGCCCGAAGACAGCGAACAAAACGGCGACCAGGGGATGCCCTGAAACTCCTTTCGTTTCCTGCGGCGGGACGGTGGTTGTTACGGGCAGGGGACCGGTTCCGCAAAGAGCTCTTCATAGAGGACGGGAAACCCGTCCTTGCCCGTGGCAAGCATGAAGGTAAGGGGCATCGCCTTTTTTCCCAGGGCGATCATCTTTCGGGCAGTTTCCCGTATATCCCACTGGGCGTGACGGTCTGCCCGGATGCGGGCGATATGGTAAAGCTCCCGGGCGTTGATCTTCATTGAGACCCGCCGTCTGTGGGCGTTGGTCAGTATATAATCCGCAGCGCGGGGAGCGGTTCCGCGCAGCCGGTAATACGTTTCCTCGGAGCGTGAGACGACCGCCATGAATTCTCTATCCATGCCTATCTCCCGGATGGCCGGGGGCACGGTAACACCCAGAACGGGATCGTAATCCTGGACGGTGATGGTAGCCATGCGGTGCCGTTTGAGCTGGGCAAAACAGGTTGCGCTTACCGTGAGTTCGAAGTGGAGATCGGCGTTTTCAAATTCCCTCAGAACGGAATCATAGCCCCTCATGCGCCGGAAGGCGGTCTTTATCAGTTCGACCTTTTCCTCCCCGGGCAGTTGCGCCGCAATTTCCCGGCACCGGATCATGGGCATTCCGGAAGAGCTGTGGAGCAGCGCGGCGATGATCCTGTCGTCCCCCTCGGGGGTTGCATGGGAAAGAACAACGTCTTCCGCCGTGCCCGCAACGTCGTCCTTTTCCGATTGCAGGGACATTGCCTTTTCCTTCAGGGCCTGTCTGGTAAGCCGGTCATAGGGTGTGGGTTCGATGTACCTGACGAGAGAGGGTGCGATATTTTTCGTTGCGTCGTAAATCCTGCGGCTGTATTCCCGACCTTCGGCCAGGGGGGACGATGCGAGCCGGCGCACCATGAGTTCCAGGTTCCTGGCGTTCAGCGTCATTCCAAACTGGGTTTCCGTAGCGAGGGGGATGATGTAGCGGGCGTCCTCCTTGGCCCATCCATCGAGGAGGGGATGGTTTGTCCGGTCTCCGGCCAGGTCGGGGTGCTTGGCAAAGACGAAGGGCTTAAGCTTCTCATAGAGATCCGTGTAGAGACGGTTCTGGGCTCGGACCGTTCCGACAAACAAGTCCCTGAACCCGGCCTTTATGATTTCCTCGGGGATTACAAAATCATCTTCCAGCAGTATGTAGCGCTGCGATTTTTCCGTATATGAGGCAAGGCGGGATTTTTGTATTTCCTCGGTGAGGAGGCGTGAAATACCCAGAGCGTCAATATTGAACACGGCATGTTCCGCGATGGAGCTGTGTCCCATGGAAAAGACGATAGTCCTGTTCGACTGCCTGGCCTTTTCCACCTCGCGCCGGGCGGCGGCGCGCAGTTCGTTTACCGGTCGCGGGTTTCTGCTGATCCTCGCATAGGCGGCGGCGATGGTCTCCGGCGTCAGATCTTCCCTCTCCGGGTGCTCGTTCCGGAAGGCGCCAATAGTTTCGTAATCGAGGTTGCATCCGGCAAGGATAATTTCCATCTTTCCTCCTCAAGTTCTTTCTGCGACCAGGGGGTTCCCTGCATGTCCCGCCCGGCGGACGGGGATATTCACTGTTTTACCAAGCCGCCAGTGTTACCACTTTACGATCTCCACCTTTGGAAGCGTTCGTCCCAGAAAACGTTCAGCGATCATCTGGAAGCGGAGGGGAACATCGGTTACGTAATAACGGTATTGCGGCGCCCCCTGTGAGGGGTTCGCAAAACTTGTTTCCTCCAGCAGCGCTGCCGTAATATCCGCCATTGCCTCGGCAGAGTCCACAAGGCTGATAGCCGGTCCCACCAGTTCCTGGAGAAGCGCCTTGAGCAGCGGGTAGTGGGTGCATCCCAGCACGAGGGTGTCTATGTGTTCGGCCAATACGGGAGCAAGATATTCCTGGGCGGTTAAACGGGTTACCGGATGATCCAGCCACCCTTCCTCCACCAGAGGCACGAAAAGGGGACAGGCCTGGGAAAAGATACGGATATCCCGGTCATGCCGGTGGATAGCGCGCGCATAGCTGTTGCTGTTGATCGTTGCGGGGGTGCCGATGACGCCAACAGACTTGGTCTTCGTGGCGCCGACCGTGCTGCGTGCGCCGGCCTCGATTACGTCAAGCACGGGGACGGAGGCAATTTGCTCAACGGTCTGGCGGGCGACGGACGCCATGGTGTTGCAGGCAATGATAAGCAGCTTGACGTTCTGCTGCAGCAAAAATTCGGTTATCTGACCGGCATAACCGATAATCGTCTCGGTTGATTTTATCCCGTAGGGAACACGGGCCGTGTCGCCGAAATAAATAATATTTTCGAAGGGGAGTCTCTCCATCAGAGCGCGGACGACGGTCAGTCCGCCGACGCCGGAATCAAACACGCCTATGGGGTGCCCGGGATTATGCTGCATGAAGATTCCTCAGGGGTTATTTCCCGTCAGGGGAGGGGAGGCATCGCGTCCATCCTTCCCGGAGACGGAAGGCTCTATTTAGCACACCATTTTGGAAATGCAAAGTCAAACGAACAGGGGAGGGTTAAAATCACCCGCCAACGTTCGCTCTTCCGCCTTGACATGCCGCTCTGTTTCCTTTATAGGTAAAATAAAAGGGATTTTTGCTTCTCTGTAGATTGTCGGGGCGCTCCATTGCGTCGCGGGGAAGAGGGGGCACCGCAAGGGGGAGATAGCATGAATGGCGCAGACGCTTACATGGACGAGGAGGAACTGAAGCAAATACATCTGTTCAAGTCCGTGGGGCTTGAATCAATCAAAGGCCTGATAGATGTCTGCACGGTGCGGGTGCTGCAGCCGAACGAGGTTCTTCTCGCCCCCGATCAGACGAATCGCACGGTTTACCTGATTTTAAGCGGCCGGTTGCGCGTTCACCTGGGAGCGCTCGACGGCGACCCGCTTGTTGTTTTGGGTCCGGGGGAGAGCGTGGGCGAGATGTCCGTTACCGACCGCCAACCCACCTCGGCGTTTGTCGTAGCCGCCGAAACGTCGCGCGTGCTGGAAATGGACGAAGATATCCTTTGGTCGCTCGTTCAGTCATCGCATGCCGCCGCCTGCAATCTCCTCTTTATTCTTACGCGGCGTCTGCGTCACGCGAATTCCGTCATTTCTACGGAATCGCAGGCGGGGCTTGATGACCATCAATATTACGGGAGCGTGGATGCGCTGACGGGACTGCGCAACCGCCACTGGCTGGACACCGTAATGAGCCGGCAGTTTCAGCGCTCGTCCACCGGCGGCGAACCGTTTTCGGTAATCATGGTTGACATAGACCACTTTCGGGCATTCAATGATCATTATGGCCGCTCTTACGGCGACCGTGTTCTCTACTCCATTGCCCACACCATCAGCGACCACCTGCGTCCCACGGAGGCGCTTGCCCGTTACGGGGACGACGAATTCATCATTCTGCTCCCCGGCATCACGATCGAGACCGCGCGATCCGTCGCCCGGCGGCTGCACGGGGTGGTCATGGACGCTGTTCCGGTCATGCCCGACGGGAAGAGCATACCCCATCCCACGATATCAATAGGGATTGCCGAGATTAAGGCCGGCCAGACCGTGGAGATGATGATTGGCGATGCCCGCGGGGCTTTGTATCACGCCAAAAGCAGCGGCCGCAACTGCATACGCTGAGTAAGCCGGCCCCTCGGTAAAACGCGGAGCGCCTAAAAGGACAGCGATACTCCCATGAATACTTCCCGATACAATATTCCATTTTCCATTTTGTTCGGCGTCGTTTGCATTCTGTTTGTCTTCCTGATTTTTCCCTTCTGGCTTCCCCTCTTCTGGGCCGCCGTCATCGCCAGCATTTTTAGCCCCCTGTACCGAAGGGTCAGGAGTGCGATTAAATCTCCCGGGACGAGCGCCTTCCTTGTCCTCCTGATCATTGCCCTGATTATCATTCTGCCCGCGGGTCTGATCGGCAGGATGCTGATTGTGGAATCCATGGATATCTATTCTTCCCTCGGCAGAGGAGGGGAAGACATCGCCGGGGAGGTGCAGAAGCTGATGGATGCCGTCCGGCACATCCCGCTGCTTGATAAACTGCCGGTTGATGAGAACTTTTGGACGGAAAAAATTTTTCAGATTGCCAAGGAAGTTTCCAATTATTTCTTTTCCCATTTAACGGGTTTGACTCAGGATACCCTGGTTTTCCTGGCTAAGTTCGCCGTCATGCTCTATGCGCTGTTTTTTTTCCTTCGCGACGGGGAAAAGGCGTTGAAGGGTATCGTTGATTTTTTCCCCCTGGGGCAGGAGCGGGGGAAAATGCTGTATGAACGGTTTACGGCCACCGCACGGGCGACCCTTAAAGTTACCCTGATCATCGGCGGACTCCAAGGCGCGCTGGGGGGGATGATTTTTCTGGCCATGGGGATCAAGGGCGCGCTGATCTGGGGCGTCATTATGGTGGCGCTGTCCATTGTGCCGGGAGTGGGCTGTTCCGTTATATGGGCGCCCGCCGGCGTCGTCATGCTGCTGTCCGGTCATCCCTGGAAGGGAACCATTATCCTGGCCTTCGGCTTCCTGATAATCAGCATGGTGGACAATCTCCTGCGCCCCCTGCTGTTAGGGAAGGATATACAGATGCATTCCCTCCTTATTTTCCTTTCCATCCTGGGGGGAATTATGTTCTTCGGTTTTTCCGGTTTCCTGGTCGGTCCCATGATTGCCTCGCTGTTCCTGGCAATGGGAAACATGTATGGACGTCTCCCGTCACTTCGGGACGAAGACGGATAATCACGCTGCCGGCTGGTTTGTCGGGCAGGTTTTACGCTCTTCACTCCGTGATCAAAGGGAAGGTCGCCGTCTAATAGAAGGATTCCAGTATTAGGAAAATGGATGCTGATAGAAAGGCCGATACCGGTATCGTCAGGATCCACGCCCAGAGGATGGTTCCCGCAACCCCCCAGCGCACGGCGGTGAGCCGTTTCGTTGCCCCCACCCCGACGATGGCGCCGGTGATGGTGTGAGTCGTGCTGACGGGGATGCCGCCCAAAGATGCCCCGATGATGGTAATTGCTGCCGCTGTTTCGGCGCAGAACCCCCCCATGGGGCGGAGCTTGGTGATCTTGGTGCCCATGGTCTTGACGATGCGCCAGCCGCCGGTCAGCGTTCCCAGGGCAATAACGGCGTGGCAGAGAAGAACGATCCAGAAAGGAATATAAAAGGTCGGTCCCAGAAGCCCCCGGCTGTAGAGAACGATGGCGATGATTCCCATGGTTTTCTGCGCGTCGTTCATGCCGTGTCCGAGGCTGTATATGGCCGCGGAGAAAAGCTGCAGCTTCCGGAATAGCTTGTCTGATTTTGTCATGTTCGAGTTGCGGCTCAGATTGAGGACCAGGACCATCAGCGCCAGGCCGAGCAAAAGGCCGATCGTGGGCGAGAGAACGATAAAAAGCGTGGTCTTGGTGATGCCCTTGACAACGAGTACGTCCGTCCCCCCTTTCACCAGGCCCACGCCGATGAGGCCGCCGATCAGTGCATGGGAGGAACTGCTGGGCAGGCCGAAGTACCAGGTGATGAGGTTCCAGATGATGGCGCCGCTCAGGGCGGCAAGAATCAGGTGATTTTCCACAATGTCGGGGTGGATAATGCCCGTTCCGATCGTCTTGGCCACCTGCGTCCCGATGAAAAACGCGGCGATGAAGTTAAAAAAAGCCGCCCAGATGACGGCGTAACGCGGGGACAAAACGCGGGTGGAAACCACGGTTGAAATGGAATTTGCCGAGTCGTGGAAGCCGTTGATGAAATCGAAGACCAGCGCCACGAGGCAGATGAAGATGACGAATGTGACGGAATCAACCATGTTTTAAGACAATGCCTTCCACAATATTGGAAACGTCCTCACAGACGTCAATGGCTTCTTCCAGCCGTTCGAATATTTCCTTCCACTTGATGAGCTCAAAGACATCCTTTTCATTTTCAAACAACCCGGCAATCGTCGTACGTAAGACTAAGTCTCCGTCGTTTTCCAGGGTGTTGATTTCCACGCAGGCATCCAGGATCATCTTCTTGTTTTTCAGGTTCCGCATGGCGTGGATAATGGTTTTTACCTTGGCGATGGCCTTGCAGAGAATCTCCGCCTGTTCAATAATCGCCGCCGCTGGTTTTTTGACTTTATAGAGATTCAACCGCGTGGCGGAGGCCTCGATCATGTCGAGGATGCTGTCCATCTTGTTTACCAGGTCATAGATGTCTTCACGGTCCAGGGGGGTGAGGAAGGTCTTGTGCATCTTCTCGTAGGTTCTGTGCGTGATTATATCCGCCTCATGTTCGATTTCTTTAAGTCGGGCGATCATTGTTGCGGCATATTGGTATTCTTTCACCATTGCGAGAAACAACTTTGAGCCTTCCTCGATTTTTTCGGCCAGTTCTTCAAAAAGATCGAAAAACTTCTCTTCTCTGGGTATGAGTCGCATGACGATGCCCTCCCGTCAGTAGGCTAGGCTGTTGAAAAACGCCCATCTCCTGTGTTTCCCTCATACTTCTCCATTCAACGTACGGACAAGTACGCCTCATGGCGAAGTATTTCAGGGGCCTTGCATCTGGGCATTTTTGAACAGCCTACAAAAATGATTTCTTTAACAACCAGTTGGCAGTAATGGCTGCTTGCAGAACTGCCCTGATCGGCATTGTGCCGAGTTAAGAAGCCGCGCGTCTTCTAACAGATCATCGTTAAAAAAGCAATAGGTTTCGGGATTGATTATCCGGGCAGGTGCTCTCGGTGATTTAAAGTCAAAGGGCCTTGGTATAAATGGTTTTGCCGTCTCCGGCGGCATAAAAATCCTGCAGGAAGGCCTCTTCCCGGTATCCCCGGGCGCGGTAAAATGCCCTGGTCGCTTCATACTGGGGCCGCGAGGAAGTATCAATATAAACGCGGCGTCCTCCCTGGTGAAAAATCAGCTTCTCGCTCCTTGCCAACAATTCCGCGCCGATACCACGGCGATGAAAACGGGGATGAACGGCGATCCAGTAAAGGTCGTAGCTCATCTGGGTGCCGAGTATGGGGCCGAAGCAGGCATAACCGACAACTTCCCCGTTCTCCTCAGCAAACAGAAAGTAGTACCCACTGTCAGCGCTGCCTCTGGCAAGATTTTCTTCGACCAACTCCACGGCGATGTCCGTTTCGATGCGGGAGAAAAAACCCGTGGATTCAACAATGGTGCGTATCTGTCCCTTATCGGACGGCAGGACCTCCTGGCGAAAGGTCAGCGTGCCGTCTTCGGGCGGTCGCGATTTCAGAAGTGGTTTTTCAGGCATAGGGAGGCATTCCCGGAACGGCGCGGATGATCCGTTCGATTGTGTCGTTGTAGCTCAGCCCCGCCTGCTTTGCCGCGGCGGTGAAGCCGCCCTCCGGGGACAGGCAGGGGTTTGCGTTTACTTCCAGCACCCACGGCGTTCCCCGCTGATCCACACGGAAATCAACACGGGCATAGCCCCGCAGCTTGAATACCTGCCAGCACCGAGTTGCAATGTCCGCCAATTGCTTGAGCAGCCGACCGTCTTTGTCCGGAAACTCGAAGGTGCGGGGCGTATGTTGGTACTCGAAGGAATCTTCAACCCACTTGGCGCGGTAGCCGAGCACTCTCAGTTTTTCCGGCGGGTAATCTTCAAATATGATCTCGGCCGGGGGCAGGACCTCATGCCCCTCCCCACCCCCCAGCAGGGAAACGTTGATTTCCCGACCCTCGATAAAGGCCTCGGCGAAGCACTCTCCGCCGGAACTTCTCCTGAAAGCGTTCATTTTCCCGTCCAGAAAAGAATTGTCGTCGGTGAAGACGACGGAACCTTCATCAAGGCCTATGGATGCGTGTTCCCAGAGCGATTTGATGATGTACCTGCCTTCTTTTACGGGTGAGGCGGGGCAGGCATCGGGAAGGAACCATGCCGGCGTTGCGATCCCCTGGGCATGGAGGAACGATTTAGCGGTAACTTTGTGTGAGGTGAGAAAGATGGCCGCCGTTTGCGAGCCCGTATACGGTATGCACAAGGAATCCAGAATGGCCGGCGAGAAGTGAATCAGGTTGCCCTTGCCGTTTATTGCTTCCACGAGATTGAAGACAAACGCCGGTTCCAAGGAGAGCAGGGCATCTACTGTCTCGGCGATATTCAGGGAGAGGGGCATAATAACCGGTTCATAGCCGAGGTCGGAAAGCGCCTGGGAAACGGCGGCAGCCTGGATGAACACATCTTGTTCATCCCATCCGGCTCCCTCCAAGACCTGTCCGTGCAGCAATACCGCTTTCATGGCGTTCCACCACGGTGATGATGAGGAAGTCGTTTCAGCGCGGAATCAACGATTATGGCGATGAGCTCGCGGTAGGGAATGTCGTTTAACGTGCAGATGATGGGAAGGTCGGAATGCTCCGGGTGCAGGCCTGCCAGGGGGTTTATTTCCAGGAATTTCGGCATTCCCTGCGCGTCGGTCCGCAGATCAACCCGGCCCGCATCCCTGCATCCCAGCCCCTGCCAAGCGGCCAGGGCTATTTCCTTCGCCCGCGCCGCCACTCCGTCCGTGGCCTTGCGGTATTCCACGAGTTCTTCGCACCGCTCCTTGTTCATATACGAATAGGCGTCGAGTTCGGCGTTTTCCTTCAGGTAGACCTCCGCTACGCCCACGGTGCCGGCATCTTTTCCCGTCCCCACAATCCCTACCGTGAACTCCCGTCCGGGGAGAAACGTTTCCACCAGCACGGGTTGCCGGTAGGCGGCGAGCAGTTGCTCGCATACGTAGACCAGTTGGGATTGGGAGGCGATCTTGGAGGCGGGGGTGACGCCTTTGCCGGTTCCCTCGGCGATGGGTTTTGCGAAGAGCGGAAACGGCAGTTTCACCTTTTCCGCGTCGGCGGCATTCTCCACAACGGCAAAATCCGGCGTGGGTATGCCCAGAGCGCGTACGATGTGTTTGGTAAAGCCTTTGTGCAGGGCAAGTGAGAGAAGAAGGGGGTCGGAGAAGGTATAGGGGATGCCGTAGGCGTCGAGCAGGGCGGGCACCTGGGCCTCACGGGCGAATCCCGCCAGTCCTTCGGCGATGTTAAAAACCAGGTCCCAGCACTGGCCGGCCGCCAGCCGCTTTACCAGGGACTTGATATTGCCGATACGATCGGTTTCATAACCGGAATCCCGAAGCGCCTGTTCAATGGCATCAATCGTGTCGGGACGGTCGAATTCGGCCGTTTCCTCCTCGCCGTATCCTTCTGCGAGATAATCGTCACGAAGGTCGTAGGTAATTCCGATCTTCAAAAAGTTTTCTTCCCCCTTGTCCTGCGGTTCTTTCCGCCCTCTCCGATCCGGAAACAAATCTCTCAAGTCCCGCCTCTGCGCGGAGGACTCACTTACCTGCCGGAAAACCAGACTTCCTGGTCAGTGCACATCGCTGTTTGTCGGCGTCTCACGGTCGGGATAGCGATAGATCTGTCCCTCATAGTTTCTGAGGACGAGATCATCGCCGTCCCGCCCCACCAAATATTCCGGGAGGAGAGGGATTTTGCCGCCGCCGCCCGGCGCATCTATAACATAGGTGGGAACCGCATAGCCGGTCGTGTACCCGCGCAGTCCCTGGATGATTTCCAGTCCCTTAGACACCGAGGTTCTGAAGTGCGACGAACCGGGGATGGGGTCGCACTGATAGAGATAGTATGGTTTTACCCGGATCCGGAGCAATCCCTGCATGAGTTGTTTCATGGTCTCCACGTCATCGTTGATCCCCGTAAGCAAGACGGTCTGGCTGCCGAGGGGAATGCCTGCGTCTGCCAGACGCATACAGGCCTGACTCATTTCCGGTGTCAACTCGTCCGGATGGGTCACGTGAATGCTCATCCAGAGGGGATGATAGCGCTTGAGCATGTGCGTAAGCGCAGGGGTAATACGCTGGGGCATTACCACGGGCGCCTTGGTGCCGATGCGCAAAAGTTCCACGTGGGGTATTTTTCTTAATCGAAACAACAACCATTCCAATTGCTCGTCGGAAAGGGTGAGCGGATCACCGCCTGAAAGAAGGACATCCCGTATTTCCGGCCGGTCGGAGATATATTCCAGCGCCTGTTCCCACTGGTCGGAGCTAAACCCCTGCTCGCCGTCCCGTCCTACCATGCGTGAGCGAGTGCAGTAACGGCAGTAGGTTGAACAGAGGCCGGTTACCAGGAAAAGGACCCGGTCCGGATAACGGTGCACGATCCCCGGCACGGGGCTGTCGTGCTCTTCCCCGAGGGGATCGTCTTCCTCGTTTTCCATGCGGAAACACTCATCAACGACAGGCACTACCGTGCGGCGCAACGGCCGGGAACAGTCATTGCCGGTCAGCAGACTCGCATAGTAGGGGGTTATGGATAGGGGGATTTTCCCTGAGTGGTAAACAAGGGCGTTGTGCTCATTTTCCGAAAGTTCAATCATCTGGGACAGGATATCAACATCGCGGATTCGGTTGCGGAACTGCCAGTGCCAGTCGTACCACTCGATGCGGGAGATATCCGGGAAAAAACGTTTACGGAAGGCTTTTGCCCTCGGGCTGTCTTTGAAAGGAAATACGCCGCGGTCCGGCTTGGCCAGATACAGGGACGTATGGGAAGGCTTCTTATAGGGGCGGAAACTATTGGGGGTTTGATGTTCAGGACCGATAATACCGGTCAAACTACCTGGAGGTTCCACCTCCTCATTGAAAAGAGATTCACTTTCCATCTTGCGCCTCCTTGCGATTTTTACTACGCTCATTTTACAGGCTGTGCCAAGCCGTTTTTTCTCGGGTGCCGTCGTGCCTGGTTCCTTAAGCGGGAACGAGCAGTTACGTTCGCTGCCGCACTTTTTTTCGCTTTACACTTCTTGCACATCTATGTCAATATTTTTTTTACAAAAAATGAAAAAAAGTGCAAAAAACTTTTCTTGACCGAAAACGTGTCCCGCAGTTCGAGTCTTTTTGACGGCGGGAAGATCGCCGTTGTGCTGCCGCCATCCTGCGGTCGGCGGCGGTGAACAACGAGGAACAGCGCAGGAACGAAGGAGGCCGGGTGCCGGAACTTCCCGAAGTAGAAACACTCTGTCTGCAACTGCGGCGCACGATAGCGGGTGAGGAAATCCTGGAGAGCAGGGTCATGGATTCCAGGCTCGGTGTTGTTCCGCCGCTTGCGGGCCGGAAGGTCTCTTCCGTATTTCGCCGCGGCAAGAGCGTGGCAATAGAGCTTGACGGTGCGGCGACGCTGGCGATTCACCTGCGGATGACGGGCGGCCTCCGCTGGCGGGGAGCTTCCCCCCTACTTCTTCCGTACAGTCGCTTCATGGTATTGTTTTCCGCCGGGGAACTTGTCCTGGTGGATCCCCGACGCTTTGCCACCGTGAGCGTACAAGCAACACCGGTCCGGTCGGCTCCGGTTGCGATGGATCCGCTCCGTGATTTTTCATTAACCCGGCTCAGAGAGGCGGCGGAGAATAAACGGCTTTCCGTGAAATCATTCCTTATGGATCAACGGGTGATTGCCGGCATCGGGAATATTTATGCCTGCGAAATCCTGCATGCGGCAGCAATAAATCCCCGGCGGGAAACGGGCAGTCTCACCACCGCCGAATGGCGGGAAGTGAAAAAGGCCGCTGTATCAATCATCAGAAAAGCCGTTGCCTGTCGGGGCACCACGGTATCGGATTGGCGTGACTTGTTCGGCAATGAGGGGGAGTACCAGAATCATCTCCAGGCGTACGCCCGTGCGGGCGAACCCTGCCGTCGCTGTCGGGCGGATATCCTGCGGGCTAAATTGGCCGGCCGGGGCGCCTATTTTTGCCCTTCCTGCCAGCGGTAGGTTTGTGAGCTTGTACCGGGTGAACGGCTATGGTATGTTGGCCTGCTGGCAGCGGAAATTCTCTTCTATTTTCGGCTTTCCAGAGACGTCAAAAGTGTTTGACAAAACACGGAGGATATTATAAGCGGTCACGTAAGTAGGAGTCGCCGGACGCTTCAAAAGATGTGGAATCTTGATACATCAGCTGGATAACGTATTCTGACGGATAATCCGCTCCACGGCAGAGTGCGGTAGGTGTAACCGCAACATCACGTCTTGGTAACGAGCACTTCGCAGCGATTCGTTTTTCCGAACAGTTCAGCGTTACAAAAACAGGAACAGGGAAGAAGCAGCGCCGGGGGAAAGGTGTATCTTAAGTGGTAGAGCGGTCATCTGAAGCGCTCCGCAGGGAACTGCGGGGCAAGCGTGCGCTGCCGGAGTCGGGATTTCATGCGAGGAGAGTATGGAACAGGAAAAGGAACTGAAAGGCACGCTGGCCCGTGCCTGCCGTATGCTCGAGATGGTGGGGTTGATTGATTTCTCCGGTCACATTTCCGGTCGCGTCCCCGGTGGAAAGACCTTTTTTATTCATCCGGGCAGCACGGCAAGAAGCGAAGTGCGGCCCGATGATATGATCGAGGTTGATTTAAGCGGGAAGAATGTAACGGGTACGGGAAAAACACCTGAGGAAACACCGATCCATGCCGCTGTGTATCAGAAACGGGCGGATGTGAACAGCGTTATTCATATGCACCCGCACTATGCGATCATCCCGAGCATCGTGGGCAGGGAACTGGTTACGGTTTGTCACCACGGCAGTATCTTCGGGCAGGCGGTGCCCCTCTATCCCGATTCGGAAAAGATCGTGAACTTCACGCAGGCGAACCGCATGGCCGATATCCTCGGTATGGGGAGGGCGGTGGTGATGAAAGGCCATGGGGCGGTGGTAGCCGAGGCATATGTGGAAGCTGTTTTTTTAGCCGCTCTGCACCTGGAGGAAAACGCCCGGCTGGTGGTGGAAGCATCCGCTGTGGGAGAACCGATTGCCCTTCCCGAAGAGGAAGTGAAAAGGGCGGCGGCCAGCACCTTCAAGCCATCAAGCATTCAGAAAAGCTGGGCATACTTCATGGAAAAAGGACGAAAGCGGGGTATTTTCTGGGATTGACAAGCGTAAGAGGAAACAAAATTGGAAACAAAATTCAATAGCGAAGGAGAATGCAGATGAAACAGAAATTTCTTTACGATGATTTGCGAGGCTGGCTGGATCAGGCCCGCAAACTGGGCGAGGTGAAGGATGTGGAAAAGGCGAGCTGGCAGGAAGATATCGGCATGGCGACGGAACTTCTTCACGCCTCCGATCCCGCTCCCGCCGCACTGTTTGACAAGATTCCGGGGTACCCGAAGGGACACCGGGTGCTGGTCAATTTCTTCGGTGCAAAGCGGATGAACATGACGCTTGGCTTCCCCACGGACCTTTCCCGCGTCGAACTTTCCAACGCCTTTCTCAAGGCGTTTCAGGAATCGAAACCTATCCCCTACAAAGTCGTGGAAAAAGGGCCGGTAACGGAAAATGTCAAAATGGGCAAGGATATTAATGTTCTCTCTTTTCCGACTCCTTTTTGGCATGAGAACGACGGGGGACGCTACATCGGTACGGGGAGTTACGACATAACCCAGGATCCCGATGAGGGCTGGGTAAACCTCGGCACCTACCGCGTTATGGTGCATGACAAGAAAACCGTCGCCTTCTATATCTCGCCGGGAAAACACGGCCGCGTCCACCGGGACAAGTACTTTAAGAGCGGCAAACCCATGCCGCTGGCTATTGTGGTGGGCGGCGATCCGCTCCTCTACCTGATGGCGTGCAATGAAGTTCCCTACGGGATCAGCGAATACGATTTCGCCGGAGGCTTACGGGGAAAACCATACCAGGTTATTAAAGGAAAGGTGACGGGGCTTCCCATTCCCGCCAATGCCGAGATCGTATTCGAGGGCTTCGTTGACCCCAAGAAGAAGCGGAAGGAAGGCCCCTTCGGCGAATGGACGGGTTATTATGCCAGTGATGTGCGGGAAGAGCCGTTCCTGGATGTGAAGGCGGTTTATCACCGGAACGATCCCATTATCCTGGGTTGTCCCCCGAACCGTCCGCCCGATGAGATTGCGCGCTACCGGGCCGTCATGCGCTCGGCGCTCTTGAGGCAGCAGATGGAGGCGGCGGGAATTGTCGGCATCAAGTCCGTCTGGGCCCATGAGGTCGGCAGTTCGAGGCTGCTCCTCGCCATCGCCATCAATCAGCGCTACGGCGGCCACGCCACCCAGGTGGGACACGTAGCCTCGCAGTGTCACGTGGGCGCCTATCTCGGCAAGTACGTCATCGTCGTGGACGACGATATTGATGTCTCCAATCTTGATGAGCTGATGTGGGCCATGGTAACTCGTTCCGATCCGGCGACATCCATTGATATTATCCACAATACCTGGTCAACGGCGCTTGATCCCCGGATCCACCCCGATGACAAGCATAAGGGAAAACTGGTCAACTCCCGTGCCATCATTGACGCAACGCGTCCCTATGACTGGCGCGATCAGTTCCCCCTGGTCAACATGCCGAGCCCCGCACGGGCAAGGAAGGCCCGGGAAAAATACGGGTATTTGCTGAAAGGCTTCGGGAGCAAGTAAGAGAGCGGCTCTCAAACAGTGAAAACATACTGAAGAAGAAATAGCGGCCTTGTCCTACCGCCGCTATTTCTTCTTTTCCGGAAGCTGGACATGGCAAAGGGTGTCAATTCGGCAGCGAGCGCATTCCCCGCGGCTTGCCGCGCGGTAAGCGAGCGAATGCCGAACGTTCTCGTTCCTTAAGAATCGGAGATTCTTACGCAGCGTGTTCATGGAAAGCTTCAATCCTCCTATGGCCTGAAACAGGGCAATGGCGGTTTTCATCCCTCATGTGACAGGATGGTTTGATCAGCATGGCGCAACCGGCAGAAAAAAGAAGGAAGCCTGTTATTGACCCTTCCCTCGTTATTTTTGCCGCACTGGTGATTATTACTGCCGCTATCTGTTATAGCAGGGGGGAGGCTGTTTTTGATAAGGGATTAGACGATTCGCTCGTCATGATGATGCAGATACTTCCCAAAATTGCGGGAGCAATTATTCTGGCCGGATTCGTCCAGGTTCTCTTACCCCGGGAAGTGGTAATGCAATTGATCGGAGAGCGGGCCGGGTTCAGGGGGCTCGTGATAGCCACTTTCGCCGGAATGCTTACGCCGGGCGGCCCGATCGTTTCTTTCCCCCTGATTTCAGCACTTTCCTCCATGGGCGCGGCGATCAGCACCCTGATTGCGTACCTGATTTCCTGGGAACTCATGGGCATGCAGCGTATCCTGATTTGGGAACTGCCGCTCATGGGCGTCAATTTTACCGTATTGCGGGTGTCCGTCTCGCTCTTCTTTCCCTTGTTGGCCGGAATCCTTGCTCAGAAGCTCGTAACTTATCTGGACGGAAAATTAACAGAGAGGAGGTGAACGTTCTGGATTATGCGTCGCTGGTCATATGGATCCTCGCGCTGATACTGGGCGTCATGGCCTATTTACGTCATGATGGACGCTTCCGTCAGGGGTTGCAGATTGCCTGGAAACAGGCCTTTAGTACCGTCCCTAAAATTGTTTTGGCCGTTCTGGTTTCCGGCTTCTTCGCGCAGATTGTTCCTACGGAGCTGGTGGCTGAGTGGCTGGGGAAGGATGCGGGACTGAGGGGCATCGTGATCGGTTCCTTGGTGGGAGGACTCACTCCCGGCGGACCGGTTATCTGTTTCCCCATTGTCTATGTTTTTTTAAAAACCGGCGCGGCGGTTCCGGCTTTGATTTCTTTCGTTACCGCCTGGTCGGTCTTTGCCGTTCATCGGGTGCTTGCGTATGAGATTCCCCTGATGGGTGTGCGTTTCGTAAAAATCAGGATTATTTCCTGCTTGATCCTTCCCCCCTTGGCCGGCTTGATGGCTGAGATAATAACGAACGGTTTTGGTATAGAGATATAACCGAATTAAACAAGAGGAGGTTGCCATGAAACCAGAAGAAGAAACTGACCAAAAGTGGGACCGTTGGCAGAAGGACCGGACGTTTGTCCGGGCAGTGATCGGGAAGTATGGGGAGGTATACCAAAATCTCCTCAAACAACCCCGGGTATACAAGAGCAAGGAGATGAACTGGAAGGGAGGGCCGACGAAATTCGGCAAGAATGTCGTGAATCCCCAGAGGACGATGGTGACCCAGGCCGTCGAGGCCCATATTGACGTGCTTGCGCCCGGCAGCTTCGGCCAGAGGCATGGGCATATGAACAGCGCCGTGTTCTATATCCTGGAAGGGGAGGGATACGACGTGCACGATGGAGTAAAGTATCCCTGGAAGTCCGGAGACGTCTGTATCGTGGAAAATATGTGCGTCCATCAGCACTTTAACGACAAGCCCGATAAACCGGCGCGCTACGTTATCTTCAAGGCTAAGCCCACGTTCCTCTTTTTCCATCTGGTGTTCCAGAGGACGGTCGAATATCCGCCGAAGGAAGCGAAGCCCGGGTTTGAGCATTTTCATCCAGAACCATAGTTTACCGCAAGGAGGTTTATTATGCCGTACGAAGAAAAAATTGTAGCCGCCCAGGGAACCCTGCAGACGGATTACTACCGGCGGATGCTGGAGCGGTCGAAAAAGTTTCGCGAAGACTATGATAAGAAAGCCCGTTCCGTGAGCCCGGCGGAAATGCCCTGGGAAAACTCGCCGCAGGGCCGGATCAAGCATTTGGTGAACGAAGAGACGGATACGGTGGAATGCTGTCTCGACATGTACATGCAGGAGATAGCGCCGGGAAGCAGTTCGGGGAAACACCGCCACATGGCGGAAGAGCTTTTTTACGTCCTGGAGGGCAAGGGCTACGATCTGCACTGGGACGCTTCCTTCACGCTCGATGTTAAGTATCATTGGGATTGGGAGAAGGAGCCCAAGAGGTACGAGTGGGAGGAAGGGGATTTTGTGTATATCCCGCCGTATACCACCCATCAGCATTTCAACGCCGGTCCGGCCAATCCGGCCCGTTTTGTGACGGCAACAAGCCGCCTGGTGAAAGCGTTGGGGTTTGACTGGTGGGAACAGGTGGAAAACGCCCCGGGTTACCAGGGGAAGTGATTGGCGATCCTGCTTAAGGGATAGCCGGCCCTCCGTCTTGCAAAAACAAGCGGGGGAAAGCTTCACGAGTATGCTGTTTTGATCCCCTTCGGGAGAAATGAGAAATGCGTTTCCCTAGTGCTCGGATATCGTTGGTTTTGCTCCTGCTTGCCATCGCGGCAGTTTTACCAAATCTCTTAGCGGATGCCGCAAATTCCTCTTTCATAGGGACCGCTGTGTCCGGAGGAGCGGGGCGGGAGCATTGTCCTGTCGGGATGGTCCGGGAAGAAGGAACGCACCTTTTTCGTACCTCCGTTGCCAAGAGGGTGCTGTTTGCCGTCACCTCGGGCTTCAGGAAGACCAAGGTCCATGCAAGGCGTCTGTCCGCTCAGTGCATCTTCTCGGGAATATCAAGGGTTGCGGAGGTCAGTCGTTTTGAATTCAACGCGGGAAAGGCGCTCCTGCCGCTGATGGAAGGGCCCCATCGGGAAAAAACGCCTCAGGGAGCGCGGAGCCCTCCTATGAAAGACACGGACTTATTATTTTATTTTCGAGATTATTCACGGGTCGGAAAGATTTGATGTTTGATCCTTGTATCGGTGATCCCGATACAAGATCAGACGGAGAAAGGGAGGTGAATATTTATGTTAGAAGCTTTATATGGCGGTTTATTACTGATACTGAACTGGAAGGTGTTCGGGATTCTGGCGCTGACCATCCCCATCGGCCTCATTCTCGGCATTCTTCCGGGGGTCGGCGGAAAGGTCGGGCTGGCCATAATGATACCCTTTTGCTTCGGGATGGAGCCTGCCGTGGCCTTTGCCTTTCTTTTGGGCATGCATGCGGTGGTCCATACGGGGAGTCCCGTTCCTGCAATTCTTTTCAATACCCCCGATGGTCCTGCGGCGGCAACCGTTATTGACGGCTATCCCATGGCGCAGAAGGGGGAGGCGGGAAGGGCGCTGGGCGCCGCGCTTGCCTCCTCCGGTTTCGGCGGGGTCGTGGGTGCGGTCTTCATGGCCCTCACCATTCCCGTGGTGAGGCCGGTCGTTCTGGCCTTCGGCCCGCCGGAATTTTTCATGATGACGCTTGTCGGCATCACCTTCATCTCCCTGATGAGCGGCGGCTCCCTCACGAAGGGCCTGGTCGCCGGCGGTGTCGGCATGACCCTGGCTTTCGTCGGCATGGATCCCCAGACCGGCGTTGTCCGTTTTGCCTTCAATCAGCTCTATCTGTTTGACGGCTTGAATATCGTGAATATCACTATCGGCATCTTCGCCATTCCCGAAATAATAACGATGATTAGGGAAGGCGGCTCCATTGCCCATACCAAGGCAGACCAGGTCGCGGGCTCAGGGGTTTGGCAGGGCATCAAGGATACCTTCATCCATTGGAACCTGACGCTGCGTTGCAGCGTCATCGGCAGCATGATCGGCATGGTCCCGGGACTGGGCGGCGAAGCGTCCGCATTTATCTGCTACGGCCATGCCGTGCAGACCGCCAAAGATCCATCCCGATTCGGCAAGGGGGCGGTAGAGGGCGTCCTGGCCCCGGAGAGCGCCAATAACTCCAAGGAAGGGGGCGGGCTTATTCCGACGGTGTGTTTCGGCGTTCCCTCGTCCGGAGCGATGGCCATTCTGCTCGGCGCCTTCATGATCATCGGGATCGTGCCGGGGCAGGAGATGCTCACCAAACATCTCGACGTCGTCTTCAGCATGGTCTGGGTTCTGGCCCTTGCCAATGTCGTCGGGGTCATCCTGTGCCTCCTCTTTGTCATGCCACTGGCCAAACTTACCTTTGTCAAGGTCTCGATGATCGTGCCGTTCATTTTCGTTTTCGCTTTTATCGGCGCGTTTCTCGCCACCAACAACTTCGGGGATATTATCGCCACCTGCATTATCGGCGCCTTCGGATACGGCTTCAAAGTTTTTAAATATCCCCGCGCGCCTTTTGTGCTGGGCGCGGTGCTGGGGGACTTGACGGAAAACTATCTCCATCTTTCCATGAACCTCTTCGGGCTTAAATTCCTCTTTCGCCCCCTCACCCTGCTGCTGTTCTCGATTATTGTCGTAACGATATTCTTCCAGATGAGGCGAACGAGAAGACTGCAGAGAGAAGCGGCTCAGACGGGAGGTGCAGCATGAAGACGAAAGATAAAATGGAAATTTTTTTCGGCTCGGTTTTGATTTGTTTTTTTCTGGCAGTGATCATCGGGGCCTACCAGTACAATACCAAGGCGCGGCTCATGCCGTTGGTGATCGCCTTCCCCTGTATCATCATGGCTTCCATTCAGCTTGTTTCCGTTTTACGGGGGAAAAAGAAGAAGAAGGTTATTTCGATAGAAGACGAGATGTTTCAAAAGACCATGGATAAGATCCATGTGGAGGTGATGGAAGAAAAGAAGGTGAAGAGAACGGATCGCGAGGAGGCCATCGCTCTGCTGAAGGCTGCCGGGTGGGTGATGCTTTATGTTCTGATGGTTTACCTCTTCGGATTTTTGATCACCATTCCCGTTTTCACCGTTATATTTATGCGCAGCCAGGATGACGGCTGGGTGGCGTCCGTGTCTACCGCGTTCGGATTATGGGCGACGATTTACCTGGTTTTTGTGGTGATTGCGAAGATTTCGCTGTACGATGCCCTGATCTTCAGACTTCTGGCGACGGGGGAGTAGGGGAGATACATTCTCTAGAAGCGGTGCTTTACGGGCGGGGATCATCCCCGCCCGTAAAATTGCCGGAGCCGCTTTTTACAGGGTTTTGCGTTTGCAGCGCACCGAACACTAAGGGTCCTCTCTGATGGGGAAATTGAAGATCATCTTGGCGTTGTCGAACTACGACCGGCACGTTCCCTTTTTTGACGGGACGCTGCCGGTACCGGAAGAGCTCGAACTCCATACCGTGCAGGTCGGGCAATCTGCCCCGCTCAAGGACGGCGTAAGCAGGCATGAGCGGATGATCCGCGAGAGGGAATTTGACGCTGCCGAGGTTTCCCTCTCTTCCTATATCATGGCAAAAAACCGGGGTATGCCCCTGACGGCCATTCCCGTATTTCCCCGGAGACTGTTCAGCCAGTCCCAGGCCTGGGTCTTGGCCGATGCAACAATAACGTCGCCCGCGGATCTGATCGGCAGGAAGGTGGGATTGAGCTCGTTCCAGACCACCCTTTCCGTCCTGGCCAAGGGGGATATGAAGTGGGAATACGGCGTTCCCTGGGAAAAAATCAAATGGTGCGTGAACCGCGAAGAGAACGTCTCTTTCAAACTTAAAGAGGGCGTTTCCCTGGAAAGGAAAGGCGAAGGCAAGAAAATCGGGCAGATGCTCCTTGACGGCGAGATCGACGCCCTCATCATGCCCCACCCTCCCAAAGCTATTCTGGAGGCGGGAGCCCGCGTCCGGCGCCTCTTCCCTGATGCCAGGGCGGAAGAGACCAGGTATTACCGGAAGAACGGTTATTATCCCATCATGCACATCCTGGCTTTGAAACAGGAGCTGGTGGACCGTGAACCCTGGGTGGCCAAGGCGCTTCTTTCGCTTTTCGAAGCGGCGAAGAAGATATACCGGGGCTACTACGACGATCCCAACTGGTCGCAGTTGGCCTGGGGTCGCCATTATTTTGAAGAAGAGGGCGCCGTGCTGGGGAATGACCCCTGGCCGCTGGGAATAAAAAGGAACAGGGCGAACCTGGAGCGGTTTCTGGAATACTCGCTCGATCAGGGACTCATCGACCGGAAAATGGCGGTGGATGACCTGTTTGCCGCTCCCCTGGTGGCCTGTTCCCATAAGAATGACGATTAAAGGGGGGACGATGTCGGGCAAAACGGTGGTAAAAAAGGGAAAGAGGAAACATGCCTGGGAAGACGTCATAGACAAGGAAATCCGGGCGATAGCCGGCAATTATGAAACCCGCAGGGGATTCCGCAGGCGGCCGGCCCTGCTGTGCATCGACAACTACAACGCGGTCTTCGGCGACCGGCCGGAGGCGGTGCTCAAGTCTATGAAGCGGTTCCCCAGCAGTTGCGGGCTGGCGGCCTGGGAGGCGCTCAAACCCACGAAACGCTTGATGGCGGCGGCGCGTGCGGCCGGTATCCCCGTTATCCATACGACCCGCGATGACGTAAGCCAATCGGCGAGAAGCAGCCTTTCTTCTACGAAGCGGGTACGGCGTGATGCGAATCCTGCCTGGGATCATGCTTTTTTCCCGGAACTCACCCCGGAAAAGGATGAACTGGTAATAAGAAAGACGCGGGCCAGCGCCTTTTTCGGCACCGCGCTTATTGCGCACCTCACCCAGATGGATGTCAATCAGCTGATCATCTGCGGCAATTCCACCAGCGGTTGCGTCCGGGCCAGCGTCATCGAGGGTTTCATGCATGGTTTTAACGTGACTGTGGTCGAGGAATGTGTATTCGACCGGAACTGGCTGAGCCACAAGGTGAATCTGTTCGACATGAACTGCAAGTACGCCGATGTCGTTTTCGTGGACGAGGCGCTTGCCTTTCTGAAAAAAATCCGCAGATAATTCCGGAAATACGGCAGGGGGATTGTTTCCTCTTTACCTGTTTTCCGGTGTTCCCCGATCTCTGAACCGCAGCATACCTACAACGGCATTATTGAAGGAGGGAGTTATGGCAGCAAAGAAAAATGTTGCAAAAAAATCGAAGGTTGTTCCTACGAAGCAACGGTGGGCATCGGACGTGATCGTGGACATGCTGCACCGGTACGATCTCCCCTACGCGTCCATGAATCCGGGTGCGAGCTACCGGGGGCTGCACGATTCAATCGTCAATTACGGCCAGAATTTTCCCTACCTGATGCTCTGCCAGCATGAGGAAATTGCCGTGGAGATCGCCCACGGTTACGCCAAGGCATCGGGGAAACCCATGGTGGCGATCCTCCACAACCTGGTGGGCATGCTGCATGCGACCATGGCGGTTTACTATGCCTACATTGACCGGGCGCCCGTCTTCATCGTCGGCGCCACCGGCCCCATGGACGAGACCAAGCGACGTCCCCGCATAGACTGGACGCATACGGCCAATGCCCAGGGAGAGGCATTCCGGAATTTCACGAAGTGGGACTACCAGCCAACCGTCATTGATGGGGTGCCCGAATCCTTCGCCCGCGCCTACGGGGTCATGATGACCGAACCCCAGGGGCCGATCTACATGTGCTACGATGCATGGCTCCAGGAAGCCCCCCTCAACCATGCCGTCGCGCTGCCGCCCGCCCACGCGATGAAGGTGCCGACTCCTATGGCTGCCGATCCCGACGCCCTGGCGCAGGCGGCCGAGATGCTGGTCAGGGCGAAGCATCCCGTGATCCTCGCAGAGTTTGCCGGGCGCCAGCCAATAGGCTATGAGCCCTTGGTGAAGCTTGCCGAGACGGTGGCTGCTCCGGTCTTCGATGTGAACAGCCGCTTGAATTTCCCCGGGTGTCATCCGCTCAACCTGAGCATGTCAAAAGATGTCTTCCGGGACGCGGACCTGATCCTGTGCCTCGATACGCGGGACTGGGAGAAGCCCACCACGGAACTGGTGAGTACGACCCGCACGGTGACCAGCCTGGCCCCGGCGGGATGTAAATGGATAGATATCGGCTTCGGCGACCTGGAGATCAGCAGTTGGGCCATGGATTACCAGCGCCTGCACCACGTCGATCTGCGTATCCTGGCGGACACCGCCACGGCCATTCCGGCACTGACCAAATTATGCCGCGGCCTGCTGGCGAAAAATCCCCGCCTGCAACCCGTGGTAAAGAAGCGGTTTGAAGCGACCAAAAAGAAACATGAGGCCCTCCGGGCGAAGTGGGCCAGAGAGGCGAAGGAAAACTGGAACGCAAGCCCCATAACCCTTCCCCGTCTGGCGAGCGAGGTCTGGGATGTCATCAAGGATGAAGACTGGGTGTTGACCGCGGGTACGCTTGAGGACTGGACGCGCAAGCTCTGGGATTTCGACAAGCCCTACCGCCATCCGGGCAAGTCGCTGGGCACGTCCACCCAGATCGGGATTGCCCTCGGCGTGGCCCTGGCGAACCGGGACAAGGGCCGGCTGGTGGTGGATATGCAGCCCGACGGCGACCTGATGTTCGATGCCGGCGCGCTCTGGGTGGCGGCGAAACACAAGATCCCCATGCTGATTGTCATGTATAATAACCGCGCCTACTACAACGACTGGCACCATCAGATCCGGATGGCGAAACTGCGGGGGACGCCCGTGAATCGCGCCCACATCGGCATGGATCTCTGCGATCCCGATCCTGATTTTGCCGGGCTTGCCCGATCCATGGGGTGGTACGCCGAAGGCCCAATCGACCAGGGGAAAGATGTCAAGGCGGCGCTCAAGCGGGCCATTGCGCGGGTAAAGGCCGGCCAGCCGGCGCTGGTGGATACGATAACGCAGAAGCGCTGATCGGGAGTGCAGCCCGCAATCGCCGGTTCGAAGGCGGGGTGAGGGGAGCACGGGAACTGCTGTGGGAACCACGGCCCCGTTGATAGGGCGGCATCAGTCCTGTTGATTTTTCAACCGGACGGCAATGGGAAGGGCTGCCCCTCAGGGGAGGGACAGTCTGTGAGCGGCGAGAAAAGTTTTAGGGACTTTACTTTCTATTGCCGCTGTGACATACTGGACATACCAAATGACACGTGCCTGCTGCGCAAATTTTACTGAAAAGGTGAGAAAATGGAAATCTTGAAATGTCCTCATTGCGACGCCCAGCTTGAAGGGGGAGAAACTCTGTGCGGTGCCTGTGGCAAGAAACTGGAAACCGGAGAGGTGCAAACCGGGGATAAGAAGGGCGGAAGCAAACTATTCGGCGTTCTGGTGATACTCCTGGTGTTGCTGGGTGGGGCCGCTCTGATGCTGTTTACGGGAGTTATCCCCAATCCTTTTGTGGGGCGAGGCGTGGCGGCGGTTGTTAATGGTGAGAAAATCCCTTGGAAAGAGGTGGAACAGAAAGTGGAAATTTACACCAAGATTTATGCCCAGAGCGGGGGTGGACACGCTGACGCCTCCTCTCCCGAAGGAAAAAAAATGCAGGAGGCCATCAGGCGTCAGGTTCTGAGTGCCCTGATCCAGGAGAAGGTGCTTTTGACTGAAGCGAAACGGGAAAATATCACTGTTTCTAAAAAAGATATTCAGGACCGCATAGATACTATAAAGAAGGGCATGAACCTGTCCGACAAGGATTTTGAGGCTTTTTTAAAAAACCACGCCATGAGTATGGCTAATCTTGAGAAACGCATTGAAAATGAAACATTGATAAACAAGCTTGTCGAAAAGGGCGCGGCACAGCAGGGCTTAAGCCGTGAAGAGTGGTTCCGGCAACTCAATGCGAGGGCAAGTATTAAGGTCTTTTCAAAGTAACGACGTTTATCGGTGAAGCAAACAGAAAAGCTTCCCCCTGCCTGGCTGGGGGAAGCTTTTTTTGCATCGCCTCTTTCCTGTTATCTTGTACGCAGTTCCGCGTGAAAAGATGCGTTACCGTTTTTCCTCTGCGCCGCACTTCCTTTCCATTTCCTCCAGTGTTTCCTGTTCTTTTTTTATTTCCTCCACACAGTAAAGCCAGACATGATAGGCCTCCAGACAGAGGATCGTCGTGCCGGCGGCAAAAACGGCCCAAAAGTTTTCATTCAGCGTGCCGGAGAAGTGATAGAAACCGTAAAAGGAGGCCAGATAACCGACGTGCACCAGTCCGCTGTAACTTCCATATCCCCCCATCATTCTTGCCAGTATGAGCAGTATGGCCGAAAAGCTGTAGACAACGAGTGCCGAGTTGATCATGTTTACCGAGGGAGGGTGTCCGAGAACTTCCCTGACGGTTTCCGGAAGCGAGGGGAAGGGGGCGAAATCTCTCCGTGCGAAAATGCTGAGAAGGGTAAACGCTGCGATTGCCAGGAGCATTCTATCAAACCGGCCATGAAGCCTCCTGATAGTTTCCCTGATTTTCCCACGCATCCGCTCAGTGCTGTCGTGATCGGCTTCCTGCCCTTCCGGCGGTGGCGTAGTAGTCGTCTCGTTCATAGTTTCCTAACAGGCTGCTGAAAAATACCCATCCCCGCCTTCGCGGGGACGGAGTCTGCTGCTCTGTTCCTTCGCCACTCGTCGTACGCACAAGTACGCCTCATGGATCAGACCGGGAGCGCATCACCAAATCCCGCTGTGAGGAGGGATTTGGTGGTGCAACAGGAATCGGCCTTTTCCTTGCCGGGAATCCCCGCTCAGAAGGCGGAAGCTTCACATTTTTGAGCAGCCGGTAAAAACGGCTTTTTCAGCAACCCGCTAAATGCTGAAGCATACGTTACCGCGGGACGGTCCTATAGGAATCGGGTGGGTTGTGCCGGCAATCTGGGCTTTGGTCTCTTTTATCCGATGGGGCCTATTTCCCTTTGAGCATTCTCAGTTCCTCGGAGGCGCTGTTCAGTTTTGCAGCCATCGCGCGAAAGTTTACCGCAAGTCTTTCAATATCGCCGCTTCCTTCCGGAAAGCTTCGCTCGATGTTGCCCGCCATCACCTCCCCGGTAAACTCGGTCAGCCGTTTTATGGGATCAAAGACACTGCGCTTCAAGAGCGCGGCTACTCCTCCCACGGTCAAGATCAGGATCATGATGCTGAAAACAACCATTCGGCCGCGCATAACGGAGAGATTTTTCAACAAGGGTGACGCATCCAGGCCAATATCGAGCGTGCCGAGGATTTTCTGCTCCGCTGTATGGATATGGCAGGCGGCATTGTAGCACTCGGGCTCATTGTAGATCGGCGCGGTTATGGCAAGCACGTCGCCTCCGTGTTCATTGACGAATCGTCGCGCCTGCTTCATATTGCCCAGGGTGGCCGATGGCACGGGCCCCGTGTGGCATTCCACACAGCCGGCAGTCTTTTTATCCACGAAGCGGTTTACCTCACCGGTATTGTTTGAGAACATGATGAGCCCCTTTTTGTTGAAAATTCTTACATGTTCCACTCCCTCCTGGGTGCCGATATTGTCAATGATATTTCGCAATGTCTCACGATCGGACTTTAACATGGCATGGCGCGTTGATTTTACGATCGTGTTTGCCAGGTTCGTTTCGTACTTAACGGCATCGGCAATCATGTCCGCCTTCATAATCGAATACAGGAGAATGCAGCCGACAATAACGAAACCGGTGATTGCCACCGTTACCGGTATAATGGCCTTGGCAGTGATAGATTTAAGCATGGGCGGCTCCTATTTTAGTTGCCGGGAGGGCAACCCCGTGGGCCCCGCCCCGCCGGCGGGGCGTAAGGGCGTTATCAAAGATGCTGCTCCTCTTCCCGTGAGGGGAAGCTTCACATTTTGTGACACTTATCACAGTTCTCCTTGACCGTGAATGCGCTGCCGGCATCATGGCAAGCTCCGCATGACTTCCCCTTTTCCATATCGCTCATGGATATTCTCTTGTTCCCTGAGGAGGGAAGATACAGTTTGTCGTGACATTCGCCGCAGGGATACATGCCCGTGTGAGCGGTATGACTGAATGTGACATTTCCCACCTCTTTGATCTTGAACTCGATTTCTTTCACGGGGTGGCACTTTATGCATTCGCCGGCGCTGAAGGCGTTTTTACCGTTGTGACAGGCGCCGCAGGATTTGCCCTTCTCCATTTGTGCCATAGTTGTTCTTTTGTTCGGTCCCGCCTCGTACAGTTTGGTATGGCAGCTGCGGCATGCATAGATGGCGAGGTGGTTGTCGTGACGAAAGAGCACCGGACCGGTTTCCTTCACCTTGAAAATAACGTTGCCCGCCGGGTGACACCTGACGCACTGAGCGATGCCGAATGCTTTTTTCCCGTCATGGCAGGCGCCGCACGATTTTCCTTTTTTCATGTCCGCCATGGTAAATGGAACCTTTTTTCTGAGGTCATATATGGCCTTGTGGCAGGACTTGCAGTTGTCCTTTAGCCCCTTTTGCTTGATGTGAAACTTGTGACTGAAGATTACCGTGCCTACTTCTCTGGTTTTGAACGTTACATCCGGGATATCCACGGCAAATGCCGCAGAACGAATAAGAATTGCGAGTGTGATGATGGGAAGGGTCCAGCGGGATTTCATGATTTCCTCCTGTATGGATTATTGATGCGTTACTTTTTCCCAGCCGGTCCACATGGGTTTGAAGTGGGCGAAGGGGGTATGCCCCATGGTTGCCATGTAGATGTGGACAAAAAGGAAAGCCACGAAGGAACAGGCGATCAGGAAATGCGCTCCCACGAGAAATTTTATCCCGCCGATCATGGTGATCCAGCCGCGAAACGGGGCGACGTTCATGAGCAGGATGCCGCTCACGATGACCAGCGGGAGGAGCGCGAGCATTATCGCCAGATAGCTGAGCTTCTGCACGGCGTTAAACTTGTTGTCCGGCGTTGCCGTATGCGGGTTCGGCTTACCCAGAAAATAATTAAAGAAGTAAAAAAAAGCCTGCACGACCAATCCATGTTTAATATCGTCTAAATTGGGAAAATACACTTTCAGCAGGTTTCCGCCCACGAAAATATAGTAGAACAGCCAGAGAAAGTAGGAGATGGAAACGGTTATTCCGGCTGTGTCGTGAAGCCGTATGGCCGCCTTGTAGGTTCCGAATATGTTTACGTACTCCGGGAACCTGATCTGTAGGCCGGTAATGCAGAGCGTTACAATTCCCAAAGCATTCAACCAGTGCCAGATCCTGACCGGCATGGGGGTGAGATAGATTTGCTCTTCGTGTTGCATGATCAGTGCCCCTTTCTCTTCTTTATGGTGAGTATCCTGAACGTGCCGTGAATAATCGGTACCAGAAGCCCGCCGATCACGATGATCGCTCCGATGATATTCAGGGTGACGCTTCTTGTGGCACCCAGCATGTAAAAATCCGGGGTTCCGTACAGGATGTCCAGAATGGCGCCTTTTTCCACGGGTATCCGGTTGAATGTGCCGTTCTTATCGGGAAAGGCCACATAGCTTGTTTGCATGGCTTCCGGACCCGATGCATGACAGAATGTGCAGTCCCAACGGTTATCCAGGATCTGGTAGGTGTGGGTCGCCACTTCCGGAGTCATCATGCCCCAGAGACGCATACCTTTGTAGCGCGCCCCCCGGTTAAATTTTTTCAATTCATCGAGAGATATGAAATTGTCCTCGTTGCTATCCACCAGTGCCCCTGTTTTTTTAGCGGCCGGCAACAGCTTGGCCAGATCCTCATAGCGCGCCGGCTCAAAATCACGGTGTGGTTTGTCTTTTTCCCGCTTTTCTATATAGAGGGTAATAACGTAATTTTTTGATCCCGTATGGCAGGTTATGCAGGGCAAGGCGTCAATATGCAGCGCCGCCTGGGGCAGCCATTGGGAGTGACTGGCCAGGGTTTTTGCGCCATCGTGACATTTGGCGCACTGGACATTAATGTCGCGTCCAGACACGGACAACAACGGTTTTGCCGCATGCGGGTTGTGGCAGTCGGCGCAACGGGCGTTATTGCCATGCAGGCTATGGGCATATTCTTCATATACTGCTGCGTGACATTCTTTGCAGTTTGCCCGTGACGGCCTAATGCGGTCGTCAGGATGCCGCTTCCCCACTTTATCATGACAAGACGTGCAGCCGATAATTTCATGCGTAGTACCGGTGAATTTTGCCGGATCTATGTAAAGATGTCCACCCCCTTTTGCTATGATGGCGTGATTGCCGTGGCATTGAATGCATCGGGAATTTCCCCCGGTCGAGGCCGATATCTCGGTCGCTGCCATGAATACCGCGAGAACAAGAACTATGAGCATCTTGGTATGCACTCTCAAAACATGTCCCTCCTTGTCATATTTATGATTGTTCGGCTGATCCCGTTCGTGCGAGGATGCGGCGGTGAGCGCATTCCCCGCAGTTGCAGTGCAAGCAAGCGAATACTTCGTGGCGCTATTACGTTGGGATCGGAGATTCTTTACAGTAAACTGCGAAAAACTTCAACTGATTCTCTGAGAATTTCGTGTGGTATGAGGGGGAACAAACGGCAGACGTGCTTATTGGACGGTGGAAATATATCCATGCGGCGGCGTTCTGGGGATAATCCTTCCGGTGAGAAACTCCCCTCGCATGGCCTTCCCCTGCTCAGGGGAGACGGGAAAAACCGACCGGGAACGCGTGCAAGCAAGTCCCCCCGCGCGGGCGGGTGAGGGGGGCGCCTGCAGATTGTCATTCTTCGAGAGGCAAGGCGCGCCCCGGAGCGGTGAGCGGGAGCTTTATTTCCCCCTGGGGATAACTATTTGAAGCTCTCCGCAGCTTGCTGCGGCGAATCTTCGATTCTTAAGGAACAATACTGTTCAGCATTCACTCGCTTACCCCTTGAGCAAGCTACGGGGAATGCCAAGCGAGCGAATTCAATTGGCAGCATTCTTGGGGGCCGCTTCTTTCGGTTCCGTCTTTTTAAGTCCTTTGGCAAAACCGGTCAGTACCAGGAGGGCTGGGATAAGTTGGCCGACAATGATCAGGGCGCAGAGGGCGAGGAAAATCCACACAAAGATGCTGCTGTTGTCTTCCCGGGCGCCGGCGGCTGCATAAGCAGGGATCGTCAGGCACTGCCAAATCATTAAGGTGAGCATGGTTTTGTTTATTGTTGTTTTCATGGCGTACTCCTTTGTTTAACGTTGCCGTTAGTTGTATCCTGGGCGTCGTCGTGGTTTTGCGTTCAGGAGATTTTTGAAGGCGCATTCTACGACGTCGCGAATTTCTTGCCGATCTTCCGGTTCAACGGGCCGCAGGGCGTGGTAAAAGATTCCCTCCTTGCGGAATTTTCTGATGAGGGGGAGCGGGGTATCGTCCGCTACGAGAATGATGACCAGGTGACGGTTGCATTTTTTTAGAAGGGGCACCAAATCACCCGCTTTAAGGTCATCCAGCTCACTCCCCAACAAGACCACCTCGGCTTTTCCTTTCAGAATGTCGTACAATACATTCAGCGCCGAATTTTCAACGGTGACATCATACCCCGCTTCCGTAAAAAGATCGGCCATCTGGTTGCGGGCGTCCACGTCTTTGTCTGCGATGAGAAGGTCCATAATGGCTTTATCGCTCTCCTTTCCCAAAGATCCAGGCGTGTCTTGGTTTTCAGTTGGTTTTAGCCGTTTTCCTGCCGGCCCAAAACGTCGTTTTCGTGGGTTTGCAAAAAAGCCCCTTGACCATGGACCCGAACAGCATCAACCCGGGGATCAGTTGGAAGACGATGATAAGGGCTCCAAAGCCCAGAAAAAGGATGACCAAGAGACCATTTCCTTCCGGTTCGATACCATTGGCAGCAAGTGCCGGGGAAGCTATGGAAAGTATCATTACCATGTGTCTTGCGATGGTTTTCATGGCTCTCCTCCTTTCTTGGTGTTGTTTATTTATGGTTTTGTTCTGTGTTCCTTTTATCTCTTTAACAAAGCATAGGTTGTGCCAGGGGGATAACAATAGGGATATAAAACTTAACCTATTGAAATTACATGGTTAATATTTGTAAGTTCCAGGACTGCCAATTACCCGCGGAGTGAAAAACGTATAGAAAGTCTATACACAGCCGGGGCCGAAGAGGGGAGGATACAGGGTGGGGGGATTATAATACCTTTAATAATAAATACTTTAGCATAAGGAGGAAGGTGTATAGAAAAAAAATACGTTTGGGGTCGGTTTTCTTGCCGGTTAAGAACGCACTGAGGTTCTGATTTACGGTTCACCTAAAGTTTGTTTTTCCAAACCACCGGAACCGCAATACGCCGCCAATAATGAATAATACAATGATGGTTGAGTGGTTGCTGATTTAACTTGATATATCGGTGGCTTTCATCTAAAATCCCCTGCCAGTGGTACCGTTTAATATCCCGACTCTAAGGGGGAGAGGATCTCTACTCTAATGCCGGAAGGGGTTGCCGGAACAATGGTTACAGAGACAGGAGACCGGTTTAATATCCTGGTTGTGGATGACGAAGCCGTAATACGGGAAGGCATGCGCCGTATCCTTGAGGCGGACGGGTACGCTGTGGACACCTCTGCCAGCGGCTATGTGGCGATCGAGGCAATACAGGGGAAGAGCTTTGATCTGGTTATCACGGACCTGAAAATGCCCGGGATGGACGGCATCGAGGTCCTGAAGGCCATAAAGGTGCTTCAGCCAGAAGTTCCCGTCATTCTTATTACCGGCTACTCCACGGTTGATACGGCCGTGGAAGCCATGAAAAACGGCGCCTTCGATTACATCGCCAAACCCTTCACTGCGGAGCAGATCAGTGAAAAGGCCCGAAATGCCATTGCCCAGAAGACCGTGCTCCTGGAAAATATCTATCTGAAGCAAGAGGTCATTGAGCATCACGGATTTGATTTGTTTGTGGGGGAAAGTCCGGAGATGCAGAAGGTATATAATCGTATCATCCAGGTCGCCCCCACGGACAGCACCGTACTGATCAGCGGCGAAAGCGGCACGGGAAAAGAATTGGTGGCCCGTGCCATTCATAAGAACAGTCACCGGCGCGAACAGCCCTTTGTTGCGGTGGACTGCACTTCTCTGGCCGAAAACCTGCTGGAGAGCGAGCTTTTTGGGCACGTAAAGGGTTCTTTCACCGGCGCCATCCAGACCAAAATGGGTCTCTTCAAGGTGGCCGACGGCGGCACCCTCTTCCTGGATGAGATCGCGAACATCAGCCTGGCTACCCAGGCGAAACTTTTGCGTGTCCTGCAGGAACGGGTAATTACGCCGATCGGCGATACGAAGTTGATTTCCATAGATATACGTCTGGTGGCGGCTACGAACAGGAACCTGCGCACACAGGTTGCGGAAGGCAGTTTCCGGGAGGATCTTTTTTTTCGTCTCAACGTCATACCCATTCAATTGCCGCCCCTCCGGGAAAGAAAAGGGGACCTGCCGCTGCTCATTGGTCGCTTCCTGAAGAAATATGCGGAAGAAACAGGCAAGGAACTGCGGGGGGTGCATCCGGAGGCATTGTCTCTGCTGGAAGAGTATCCCTTCCCGGGGAATGTGCGCGAGTTGGAAAATATCATTGAGCGGGCGGTTGTGCTTTGTACGGGTGATATTATTCAGAAGCAGGATCTGGAACTGCCCCTTTCCGCTGAAAAACTCAAGGCCATTGGTTTTGTTCCCCAAAACCTCGACGAATTGAAGGAGACAAAGCGTCAAATTCGCGAACAAGCGGTGGAAAACATAGAAAAAGCTTTTGTCTTAAGCGCTTTGGAGAGGAACAACTGGAACATTACCAAGGCCGCGGAGGAGACGGGAATGCTTCGGCCGAATTTTCATGCCCTCCTGAAGAAACTCGGAATATCTGTTCGGAACCATAACGGCAACTAAATCTCAGTATATGGCACCCGGGTCTGTTTTTTTCTGTCTTGGATGGTATGCCGAGCCGCAGATGGGGACTGCTAAGGATTTCCCGCATAGGTATTCCCCTCCGGAAGGGGAAGAATGATCGTGACGGTTGTTCCGATCCCAACCGCGCTTTCCACTTCTATCTTTCCGCCATGGCTTTCAATGATTCCGTAGGAAACGGATAGACCAAGACCGGTTCCCCTGGCATCCTTCGTGGTGAAAAACGGGTCGAATATTTTCTCCAGGTTTTCCTCGCTGATCCCGGTTCCGGTGTCGGTTATCGTTACGCGGACATGGTTTTCCCGTGTGTCCGTTTTTATCAGAATTTTGCCTCCACTGGGCATGGCATCGCTGGCGTTTAAGAGCATATTGACAAAAACCTGTTCTATCTGGTTGGGGTCAACAAGAACGTGCGGGATTTCCTGGCTATATTCACGGGTGATGGCTATATTTTGAAAGCGGGACTGATTTTCAATCAGGGCCAGCGTGGCATCCATGATAGCGTTTATGGATGACGGTTTCTTCTGGGGCACCGATTCCCGGGAAAAGTCGAGTAGACCCTTGACAATCTGGGCGCAGCGCTGTGTTTCTGTGATGATCATATCCAGGTCATTTTTAACGGACGGCTCAAGATTTTCGTTTTTGCGTGTCAGTGACGCAAACATCAATATGCCGGTGAGCGGGTTGTTGATTTCATGGGCGACGCCCGCCGCCAGCTTGCCCAGGGAGGCAAGCTTTTCCGAGCGCACGAGTTGGGATTGTATCTGCTTGAGTTTTCTGCCTCTCTCTTCAACCCTCACTTCCAATGTCCTTGCCCATTCTTCCAATTCATTCCTCGCATTCTTCAGCTTTTGCGTCATAATATTAAAGGAATTAGCCAGTTCTCCCAGTTCATCGGCGGAGGAGAAATTAATGCTGTCGTCCATCTCGCCCCGGGAAAGCTTCTCCGTTTGCCGGAGCAGTTGCTTCACCGGCTTGCTGACGAGCTGTCGCAAGGAAAGGGAAAGACAAAGCGAGGTGATCCCCAGCAGAATGATGGCGGCTACGATTATCTTGTTGCGGTAAGAAGCGAGTTGGCGGTGCATGCCGTCGAGAGAAACTATGACATCAAGCACCCCCAGAATCCGTGCGTCTTTGGGGTGGAAATGGCAGGGGGCGGTATAGCATTTCTTCTCGGTGTAGATTGCCTTGGCCATGCCGAGGACTTCTTTATTTTCCCCGACGCGAAAAACACGGCTCCTGTTCATGGAAGATGCGTGCAGCAGGGGTTTCTCACCGGCGTGACACATGTTGCAGGCCGCCGCTTTTTTATCGAGGAAGGCGCCGATCTCATTTTTGTCTGTGGAAAAAATGGTGATTCCCTCCTTCGTTATCAGGCGTATCCTCTCGATGTCGGCCTGGGTCCCGACTTCGCTTATCATCTGATAAACTCGTTCCCGGTCATCCTCCAGCATTTGGTAGTGGGTTGTTTTGATGATGGTTTCACTCAGCTTGTCCGCATCCAAAATAGCCTCTTCCAGGAGGAGTTTGCGCATGGTAGCGAGGTTGACGTAGGCAAAAATGGCCATGAAGATAATCAGCACTGCGCTGGCGGATATGGTCAGTTTGGAGATAAGCTTCAGTCGCACGTTTTCCCTTTCCGTTTTCAAAAATAAGCGGTTCAGCGCTGGATGATTATAAAGATACGGTAAATCTTTTATGGTATGAGACAGGATATAGTCAAGATGAATTCGTCAGCGAGCGCTTACCCCGCGGCAAGCCGCGGGGTAAGCGAGCGAATGATAGTAATAATGTTCCTTGGAAATCGGAGACCCTCCGCAGTGTGCTGCGGAGGGCTTCAATTCAGCAGCGAGCGCACCCCCTTGAGCTTGGTTTTGGGGTAAGGAAGTGAACGCTTGCTGCGGGAATCTTTAATATCTCGCGAAAAATCTGCTACATTCGTAAAAAGTGAAACCCCGCCGGTTGAGCGGAAAGATAGGAGGGCCGCTAAAATTTACTTGACAGTCGGCAACCTGATCGCGTATGTTCCCCTGAAAGCTTGTAACCGGCCGTTTAGTGCCACGATAAATTGGAAAATTTAAAGGAGGATTTATGAAGAAGGTGTTGATTTTTGCAGTCGTAGCCGTTTTTGTTCTCGGTCTTGCCGGTGTTTCTCTGGCTTCCGGGCCCGGGAAAAAGGTGGAATACGCTGGCGGCGGTTCGGGAAAGGTGGTGTTCGACGGGAAAATACACGCGGGGAAAGCACCCGCGACAGTGAAGTGTGCTGCCTGTCATCCCGCTCCATTCAAGATGAAAAAAGAGATGAAGATCACTATGGCCGATATGAAAGCGGGTAAGAACTGCGGTGTCTGCCATGACGGCAAGAAGGCCTTTGGCACCGCTGAATGCGCCAAGTGCCATAAGAAATAAGCGCGCAAATACGGTAATTATCGAAGCCCTCCACCATGCCCTTTGTGCTGGCGGGGGGCTTTTCTTTTTTTTGCTTGCCGGTATTCTCGGCTATTGTCCTTGACAAGGCTTCGTTGGCATATAAATTATGTTCCCTTTCCCCTGGACAGGGGGGAGTTGCTTGCTGCAATAAACGGCGGCTTCGATTCGGCAGCGAGCGCATTCCCCCTTGAGCTTGGCTTTGGGGTAGGCGGGCGAATCTTAAAATTACTATTCCTTAAGAATCGAGGATCCTCCACGGTCTGCCGAGGAGAGTTTCAACTATACGTATTTTAAGGAGATTATCATGTCGGAGGAAATAAAACAGGAGAAAAAAGGGAGGGATAGTATTGATAAGGTCTGGGATTTTTTTACTTCCCTCAAACTGCTTATTTTTCTTTTGCTTGTTCTTTCCCTCTTATCAGTGGCGGGCACCATCATTGAACAGAATAAACCACTGCCGGAATATTACAACTTATTCAGGCCGGAAACGGTTGAACTGTTCAGTAAACTCGGTTTACTGGATATGTATCACAGCTGGTGGTTTACTTCCTGCCTGGCCCTGCTGGCCTTAAACATCATTGCCTGTACGATGGAGCGTTATCCTTTCATCCTGAGGGGGATGAAGTCGCAACAGGTCGTTCTGGATGAAAAACTCGAGGCGGGATTAGCCAACCTGGCGAAGATGAAATATAACCTTCCCGCCGAAACGGTGGAAAAACAGGTAAAGGCCATAGCCGGGAAAGATTTCACCGGCCGTCCCGTGGTGACCGAGGAAGAACATGCAAGGCACTTTTTCTATGAGAAGGGGAAATATAGCCGGCTTTCTTTCTTTTTAACGCACTTAAGCGTCATTGTTATTTTTATCGGCGCCATAACCGGTTCCCTCATCGGGTTTAAGGGGTATGTGAACATAAATGAAGGAGAAATGATCTCTTCCGTTCAGACCAGGAAGGGAGAAACCAGAACCCTGGGGTTCTCCGTGAAGTGCAATTCCTTCAGCGTTGATTTTTATGATACCGGTGCCCCGAAGGATTACCGGAGCGACCTTGCCATCATAAAGGATGGAAAAGAAGCGATACGGAAAACGATCCGCGTCAATGACCCTCTAAGCTACGAGGGCATAACCTTCTATCAGTCAAGTTACGGCGGATTTCCCGATGTTACATTTGAGATCAGGGATAGGAACGGCGTTTCACGGGGCACGGTGTTTGCCCCCTTTGGGAAGCAGGTGGACATACCGGGCGGCATTGTCAGGATCGAGGTCGCCGATTACCAGGAGCATTTTCACCGGCCTGACGGTTCCGAAGGGGGACCGGCGATCGGCGTGAATATCTACAGCGCCGGCGCCCCGCCTGAAGGAATATGGATTGTGGGAACGCAGCCGGGGCTGAACCGCGACGGTACGCATTCGTTCGTGGTGAAAGACATGAAGATAAAAAGATATACGGGATTGCAGGTCAACAAGGATCCCGGGGTCTGGATCGTGTGGACAGGGTGCGTTATGCTCGTGGCAGGCATCATGATGGCTTTTTTTATGGCGCATAAAAAGCTCTGGATCAGGATAGGGAAGGATAAGAAAGGCCGTGTGGAAGTTACGACCGGCGGAACGACCAATAAAAATAAACAAGCTTTTTCCAGCGAGATGGAACGATTGGTGAGAAGTTTACGGGAGATTTCGGAGGAGGTTTCTTAGATGACAAATTCATTACTGTTCGGGATTTCCATATTTGTGTATTTTTTCTCCATGGTGCTTTACGTATCGTACCTGGCGTTCAGATCCGAGACGCTGGGCAAGATTTGCACCCTTGCGCTTCTCGCGGGGGTGATCATCGAGACCGCGGCGATACTGCTACGATGGTACGAATCGTACCAGATGGGGATTGGCAGGGCGCCTCTTACCAATCTCTATGAATCGCTCGTTTTTTTCGCCTTGACGATCGCCATCATCTACCTCGTCATGGAGAGAAAATTCGGGATCAAGACGGCCGGGGCATTTGTGACGCCCTTCCCGTTCATCATCATGGCCTATGCATCGCTGAATCCCAATGAGATCCAGCCGTTGGTGCCGGCGCTCCAGAGCAACTGGCTGATTTCCCACGTGGTGACCTGCTTTGTGGGATACGCGGCCTTTGCCGTATCCTTTGGCGTGAGCGTGCTTTACCTGTTCAAGGTTAACGCCGAAAACAGGTCCTTAAAACAAGCGGGCGCTTTTTCGGGGCACCTGCCGTCTTCCGACCTCCTTGACGAAGTGGGTTATAAAACCATCGCCATCGGCTTTCCGCTCCTGACGATCGGCATCATTACCGGCGCTTTCTGGGCGAACGTGGCCTGGGGGACATACTGGAGCTGGGACCCCAAGGAGACCTGGTCGCTTATCGTCTGGTTCATCTATGCGGCGTACCTGCATGCGAGGATCACCAGGGGGTGGCGGGGGAAAAAGGCGGCGGCGCTTTCCATTGTGGGTTTTATGGCAACCATTTTTTGTTATCTTGGGGTCAACCTGATCCTTTCGGGACTTCACAGTTACGGAGGCACAACATAGGTTAAGGGGCGTGGATGTGAAAAACCGGGGGAGAATCTATCTCGTAGACGACGATGAATTAATTCTGGACGTGCTTTCGCGTGTTCTGAAAAAGGAGCGATACGAGGTGCGCTCTGCAACCGGCGGGGCCGCCCTCGTGGAAAAGATCAGGCAGTGGCATCCCGATGTGATTTTGCTGGACATCGGCCTGCCGGGGCAAAACGGGATGGACATGCTTCAAGAATTGAAAAAAGAAGGACTGCCTCTGGAAGTCATTATGCTGACTGCCGACGATACGGCGGGAACCGCCGTGAAAGCCATGAAGATCGGTGCGTGGAATTATCTGACCAAACCGTTCAACATAGATGAAATAAGAATTGTCATCGCCAATGCCGTTGAAAACGTAAAGCTGAAAAACGAACTGGAATACCTGAGAAACATCAGCGCATCCCTTTTTGAAAAAGATTTTCTGGGCATCTCAAGCGCCAGGAAAGAGTTGAAGGAAAAAGTCGCTCGGATAGCGGAAGCCCGCGTTTCAAGCGTCCTTATCACGGGAGAAAGCGGCGTCGGCAAGGATGTCATCGCCCGCAACATCCACCGGATGATGCATGGCGCGGCGGCAAGCGTTTCCGCTCCCTTCATCGCGGTGAACTGCAGCGCTCTTCCCGACACCCTTTTGGAGAGTGAACTGTTCGGTTACGAGAAGGGTTCATTTACCGACGCGCACAAAAGCAAGAAGGGACTGTTTGAGGTGGCCGACGGGGGAACGCTGCTTCTCGATGAGATAGGCGAGATGAAGCCGAGCCTGCAGAGCAAGCTTCTTCGCGTACTGGAAGAGAGGGTGGTAAGGAGGATCGGCGGTCAGGAAGAAATCTCCGTTGATGTCACGGTTATTGCGATAACCAACAGAAATCTGCTCGATGCGATGGAAAAGGGAGATTTCCGTGCGGACCTGTATTACCGCCTGAATGCCTTTTCCCTGGTGATTCCTCCCTTACGGGAACGGAAAGAGGACATCACCGCCTTAGCCCGACATTTTCTATCAGCTTTTGCAAAGGAATATAACAAGCCGGTGGAAGGATTTGCCCCGGAGACCGAGGAATTGATGAGAAATTACCGGTGGCCCGGCAACGTGCGGGAATTGAAAAACGTGATTCGGGGGATGATTGTGCTGCAAAACAGTAAGTTTATCATGCCGGGGCACTTGCCGCTGGAAATCAGCGGGTTGGCCTCGCAGCAAGAAAGCGCGTCGTCCGCGCGGTTCGTATTGCCGGAGGCGGGTATTTCCCTCGATGAATTGGAAAAAGATCTGATTATTCAAGCCCTGGAAAAATCAGCGCACAACAAGACCAAGGCCGCGAAACTCCTGAACGTCAGCTACGATTCCTTCCGGTATCAACTGAAGAAGTTCGGCCTGGAAGAGAAGTGATCCCTGAGGAAAAAGTCCCCAATACGGTGAAATCACCATCGGTATATGGTGAAATCACCAATGAACGATCCCTCCCCAATTCCCTTCAAAATATAACTATTCTGATTTCATGGATATTTTTATTTATCCGCCTTGGTATGTTCATTGCTATCCCTTCTTAGATTTGCAGTCATGAGTTAACCAATCGGGAGTGCCAAATTATCGGCTGCGAACGACGAGGTTAACAAGTGCGTCAATGGTAGATTTCAGCTACCAGTGTTCTTCTATTTAATTCCTATTGTCTTTCACCGGCGAGCGCCTTAGTAGGTACGCATGGAGCCGTCGGATATGTTTTATTATGTATTTTACAAAGAAGGAGGAGAGGACCGTGATGGGAAAGGGGAAGCTATTGGTAATGGTTGTTTTTCTCGTAGCAACAGTCACGTTTCATCTGAAGGTTGCAGGGGGAGAGACGAAAGCCGCCGGAGCGGAGTTGTGTAAGGATTGCCACGAGGCCCAGTACAACAGTTATGGTAAATCCAAACACAGCAAGAAGGGATTTGCGAATAGTCCGGCGAATAAGTCGGACTGTATGGCCTGCCACCGGGAAGGCATCGCCCATGCGGAAGCCGGCGGCGGCAAGGGCGCCGGTGGCATTGTGGCCTTAAACGGCAAAAACGTATCTGCCGCTGCGAAGGATGCCGCGTGTCTTTCTTGCCATGCTTCCTCCCGGAAGCTCGCCTTCTGGGACATGGGGAAGCACAAGAAAAGCGACGTTGCCTGTACCTCCTGTCACAACATTCACGGCAAAAAGATTGCTCAGGTAGAAACCTGCACCGGCTGTCACAAGGATATAAAGAGGGATATCAACCGGGCGTCCCATCATCCCATCGTCGAGGGGAAGGTGAAATGCGGCGACTGCCACAATCCCCACGGTACCCTCTCGCACGGCATGATCACAGCGGAGAATACCAATCAGCTCTGTTACAAGTGCCATGCGGACAAGAGGGGACCCTGGCTCTGGGAACATGCCCCCGTTGAGGAGAACTGCCAGACCTGCCACACGGCCCACGGTTCCAGGACGGCCAAGCTGCTCGTGGAAAGACAGCCCAACCTCTGTGCGGAGTGTCATTTTACCGCCGGCGGTCATACGACCTCGTTTGCCATCGGAAGAGGCGGGTTTTTAGGCAGTTCACCGTCCAACAGGGTGATGGCGCGATCCTGCACCAACTGTCACAGCGCCATTCACGGCAGCAACCATCCGGAGGATCCCCAGAATCAGAACTCTTCCGGCCGATTCTTCGTACGATAGGAGGAGACAATGAGACGCACAATACCACTCATAACAATAATGACGGCTTTGCTCTTTATCGGCATCGGCAGTTCCGCATATGCCGCGGACGCAAAGGATTTTCCCATCACCGGCGCCGTTGATCTGGGCGTCCGGAACCTCCAGGAAGGCGACGCCAGCGCCAAATTCCAGGAGTACCGGGACGTGAAGACGGGCGTCTTTACGAACATGCGGTTCGGCGGGGACAACGGCTCCTACTACATGAACATGACTGGGGAGAATGTGGGGCGCGACGACCAGTTCTTCGAGGTGAAGGGTGGACAGTACGGCTCCTACGACTATTCGGTTCACTATAATGAGATCATCCATAATTTGTCCTTTGGGGCCAAGACCTTCTATGCGAACCCCGGCTCGAGCAATCTGTCTTACGGGTATGCGAACGGGTCGGACGCGAATGCGACCTACACGCCGACCGTTCCCACGAACGCCGCCGACTGGAATACCTTCGATTACTCCGTGAAGCGAAAAGACACGGGGGCGGCCATGGACTTCTCCTTCGGCACACCCTTTTTCGTCAGCCTGGATGCGAACCAGATCGAGTCGAAAGGCGTCATTCCCTGGGGCGTTCGGAGTGCCCTCAGGTCGGATAAAATTAACAGCGGCAACACCTTCAATCAACTGGATGTGCCCATGCCCATTGATTCCCGCACCAACAATCTGAACCTGAAGGCCGGCTACAACACGAAGAAGTACACCCTTTCTCTGGGGGGATCGCTCAGCAAATTTGACAACAAGAACCCCTACGTAACCTTCAGAAACCCCTATGTATCATCGGAAAGTTGGAGCGAGTACGTCTCGGAGGCCGCGGACAACGACTACTATAAACTCTCGGCGCAGGGATCGGTGCGGCAGCTCCCCTTGAACTCCGCGCTGGCGCTGCAGGTGGGATATTCGCAACTCAAAAACGATGTCAATTTTCCCACGACCCTCAGTACGTCAACGAATAACGGCGCGGCCAACCCGACCTACAGCAGCGTGACCCTGACGACGAACAAGCCTTCCTTCTCCGGTGACATCACGTACCAGACGGCGTCGGTGGCCCTGACGTCTCAGCCCGTGAAGGCGCTGGATACGAAGGTCTACTATAATTATCTCCGGAAAGAGAACAAATCCGACATCATTACCTTTACGAACACAACCTCAGTCAGCACCGAAGTTTACAATTACCGGAAGAGCAATTTCGGCGCCGATGTGGGATACAAGTTTTCCCCGAAAACCAAGGCGACCGTGGGTTACGAGTTCCAACAGGTGGACCGGACGAGGGTGGACGCCGACAACACCACGGACAACAGCGCCTATGCGGAAGTGAAAAACAGCTCCCTGTCCTGGCTGACGGCAAAGGTGAAATACCAGCGTCTCTGGAGAAGTACGGACTTTCAGGATGGGGCAAACGCCGACAATGCGACTTGGCGGTATCTCCGGAAATACGATCAGGCGAGCAAGGTACAGGATACCATCAAGCTGGCGCTGGATATTGATCCCCTGGAGAATCTTACCGTGGGGCTGGAGTATGCCTATAAGCACAACGATTACCAGGAGTTATGGTTCGGCCGGACCAACGACAAGCGGAACGAATACTATGTGGATATCTCCTATGATATCCCCGAGCGCGCCAAGCTAACGGCCTTCTTCGATTATGAAACGGTAAGAATGGAATCCCTGTTTCGGTCAAGCACTTCGGGGTCACCTACCCCTTGGACAACTTCCACCAGCAGCAATTACAACATCAATATGGAGCAACGGGACAACAACTATGCCTATGGTCTGGGACTCCAGGCGCCGGTCATCAAGAACAAGCTCGATTTTATCGCGTCTTGGATGTATGAGCAGGCAAACGGGATGGTTGATTACAGCACGCCGAACGATTGGGGGGCGGCAACCTATATAGATTCCCTCAAGTCTAACGATTACCGGAAGCAGAGCGTCAATCTCAAGGCAATTTACAAGGCCGTGAAGAACCTCGATCTGACCTTCGGGTATTCCTATGAACACTATGCCTACCACGATCCGAGCATGGATGGTTACAAATACGTAACGTACAGCGGTACCGAGCCCAACAACTGGTTCACGGGCGCATACACCGACCAGAACTATAACGTGAACCTGTTCTACGTGATGGCCGGTTACACATTCTAAACCGGAAGTTTCCTAAATGTTTCAGCGAGGGGAGGGGCTTTTGAAAGCCCCTCCTTTTTTTGTCCCTATTGTTCTCCTTGTTTTGTGATAACTTTTTGATGCTTTTTTCACTTTACTTGTATAAAAAGAGCGTGACGATACGGACTTTGATAGGGGTGACTTTTTTAACCATGGGTACGGGAGGATGTATATGACAAAGCGATTGGAAGTCTACAAATGCGAGGTATGCGGCAATATCGTGGAAGTCCTGCACGAAGGGGCGGGAGAACTGGTATGCTGCGGCAAACCCATGAAACTCATGAGGGAAAATACGACGGATGCGGCAAAGGAAAAACATGTGCCGGTCGTGGAGAAGGTGCCGGGCGGCGTGAAGGTGAAGGTGGGAAGCGTCGCCCATCCCATGGAGGAGAAGCACTACATCGAGTGGATCGAGCTTATTGCCGACGGCAGGGCCTACCGCCAGTTTCTCGCGCCCGGTCAGGCGCCGGAGGCGACGTTCCCCATGGAAGCGGCGCAGATCACGGCGCGGGAGCACTGTAATCTCCATGGCCTCTGGAAAGCGTAAGACGCCTGTCCGTCTACACGGTGGTGCTGGAGGCGCCGCGAACACATCGCGGTAGCCGTTACGTGGATAAGTGTTCCAGCTATCGTTTTTTATTGCGCGAAAAATCAATCGTATCATCCCGGCGTTGTAAAGAAACGCCTTGACCACATATAGCTCCCGTGTTATGAACCTATGAGTGAGTGTATTCCCCGCACTAACTACGGGGTAAGCAAGCGAATGTTTAAACGGTATGATTCCTTGAGAATCGGAGATCCTCCGCAGATTATCTTAGGAGCGTTTCAATTTCTCTGTAGTTTGTTTCTTTGAAGCCATTCGTGATCGTTCAGCGATTTTTGTTCCTTGCAATTTCCAAAGACGCCTTTCACTAACAGAGAAAGTTGTCGTAAGCCCGGTGCGATGGGCTTGAAGAGGCGAAAAAATGGATTTATGGAAACGTTCTCCGGTTCCGAGCGTCTCCCGGCAGGAGCCTCTCATTGTTGTTGTATTAAAAAGCTATCTGTGATAAAGAATTTTACCGCGGATAGAGTGGAGAGGGACATTTAAAAAAGATTTTTTGGGATACCGTGGATAAAAAGACTAAGAAGAACAATAGGGATTTTGCGGCTGAGACCGCCCAGACCAAGGTTAAATTCGAGATCTTCGGCGAGGAGATGATCGAAAAAAGCGTCAAGTTGAGCGGGAATAGCGGCAGGGTTTACCTTCCCCCTATGTGGGTAGGCCATCATGTAAAAATAGTGAGAATTGATTAAGAGTCCTTTGAAAAGGGGTTTCAGGTGAAAGCTCTTATAAGAAAGTTGCAACCGGGCGACGCGGGTGACATTAGCAGGATATCTGCGTCTATAACCCGTGCCCATTGCATGACCGATTTCGGACAGGTTATCGCGAAGCAGACGCAGAGCAAGGATGACGCCAGTTTTGTGGCCGAGATCAAGGGTGCGATTGTGGGATATTTGATAAGCTATATCCTTTCCGGCAGCTTCGGTATTGAGAAGAGTGCCTGGGTGGCTATGCTCGGTGTTGACCCCAAATTCATGGGCCAGGGAATAGGCGAGATGCTGGCGGGAGAAGCGTTAAAATATTACCGGGCGCAGGGCATTAAGGATATTTATACATCCGTCTTGTGGGATTCGACGGATCTGTTATCGTTTTTTAAAACTCTGGGTTTCAGCAGGAGCAACTTTATCAATCTCCACAAGCGCCTCGAATAGTGGTTTGGGCATATATGGTAAATGACTTCATCTCTTGTACGTAAGAATACATCACGGACGACGGCAGGACAGCGGTGGAAGAGGTTCTGCCTGAACGTTTCTTCCTTTTTTTCGTTATTCACTATCGCATCTTGGATATTGATGGAAAGAGTGCGGAGGAATGCATACTCATGGCATACCTGTGGAAGCTGTAGGTGCGGGCTGAATTCATCAGATTGCTGAAGGAGAGTCTCAAACATATTTCTTTGCAGAACAGACAGACCGTCCCCCGCGAGGAAGACGGCATATTGGATCCCGGTGGGAATTTTGTTCCCTCATTCCGGCAAGATATAGACTAAGGAGGTTTTATTATGGATTTTGCTCTATCTGACGAACTCGAGATGTTGAGAGGCATGGCCCGTGATTTTGCAGCGGAGAAGATAGCTCCCTTTGCAGATGAATGGGATGAAAAACACTATTTCCCCTATAAAGAAGCCGTAAAACCCATGGCGGAACTGGGTTTTTTCGGAACGCTTCTTCCCGAGGAATTCGGCGGAAATGGGATGGGCTGGCTTGCGGCGATCATCCTTACCGAGGAAGTTGCCCGCGGCTCCAGTTCTCTCCGCGTGCAGATAAACATGCAAGGCCTGGGCTGCGCGTACACAATCTTTAAATACGGCACCGCGGAGGCAAAGAAAAAGTACGTTCAAAAACTGGTGAACGCGGACTTAGTAGGCGGGTTCGGCATCACCGAATTCAACGCGGGATCGGACGTCATGTCCATGAAGTCCACCGCCGAGGACAAGGGGGATCACTGGGTACTGAACGGTTCCAAGACGTGGATTTCCAACGCTAATGTCGCCGATGTGATCATCTACTACGCGTACACGGACCGCGCCGCGAAGGCCAAGGGACTCTCCGCGTTCGTTGTGGAACTGAAGAATGCCAACGGCGTTCGCACTACGGACCTCGACAAGATGGGCAGCCGCTCTTCACCGACCGGCGAGATATACCTGGATAACACGAAGGTCCCCAAGGAGAACATCCTGGGAAAACCGGGCGATGGGGCAAAGATCGTCTTCGGCTCCCTGAACGGGACGCGTCTGTCCGCCGCGGCCGGAGGCATTGGTGTGGCGCAGGCCTGTCTGGATGCTTCCATCAAGTACGCGAAGGAGCGGGAACAGTTCGGGAAGGCAATCGGCGAGTTTCAGATGATCCAGGACATGATTGCCCAGATGACGTGTGAAATCGAAGCGGCGCGCCTGTGCGTTTACCGGGCGGCATGGCAGAGGGATCAGGGCAAGCTGGACAACAACATGGAAGTGGCTCAGGCAAAATATCTGGCCGGGGAAGTAGCCGTCAAGAGCAGCATGTATGCGATGCGCATCCTGGGCGCTTACGGGTACTCCACCGAGTATCCCGTGGCGAGATACTACCGCGATGCCCCCACCTATCCCATGGTGGAGGGATCGGCCAACATCTGCAAGTGGATCATTGCCCGGGGGCAACTTGGCCTGAAATAGGAAGAACCGCTGAATCAGGCGGCGAGCGTATTCTCCCGCACTCTGCTGCGGGGCAAGCGAGCGGGTGCCGAAGCGGTACCATTCCTTGATAATTTCTTGCCGTTCCTAACAATGGGGAGCGGTTAACGGATTGGAGGAAGAAGTTTATGAAACAATATTTTGCAAAAATGGATGATCTGGGCAAGCCGCTGAAGCCTGCCCAGATTGCGCGTATGAAGGAAAACGTAGCCCAGATCGAGGAAGTGCTGAAAGGCATCGAGGCTGAGGTTGATCGGGTTAAGAAGGCCGGCATCCCGGCGGAGACGGTCCGCAAGCGCGGTCAGATGACGGTGTGGGACAGGATTGAATATCTCGTTGATGCGGGTACCTTCTGTCCGCTGCACACCCTGTACAACCCCCTCGATAACGAAGAGGGGATGACCGGCGTCATTGACGGCCTGGCACGGATCAACGGCAAGTGGTGCGTGCTTGTCGGTTTTGACAACAAGGTCATGGCCGGGGCGTGGATCGCCGGACAGGCGGATAACAATCTCCGGGTAACCGATATGGCAAAAATCCTGAACCTGCCGCTTGTGTGGCTGGTCAACTGTTCCGGAGTGAAGCTGACGGAACAGGAAAAGGTCTATGCCAACCGCCGCGGCAACGGCACCTGCTTCTTCCGCCACGCTGAACTGGAACAGCGGGGCATTCCCATCCTGGCCGGCATTTATGGAACCAATCCCGCCGGCGGCGGCTATCAGGGCATCAGTCCCACCATTCTTCTGGCCCACAAGGACGCCAACATTGCCGTGGGCGGCGGCGGCATCGTCAGCGGCATGAGCCCCAAAGGTTTTTTTGACGAGGAGGGGGCGGAACAGATCATCGAGGCCACAAAGCATTTTAAGGAAGTGCCGCCGGGCAGCGTGGGAATTCATTACAACCATACGGGATTTTTCCGGGCCGTTTTTGAAAAGGAAACGGAAGTCCTTGATGCCCTCAAGCAATATATGGCGGAGATGCCGGCCTACAATCCGCGGTTCTTCCGTGTTGCCGAGCCCGCCGCACCGAAGTATCCGCCCACGGAAATTTCTTCCATCATCTCCTTCAATCAGAAGGCCGGGTACGATTTCGACAATATCCTGGCGCGCCTGGTGGACAATTCGGAAAACCTGGAATTCCGCCCCGACTTCGGTCCTGAGGTCTACACCGGCCTGGTCAAGGTGGACGGCTTTCTCCTGGGCGCCATCGGCAACCGCATGGGGATGTTTGCAAACTATCCGGAATACACCAGTAAATATACGGGGATCGGCGGCAAGCTCTACCGTCAGGGCCTCATCAAGATGAACGAGTTCGTGACCCAGTGCGGCCGCGACCGCGTGCCCATCGTCTGGTTCCAGGATACGTCGGGCATAGACGTGGGAGATATTGCGGAAAAGGCGGAACTGCTGGGACTGGGCCAGTCCCTCATCTATTCCATCGAGCAGACCAACGTTCCCATGATGCTCGTTGTCCTCAGGAAGGGGACGGCTGCGGCCCATTACATCATGGGCGGCCCCACGGCGAACAACCATACGGCGTTTACCCTGGGCACGGCGACGACGGAAATCTACGTCATGCACGGAGAGACAGCCTCCACGGCCAGTTTCTCCCGCAGACTGGTAAAAGAGAAGGAAGGCGGCAAGTCACTCGGCCCCATCATTGACAAGATGAACGAGCTTGCCAAGGAATACTACGACAAGTCCCGTCCCTTCTATTGCGCCAAAACGGGTTTTGTGGATGAAGTGGTGCGGTACGAGGCGATCCGAAACTATATGGTTGCCTTTGCCAACGGCGTTTATCAAAATCCGCGGTCAATCTGCCCCCAGCATCACATGATGCTTCCCCGGCTGATCAGGGCGCAGATCGTGAAAGGGCTTGAGCGTCCTTCCAAGGAAGCCGAATAAGGCGCGGTATTTGTCGGGAACGCATTCCCCGTGGCTTGCCGCGGGGTAAGCGACCGAATGGTGAACGATAATGTTCCTTAAGAATCGAAGCTTCTCCGCAGCGCGCTGCGGAGAGCTTCAATTGACGTCTGCTGCTGCATGGGGGGCGGGTGTCATCCTACAATCAAAATGGAGGTAAGGAAAATGAGTATAGATGTCGTGGCCCCGATGCCGGGGAAAATAATGGACGTACTGGTAAAAGTCGGCGACAAGGTCAGTGAAGACGATGAACTGGTAATCCTCGAAGCGATGAAGATGGAAAATCCCATTTACGCGCCGGCCGACGGGGTCGTAAAAGAAATCAAAGTTGCGAAGGATGCTAAGGTGGATTCCGAACAGGTGCTGCTTGTTCTTGAATAAGCGAATTCCTGCGTAGGAACGTTATAGTAATAAGAGGGGGGTGGGTCGAGTGCCCGTCCCCCGCTTTTTTAAGGCATCGGGAAGACTTTGTCCTATGAAGCTTGCGGTAGCAGGGAAAGGCGGAGTGGGAAAGACGTCCGTCACGGCCTGGCTGGGAGATTATCTCGCCCGCCGGGGAGAGGATGTATGGCTGGTAGATGCGGATACCGCGCTGTCTTTGGGCCAGGCACTCGGCTTGCCGGAAGAAGATATCCCCGTTCCCCTGGTAAAGAATACGGAGCTTATCCGGGAGCGGGTGGGCGAAGGCTTTATCCGTCTTAATCCGGAGGTAAAAGATCTGCCGGAGCGGCTCGCCAGGAAGGTCGGTAATCTGAGGCTGCTCGTCATGGGGAGCATCGCCGCCGCAGGCGGCGGCTGTGCCTGTTCCGCCAACGCCCTGCTCAAGGCCTTGCTTGCCCACCTGATCATTGCAGGCGGGCAGTGGGTCATCGTTGACCTTGAGGCCGGCGTGGAACATCTGGGGCGGGGGACGGTGCAGTCCGTAGACGGTCTGATCGTGGTCAGCGAACCGAGCCTGAGAAGCCTGCGGACGGCCGCCACGATAAGTTCCCTCGCAAAGGATATGGGACTCTCCCGGCAGGCGCTCGTTATCAACCGCGCCCCGGATGAGTTCACCCTCCCTGAGATAGCCGGACTGCCTCCCTGTGCGGCCGTTATTCCCGCCTTCGCATCTCTCGCCCACCGGCAGATCGTCAACCCATCCGTTCTTGATCTTCCCGATCGGAACGAAATTGACCGTTTCTGCCAGGGGATCATTGCCCGTTTCACAAACGGTAAAGAATGATATTGCGCCTCGGCCTCTGACCGGGGGCGCACCTGCACGCCCCGCCCTGTGTGCGGGGAGCTTCACGGTGCGTCTTCTTGATGTCCTGTTTCGTCACGGAAGGGAGGGCGCATAAAAAAGAGCTTGACAGTAAATGGCAGACATGTCCATACTCGATCGGAAATAGCAGAGGAAACCCCGCGTATCTATACCGTAAAACCCGTTAGCCCCCTTCGTGGTGCATAACAGAAAGGAGAGAAGTAACATGGCAAAAGATGCACTAGTGCCCAAGGAGTTTGCAGAAAAGTTTGCATCGGAAAAAGACACCCCCTATGACGCATGGATCAAAAAAGAGGGGTTGGACATTATCAGCGCCCACTACATCCCTAATCTGCATACGGTGGAAGTGAAGCCCTGGCGCAGGCGCGGCGGCTTGGGGGTTTACATTAATCATGAGGCCTCAAGAACGTCCAACGACTGCTACGTCTGCGAGATTCCGGCAGGCAAACAGCTGGAGCCCCAGCGGCAGCTGTTCGAGGAGATGATCTACGTTCTGGATGGGCGGGGTTCCACGTCCGTATGGAACGATAAGGGCAATCGCGTGACCTTCGAGTGGAAGGCGGGGGCGCTGTTTGCCATACCGCTCAATGCCTGGCACCAGCATTTCAACGGTTCGGGAAAGGAACCGGCGCGCTATGTGGCGGTGACGAACGGTCCTCCGGTAATAAACCTCTACGAGTCCCCCGAATTCGTTTTCAACACGTCTTTTGATTTTACCAGTCGTTTTTCCGGCGAGCCGGACTATTTCAGCAAGAAGGGAGAGCAGAAGGGGCTTCTGCTCGATACCAACTTCGTCGCCGATGCCGTCAATCTCCAGCTCATCAGCGCCAAGGAGCGCGGGGCCGGCGGCGGCCATATCCGGTTCAGTCTGGCAAAGGGGTCCATGAACAGCCATATTTCCCAGTTTCCGGTCAAAACGTACAAGAAGGGGCACGCCCACGGACCAGGCGCCCACGTCATTATCTTAAGCGGCGAGGGGTACAGCCTGATGTGGCCCGAAGGCGATGCCCCGCGGAAATACGACTGGCAGGAAGGCAGCATGATAGTTCCGCCGAACATGTGGTACCACCAGCATTTCAATACGGGGACTACCCCCGGCCGTTACATGGCCTTTAAGCATGAGGTAGTATCCATCCGCAACGCCCAGGGCGTTCCGAAGGCATGGATCAGCAAGCGGATCGGCGGCGATCAAATTGATTATGCCGACGAGGATCCCTCCATCAGAAAGCTTTTTGTGGAAGAATTGCAGAAGCGCGGCATGAAGCCGGAGATGGAAAAATCCTATGAGCAGGAACTGGCCGATCTGCCGCCTCTGCCGGGCAAAACTGCCTGAATTCGGCAGCGAGCGCATTCCCCGCGGCAAGCCGCGGGGTAAGCGAGCGAATGCTGATGGTGTTTCTTAAGAACCAAAGATTCTTTGCAGCGTGCTCAAGGGGAGCTTTAAACGGCACTGCTTGCCGTGCGTGATAGCTTTTCCAACATCTCACGGGCTTGATACCCGTGAGATGTTGTCGCGTTCGGGTATCCCCTAACCACTTTTTTAACGAAAGAGTTTACTCCCCATGCATGATATTCTCCACGATCACGGCTCCGGCCGCTACAACATTCACGGCATAGACCACGACCACGATGACGAACCGATCGGCAAACTTGAGGACAACGCCCTTTGGATTATGGACAATATTGCGCTTAAAAGCGTGGGCATTGACATCGGCTCTGCCGGGACTCAGGTAACCTTTTCGCTTCTGAAGTTAAGACGCATGGGGGAAGATCTGTCGAGCCGCTACATGGTGATTTCGCGGGAACCGCTCTACTATTCGCCTGTTTCCCTGACGCCCTACCTGGATGAGGAGCGCATAGACGATAAGATGGTGGGGAAAATCATTGCCGATGCCTACCGCTTGTCGGGATTGCGGCCGGAGGACATTGACACGGGTGTGGTAATTCTCACAGGAGAGGCGATCCGCAGGCATAACGCGAGGGCCATTGCGGATATTCTGGCGGTGCAGGGAGGAGAATTCGTGTGCGCCGCGGCAGGCCACAACATGGAAGCGCTGCTCGCGGCGTATGGATCCGGAGCGGCCTTGTCGTCCTATGAGAGGGGCGAGCGTATCCTGAATATAGACGTCGGCGGCGGCACCACGAAACTGGCGGTGGTGGAAAACGGGCGGGTGCTGGAGACAGCCGCGGTTTACATCGGCGGACGCCTCCTGGTGATTGATGAAGAGCGGCGCATCGTGCGGCTCGATCCCGGCGGAAAGCACCTCGCCGGTCAGATCGGTTTAAACTGGCAACTGGGTGACAGGGTGAGCCCTGAGGACATGCAGCGTCTCACGGCCTGGATGGCGCAAGCGATTCTGACCGCTGTTACGGTGCGTCCCCTGCCGGCGGAGATTGAAAAACTCTTCCTTACGCCGCCGCTCGAAAATCTGGAACATATCGCCGGCGTCATGTTTTCGGGCGGCGTCGGCGAGTACGTCTATGACCGGGAAGCGCGCGATTTCGGCGACCTGGGAAAACTGCTGGGGCACGCTTTGCGCAGAAAGATGAGGGAGGACAGCGTTCCCTGGCCGCTCTTGCCGGCGGGGGAGTGCATCAGGGCCACGGTAATCGGCGCATCGTCTTACAGCCTGCAGGTGAGCGGCAACACCATTTACCTCTCCGGGTCTTCCCTGCTCCCCCGGAAGAATCTGCAGGTGTTGCATCCTTCCAATGAGCTGCAAGAGGCTATCAATCCCGAAAAAGTGGCCCAGTCCATCCGGAATCACTTTGCCATGTTTGATCTCGTTGAGGGCGAGGCGGAAGTGGCCCTGGTGTTCCGCTGGCACGGACTGCCGTCCTTTGCGCGGATACATGCTTTTGTAGAGGGTCTGAAGCGGGGCTTGTCCGAGACGATCCGGCAGGGCAAGCCGCTCTTCATCATATTTGACGGTGACGTGGCGCAGACCGTCGGGGCGCTCTTGAGCGAAGACCAAGACGTGAGAAGCGAGCTCCTCGTTATTGACGGCATTATTCTGCAAGACTTCGATTTTATTGATATCGGCCGCAGGCTGGAACCTTCAAAAACAGTGCCCGTAACCGTCAAGTCCCTGGTTTTCAGATAGGGCGGTTGAGTCCGGCGATAACGGAGAAAGGGGATTGCTGCCGGGAAGGGTATGCGGCAGGACAGATGCCGCTGCGATCTTTATTGAAAGCGAGGGAGGCTGTTTCTATGGCAAATAACATCGTCGTATCGGAAGAATTCGCAAAAAAATTCGCCACGGAGAAAGACTCCGTTTACAAGGCCTGGGTCAGGGGGGAAGGGCTTGATATCATCAGCGGCCACTACATCCCGAATCTCCATACGGTGGGGCTGAAGCCCTGGGCCCGACGCGGCGGTTACGGCGTTTACATCAACCACGAGGCGTCGAATTATTCCAATGACTGCTATATCTGTGAGATCCCGGCGGGCAAGCAGCTCGAACCGCAGCGGCAGCTCTTTGAAGAGCTGGTCTATATCCTGGACGGGCGCGGGTCCACATCCGTATGGAACGATGCGGGCCAGCGCGTGACCTTCGAGTGGAAGGCGGGGGCGCTGTTTGCCATACCGCTCAATGCCTGGCACCAGCATTTCAACGTTTCCGGAAAGTCGGCGGCCCGCTATGTGGGCGTGACGAACGCCCCCCAGGTGATGAATCTCTACGATGACGTGGATTTCGTCTTCAATACCGCCCGCGATTTCCCGAAGCGTTTCGCCGGCGAACGGGACTATTTCAGCAAAAAGGGTGAACAGAAGGGGCTGCTTCTGGAAACAAACTTTGTTGCCGATGCCGTCAATCTGCCCCTGGTGTTCACCAAGGAACGGGGCGGCGGCGGCGGCCATATCCGGTTCAACCTGGCCAAGGGGTCTCTGCCCAGCCATATCTCCCAGTTCCCCGTCGCAACGTATAAAAAGGCGCATGCCCACGGGCCCGGCGCCCACGTCATGGTCTTGAACGGGGAAGGATACAGCCTCATGTGGCCGGAAGGCGGCAAGCCCAACCGTTACGATTGGAAAGAGGGCAGCCTGATCGTGCCGCCCGAGGGATGGTACCATCAGCACTTCAATACCGGCACCACGCCGGCGAGCTATCTGGCGTTCAAGTTCGCGGGGGTATCGGCCCGCAATGAGCAGGGGGTGCCGCTGTGCTGGATCAGCAGGCGCCTTGGCGGAGCCCAGATTGATTACGCCGATGAGGATGCCTTCATCCGGGAGACCTTTGCCGCGGAGCTGGCGAAGCGCGGCCTTACGCCCAAGATGGAATCGGTGTACGAGGTCGAAAAAGCCGACCTGCCGCCGCTTTCCTGATCCCCCTGCGGGTTCTACTTTGAAGGCAGCTTCGGAGAAGGAGATGCCGTGTCCCTTCTGAAGAACAGTCTGAAGAGCCTGACGCCGGAGATCCTGGCCATTCTTGATTGCGCCCTGGAAGGCATCATGATTGCGGATGCCGGCTGCATGGTCTGTTATGTAAACCCGGCTTATGTAAAGATGACCGGCCGGAATGCCAAAAAGGAAATAAGCCGGCTGCTCAAGCCGGAGCCCCCCTTTGGGCCGCTCCGCCAGGCAATCGGCACCGGCAAGCCGGTCTACGGTTACCGGTATCAGCCGGAAGGCTCGAAAGCAGAGCTGATCGTGAATGCCTCCCCCCTGATCGTGGAGCGAAGAATCAGGGGAGGGGTTTCCTTCTGCCAGGACATTTCCGATGTTCTGGAACTCACCAGAAAATTGTCGCAGAGAAATCTTCTCGTAGAGTCGTTGACGGAGAAGCTTGCCGGTCTGTGCGGCGCCCGATATTCTTTCGATAATATCATCGGCACTTCATCGAAATTGCGGAAGGTGTTGGAAATAGCGAGGAAGGCTGCTGCCGGCGCTTCCACGGTGCTCCTTACGGGCGAAAGCGGTACGGGAAAAGAGCTGTTTGCCCATGCCATGCACAATGCCGGGCCCAGGGCCGGACAGCCGTTCCTGAAGATCAACTGCGCCGCCATTCCCGAAAATTTGCTGGAGAACGAGTTTTTTGGCCATGAAAAAGGGGCGTTTACCGGCGCCGTGGCGCGCAAGATGGGCCTCTTCGAGCGCGCCGACGGCGGGACGATTTTTCTGGATGAGATCGGCGACATGAGTCTTTCCCTCCAGAGCAAGCTGCTCCGGGTGCTGGAAGATGGCGGGGTGACGCGTCTGGGCGGCTGGCAACCGGTACAGGTGGATGTGCGGGTCATTGTGGCAACGAACCGGGATTTGCCCCGGATGGTTCGGGAAGGCCTTTTCCGTGAGGAATTGTACTATCGGGTGAATGTGGTGGATATTGCCATACCGTCCTTGCGCGAGCGGATGCAGGATATCCCCCTTCTTACAAAACACATTCTCAAGCGGCTCAATCGTGAGTTGGGGAAGCAACTGGCGGGGATAGAGCCGGGGGCGATGAAAAAACTGCTTGCCTACCGCTGGCCGGGCAATATCCGGGAGTTGGAAAATGTCCTTGAGCGGGCCGCCAATCTGGTGGATACGGTGCGTATTCCGGCGGAGGTCCTGCTGTTGCCGGAAGTTCCTCCCGGCGGAATGATGGCAAAGGAGCGTGCGAAAAAAGCCTTTCCCGCAGACGACGGAAGGGAACAGGGCATAATGTCTTTAACCGAACAGGAGCGCCTCTTGATTCAACGGGCCCTATCCGTTTATGGAACCACGCTGAAGGGGAAGCGAGCGGCGGCAGAGGCGCTGGGAATTTCCCTTGCTACCCTCTATAAGCGTATCAAGACATCCAATTTCTGAACAGCAGCGCTTCTCTTCCGTGGAATATTCCAGAAAAGAGAAGAGGCGTAAACACGGCGGCAAGTGTTTATTTTGCTGTTATCCTCAACATCCATATTCCTGTTCCCCGGCACGGATGGCCATCATAACAAGCGAACATCACTCCACTTCATCGGGTGCGGAAGTGCCCCAGGGGCATGCCGAGGGCGTAGGGTGAGGCCGTCGCGGTCGTGGGGGTTCCTTTTCGGTTCCTCCGTATTGAGTTCTCATCGTAAGAATATTTTTTCCTTCAGCACAGGCCGATGGGCTTTTCCATGTGCGGCGAGGTCTTCTTTGCCGCAATGCTGCCGTGTTTGAGACGGAGCTCCCCTCGTTTCGGGGCGCTGGCATGCATATTGCTTACTAAATGCCTTCCGAAAGCTTCCGGTGAAGACCACCGGGGAGACAGCTTCTCCGTTTTCCCCGTTAAAACGGATTTGCCTGATTTGGCAAAGTGTGGTAGCTAAAACAATCGAGTGTTGTGCTTACCAATGCATATTGAGGACGCGCTTGCACAGGGGGTAAGCACGTATCGTTCCCGCCTTTCTTTCATCCACGTTGGTCGCCAAGGAGAAAACTATGCAAGAAATACAGTTCATTGACACCAGTCTCAGAGACGGAAACCAGTCGCTCTGGGATGCCACGGGAATCACCACGGGCGATGTTCTGGCCATTGCCCCCCAGGTGAACAAGGTGGGGTTCCGGGCGGTGGATTTTATCAGCAATTCCGGTATGGATACCGCTGTCCGCTACCACCGGGAAAATCCTTGGGAGCGGGTGCGCCTGGCCGTGCAAGCCATGCCGGACACCCCCTTGAGCTTTGGGACGACGAGCCGGCGCTTCATCGGATTCAAGCGGACGCCCGATTCCATCCTCGCACTGGTGATTAAGCGTATGAAGGCCAACGGCATCAGACGGGTATGGATACTGGACGCCGCCCATGAGGTTTCATCGCTGCTCAAGGTGGCGCACATGTGCAAGGCAGTCGGCATCGAAGAAACGGTTATCGCCCTCTCCTTTTCGCTCAGTCCCGTCCATACCGATGAATTTTTCGGCCGCCTTACCGGGGAGCTGACCCATGATCCCGACGTGAATACGGTATACATCAAGGATCAGGGAGGTCTTCTGACGCCGGAGCGGATCAAGACGCTGGTTCCGGCGGTGCAGGCCCACCTGAACGGCAAGACACTGGAAATCCATTCCCACTGCAATACCGGCTTGGCGCCGCTCGTCTATCTTGAGGCCATTCGCATGGGCGTCCACATCGTCCACACCGGTGTGCCGCCGGTGGCCAACGGCACCGCCCAGCCCTCCATATATAACATCCTGAACAACATTAAATATATGGGATATACGGCCAAGATTAATGCCGAGGCGCTTGCCGCGATGGCTTCCTATCTGGAGGAGGTGGCGGCAAAAACGGGCAAGCCGCGGGGCGTGCCGTTCGAGTATGACATCTCCATTTACGAGCATCAGCTGCCCGGAGGGATGGTAAGCACCATGAAGCGCCAGTTGAAAGAGGGGAAGATGGAGGATCGTCTGCCGGAAGTCATGGAAGAGATCATCCGGGTGCGCAAGGAACTGGGCTGGCCCATCATGGTGACGCCCCTTTCGCAAATGGTGGGAAGCCAGGCAACGATGAACGTCATGTCCGGGGAGCGGTATAAAGTGATATCGAGCGGCGTTATGGAATATGTCGCCGGATACTTCGGCCCTTCCCCGGTGCCGATTGATCCCACGATCCTGGATAAGATAACGAGCGTTCCCAAGGTGAAGAAAATGATGGCAGAGGAATTTCCCCAGCCGTCCATTGCGGAACTGCGCAGGCAAATCGGGGCCGGCGCCGATATGGACGATGAGGAGTTTCTGCTCCGTTACGCCATGAGGGCGGAGGATGTCAACGCCATGCTGGCGAGAGGACCGTTTAAAGCGGCAGGGTGAGTGTCAACAAGGGATTATCAACAGCAACGTGAGGTGAAGAACGTGGTAGGAATCTCAGCTTTCGGGGTTTATGTGCCGGCATATCGCCTGTCCCGTGAGGTCATTGCCCAGGCAACGGGGGCGCGGGCGTCCGGCGGCGGGAGGGCGGTGGCCCAGTACGACGAGGACGCCCTGACGATGGGCGTGGATGCTTGCTGGGAATGTGCGGATAATTATGCGCGCTCGTTCGGCATTCCGTTTGCCGCGACGAACTTGGCGGCCCTTTTTTTTGCCAGCGCCAGTTCCCCCTATCGGGAAAAGCACGCGTCCAGCGTTTTGGCTGCCGTTTTGGATATGAATCGGTCGGCGCTGGTGACGGACATAAACGGCAGTCTCAGGGGCGGCATGACGGCTCTCGGCATGGCGGTTGGCGCCCTCAAGGAAGGCTCGCCTGCCGATGCGGCCCTGGTCGTGGCCAGCGACCGTCGGATGGCTGCCCCCGCTTCCGGTGAGGAGCAGGCATTCGGGGACGGGGCGGCGGCGGTGCTTGTGGGACGGGAAAATGTCCTGGCCGGTGTGGAAGCGCACGTTGTCGTGAATGCCAATTTTCCCCACTTCTGGCGGCGCGAACAGGATCCCTACGTGCAGACGACGGATGCGCGGTTTGTCGAGGATTACGGCTATATCCCGCTCATGAATGAGGCGTTGAAAGGGCTGCTTAAGAAGGCGGGAATCGCGGCGGGCGATGTGGCCAAACTGATTGTCTATGCTCCCAATGCCCGTCTGGCGGTCCGTCTTGCCCGCAAGGCCGGTTTCAATCCGGAGACGCAACTGGCCGATGGCCTCCTGAAAAGCATCGGAGATACCGGCAATGCGCAGGTGTTCTTGAGCCTCGCGGCAGTGCTCGCCAAGGCAAAACCGGGAGAGCGGCTGATTGTCGCGGGGTACGGAGACGGCGCCGAGGCGTTCTTGCTTCGGGTGACCGAGAATATCGGCAAGGCGGAAGGTTGCCGCGGCGTCCCGGAATTCCTGAAGCGGCAGCGGCCACTAACCAGCTATGCGAAATATCTGAACTTCCGCGATGTGATCGGCGAGAGTTCCTACGATGCCTTTACCTCCATGGCCCTGCTGTGGCGGGAGGAGAAGCAAAATATGAAGCTTACCGGGGTCAAATGCACCGCCTGCGGCACCCTTGCCTTCCCCCGTCGCCGGGTCTGCCACCATTGCGGCGCGAAAGACCAGATGGAAGATTTTAAGCTCAGTCGCCGCGGGAGGGTGTATACCTATACGAATGATTACCTGTATCTCAATCCCGACCCCCCGGAGTCTCTGGCAGCCGTTGATCTGGAAGGGGGCGGGCGCATCTTCTGCCAGGTGACTGATGTGAATCCCCAGGATATGCGTATCGGCCTGGATGTGGAGCTCAGCTTCCGCAAGCTGCATGACGGGCAGGAGCTGCCTAATTATTTCTGGAAGGCGAGACCGGCCATAGGGAGGTAGGAATATGTCGGGTGTAATGAAAGAACCGGTTGCCATTATCGGTGTGGGCTGTACCAAATTCGGCGAGCATTTCACCAAAAGCTGGGGCGACCTCGTGGTGGATGCTACCTTTGAGGCCTGCGCCGATGCGGGCGTGGAGCTGCACAAAGAGGTGGAAGCGGCATGGCTGGGATCGTATCGTCCCTGGATTGCGGGAGAACGGAACATCGGCAGCCCTCTGGCCGAGGCGCTGGGTTTCCTCTACAAGCCGGTGACGCTGATTTCCAATATCTGCGCGACGGGCATTGATGCCCTCAGGAATGCCTGCCTGGCCGTGTCTTCCGGCATGTATGATGTTGCCCTGGCTGTGGGCGTGGAGAAGATGCGCGATGCCGGCTCCCGGAGCCTAATGCTCGCCAACCGTACCGACGGCCATCCCCTGATCGGCAAGGGACGAACGGCCCCCAGTTTTTTTGCCAGCTGCGCCCATCGGTATTTCCATGAATACGGCATCGGCCGGGAAACGCTGGCCAAGGTGGCGGTAAAGAATCACCACCACGGCACCCTGAGCCCGAAGGCCAACATGCAGCGGGAAATCACCCTGAAAGACGTGCTCAAGTCGCCCTGGGTTGCAGAACCGCTTTCCGTGCTGGATTCCACGGCAAGCTGCGACGGGGCCGCGGCGGCAATCGTTACCCGCGCCGATATGGCGAAGAACTTCAATCCCGACTTCGTCAAGGTGGCGGGCATCGGGTTTGCGGTGGGGACGGAACGCAACATTTTTGAGCCGGGCTTTGATTTTCTCAATTTCAAGGTAACCCAGACGGCCGCCCGGATGGCGTATGAACAGGCGGGCGTGAAGGACCCCCGCCGGGAGATCGACATGGCGGAGTGTCATGACTGTTTTACGATTACGGAGATACTGAACTATGAAGACCTGGGGTTTGCCCCGAAGGGCCAGGGATGGAAGCTGATCGAGGAGGGGGTGACCTCCTTGGGAGGGGAGCTGCCGGTAAACACCGATGGCGGCTTAAAGGCCTTTGGTCATCCGCTGGGCGCTTCGGGTATCCGCATGGTGTACGAAGTGACGCAGCAGCTTCAGGAGAAGGCGGGCAAGCGGCAGGTGAAGAACGCGCGCCGGGGGCTTGCCCATTGCCTGGGCGGACCCGCCGCGATGGCGGGCGTCATGGTCCTGGAGAGAAATGATTAGCAGGCTGCTGAAAAATGCCCATCTGCGGCGTTTCCCTCATCCTTCGCCATTCGACGTACGCAACAGTACGCCTCATGGCGAAGTATTTCGGGGGCCTTGCATCTGGGCTTTTTGAGCAGCCTGCAAAACCCTATGGTGCTGACAAGGGGAGGTGTAATAGATGAACAAGATTTACGCAAGTTGTGCGGAAGCGATTGCGGACGTCTTCGACGGGGCGACGATCATGTTTGGCGGCTGGGGGCCGACCGGTGATCCAGAAAACCTGATCCGGGAACTGGTTGCGAAGGGGACAAGAAATATTACGGCGATTGCCAGCGATCCGGGCAATGACCGTGACGGGATCATCTACGGCTGCCACCCGCTCGTTAAAGAGAAGCGGATTCGCAAATTCATCGGCTCCTACCACTCCTGGAATCAAGAGTTCATCAAGCAATTCAAGGCCGGCGAACTGGAGTTTGAGGTGTGCTCCCAGGGGATATTCGTGGAGAGGATACGCCATGGCGGAAACGGCCTGTTCGGGTTTTATACGGACGTGGGCGCGGAAACGCTGCTGGCGGAGAAAAAGGAAAAAAAGGTCATTGAGGGGAAACCCTGCGTTTTTGAGACGCCGCTCAAGGCTGATTTTGCCTTCATCAAGGCCTTTGTGGCTGACAGATGGGGGAACCTGCAATACCGGTATACGGGGCAAAACTTCAACCCCACCATGGCCACGGCGGCGAAGGTTGTCATCGCGGAAGTGGAAAATATTGTCGGGGTCGGCGCTTTGAATCCCAACGAAATTCATACGCCGGGGATCTATGTGGATAGAATAGTAAAAGGAGGGTGCTATGCGCCAAGATTCTAAACGTCCCCTGACGGAAAATGAAATGTGCAAACGGGTGGCGATGGAGGTGAAGGACGGCTACTGCGTCAATCTGGGCGCCGGCATGCCTTTCCCGGTGGCCAATTACATATCGAGAGATATCTGGTCCATGGTGCATATCGAACACGGCGTTCTGGGAGTGGGGACGGTGGCCACGGATGCCCAGAAGGACCGCGACCTCATGGGATTGGGGAGGAGACCGTTGTCTCTTATCCCCGGTGCGGCCTGTTTTTCCAGTGTGGAGGCGTTTACCATGCTCAGGGGGGGGCACATTGACCTTTCCGTCCTGGGCACCTTTGAGGTGTCGGAAAAAGGCGACATTGCCAACTGGCTCCTGCCGGGAGACTGCCCCATCATCGGCGGGGCCATGGATATTACGGGTCATGCGAAGCGCCTGATTGCGATGCTGACCCATACGACCAAGAAGGGCAAGCCCAAGGTGTTGAAGGAATGCCTTCTGCCGGTGACCGCCCGCGGCGTTGTCAATATGATTGTGACCGATCTGGCGGTCATGGATGTGACACCGGCGGGACTTGTGCTCACCGAGACGGCGCCGGGGTATACGCCGGAGGAAATCCAGGCGCTCACGGAAGCGACGTTTACGGTAAGCGGAGATCTGAAAGAAATTCCTTTCGCCTGAAGGTTTTCGCGGGTGGTCATTGTTGTATCGGTGGGATGAAGGGACATGCTGCTGGCTGATACCCTGAAAAAGGCGCACAAGTTCTTTGCCGACAAGGAAACGATTGTCTGTGGCGGGAAGCGATGGACCTACGGCGAATTTTTTACCCGTGTGTACCGCCTATCCCGCTTTTTGCGGGAACGGGGGGTAAGCAAGGGCGATCGGGTTGCCATCCTCCACCAAAACTGCCATTATTTTCTGGAAACCTACTATGCGGTCATATGGATCGGGGCGGTTTGCGTGCCCCTGAACCACCGACTGTCCGGCGGTGAGATTGCTTTTATTCTGAAGGATGCCGAGGCAGAGGTATTGGTTGTGCATCCCCGTTTCCGGGAACTTATCCGGCCAGTGTGTCGCGATATTCCGGGGATTGAAACAATTATCTGGACGGGGACGGATACCGGCGAACTTCCGGAAGGGGGCCGCGATTACTCCTATGAAACAATACAGACCGGCAGCGCCGCCGGGCTTCCCGATATACCGGTTGGGGAGGACGATATAGCCCAGATCTACTATACGAGCGGCACCACCGGCCGTCCCAAGGGAGTAATGCTTACGCATAAAAACGTGATGACCCATGCCCTGGGCGCCATCGCAGAATTACATCTCACCGACCGGGACGTATGGCTGCATGCGGCGCCGCTTTTCCATCTTGCCGATGCCTGGGCAACCTGGGCCATAACCTGGGTAGGCGGCGCCCACGTGCTGGTAAACGATTTCGATCCGCCGACGGTTCTGTCCGCGATAGAAAAGGAAAAGGTCACCCTTACCAACCTGATTCCCACCATGCTCAATATGCTGGTGAATCATCCGGGGGCCGGTGGGTTCGATTACCGCAGCTTACGGGTGTTGCTCTCCGGCGGCGCGCCCATAGCCCCGGAGGTGGTCCGCAGGATCGTGGAGACGTTTAAATGTGATTACATACAAACCTATGGGATGACCGAGACGAGTCCCTACCTGACGCTTTCCCTCCTCAAGGAACACCTGCTCAAAAAATCAAGCGATGAGCAGTTGCAATTTAAGTCCAAGACGGGCCGGGAATTTATCGCCGTGGAACTGAAGGTTGTAACGGACGAAGGGCGCGAAATCAGAACGGACGAGCGGGAGGTGGGCGAAATCATTGTCAAGGGGGATACGGTAACGCCGGGCTACTGGAAATTGCCTGAAGAAACAGGGCAGGCGATTAAGAATGGCTGGCTCTACACCGGCGATATGGCCGTTATGGATGCAGAGGGGTACGTGACGATTGTTGATCGTCGGAAAGACATGATCGTAACCGGTGGGGAAAATGTCTATTCCACCGAGGTGGAAAACATACTGTACATGCACCCGGCCGTGCTGGAATGCGCGGTCGTGGGCGTGCCGGACGAGAAATGGGGAGAAGCGGTCAAGGCGGTTGTGGTATTGAGGTCCGGCCAGGAAGCCACGGAGGAGGGACTCGTCGGCTTTTGCAAGGAAAGGATCGCCAGGTATAAATCGCCCAAAACGATAGATTTTGTCGCGTCGCTTCCCAAGACCGGATCGGGAAAGATCGAGAAGAAAAAACTGCGGGATCGTTATCGGCAGGGTTCAGCAAAGGGATAATGAATTCGGTAGCGAGCGCATGCTTAACTGTTCTTGTTCCTTAGGAATCAAGGATTCTCCGCAGCTTGCTGCGGAGAGCTTTAATGTGAAGACCCCGCCCAGAGGGCGGAGCCGTTACTGTTTCCGAAGCTGTCGAGGAGCGTGAGATGAAGGATTTACGAGAGTGGATTAAAAAAGTCGAGGATATGGGGGAGCTCTTATCTCTGGAACATGCCGATTGGAATCTGGAAATCGGATGCATTGAGGAAGTCGTTTCCCAGAGGCCGGGGAAACGCCCCGCTCTGCTCTTTGATAATATCAAGGATTACCCTCCGGGATACAGGATTGTGAGCAATGTGCTCGGTTCCCTCCCCCGCCTCTGTCTCACCGCGGGATTCCCGGTGGACTACAAACCGGTAGACTTTATTAACCGATGGAGGAAGGTATCCAAGGAACTGAAGCTGACCCCCCCGAAATTTGTCAAGACAGGGCCGGTCATGGAGAATGTCATTACGGGCGGGGATATCAATCTCCTGAAGTTTCCCGTTCCGCTGGTCCATCACCTGGACGGAGGACGTTACATTGCCACGGGCGCCATGTCCATCACCCGGGACCCCGATGAGGGCTGGGTCAACATCGGCACCTATCGGGGACAGCTCATTGATAAACAATCCATCGGTTGGTATATCTCGCCGGGGAAGCACGGCACCCTCCAGCGGGCAAAATATTTCGATAAAGGGAAGCCCTGTCCCGCCGTGATTACCCTGGGGCAGGATCCAACCCTGTACCTGGCCTCCAGTATGGAAATCCCCTGGGGTATTTCAGAATACGATTTTACCGGTGGGCTTCAGGGAAAGCCGGTTGAGGTCATCAAAGGCGCGTATACCGGCCTGCCTATCCCGGCGACGGCGGAGATCGCGTTGGAAGGCGAGTGCGTTCCCGGGGATCTGCTTCCCGAAGGCCCCTATGGGGAATGGCCGGGCTACCATGCTTCCGGTTCCATGCCCTGCCCGGTCTTTCGGGTGAAGGCCGTCTATCACCGCAATAAACCTATCCTCCATGTCTATGTGGGGCATCGCCCTCCGGCGGAACATCTCTACCGTTCCTACATCCGCTCGGCTTTGCTCTGGGATGAACTGGAAGCGGCGGGAGTGCCGGAGGTCAAGGGGGTCTGGTGTCATGAGGCGGGGTCAACGCGGCTGATCAATATCATTGCCATTAAACAACGGTTTGCCGGTCACTCGCGGCAGGCGGGCATGATCGCCTCGCAGGTTCATTCCGCCGCCTACATGAACCGCTTTACCATCGTTGTGGATGAGGATGTGGACCCCTTTGACACGGATGCCGTACTCTGGGCCATGGCTACCCGCTGTGATCCGGCCACGAACATCGTGACCATGGATCGCTGCTGGAGTTCAAACCTGGATCCCCTGGTGACGCCCGGCGAGCCGACGTTCAATTCCCGGGCCATCATTGACGCTTGCCGTCCTTGGGAAAAGCTGAAGGAATTTCCGAAGGTCACCGAGCGGACGCCGGAATATAAGGCGGAGATCATGAAAAAGTGGGGAAAGAAGATTTTGCGCATTGATAAGATTTGAGTCGTGGGGGGAGAACCGGTGCGTCCGGAAATAAAACGGGGCGCCATTGCTCCGAAAAGAAACAAACAGAAGGAACAACAGGATATCGTCTTGGATCCGAGGCGCTCGGCGCTCCTGATTATTGACATGCAGAACGATTTTGTTTCTCCCGGCGGTTATCATCACCGGCAGGGCCGTCCCTGCGGCCCCCTGCAGCTTATCATTCCCAACATCCAGCAACTGCTGCGAAGTCTCCCGGAGGAGGTGAAAGTCATCTACGTGGTTACGGTCCGTGAGCCTGACGGCAGCGACAACCACTGGCGCTTTCATCGGATACTGCCGGAGCGGGTGCGGATTACGGGAGAGGCCCGCGGCCACGACTATAATGCCCTGCGCGGGACCTGGGGTGCGGAAATTGTTGATATCCTGGAGCCCGGTCCGGGCGCCCATACGGTTTACAAAAGACGCACCAGCGCCTTTTACCAGACGGACCTGGAGATGCGTCTGCGCTGCTGGGGGATTGACACCCTTATCCTTACCGGTGTCGCGGCTGATGTTTGTGTGGAGTCAACAGCACGGGATGCCTTCAACCGGGATTTTGATATCATTGTCGTGAGCGACGGGGTTGCAAGCGGAACCGAGCCCATATGCAAGGAGATGCTGAACCGAATGGCCGCTTCCTTTGGTGCGGTGCTGCCTGCCGCACAAATTAGAGAACTATTTCTTCCCGCCCGCTGCCCCGGAGGGCAGTAAATACCTTCCGTTATCAACAGAGAAGAGGGGAACCGGCCTACTGCCCGGTTCCCCTCTTCTTGTATCTGATTCCTACCTTACCCCCAAGGGGTGTTCCAATAAATCGGTAACGCTATCCCGTCCTGTGTATCCTGCTGCGGGAGAGAAACGATACCACCACTCCGGCGCCTGCCTCCCACAAGCCAAAGGGTTGCAGCAGATCCTTCCAGAACAAAACGGAAGAGGCGACCTTTGGTTTTGCGGGCAGGGCGTCGTAGAGATTAACCTTTTCTTCAAGAACAAAAATGAGATGCGTTCCGCCGAAGAATTTATCCCCGTAAACGGAGGCGTCTCCTCCTAATTCCTTTACCCGCGCGTATGCCAACTTGAGCATTTCCCCTCTTTCACCAAATTTCAGCGCTCCCGTGGGGCAGGCCTTAACACAGGCAGGGAGAAGGCCGTCCTGTACCCTGTCTGCGCAGAGGTTGCATTTGTAAGCCTTATTTGCCGCCTCCGAGTACCGGGATTTTTCGAAAGGACAGGAAGCGACGCACGCCTGGCAGCCTACGCACTTTTCATTATCCGTACCTATCGCCCCATTACTCAAACGAAATCTGGCGCCGGCCGGGCACACCTTTACGCAGGTGGCGTCGGTGCAATGCAGACACCCGTCTTTTCGGAAGGTCCATTTCACCCTGCCGTCTTGCTCCGAAACTTCCCGGAAGCGGACAAGCGTCCAGGTATTTTCCTGAAGATCTGGCGGATTCTGATAAGAGCCTTTGTTGGTTGTCTGCCGGGCCGATAACTGGTTCCACTGCTTGCAGGCAACTTGGCAACCCCGGCAACCCGTACATTTTGATGTGTCAATGAGCTGAATTTGTTCGGCCATTTAAGCCACCCCCTTCCTGACGAGATTAACCATGAAGGCCTTGCTTTCCGGAATCATGGTATTGGCATCCCCTATTGTCGGGGTAAGAAGATTTGCCGAATCACCCTGGGTGAACAGCTCCGGTTTCTTGTCTTTAGCCCCGTATTTCCTTTCGGCTGACGTTGCCCAGCCAAAATGCCAGGGCAGTCCGATTTCGTGGACTTTTTTGCCGTCTATGGCAAAAGGCTTGAATCTGTCTGTGACCATGGCCACGGCCTCTACCTCGCCCCGGGCGGATTTAACAACGACCTTCTCTCCGTTTTTAATTTTCTTTTCCTTGGCCAATTCCGGTCCTATCTCCACGAACAGGGCTGGCTGCATTTCCACCAGCCAGGGTTGCCATCTTGTAAGGACACCGCTTTGCCAATGTTCGCTTACCCGGTAGGTAGAGCAGACGATAGGGAAACGGGAATCGCCGCTTCGTGCGATATCCAGTTTCGTTCCCACCCCCGACTTATCCCACCGCTTGACGGCAGGGTTGACCATTTGAGGCGACATCAAATTTTTTGCCAGGGGGCTTTCCAGCGGTTCATAATGTTCCGGGAAAGGACCATCAGTTAAACCCGGCCCGAAAATACTTGCCACGCCGTCGGGCTTCATGATGAAGGGGGGCCTCCCCGAACCGGGGTTGCCGACGCCATCCGGCACGTCGCCCACCCATTTGGTTCCATCCCAGGCGATCACTGCGCGTTTCGGATCCCAGGGATTGCCCTTGAGATCAACGGAGGCGCCGTTATAGATGATTCTGCGGTTCACGGGCCAGCTCCATGCCCATTCAGAGTAAAGACCAAGCCCGGAGGGATCTTTTGTGCCTCTTCTGGCGGCCATGTTCTTATCGGCATAGGAATTACAGTAGATCCAGCATCCCGAAGAGGTGGAACCGTCGTCCTGGAGAAACGCAAAGGAGGGCACGGGATCGCCCTTCTTAAAGGCCCGCTTACTCCCCTGATCAACCTTGTCTTCAAGAAAATAGCCGTTGATCTCCTTGGCCACCGCGTGGATATCCAGATGCTTTATCCTGCCGTCGCTTCCCGCCTCTCCGTAATTCCAGGTCAACTTGGTAATGGCTTCTTTGAGGGGGCCGCCTTCTTTTTCATACAAATCCCTAATCTTGAAATAAAGCTCTGTCATTATCTCAGCATCCGGCTTGGCCTCTCCCGGCGGGTTGACCGCTTTATAACGCCATTGCATCAGCCGTCCACTGTTGGTAATGCTTCCCTCCTTCTCAAGAGAAGCGGCGCAGGGCAGCATAAAAACTTCGGTCTTGATTTTTTTCGGATCCATGCCGGGGCCGTGCCAGAAGGAGCCTGTTTCGTTGTCGAAAAGGTTTACGTTGACCATCCAGTCAACCTTTGCCAGCGCCTGCCGTACTTTATTGGAATTGGCGCCGCTTCCCGCCGGATTCATGCCCCAGGCGAAGAAACCGGTGAACTTGCCTTTGTACATCTGGTCAAAGAGCGCAAGCCATGAGTAATTGACGCCGGGGTCCAGTTTGGGCAAATAGGAGTAGGCTTCATCCAGGGAGGCATTCATGCCGTAGTGGGAACGCAGTAAGCTGGCGCTGTATTTGGGGTAATTTTTCCACCAGTTTAGACTGTTCGGCTCTTTGGTTTTTGGTGTCTTCTGCTCATTATAGAGTGCCAGTGTCGTTTGGGTTGCCAGAGGCGTTGCCAGATAGCCCGGGAGGATATGGAAGAGGAGTCCGTAATCCGTCGAACCCTGCACATTTCCTTCGCCGCGCAGCGCCTGAACGCCGCCGCCGGCCATTCCCATATTTCCGAGCAGCAATTGTATAATGGACATTGCCCGGATGTTTTGGGTGCCTACGGTATGCTGTGTCCAACCCATGGCATAGAGGATGTTCCCCGCCTTATCGCGCTGGCCTGTTTTTGAGAATTCTTTATAGACTTCAAGCAACTTGTCCTTGGGCGTACCTGTTATCCTGGATACCATTTCCGGCGTATAGCGCGAGTAGTGTTTTTTCAACAATTGATACACGGAATTAGCATCCTGCAAGGTGCTGTCTTTCTTAATCTTGCCATCGGCATCGGTTTGATAGGACCAGGTGGTTTTGTCATAGGCTTCACCCTTCAGTCCGGAAAAAACGCCGCTGTTGTCGCCGGGGAGCTTTAAGGCCGGATTAACAAGGAAGGTGGCGTTCGTGTAATTTTTCACATATTCTTCTTGGATAAGGTTATTATCCAGGATGTATTTGATCATGCCGCCCAGAAAGGCGATATCCGTCCCCGAACGCAAGGGGGCGTAAATATGCGACTTGGCTGCTGATTGTGTAAATCTCGGGTCAACACAGATGAGCTTCGCCCCTTTTTCCACCGCCTTCGTTATCCACTTGAAGGATATGGGGTGATTGGAAGCCGGGTTGCTGCCCATAATTAAAATGCAGTCACTATTTTGAAAATCTACCCAGTGATTCGTCATTGCGCCGCGTCCGAACGACTCTGCCAGAGCCGCTACAGTAGCGCTGTGTCAGATACGGGCCTGGTGTTCAATATAGACCAGACCCAACCCCCTTAAGAATTTTTGATACAGATAACATTCTTCATTATCCATGGCCGCGCTTCCCACGGACGCGATACCCTCGGTACGGTTAACCGTCTGTCCCTTGGCGTTTGTCAAATGGAAACTTTCATCCCTGTTTTTCTTGACATTTTTGGCGATTTTATCCAACGCCCATTCCCAGGACACCTCTTTCCATTCGCTTGCGTAAGGCGCCCGGTAGAGCGGCTTATCCAGGCGGCTGCCATTGACATTCATCTGGTAAAGGGAACCACCCTTGCTGCATAAGGCGCCCGCATTGATGGGGCTGTCGGGATCGCCTTCCGTGTTGATGACCTTGCCGTCATTGGTAGTGGACACAATGATGCTGCACCCCACGGAACAGTATGGGCAGATGGTGGTGGTTTCTTTCGCGTACTTGATTTTTAGCGGTTTCGCATAGGCGGCTACCGGCTTAAGATTTATGCCGATGCCGCTTGCGGCCAATGCTGTTCCCGAGACTTTCAAAAACCCTCGTCTGGTAATACGCATTACTACATCCTCCTTTCACTATTGAATTATTTACTGATAATTATTCCTGTGAGCATTTAATCTCGTTTCATCGGTATTATTCAGAACAGGGGGTTCTCTCTATTCCCACGATCTCCTTAGCTTTTGCCGGTTGGCTATTTTCATGATCCGACAGCGTGCGCGCCTTCCGCAGGGCGCTGTAATGTCGCCTTCCATTGTGCAATGGACATGCCATGAAGGGAGGCGTCTCTGTTTGCGATGTATTGTGGTATAATTAGTTTGTTTATGGTGTAATTGGTTTGTTTTTGTAATAAGACAGGATAGGGGAGGAGGCTATACAATGGCGATTATGTATAAAATTTTTATACATAATTAGGGAGGCGCGAGTCGAAAAACGGGGCGAGCAGATGGGTAAGTCTTGATAAACAATATGAAATAATGCTCAATTAAGATGTGTATAAATAAATATACGCATTCAGAGCCCACAGTACATGGAAGTTCCCCCCAACGGGCGGCGGAGAGATTCAAAAAATAATAGCTTGAACTTGGGTTGGGAAGGATATATACATCAGTGCGCGACGCGGCTGTGAATTCGCTCGCTCAGCATTCCCCGTAGCTTGGCTTTGGGGCAAGCGAGCGAATGCTGAATAGTATTGTTCCTTTAAACCCGCCCTGTAGGCGGGTGGCTTCACAAATGACTGGGGAAAGAGGGAAGGCATGGTAAAAATACTTACGGATACGCTGAAGACCATCGAGCATTACAAAAACACAGGTCCATACTATAATGAATTGCTTGATGTGCTCGAGGAGATACTGATCCTCAGGGAAGAATACCGCCGAAACATGAAAAGTGACATCTTCCATGTGGATGATGGTCTCGTGGAAAAGAAAATAGCGGGCGGGCTGCCGCTCATTGATTTTTCCACCCGCAATTTTGACCTCACGGAAGCGAAGGCGTATTTTCTACGATTGCTGGAAATCGCAGGCACACGAGCGCCGGGGGAGACGGATGAAATGGCGCAGAAAATCAAGGACGGCACGATAGATTTCGGGGAAATGATCTATGGGTATTTCTGCGGCGCACCCGGTGATGATTCTCCCGTCGCGTCCGAGGACGAACATCTTGATATCCTCGAGATGTTCATGGAAGAAAGCCTGCGGCCGGCGCTGGAGGAGATTGCGGAAAAATATGCCGGCGTCATTGCCCGTTCCGGATGGTCCGAAGGTTATTGCCCCATATGCGGCAGGGAACCGAAGATCGGAAAGATTAGAAAAGGCGAGAGGCGGTTTCTCTTCTGCAACCAATGCGGATTTGAATGGAGTTTCACGCGCATCAAGTGCCCCTTCTGCGGCAACGAGGAGCAAACAACCCTGGCCTATTTTGCCATTGAAGGCGAGGAGCGGTATCGGGTTGACGTATGCAATGTATGTCGGCGCTACATAAAGATGGTTGATGTAAGCAGCGGCGAAGAAACCAACCTCGATGTCGAGGATATCGCCACGCTGCACCTCGATATGCTCGCCAACGAAGAAGGTTACGACTGACAGCGGGGGGGGGGGGGGAAACGTATCAACCCGCGTCAAAAAACCGCACGCCGTATCACTTCCACGCCATGGATGATCGTCATATCGCAGATATCGTCCGCCTGCTGAAACGGGAACTGAAGGGAGGGGAAATGCCCATCGTTTCCCTCCTGGCGGAGGAGCGGCGCGGTCCCTTTTCCATTCTCATTTCCACGCTGTTGAGTTTGAGAACCAAAGACGAAGTTACGGCTGAGGCTTCGGAACGTCTGTTTGCGCTGGCGGCCACCCCGGAGGAAATGCTGAGGCTTTCGGAAGAGGAGATCAGACGGGCAATCTACCCGGTGGGATTCTACCGGAACAAGGCAAAAACGATACGCTCCATCTGCCGGGACCTCATTGATCGGTTTGACTCCCGCGTGCCCGACACGATAGAGCAACTATTAAGCCTGAAGGGGGTGGGGAGAAAGACGGCCAACCTGGTGGTTTCTCTGGGATACGGCAAGGACGGCATATGCGTTGATACTCATGTGCACCGTATTTCCAACCGCCTCGGATATGTTGCCACGAAAACGCCCGAACAGACGGAATACGCCCTGAGGAAAAAACTGCCCCGCCGCTACTGGTCTGTCTTCAACACCCTGCTGGTTGCCTTCGGCAGGAACACCTGCCGCCCCCTTTCTCCCTTGTGCAGCAGATGCCCGGTGGCAGCCTATTGTGACAGAGTAGACGTTACCCGGAGCCGTTAACCGACGCCCGCGATTCCCCATTCTGCGGGAGAATGAAGACTGGTCGGGACAAAAAGATATTGACAAAAAAACGCCCGGTGGATATTATCCACGCCGGTGTTGTGTTCTGGAGCTAACAGGAGGTGCCCCATGGGGATAAAGGTTGCCGTTAGCGGCTTTGGAAGGGTGGGCCGGTACTTTGTCAGGGCCTGTCAGGGATATAGTGATATTGAAATTGTTGCCATTAATACACGGGCCAAGCCGGAAGTCCTGGCCCATCTGCTGAAATACGATTCATGCCACGGCAAGTTCGAAACGGATGTCGCCGTCGAGGGAGATAATCTGGTCGTCGGCGGCAGGAAAATCAAGACCATCAGCGTGACCGCGAAACCGGCGGAACTCTCCTGGGGGAAGCTGGGCGTTGATATCGTCATCGAATCAACGGGTAAATTCACCAAAAAAGAGGATTTAGTCGGGCACATTGCGGCGGGGGCCAAGAAGCTGATTCTGGCCGCGCCTGGAAAAGGAGTTGACGGCACCTTCGTGATGGGGGTCAATGAAGAAACCTATGATGCGTCGAAACATCACATCATTTCCAATGCCTCCTGCACGACGAACTGCCTTGCCCCCGTGGCCAAGGTCCTCCATGACAACTTTACCATTGTGAAGGGGCTGATGACCACGACCCATGCCTATACCATGGACCAGCGGCTTCTCGACGGTTCGCACAAGGATTTGCGCAGGGCCAGGGCCGCCGCGCTTTCCATTGTTCCTACCTCGACGGGAGCGGCGGTCGCCGTGGCCGAGGTTATTCCCGCACTGAAGGGAAAACTCGACGGTCTGGCGCTCAGGGTGCCCACGCCCAATGTATCGGTCGTGGATCTGTCGGTGGAGCTTGGGTGCACGGTTACCGTTGAAGAGATAAACGGGGCGCTGAAGGCCGCGGCTGCGGGTAAATTGAAAGGCATACTGGAGATCTGTGAGGAACCGCTGGTTTCCATTGATTTCATGAGCAACCCCGCCTCTTCCATCGTGGATGTCGCCCTCACGAAGGTAATTGCCGGAAACTTCGCCAAGGTGTTTTGCTGGTACGACAATGAAAGCGGCTACTCCTGCAGGATCAGAGATCTGGCTCTGTACATCGGGAAAAAATTATGATGTTTCATTGAGGAAGGCGCAGTCTACCCCCGCCGGCCTTTATCGTTTCCCGTCATTGAGATACTACTGGTAGGAGCATGGGATGGCAAAACCCCTGATCGTCGGCAATTGGAAGATGCACAAGACGGTCGGGGAGGCTGTTGATTTTGCCCGGCGCCTGAGGGATGCGCTCTCGGCGAATCTTGATCGCTCCGTGGCGGTTGCCCCGCCCTTTACGGCTATCTATCCCGTGGCGCAGGTACTGAAAGGGTCGGGAATTGGCGTCTGCGCCCAGAACATGCATGAAAAAGCGGCGGGCGCTTACACGGGCGAGGTGTCTGCCCCCCTGCTGGCCGACGCCGGATGTGAATATGTCATCATCGGGCACTCGGAGCGGCGCACCTATTTCGGGGAGGGCGATGACGTCGTCAACCGGAAAATAAAGGCCGCCCGGGGATCGGGGCTCAAGGCCATATGCTGCATCGGGGAAACACTGCAGGAACGCGAGGCGGGCCAAACCTTCTCCGTTATTGAGCGTCAGGCGAAAAAAGGATTACGCGGCCTCAACGCTGCGGAAATTGGGGGCGTTGCCATTGCCTACGAACCGGTGTGGGCCATCGGTACGGGAAAGACGGCGACGCCGGACGAAGCGCGGGACGTGCATCTGTTCATCCGCGATATCGTGAAGGGGGAATACGGAGAAGGCATCACGGCAGATCTTCAAGTCATCTACGGCGGGAGTGTGAACCCCGCCAATATTGCCGATCTGATGGCGCGGCCGGAAATCGGCGGGGTTCTGGTCGGGGGGGCGAGCCTCGATATAGAGTCGTTTGCCAAAATAGTACGGTTTTAAATATTACGGCAAGGGGTGTTTAAATATGCAAGTTATGGTTACTGTCCTGCATGTCGTGGCATGCGTGATTCTTATCCTTGTGGTGCTGCTGCAGGCAGGCAAGGGAGCTAATATGGGGGCTGCGTTCGGGGGTTCAAGCCAGACCGTTTTCGGGAGCACCGGCGCCGGCACCTTCCTGGGCAAGATGACGACGGTAATTGCCGTCTTGTTCATGCTTACGTCTTTTTTCCTGTCCTACACGGCTTCTCACCGGGAGAAATCGCTGCTGGACGGTTCTTCCCGGTTGCCGGTGGAGAGAACGCTGCCCAAACCGGCGCAGAAACAAACTCTCCCTCCGGCTGCCCCGGCTGCGGGTGAAACCGGGGGCGCCCCGAGCCGCACCCTGCCCAAATAAGGAGATTTCCCGACGGGGATTTTTGCAGATACTGCCGAAGTGGTGGAATTTGGTAGACACGCTATCTTGAGGGGGTAGTGGGTTACGCCCGTCCGGGTTCAAATCCCGGCTTCGGCACCAGGTAACATGAGGGGTCGGCCAAAAAAGGGCCGCCCCTTTTTACATTGAATCTCTCCTTGAGCACGCTCAAGGAGAATCTTCGATTTCCAAGGAGCAATATTATTCATCACTCGCTTGCTTACCCCGCGGCACGCCGCGGGAATGCGCACGCTACAGAATTCAAATCCGTGCCCGGAAAAAAGAGGGCGGAGAATTCCCCCTCGTTTCTCCCCGTTTTACTCCCATTGACAAACCTTTCCGAATATCTTAGCGTTACTTCGTGCCAATAACAGGGAAAACAAAGGAGGAACACCATGTTGAGAAAAGGTCGTCGTTTTCACGTTGCAGCAGGTTTGTTGGTGCTTCTTGCCGTCGCCTGTACGAGTTACGAGAGGCAGGTCGTGCCCTTCAAGTTGCCCTCCGCCTATCCCAACGCCACCGAGGCCGCGGGGGCGGTCATCGCCGCGCGGGCATACGATGACGACAAAGAGGCCGCGGAAGCTTTCGGCTTCGACATCAGGGGTGCGGGAATACTGCCGGTTCAGGTGATCTTTGACAATAAGGGCAGGCACCGGCTGGAAATCGTGCCGGAGAAGACTTTGCTCGTGGACCGGGAAGACAATCTCTGGCCGATCCTCGACAAAGAACTGGCCTACGACCGTATAGAGAAGAAAACGGAGTTGGGCAAGGTTGCCCCGGAGGCGGGGAAGATGGGGATGCTGGGCGGTCTGGCCGGCGCAACGATCGGCGCGGCAATCGGTATCGTGACGGGGCACAATGTGGGTGATGCCGTGATGAAAGGGGCAGCCCTGGGCGGCGCCGCCGGCGCCACCATGGGAGGGAGCAAGGGCTTTGCCGAATCCGATGCCCGTCACGAAATCCGTGATGATTTAAAAACGAGATCCCTCGAAAAGAAGGCGATAAATCCCCAGGATATCGCCCACGGTTTTATTTTCTTTCCGGGCGAAGCGAAGAAATCAAGGGAATTGAGGCTCCAGATCAGGGCGCTGGATTCCGGGGAAACCTTCTTCATAACCTTGAAGTTTTAAAAAGGCCGTCGAGCAGGTTTGACCGGGGGCGCACCGTAAGCCTTGCCCTGTGGGCGGGGAGCTTCACTATCTGAACGAGTAATGAAGAGAAAAATTATCATCGGTCTGACTGTTTTTGCCTCGTTTTTCGTTCTCGGCGGGATTTATCTTGTCGTTTCGATAGAAATAACTACGCACACCTTGAATAATCTCATTAAGCTCCACCAGGTTGAACTCTTACGAGAACAATTATTGATTGATGCAAAGAAGGCCCAGTCCGATTTTGCTTTTGAGCGCACCCGTTTTGCCCGGGAGCTGGATTCGGTGGTCGTACACGTGATCCGGATGGACGATGAAGCGGAGAAATGCAGAGGATGCCATCATTCTGCCGCAATTCTGGAAAGGCTTGCCGATATAAAGAATCATATTCAAAATTATAAGGATTCCCTGAGCCGGGTTTTAACCATGCGGGCCAACACTGACCGGTTGATGGTTGAAGAGGACAGGGCCTTCCAGATCGGGCAGGAACTGGTAGATAAGCTCAGAGACATGACCTCCCTGACCAGGAAAAAACTGGAAGAGAGAACGCAGTCCTCTCTCCGTGAAATAGCCGCGATGAAAAACATACTGTTCATTCTCATTTTCGCCGGACCCGTTTTGGCCATCGGCTTGGCCGGTATTTTTATAAAAGGGTTCACCAAACCGCTCAATGCGCTTCTGCAGGCGACCCGCAAGGTAAAAAGCGGTGATTTGAGCTTCCGGGTCCAGAACTTGACCGATGAATTCGGAGAAATGGCGACTTCCTTTAATGAGATGGCCGAATCGCTCAGCGAACAGATGCATAAAATGCAGCGCGCCGAACAGATGACCATGGTAGGTCAGATGGCTGCCGGTCTGGTTCACGAAATCAAAAATCCTCTCGCCGGGATCAAAGGCTCCATGCAACTCCTCCTGGAAGAAGGCAGCCTCCCGGAAGACAGCCGGGCGATTCTCTCCAGAACCATGAACGAGGTCCAGAGGATCGAATCGCTCATGAAAAGCCTCCTCAATTTTGCCAAGCCGTCCCAACCTCTATTGGCGCCGGTGAACATGAACGATGTTCTGGAATCAACCCTGAGCTTTTCGCTGCCGTACTCCTCGCTGGCGGCCCGTTTACCCAACGCCATTACGATCGTGAGGAATTTTGATCCCCCTCTCCCCCTGACCATGGCCGACCCGGTGCAAATGCAGCAGGTCTTCCTGAATCTCTTCATGAATGCCGTGGACGCCATGCCTGATGGGGGCGTCCTGACAGTCACAACTTCAGGAGAAGGATCGGGCCGTGGGGTCCGAATCGAAATTGCCGACACGGGCAGAGGAATTGATAAGGAAATACGGGACAAAATATTTGAGCCCTTTTTCACCACCAAGCATAAAGGCACCGGTTTGGGATTGGCCATCAGCAAACAATTTATCGAGATGCACGGCGGGACGATCTCTGTCGAAGAGCACCCCGCGGGTGGAACGGTCTTCAGGATTGTCCTCCCCGGCTCCCGGGAGGAAAAAGCGCCCAAACACATTCGGATTGATGGGGCGTGTTGAACAGGGGAGCGAAAGCGTTTCCCTCCCGCCAAATTCGAGTCTCCTCATAATCCGGTTCCCCCACGTTTTTTAAAGGCCTCATGGTGGAACTCGTGCGGACCGCAGCGGCAGTACCGGGAGGAATTCTATGAGAAATGCGGCGAACACCCCGCTACCGCAAAAAGCGCTCAAACTTTTCCTGGGCGCCGCGTTCCTGGCCATCCTCTCCCTGCCCTTTCTCTATCGCCCCGCCCCGCCGGTCAAAGAGTTTGACGCCCCGCTGCACGCTTCCGGTTCCCCCCGCACGCTGATCATCATTTCGCCGCACTGGGAGGGGATCCGCCGCGAATTTTCCCGCGCCTTTTCCCGGTGGAGCGAAAAGAATCTGGGCTACCGTACCGACATCGAATGGCTCGATGTGGGCGGGTCCTCCGATGCTGTACGGTATGTACGTTCGGAGTTCAAGCGCGCGCCCGGCGGGATTAATGTGGATATGTTCTTCGGCGGCGGGGTGGATCCCTATCTGCAGTTCAAGAAAGAAGGACTGCTCCAGCCGTGCCGGATTTCCGCCCCGGTTCTCGGCCGGATTCCCGCGGTTTTTTCCGGGATAGAACTGTACGATCCCGACCGTCAGTGGTTCGGTGTCTGCCTCAGCGGCTTCGGTATCATCTATAACAAGAAGGTGCTGGAACTGCTGAAACTTCCCGAGCCCCGCGCATGGACCGATCTGGCAGCGTCCCGCTATTTCAGTTGGGTCGGTTCCGGCGATCCCCGTTCGAGCGGCAGCGTGCACATGGCCTATGAAATAATCCTCCAAGCCTACGGCTGGGAACGCGGGTGGCCCGTTCTTCTGGGTATGGGGGGCAACATCCGCAACTTTTCCCGTTCCGCGAGCGATGTTCCCAAAGATACCGCCCTCGGAGAAATCGCCTGTGGCCTGGCCATTGACGTATATGCCTGGCGCCAGGTAGCGGAGGCGGGGACCGACCGGATCGGTTTCCTGCTCCCCGAGGGACTCACGGTGATCAGCCCCGACGGGATCGCGATGCTCAAAGGCGCTCCGCATGCCGATCTCGCGGCGAAGTTCATCGAGTTCACCCTTTCCGAAGAGGGTCAGAAACTCTGGGTCCTCCGCAAAGGGACGCCCGGCGGGCCGCAGGAATACGAACTGGGCCGCATGCCCGTTATCCCGGGCTTTGCGAAATCCTTCGGAAAGGACGCCGCGGTGCCGCTCGATCCCTTTCAGTGGAAAGGCGGATTCACCTATGATGCCGCGAAAGGTTCCGAGCGCTGGAACCTGCTGAACGATCTGATCGGGGCGGTTCTCATTGACAATCATCGCGAACTGGCGGCGGCATGGGATGCCGTGCGCATGCGGGACGGCAGCGATCCCCTCGTCCGGGAGCTGACGAAGCCGCCGCTGACGGAGGAGGAGGCCATGCGCCTGGCCCGGGCGGAATGGACGCAGCCGGTCATGCGGTCGAAAATCCGGTCGCGGTGGTCGGCGGAAGCGAAGGCGCGGTATCTCACGTTCCTGGAGAAGCCCTGATGGAAAATATCACCCTGAAAAACGTAACGAAGCGGTTCGGAAAAACGACGGCGGTTGACAATGTCTCTCTCGAGATCAAGGCCGGCTCCCTGTTTTTTCTCCTCGGTCCGTCGGGCTGCGGCAAAACCACGCTGCTGCGGATGGTGGCCGGTTTCTGCGAGGTTGAGGAGGGCGACATCTTCTTCGGCGGGAGCTCGGTCAAAACGGTGCCGCCCGGCAAGCGCAATACCGCCCTGGTGTTCCAGAATTATGCCCTGTGGCCGCATCTGAACGTGCACCGGAACGTTGCCTACGGCCTGGAAGAGCGGCGGGTCCCGCCGGGGGAGATCCGTGCGCGCGTCCGGGAAGCGCTTGCGAGCGTCCGCATGGAGGAATACGAATTCCGGAAACCGAACGAGCTGTCGGGCGGCCAGCAGCAGCGCGTTGCGCTGGCGCGTGCGCTCGTGGTCAAGCCGGATGCCGTCCTGCTGGATGAACCCCTCTCCAATCTTGATGCCCGGCTCCGGATGGAGATGCGCGAGGAAATCCGCCGCATCCATGACGAAACGGGCGTCACGATGATCTATGTCACCCACGACCAGAAAGAAGCGCTGACAATGGCCGATGAGATCGCCGTCATGAGCATGGGGCGCGTGGAGCAGATCGGCGCGCCACAAGAGATCTACCGCTCCCCCGCCAATATATTTGTCGCCACCTTCCTCGGCGACGCCAACCTCATACAGGGGGAACTGATCGAGCGCATCGGCCCGTTCGGGATGATCCGGACGCCGCTGGGGGTTTTCACGGGCAGGCTTGCCGACCCGAATATGCGCGGCGGGGATGCCGCCTGCTGCATGGTTCGGCCGGAAAACCTCCGTCTGTCCGGTGCGGGCGAAAACCGCCTTCCCGTAATCATTAAGAATACCGTGTTTCTCGGCGAAGCACAGCAATACCTCCTCCAAGCAGGCTCTGTATCCCTCAAGGCGCTTGCCGTCGGATCAGCGGACGGTGTCGTGAAAGGAAAACAGGCGGAGGCTGCGTTTACCGCGGCAGACGCATTGCTTCTGCCGGCGGAAGGGGAGGGCTGCGCATGAAAAAAAACACGATTCTCTTTCTCGTGGTGATCGCGTGCTTCCTGGGCATATTCCTTTTTTATCCGATCCTGTATATTCTCCGGGAATCATTCCTCCCGCAGGGCAATTTCTCACTGGCCTATTTCCGCAACATCCTCTCCAATCCGGCAACCCGCACCGCCATGGCGAACAGCTTCTGGCTCTCGGTCGCAACCACTCTGGTCACCGCCCTGTTGGCCATTCCCCTGGCGCTCCTGATGACGCGTTTCCGCTTCCCCGGCAAGACGCTCTTGGGCGGCCTCCTGATGGTGCCGATGATTATGCCGCCGTTTGTCGGCGCCATCGGCATGCGGCAGTTGCTGGCCCGTTTCGGCTCGATCAACCTGCTGCTGCTTGAGGGCGGCCTGGTTGCGACGCCGATTGACTGGCTCGGATCCGCCCGCTTCTGGGGCGTGGTTATCGTGGAGGCGCTCCACCTGTATCCGATCTTCTATCTGAACGCCTCGGCCGCGTTGGCGAACGTGGAGCCGGCGCTGGAAGAAGCCGCCCTGAATCTGGGGTCGGGCCGCATGAGCGCCTTCCGGCGCGTTACCCTGCCGCTGATGATGCCCGGTCTCTTTGCCGGCGCCATTTTGGTCGCACTGTGGTCCTTCACCGACCTGGGAACGCCCTTGATCTTTGAGTATCGAAATGTCATGGCCGTACAGATTTTCGACCGCACCACCGATCTTTCCGACAATCCGGAAGGTCACGCCCTGGTCGTGCTGATGCTCATCATCACCACGGCGATTTTTTTGACCAGCAAGAAATTCTTCGGGACTAAAGGCTATGAAACGATCGGCAAGGGCGGCACCGGGGCGTCAGAGAAGACGCTCGGTCCCCTCGGGGGATTTGCAGCCATGGCTGCGGTGGGAGGCGTCGTGCTGATTGCCTGTCTTCCCCATCTGGCCGTCGTTCTCACTTCGATTCGCGAGAAATGGTTCATGACGGTCCTGCCGGAGAGTTACACGGCTCTGTACTATGTGAAGGCGCTGGGACATGACCTGACGCTGCCCAGCATCAAAAACAGCATCCTGCTTTCCGCCATGAGCATGGGGGTGGATATCGTCCTCGGCGTCGCGGTTGCCTATCTCCTCGCCCGCCGCAGATTCAGGGGCATAGATCTGCTCGATGCCGCCGTCATGCTGCCGCTCGCCATTCCGGGACTGGTGCTGGCATTCGGCTACCTGGCCTGCTTTGCCGGGACTGTCCTCGATCCCCGGATCAATCCCATGCCGCTTCTGGTGATCGCCTATTCCGTCCGGCGCCTGCCCTATACGGTCCGGACAGCCTACGGCGGCTTTCTCCAGATCAGCCAGTCGCTCGAAGAAGCGGCGATCAATCTCGGTTCCAGCGCCTTCCGCACGATGCGGAAAGTCACCCTGCCGCTCATCAGCGCCAACATTATCGCCGGCGCTATCCTGGCGTTTTCCTTTGCCATGCTGGAGGTCAGTGAGAGCCTGGTCCTTGCCGTGAAAGAGCAGTACTTCCCCATCACCAAGGCGATTTACCAGCTGATGGCGCGCATCGAAGACGGTCCTTTCATGGCGAGTGCCCTCGGTGTTTGGAGTATGGCGTTCCTGGCGGTTTCCCTGCTTATAGCGGGAGTCCTCCTCGGCCGTAAAATGGGCCAGCTGTTCCGGGTGTGACCAGTCCCTTGGCGGGTGCGTTATAAATCGTCATCTTCGTGCCGGAAGTTTGGCTACCGGATGTAATGACAAATAATTGGAATTCCAACCGATACTGTAGTAGTGTAGCAAAAATAATGGGGGTATGTCGTGCGGAGAAAAGTCCGTTCCCCCTCCATAAAATATACGTTAGAAATCCGTTGAAGTTCTCCTTGAGCAAGTCGCGGCGAATGCGCTCGCTGCTGAATCAACCGTTAAGTTGCTTTCTTAAAATTATGGATCCTGCCATTAAAAAACGCAACACTCCCATTTACCAGCATCTAATATTTTTACTCATTTTCTTGACCATTATTGTCGGCGCCGGGTGGTCGGTCGTAGACTATTTAGAATATAGGGCCAGGCGCGAAATAATCATGGGCAACGAAAATGCGGTATCAATCCTGTCAATCTCTTTTACCTATACGATGAAAGAAATTGCAGGGGCCGTGGAGGCCCTGTCCGGTTCTCCCTGGATTGCGCCGGCGCTTATTTCCCGACGGGATCGCGACATTGCAAAGGCAAACTCCGTCTTAGACCGATACAACTCGTCGCTCGGGGTCTCAGTCAGTTATCTTATTGACAGAAAAGGGCTGACGATCGCCTCTTCCAACCGTAAAGCCCCGGACAGCTTTGTGGGCCAATCGTATCGGTTCCGACCCTATTTTATGGAGGCAATGGAAGGCAAACGAGGCCAATACTTTGCCCTCGGCGTGACTTCCGGGAAGAGGGGCGCCTATGCCAGCAATCCCGTCCGGGATGAGAACGGGAAAATCATTGGCGTGGCCGTAATTAAAAAAGACCTTGATGAGATAGAAACCTATCTCCGCAATTACCCCTTCGGCTCAATTGTGGATCAACACGGCATCATTTTCTTATCTTCTAAAAAGGAAATGCTCTTTAAGAGTCTCTGGCCCGTGAACAGGGAAATAGAGAAGGCATTAATTGTTTCCCGGCAGTTCGGTGATAAACCGTTCCACGCGTTGCTGCCCCGGGAAGTCAAAGACGGGATGACGGTTGAACTGGATGGAACCGATTATTATGTTTCACGGGCCGCACTGAATGCTGAAGGATGGTCACTGGTCCTCATGGCGCCGACGGACAAGATTTTTTTGTATAAATTGATCGGTCTGATTACGATTGTACTGTTATGCGCCCTGGTGCTTATCCTTACCGTAATTAGTTATATGACTTTCAGGGCGATGGAACGCAAGCGGGCGCAGAAAACCCTTCAGGAATCTGAGGCAAAATATTACGACCTTTATGAGAATGCGCCGGATATGTATCTATCGGTTGATGCAAAAACTACGGTAATTCTGGGATGCAACAACACACTCGTTCTTGTTACCGGGTACGCCAAAGAAGAAATAATCGGACGCTCGGTATTCGATATGTTCCAGCCGGACTGTGTAGAGGAAGCAAAAATAGCGTTCCAACACTTTACCGTAACCGGGGAAGTGCGTAATGCGGAACGGCAAATTAAGCGCAAGGACGGCAGCGCTCTCTTCGTCAGTTTGAATTCTTCAGCAGTCAGGGATATGGACGGCGCTATTCTCTATAGCCGATCTATCTGGCGGGACATCACCGAGCGCAAACAGTATGAGCAAATGATCAATTCCTTGGCGATCACGGATCAACTGACCGGGTTATACAACCGCAGGGGCTTTATAACCCTGGCGGAACAACAGTTGAAACAATCCCAAAGGAAAAAGGAGAGAATTTTGCTTCTGTTTGCCGATCTGGATAATATGAAGGAGATCAACGACAATTTGGGTCATAAGAAGGGCGATGACGTCTTGGTTGAGACTGCCGATGTTTTAAAAAAGGTGTTTCGGAAAATGGATATCATCGGCCGCATCGGAGGCGATGAATTTGCCGTCCTGGCGATAGAGGGTTCTCCTGAGGATTCCGATATCATAAAAAAACGATTACAGGATCAAATAGATAATTACAATTCCCGCAGTGGTCGGGCGTATAGGCTTTCCATAAGTACCGGCATGGCTTATTATGATCCCCTAAACCCCACCTCTCTCGACGAACTGATGTCCCACGCCGATTCACTGATGTATGAGCAGAAGAAGGGCATGCGCGGAGCGCCCAACTCCGTGGGTGTCGAGACATAACGTATCGTAAACGCATGTATCCCGTTTAGCGGGGTTACGGAGCCGTCAGGTCTTTTGCCGTTTGCACAAGCCCTTGCAACAGGGCGGACATGCGCAGAAAATCCAGGGTGTCAATCCGATCCGTCTCCCTATGATAGTTGGGGTTGCGATAAAAGGCCGTGTCGGTGATCATAACGGCGGGGTACCCCACTTCCCAGAAGGAGCGGTGATCCGAGAAATCCACGCCGGGCAAAAAACTGACCGTGGCCAGAGTCTCGACGGGGATACCCGCTTTTTCCCTGAGTGAATCCGCTATCCGATGGACCAGGCGGCGGGAGGATAGGTTCCCAACGACGGCGATGAAATTGGGAGTGGACGGATACATAAGGTGCATGAGCGGAAACGGATAGCTCTGCCCGCCCTTTTGATCGCTGTAGTAGCCCAGCATTTCCAGGGAGATCATGCCCCTGATGTTCTCACCCTGTTTCTTTGCCTCCCGCGCATATATGGCGCTTCCCATGAATTCCGTGCGGAAGAGCGGCGGTTCCTCCAGGGCAAAAAACACCAATTTTAACGTCATTCCCGGCGCATAATTCTTCAAAAGGCGGCACATTTCCAGGAGCATGGCAACGGCGCTGGCATTGTCGTCCGCCCCCGGCGTGCCGACCATGGTATCGTAATGGGCCCCGATCAGGACGACGTCACCGGGGCGGGCTGCCCCCCGGAGGGAAACGACAATGTTGCTGAAGGTCCGCCCCTGATAGGAAAAATCCTGGCGCGCCGGGGAATATCCCATGCCGTTCAGGCAGGAAAGGATGTAGTCCCGGGCGGCGATTATGCGGTCATATTCAAAGACGCTGCGGGAGCCGATTGTTGCCGTCAGATGTTCAACATGCCGGTAGAGAAGCGTGTCCTTGATCCCGGGTGTCCTGGGCGGAACGACGGAGGGCGCGTTTTTGATCTTCATCAGGGAATAGAGGAGAAATGCAGCGGCAAGCAATGCCAGCAGTAAAAAAATGCGCATGGTCTTTCTCATAGTGGATTTTTTTCGCCTTCCGGGGGATGTTCACTGCGCTTTCCGCAAACAGGGAACCCGCTCTGCCCGCGCAAGCGCATGGAGAACCGGGAACGCTCCGGGGGCGCGTCCCGCACGTCTTCCGTGTAGACGTGGTTAAGAGGTCGCACGGCACATCACTATTTTCTTGCCGGGGAACCCCGTCCTGCCGGCGGGGCGTTTCGCCCGTCTAACTCTTTCTTGATGTTTTCGTCTGGAAGGTGCTTATCTGCTGCTCGACGCTGCTGCTTTTGCATTTCGGGCAATGATATTTTCCCTTCTCATGTTCGGCAAGAGACAGGCTCAGGGCAAAATGCTTTCCGCATTTCTTGCAGAGAAATTCATACGTCGGCATGGTCTCCCTCCTTTTATCCTTATGGTGCAGGTAACGAATCGTTAACGATTTGTTTTTACAGGAGGATTATAGAGTAACGGGGCGCTTCCTGTCAATAAGATCCACGGTCCTGTTGATATAAGAGAATGCCCGGATTTGTCGCGGCGCCGGATATTGACTTTTACAAGGGGAAGAAGGTCACCTATATCGTGGCCACGAAACCGGGGGGAGGGGCGATCATGCAACACCGACCTGCCCTCATCTCATGCCGATTATCATAGGGCGCCCGGATGCTCTTACGCGGCGCTATTCCTTAAGGATCGGAGCTCTCTGCTGTTTACCCAGGGGAGCGCTTTACTTTCCCTTCCGTTTTCATCGTTCCGCCGGTCTCAAGGCACAGCGAGTCCGTCTCCCGCGCCTCCCCAAACTGCAGCTCGGCGAATCGCGCATACAGCGGGTTGCGTCTGACCAATTCTTCGTGGCGGCCAACAGCGATGATGCTTCCCCTGTCCATGACAACGATGCGGTCTGATTTCAGCACCGTGGCCAACCGGTGGGCGATCACGACCGTTGTGCGGCCCTTTTCCAGACGCTCCAGCGCCTCCTGTACCAGGCGCTCGCTTTGGGCGTCCAGGGAGCTGGTTGCCTCATCGAGCAGCAGTATGGGCGGATCCTTGAGAATCGCACGGGCAATGGCGATGCGCTGTTTCTGCCCGCCGGAGAGCCGCGTCCCCCGTTCCCCCAGGAACGAGTCGTACCCCTCCGGCAACTGCCGGATGAATTCATCCGCGCCCGCCGCGCGGGCCGCCGCTTCAATCTCGGCATCCGTGGCTCCGGGCCGGCCGAAGCGAATATTCTCCCGGGCGCTTGCCCCGAAGATCACCGTTTCCTGGGGCACGATGGCAATCCGGGCGCGCACGTCTTCCGGCCGCGCCCCCGCGATATCAACGCCGTCAATCATGATCCCTCCCGCCCCGGGGGCATAGAACCGCATCATGAGCAGAAAGGCCGTACTCTTCCCGGCTCCGGACGGACCGACGAACGCCACCTTCTCGCCGGGCGCAATCTCCAGGTCAAAATCCTTCATCGCCGGTGTGTCGGGGCGCGACGGGTAATGGAAGGAAACCCGGTCGAAGCGGATACGTCCCTCGCGTGTATCGGGCAGCTTAACAGGTTTTTCGGGGGCCCTGATTGCGGGCTCCGCGTGGAGCAGCTCCATCAACCGCTCCATGGCGCCTGCCGCCTGTTGCAGTTCGCCCCACACCTCGCTTAAGGATGCCGCCGACATGGCAACGAACATGGCATAGAGCACGAACTGGCCCAGTTCGCCTCCGGTCATCTCGCCGCCGAGCACCGCGCGGGCGCCGATCCAGAGCACCACGATCAGAACGGCGAACAGGCCGGAGGTGGCCACGATGGAGAACAGGGCGCGGGCCTTGATGCGACGTAAGGCGGTTTCGAAGCTCGCCGCGACCATCGCGCCAAAACGCCGGCTTGCCAGCTCCTCGGCGGTAAACGCCTGCACCGTTTGAACCGCATTCAGGGTTTCGCCGGCCAGCCCGCTGGCTTCGGCAATGCAGGCCTGGGAGTCCCGGGAGAGGCGCCGCACCCAGCGGCCGACCGCAAGGATGGGCACCAGCATTACCGGCAGCAGCACCAGGATGTAACCCATGAGCCGGACATTGGTAATGGCCAGCAGCACCAGAGCGCCGCCGAACTGTATCGAGGAACGCAGAATGATGGACAGCCCGACCCCGGAGATCGCTTGAATCAGGGTGGTGTCCGTGGTCAGCCGCGAGAGCACCTCGCCCGTCTTGGTGACCTCGAAAAAGGTCAGGTCCATGCGGATCACGTGCCGGTACACCGCATTGCGCAGGTCAGCCACCACCCGCTCGCCCAGCCGGTTGATAAAATAGGTGCGGGCCGCACCGAAGAACCCGAACAGCAAGGCGATGCCGAGAAAGAAAATAAAATACCGGTCAATCGTGGCGGCATCGGCGGCGGAAAAGCCGAAGTCTATTACATAGCGCACCGCGACCGGCAGCGCCAGAAACGCGCCCGAGGCGATCAATAGTGCGCCCAGCGCCAAAAACAGCGTACCGAGATACGGCCGGATGAATGGGGCAAGCGCCCGCAGGGGCGCCAGCGAGCTGCCTTTGGGACGATTGATATCGCGGGTGTGTCGCGACATGAGCCGAAGTTCTCCAGTTCCGGCCGGAACGCACAGCGGAAGCCCCGCCATGCAAACGACCTTCCCCTGAAGTTGTATCACAGGTTAATCTGGAGTTCCGCCATTTTTTTCGGGGGCATACGGGGAGGGCCATAAGCCTTTTCCAGTGGCTCTGGGGCGTCGGTTCCTTTTCCCTGGTTTTTCTGTTCTGTTCTGCATCCTGGCGGTGGTGATCCCCCTGCGCCTGGGGACGGCAAATCTGACGGAGCGACAGTAACGAGTCACTCCGTCTACAAAACTGCGTTCAGAAGCGTATCGCGTGGCCGAGCCAGAAGAAAAACATCACGGCCACAATGTGCAGTATCCACCAGTTTCGGGTAAACCACTTGAATTGATTCATGGCTGGCTCCATAAAAGGTTGCCAAGGGAATAGACAAGACTGACGGCAGCCAGGTGGATCAGCCACCATCCCAGATGCGGATACCGGTAGCTCATGCCTGCTTTCGGCCGGTCCGCGTCATAGCCGAAGGTCTCCAGTTCGAACAGGGCCTTTCCGACGAAAAACTTTCCCCAGACGATGAGGATATCAATCACCATGCTCTTCAACAGGATATCCGGGGGCGATGTCGGGGCGGACCAGCGGGCGATGGCGAAGTGGGTCATGGTGACGGTCCCGACGATGCATAGAAAACCGTTCAGTACTATCGCGGAGCCGTTTGTCGGGCGACCTTTAGGGAGTTGAACCCCTGCTTCCGGCGTGAGAGGCCAGCGTCCTAACCACTAGACGATGGGACCATTGGCTGGGGGACCAGGATTCGAACCTGGGTAGTAGGAGTCAGAGTCCTAAGTCCTGCCGCTAGACGATCCCCCATCGCGACATTTAGTTTTTTGAGAAGCCGGACTTTTATTAGAGAAAGCCGCAAAAGTCAAGGCCAATGTGATTCCCCGCCCGCGGTGCGGTGCTTGCGGCAGTGTTTCTCGCTCAGACCTGTCCGACGCGCTTTGCGTATTCCACCGCTTTTTGTATCCGTTCGATCACCTTTTGTTTGCCCAGGGTCGTCATGACCGAGTCGAGGGGAGGGCTCACCGTCGTGCCCGTGAGGGCGACGCGGAGCGGCTGGGCTACGTCCTTGAGCTTCTTCCCCGTCCGGACGGCGAACTCGCGCAGAACGTTCTCGATGCCCTCCTTTGTGTAGTTCTCTTCCGCGAGCGATGCAAAGAGCAAACCGGAGGCCTCCGCCGTAGCGATGTGGTCGCCGTTCAGGAACTTTTTCACCGCCGCCTCGTCGAAGGCGACGTCGTTTACGAAATAGAAGGCGCTTCCCGCGGCCATCTCCTTGATCGTCTTGGCCCGTTCCCGGAGATCGGTTACGACCTGCGCGGCAAGCCTCCGGTCCGTGACCTCGTGTCCCAACTCCTTCCAGAAGGGTATCACCAGCTCCGCCAGTTTTTCCGGGGGGCACTCCTTTATATAGTGCTGGTTCAGCCAGAGGAGCTTTTCCGGGTTGAAGACGGCGGGCGCTTTTCCTACGGATTCAAGGTCGAAAAATGCGATGAGCTCGGCCAGAGAGAATATCTCCTGGTCGCCGTGCGACCAGCCCAGACGAACGAGGTAGTTGACGAGGGCCTCGGGCAGGTAGCCCATTTCCTGATAGGCCATGACCGAGGTGGCGCCGTGGCGCTTGCTTAAGCGCGCCTTGTCCGCCCCCAGGATCATGGGGACATGGGCGAACCGGGGCACCGCGTATCCCAGCGCCTCATAGAGGAGGATCTGGCGAGGCGTGTTGTTCAGGTGGTCGTCGCCGCGGATTACGTCGGTGATGGCCATCTCGGCGTCGTCAACCACGACGGCGAAGTTGTAGGTGGGGTGGCCGTCCTGCCGCATGATCACCAGGTCGTCCAGCTCCTCGTTGTTGAACGTGACGGGGCCCTTGATCATGTCGCCGACCACCGTCGCGCCGATGCCGGGGCAGCGGAATCGGATGACGGCATCCGGCGTTGCGGTGAGGCTCTTGTCCCGACACGCGCCGTCATACTTCGGCTTTCTCCCCTCGGCCAGCGCCTGTTTTCTTTTCTTTTCCAATTCCTCCGGTTGGCAGACGCAGTAGTAGGCCTTGCCCGCAGCGACGAGCTTCTTTGCCGTTTCCCGATATATTTCAAGCCGTTGGGTCTGGAAGAAGGGGCCTGCATCCCAGTTGAGACCCAGCCAGGTCATGGCGTCAAGGATTGCCTTGGTGGATTCGTCCGTGGAGCGGAGCTGGTCCGTATCCTCGATTCGGAGGATAAACTTGCCGTCGTGCCGCCGCGCGTAGAGGAAGTTGAAGAGTGCGGTTCTCGCACCGCCGATATGGAGAAAACCCGTCGGCGATGGTGCAAATCTTGTGATAATCCTTCCATTTTCCGACATTGATGCCCTTTCTTCCGTCCTTGCTTTTTGTGTCCCCCTTATATGGTGAGGGTACTCTTTTGTCAAGGCGGATTTGGCTGGGCCGGATACATGGGGCTAAATTATTCTTGACAACGGTGGTGATTTGTAATTAACTGCAACCCTTTATATTTTCACCTTATTGCGGGGTGCGGCAATACCGGGGAAAATAGACAGCTCTTTCGGTAAAGGGTGTGTTTTGAAGATTAATGTGGTACAGATACCCGACAGCGGGCTTGCCCTGCAGTTCACCAGGGAGGGGGACTGGTTCAACGAATTGCTGCCGGAGAAGGGGAAATGCGATTTCACCCTGCAGCGTGCCGATGTTGCCTGCTCGGTAAAAAGAACCTGCGAGACCATCGTCGTTGAGGGCACGGTGAAAACCGTCGTCGGGACGGACTGCAGCCGGTGTCTTGAGCCGGTCCAAGCGCCGGTGCAAGGCGAGTTTCGCTACGTGCTCGTGCCGGCCCCGGAAGATGCGGAACGCAAAGCCGGGGACAAGTTCGATGCCGAGGCGGAATTAAATCCGGACGATGTGGATTGCGCGTATTACCACGACGACGTCATTGACCTGGACCCCCTGATCTTTGAGCAGATCGTCCTGCAGATTCCCATCAAGATGCTCTGCCTTGAATCTTGCAAGGGGTTGTGCCCGCAGTGCGGCGCCAATCTGAACAAAGGACGTTGCGATTGTCCCGTGGGGCCGATAGGCGGCAAGTTTGCCGTTTTGAAGAATTTTAAGTTAGCTAAATAAAACTATTGAGATAAAGAGGTTAGATTATGCCGAATCCAGTAAAAAGACATTCACGGACAAGGAGAAATATGAGGCGGGCACATGATTTTCTCAAGGCGCCGGCCGCGACCGTCTGCCCACAATGCAATGAACCAAAACTGCCTCATCGCGCCTGTCCGCACTGTGGGACGTACAAAGGCCGAGAAGTGATTTCTCCGGAAAAGGTCTCTTAAAGAACCCACTGTTCATTTGCCGGGCCTTTAGGGAACCGCCGCTTGCGCGGCAGATGACGCTTTGGTCCCGGAACCAGTAAACTGAAGAATCTTCTTGAGAAAATTTGATAGGGGAAACGGTCCGCAACGGGACATTATTCCGGGGCGGGCGCTGTTTTACGGCGGGCATTCCCGGCATGGTCTTCATCAGGGGGATCGAAGCACCCGGCAGCGAGCGCATTCCCCATGGCGTGCTGCGGGGCAAGCGAGCGAGTGGTGAGAGCTGATATTCCTTGAGGATCGGAGATTCTCCGCAGCGTGCTTAAGGAGGGCTTCAATTCCGGGGAGCAATAGTGAAGGAGAAATTGCATGAAATTGGAAGACAGGATAATAGAAATCATCATGGAACAACTGAACGTGACGCGGGAAGAATGCGTGTCCGAGGCATCCTTTATCAACGACCTGGGCGCCGATTCCCTCGATCTCGTGGAATTGATCATGGAGATGGAAGAGACCTTCGACGTGACGGTCTCGGATGATGAACTGGAAAAGGTTCGCACCATCCAGGACGTATTTGATTTTCTGAAAAGAAAGGGCGTAAAGGATACGGGGATATAAGCCATTGAGAAGGAGGGTTGTCATAACCGGCCTCGGCACGGTGACGCCGCTCGGGAACTCCGCCCCGGACACCTGGGAAGGGATCTGCGCGGGGAGATCGGGGATAGGGCGGATCACCAAGTTTGATTCAACCCGGTTTAAAACGAAGATTGCCGGCGAGCTCAAGAACTTCGACCCCCTGAATTTTGTGAGCAAAAAAGAGCTCCGCCACATGGATGATTTTATTATTTACGCGCTGGCCGCGGCTGAAATGGCTGTGGCAGACGCGGGATTGGTCGTCGGACAGGGAAGCGGGGGCGCGAACGGCGACCGGGTGGGCGTCATCATCGGGTCGGCCATCGGCGGACTCGCTACCGTGGAAAACGGGACGGAGACGATCCTCAAAGAGGGACCGGGGAGGGTGTCCCCCTTTCTCATACCGGCCGTCCTCCCCAATCTCGGCGCCGGTCACGTGTCCATCCGGTTCGGCGCCAAAGGACCGATCGGCTGTCCCGTGGCGGCGTGCGCCGCGGGCACCTGCGCCATCGGAGACGCCGCCCGGATTATCCGGGAAGGCGACGCCGATGTTATGATCGCCGGAGGTGCGGAAGCGGCCATCACGCCTCTTGCCCTGGGCGGATTTAACGCCATGCGGGCGCTTTCGATGAATAACGATTATCCGGAGCGGGCAAGCAGGCCGTTCGACCGGGACCGCGACGGTTTTGTGATCAGCGAGGGGGGCGGCTTGGTGATTCTCGAGGAGATGTCTCGTGCCCTTGACCGGGGGGCCAGGATCTACGCGGAAGTGAGCGGTTACGGATGCACCAGCGACGCCTTTCATATGGCGGCTCCCCCTCCCGGCGGAGAGGGCGCTGTTCGGTGCATGCAGGCCGCCTTGCGGGACGCGGGCATGAATCCCGCCCACGTGGATTATATCAACGCGCATGGGACGGCCACGGTCGCCAATGACCGGTATGAAACAGAGGCTATCAAAACGGTGTTCGGCGAACACGCAGGGACGCTTGCCGTGAGCTCGACAAAATCCATGACGGGCCACCTCCTCGGAGCCGCGGGGGGCATAGAGGCCATTATCGCGGCCATGGCCCTTTACGAGGGTCTGCTGCCGCCGACCATCAATCTCGACCATCCCGATGAGCAGTGCGATCTCGATTATGTTCCCCACCGGCCGAGAAAGAAAAATATCCAGGCCGCCCTGTCCAACACCTTTGGGTTCGGCGGTGTGAATGCTGTGTTGGCATTGAAAAAATTCGAGGGTACAAATGGCTAAGGAAAAAATCATCATCGGATCCGATCATGCCGGCTTTGACATGAAGGAAGATATCTCCCGGTATCTGGCTGCGAAGGGGTTCGTGGTCGCCGATGCCGGCACCTGCAGCGCGCTCCCCGTGGATTATCCCGATATCGGCGTCGTGGTCGCCCGGAAGGTTTCTGCGGGGGAATTCGATCGCGGCATTCTGGTATGCGGTTCCGGCGTGGGGATGGCCATTGTGGCGAACAGGTTCCCCGGCGTCCGGGCCGTGGTCGCCCTCGACGAAGAGACGACGCGCATGAGCAGGATGCACAACGACAGCAATATCCTTGCCCTGGCGGGAAGGCGGACGGACGGGAAGACGGCGGAGAAGATCGTGTCGGTCTGGCTGGAAACGCCCTTTGAGGGCGGGCGCCATCAGGCGCGCATTGACAAGATCACGGAGCTGGAGCGGGAGCTCGGCAGAGGGAAATAGGTAATGTCGTGTTGCCGTAATGGTTTTACAATTCTGTCATTTCGAGCAAAGCGAGAAATCTTACTGAATACCTACTATAAAGATATCTCCCTCCGGTCGATATGACATCTTATAGTGTAACACTACAGTAGCGCACCCCGTCAGAAAAGAGGCCGGGGGGATTTGCAGAAGATATATTGTGTGTGCATTGAGCGGAGAAAGACAGGGAACAGGAGGACAGAGTGTTAACGTCGAGTTTGGAGAAAGTTGATCCGGAAGTCGCCGATGCCATCCTGCAGGAGACCAGAAGGCAGGCGGGGAAGCTGGAGATGATCGCCTCGGAAAATTTTGTGAGCGAGGCCGTTCTCGAGGCGCAGGGAAGCGTCATGACGAACAAGTATGCCGAGGGCTATCCCGGCCACCGGTACTACGGCGGCTGCGAATTTGTGGACATCGTGGAAACCCTGGCAATCGAGCGGTGCAAGAAACTGTTCGGGGCCGAGCACGTGAACGTTCAGCCCCATGCCGGCGTTCAGGCGAACATGGCCGTGTACTTTGCCGTGCTGGAGCCGGGGGACACGATTCTGGGGATGGACCTTTCCCACGGCGGGCACCTGTCGCACGGCAGTCCCGTGAGTTTCTCGGGCAAGTTCTACAAGGGCGTCTTCTACGGCGTGGACCGGAAAACGGAGACCATTGATTTCAACGAGGTGGAGTCACAGGCAAAAAAGCACAAGCCGAAAATCATTGTCGTCGGCGCCAGCTCCTATCCGAGGCGGATAGATTATACGAAATTCCGGGAAATCGCCGACCGAGTCGGCGCCGTGATCATGGCCGATATCGCCCATATCGGCGGCTTGATTGCCGCGGGCCTTCACCCGTCGCCGATTTCCAACTGCGAGTTCGTCACGATGACGACTCATAAAACCCTGCGCGGCCCGCGCGGCGGCCTTATCATGTGCAAGAAGAAATATGCGGAGGCGCTGGACAATAAAATATTCCCCGGCATGCAGGGGGGGCCGCTGATGCACATCATTGCGGCAAAGGCGGTGGCGTTCAAAGAAGCCCTGAGCGAGGAATTCAAAATCTATCAACAGCAGATCGTCAAGAATGCCGCGGTTATCGCGGATGAGCTTCTGGCACGGGGATACCGCTTGGTTTCCGGCGGCACCGATACGCACCTGCTCCTCGTGGACCTGTCCGACCGCGGGATTACGGGCAAGGCGGCGCAGGAACTGCTTGACCGAACGGGCATTACCATAAACAAGAACAGGATACCCTTTGATAAGAAAAGCCCGGCGGTAACGAGCGGAATCAGGATCGGCACGCCCGCAGTGACCACGCGGGGAATGAAGGAGGGCGAGATGAAAACCATCGCCCGCCTCATTTCCGACGTTCTCACGTACCGGAACGACGAGAACCGGTTACGGGCTGTCCGGGAGGAAGTAAGAAATCTCTGTGAGAAGTTTACCCTCTACCATGCGCGCATCAACAACAACTACGGCAACGGCGGGACAGCGGGGACGCAGAGCGCCGGGTAAGACGGCCGGGGAAGCAGACGATGGCTGATGTAAAACAACCGGAAGGCACGGGCACTGGAACGCGGGGAAAGCGGCCCGGCTGGAATGAGTATTTTTCCGATATCGCACATTTGATCTCCCGACGTTCCACCTGCATGCGGCGCAGTGTCGGCGCGGTGCTGGTCAGGGACAAGCGGGTGCTGGCCACGGGCTACAACGGCGCCCCTACGGGCCTACGCCATTGTCTGGATCTGGGCTGCATGAGGGAGGATATGAAGATTCCCTCCGGCGAACGCCACGAGTTGTGCCGCGGACTTCACGCCGAGCAGAACGCCATCATCCAGGCGGCCCTGCACGGGGTGAGCGTCAACGGAGCGACCCTGTACTGTACTAACCATCCCTGCGTCATCTGCGCGAAAATGATTATCAACGCGGGCATTGCCGAGGTTATCTACAAGGATGGCTACATGGACCAGATGGCCCGGGAGATGCTGCACGAGGCGGGGGTCGCGGTCTTTCAATTATGAAATGTCCATTCTGCGCAAACACCGAAAATAAGGTGATTGATTCACGCATCAGCAAGGACGGCAGCGCCATCCGACGACGGCGGGAATGTCTCGACTGCAGCAAGCGCTTTACCACGTACGAGTTTGTGGAAGAGGTGCTTCCCATGGTGGTGAAAAAGGACGGACGCCGGGAACCCTTCGACCGGAATAAAATACTCTCCGGCATCAAGAAGGCCTGCGAGAAGCGTCCCATTAGCATTGATGTTATGGAAGACGCCGTGGACAACGTAGAGCAGAAATGTCATGATTTCCAGGGCAAGGAGATCACTTCGTCGGCCGTGGGGGAGATGGTCATGGCCGAGCTCCAGCACCTGGACGGCGTCGCCTATGTGAGGTTTGCGTCGGTGTACCGCGAGTTTCGGGACGTGAACGATTTCCTGGACGAGCTCAAGGATATTCTGAAGGTCAAAGGAGAAAAAGGGACGACTTCGTAAAACGCCCGGATGCTGCGTTGCGCTTCATCCCTCGTCGCTGCAGCGTACGTAAATGTACGCCTCACTCCTCAGGCCTCGCGCGCCTTGCCTGCGGACGTTTTACGGAGCCGTCCTGAATATATTGTCCTGATGACTTTTTACGAGTTTGTAAAAAGAGAAATAAGACATCTGCGGGGTGGAACGGAGCCATATGTTTACCGGCATTATCGAGGGCATGGGGTCGGTCCGGCGCGTAACGAGAAAGGGTGAGGATGCCCTTCTCAATGTGGAAGGTGGGCTTGACCTCGGTGACGTCAGGGTCGGGGACAGCATCGCGGTAAACGGCGCCTGCCTCACCGTGACCGCAAAAACCGGCCAGGCGTTTACGGCGGACGTGTCGGCGGAAACGCTGACGAGAACTACGCTCAAACTCCTGAAAGCGGGTGACAAGGTGAACCTGGAAAAAGCGCTGCGGCTCGCCGGTTTCGTGGGAGGGCATCTGGTGCTGGGCCACGTGGACGGCACGGGACGGATCAGGGAAAAAGCGCAGAAATCCAATTCCATTGTTTTCGGGATTGAGGTAGAGGATGCATTGATGCGGTACATTGTGGAGAAGGGTTCCATCGCCGTGGACGGTGTCAGCCTTACGGTAAATCGCTGTGAAAAAGGCATATTTTATGTTAACATGATTCCCCATACGGCCCAGGTTGCCACGATGGGATTGAGAAAAACAGGCGACTCGGTGAACATAGAGACGGATATCCTGGGCAAGTATGTGGAAAAATTCCTGCATCCCCGCAAGGGTCTGGATATGGATTTCCTTGCGGAGCACGGATTCAAATAGAGGTGTGGATATGGCAGTCAGTTCGATCAAAGAAGCAATCGAGGATATCAAAAAAGGCAAAATGATCATCCTCGTGGATGATGAAGACCGAGAGAACGAAGGCGATCTCTGCATGGCGGCGGAGTTTGTGACGCCGGATGCGATCAATTTTATGGCCCGCTACGGCAGGGGGCTTATCTGCCTCACCCTGGGCGAGGAGATTGCCCGGAAACTTCAGTTGCGTCCCATGGTGCGCGATAACCGTTCCAGTTTCGGGACGGCTTTTACCGTTTCCATCGAGGCGGCGCGCGGAGTAACCACGGGCATCTCCGCGGCTGACCGGTTCGTGACGATAAAGACCGCCGTGGAGGACAATGCCAAACCGGAGGACATTGTCAGTCCCGGGCATGTTTTCCCCATCCTGGCGAAAAAAGGCGGCGTGCTGGTGAGAACGGGCCAGACAGAGGGATCCGTGGACTTGGCGAGGCTCGCGGGCCTGAAATCGGCGGGCGTGATCTGCGAGATTATGAAGGATGACGGCACCATGGCGCGTATGCCCGACCTGGAGATCTTTGCCCGGGAACACGGGCTCAAGATCGCGACCATTGCCGATTTGATTGATTTCCGGATGCAGCATGAACGGCTGATCCGGCGGGCGGCCACCGCAAACCTGCCCACCTGTTACGGCGGAGATTTCAAGGTTATCGTTTACGAAAACGATGTGGACGACATACTGCACGTGGCTCTCGTGAAGGGGGAAATCGGGCCCGAGGACGAGGTTCTCGTCCGGGTCCATTCGGAATGTCTCACCGGGGATGTGTTCGGTTCCGAGCGATGCGATTGCGGCGATCAACTCCGCACGGCCATGGAAATGGTGGCGGCGGAGGGCAAAGGGGTAATTGTTTACATGCACCAGGAGGGGCGCGGCATCGGGCTCGTTAACAAGATCAGGGCCTACGCCCTCCAGGAACAGGGCAAGGACACCGTGGAAGCAAATCTCGAACTGGGGTTTAAGGATGATATGCGGGATTACGGCATCGGCGCCCAGATCCTCGTGGACGTGGGCGTGCGAAAGATGCGTTTGCTTACCAACAATCCCAAGAAGCTCATCGGTCTTGAAGGGTACGGGATAACGATCGTCGGGCGGGTTCCCATCGAGGTGAAGCCGAGTGAATGCAATATCCATTATCTGGAGACGAAGAAGAACAAAATGGGACATATGTTGAAGATATGAGCTGTGGTTCATGAACTGAGGAGAAAAGATCATGCCAAAGATAATCGAAGGGAAGTTTGTGGCCAAGGGGATGAAATTCGGCATCGTGGCCAGCCGCTTTAATGATTTTATCTGCGGACGACTTATCGAAGGTGCTGTTGATGCCATCACGAGGGCCGGCGGGGATGAAAAGGAAATTTCGGTTTACAAGGTTCCCGGCGCGTTCGAACTGCCCCTGACGGCCAAGAAGCTCGCCAAGAGCGGCCGCTTTGACGCGGTGATCTGTCTCGGCGCGGTGATCCGGGGGGCCACGCCTCATTTCGAATATATCAGCGCCGAGGTTTCCAAGGGCATTGCCAGCGTTGGCCTGGAAACGGAGGTTCCCGTGGCCTTTGGCGTCCTCACGACGGACACCATCGAGCAGGCTATTGAACGGGCGGGCACCAAGGCCGGGAACAAGGGATGGGACGCCGCCATGTCGGCGATCGAGATGGTTGATCTTTTCAAAAAACTATGATGTACGTCTGGGGGCGGGTGCGGTTTTATGCCCGCTGATCCCGCAGGCAGGAATTGATGCGCCAGAGAAGAAAGGCACGAGAGATTGCCTTGCAGGTCCTTTACGGGCTTGATTTCTTGAAAATCAGCAGTGATGAGGCGGTTACGCTTTTCTGGGGAAGCTTTGAAGCGCCCCGGGAATCCGAGGAATTTTCCTCTCTCCTTATTCACGGCGCTTGGAACAACAGGCAGCGGATAGACGATCTTATCGGCGGTTGTTCCGAAAACTGGTCGGTGGCGAGGATGTCGCGGGTGGACAGGAGCATCCTCAGGATGGCCGTTTACGAGCTGCTGCACTGCCAGGATATTCCCCCCAAAGTCACGATCAACGAGGCGATAGACCTCGGCAAGGTGTATGGATCGGAAAACTCCGGTTCCTTCATAAACGGTATCCTTGACGCCCTGTACGCGGAATTGCGCAATAAAGATGCAGATCAAGATCGTCACACAGCCGCCAAACATCCCTAAGTTCGAAAATCTGGTGCTGGGTTTCTTTTCTGATGAGAAGCCGCCGCGAGGTTTTTGCGGACTCGTGGATTGGCGTTTGAACGGCGCAATTTCCCGGGAGCTTGCCGCGGGAAGGATAGCGGGCGCATCGGGCGAGCAGGTTGCCTTTGCCTTTTCGCGGCGTCTTCCCGTGGCCCGGGTGTTGCTTTTGGGCATGGGGCCGCTGACGGACCTCACCTATGACGCTCTCTATGAAGCGGGATACCAGCTCTCCAAAACGATGAGCGGCATGCGGTGCAATGATTTCGCCTTTTCCATTCCCGGCGCCGGCCGGTGCAGCCTCCTCGTGGCCACCATGACAGAGGCCGTGGTCACGGGCTGTTTCGATTTCTTCTCCAAAACCAAAGAAGCAACAGGGGCCGTTTTGCCGTGCCTGCTGACGGACGATCGCCGGCGCGAGCAGGTGATCGAAGGGCTCAACAAATTTAAAATGCAGGCTAAGGGCGATATGGCAAGCGAAATTTTTGAAGTGACCATGTCATCGGCTCTTGCGGAGGTACTATAAGTGGAGAACCGGAAGTACCGTCCCCGCGAGATCGAGGAGAAGTGGCAGAAGCGCTGGGAAGAACAGCGAACCTTCAACGTCACCGAGGATCCCGGGAAGAAAAAATACTACCTCCTGGAGATGTTCCCCTATCCCTCCGGCAAGATACACATCGGCCATGTGAGGAACTACACCATCGGCGACGTGGTGGCGCGGTACAAGCGGATGCGGGGCTACAACGTGCTGCATCCTATGGGATGGGACGCCTTCGGGATGCCCGCGGAAAATGCCGCCATCGAACGGGGCATTCATCCCTCCGTCTGGACCAACGAAAACATCGCCCACATGAGAAAGCAGCTCAAGAGGATGGGATTCAGCTACGACTGGGACCGTGAAATTTCCACCTGCGAGCCGGAGTACTACCGTTGGGAACAGCTCTTTTTTCTCGAGATGTACGAAAAGGACCTCGTTTACAAGAAGCGGTCCGCCGTGAATTGGTGCCCGCAATGCCGGACGGTGCTTGCCAACGAGCAGGTGGAGGCCGGACTCTGCTGGCGCTGTTCCGCCGTCGTGGAGGAGCAGGTTCTCGACCAGTGGTTTTTCCGCATCACGAACTACGTGGAGGAACTGCTCCGGGACTGTGACAAGCTCACCGGCTGGCCGGAACGGGTGCTCACCATGCAGCAAAACTGGATCGGCAAGAGTTACGGCTGCGAGATCGCCTTTCCCCGGGAAGACGGCAACGGGGCGATCAGGGTGTTTACCACCCGGCAGGATACCCTCTACGGAGCCACGTTCATGCTGGTGGCCGCCGAGCATCCGCTGGTAACGGAGCTGGCCAAAGGCAAGCCCGCGGAAAAGCAGATCCGGGCGTTTGTGGAGAACGTGAGAAAACAGGATCGCGCGGTGCGCACGTCCGAATCCACCGAGAAAGAGGGGGTCTTCCTCGGCTCCTACTGCACGAATCCCGTCACCGGGAGAAAAATGCCGATCTACGCCGCCAATTTCGTCCTCGCCGACTACGGGACGGGCTGTGTCATGGCCGTGCCTACCCACGATCAGCGCGACTTTGAGTTTGCCAAGAAGTACGGCCTTCCCCTTGTCGTGGTGATCCAACCGCCGAACCGGCCCCTTGATCCCGCCGCCATGACGGAGGCCTATGTGGAAGAGGGGATACTGGTCAATTCCGGCCCCTTCAGCGGCATGGAGAACTTGAAGGCCCTTGAAGCGATCGCCGCGCACCTGGAAAAGGCGGGCTACGGGAAAAAGACCGTGCAGTACCGCCTGCGGGACTGGGGTATATCCCGACAGCGCTACTGGGGCGCGCCTATCCCTATTATCAACTGTGGGAAATGCGGCACGGTGCCCGTTCCGGAAAAAGATCTCCCCGTGGTCTTGCCGCGTGACGTGGCATTCACGGGCGAGGGGGGATCGCCGCTGGCCAAACACAAGGCTTTTGTTGAGACCGCCTGCCCTCGTTGCGGTTCCCCGGCACAGCGAGAAACCGACACGATGGATACCTTCGTGGAATCCTCCTGGTACTTTGACCGGTTCTGCTCGCCCCGCTATTCCGTAAAGCCGGGACTGGACAGGAAGAAACTGGATTACTGGCTCCCCGTGGATCAGTACATCGGGGGGATTGAACATGCCATCCTGCACCTCCTCTACGCCCGGTTCTACACGAAGGCGCTCCGCGATATGGGGCTTCTCGGCGTGGACGAGCCCTTCAAAAACCTCCTCACCCAGGGCATGGTCTGCAAGGAGAGCATGCGCTGCACCGAGCACGGCTATCTCTTTCCCGAGGAGGCAGCGGACGGGAAATGCCGCAAGTGCGGACTGGAAATTGTCGTCGGCAAAACGGAAAAAATGTCCAAGTCCCTGCGAAACGTCGTGGATCCCGATTATCTCGTAGAGAAATACGGCGCCGACACGGCGAGGCTTTTCTGCCTCTTCGCGGCTCCGCCGGAGAAGGACCTGGAATGGAGCGACCAGGGGATTGAAGGGGCATTTCGGTTTCTGAGCAGGACCTGGCGTATCGTCATGGATTACCTCGATGACATCTACGACATTGCTCCTTACCGTGGTCCTGTGAGCGGCAACGGCCAGGTGCTGGAAGGCGAGATCAAGGAGCTGAGACGCAAGACGCATCAGACCATAAAAAGGGTTACCGCTGATATTGAGGACCGTTTTCACTTCAACACGGTTATCAGCGCCGTCATGGAGTTGGTGAACGCCCTCTATCAGATCGGCCGTCCGGCGGCCGGGGACAGGCAGGCGCTCTCCGTTATCCGGGAGACCATTGATGCCGCAGTGTTGCTCCTTTCGCCCATTGTGCCCCATTTTTGCGAAGAACTTTGGACGATGCTGGGCCACGGACAGGGGGTGGCCGATTCCGCCTGGCCTGCTTTCGATCCGGCGGTTGCCTCCGAGGAGGAGATCACCATCGTCGTCCAGGTGAACGGAAAGGTGCGGAGCAGGGTAACCGTCTCCGCGGGTGAAGAAGAAGCGCGGATCAAGACCCTTGCCCGGACCGACGGCAAGATCGCGAAACTCATTACCGGGAAAGAACTGGTGAAAGAGATATACGTTCCGAACAAGCTGGTGAATATTGTTGTCCGTGGAAACACGTGAGCAGACTTTGAAGGGGGAAGCGTGGGGAATGCGAGCAGAATGATTGTGAAGGACGGGGCGCAAAAAGCTATTGCCACCCTGTTTGTTTTCCTCTTGGTTGTCGGTTGCGGTTACCGTTTCATGCCGGGGGGGGAACATATTGACCAGAGTCTCCGGACGGTTTATGTGCAAACGTTCGCCAATAGGACCAGCGAGCCCGGCATCGAAAATGATTTCCGGAGCGCCATGATAGATCAGTTCATCAAGGGGGGGCGGTTTAAACTGGCGGATCGGGAGGACTTGGCCGACACAGTCTTCAAGGGGAGCATAGACAGCCTTACCACCTCGCAGATCTCCTACCAGAGCGGCAACATAGCCGCGGAAGAGCGGATGGATGTGACTCTGGATGTCACCCTGGAAGAAAAGCTGACGAAAAATATCATCTGGACCAACAAGAGTTTCACCGGGCGCGGGGATTACCGTGTCAGCGCGAGTGACCTTCTCAGCACCCAAACAAGCCGCAAGACCGCCATTACCAAACTTGCGAGTGACACGACCGAGCGGGTGTATAGGCTTATGATGTCCGGCTTCTGACGGGCTGTTAAATTCGGTTTTGAAGAAGCTATTTCTGGAGGGCGTTTACCGACCGGGTGAGCCTTGATATCTTGCGGGAAGCGGTCTTCTTATGAAGGACGCCTTTGGCAGATCCCTTGGCAATGGCGGGTATGGCTGCGGCCAGAGCGGTCTTCGATTTTTCCTTGTCTTTGGCTTCCACAGCCGTTATTACCGATTTGATCGTTGTCCGCACAGCGGATTTAACGTTGGTGTTTCTTACGCGTCGTTTCTCGTTCTGTTTGCTTCTTTTCTCTGCTGATTTATGGGTGGCCAAAAAATGATCCTCCTTGTCGGTTTTTGGGTAACGTGGAAAAAGTGTAGTGAACTCTTATATAAAATGCCCGTTTCTGTCAAGCTGAAAGTAACCGCTTCGGTGCTGCGTCGCAACCATTGTTCAAATTTGTCGGGAGAGGGGAAACCGCAAACGTGTATCTGACCTCATTTATACACCGAAATGCCTTGTTCAACATCGCCGAACGCTGGTTCTGCAATAGGCCGGAATCGGGCGACGGTCGGTCCCTTACCGAGATTCTCATCTGTGATGGCTTTGTCGTCAAGGAAACTCTGGCGGTGCTGACCGAGCGTCTGCTCGACATGACACACCGGAGACCCTTCCATCAGAAGCCTATCCGTTCCAAGGGGGAACTGCGCGATATTATCTGCGGCGATGACCAGGGTGCAGAGCCGCGGGTAGCCGAGCTTTTTAGGCGGTACCGGGAGAACCCGGATTACTATTACCGGGAAGCCCCCACAAATTCGATGGTCTATCTTGATGAGCAGAATCACCTGCTTGGATCGTTCAGAATTAAACGACCGAAAAGGATCGCTGAAAAAGCGAACCGAAGAATCGCTGATTGGATCTTTGGAAAAGTCATTGCACAGGCTCAGGAGATGGCCCGGGAGCGGGCGCGTCAGTCCGGGGTCCCTCTCGACGGATTCGTAACTCCCTATGAAGAAATGTTGAGAGAATTCATACGGGCCGAAGAATTCATCGCCGGGAGCTTTAGAGACGGCAGTATCAAGTTCGACCGGGCCGCTTTGACGATACAGGATGTGGGCGCGATAAAGATTATAGCGGGAAACAATGAACTGCAGCAGCTCGAAAAGGCCCTAATCCAGACCCCGGACATTGCGGTTCTTGAGCGGGAGGACTTCAACGGCAAATATAAGGCTGCAAACCTGATCCTTGAGGTGCCCTGGGACAGCGCATATGTCTGTCAACGATACCGGGAGAGTCGGGCATGGGAACGGTACCTGGACCGGGGGATCTTGGAGGATGACCTGAAAAAGGGATTGGAGCAATTTCTGGGCGACGTGGAGCCGAAGATAAACATCGAGGTGATACTCTCCACCTTCCCCGATATGGTCGAATCAGAATTCGGCAGCAGTATCCATGAAGAGCGAATCATCGCCCAGAGGGATGATAAACACTACAGAGGCTATATCCCCATGAACGTCGAGTTTCTTGTTGAATCGCTTTTCGCCGTGGGATTCAGCCCCAAGATTGATATTGACCGTGTGCCGATCAAACTGTGGGGAAGGTACCTGCCCGAGACGCTGAGCTCATACATCCGGCAACTGTATAACTTACCGGAGCATGATCTCCTCCATTAATTTTATCATAATCTTTTATTATTGACATACAACCGGCATTTTCCTACAATTTTTCTGAAAGCGGCTTTTTATCAAAGATAATCCGGGGAATTTTTATTACAGGCCAATCGTGCAGAAGAAAGGGGGGAGTATGGACGGGAAAATTACTGACTTATACGATGAATACAATCGGGGAGGGATGGATCGCCGCGAATTTCTTAAGAAACTATCCATCCTTGCAGGCGGTACTGCTGCGGCTAACGCCCTGCTGCCGGTTCTGGAAAACAGCCGCGCCAACGCCGAAGTAGTTCCCAAAGATGACCCGCTCCTGGCGACGGAATATATTCAGTATCCGGGGGCGACGGGCGATGTGCGCGCCTATTCGGCGAGACCGAAGGGGAATGCGAAACTGCCGGGGGTACTCGTTATCCACGAAAACAAGGGCCTTAATGCCCACATCGAGGACGTTGCCCGGCGTGTAGCCTTGGAGGGGTTTCTGGTCGTTGCCCCCGATGCATTGTCGCCGTTGGGAGGCACTCCGGCAGAGGAAGCTAACGCCGTAAAGCTCATTGGACAACTGGATGCAAAAACGAACGTAGGCAATTATCTCGCCGCGGTCAAATACCTGCATGCCCATCCCCGGTCCACGGGAAAGGTGGGGGTCGTCGGCTTTTGCTGGGGAGGGGCCATGGCCAACCAGCTTGCCGTCAATTCTCCGGATTTGTCGGCAGTGGTTCCCTACTACGGCAGGCAGCCCGCCGCCGGAGATGTTCCGAAAATCAAGGCGCCCCTGCTCCTCCACTACGCCGGTCTCGACGAAGGGATTAATAAGGGCATCCCGGCCTATGAAGCGGCCCTGAAGAAGGCTGCCGTGGATTATACGCTCTATATGTATGAGGGGGCCAAACATGCGTTTAACAACGACACGAACGCGGAACGATATAACAAGGAAGCCGCCCAGCTTGCCTGGAAGCGCACCATCGCCTTTCTGAAGGAGAAGCTGAAAACCTGACGATTTCGTGAAAGGTCGCTGCCGTTTCGTGCCAACGGGAGTTTCAGGGGATCATTTGCCGCAGCATTTCTTGTACTTCCGGCCGCTGCCGCAGGGGCACGGATCGTTGCGGCCCGTTTTGGCGCCGACCGGGGAATTCTGGGATGGAAGCGGCGGCGTCTGTGTTTCCGGTGACTGACGCTGTCGCAGTGCGGCCAGCTCGGCGATGAAGGGCCGGCAATGGGTGAAGAAACGTTTGTAGCCTGCGCACAGGTAGTTGAGACTCCCTTCCCCGTTCGGCGTCCGGAGGAAGCGATCCTTCGGGCATCCGCCGTTGCACATCGCCCGGACCTCGCACGTCCGGCACCCGTGCGGCAGCGTATCCAGCTTGGCCTCCCCGAACGCCCGCTGCGCCGGACTCTCCAGCAGCTCGACCAGCGGCGTCTCCCGGATGTTTCCCAGGCGATGACCGGCGTCCACGAAGTGGTCGCAGGAAAAGAAGTCTCCGTTATGTTCGATGACGGGAACGTCGCCGCAGGTCTTCCGGAAGATGCAGAGCGCATGTTCCCCGCCCAGGGCTGTTCCGGCCGCTTCCTCGAATATCTGCACCTGCACGCGTCCGATATCCTCGCACAGCCACTCGTCGAAAACGGCAGAGAGGAATGCGCCGAAGTCTTCGGCGGGCACGGTGCGATCGCTCACGCCACCGGCGAGGTCAGGCCGAGGCTCGACCAGGGGGAGGAACCCTATGTATCGGGCTCCGATTTGCTTGAAGAACCGGTAAACGTCAAGGGGGTGCCGGACGTTTTCCGCATGTACCACGCACAGGATATCGAAGGGGACCCGGTGTCGCCGCAGGAGTTCATACCCGCGCATCGCCAGCGCGTGGGTGGGTTCCTGCCTTCTGGTGACGCGGTAGAGGTCATGCAGTTCCTGCGGGCCGTCCAGACTGAGCCCCACGCCGAAACCCTCTGCCGCTAAAAAACGGCACCAATCCGCATCGAGGAGGGTGCCGTTGGTTTGTATGCCGTTCCGGATGAGTCGGCCGGGGGGGAGGTGCCGGCGCTGCAATGCCACGATCCGGCGAAAGTAATTCAGACCCAGGACGGTCGGTTCCCCGCCATGCCAGGAAAAGCCGACCGCAGGCGTAGGGCACGCGTCAATATGCTGGACAATGTACTCTTCCAAGATATCGTCGGGCATGCGGAACGGATCGCCCTCGTGAGCGAGGGGTTCCTTCCTCACATAGTAACAATAGTGGCAGTCCAGGTTGCAGAGGGAACCGGCCGGTTTCGCGAAAACCTGAAATTCACGGGACGCTTTGACCATCTTCCCACCTCTTAATAGGTCTCTCTTTTCGGCATTTGCTTGTTGGCGGCGTTCAATACGTAAGCCTTGCCCTTGGTAACACACAAAACCAACCGTATCAATTCTACCATCCTTTTAAAATGAGAAACAGCGCAATGATTCACCTGGATAGCGCCCGATCCGATTCCTCTGTTGATACCGCAACCGGTGCGGTAACCCCAATGCAAAGGATTATCTCTATGACAAAACATCTGGACGAAGGAATGAAAGTACGATAAATTTCCGCTTGGCAATCACGTTATTGCCTACCCGTTGCCGTTTACCGTCACTCAAAGAAGCCGATATAGCCGATATGCCGACAACACTCATGCCCTTTGCGGGCAATCTCATGACCACCGGGATGGGGATCCTGCCGCACCGGGAGATGGAGCGGGCTCTCGCCGTCGCCCTGGGCGTGGATATCCCCTTCTGGCCGCAGTTGCCGCGGATGAGTTATTTCGAGGACATGTACGTTCAGGCCTCGGAGAATTTCCCCGGGATCGTCCTGGAGATGGAAAACCGCAAGATCCATTTCAATACGGAAAGGTTCTACGCGGAACTGGAGAACGCCCTCAATAATCTGGAAAACGAGGACTTCTTCCGCATGTCGCCGCAGTATTCCGCCACCTACCACCAGTTTTTATCCTCCGATCTGGCGAAATATCCATCCATACGCGGCCAGCTGGAGGGCCCGGTGAGCTTCGGCTTGAATGTGCTGGACGAAAACAAGAAGCCCATGATCTTCAACGACGAGGTGCGGTCCATTCTGTTCGACTTCATGGCGCGCAAGGCAAGCGTCCAGCTCGGCGAACTCAAGGAAAAGAACAAGAACGCCTTCCTGTTCATTGACGAACCGGGTCTCCAGTATATCTTCAGCAGCGTTTCCGGCTACACCAACGACATGGCGCGCAAGGATTTGGAGGGCTTCTTCGATCAGATCGAGCATCCGCGGGGGGTACATCTCTGCGGCAACCCGGACTGGGATTTCCTGCTGAACCTCGATATTGATATTCTCTCTTTCAATGCCTACAATTGCGGGGAGATATTCGTCAGGTACAAGGAAAGCATCAAAAGATTCCTGGAGAGGGGCGGGATGTTCGGCTGGGGGCTCGTGCCGTCAAACTACGAGGAATTTCAAAAGGAATCGCTGGAAGGGCTCCTGCACCACATCGAGAATCTCTGGCAAGAACTGAAAAAGCAGGGGTTCGATCTCGGGGAGATACTTTCTCGAAGCATCCTCATGCCTGCCACCTGCGCCCTGCTCAACCCCGACGAGTTCAAGACGGTGGAAGACTCCTACGTCTGGCTCAAAAAGCTGTCGGAGCAGCTCCGGGGAAAGTATATCCTGAACCCGCAGCCATAGCGGTTCCGCTGATGAACAATAGAACCTTTTTGGGTTCCGGATACTGCCGGAAACGGGGTTTTGCGGCCCTGTTTTTGGGGAATTGTCGCCGGCACGTTTTCCCTTGACAAAAATGGTGTAATTGCGTAAAGTCACCCTTTAAATTTTCGAGGGTTTGGTGCGTTATGAAGACATACAATGCGAAAAAGGAAGACGTGACGAGGGATTGGTATGTTGTGGATGCGGAAGGACAGGTGCTGGGACGGTTGGCCAGCGAGATCGCGAAGCGACTGCGCGGCAAGCACAAGCCCATCTACACGCCCTATATGGATGCCGGTGATTTTGTCGTGGTGGTGAACGCTGAGAAGATACAGCTCACAGGCAATAAACTGAAAAACAAGATCTATTACCATTACTCGGGATATCCGGGCGGATTGAGCGAAATCCCCGCGGGGAAAATGCTTGAGGAGAAGCCGGGAGACATACTGCGCATCGCAGTACGGGGGATGCTCCCCAAGAACTCCCTGGGGAGGGCGATGTTGAAGAAGCTCAAGATCTACGCCGGCACCGAGGGGAAGCACCCGCACGAGGCGCAGTGCCCGCGGAAGCTGGAACTATAATAATGATCAGGACGGGAAGGGGACTTTTCTCGATTTAAAGAAGATGTGATTTGGAGACGTCAATGACAGACAAGCGCGTTTATGCCACGGGAAAGAGAAAAACGGCCGTTGCCAGGGTCTACATGAAGGAAGGCAACGGCGTCATAATGGTGAATAAGAGGAATTTTGACGATTACTTCACGCGGGAGAGCCTCAAGATGATCATCCGGCAGCCCCTGGAAATCGCGGGCAAGAAGGATCGGTTCGATTTTTACGTCAACGTGGACGGGGGAGGCATGGCCGGGCAGGCGGGCGCCGTGAAGCACGGCATTTCCCGTGCCCTGGTGGCATACGATCTGGAACTGAGGGCCGTGCTGAAAAAAGCTGGATTCCTGACCAGGGATTCGCGTATAAAGGAAAGAAAGAAATACGGGCAACCGGGCGCAAGAAAGCGGTTCCAGTTCTCCAAGAGATAGTTTTCAAAGAGGGGGGCTTAGGCCTCCCTTTTTTTTGGGTCTTTTTCAACAATCTGTCGGTGCGAATGATATTAGTGGGGGCGGGTATGGTGAAAGTCGGGATATACGGCGCAAGCGGCTATACGGGGCAGGAGTTGCTGCGTTTGCTGCTCCGGCATGGGGGCGTGGAGGTTACGGCCGTCACGTCGAGAAGATATGCCGGGAAGGCGGTTTCCGATAGCTACCCTGTTTTTTCCGGCATGACAAACCTGTCCTTTATGGATGCCTCGCCGGAAGAGCTGGCCAAAGGCGCGGACGTGGTATTCGTGGCTCTGCCCCACGGCGCTTCCATGGAAGTGGCGCCGCGTTTCCTGGCCGCTGGCAAAAAGGTGATTGATTTGAGCGCCGATTTCCGGCTGCACGACGTTGCCTGTTACGAGAAGTGGTACGGGAAGCACGCGGCGCCGGAGACGCTGGGGGAGGCCGTTTACGGGATCCCGGAGCTGTACCGGGCAGAGGTAAAAAAGGCGCGGTTTGTCGCCAATCCCGGCTGCTACCCGACCAGCATCATTCTCGGCCTGGCGCCTGCGCTGAAGGGGAAGTGCATTGACACCGCCTCCATCATTGCCGATTCCAAATCGGGGGTGAGCGGGGCGGGACGGGAGCCGCGCATCGGTTCGCTCTTCTGCGAGGTGAACGGGGGCTTCAAGGCCTACAATATCGGCAAGCACCGGCATACGCCGGAGATTGAGCAGGAACTGAGCCTGCTGGCGGGGCAGGATATAACAATCTCGTTTACGCCCCACCTGCTGCCCGTGAAGCGGGGGATCCTGAGCACCATCTATGCGACGCTGAAGACGAAGACAACCGCCGGGGATCTGCTTGAGAAATACCGGGCGTTCTATCGAGACGAGCAGTTTGTCCGCATCTACAAAGAGGGAACGTTCCCGGATATCTCGTCCGTCGCCGGCTCGAATTTCTGCGATATCGGGATTGCCGTGGACAGCCGGGTCAACCGGATCATCATCGTCTCGGCGATAGACAATCTCATGAAGGGCGCCTCCGGCCAGGCCCTCCAGAACATGAATCTGATGTGCGGTTTCGGCGAAGACACGGGGCTTGCGATGCTGCCCGTCTTCCCCTGACAGGCTGCTGAAAAATGCCCATCTGCTTCGTTTCCCTCATCCTTCGCCATTCAACGTACGGAAAAGTACGCCTCATGGCAAAGTATTTCGGGGGCCTTGCATCTGGACATTTTTGAGCAGCCTGTGCAAGAGACTTTCTCAGCAACCAGCCGACTGACGGGAACAATAGTGGAGACGGTATGACCCTGCGTTTGTATAATACCTGCACCAGGAAAAAAGAGGAATTCAAGCCCATCACGGAAGGGAAGGTGGGGATCTACGTGTGCGGCGTCACCGTCTATGATTCCTGCCACGTGGGGCATGCGCGCTCGGCGCTGGTATTCGACGTGATTACGCGATACCTCAAGTACCGCGGATACGAGGTGACCTTCGTAAAGAATTTCACCGACGTGGATGATAAGATCATTGACAAGGCGAAGGCAACGGGACTTCCCTTCTCCGAAGTGGCGGAGCGCTACATCCGGGAACACAATGAGGACATGGACGCCCTCGGTGTGGAAAGGCCCACTGTGGCTCCCCGCGCGACGGACCATATCGGCGGCATGATCAGGCTGATACAGGCGCTCTTTGAGAAAGGACTGGCCTACCAGGCGGGCGGCGACGTTTACTACGCCGTGGAGAAATTTCCCTCCTACGGGAAGCTTTCCGGCAGGGGCCTCGACGACATGATGGCCGGCGCACGGGTGGACGTGAACGAGAAAAAGAACAACCCCCTCGATTTCGCCCTCTGGAAGGCCAGCAGAGAGGGTGAGCCCTGGTGGGACAGCCCCTGGGGGAAGGGCAGGCCGGGATGGCACATCGAGTGTTCCGTCATGAGCCGCGAATTTCTCGGCGAAACCTTTGATATCCATGGGGGCGGGGAAGACCTGGTATTCCCGCACCATGAAAACGAAATCGCCCAGTCGGAGGGAGCTTCCGGCAAGCCCCTGGCCAATTACTGGATACACAACGGTTTCGTGCGGATAAACAGCGAGAAGATGTCCAAGTCGCTGGGCAACACCTGCTCCATTAAAGACATGCTGGGGAGCTGCCGGCCCGAGGCGCTCCGGCTGTTCATGCTCCAGAGCCATTACCGGAGTCCCGTTGATTATACCGATTCGTCCCTTGCCGAGGCGAAACTGGGGCTGGACAGGTTGTACAGCACCATGCAGGGCATCAAGGAAATCCTTGCCGGGAAGACGGACTTCTCCCGCGTGACCATGGATAGTCTGCCGGCCCGGCACCGCGGGGTGCTTGACAGGATCGACGCATTGCCCGTCCGGTTCGCCGAGGCCATGGACGACGATTTTAACACGGCCCGCGCGCTGGGCTACCTCTTCGATGCCGTGAGGGTTACCAATACCTACCTGGCGGAGGAACGGGCGGCCGTTTCCGCGGCCACGCTCTTCGTCCTTAACCGGGCAAAGAAGCATTTTGAGGGGACGGGCAGGGCGCTGGGACTGCTCGGGAGCGATCCCGATGATTACTTCCTTGAGGCGCGGGACCGCGAGGCGTCCGTGCGTGGTCTGGCCATGGAGGAAATCGAACGCATGATCGAGGAACGCAAGCAGGCCCGTGCCGCGAAGGACTGGGCCAGGGCCGACGAAATCAGGCGCACCCTCGCCGAAAAAAAGATAATCCTGCAGGATGCGGGTTCCACCACCACCTGGAAAATCGAGTAGACCCTGCTTTAAAAGGATATTCCCCCAATGAAGGGTCTTTAATTATCCTTTTTCCCTCTCCTTTGTCGAAGTCTCCTTCAGTAAATTACAGAGAATTAGAAAGAAGGAATTTGTCTTCAGAAAAATCCGGTTGTAATGATATAATAATCGCCAATATCAAAATCACTGTTACACAAAAGGAGATATTATGAAGTTGAAAATGATCGTACATCGTGCCGAAGAGGGCGGGTACTGGGCCGAAGTGCCGGCGATTCCCGGTTGTGCTTCTCAAGGTGAAACCTTCGAAGAACTTCTGGGAAATATTTATGAAGCAGTGGAGGGGTGTCTTGCCGTGGATATGAAAGCGGTAAAGATATCCGAGGGCGATCGTGTGATGGAAATCGCCGTATGAAATCGGTATCGGGGAAAGAATTGATACGCGCCCTGGAACAAAATGGGTGGCGGCTTAATCCATGGCAGTCATCACATCTATGGAAAAGGAGGAAGTGTTGTACGTCTCTCCGTGCCCGTCCACGGCAACATGCCGTTAAAAATCGGTCTGCTCAGACATTTGTTGAAGATGGCCGACTTGACTGAAAGCGATATCTGAATCCGGCAGCGAACGCACTCCCCTCAGCTGCCCGGCGCCTACCTTTTACCTGCCACTTCCTGTTAACTATTCCGATAGAAAATGACCTGCGCAAGGCTGAAACGTGGCTGACCATTTTTCAGCCAAATGAAAAATAGTCTTGACTATTTTTCATTTGGCTGCATACTGTGCCCATGCATACCAGAGAGCTTTATCAGAATATCTGGCGTGAACTGGCGCGGGACAAGGCGATGGTTTTCCTTGCCGGTCCGCGGCAGTCGGGGAAGACTACCCTGGCTATGCTCATTTCCCGGTCTTTTACCAACAGTCTTTATTTCAATTGGGACATCCCTCGTGACAGAAGCCGTCTTGTTGAGAATCCTGCGTTCTTTGAAGAGGTGGAACGCAAAGATGCCTCCCGACCGCTCATTATCCTGGATGAGATACACAAATACAAAGAATGGAAAAACTATTTAAAGGGGGTCTACGACCGGTTTCACCAGGACTACCAGTTCCTCGTTTCCGGCAGCGGTCGCCTGGATATGTATCAAAAGGGCGGCGATTCGCTCGCCGGTCGTTATTTCCTCTTTCATTTATGGCCCTTTACCCTCGCTGAACTCGGCGGCAGCAATAGCGGGATCGACGATTTTCTCGCGGATCCGTTACGCGTTGTCAGCAAAAGAGGCGGCGCGCTCAAGACGATATGGAAGCGACTCGCCGCATTGAGCGGTTTCCCGGAACCTTATCTTTCGGATAAGGCAACGACCTGGCGGCGCTGGTCAAACGGCTATGCCCGGCAACTGATCCGGGAGGACATCCGGGATATTACCGACATCAAGTCCGTGGGCACGATGGAGACGCTGTATCACCTGTTGCCGTCCAGGATTGCGAGCCCGCTTTCAATTCCGTCGCTGGCCCGTGACCTGCAGGTGTCTTACAACTCGGTGCAAAACTGGCTGTCGGTGTTTGAACGGTTTTTCCTGGTATTTTCTATTTTCCCCTGGTCCGCCAGAATTGCGCGTGCGATTCAGAAGGAACGGAAGGTCTACCTGTTTGATGTGCCGCGCATCAAGGACCTCGCGGCGCGCTTTGAAAATATGGTGGCGCTTGAGCTTTGGCGGGGAGTTACCGCATGGAACGACATGGGCTTCGGAACCTTCACGCTCCACTTCATCAAGAACAAGGAACGGCAGGAAGTTGATTTCCTGCTCGCCAGGGACAATGAGCCTTTTCTGCTAATCGAGGCAAAGACGTCGGACGTGCAGCCGACAGCCGCATTGAAGAAATTTCAGCAGGCGCTCGACATCCCGGCGGTTCAGCTTGTGAACGAAGGAGAGGGATACCGCATTTTCCGGAACGGCGCACAGAAGATTCTCGTTGCTCCGGCGCACCTCTGGCTGGCGGGGTTGCCGTAATGAGAAGAACGAGATCGGCACGATACATGGCCGACTACTCCTGAGGATTTCAATTGGAAAGCAGGGCTTCAAATTGGCAACCGGGAAAGGGAATGAAAAGTGAGTTCTGAACGGATCAAGAGCTGGCCGACAAAGGAACGACCGCGTGAACGCCTCCTTGCCGAAGGTCCGGAACGGCTGACGGATGCCGATCTGCTCGCCATTATTCTTCGCATTGGATCAGGTACATTCCGGGAAGGCGTACCAGGGACGAACGCCTACGAGGCTGCCCTCTCGATTCTGAGGGATTTCCGAGGCCTTCGCGGCCTTGACCGCACCCGCATTCATGACCTGCTGAAGGTGCCCGGCCTTGGACCTGCGAAAGTCGCTCAGATCAAGGCGGCATTCGAGCTCGGGAAGCGCGTGTGCGCCGGGAAACTTACAGCACCTGCCTTTGAATCCTCTCTGGCCGTTGCCAACCATTTCCGTCCACGTTTCACCGGCAAGCGTGAAGAGATTGTGATTGCCGTGTTCTTGAACGGGCAGAACCAGCGCCTTGGCGAGAAAGACATCACCGAAGGGACGCCAACCCAAGCCACCGTGTATGTCCGCCGCATTCTGGAAGAAGCCCTCCACGAATCGGCGGCGGCAATCGTCCTGGTCCACAACCATCCCTCCGGCAACCCTGAACCATCCGCTGGCGACGATGAAACAACGCACGATCTCTTGCGTGCCTGTAAACTGGTGGGTTTGGTCCTGCTTGATCACGTGATTGTCGGCGAATCCGACCATTACAGTTATACCGATTCCAGCCGACTGAAGGAACTTGAGAACGAATAAAGGAGGCCGTATGGCCAAGAAGCAATCGGTGCCCCAACAGTACGCGAAAACAGACCAAATTCAGATACAGGGTAACAAGATATTCAGTCCGCTCCGTCAAAAGTGGATACCGCTGACACCTGAAGAGATGGTCAGGCAGCAGTACCTGCAGGTGCTTGTGGATGAGTATGGATTTGCTCATACACAGATCACCGAAGAAATGGAAGTTACGGGGAGAGGATCTGCTCAAGCACGAGCCGACTTTGTTATCTGGCGTACCCCTCAGGATAAAGTGGATGAAAAATCTCCCCTGATCGTAGTGGAGTGTAAAGCTGACAATGTTACGATCGATCATGCCGTCTACGCCCAAGGTGAGAATTATGCCAGACTCACCAACGCCCCGTTCTTTGTCACCCATAACCATCGTGAGACACGTTACTGGCGTGTCCTGCACGATAAGATGCCGAAGCACGTGGAAGAGATCGACGGTATTCCCCATGCTGATGCCACGGACAAAGAGATCAAGGAGCTTATTGGACGCTTGAAGGTGTTTAAGGAAGATGAGTTCGCCGACCTGCTCCACCAATGCCATAATGTTATCAGAAACAGAGAGAAGCGCGATCCTGTGGCTGCGTTCGATGAGATCGCAAAGATCCTCTTTGTCAAAGTCTTTGTCGAACGGGAACTCAAGACCAAAAAGAAGCGACAGAATCTTTTCTCCGTGGAATTTCTCAAGGACCAGATCGGCAATAATCCACTGGAGGAACTGTTCCAGAAGACTAAGGAGCACTACAAGTCCGACCGGATCTTCGAAGCTGATGAGAAACTCAATTTGAAACCTGCTACCGGTCTTGAAATAGTGCGCCTTCTGGAGAAATACAATTTATCCGACACCAGCGAGGACATTAAAGGAATTGCGTTTGAACGCTTCTTGGGCAAAACCTTCCGCGGTGAGATCGGCCAGTTTTTTACGCCACGCCCCATCGTCGAATTCATGGTGCGTATGGTGGAGCCAAAGGAAGGGGAAATCATCTGCGATCCGGCCAGCGGTTCCGGGGGATTCCTGATACGGTTCTTCGAGATCGTACGCCAACAGATACTGGCGGATGCAGACCGGCAATACCAGGAATACAAAGCCAAAATCGAGCGTGACAAGAAACTTTCCACCGAGGGGAAGGCTACTATGCTCAGTGCCAAGTTCAATGAGATCCAGGTGGCCCTCGATCATGACCGAGAGGGATCGCGTCTCTGGAATCTCGCCAACCGCTGCATCTATGGTACCGACGCCAACGACCGCATGGCGCGCACCAGCAAGATGAACATGATCATGCATGGAGACGGCCACGGCGGGGTGCATCATCACGATGGTTTCCTGAACGTCAACGGCATTTTCGAAAGCCGCTTCGATATCATTCTGACCAATCCGCCCTTTGGGGCCAACGTCGAGCCGTCCGACAAGATACTGGAAGAGCAAGTTCAACTGCCCGATGAAATTGAACGAGAGTATGCGCGTATCTATGGCGACCCCTACAGGGAGGCCCTAGCCCGCGTTCGAGCCGCTAAGGACAAACCCATTGCCAGTCTTTTCCAATTGCCAAAAGTCAAAGGGAAAGGGCCCCTCGGTAAAATCAAGACAGAACTCCTGTTTATTGAACGCTGCCTCGACCTGTTGAAACCCGGCGGCCGCCTTGGCATCGTGCTTCCCGAGAGCGTCTTCAATAACCCATCGCTCGCATATGTCCGTGAGTTCTGTGAAAACCACGCCTTTATCCGCGCCGTGATTTCGCTTCCCCAGGACACATTCGTTTCTTCCGGCGCTTCCGTAAAGGCATCTCTGCTCTTCATGCAGAAGTTCACCCGGGAGGAACAGACCGACCTTGAAGCAAAGATTGTAGCAGCGGGAGAGGAAACGCGAGAGAAGTATGCCCCCGAGATCGCCAAACGGACCAAGGATCTGGAAGACGCCATCGAAGAGGCCAAGAAGAAGCGGGATGCCGACCGGCGCAAATCTCTCCAAAAAGAATTGCACGATTACCGCAGGGACGTTGAGGAGAGGATTAAGGGGGAGGCGCGCGCACTCCTGAAGGAAAGATTTCCGTATCCCATATTCCTCTACGAGGCTGATCATGTCGGAATTACTGCCACAGGGGAGACGGATCGAGTCCCGAACGAACTGGTCCCGAACGAATACAAACCGGCCGACATCGAACAGACGACCTTCGAGCTCTACCGTCGATTCAAAGCCAATCCGAGACTATTTCTGGAAGTGGGTACGCGTGTATGACTACAGTGGCAACAGGAAAGGCATTCGCGGTCTGGTATAAGGAGGTGGAGCGTTGGAGTGTCCAAGCATTATGGCTTGAACGCGTCAATCGCAGTCAGTGGCCTACTACCGAACTCCGGGAAGTTGTGTCAGTGCGATTTGAAGTCGTTCCGATAGAGGAGATCGATTCTGGAGAAACGTTATTGCTGGATCGTGTTGCCTTTGATGAGGGACGAATTTACTTTGGCAGACGAACACAAACCCAGATGGTTCAATACCGTGCAAAGCTTGGCGATATTGTCGTATCCAAGATCAATGCAAGGAAACGTGCAGTTGGTTTGGTCACCACTGAAGCTGACATCGGCGTGACCATCCATTTTCGTTCTCTTATCCCTGATAAAAGCAAGGTTGTGCCAATGTTCCTTTGGATGGCGTTACGTTCTGAGTTTTGTCGTCGGCAATTCGAGATAGAGACAGGGGGCCAAGGAAAGGGCGAAATCAGCGAGGAGGGGCTACTTGGTATTAAGATTCCACTTCCTGCCCCTTCCGTGCAATGCATGATCGTAGACTACTGGCAGGAGGCCCAACTTGAGTTCGACGCAAAACTAGATGGGCTGCTAGAACCTGTTCAACTGCTTAATAGTCGCCTGACCGAAGCATATCGGAGCGCGTGCACGCGTGACGTAATTCACTCACGTTGTTTTGTTGTCGACTTCAAAGACTTATCCGCTTGGGACGTAAAATCAGGACAAGCCGCCAGTTTCAGGCTTGCCTGCCCTTCATTCCGCCCGATGGGGGACTTTATCGAAGATGAAACGGAACTGATACATCCCGCTGCGGAGCCTGACAAAGACTGGCCGGTCTACGGTGTGAACAACAAGGAAGGCGTATTCCTCAACTCCCATCAGAAGGGTACAACCTTTAACGCGCCGTACAAGCGCATCCGGAAGGACTGGTTCTTTCACAACCCTACGAGATGCAACGTCGGCTCGCTCGGCATTGTACCGGATGTCCCGGAGGATGCCATCACCAGTCCGGAATACCAAGTTTGGCGCCTGAAACAGGATATTCCCGATCCCCTTTTGCCGGGCTATGTAGCCTGTCTAATCCAGACGCCCTTCTTTCTTGAACTCGTTCAATTCAACCGTGTCGGGGCCGTCAAACAACGCATGTACACCGAGAACCTCATGCAAGTAAGAATTCCCTACATACCTGTGTCAGAACAGCAGAAGTATGCAGACGCACGCGAAAAGGCGCTTGCTGAGCTCGCCGACGCCAAACACCGGCTCAACCAAGCCCGTCAGGAAGTCGAAGCCATGATCTTAGGGGTAAAGAAAATAGAAGTGCCATGAATCGGGGGAGACAGAGGGTAAGGGGTAGGGGTATATTGGGGCTAATAACAAGAGGCAAACAAAAATGAAATCTCACAAAGGCCAGTTAGTTAGTCAGCATCTTGAAAATGTTTCCCGCGAGGCATTAGAAAAATACCAAGGCATCCTTCAGAACTATGTTCGCGGAAGACGTGGAATCTATGCTCTTTTTAGGGGGAAGAGCCTCTATTATGTGGGATTGGCATCAAATTTGAGGAACAGATTAAAACATCATCTCAAAGATCGACATGCTCGTACATGGGATCGGTTTAGCGTCTATTTAACTATCAAAGATGAGCATCTGCATGAGCTTGAGGCACTCATTTTGCGTATCGCATCACCTAAGGGGAACCGCCAAACGGGAAAGCTTGTACGCTCGCAAGACCTGAAACCTGAATTCAAGAGGGCCATCAATAAGCATCGCCAGAGAGAAATGGATGTCATCTTTGGGGAATCACACAAGAATGACGCCAAGGAGGAGCAGCCAATAGAAAGAAAAGGCCGCAAACCGGTCCTTGCACCATACATAACCAAGCGACACGAAATTCGGCTTCGCTACAAGGGTAAATTATATAAAGCAATGATCAGGAAAGACGGATCTATTTTGTACAAAGGGAAGACATTTAATTCCCCATCCACTGCAGGGCGTGCGGTCAAAGGTCGCGCAACAAACGGCTGGACGAATTGGAAATATGAACGTGCTCCTGGCGATTGGGTGTTGTTGGATATCTTGAGAAAAAAATAGGATGAGTGCCAATGATCTGTCCTGCAATCCAGCCGGGTTTTAATCAAATCCTTTAACATATGAGATTCGTGTGGAGATTACGGTTAACTATTCCGCGATAACATGATATAAATGCCGGCAGTGCTGTTCCCCTTCGGAGGTGCTTTCTGAAACTGAACAAACGGGTTATCATTACCGTCTTTGTCGTTCTCCTCGCCGGCGTGACCCTTCTTGTCTATTTCGGACAGCAGAGGACGAAGAACCGCGAATTGTACTATTCCGGCACTATCGAGGCTGTGCAGGCCAATCTTTCTTTCCAGGCGGGCGGCATCGTGGCCCGCGTTGCCGTGCAGGAAGGCGAGGCCGTGTCCGCCGATCAGCTTCTGGCGGAGCTGGACCGTGCGGAGTTTCTTACCCGTTATGAACAGGCCAGGGCAAACCTGGCGAAAGCCTTGAAGAACAAGGAACAGCTCGAAACGACGCTGGAAGTTTACCGAAAGACCCTGCCCGCGCAGGTTTCCCGGGCCGAAGCCGCGGTGGCAAGCGCCCGCTATACCGCAGAGGACGGCAAGAGGAACAGGGAACGCTACGATCAGCTTTTTAAGGATGAAATGGTTTCGCAACGGGATCGGGACACGGCACGGTTGAACTACGACACGGCCATGTCCCGGCTGGGCGAGGCGGAAGCATATCTCCGGGAGGCCAAGAGCAACCTGGGAAAGATAGAGGCAACCGAGCAGGAGGTCCAGGCGGCGATATTCCAGGTGCAGTCGGTCAAGGCGGCCCTCGACCAGGCGAATGTCCAGCTTGCCTATACCCGGCTCAAGGCGCCCTCCGCCGGGATCATCACCAGCCGCAACGTGGAGCCGGGAGAGGTGGTGACGCCGGGCCGCGAAGTGCTGGCGCTTGCAGACCTTTCCCGCGTTGATCTGAAGATCTTTGTGGATGAGACGGAGATCGGCAAGGTAAAGCCCGGCCAGAAGGCGGAGGTGCGCGTGGATACCTTTCCCGGCAAGGTGTATAACGGCACCGTCTCCTTTGTTTCCCCCGAGGGCGAGTTCACGCCCAAGATCATCCAAACCCGCAAGGAACGGGTAAAGCTCGTTTACCTGGTCAAGGTCTCCATTCCCAATCCCAGCCTCGAGTTGAAGTCAGGGATGCCTGCCGATGCCTGGTTACGGTGACGCCTCTTCCATGCCTTTCCCCGCTCTTCCCGGCATCGTTTCCGGTCCGGGACAGCCGTTTGTTGAGCTCAACAACGTTTCCTTCCGCTACGGCCCTCACGAAGCAGTGCGCGATGTTTCGTTTGTCGTTCCCCCGGGGGTGATCTTCGGCCTCGTGGGCTCGGACGGCGCGGGCAAGTCCACCATCCTCCGCATGGTGGCCACGATGATCGCCCCTGCCGCAGGAACAATCACGATTGACGGCCTTGATGTGGTTTCGGAGCGGGAAAAGGTGAAGACGCTTATCGGCTACATGCCCCAGCGCTTCGGCCTCTATCAGGACCTCACCGTGGAAGAAAACATGGATTTTTTCATGGATATCTTCGGCATCTTCGGTGCGGAAAGGGAAAAAAGAAAGGAGCGCTACCTGGGTTTTTCCAACCTCCTGCCCTTTTCCGGCCGGCAGGCGGGCAACCTCTCCGGCGGCATGAAACAGAAGCTGGGGCTCGCCTGCGTCCTGGTCCACGAACCGAGACTGTTGATCCTCGACGAACCCACCAACGGCGTTGATCCCGTTTCCCGTCAGGAATTCTGGGAGATCCTGCTCCAAATGAAGCAGGCGGGGATGACCATCATCGTTTCCACGGCGTACCTGGACGAAGGAGAGAAATGCGATTTTCTGGGCCTCCTGCACGGCTCGCGGCTGCTGGACATGGCGACGCCGGCCGCGATCAGGCGCGATTTCGTGAGCCTCGAGGAGGCCATGATCGAACGCATCCAGACGGTGGACGGGGAACTTGCCCATGACAAATTCAGCCTCTGAAATGGTTGCCGTGAACAATCTGGAAAAACGCTTCGGCAACTTCGTGGCCGTGAACCGTATTTCCTTTTCCGTGGAGAAAGGAGAAATATTCGGGTTCCTCGGCCCCAACGGCTCGGGCAAATCCACCACGATCCGCATGCTCTGCGGCATCATCACCCCCACGTCCGGTTCCGGCCATGTCGCGGGGCACGACATCGTCACCGAATCGGAGCAGATCAAGCATGCAATCGGCTACATGTCGCAGAAGTTTTCCCTGTACGAGGACCTGACTCCACTCGAGAACATCCGTTTTTACCTCGGCATCTACGGTGTGGCGCAGGAACTGTGGCAGGAAAGAACCGCGTGGATCCTGGAACTGACCCACTTAAAGGACGCGGCCTTCAGGCTGACCAGGGAACTGCCGCCGGGGTGGCGCCAGCGCCTGGCCTTGGGGTGCGCCTTGCTGCACCGGCCGGAAATCCTCTTCCTCGATGAGCCCACGTCCGGCGTTGATCCCATTACGAGGCGTCACTTCTGGGACTTCATCGGCCAACTCGCGGCACAGGGCGTGACCGTCTTTGTAACGACCCATTACATGGACGAGGTCATGAACTGCCGGCGAATCGTGATGATCAACGAGGGGAACATCGTGACGCTCGGCGCACCGGCGGATATTATCGCCGAGACGTGCCCCGACCGTCCGGACGCGACGTTAAACGATGCCTTCATAACGCTCATGTCCCGGAGGAACCATTGAACGTTGTGCATGTCCGGGCCATTGCCCGCAAAGAATTTTATCATCTCCTCAGGGACTTTCGGAGCCTCTTCCTTGCCTTTGCCATCCCGCTATTGCTCATTCTGCTGTTCGGCTATGCACTCAGCCTCGATGTGGACAATGTGGAAACCGTGGTTGTGGATCACGACAGAACAGCCTTAAGCCGTGATCTTCTCCGTAAGCTCGATGCTTCTCCCTATTTTCAGATCATCGCTTTTCTTCCCGATACGGCAGCGGTTACCCAATACCTGGACGAAGGGCGGGCCGCCCTGGCCGTGGTGATTCCTCCCCGCTGGACCGGCAGCATCAGGGCCGGACGAGATGCCCCGCTGCAGGTGCTTCTCGACGGCAGCGATCCGAACTTTGCCGGCATAACGAGGGGATATATCAGCGCCTTCATGGAGCGTTATAATGGGCAGCTTCTGCTCGATTTTCTCAACGTGAGGGGGATGGAGCGGATCAGGACGCCCATAGAGACCCGCATCCGGGTCTGGTTCAACGAGGACCTGGAAAGCCGGAACTTCATCATCCCCGGCATCATCGCCGTCATCATCATGATCGTGGGGGCCATGCTGACATCGCTCGTCATCGCCCGTGAGTATGAAAACGGCACGATGGAAACAATCCGCTCCCTGCCCATCCGGGCGGAAGAACTCCTGATCGGGAAGTCCATCCCCTATTTCCTGATCGGGATGAGCGATGTCCTCGTGGCGGTGCTCATGGGGCAGCTCTTGTTCGGCGTGGTCATGAAATCCGGCTTCTGGCTCATGATCCTGGCCTCCACCCTCTACCTGGCCGTCGCCCTGGCGTTGGGGCTTCTTATTTCCATCCTCACCAAATCGCAACTGGTGGCAAATCAGATGGCGGTTCTCATTACCTACCTCCCCTCGCTGCTGCTGTCCGATTTTGTTTTTCCCGTGGCGAACATGCCTTTTGTCCTGAGGTTTTTTTCCGCTGTCGTCCCCGCCACATATTACATCAACATCTTAAACGGCATTTATCTCAGGAACCTCGGCTTGGCCCACCTGTGGCCGAGCTTTCTGGTGCTTGCGGCCATGTTCCTGATCCTCTTGGTGTTGAATTGCCGGATGCTGAAGTGGGAGGGGATCTGATATGAACTGGCTCCGCATCCGCGAACTGGTGCGCAAGGAATTCATCCAGCTTTTCCGGGACAAGCGAAACCGTCCGCTGCTCGTCATTACGCCGCTCATCCAGCTGCTCGTTTTCGGGTACGTGGTCAATTACGACATCCGGGACATCCGCGTCGCCTTTCTCGACCAGGCGCGTACCCGTGAGAGCCGCATGGTTGCCGACGCGCTCCTCGGCAATAGGATTTTCCGGATCGTCTCGCCGTCCGCAGATCCGCGCGGACTGGAAGAGGCGCTTCTCCGAAAAGAGGCGGATATGGGGATCAAGATCGGCCCCGATTTCAGCACGCAGATCAGGCGGGGCGATACGGCCACGGTTCAGGTGCTGGTGGACGGCAGCATGAGCAACATGGCTTCGCTCCGCATCGCCTATGCCTTATCGGTCATGGACAAGCTCAATCGGGAATTGCTGGATGAGCTTTACCGCCGGCAGCTCGCGTACGGCAGGGTAGACCTGCGGATCAGAACCTGGTACAATCCGAACCTCGACAGTCAGCACTTCTTCGTCCCCGGCATCGTCGCTTTTCTCATCATGCTTATTTCCCTGCTCTTCACCTCCATGGCGATTATCAAGGAAAAGGAGATCGGCACGATGGAGCAGTTGATCGTAACCCCCCTTACACCCGCGGAACTTGTCGCCGGCAAGACGATCCCCTACATCATCATTTCGCTCGCCCAGATGGTGGTCGTCACCGCCTTTGCCATGATCTGGTTCAGCCTCCCCCTGTCCGGGAGCGCCCTTTTGCTTCTCGGTGCATCCTGTCTGTTCCTCCTGAGCACGCTGGGGGTGGGGCTCTTCATCTCCACTGTTTCGGCGACGCAACAGCAGGCGATGATGACGACGTTCTTTTTCATCCTTCCTTTTTTCATGCTCAGCGGCTTCGTTTTTCCCATTGCCAATATGCCGCTCTTCGTGCAATGGTTGACGTACCTGAATCCTCTCAGGTATTTTCTGGTCATCATCCGTGGCATCTTTCTGAAAGGCGTGGGCATGGGCATTCTCTGGCCCCAGTTTCTGGCGCTCGCCATCCTTGGCGTCGCCGTCTTTGCCGGGGCCATCGGCCGTTTCAGGAAACGGCTGGATTAAGGAGAGAATCATGGTGAGAATTATTGAAGACGAAGCGGCGATCCGCCGGGGACAGCGGCAATTCGTAAAAAACCTCAAACCCTTTGCGGATGAAAAGATTACTGTGAAACTTGGTCATCCGGGGGCGAGCTTCAAAGCCGGTGTTTTCTGGTCGGAGCGTCTGGGGATATGGTTTTTTTCCCGGAAGATGTCGGAGGACCGGTACTGGAATGTGTTCGGCATCGGCAGGCCGGCGCCGGGAGACGATATCTCCATCACCTGCGAGATCAATTTTCCCGTCCGGGGCATTGACCGGAAAACGGGAGGCGCCCTGGCACGGGACAATGCCGGACGGGTTTTCGTGGTGCACCGCGGCAAGATCGGCGGCGGCAAAAAGGGGATCGGCAAGACCCTCTTCGAAAGCCATTACCGGGGTGTATGGGCCACCGTGGAGGACGGCGCGGAGGAAAACACGGTGACCCTGATCGGCCTGCTCGGCTCGCCGCACTGTGCCCGGCAGATCGCGCAGTTTGTCCGCAAGATTGACCGAATAAAAACCGTCGCGGACAACTCCCGCCGCCCGCAAATGGAAATATCCTTTGCCGAGCACGATTTTCGGGAAGAACTCATCGGGGCGAAATACGGCAAGTTTGAAAGGGACCTGGAGGCCGAGTGCGATCACGACCTGGTGGTCCGTGATTTATCCGAGGCGCTCAAGCGGGATGGTTGCCCGATTGCCAATGACGGGAGGTGCGATCTTTTCATCCTGGATGGAGGGGCAAAAACCGGACAGGTGGCGGCTGTTTTCGAGGTGAGAACGGATCTGTCGCTCGTGGGGCTGCAGGCGGGAATAACCCGGCTGCTCCTCGCCGGCCTCAATTTTCCCGGGGATCCGCAACGTATCCTTGTTGTTCCCGCCGGCGCCGAGGCCATTTCCGGGGAAAATCTCAGGGGATTAAAAATCACCCTTGTTACGTATGAATGGCGGCATGAGAGGGCTGTTTTTCAGGGACTCAGCGCACTCCTCTACCGGGCATAAGCTTAACGACTCCTCAACCGCTATCATGCTATCCATCGGAGCGTGACGGAAAGAAGGCTGCGTCCGCCGACGCTCCCTCCATCCCTCATGCACCTCTTCAAATTGCATCTTCCGGATCTCCGGTAACAACTCCGTCCGTCTCATCCGTCGCCTCCAACGGTGATCGGGGCGCCCTCCGCAAGCCCCGCTCTCTGAGCGGAGAGCTTCACTCTATTCGTTAAGATTTCTCGTTTCACTCGAAATGACGGGTTATTTAAGAAACGTTGCCACGATCAGGTCGGCGATCCCGGCGGCATCGTTGATGTCGAGGCAGGGGACTCCCCTATCGAGCGGCTGATTGCTTAAAATGGCGATGAGGTTGTCCTCTTTCGTACAGAGAGGGGGGCGTTTCAGTTCCGCACGGAAGACCTCTATCTTGGGGTAGGGATTCCCCTTGTAGCCTTCGGTGAGGATGATGTCCACGTCCCGCACGTATTTGTCGCGGATTTCGGAAAGGTCATGGTCCTTCTCCACGTCTTCGATCACCGCCACCTTCCGCGGCGAGGAAATGATCGTCTGGCGTGCCCCGGCCTTTTTGTGCCGCCAGCTGTCCTTTCCTTCCCGGTCAATGTCAAAACCGTGGACGTCGTGCTTGACCGTGGCCACGCGGTAGCCCCTCCTGGTGAGTTCGGGAATGATTTTTTCGATGAGCGTCGTCTTTCCCGAATCCGATTTTCCCACCACCGATACGATAGGGATCATGAACGTTCTCCCGTGATTTTTCTTGTGACGGTGCCGACTTTTTTTGGGCAATGCCATCAGGGCGTCGAAGGTTTCGGGGACAGGGTATCCCGCAGTTCATCGTACGCCGATGGGTCTTCCCGGAATTTTTCACGCGCCCTGTCCGTCGTCTTCTGGGCCTCCGCAGAGGTTTTCTGAATCTCCGCCTCCAGGATCTGGGGGGTAATCAGGACAACGAGTTCGGTTTTGCCCACACTCGGGTTTGTCAGGCCGAACAGAAAGCCGAGAATGGGAATCCTGCCGAGCCAGGGGATCATCCGTCGCGTCTGCGATGCGGTATTCTCGATGAGGCCGCCGATGAAGATGGTCTGGTTGCTTTTTGCAATCAGAGTTGTCGAGACCGACGTGGTGCTGAGCACCGGATTCCCCAGTGTGTCAAAACGGACGGAGTTGATTTTCGGCTGCACGGTGAGCTGGATGTTCCCGTCGTTGTCTATGAAGGGGGTGATGTCGAGAATGGTTCCCGTATCCAGGAACTGGACCGTCTCCTGCGTTACGCCCATATTCGTCGTCGTCGTCTTGTATCCCTGCTTGCCGCCCACCTGGACTTGGGCCTGCCTGCCGTTGACGGCCAGGATCTTCGGCGACGAAAGGGTGTTGACCTTCGTCTTGGTCTGCAAGGCGTTGATCGCCGCCGTGAACTGGTGGGCGCTTCCGACTCCCGTCCTGATGCTGCCCACCAGACCGGCATTTGTCGTGAAGGCGCCTGCCGTGCCGATGGAAACGTCCCCGAACACCTTGGTCCAGTCTACCCCCATGGACATCTCGTCCGTAAGGCTGATCTGCAGTATCTGGGCCTCGATGAGCACCTGCTTGGGTACCGTATCCCAGGCCGCGAGGATGGCCTCGATCTTCGCGACATTTTCCGGCGTATCCTCCACGATGACGGATTTCGAGTCCTCGTGAATCTTGATCGTCCGGATGCCGGGAAGGGCGCCCAGAATATCCTGTACCTTGTCCGTCTTGATGAACTTGAGTTTGAAGACCTTGATTTGCAGCCGGTCGGCTTGCGGGTCCCGCACATCCTTTGTCTTATAGATGAAATAGGTCCCCTTTTCCCTGCGGCACTGATATCCCCCTGCCATGGCGATGGATGTCACGGCTTCGTCGAGGGTTGCGCGGTTGAGGTGGATCGAGACCTTGCCGGTTACGTCCTGGGACATCACGATGCTCACGTTCTGCTTCATGGCCAGCGCCAGGAGGAGCTCCCGGATATCGCCCTCGTTGAAATTCAGGGAAATCGCGGGTTCTCCGCCCACGCTCGGCTTCGACGATGCAACGGCCTGCTCGGTTTCATCGGCCGCTTTCGCCGCGCCAACCGAATCCTGCCAGTAAAACGCCACACACGCCGTTACCAGCATTGCCAAAATCAGTACTCTTGGGGAAGTCATGTTCCTCACCGCCCTCAGAATTGTTTGTCCATTGTTTTCAGGAGATTTAAAACAATCTTCTGTCCGCCGTTTCCGTTTAACACGACCTTGCCGTCATAGATTCCGATGAGCTGATACTCCTCAATCCAATCTCCCTTTTTAAGAAATTTCCCGTTAATGATGGCAATGGCGGATCCCTGATCGGCCATCACGCCGCTCAGCTTGAACATGAGCTCCGGCATGGCCTCCCCGGTTCCCTGCGGGGATTCTTTTGATCCTCCTGCGACGAATTCAACCCGGCCCGGGGCGAAGATGTCCCGCGTTATCGTTCTTGGAGCCGGGAAATTCGTGTCAAGCGTTTCCCCGCCCGGTCCCGCTCCCACACCCGGCGGCTGGAGAACGGCCGCGAATGTCCCCACGGGTGCAACGGGGCTGCTTGTACCATGAATTCCGGCATTATGGAAGAAACGAACATACGCGACCAGAACGAATACGAGCGAGAGGAGGGCGATAAGGATCAGTTTGTTTTTTTCATTGCCGGGACTGTTCATAGCAGATTCCGCCTCACGAGGTAACCGGCACGCGGTCGCGTTCGAACACGAGCGCCGTCAGGTCTGCCTGGCAATCCCGTGTCAGACTGTTTTTCCCGATGATCATTTTTTCCATCACCACCAATCGGTTCATGGATTCAAGGTCCTGAAGCAGCGAGGAGATGTTGAAAAAGGAACCCTTGAACACGAGACGGAGCGGGATCCGCGTGTAGAGTTTTTCCTTGACCGGCGTCTGGGGTTGCACGGTGATCAGCACGATATCCCGTTTTTTCATCAATCCGTCCAGCTCCTTCAGCAGGGTCCCCATATCGCTTTTTTCCGGTATCCGCATATTTAAGGTTTTGATATTGCCCCTTACCGTTTCGATGCCCGCCTTCTGCAGTTTCAGGTTGGCCTCGGCCAGTTTCAGGTCCTTCGTTTGTTGTATCCGCAGTTGTTTTTCCTGGCGGATCGCTATCTGTTGCTTGAATCCCAACTGCAGCATCCAGTAGCCGAAGAGGAGCGAACTGATGATTACCACGGTGAGACATATGCGGTCCAGGTTCCGGGGGCTTATTGTCATCAGGGGCTATCCTTTCTGCAGACTGCACTCAATCTGAAAGTTGATCAGCTTGGCCGGCCGGACCGCTCTGACCGGCCACGCTTGTTCTCCCCCCCCCTCGTTCGCGAATTTCAGGATCACCGCACGGAACAGCGTGTCCGTGGACAGGCGATTGAGAAAATCGCCCAGGTAGACGTTCGAGGTGGATGACCCGTTCAGGATCAGGCGGATTTCGGATTCCTTGTCATTGCTGCCGTCAATGGTCAGTTGCGAAAGCCACGTATTCTCATTCATGATGTCGGCAAGCCGGTGCAGGACCAGGGAGTAGGACTGGCTCTTCTTCAAGATGGCGCCCATGACCATTTTCTGCTGGCCGAGTTTTTCCTGGTTTGCCTGGAGGCGTTTCATTTCCTCAAGGGCGCCGTGCAACTTGAGCGGGATATCGGCCGTCAGATTCAGGCGCTGCTTCTGGATATGGATCGTATACGCCTGCAGGAGATAGATGCAGCAGATCAGGCCGAGGGCGCCCAGCAGACATCCCGACCACAGGAGCAGATGTCGTTTCATTCGCCGTTTTTCCAGGTTCTGCGGAGGAATCAGATTAATGTCTCTCAGAGCCATGATATCCTCCGTATTGCCAGTCCCAGCGCAAGGGCAAAGGTCCCCTCTGCGGAATCGTTCCGCGGGAACTGATTGCGGTCATTCGTCATGGCTGCCAGCGGGTCAACCAGGGTGGCGGGCATATCCATGCGCTTTTCGAGGTAACGGTCGAGATGATGGATGTGCGAGGCATGGCCGTAGAGAAACAGGCCGTCAAAGACGGGGTTCTGTTTTTCCGACCGCACATAACTGATGATCTTGTGCAGTTCATACTGGATTTCATCAATGTAGGGGACCAGAATGCGGGAGATGGTTTTGCCCACGTCGGCGGTCTCGCCGCCGGAATCCGTCCCGACCGACCCTGCCGGGGCGCCCTCAAACCCCACGCCGTATTTCTTCAACAGGACGTATGCGCTGCCGCGATCGTTTGAGAGACCGATGTCGGAAAGAATCCTGCCGACGAGCTGGCGGGATCCCCAGGCGACGTCGCTCTGGATGATGATGCTGTCCCCGGTGACGGCGGCGATGAGGCTTCTTACCGGTCCGATGTGACAGAGGATAACGGGGTTTTCCGTCATGGTGTAGAACGACTGGTGCAGACGGAGCAGAGCGGAGACGGCGAAATCAACGGCGCCGACGACAAAGCCAGCCCGGTTCAACAGCGTAAGATAGTTGCCGATCATGCTCTGCCGGGCGGCAACGATGGTTGTCTTGTATCGGTCGGGATCTCCATCGGATTCCCGGGTCAGGCAGGGATAGTCAATGACGGCTTCCTCGATGGGGAAGGGGAGATATTTTTCCGACTCCCGCAGGATGGCATCTTCCAGGGTTTCCTGTTTGCCGACCTGGATGACTATCGGGAAGATGGACAGATGTTTTACGGGGATGCTGAGCACGACGTGACGGCCGGAGAATGCCCCGTCTTCGGCAATATCCTTGAGCAGGGCGACCATGCGGGCATCATCGGTCTCGCCCTCATCCAGCTCATGATAGGAGAGCGCCCGGATGGCCGGTCCGTTTCGCTGTCGTTGCAGTTGAGCGGCGGCAAGGTGATTTGCGCTCATATCTACCCCAATCGGGTATTTGATCATGATCGTAGGCATAGGTTTCGATCTATAGCTTGGAGCCGAGAAAATGTGAAATGGGTCCTGTTCCCGTAATAATGGTCTCTATCGTCAACATCATGAAGACATTATGCAAGTATTCTGCCAAAAAAAGAAAACGCCGGGAATCACTGCAGGTGACGTCAATGAATAAACGGGGGCGCCCTCTGCAAACCCCGCCTTCCAGGCGGGTTCATCGCTGCAATGAAGGAACTATCTGTTTCTTAACAGGAAGCGCCGCTCCATGAGCAGGGAGTTCCATCGGGGTAATAAACAGGTTTTCTGTCAGGCGGGAAGGTGAAATATTAGAGGGGATGGTCAATTTTTTGACTATTCGGTGATGAAAATCAGGATATCTTACGGGCTAATGCAGTTCCTTCAGGTTTTTTAATTTCATGATCCGGATCCGGTTGTTTGCCGTATCGCTGATATAGATCCTGCCGCCGCCCCGGCTTCCCGTGAGCGCGATGCCGCCCGGGGCATTCAATTTTGCCGTTGCCGCGGGAATCGCATCTCCATTGAACCCGCCGTTCGCGGGATAGAGGCCGGCAATCGTCCTGATCTTCCCGTCATAGGCGCTCACGACCCGGAGGGCATGATTGCCGGTATCGGCGATAGTGACATTTCCGCCCGCATCCTGCAATGCGTCGCCGGGGGCGTTGAGTGTCGCCCCCGTTGCGGGCCCTCCGTCGCCGGAATAGCCCGCCACGCCGGTGCCGGCTATGGTCGTAATCGTTTGCGATGCGGCGTCCACCTTGCGGATGCAGTTGTTTCCGGAATCGGCGATAGTGAGATTCCCGGCGGCGTCCACAGAGACGCTCACGGGATTGTTGAGTTTAGCGCTCGTTGACGGGCCGCCGTCACCGGAATACCCCGCCACGCCGGTGCCGGCTATGGTCGTAATTGATTGCGATATGGCGATCAGCTTTCGGATACAGTGATTTCCCGAATCGGCGATATAGAAATTCCCGGCGGCGTCCTGGGAGATGTTCCGGGGGTTGTTCAGTTCCGCTTTGAGCGGCGGGCCGCCGTCTCCGGAATATCCCGCCGTGCCTTTGCCGACTACGGTATCAATTTTTCCGTTTACGACCGCCACCTTCCTGATACGGTTGTTCCCTGAGTCGGCAATGTAGAAATTGCCCGCCGTGTCCGCAAAGACGCCTGCCGGGTTGCTGAGCTTGGCGAGCGTGGCCACTTTATTGTCGCCCCCGAAGCCTTCTTCGCCGGTTCCCGCCACCGTCGTCATGGCGTTGGTGGCGGCATCGAGTTTCCGGATGCGGTGATTCGCCGTATCGGCGATGAAGAGGTAATGCTTCCCTGCGGCTATGGCATAATAGGCGGCGACATGATTGGGCGTATTCAGGCTTGGCACCGCGATCATGGGCAGCGTCGAAATAATGCCCGTGGCCCTGTCCACCCGGCGGAGGGTGCTGTTTCCCGTATCGGCGATCACCAGGTTGCCGGAGCCGAGGGCGCAGATCCCGGCGGGGGAATCAACCTGGGCTGCCGTCGCCGGCCCGCCGTCGCCGCTGTAACCGGCGGTAAGATTGATCCCCGCTGCGGTGCTGATCATCCCCGCCGCGTCCACCATGCGAATCCAGTGGCTCGCGGTGTCGGCCAGATAGATGTTGCCCGCCGCGTCGCCGGAGATGCCCTGCGGGGCGGTCATTCTGGCGGTGGTTGCCGGTATGTTGTCCAACCAGGAAGCGCCGCCTCCGGCAAAGGTTGTGGTGTTCCCCCCTTCCGTGAATTTCCTGATCCGGTCATTGCCCGTGTCGGCCACATAGATCGTTCCCGAGGCGGCCCGGTAAATGCCGCGGGGGGCCAGGAACCGGTCCTCCCCGGCCGGGACGTTGTCAATGGCCGCTCCGCAGGACGGCAAGCCGCCCTCAGTTTTCCCGGCGATCCGGGTGATGATCTTCGAGGCGACGTCCACCTTGCGGATCATGCAATTTCCCGTGTCCGCAATATAGAGGTTGCCCGAGGAATCCGCAAAAACCCCCTTGGGGGTGTTCAATGAGGCGCTGATCGCCAGGCCGCTGTCGCCGCTGTAGCCCGCCGTTCCCGTTCCCGCATAGGTGCTGATCCGGCCCAGGGGATCCACCCTGCGGATCCTGCTGTTTCCCGTATCGGCGATGTAGAGATTCCCCAATACATCGGTTGCGACGCTTTCGGGCGCGTTCAACTGGGCCTGGGCGGCGGCGCCGCCATCGCCGCCGGCGCCGCTCGTGCCGACGCCGACGACGCGCGTGATACTGCTCATCGCGGCATCAATTTTCCAGACCGAGTGGTTAATGCTGTCCGCGAAATAGATGTTGCCCGCGCTGTCCGCGCAGATCTGGCGGGGGCTCCTCGTCTGAAAGGCGGTATCCAGGTAGTGCCGAAGGGTCATCCGAAGCGACTGCTCAGCGTTTGGCGCGAAGACGGATACAGCCACGGCATCGCCGTAGCCCGCCTGCGCGGCATCGAGCATCATGCGGGTGTATGCGGTGCCGTTATACGAATATGCCTCGCCGGAGGTCCGCCAGCAGACATCGCCGGTGAGTTTCCAGACCGACTGTTCGATAACGGCGAGCTGGTCGAGGTAGGTCTGGATCGTCCGGTGCTGATTGAAGGCCATCCGGGCCTGGAGCCCCGTTCGCCCGTTGACGGCAATGGCCGTGATGCTCAAGAGCAGCAGGAGAAACAACATGGCGATGATGATAAAACCCCGGTTCCGCATACGATCCCCCCTCAGATTACCAAAAGCCGTATTTGCAGGCTGCTACTCCGCGAAGCGGGCCCTGACGCAGGTGGTGAGTGTTGCCGTTTCCCGGTCCTTGCCGAGCGTCAGGCGGATTTCGATCAGGTTTGGGGACAGGCGGCTGCAGCTGAAGGCGGTGACACGCTCACAGACCACCCTCTTTGCCGTGTAATCGGCGAGCGCTGCGGTGCCGTAGTCGGGGGTCTGCTCCATGAGTTTCCAGTTGTCGGCATCGGTCTTGTCCAGGTCAAAGGTTACGAACTGCACCGGTTCACCGAGGTCAACGGCATGTTCGTTCACAAGCTGATCCTGGTCGCTGTCCGCATCGAGATAGCCGTCACCCCCGACGGCATAGGCGTGGGTCGTATTGTTGTACGTGTCCGCTATGCGTTCACCGACCTTCAGCACCTCTTCGCCGCCGACGCCGGCGGGATTGGCTATCGTGTCCGTTTCCTCGGCGAACAGGACCATCCGTTCCATGGCAAACCGGGCCTGTGCGAGGAGCGCCGGTTTGTTTGTCGTATCCGCGTAGGAGCGGATGGCCGCCGCGAGGGTCTGTTGAAGCCCGACGGCGATGATCCCCAGAATGAGCACGCTGATGAGCAGTTCGATTAGGGTAAATCCCCGGCTGTTTCGTTCGAGTCCCATATTCAATAATTTGCCTTGCTCGTTCTCACCGTAATCTGGTCAATGCTTACGGAAATATCGAGGAGTCCGCCGCTGCCGCCGCTAATATCGGTGATCACGACACGCGGCGTATAGGTAACGCCCCGGAAGGAAAAGGACTCCTGACCTGCGCCGAAGAAGCTATCCAGATTTACGGGATTTGCCTGATTATTCTGTACGAGGGCGTCCAGGGTTCCGAAATCCGCGGCGGCGATGCGGTTGAGGGTATGCCTGGCCTGGTTGGTGAAGACGCTGACACCCTCTTCCGTCCCGGTGAAGAAGAGCGCCGGGCCGAAGGCCTGTATCATGGGGACGATGGCGATTACCATGATCAGGATGGCGATGAGGATTTCGAACAGCGTAAAGCCGTCGCTGGTTCCTCGATGCGGTCGCCGGTGTAGTTTTAAAGGACTCATGTCATGCTCCGTCAAGCGCTACTGAACGGTTATCTGGCCGGTCGTACCGTTCACGGCAATGGTCTTCTGCCGGGCGGCGTAGGAAACCGTGAACAGGCTGTCTGTGGCGCCTGAGTGACCGTCGGGATAGAAGCGCACCTCTCCACCTGCGGGAACGGCGGCGATCTTGACCCCCTGAAAGGATTGAAGGGTATTGAAGCTCTTAGAATACCACGTTTTGTCGAGCGGATTGAGAACGATTCCGTCGGCATCAACCGGGGGCAGGTTGTTCGGCTGTGCGGGGGGGACGGTGTTGGGTTTGGGGGCCGTGTCGAACACGCTGAAGGAGTTATCCGTCACGCTGGCCCTGACGCCGAAAGGCCGCTGGTGCTGAACCGCCAGGTTCCCGGCGTACTGAAGGGCGGATACCAGTTCGGCGGCTCCCTCGTCCAGCTTTGCCTGATCCGTCAGGGAAAAATACTGGGGAACGATAACCACTCCCAGAACGCCGATGATCAAGATGACCAGGATCAGGTCTAAAAGTGTAAAACCCCCGTTTTTCCGCAAAAGCCGTCTTGACCTCCATCCCCGGCGCGACGATCAGTAGGTTGAATGGTTGACGCCTCCGGATGTCCCGTTGTCATTGGCGAACAGGACGCCGATCTTCGGCAGGTATTTCCATCCCGTCGTTCCGTCAGCGGCCCGCGCCGCCGTAAGATCGGTCACCGTGAGATCGCAAACAACGGTGTTGTCCTTGTAGGGATTATCGGGCAGCTTGTTGTTCTTGATATAGGGGCCGTAGGGATAGGCGGCATCGGCCGTGGTCGATACCTTCCCGGTGGCATCGGAGTACTGCAGGAGCTGGGCCGAGAACGCCGCCAAGGCCTCGTCGGCCGTAGCCGTGGCCGTGGTCCCGTCGGTTGCCTTTTTGATGCCGGGATAGGTCATGTTATGCTGGGCGTAATAGACCTCGATGGAGCTCCGCAGGGATGTCAAATTGGCTTTCAGTGAACTGACCTTCGCATCATCCGTGGAAACCGTCACCTGAGGGATGATAATCATGGCGAGAATTCCCAGGATAATGATGACGATAATCATTTCTATCAGGGTAAATCCGGATTCGCTTCGATATCCCGGTATTCGCTGTCCTGTTGGTTTGTTCATACGCTGCACCCTCCGCAGGGGTTCGTCGGGGAAATTGAAGCTCTCCGCGGCGCGCTGCGGAGAATTTTCGCTTCTTCAAGAAACAACATCACTCAGCATTCGCTCGCTTACCCCAAAGCCAAGCCGCGGGGAATGCGCTCGCTGCCGAATTCACCGTCTACACTGCTGCATCGGCCTAAACTGTAATGACCGATGGTAAAAAAGTCAAGTTATTCTTCGCCATTTGTACCCTCCCGTGGCGGGTGCAAGGAGTACAAGCTTCCTGTGGATGCGCTCAAAGGCGATCCACCCACCCGCTTTTCGGTTATCGCCTCTAACAGGGTGCGGAAAAAGCAGCCTTTGCAGTCTGTTCAAAAATGCCTGAATGCAAGGCCCCCGAATTGAATCCCTGCCCGCCTGGCAGGAATTCCCGGTAAGGAAAACAATAGTTCCTCTTGCGCCCCTCATCCCACCTAACGGTGGCATTCGGAATGCGCTCCCGGTCCTGAGCCATGAGGCGTACTTTGTCGGTACGTCGAATGGCGAAGGAACAGAGCCGCAGACGGGCGTTTTTCAACAGACTGTCAGTGGACCGCGCTGGCGATCCTGAATATGGGGAGTATCACCGAGGAGACGATCAATCCCACGACGATGCCCATCATGATCAAGGCCAGCGGCTCGATCAGGGAACCTACAATTTTGAGTTCACGGTCCACTTCAATATCATAGAAATCGGCCAGCCGCAGCATGACCCTGGACAAGTTGCCCACCTCTTCCCCCGTGGCCACCATCTGTTTTACGGACTCCATGATATAGGGATTCTTTGCAAAGGGCAGGGAAAGACGGCCGCCCTGTTCCACGTGATCCTGCAATTCCTCGATGAAACGGGAAAAATGCCGGTTGCTGAACGTGGAATGCGTGGCTTTCAGGGCTTGGAGCAGCGGCACCTGGCTGTCCATCAGGTTTCCGAGGGTCCGCAATAACTGGCTGGTGTAGATCTTGTTGGCGACCGGGCCGATGACCGGCATGGTCAGGATCAATCGGTCCGTGAGTTCCTTGCCGCGATGGCTCTTGAGGAATGCCTTGAGGGCGATCAGGGCGCCGAACAGAACGACGACGAGCAGCCACCAGTAATTCTGCAGAAACGAGCTGGCCGCCATGAGAAAGCGCGTGGACAGGGGCAGAACTCGTTCCTTGCCGGCGAACAGGACGGCGAATTTGGGCAGGATGCCCACGAGGACAAAGATGACCACCGCAATCGCCATAATGCAGAGGATAACCGGATAGGTGAGGGTTGTCCGCAGTTGCGTCACCAGGGCCTTCCGCTTTTCCTGCATGGCCGTGATACCGTCGAGGGTCTTTTTGAGAAACCCTCCGGATTCGCCGGCTTTCACCATGCTGATGAAGACGTTGTTAAAGACGCGCGGATGACGGCTCATGGCATCGGAGAGTTGGTGTCCCTCCTCGACGTCCCGCAGCATGGATTCGATGATGGTCTTGAATCGGGGATTCTTGTTCTGCTCGGCCGTCGCGCGGAGCGCAACCGCCAGGGATGTGCCGACCTCCATCATCAGCGACAGCTGCGAGGTGAAGAAAATCAGTTCACCGGAGCTGACCGGCTTCCGGAGGTGCCCGATCAGTTCCTCCCATTTCGCAGGAATGGTGTCCGACGCGGCATTCCGGGATTGCTCCCCCGAAAGCGTTTTTACCCGACTGATGCTGATTGCCATGGTTGCCGTTTCCTACGTATCAATAGTGGTGGCACGTCTGACCTCTTCAATGGTCGTTATGCCCTCCAGGACTTTTTCGTGTCCCACATCCTTCAGGGATTTGTGTCCCCCCTCCTGCAGATGTTGTTTCAGAACGTCGATGGTCGGGTTCTTCAGGATCAGCGATTGAAGAGTCGCATCCATTTCGAGGAGCTCATAAATGGCGATCCTTCCCTTAAAGCCGGAGTCATAACAGTCTGAACAGCCCTTCCCCCGGTATAAACGGAGTTGTTTATCTTCCTCGGCACCCAGTTCCTTCTGGACCGCCTTCGGCGGAAAATAGGTTTCCCTGCATTTTGGACAGATGGTGCGCACCAGCCGCTGCGACAGGGAGGCGATCAGGGCGGAGGATATGAGATAGGGTTCGATGCCCATTTCGAGCAGCCTCGTTACGGCGCTGGCGCTGTCGTTGGTATGGAGCGTCGAGAGAACCAGGTGGCCGGTAAGCGAGGCCTGAATGGCAATATCCGCCGTCTCCCGATCCCGGATCTCGCCGACCATGATGATGTCGGGGTCCTGCCGCAAGGCATGCTTCAAATATTTGGCGAAGGTCAGCCCGATGGCGTCCTTCACCTGATTCTGGTTGATGCCGTTCAACTGGTACTCGACGGGGTCTTCAATGGTGACAATGTTTTTTTCCAGCGTGTTGAGCAGCGTAATTCCCGAATAGAGGGACGTTGTTTTCCCGCTTCCCGTGGGACCGCAGGCCAGGAAAAGACCGTAGGGCCGCTTCAGGAGCGCTTTGAACCGCTCCAGAACGGTTTGATCGAATCCGAGCTTGTTGATATCCAGGATGGCCTTCCGCTGATCGAGGATTCTGAGGACGACCTTCTCACCGTGGATCGTCGGCATGGAAGAGAACCTGAGATCAATCGTCACCCCGTCGGCCTGAACCTGGATGCGGCCGTCCTGCGGCAGTCGCCGTTCCGCGATATCCAGGTTGGCCATGACCTTGAGACGCGAAACGACCGCCGGATGCATCTCAATTTTATGCGACATCAGTTCATACAGGAGCCCGTCAATGCGGACCCGAACCCGGAAACTGTCGCGCTGGGGCTCCAGATGAATGTCGCTGGCGCCGTCCCGGATAGCATGGATGAGGATCCGGTTGGTCAGGTTGATGACCGGGCTGCCTTCGGCCATCTCGGTAATTTCGCTGAGGCTCTTATCCTGGACGGCTGATATAAGCTCAATGTCGGCCTCGTCGGCGCTGCTCAAGACCTCGTCTATGCTCGCCTCGTCCCTGTAGCACTCGCGGATGGCCTCGGCGATGTCGGAGACCCGGCAGAGCACCGGCTGCACTTCCAGGCCGGTCACCTTGGCGATCTCGTCAAAAACGAAAAGAAGATTGGGATCCGTGACGGCCAGGGTAAGAACATTATGGACCCGAAACATGGGAATGATCTGGTACTGCAGGGCCTTCTCCTTCGGGACAATATGGACGATCCGGGGGTCGACCAGACCTTTGCGGAGCCAGATATGGGGGATGCCGAGCTGCTGGCTGAGAATGGTCGTCAGCTCCTCGTCGGTCAGGATGCCTTCGTCAATCAGGACCTGGCCCAGGGGTTTGTTCCGTTCCTTGTGCAAACGGAGCATTTCCACCATTTGCACCGGGGTGATTTTCCCCGTATGGACAAGCATCTCCCCCAGTCTTTTTCTCGGCTGCATGCGATATTTTGTCATAGTTCCCTTCTCAGCGCATGCTGCATATCCGAATAGATATGAAATACGTTAATCAATCGCGTGGCGATGAAGGTGTCACGACAGACGCTATTGAGTCCGAAGAGGCGCAGCGAACCGCCCAGACCGCTCAGGGTATCGTTCATGGACAGCAAGAGCTCCAGGGCCTTGCTGTCGAGGAAGGTCACCGCCTGCATGTCGACGATGATCCGGTTCTTATTGTCCCCGGTCAGGGAGCCGAAGAGCTTTTCCAGCTCTTCGCAATTTTTATAGGTCAGGGATTCCTTCAATGTCAGAACGATACTCGATCCGATAGACAGGGTATCAATTTTCAAATCCGCCATGGAATTATCCGCCTCCCGGAACAGTGTCGTTTTGTCCGCCCGATGCAGATTCCTTCAAGGGAATGTCTTTGAAAACCGAAACGAGTTCCGGATCAAGCTGGGTGCCCGCCACATCGGTGATGATGGCGAGCGCTTCCTCGGTAGATCGCGTCTTCCGGTAGGCCCGGTCGGAGGTGATTGCATCGAAGGTATCGGCAACGGCGATGATGCGGGCGATGAGCGGGATCTGGTTCCCCTTGAGGCGTTTCGGATAGCCGGTGCCGTCATACCGTTCATGGTGATGAAGGATGCCGGGAAGCGAGTCCGCCAGGGGACGGAGCGGCTTCAGGATGGCAAACCCCGTTTCGGGATGGCTTTTGATTGCCGCGTATTCGTCGTCGCTCAACGATGCGGGCTTGTTCAGGATGGCCTCGGGAATGCCGATCTTGCCGATATCGTGCAGCGTTGACGCCCAGTGGAGGAATTTCTTTTCCTCATTGCTCAGATTCATTTGTTCCGCCATCAACATGCTGAACTGGTTGACCCGCTCCGAATGACCGCGGGTATAGACATCTTTTGCTTCAATGGTGTGCACGAGCGACCGGACGACATCAATGACGAACTGTCCCAGTTCGTTGAACAGCGCCGAGTTTTTCATGACAAAGCCCATTTGCTCGGCAATGGATATGAGCAGGCGCAGTTCGCTGCGGCGGAATATTTCCTCCATGTTGAAGGAAACCAAACCCAGCCATCCGTAGGCGTTGTCGCCGTGCTGGATCGTGACGGCGAGAAAGCGGAAGGGTGAGGGATGCAGGTCGCGATAGGCCGGCGCCAGGGATGAATTGTTTACGATGTAGTAGCGTTCCCGCTTGGCAAGCGTATGGGAGGGAATGGCGCCGATCAGGGCATCGATGAAGGCAGTCTGCTTTACAGCGGCTTCCTGCCCCTGCTTCCGGAAGGCAAACACATTCAGATCCGGGTTCGTTGGGAACCGGGAAAAGACCAGCTCCACCCGCATGATATCCTGTAGATCCGTGAGGAGGAGCTGGAATTTTTTCTGGGACATCACTGCCGCCTCGATCTGCGGTGTGATATTGGAATAGAGGTGCAGTTCCTCGAAACTTTCGGCCAACTGCTCGGCCATCTCCTCGGACTCATGCTGGTTGGTCCACCAGAATTCCATATGGCGGGCCAGGTTGTTCAGGGTTTCCTGCACGATCGCTGAACAGGGAGCCGGCGTTGCCCCGGAATTGAGCAGGGCGCCGAGCTGGCCTTCCGCCGCACAGTGCGCCGCCAGGGAGCCGATCTGCTCGCCGTTTAAGGTGAGCGGAACGGCGAACAGATGGAAACGGTCATGAATCGTCCGCTGCTGGAAGTTCTTCTGTGAGCATGACTGCAGGGACAGTTGACGGAGCTCTTCGGCAAGAACATTCTCTTTTGCCGCGGCAGCGCCCGCAGAGATGAACTCTCCCTCATGAACGACATCCAGATGGAGGCCGGTTATCCGGGATATGCTCGCAAACAGGTTTTCAAACGGTTGCAGATCCAGCATCAGCGTATACCAAAATAGGCGTTGATCCGTTCCAGCAGATTTGAAGGACTGAACGGTTTTTCCACAAACTGGGTTTCATTCATTTCTTCAATCCAGGTTCGCTCTTCCGGCGAAATCCGCGCCGTCATGACGATGGTCAGAAACGGCCGCTCCCGTTTCAGGGGATCGGTCAGACGACACAGGGATTCTCCGTCCATCACCGGCATGTTGAGATCCACGATCACGGCATCCGGCTGCTCAATCCTGATCAGGTCGAGACCTTCCCGTCCGTTGGTGGCAGTGAGAACCTGATAGCCTCGGTTCTTCAACTTCAGCTCGATCACGCGCCGGACGTGCGCCTCATCATCAACCACAAGGATTTTCTTATTGGTTTGCAAGTACGTACGCCTCCTTGGGCATCGTGATGGTGAATCGGCTTCCCTTGCCGAGCGAGCTTACCACATCGATCCTTCCACGGTGGAGCTGCACGGTTTCCGCGGCGATCGCCAGTCCCAGGCCGCTGCCAGTTTGTGCGGTCACCTGGGGGTTGCCGGACCGGTAGAACTTGTCAAAGACATGGGGAAGGTCTTCCGAGGATATCCCGTATCCCGTATCGGCGATGTCGAAAACCACGGAATCCTGCTCTTCGAAGATGGAAAAGGTGATCTTGCCGTTTGCCGGCGTATATTTCACCGCATTGCCGAGGATATTGATGATGGCCGCTTTGAGAAGTTCCTTGTCCGCGATGATCGAGGGGAAAACATCGGGAAGGTTCTTTTCGATGGTGATGGATTTATCGCGGGCCGACGCTTCGATTGCGGACAAGCAACCGTCCACCAGCCAGTCGGTTCTCAGAAGCCCCTTGTTGACGGTCAGACTGCCCATCTCCATTCTTGAGATGCTCATCAGGTTCTGAATCAGCTTGCTCAGGCGGGTGGTTTCCTGATTGATGGTGTTGTAGAACTCTTTTTGCATTTCCTCATTTTCCACCTCGCCGTCTATCAGGATTTCGCTGTACGATTTGATGTTCGTCAGGGGGGTCATCAATTCATGGGCGATATGGGCGATAAATTCCTGCTGGGCCTTTTGCTCCAGCTTCAGGCTGGTGATGTTTCGAAAAAGAATCGCCTTTCCGATCGGCGTTTTGTCCGTTCCCTGAAAGAGGGAAAGGGTGACCCGGTAGATTTCGCCGGGCGCTTCGTCAGGGAAGGACGTATCCCGGTAATTCAAGCCCCCCTGATGCTCGATCAAGGTCTGATGCGTGATGAACGAAACCACGTCCCGCTGGGGGAACACCTCCGCCACGGGGCGGTCAATGACCTCCTCCCGCTGCCGGTGCAGCAGCTTGAGCAGATATTCATTGATGTTCCAGATATCGTTATGCATGTCCACGATCAGAATCCCGAAATTGATCGAATCGAGGGTCTTGATATACCGGTTCTTCTCAAAGTTCATCACGCCCAACTTTGAGGTCAACTCGATGTTGGTGCCCCGTATCTCGTCCAGTTTTTTGTGCATGAAGCCCAGCGATTGTTCCAGGTCGGTAATCAGGGGGATGAGATTATTGTCGGTTGACGGTTTGTTTGCCGTATCCGGCATGTCTCCCTCCTCCCGGGAAAGGCTCTGATAGCGGTTCCTCAGGGGTTTGAGCGCCAGGACCACCCCGAAATACAGGAGACACACTGCCGAAAGATTGAAAAAAATCACCATGGAAAAAAAGCTTATGTGCTCCGGGGAGAAGACCGATGCCGCCGGAAGTTTGAATCCCAGCCGGATCGTTCCCGTCCGCTCTCCCTTGTCAAATACCGGTTTTGCAAATTCATAAACGGTTGTCTCAGGCTCACGGAGGCGGAAACGCTGCGTCGTCAGCTCCGGGGAAGTGAGGGAATAGGCCTGAATGTCCGCCGGGATAGCGGCGAGAACATTGCCGGGAGCCAGATTCACGATGACCCGGCCCGTCTTGTCGTGGATCACGAGGTAGAGCAGTTCCTGGTTGGAAATCACGGTCCGCAGAAAAAAAGCCCGTTTTTCCGGCGGGGAATCTATGATGGGGTAGAGCGCGATGAGGTTGAGGAAATGGGTGCCTTTGTCTTGGATCGTACGGATGTTATCCTTTTCCTGCTGTTGCATGAGAAATCTCGAAAGCAGAAAGATGCTCGCAATGAATAGAACGGCTATTGCAAGCCCTGTCTTCAATAATTTCGTATGCATTGCATCCCCTCTGTCGGTTCAGTCGGCGTGCGCCCGTTCTCGCGAACCCCACGTCGCAGGAAGAGAGGGCTTGCTTCGATGTCGCCGATTTGCTTAGGCGCCCTTATGAGGAGATCGCGCGCGCATGGCATCCTTCCGGCGGCTATCCTCACGCATATGATCGTTGTAGCAAATCTTGTACCAATAAAATCTTTTTCCCCAAGAACCATTGCCTCCGGTTCATAGCTGACAACCTTTTGAATTTGATGCATTTTTGTCAGTACTTGTCCGGTCCGCCTTTCGCTTGCTGTTCATCGGCAACGGCTGTGTGCATTGCCCCCTGCAGCTTTTTTGACGGTGTCAGAAGCCGGATATCCCCTCCCGATCCGTCATGCCTCCGCTCGCCGGCACCGGGCATACCTCCGGCTGGAGACGAACACCTTGGGGGGCGTCATTATATCATTCCGATATAATTGATAAATATTCATATCGGCGGTTATCGCTCTTTTTATGCATCCTCTCCAGCAGCAAACTGACAGGGGGGGATATTCTATGATATCGGTTCCATTCATTTTTTTCTTTAACGGGGGATGAAATCCGCCGGTCCGGCAGACACTTGGGGAGCCTCTTTCCGTTCTTCGAAGAGATGGGCTAACGGGATGCCTTCGGGATAGCGCAGCAGCCGCAGGTAAGCCTCAGGAACAATGAGGTAAATTACACGAGACGTGCCGGTTGGCTCCACCACTCGATCCATGTGCCGTCCCTCTTGAATGCTACCGGCAGCGCAGACTCAATCTGCCGTACCCAGTCGCCGAGATAGGAAGAATGATGTATGATGAGGGGAATGCTGTGCGGCGGGAGTATGTCGTCAAATAACCGATACATGGCGATGTTCATGGTATTTTCGGATAGGGTTTCGCTGTCATCCCAGGGTGTGGGATGGATAAAGCCGTGATGGGCGCCCTCGTCCATACGGTAAAGCAGGGAATCACCGAACTGATCCTTTAATTCCCTCAGAATATTGACGCAGGTAACGATATCCTTGACCGTTATCCCCTTGTTGAGAAATTGGAGGATTCTGTCGTTGAACGACTCGAAACCGATGGAGGAAAACAGTATCCGTATCCGCCGTTCCTGTGCGACCGTTAACGCATCGCCGAGAAGCTCCCGATGGGCATTTATATCGTCAACCCTGCATACGAGATTGATTTGAGAAAGCTCAATGCCTGCCCCGTAGGCGTTATCGAGTATCATTTTTAACGAGGCAAGGGGATACTCGTCTATAATTTCGAACGGTATCTTCCTTCCGTCTTCGTCAGGCAGGTCGGCAATCTGGGACAGGACTGCGTCACGGTCTATATGCCCGTGATAAGCCTTATCCCGTGCGACGTCGCAGAAGATGCAGCCAGAACACCCAACGTCCATATCCAATTTTTCTTTCAGCTCCTCAGGCAGGGGCAGCCGCACCGTGCTTTTCTTGTTTGCATGGGGGCAGCCTATTGCATTCAGTACTTGCGCCGTTTTCACGTCGAGCCTCTTGAGTTGATCCGAGAAGGTATAGATATTCGCCCAATCTGCCCGGAGGGTGATATCTCTTCCCCAGGGAAAACGGAGACATCCTTTTCTTGAACGAACGTGTTCCCGCTGAATGAAGTCAACGGGGCCCTGGATGGCAAGGTCAATCGCCCCGCGCAATCCCGGAAACCTCATCGGGTGGGTTTCCGACTCTGCCTCGCCATAATAGTCCACTTCCGCCTGGGGGCCGCCGAGAATGGTGAAGAATCCTCGTTCCTTTACCGAGCCGATTAGTTCCAGGAGATCTTTCCTCCCGCATAAATGGGAGAACCCGATTACCCGCTCGTCTCCCCGATAGTAGTCGTCGAGAAACGTTAACAGGTGTTCTTTTGAAAACTGCCGTTCAACCCCCACGACGATAGAAGGCATATTCAGGTTTCTCGTCAGATAGGTTGCCGCGAGCTGAGCTCCCAATATGCCGTGGGGTTCGCCGGTATGGTGGGTGAGGAGAATCATAGTGTTCTTTTCTGTCGTCTATGGCCGAGGAAGATTCTTTTGTCTATCCGATTTGCCGCGAATGGTCGAGACTTATTTTTTGACATACGAGACCGCTTAATCTATAGTGCCGGCACGCAAAACAGCAAAAAAAACACATCATGATTTCATAAGACCAGACACAAATGCGTAAATGAACATCTGAGCGAGCTGAGGCGATCAACACAGGGGGTACATTCGTTCATGCGAGACACAATAGGATTCGACAACGAAAAATACATCCGTGAGCAGACAGCGAAGATTCTCGAACGAGTTGAACGGTTCGATAACAAGCTCTATCTCGAATTTGGGGGCAAATTGCTTTATGATTATCATGCAGCCCGTGTCCTGCCCGGTTACGATCCAAATGTAAAAATGCGACTGATCCAGGAGCTGAAAGACAAGTCCGACATCCTGCTCTGTATTTATGCGGGGGACATAGAGAGAAAGAAAATCCGGGCCGATTTCGGCATCACGTATGATGCCGATGCCCTCAAGCTGATAGACGATCTCAGGAGCTGGGGCGTCAATGTCCTGGGCGTAGTGATCACCCGTTTCGATAATCAGCCGGCGGCGCAACTCTTCAAGAACAAACTGGAAAGGAGAGGCATCCGGGTTTTCACGCATCGCTTCACAAAAGGGTATCCTACGAACGTCGAAGCGATTGTGAGCGATGAGGGATACGGCGCCAATGAATACATTGAAACCGATAAACCGTTGGTGATTGTGACCGGCCCCGGACCCGGAAGCGGCAAACTTGCCACCTGTCTTTCGCAACTGTATCACGAATACCGGCGGGGCGTCAGAGCCGGTTACGCAAAGTTTGAAACCTTTCCCATCTGGAACCTGCCCCTCAAGCATCCGGTGAATGTGGCTTACGAAGCGGCTACGGCGGATATCCGGGATTTCAACTTGATTGATCCCTTTCATCTCGAAGCCTATGATGAAAAGGCGGTGAATTATAACCGGGATGTGGAGGTGTTCCCGGTTGTAAAACGGATTCTCGAAAAAATCACGGGCGGAAATTCGTTCTACAATTCACCGACGGATATGGGGGTGAACATGGCCGGATGTGCGATTATCAACGACGACATTGCCGGACAGGCGGCCGAGCAGGAAGTGATCCGACGCTATTACCGATACCGTTGCGAGTATGTCATGGGATTCGCCGACAAGGAAACGGTTCAGAGAGTCGAGCTCTTTCTCAAGAACTTCAAAATCAATCCCGATGATCGCCGTGTCGTCGGACCCGCATGGCAGGCTGCCAAGGATGCGCAGGAACGGAACAAAGGAAACGAGGGTATTTATTGCGGCGCCGCCATCGAGCTGAAAGACGGCGCCATCGTCACCGGGAATAACTCCCCGCTGATGCATGCGGCGTCGAGCCTGGTCCTGCATGCCATTAAGTCTCTGGCCGATATTCCGGCCAAGATCACCTTGTTGCCCTCGTATATTACCGACTCCGTGAGAAATATGAAGACCGATATTCTCAATGAAAAGTCTGTCAGTCTCGATCTGGAGGAAACACTGATTGCGCTCAGCATCAGCGCCACTACAAATCCGGCGGCGCAACTGGCCATCGAAAAACTCAAAGAACTGAGAGGCTGCGAAGTTCACATCACCCACATCCCCACTCCCGGTGACGAAGCAGGATTGAGGCGCCTGGGCGTCAATCTCACCAGTGAACCCAATTTTTCAACCAAGGATCTGTTCCTCTCCTGACAGCCATTGCCCTGATCCACACCCGGGGGACATTCATTTCAAGACGTCCTGTCCGGCGATTGAAAGGGCTTTTTCTCTTCGGCAGGCAGGTCGCGGCCCTGCAGCGATTTCCCGCTATACCGCTTCGATGGTTGAAGGCGGTTTCGGCGTGATGTTATAGGTCACGCTGACTACGCCGGGGACCTCTTTGACGATCTTCCCGGCGATTTTCTCCAGCGTTTCATAAGGCAGTCTCGTTGCCGCTGCAGATCGGGCATCCACACTGTCCCAGCAACGGACCTCGATCTGGAGGCCAAAATCCCTTTTCCCATCCCGCATGCCCGTGACGCGGTCCTCGTGCAGGATGGCCAGATACTGGAAGACGTTCAGTCCCGACAGTTCTTTTTCCACAATGGCCGTGGCGTTCCTGACGATCTTCACGCGATCCGGCGTTACTTCACCCAGTACCCGCGCCGCCAGGGCTGGTCCGGGAAAAGGGATCCGATTAAAAAGCGATGCCGGCAGGCCCAGAGCGGCCCCTACTTTGCGCACTCCGTCCTTGCGCAGCTGGATCAGCGGTTCGATAATCTTATAACCGAACGCCTTCTGGGGATTGATGCCGAGTTGCTCAAAGACATTATGTTGCCGCTTGATCCCCGCCACGGTTTCGTCAATATCCGTCAGGATAGTTCCCTGGAGGAGGTGCTTCGCTCCACTCTGCACAACCAACTTGCCGAATACTTCTTTATAGAACGTCTGGGTAATGGCCTCCCGTTTTTCCTCGGGATCGGTAACTCCTTTGAGGGCATTGAAGAATGCCTTCTTTGCGTCAATGATCTCTATCGGAATGCCCAGTGACTGAAAGAGGATTTTTACCTGTTTCGGTTCGTTCTGCCGCATGAGGCCGTTCTCGATAAAGCAGGTTTTAAGTCGTTCCCCCAGAGCCCGGTGGCCCAAGGCGGTCACAACAGACGAATCAACCCCTCCGGAGAGGGCGTTGATCGCTATGCCTTTCCCGACGATTTTTCTAATTTCCGCCACTTTTTCAGAGATGAACTGCTCCGCATTCAAGTTCGCTGCGTGGATTTCTTTTGCCATGACGCCCTATTCTCCTTCCCCGGAAACATAAATTCTTGATTCCCTACCAATCAGGGGGTGATTATCTTGAACCGCCTGCCGGTTGTCAAGATAAATGCAGTCACCATGACCACTCTTCAAAATAAATTTCTTCCCGTGTTACCAATTATCTTCCCGCTCAAACTTGTAGAGACCAAAGAAAAAAAGCTTCCTCGCGAAAGCCCTTACTGGTGGTGCGCCCAGCAGGATTCGAACCTGCAACATTCAGATTCGTAGTCTTGAGCCTAATTAATAATATCGCTAAAATGCCGTCTGAAAGCCACAAACGGTAACCCTCGAGGAAGATGCATGATTTCGACCTGTAATAAGCAAGTTTTCTTGAATATGACCTTGCCTCATTCTTGCTCATCGATCCTGCGTCACACATTTTGTATCCAGTATTTCATTGACACGCAAGCCCGGCTTTCCTATATTCCTTTTTAACGAAAGAAAGTTCTTATCAAAAAATCTCGCAGAATTTGACCTGAAAAAAGAGCTTAATATTGAAAAGATGAGAATGGTAAAGATATTTGAATTAAGCGAGAAAATGAAAAATGGCTTCCCAAGGGATATGGACTCGATCCTCCAGAATGAGATGTTTATGATTGTATTTATAGATGAAGAGGGAAGGAGATGTAAGGCATATGATAAACGACCCGAACCAGGCGTATCTATCTCTTGTGAAAAAAAATAGATTAACACTTGAAAAAGTGAAAGAATAAAAATTTGAAAAAATATTAAGAGAAAAATAATATGAAAAAGACAAGAGTAGGATTATTCTTTGGGGGCCTAAGTAATGAGGCTGACATATCAATAATTTCGGCCAAAAATATCATTAAATATTTTGATTACAAACAATATACGTTAGTTATGGTTTATTGGCACAAAAATAATCAATTTTATATTTTGAAAAACGCAGAAGAAATAAAAAATATTTCAGAAAAAAATAAAATTAATGTTGGTGATTTTTCAAAACTCTTTGATGTCGCTTTGCCGATTACTCACGGTAAATATGGAGAAGATGGCGCATTACAAGGCCTTTTAGAAATCCAAAAAGTGCCGTATTGTGGCTGCAGGGTTTTGAGTTCAAGCTTATGTATGGATAAAGCTGTCTTCAAAACATTTTTGGCTGGACATAAAATCAATCAGGTAAAATTTGATTTTATAGATCTGCGGAACAAAAAACAAAACGATGTTGAAAGGTGGATAGCAAAAATAAAAAATAATTTTGAATTGCCAGTTTATATGAAGCCTTCAAATTCTGGTTCTTCTGTTGGTATTAATAAAGTTACTGATTTTAAAAATCTGAAAAAAGCTGTGAGGGATGCGGCTCGGCATGATGATAAAATTTTGGTCGAGCAAGGGCTTGTAAACCCCAGAGAAATTGAGGTGGCAGTGCTCGGTAATGAAGAATTAACAATATCTGATCCAGGGGAACTTGTTTTAGATGGAGCTTTCTATGATTTTGATGAAAAATATGAAAAAAACAGAACACCGGTAGCAATTCCAGCTAAGCTTGATTCTAAAACTAAACATAAAATTAAGAATATGGCAGAAAAAGTTTATCATCTTTGTGATTGCAAAGGCTTTGCTCGGGTGGATTTTTTTATAAAGAATGACAAAGTATATTTGAATGAAATAAACACACTGCCTGGCTTTACGGATATTTCTATGTTCCCGATGCTCATGAAAAGTGCAGGTATTCATTATACAAACCTGATAAATAGAATTATAAAATTAGCGAATTAAAATTTGTTTCATAGAAATAAATTTAAGTTCATTTGTCTGAAGTTCCCTCAAATCCCTCAACAGCGGCCTGGCAGTTTTCAGGCCGCCGTTGTTTTGGTAAAAATGGAAAGGTTTGTAGAGGGTATAAAAAAGAGCTTCCTCGCAGAAGCCCTTTTCCTTTATGGTGCGCCCAGCAGGATTCGAACCTGCGACATTCAGATTCGTAGTCTGACGCTCTATCCAGCTGAGCCATGGGCGCATTTTTATGTACCGGATAAGAGAGAAAAAATAATAAATAATAAAGTGGCGGAGAGAGCGGGATTTGAACCCGCGGTACACCTGTTGGGGCGTACAATCGCTTAGCAGGCGATCGCTTTCGGCCACTCAGCCATCTCTCCGCGATAACGCGCCTGTCGTTCCGGCAAATCCGATCCCCGCGCCGGTATCCGGGCGCGTATTCTGTTCACCAGTCGCCAGGTATGTCTCTGGCGGAGGGAGCAGGATTCGAACCCGCGAACCTTTCGGTCAACGGTTTTCAAGACCGCCGCCATAGACCTCTCGGCCATCCCTCCGGATTTACGTTTTTGACCGTTTCAAGGAAACGATCGTCAGGTACTTTCCCGTTGCGCGCTTTATGGGAATCGCTATGCTACCTTGTAGCCGTAATCCTGTCAATCCCTTTCGTGTACGGTCTCAGGGCTTCCGGTATAATGATACTGCCGTCCGCCTGCTGGCAGTTCTCCAGAACGGCCACCAGCGTCCTGCCCACGGCCAGTCCCGATCCGTTCAGGGTGTGGACAAAATCCATTTTGCCGTTGTCGGCGCGGCGATACCGGATGGAGGCGCGGCGGGCCTGGAAGGACTCAAAATTGCTGCACGAAGATATCTCCCGGTAGGCGTCCTGTCCCGGCAGCCATGCCTCTATGTCGTAGGTTTTGGCGGCGGAAAATCCCAGGTCGCCCGTGCAGAGACTCACGGTGCGGAACGGGATGTTCAACCGTTTCAGGATCTCTTCCGCGTCGGCGGTGAGTTTTTCCAACTCCTCGTAGGATGTCTCCGGCCGGGTAAACTTCACCAGCTCAACCTTGTTGAACTGGTGCTGCCTGATCAATCCCCGTGTGTCTTTGCCGTAGGAGCCGGCCTCGGCGCGAAAGCAGGCTGAATAAGCCGCATAATACCGGGGGAGCGCCTTCTCCTCCAGGATTTCATCCCGGTGGATGTTCGTTACCGGTACTTCCGCCGTGGGGATGAGGAAGTAATCCTGCCCCTCGATCTTGAAGAGGTCCTCCGCAAACTTGGGCAGCTGCCCTGTTGCGGTCATACTTTCCCGATTGACCAGAAAGGGGGGAAGTATCTCCGTGTACCCGTGGTGCGTCGTGTGGAGATCGAGCATAAAGTTTATCAGCGCCCTCTCCAGCAGAGCTCCCATGCCACGATAGAGGGTAAACCGCGCGCCTGCAATCTTCGCTCCCCTGCTGAAATCGAGGATGTCGAGGGCCTCGCCCAATTCCCAGTGCGGACGCGGCGGAAAGGAAAAAGACGGCTTTTCGCCCCAGTGCCGTATTACGGGGTTATCGTCTGCACCGGCGCCGCAGGCCACGGACTCGTGCGGGATATTGGGGATCGTCAGCAGGAACGCGTTCAGGTTTTCCTCGGTTTTCTTTAGGGACTCGTCAAGTTCCTTGATGCGGGCAGATACCTCGCCCATCCGAGACATGAGTTCCGATGCGGCCTCTCCCCTTTTTTTCTTCTCGCCGATGTTCTTGGAGACCGTGTTGCGCTCGTTGCGCAGGGTTTCCACCTCCTGCAGGATATCCCTTCTTCCGGCATCAAGCTCTGTGAAGCGATCCAGATCAACAGGTTGCCCCCGTTCCGCCATTTTCCGGCGAACCAGGTCCATATTTTGTCTTAAAATTTTACTCTCCAGCATAGTCCGACCTCTTGTATGCCCCTTCGCAAGGGGCGGTTTTCCCTATCACTTTGAATCTCTGAAGTCAATATCTTTGTGGCTTTGCCGGCTTTTTACGAAGTTCCTAATCTTTTTTTTGCCGTGCCGATAAGCATCATCATTTCCGAATTTTTGGTCAGGTAAGCACACGCGAGAAATGTGGCCATTCCAACGGTTATGGATATCGTCAGAAAGCGCAGCCGGAGATAAAAAGAAGAGAGGTCATGCCAGGGCATGAAGTGCCCGGTGAGGGAAATTGCTCCCCACATTACCAGAGAGGAGGCGATAATTCCCACGAGGGAACGATAAAACTCCCGGTCAAGAAAAGCGCCGATCTTCTTTCTCAGAATGAAACCCAGGATGGCGACGTTGACCATGGAGGCAAGGGAGGTAGCCAGTGCCAGACCGCCATGCTTCAGGGGGAACATTAGGATAAGGCTCATAGCCACGTTCACAAAGAGAGAGACGAAGGCGGCCTTGAGCGGCGATTTCCTGTCCTGAATGGAGAAAAAAACAGAATCTATCACCCGGATGACGGAAAAGGCCCAGAGTCCTACGGTGTAGTAAAGAAGTGCTTGGGCGGTAAGGATGGTGGACTGGTTGTCAAAGGCCCCCCTCTCGAAGAGCACGGAAATGATGGGGCCGCGCAAGGCAATCAGGGCAAGTGTGGCCGGGATGGAGACAAACAAAATCAGCCGCAGGGAGAAGGAGATTGTTTTTTTCAGGTTTTCAAAATCTCCCGTGGCGACCTGTTCGGAGAAACTGGGGAGCGCAGCCGTGCCCACGGCGATGGCGAATACGCCCAGCGGCAGCTCCACCAGTCTGTCGGCGTAATACAGGTACGACACGCTCCCGCGGGGAAGAAGAGAAGCCAGGATCGTGCCGATAAAGACATTGATCTGGTAAACTGCCGATCCAAGAAAAGTCGGCAGCATCAGAGCGCCGATTTGTCTGATTCCCGGATGGTTAAAACGGCAATCAGGTTTGAGCTTGACGCCGAGTCCGATGAGGAAGGGCCACTGCATGGCAAGTTGGAGGATTCCTCCTATGACTACCCCGACGGCAAGGGCGGTGACGGGCTCGCGGAAAAAGCCCCGCAGCGTAAGAGCGGCCAAAATCATGGAGATGTTGAGGACGACGGGCGAAAGGGCGGGGGCGAGGAAATGTCTCAGAGAGTTGAGAATGCCCATGCACAGGGCCACCAGGGAAATGAAAAAAATATAGGGGAACATCAATCGGGTGAGGAATACCGCGAGGTCATACTGGGTCGGGGACTTTACAAAACCCGGCGCCATGACCGTTACGATAACGGGCGCAAAAACAACCCCCAGAATGGCAATCAGCGTCAGCAGGGCGGTAAGGAGCGTAAAGGCCACGTTCGCCAGTTCGCAGGCATCCTCGTGTGTTTTCTTCTTCAGATATTCCGTGAAGACGGGCACAAAGGAAACGGTGAGCGATCCCTCGGCAAGGAGCTTCCTCAGTAAGTTGGGAATGCGGAAAGCGACAAAGAAGGCGTCCGTCGCCATGCCCGCGCCAAAAAATCCGGCGATAACCATGTCCCGGATAAAACCGAAAATACGCGAGAGCATGGTGGCGGCGCTCACCACGCCGGCCGCCTTTGCCACGCGCGAATTTTCCTTGTTGGGTGTTTTTTCTCTTTCCATCATGATCAGCAGATATGCCTCCGCCGCGGTAATGTAAGAGTGAGGCCGTCACGGTTGAGGCTTTTTGTCGTAAAGGGAGATCAGTGTCGCCTCCGCATTCTTCCTCGCCAGTCCCTTTATGGCAACGGTTTTTTTCCTTGATTTGAGTCCCCCCACAATACTCACCTGGGACTTTTTAACACCTAATGTGGCGGCGAGAAAACGGATGCATTCCTCGTTAGCCCTGCCTTCGAGGGGCGGCGAGGTGATTTTTATCTTCAGGCAATCGCCCTGGATGCCCACCAGCTCCTGTCGCGATGACCGGGGTACAACCTGTATCTGGAACCTGATGCCGTCGGATGTCTCTAGTAGGGGAATCATGGGGTAGCCTGCACCATGCGCCGCTAATGAAGGTACAGAGTCAGCTCCATCAGGCTCTTCAGGAGAAATCTCTGCAGAAAGATGATCAGGGCAAGGACGATCACGGGCGAGATGTCAATTCCCAGGTTCCTGAAAGGCATCCATCTCCTGATGGGCGCGAGCACCGGTTCCGTGGATCGGTAGAGAAAAACCACGACCCGGTTGTAGGGGGCGGGATTAACCCAGGAGATTAATGCCCGCGCAATGATAATCCACAGGTAAATGTCAAGACCGATTTCAAGGATCTTTGCCAGCGCCATAATAAAGTTTCCGAGAATAAACATGCTCTCTCCTTTTTAGACCTGTGCATGGGCATTTACCGAGCAGAGCTGCGCCCATTTTTAGTACGGTAACCACTATCATAGGTGGCGTGTGTTGTGCAAATGAAGATTGTCGTCGCTGACCGGGGGCGTCCTCCGCAAGCCCCGCCTTCCAGGCGGGGTTAAGGGGCGCAATGAGGGAATAAATGTTCCTTACGGGGAAGCCCCCCTTTCTGAGCGGGGAGCTTCACGATAAGCAACTCCAGGGAGGTTCCGGTCCGGCAGAGTTTTCCCCGCGGCTAAGAAAGCCCTTGACCGTCTGTTTGTTTATGCCTTAGGATGGCGCGGATTGAAGCTCTCCTTAAGCGTGCTGCGGAGAATCTTCAAACGAATACTGGTCAGTGTTTGAGCGAAGAAATATCCATTAATGCGAATGGCGAAACAAGAGGAGGAGAAATGGTGTTGAAAGGGAGGAAAATCGGGATCATCGGCGGCGGGAAGATGGGAGAGGTTCTCTTAAGCGGTATTATTTCCCACAAGCTGGCGTCGGCAAAAGACATAGTCGTTTCCGATACCGTTGCGCAGCGTCTGGAGGAATTGAAAAAAACGTATAGGGTGCGGGTGACGTCGGACAACAATAAGACGGTGCGGCAGGGGGATATCATTATTCTGGCGGTAAAGCCCCAAAACATGGCTGAGGTGCTGGAGGGGATTGCCGGCGCCGTCAGCGGGGAAAAAATAATCATATCCATCGCTGCCGGGATAACCACAAAATTCATTGAAACGCGTCTCGGCAAGAGTGCCCGCGTGATACGGGTGATGCCCAACACACCCGCCCTCGTCGGCGAAGGAGTCGCCGCTCTTGCCGCGGGCGCAAAGGCGACCGCGCAAAATATCAATGTCGCCGGACAAATTTTTGATTCTGTGGGGATCACGGTTGTTGTAAAGGAAGCCCTGATGGATGCCGTGACGGGTTTGAGCGGCAGCGGCCCCGCTTACGCATTTGTCATCATCGAGGCGCTGGCAGATGCCGGTGTCCGGATGGGACTCGGCAGGGATATTGCGCTTACGCTCTCGGCGCAAACTATGCTGGGAGCGGCAAGGCTCTGCATTGAAAGCGGCAAGCACCCCGCCGAACTGAAAGACATGGTAACGTCTCCCGGCGGAACAACCATCGCAGGCCTCAAGGCGCTGGAAGACGGCAAGATACGGGCCACGCTGATGGCCGCCGTGGAGGCGGCGACTTTGCGCTCGAAGGAACTGGGAAGTGCCAAGTAGGCGTCAACACCCATCGGATCAGCCGAAAGAGACAATGAGAGTTACCGCCCCGTAGGGAACGGCGGTTTAATCGTCCGTAGTTACGATTATCGGCAGATAAGCCATAGTATCGGCGGCTTCCTGCTCACCGGTCGGTTCGGCGGTTTCCGCGGGGCTTTCCGGCGCCGCTACTGCCGCAGCCTCCACGACCGGTGGTGTTTCAATGTTTTTTCTTCTTCGGTGTCTGGGGCGTCGGCGCGATCTTTTCCGCTCCGGTCCCGTCTTGCCCTCGGTTCTTACCGCACTGTCTGCTCCCGGTGCGCCTTCTTCTGTATCGCCCGCTGCGATGACACCCGTCGGCGCTTCGGATGTGCCTTCCTCCGTTTTCTCTTTCCCTACGGCTGCAACCGGGGCTTCCTGTTCGGGAGCCGCCTTCCGTTCCGCCGTCTCGATTTTCAAATCGTCCCATGCCATGGAGGCGCTGCCTGAGATGTTAATGGATACGTCATATGTGCTTTCAAGCTTGGCGATTTCGGTCCGCTTCTGGTTCAGCAGATAGTCGGCCACTTCATAGGGAACCGTTATTTTAAAATGGGAATAATGTCCCTTTACCGCCTGGGATTCCACTTTTCTGAAGGCGCCGAGAGACGTATATTCCAGTGAAGGCCGGTGCCCGGTTCCTTTGCAGAACGGACAGGTTGTGTAGCTGATCTCTTGGATCGTCGAGTGCTTCTTCTGACGGGAGAGCTCGAGGATGCCGAACTTGGATATGCGGGAAAGCTGTACCCTGGCCCGATCCACGCTCATAGCTTTTTTGAATGTCTTCTCCACCTCTGCTTCGTGCTTCCGGTCCTCCATGTCAATAAAGTCAATAACGATCAAACCGCCCAGGTCGCGGAGACGGAGCTGGCGGGCGATCTCTTCGGCTGCTTCAAGATTCGTCTTGAACGCGGTTTCCTCGACGTTCCTCTTGTTCGAGGCCCGTCCCGAATTCACGTCAATGGTGATCATGGCCTCGGTGGGATTGATGATGACATATCCGCCCGATTTCAGTTCGACCCGTTCCCGGTAAATGGCGCGGATCTGGTCTTCAAGCTGGTACTTGTCGAAAATAGGGGTCTTTTCCTTGTAGAGTTTGATCATCTTCACGTTTCTGGGGGCTACGGCCTTGCAGTAGGCCCGCACCTTCTTGAACGTCTCCGTATCGTCTACAAGAATTTCCTCGATCTCCGACGTAAAATAGTCCCTGAGCGAACAGACGCCGAAATCGCTTTCCTGGTAGATCAGCGCAGGGGCCGAAACATCTTCAGCGCGTTTCCGGATTTCCTTCCACAGTCGGGAAAGAAGTTGATAATCGCGGGAAAGCTCTTGCTTTGTCCTGTTCATGCCGGCGGTGCGGACGATGAATCCAATATCATCATCTATTTTAATCTGTTCCACGAGGGCGCGCAGGCGCTTGCGGTCCTCTTCGTCCTCTATCTTACGGGATATGCCGCTGCTGTTCTTATTGGGCAGGAGCACCAGGTACCGTCCCGGCAGAGATATGTATCCGGTGAGGAGCGCCCCCTTCCGTTCGCTGACCTCTCTCACGATCTGGACGAGGATTTCCTGCCCGACCTTGAGCGACTGCTTCCCGCCCGCCGGGCCGCCGCTCTGTTCGGTTGCATGACCAAAGCCGGCGTCGCGCAGGGGAAGAAAACCATCCTTCTTGCCGCCGTAATTTACGAACGCCGCCTGGAGGCCGCGCTCCACTTTCTGGACGATGCCCTTGTAGATATTGCCCGTAATAGGCTCTTTAAAGGACATCTGAATATTGTATTCCAGCAGTTTCCCGTTCGTCACGGTTGCCATGCGCTTCTGTTCGCGGTGCACGGCATTGATAAGCATACTATGCTTCATAATCATCCTTGTTTGTTTTATAGCGATTGCAGGGAAAAACGCGCGCAATCACTCTGTTCTATAAGAAGGCGGATACGTCGCCTTTTCCTGTTCTGATCACCTCGATCCGGTCATCAATGAGACTGATGACGCTGGACGGTTCCGGCACCACAATGCCGCCGTCTATAACCAAGTCCACGCGGTTCCCGAATTTTTTCTCAATTTCGTTGGGATCGCTCAGCAGTTCTTCGCTCTCTGTTTCCACGCTCGTGCTGATAATCGGCTGTCCCAGTTCGGTGACCAGAGAAATGCATATATGGTTATCCGGAACGCGGATACCGGTGGTCTGGCGCTTGGGGAGAATGATTTTGGGTACGAGTCTTGATGCTTCCAGTATGAATGTGTAGGGACCGGGCAGGAGACGTTTCATGGTTTTGTAGGCGTAGTCGGACACCCTGGCATACCGGCTGATGTCCCTGAGGTCGGCGCAAACAAAACTGAGCGGCTGCTTTTTGCTTCTTTTTTTTATGGCGTAAATTTTTTCTATGCCTTTCTTATTGAAAAGATCGCATCCCAGGCCGTATACCGTATCTGTCGGGTAGATGATGATGCCCCCCTTGCGAAGGACATCTACGGCCTTTCTGATTAACCGCAGCTGAGGATTCTGGTTGTTTATGGACAGCAGCATACATTAATTTTTCTTCTCTTTCCCATACTTAGAAATACTCTATCAGAAATAAAAGCGATAATCAATGTGTTCCTGCGACCGGGGCAACATGCGCTCGCTTACCCCGCGGCCAGCCGCGGGGTAAGCGAGCGCTGCCGGAATCAGCTTTTTCGCGCTTTCTTGAGCTTGTCCTTGCTCAGTTTGTACTGGATGCTTTCCACCAGCGCATGCCAGCTGGCCTCGATGACGTTTGCCGATACCCCTATCGTGCTCCAGATGTCATGCTCGTCCCTTGAATCCAGCAGGACCCTAACCTTTGCCGCCGTTCCCTCGGATCCTTCCAGTGTTCTCACCTTAAAGTCTACCAGGTGCATGCCGCTGATCTGGGGGTAGAATTTCAAGAGAGCCTTACGGAGTGCATGATCGAGGGCGTTGATCGGGCCGTTTCCCTCGGCTACCGTCAGTTCCTTTTCCTGTCCTACGGATATCTTCACCGTAGCCTGGCAGAGCGAAGGGTAGTGCTTCACCTTCGCATTGATAACCTGGAAGCTCTCCAGCAGGAACGGCTCCTCGAACTCGCCGGTCGTTTTCCTGATCAGGAGCGAGAGCGACCCATCGGCGGCATCGAACTGGTAGCCTTGATCTTCCAGATGTTTAATTTTCTGGACGATCTTCTTGGTTACGGCGTCGTCGCCGTTCAAGTCAATGCCTTCCTCCTTTGCCTTGTAGAGAATGTTGCTTTTGCCCGCCAGGTCCGAGACAAGCACGCGTTGTTCATTTCCCACCAGCGCCGGGTCCATGTGTTCGTAGGCCAGGGAATTTTTGGCAATGGCGCTGACATGAATCCCTCCTTTGTGGGCAAAAGCGCTCCTCCCCACAAAGGGCAGAGAATTGAGCGGCGGGACATTGGCCACATCGCTCACGTACCGGGAAAGATTGGTCAGCTGCCGGAGGGCAGAATCGGGGATGCATTTCCGTTTCATTTTCATCTGGAGATTACAGATCGTGGCGATCAGATCGGCATTTCCGCACCGTTCCCCGAAGCCGTTGATCGTGCCCTGCACCATGTGTACGCCCGCGTGCACGGCGGCCACGGTATTGGCCACGGCCATGCCGCAGTCGTTATGGGCATGAATGCCCAGCAGTCGGGCGGGGATGAAAGAGAATATTTCGCCGATAATTGCCGCCAGTTCGTGGGGCATGGTGCCCCCGTTGGTATCGCAGAGGACGATCATATCGGCGCCGGCGTCAAGGGCCGCTTCTATAGTCCTGCTGGCGTAGCGGGGATTGTTCTTGTATCCGTCGAAGAAATGTTCCGCGTCAAAGAACACCTCTTTCCCTTTTGATTTCATATAGGCGACCGAATCACGGATCATGGCGATGTTTTCATCGAGGGAGATGCCGAGAATTTCCGTAGCGTGCAGATCCCAGCCTTTGCCGACGATGGCTGCCGCCGGAGTTTCCGCCGCCAGTACGGCCGCAAGATTGAGGCAGTCTTCAGGTCGGCTGTTCGGCTTGCGCGTGCTTCCGAAGGCGGTCAGGCGGGCGTGTTTAAAGGAGAAGTTCTTTGCCAGCTCGAAAAAACGCATGTCCTTCGGGTTGGAACCGGGCCATCCCCCCTCGATATAGTGGAAGTGCATATCATCGAGACGGTGCGCAATGCGCAGTTTTTCCTCGGCGGAAAAGTTTATTTGCTCACCCTGAGTCCCGTCCCTCAATGTCGTGTCGTAGATTAAAACATCACCTTTTCCCATGGCCGTTTCCCCCTTGTTATTCAAAAAAAATCCGCTACCAGTTTCAGCTGATAACGGACTTCGGTGATTTTCTGGTTTTCGTGCAGCACTATACCGCTATCAGGCCTCCTCTATGTTCAGGCCTAATTATGCCCCCAAGAATAATGTGACGGCTGATAATCGCGCGTACGGTCATGCTGTTCCCCCTGCTCAACGGTAAAATTGCGATTATTTTATATAGCTTATCTGCCTGCTTGTCAACCAAAAAAGACGACTCCGGAAAAAGGCCGCATGTTCAAGGAGAGCTTCAATCCGGCAGCGAGCCATTCCCCTGGAAGTTGCCTACCCGTGTTCCAACGCATGACGAATACCCCTGGCAATCTTTTCCCGGATAATCGGTTTCATTAACAATCCCGCAATGCCGATAGCTTTCAGTGTTTCATCCGAGATCCCCTCACTGTATCCCGTACAGAGAAGAATAGGGATGTCGGACCGAATGCGCTTAATATTTTTTGCCAATTCTACACCGGTCATATTCGGCATGGTGCTGTCCGTGACAATGATATCAAATTGATCCGGCTGAGTTCGGAAAGTCTCAAGGGCCTCGATGCTGCTCGTTTTGGCAACAACATCGTAGCCAAGGTTTTGCAACATCTGCATGCCGATGTCCGCCAGGGCTGTTTCATCATCAACGAAAAGGATCCGTTCTTTTCCCCGGGGGATCGAATCGTCCTGTTCCTGTCTTTCCGGAGTCTTTTCCTCAATCGTGGGGAAAAATACCGAAAAGGCGGCCCCTTTCCCCGGTTCGCTGCGGCAGTCAATTTTACCGCCGTGACTTTTTACTATTCCATGGGTGACCGACAACCCCATTCCGCTTCCCTTTCCCGGTCCCTTTGTGGTGAAATAGGGATCGAAAATCCGTTCCTTGATTGAAGCATCCATTCCATGACCGGTATCGCTGACGGTCAGTATCTGATACCGTCCAGGCTGCATATCGTCGGATAGATCGGAATTGCCCGGACCAATTTCCACTTCATCAAGATTCACTTCCAGCACTCCTCCGCCCTCTTCCATTGCGTGACCTGCATTCGTGCAGAGATTCATCAGCACCTGATGGATTTGCGTCGGATCGGACAAAATAGGGGACAAGCCGGGTTTGAAGGTATGGCGCATCTCAATGGTTGAAGGCAGGGACGCGCGCATCATTTTGAGGACTTCTTCAACAATCGGTTTGATGAGCAGGGGATGTCGTTCCTGATTGGTCTGCCGGCTGAATGTGAGGATCTGCTTGACAAGGTCTTTTGCACGGGAGCTGGCCTTGAATATTTCACTCAAGGAGCGATGCGTAGGGGTCTGCTTGGGAATGTCCAACAATGCCAATTCCGCATACCCCACAATGACTCCCAGGATATTATTGAAGTCATGCGCGATACCTCCGGCAAGCGTGCCGATTGCTTCCATCCGTTGCGCATGCCTGAGCCGTTCTTCAAGCTGCTTTGTTTCCGTCTCACGTTTCAGCAGCGACTCGGACATTTGGTTGAAGGCCGCCGCCAGCTTTCCGATTTCATCATCTGTCTCAACGGGGACCTTTTCGCCAAAGGCCCCTTTTTCCAGGGATTGAACTCCCTCTATCAACGTGTTCAGCGGATTTACTACCCGCTTAACCGCGAAATAGATAATTCCGGAACCGACTATCAAAAAGAGAATGCCCATCATAACGCTTTTCACCAGGAGGGCACCGAGCTTCTTATCCAGGGCCGATTTTCCAACGGTTATCCGGACAAATCCGATAACGTGCTCTTTTTGGGGAAGCGGTATTGTTTCAACAAACAAGGATTCGGCTTCGCGGTACCCTGAACGTGCGACAACCGGCGACCAGAATTCCATTCTCTGTTGGTTTTCAAGATAGAGGGGAGACGGTGACGTCTTGAGTTTATCGAATATCTCAGGTTCGATTTGGGCCGCCGTTTCATTGGCGTTCTCCGGTTTTTTCACATCCTGTATATCGGATCTTGCCTGCCTCATGAGCAGACGCCCTTTCAGATTGTAGATTGAAACTTCTTCCGTTTCCTTTTGCTGAAATATTCCGTCAACGGGATTCTTGAGCAGTTCCTCGTTCTCGGAAAATACTCCGATTCTGGAATTGTGGGCAAGGATATCGGCAAGCAACAGGTTGTTCTGTATAAGCGTATCGGTCAACGATTTACTCTGGTGATAAATAAAGAAAGCGGTGAACGAGAAAGAGATGACAAAGATGAAGGCAATGCCAATCGCAAAAATTCTAATGCCGAATTTCTTCTTAAAGAATTTCAAAAACGCTAACTTCATGTAGTATGCCTCACCGAACGCTTCTAATGTTTCCGATAGCCTTTTTATCAATAGTAACGCCTAATTTTTCGGCTATTTTCATATTAAGAGAAATAAGTGCTTCACGTGCATCAACGTGTTGAGCATCCGTAATATCGCTTCCCGATAATATCTTTTGCGCCATCTCGCCCGCCTGACGCCCGATATCAAAAGGATCAATGCCGATGGACAGCATCGCCCCCATCTCCAAATACTTTTCTGAAAAGGTAATGATCGGCGTCTTATTTTCCAGGGAGAAGAGAAGCATGGATTCAATCGTTTCGGATGTTACCACCGTAAGATCCGGGAGCATCCAGAAAACACCGACCTTGTTTTTCATGCTATTGAGGAGCAGGGGGACGTCCCGGGAGCGACGAACCGCCGTTGCCGTCAAATTGACGTCCAGCTTTGCGGCGGCATCGCGCACCCCTTGAACAAAAACGCCGGTTTGATCGGGGTCATAGAGCAGGCCTATGTTGCGTGTGGCGGGAAGCACCTTTAACAGCTCGCTCAACTGTTTTTCTGGCGGGAGATTCATGCTGACGCCGCTGATATTTTTTTCGCCCGCGAGGATGGAGCGGGGATTCAATGCCATGCAATAGACAACGGGGATGGTTTTAATCCGTGTGGCGATTGACAGGGCATCCCTTCCCACGGCGAGAATCATATCGGGCCTGATATCGGAGATTTTCCTGAGGACATCTTTTTCTTTCTGATTGGAGATAATAAGCCGCTGAACCTCCGAACCGTAACGGTGTTCAAACCCCCGAATGGCTTGCTCATAGGGGGCAACGGAGATACTCTGGACGGCCAGGACCTTCTGGCCGGCTTCCGCTGAGCCGGTTAAGAGCGCTAACAATACAAGCAAGGTAAAAGTGGTTTTGGCCACGGCAGTCCTTATTGCAGATCTGAAAAATTTACTGTTTCGCATGGCGCAAATAAATAAAACCTTGAAAAAGGAAAATAAACTCGATAAAAACTATCATAAGTTGGCCACCTTGGAAATGAAAACTTTTTCCTTGATCAGACGTGGGTTATAAATTGCATCGTCGCTTATTAAATACGGGCATTCTTTTGATAGCTGTTTTTCTCGCGGGAGGCAGTTTTTTACCGACTGCGGCTGCCGAGTCCATCGAGGAGATGCAGACACTCCGCCTCTTTTACAAGGAGAAAGACCTTGTGGTATCGGCCACGCGGAATCCCAAATCGGTTTCCCAGACGGCAGAGAATATCACGGTAATCACGGCCAAAGAGATCGAGGATATGAACGCCCATACCGTGGCGGAAGTCTTGAACCGGATTCCCGGCCTTTTCGTCAACTTCAACCGGGATTTCGGCGCTACATCCCTGATTAATATCCAGGGGTCCGAGGCGAGGCACGTCCTTGTCCTTCTCGACGGCGTTCCCTGGAACTTTCTGCACGAGGGGAGCGCCGAGACCAACTCGATCCCCGTGGGCATCATCGAGCGCATCGAGATCATCAAGGGACCGGCGTCATCGGCCTGGGGATCGTCCCTGGGCGGCGTGATCAGTATCCTGACGAAGTCTCCGGGAGATACGGAAAGGCCGGCGGGGATAGTGAGGGCTTCCTCCGGCGAGCGGAACACCGGCGATTACAGCGCCCAGGTCTCCGGCCTGGCCGGCCCGGTGGGGTACTACCTCTTTGCCGGCCGCCAGGATTCCGACGGCTTGCGATCCCCCCGAAAATATGATTCATCAAGCCTCTTTTCCAAGTTCAACATTCCCGTTTCCGAAGACGCGGAGATTGGCCTGAGCATGGGCTTCAGCAAGCCGAGAAACCAGCTTGGAGATTTTCCGAGCTCGGATATAACGTCATCGTCGGACATCGGCTCCTTTTTCCTGGCGACCTCTCTCGATGCCTCCCTCACCCCGGAACTCGACCTGAACCTCTCGGTGCACACCGTTGGACAAAAATTAAGTCAGAACACGGATACGCTGAGCTCGAAAGAGCTTTATTCAGAAAATATTTTCGACGGGCGAAGCACCGGGGCGGGCGGCAAACTGGTCTGGACCCGGGGAAGGCACACCGCCGTGGCGGGGATTGATGCCGACCGGGGGACGCTCGACCAGACGCTGAAAAACGGCGCGTACCCGCAGTCCCAGGGCGCTCCTGCCACGTCGGTTACACAGCCGGCCGTAACCAAATGGGCCCTCTATGCCAATGACACGATCGCCCTCGGACGCTGGACCATTACACCGGGGATCCGCTATGACGACAACAGCATCATCGGCTCCTTTGTGAGCCCCAGTCTGGGGGTCACCTGCCGCCTGGGGGAAAATTCGCTTGCGCGGGCCTCCGTAGCGAGGGGCTTTACCCAACCGCCGCTTTCCTGGACTTCGGGCGGCGGGTTGTTCCTGAGTCCTAATCCTTCTCTCAAGCATGAACGTGTCTGGTCCTACCAGGCAGGTGTTGAATCCACTGCCGTCCCTTATCTCTGGATGAAGGGCACGATCTTTTACCATGATCTGGACAATGAGATTATACGGGACGCGCGTGGAGCGGGCCCCCCCACAAACGATGATCTTTTTGTCAATAGGGGCAGCAGAAGGAGTCAGGGCCTGGAGTTGGAAGGGGAAACGGTTCCCATTCATAATCTCTCTGCTTCCGCGGGGGTTGGCTATGTAAACATAAAGTCTTCCAATGAAACAAGGTCCAGAGACCGGTACACCTACGATATCGGCCTTAAATATGACGACCGGAAATCCTTCCATGCCCAGGTGTTCGGCCACTATATCTGGTGGGGCCTTGATGGAGACTACAGTGGTTGGATATGGGACCTGAACCTGTCTCAGAAAATTTTTGAGACCAAGCAAGTCGTGTCGAAACTGTTCATGACGGCACACAACCTCTTGAACGGCGATCAGTATCCCGATGTGGACAAGAAGAACCCGGAGCGCTGGCTGGAGGCAGGCATCAGCATCACCTTTTAGCTTGCCTTTTATGCAACAAGCAATTATAGAACAAGGTGTGGTCGGAGGGTATCAGGATAGTAAACGGTAAATCACTTATAGGGAGGTGAAAAATGAACGAAGAAAAGAAAGAGAACACGAAGGGAATCGTAGTCCTCGATGAGGGGATTGACATGGATGCCGTGGTATGCTTGATTTGTTGCGGGGCAGGGCTGATACCGCTCAGATCATAAAGAAAAAAAGGGGCGCCACCGCTTATCAGGCGCCCCTTTTTTTCCATCCTCCGGGGCATCACTATCCGCCAAGACTCAGAAAACCTACTATGCAGCCTTCCCATTATCTGAAATCCTATTCCAGTAAAGACAGCCCCGATCAGCTCCTGCTTTTCTCCACAAAAAAAGCATCTGTTATCCTTCTCGATAAGGAAACCTTTCAGGCCATGCAGGAGGGAACGCTTTCACCCTCCGACGAGGCAACGCTCGAAAAGGTTGGGATGATCGTTCCCGACAGAGATCGGGAAAAGCAGGCCATGCTCGCTTTTTTGGATGATAAGAATCCCCAAAACAGGATGCTGAACGTCATCGCCGTTCTCAACCTGGATTGCAATTTCGCCTGTCCCTACTGCTTTGAGGAAGGCGTCAAGGGGAACCTTTACATGATGGAGGCCACGGCGAGTCGCCTGCTTGCCTTTATCAGGGACAAATGGCGAGATCATAAGGACAAACTCATCATCGATTTTTACGGCGGGGAACCACTTCTCAGCCTTGATCTTATTCAATCTATTTCTAAAGCCGCGAAGTCCTTTGCCGAAAGCAGGGGCGCCGTGTATTCCTTTACGCTGGTTACCAACGGATCGTTGTTTACCGGAAAAGTGGCCGACGCGCTGGTTCCCCTCGGCCTGAAAAGCGTTAAGATCACGTTGGACGGGCCGGCCGAGATTCATAACCAGTATCGCCCCTTTAAATCGGGTGCGGGCAGTTTTGACACCATCATAAAGAATATCAAGGCCGCCTGCGACCGCGCGAAGATCGGCATCGGCGGAAATTTTACCAGAGACAACTATAAAAAATTTGCGCTGCTTCTCGATTACCTGCAAGATGCGGGACTGACTCCCGATAAATTGTCATCGGTGAAATTTGATGCCGTCGTCAACCGGCCGAAAAATGATGCCGCGCCCGGCGACTATGCGGGAGGCTGCATTTCCATCAATGAACCCTGGCTCCTTGAGGCGGAAGCATTCCTGAGGGAAGAGATTTTAAAACGGGGTTACAAGACGTCCAAACCGATTCCCATGGCCTGCATGGTCGAAACCACGGATTCCTATGTGGTCAATTATGACGGGGTTCTCTATAAGTGCCCGGCCTTCATCGGTAAAAAAGGCTTTGCCGTGGGAGACCTGGAAAGCGGGGTCGGCGATTATTCCGAGACCCTCAAATTGGGCATCTATAAAAACCGGGACTGTGCGGAATGCGTGTATCTGCCGCTCTGCTTCGGAGGCTGCAGGTACATGGCCTATGTGCGGGATGGAAACATCAACAAATTGGATTGTAAAAAAGAATATTTTGATGCTGCCCTGGAGACATTGCTAAAACAGGATATTCGGTACCGATTCCAGAAATAACGTTGTCGCCCTCGTAAAAAGTCACCCAAATGTTAAATTTGTGACGGCTTCGTAAAAAGCTCCGCAGGCAAGGCGAGCGATTGAATCCCGCCCCATAGGCGGCGCTCTTCACTTTTTACGAAGTTGTCAACGTTGTTTCGTCGTCTTTTTCCCTTATTCATGCTATAAGTAAAACTCCCCTGTGGTCGAAGTGCGAGTTTTTCTTGTTTTAAGAGCAATTGGAGGATTCTTTATGGCCAAAAAGCCAACAGATGCGGAATCAGAACAAGGAATAAATGGGCATCAGAAAGAATCTCTTGGGCAAGAACATAGGGGAGCGGGCTTAAAGGAGAGCGCGGACCTACCGGGACTGACGACAAACGGCGCTCACTGCGTAAAGGACAATGGATTATCTCCTGCCCATATTTTAATAGTGGATGACGATACGGCATTCGGACGGATGCTTGAGGATGTAATAACCCGATATACCGGATTCAAATGCTCGTTTGCCGAAGGCGCGCGAGAAGCCCTTAACGTTTTGGAGAAGAGCGCCGTAGATGTGGTTATTACTGATATCAGAATGCCGGACATGAGCGGGATGGAATTAACAAAGATAATAAAAGAGAAATATGATTCCGATGTTATCGTCATGACGGGTTACTATGAAGATTTTACCTATGAAGAGGCCATAGGAAAAGGAGCAAATGACTTTATCGAAAAACCAGTGAGACCGACGGAGTTGATTATCAGATTGAAACGCGTTCTTCGGGAGCATGCTATTTTGTCCAAACGCAAACAGGCGGAAGAGGCCCTGATTAAAAGTGAGAAAAAATATCATGATATCTTCGATCGTGCCATGGAAGGGATCTTCCAGACTACTCCTGACGGACGATTTAGTACGGCAAACAAGGCATTATCGCGCATGTTGGGCTACGAGTCTCCCGACGAGCTTATGGCAACGGTTACGCACATTCCCACCCAGCTCTATTCCCGTAAAGAAGATTACGAGGCATTGTTGAAGATTCTCAATGAGGCTGGTTCCGTAAATCGGCATGAAGTTCAGTTCGAGAGGAAGGATGGCAGGCATATCTGGATGTCTACAAACATGATGTCTGTCAGAGATGATGAGGGAATCCTTTACTATGAAGGCAATGTTGAAGATATTTCCTTACGAAAAAACGCGGAGCAGGAACGAGAAGATAGTCTTGAGCGATTACGAAAAGCGTTAGGATCAACCGTTCGGGCTTTGGCTGCGGCTTCCGAAATCAGGGATCCCTATACAGCAGGTCATCAACGGAGAGTGGCCGACCTTGCCCGTACCATTGCGACGGAGATGGGCCTTGATACCGACCGGATAGACGGTGTCCGTATTGCAAGCTCGATTCATGATATCGGCAAGATCTCCATACCGGCAGAAATTCTCAGCATGCCGAGGAAGTTAACGGACATAGAATTCAGTCTGATAAAGGAGCATCCCATGGCCGGGCATGAGATCCTTCGGGACATAGAGTTTCCGTGGCCCATTGCGAGGATGGTTCTCGAGCACCATGAGCGGATAGACGGGTCCGGGTATCCGAATGGGTTAATAGGCGCTAAACCGCTCATGGAGTCACGGATTATCGCAGTGGCCGATGTGACCGAGGCGATTGCTTCTCATCGTCCCTACCGCCCCTCATGCGGCATCGAGGTGGCTCTTGATGAAATTACCAAGAATAAGGGTATTCTCTATGATCCGGAAGTTGCGGATGCATGTCTGAAAGTATTTAGAGAGGGCGGATATCTATTGGTAAGCTAAGGATTGATGGAAACCGCAACCAGAGTTATTAAAAGCTTCCGTCTCTGTTTCTCTTTGCTCGCGCAACGCCATTTCTCAAGGAAACCGTTATTTCGAAAGTCTACGAGCTTTACGCCGTGCCTTTTTTGAAAGAGGCTTTCCTTGGGCGATGGTATTCATCATCGGGGGCGTGAGTTTATCCCGTCGCTTTTTTATCCATTGCCCGATAAAAAATCCTACAAAACAGGCGAACAATAAATAAACCCACGATTCGAAAGTCTGTGGAAACACCTCATTCTCCTTTGTGGAATCCTGGGATATCTTCATACTTGAATTCCATGCCCCGGTTTCGTCCCCCCGCCTGCCGGAAAAGTTCGAGTTCCGCGCCGGCATTTGTCCGTTCCGCTGTATTCCTGTCCCCTACCGACATCAAAGGCCTCGTTCCAGGTTAATGGTCTTGGAGGGGCTAAATTTGTTCGCGCTGAAGAAATGTGTCAGCTTGGAATCATGCTCGTCAACCAAGGTATTTATTTTTTGAACGCCGAGAGCTTTCAAATGATCCATAAATTCATTAATCAACTGCTTGCCGATACCCTTATGCTGGCAATCGGGATCAACGCCGATGGTGTCCAGGGTTGCTTTTCCCTCGGTAATACCGTATTCCCCTATATAGAGTTCCCCTATTACAAACCCTACCACCGTTCCATCTTTTTCCTCTGCCACGAGCGACGTGGGCAAGTGATCCGGGGATTGCACAGCCGTTTCAAACTTCAGTTTATAGTACTCCGACCGGGAAGCCTTAAATACTTTCTCGTCAATCCGAACCACAGCGCCAAAATCGTCAACCTTCATGAGTCTGATTTTAATAGTGCTCTTTTTCATAGGAGCTCCTTTCTCCTCTTTGGGGTCATATGTTAAGATCCAATAAGGCACGTTGAATTCGGTAGCGAGCGCATTCGTCGCAGCTTGCTCAAGGAGAGCTTCAATGGGTGTTCCAAATTTTATGCTAACCCTACCCCCCTAGTCAAGACAATCATGACGCATCTTTGTTTGAGCCGCAAAGACCAGTTTCTCCCGATACCACAAGTTGACGTTTGTTTTCTCCCGGTAGTGTTGGCTTGTTGAATCCTGCAGCGAGCGCATTTCCCGCGGCTTGCGCGGGGTAAGCGAGCGAATGCTTAACAGTACGATTCCTTAAGGATCGAAGATTCTCCTTGAGCTTGTTCAAGGAGAGCTTCAAATTGAATGGACTTCAAATCCGGCGTGGGACGCTAAAGCTGGAAGGTTAACGTCTGATTAAAGAAATGTATTCGATAAAAAGCGAAATTTGTTAATAAAATGGCGGAAGTGCATGGGAATCGAACCCACCTGGGAGGGTACTAGCCCCCCACTCCGGATTTGAAGTCCGGGAGGCCCACCAGTGACCTTGGCACTTCCGTCGTGTCCCTTTGCAGAGGCTATAGGTATTCCGGCTGCGGCGTCAGATCGAGGGAATTGTCGAGGAGCTGCACCGTAACTTCGTCTCCCTTCTTGCAGGCGCCTACGTCTTCGGGCAGGACGATCAGGCCGTTCGCACGCACCATGGATTTGAGGATGCCCGACCCCTGTTCGCCCGTGGTGGTGACGCGGTAGCGCCCCTCTGCCCAGGTAACGCTTCCCCGGATAAAGTGTCGTGCGCCCTTCGATTTCACGATATCATCGTTCAGCGTCGCCCGGACGGCCCTGCGGAACAGGTTTTTGTGTCCCATCATCTTGAGGAGCGAGGGGCGGATAAACTGCTCAAACGATACCATGGACGAAACGGGGTTGCCGGGAAGCCCGAAAACGGGAATGCCTCCCATGGCGCCAAAGGCGAGGGGTTTCCCCGGTTTCATCGCCACCTGCCAGAACTGCATCTGGTTGCCCACCTCCTTCATGATATCCTTTACGAGGTCGTAATCCCCTACCGAAACGCCGCCTGAGGAAATAATGATATCCCCGCGCATAGCCGCCTTGAATTTTACAACCAGGTCTTCGCGCCGGTCCTTTGCTATTCCCACCAGCATAGGCGTGGCGCCGCATTCCCGAACCTGGGCGGCCAGGGAATAGCTGTTGCTGTTGACAATTTTCCAGGGGGAAGGTTTTTCATCAATATCCACAAGTTCGTCCCCCGTGGCCAGGATAGCAACCAGCGGTCGCTGAAATACGGTTACCAATGAACGGCCCAGAGAGGCAAGCATGCCCACATCGGCCGGTCTTACGACGCCGCCCCGCGGGATGACGATTTCTCCTTCCCGAACGTCTTCCCCGGCGCGCCGGATATCCTGAGCCTTCCTGATGGTTGCAACGATCTTTACCTTCTGCCCGTCCTTTGCGGTATCTTCCATTCTTACGACGGTGTCCGCGCCTTCCGGTATGGGCGCGCCGGTCATAATTCGAGAGGCCTCGCCGGCGCCGACGGTCTTTTGGGGGATAGTCCCCGCGGGGATGTCTTCGATGACCTTGAGGGTAACAGGCTTTTCCGGTGAAGCTTCCCGTATATCCGCAAAACGAACCGCATAGCCGTCCATGGCTGAGTTGTCTTTGGGCGGTATATCGCGGCCGGCAATAACATCTTCACCGGTGACGCGTCCGAGTGCATCCAGAAGGGTGATCTTCTCCGTACCGAGAGGAACAATGGCATCAAGTATCTGATTGAGGGCTTTTTCGACGTTAATCATATTTCTTTCTTTAGGTTGTGTACTCTGTGCGTGGCCACGTTTCGCGAAAGGCTATCTCAAATACCAATCCTTGTCAACAGTAAGTGCCTCGTTTGTATTGCCTTCAATAAACCTCTTTACCCAGGGGGGATAATATTGAAGCGCTTCACGGTGAACGACGGAGGGTCTTCAATCCTTAACGGTATTCAGTCTCAATGATTGTGATGACGTTGATGCTGTGTAGACAGGGAAGAGGCAACTGAGGGCAATGATGATCTTCTTGCTCATTATTCGTTCATATAGTCATAGGTGGCAAGGGACAAGCCGATCTCGTTTGCATAGGTATAAACGGGCAAGTAATCGCTGTCTTTCGTCTCGATGAACTGCTGCGCGCCAAAATCCTTCAAAAGATAGGCGCCCTCGGGATTGCGGTGCATGTCCAGAAGCGTCTGCTTCAGTTTCCTTTTCAAGTCCGCGGCAAGATTCTTCTTTACGGCAAGGCCGTTCTCCGGGACGTCGGGCGATTGCACGAGAACCGCCAGTTCGGTTTTGATCCTGCCGTCCACTGCCGCCAGCCGTTCATACACCGTGTTCTTTGCGGCGCCGATGTCCGCTTTGTGGTTCAGAACATCGTATATCGCGTCCTCATGGGTGCCGGTAAAATAGCTTTCCTTCATATAGGTCCGGTAGTTCTTCCCATGCCTCTTAAAATAAGCGAGGGGGAGGAGATACCCTGCCGTAGTTGCCTTATCCACGAATGCAAACCGTTTGCCCTGCATCTCTGCAATGGAGGTGATGCCGCTATCCCTTCGCACAAAGATCAGGCCGTGATAGGTTGACGTGCCGTTCATGCTGAGCGGTCGCGCCAGGACGTCAACACCGAGTTTCTTATGGGCAATCGCATACGTGAAACTCCCGAAGAATGCGGCGTCCATGCCCATGGAGGTGAAATTATTGATGATGTTCCCGTAGCGGGGAAGTATCGTGAGGCGGATCTTCAGGTCGGTTTTTTTCGAGAGGTAGTTGGCGATGGGTTTGTAACGTTCCATCTGCTTGAAGATGTTTTGCTCCGGAATGAGACCGATCAGAAACTCCCCGTTCCTATCCACAGCTTTTACGGCGCTGACCGATGTTCGCGCTTCTGCATGGACGACAGTCGGGGCCAGGACCGCAACGATACAGCAGACCGGGATATACAGATACGCTTTCAGCAATTTTTGACGGGACCGAATCGCCATGAAAATATGGCTAACAAAAGCTTAGGTTATTGTCAAGAAACTTCCCCGACGGGGGAAACATGACCGGGGGCGCACCTGCAAGCTCCGCCTTGAAGGCGGGGTTAAGGGGCGCAATGAAAGAAATAACATTCCTTGCCGGGAAGCCCCGCCCTCAAAGGCGGGAAGCTTCACAAAAGCAGAAGCCTTTTTACTCTTGAATTAATGCGGGTTATATTATAGGTGGAAATGTTCACCAGGCGACGTCCGACTGGAACACGAAGAGGGAAGGGACGCCGCCGCAGGCCGCTGTGCCGACTAACGTGAAGCCCTCCTTCAGGGGAAGAAGCGTTACGCATTCGTTTGCTTACCGCAGAGCGGAACTGCGGGAAATGCGTTTGCTTCCGAATTTAGGGTGGAACCAATAGATGAGAAGAATCATAGAAAAAAATAATTTCCCCGGCGATCCGGACTTCCAAGCGCTCTTCAGAAGGATCGGGAGGGGGGAAAATAAAATACGGGTGAGCGGCCTGAAGGGGTCGGCGCGCGCCCTTTTCCTTGCGCTCCTTTTCAGGAACCTGGGAAGGACATTGATCGTGATCGGCCCGGAGGAAAAGACGGCAAGAGGCCTCTTCGGGGACCTTTCCTTTTTTCTGGGAGCTGAGCATGTCTTGTTTTATCCCCCCTGGGAGACAGGCCCCGCCGATATGCTTGCCTTTCAGCGGGAGGTGTACCTGTCCCGCATAGATGTCCTCTACCGGGTAATGGCGGTTAAAGCTGCCGTGGTCGTCATTCCCCTGGGGGCCGTGATCCAGAAGGTTATTTCCCGGGATGTATTTGTGGATTACCTGCAAACTGTTTCCGTCGGGGATACGCTGGCGCGGGACGAGTTTGTGGGAAAATTGCTGACAGGCGGTTTCAACAGGGTATCCCTCGTGGAGGGGAAAGGCGAATTCAGCGTGCGGGGGCACGTCATTGATATTTTTCCTCCCACCGAGGAGATGCCGTTCAGGATGGAGTTTGTGGGAGACGAACTGGAATCAATCAGACGCTTTGATCCGGTGTCCCAGCGCTCCACTGCCGAACTGGCGGAGTTCGTGCTTTCCCCCGCCTCGGAGATCATCCTGTCTGCCGACAGGAGACAGCGGGCCGTAAGGAATATACGCTACCGGGCCAATGAACTTGAACTGCCCGCCCCGATAAAGAACCGCCTCAGCGAGATGGTGGGTGATGGAGCTCTGCACCAGGTAAACCCTCTTTTCCTTTCCCTCTTTTATGAGTCCCTGGAAAGCGGCGGCGCCGTCTCGGACGAGCGGGAGGCCCCGGGGATTTTCTTTGACTACCTGCCCGCGAACAGTTTAGTCGTTTTTGATGATCCTCTGGCGCTCAAGCGGGCGGGGGAAGAGATAAGAAATGAGATAGACCATGTTCTTCTGAATGCTGCCGGAGCAGGACAATTTTACGTAGAGCGGGAAACCGCTTTTCTCTCCGATGAGAGGGTTCTGGGGAATGGCGGCTACAGTGAACGTTTTCAGCAGATGTATCTCGAAGGCTTGACCCTCGGTGTCGAGGGCGGAGAAACCGCCGCTCCCCCCGGCGGCCCCTCCGTGAAACTGGCGATGGATGATGATTTCCGTCCGGCCGGAGTCGGGCAGTTGCGGGAGAGCGGGGATGAGGGCATGCTTGCCCCCCTGGCGGAACGTATCAGACGATGGCTTCAGAACGGATATTTGGTGGTGTTTTTGTGCGCTGGGCATCAGGAGATGCAACGGATAGACCATCTCCTGGGGAGATACGGCCTTCCCCTGAAACGGCTGGAAGACTTCCGAACGCTGGTTGCGGAAGTGGAACAACGTCGTGATCAGGGAGAACTGTTGCTCCTGCAGGGTAAGCTGGCGGGAGGCTTTAATCTTCCCGGTTTGCAGATGGTTGTTATTACCGATGAGGATATTTTCGGCAGAAAAACTTCTCGGAAAAGGACGAGGGCGGCGCGGGAGGGCTACTTTCTTCAGTCCTTCGGCGAACTGAAAGAAGGGGATTACGTAGTGCACACCGAGCATGGTGTCGGCCTCTACCGGGGGCTTAAGAAACTCGCCGCGGGCGGCATCGAAAATGATTTCCTCCTCCTCGAATACCAGGATGGCGACAAACTCTATATACCGGTGGACCGGCTGGAGCAGGTTCAGCGTTATATCGGACCGGAAGGGTACCTGCCGAGGGTGGACAAATTGGGGGGAACGTCCTGGGAGGCGGTGAAAGAGAAGGTAAAGAGATCGGTACGGGAGATTGCCGAAGAGCTTGCCTCCATCTATGCGCTCAGGAAGGTTATGGAACGGCGCTCTTTCCCCCAGCCCGATCGTGTTTACGACGAATTCTGTGCTGCGTTCGAGTTTGAGGAAACGCCCGATCAGGCGAAGGCCATCGAGGATATCCACCTCGATATGAGCGACGGAAAACCCATGGACAGGCTGATATGCGGGGATGCGGGTTTCGGCAAAACCGAGGTGGCTCTCCGGGCGTCGTTTCGGGCGGCCATGGACGGTAAGCAGGTGGCGGTGCTTGTTCCCACGACGATCCTGGCGGAACAACACTACCAGACCTTTTCCCGGCGTCTGCAAAACTATCCCGTTCGCGTGGAGGTCCTGAACCGTTTCCGAACGCGCGCCGAACAGCGGCAGGTACTGGAGGGCCTTGCCGCGGGTACGGTGGACATCGTTATCGGTACGCACCGTCTGCTCCAAAAGGACGTGACGTTCAGGGAACTGGGGCTGGCGATTATTGATGAAGAGCAACGTTTCGGGGTCAGTCATAAGGAAAAGCTGAAGAAGCTGCGGACCCTGGTAGACTGCCTTACCCTGACGGCAACCCCCATTCCCCGCACCCTGTACCTTTCGCTCATCGGCGTCCGCGACCTTTCCATCATCAATACCCCGCCTGAAGATCGGCAGCCGATCAGAACCCATGTCCTTGAATTCAACGAGGAGGTGATACGGGAGGCGGTACTCAGAGAACTGAAGAGAGACGGGCGTGTCTTTTTTCTCCATGACCGGGTGCGGTCCATCTTCAGCATGGCCCGCCTGCTGGAAAAACTCGTTCCCGAGGCGAAAATCGGGGTCGTGCACGGTCGTATGAAGCCGGGAGAGATTGAGGAAGGCATGGCAAAATTCATCAGAGGGGAGTACAATACCCTGGTTTGCACGACGATCATCGGTTCCGGCTTGGACATCCCCACGGCAAACACGATCATCATCAACCGCGCCGACCGCTTCGGACTGGCGCAGTTGTATCAGATCCGGGGGCGGGTGGGAAGGTCGAGTGAAGAAGCCGCCGCCTACCTGCTGATCCCCAAGGGGATAATGCTTTCACGGGATGCGCAGAAGCGGCTTCAGGTAATCATGGATTTTTCCGAACCGGGTTCGGGCTTCAGGATAGCGTCCAACGACCTGGAACTGCGGGGGGGAGGCAATATCCTCGGCGTATCCCAGTCAGGGCATATCTCGGCGGTGGGGTATGAGCTTTATACGGAACTGATGGAAAGGACCATCAGGGAAATGAAAGGGGAAGAGATGCCGGAAGAGGAAATAAAACCGGAGATCAACCTCGGATTGCCGGCGTTCATACCCGAAGAGTACATGCCTGATGTCCAGAGAAGGCTTGTGACATATAAAAGGATCTCGCTGGCGGCGACAGACGAAGAACTCGCTGCGATAAACGACGAAATGAAGGACTGCTATGGCTTTGTGCCCCCCGAGTTGGAAAATCTTTTCGGAGTAATCAGTGTTAGAAATCTCCTCAAGGTTATCAGGGGCAAAAAGATGGGATATGACCGGAAGCAACTGTTTATCGTTTTCCGGCCTGACAGTACCCTGGAACCGGAGAAGATCATGAGGCTTGCGCGCAGCGGAAGGAAGGACGTGAAATTGACGCCCGATTATAAACTTACCGTCTCCCTGCCCGGCCTCAAACCGGATGAAATCGTAAGCCAGGCGAAGGTGCTGTTGCAGGCGCTGATGAACTGACCGGGATGCATTTGACCGGGGGCGCGCCCTGCAAGCCCCGCCCTGGGGCGGGGAACTTCACTGTTTCGTCCCCGCGCGGGATGCGCGGAAAACGGCGCCGGAGAGGTAACGGTATTTCCGGCGGATGCGGCGTGGGGAGGGTGATGAACATTGCACAGCGCAGAAAGAAAGGGCCGTTATACGACTGCGGGCGGGCGCCGGCCGTTTTGGGCGGCGTCCTCTGCCTGTTGTTTGTGCTCTCCGGATGTTCCGCACCCGACGAATCACCGCGGGCCGACGTTGCCACCGTAAACGGGGAAAAGATATACCTGCGTGACTTCAAAAAGAAGATGGAAAGGGCGGTCAAACTTTCGGGGGGAAGCGCCGTTTTGGAACAGGCGGAAATAACGCGCCTGAAAGAGGAGGTTTTAAACGGGCTCATAAATGAAAAAGTCATGCTTGGGCGTGCCCGGGAGCTTTCCCTGTCCGTTCGTGACGAAGAATTAATGCAGAAAATCAGACAGATAAAGAAGGATTATTCCGGCGGCAGTTTTAATGAAATCCTGGCGGCGGAGAAGATAGATTACCGTGCCTGGCGGGAAGAGTTGCGCAATAGCCTGCTTCTGGAAAAACTGATTGATGCCGATGTCAATAACCGGGTTTCCGTCACGGAGAAGGAGGGGAAAGCGTATTTTCATGCGCACCGGAAGGAGTATGCGGCGGAAAAAAGGGTTCATGTTGCGCAAATTATTGTGCGGGACGGGAAGAAGGCGGACGATATCCGGAGGAGATTGAAAAAGGGTGAGAATTTCGGCAAGGTGGCACGGGAAGTTTCTATCGGTCCCGAGGCCTCTTTAGGAGGCGATCTCGGTTTTTTCAGTCGAGGGGTGATGCCGGAAGTCATTGACAAAACAGTTTTTTCTCTTTCTGCCGGCGAGATAAGCCGGGTTGTAAAGAGCCCCTTCGGCTACCATATCTTCAAGTTACTTGCCCGGGATGAGGGGGGCAGGAAGAGCTTTCCCGAGGTGAAGGAAAAAATACTCGCAGATATAAAAAAACGAAAAGAAGAAAAAGCATACACCGAATGGCTGGCCGGACTCAGAACGCGGGCTGTGGTCAGGAGGAAGGATGACCTCCTGAAAAAGATTTCTGTGCCGGGGGCGCATGGTAAATCAACATCTCCTTAACGGGAAGAACTGACTTGGGGGCGGAGAACCCCACGGAGCGTAAGTTTTTGGAAAGGGGGAAATTTGATGAGGGCATTTAAAATGCTGTTCGTTCCGGTTATGGCGGCGGCGCTATTGTGCGGGCTGGTCGGTGCGGAGCCGGTGGACAGAATCGTGGCTGTGGTTAATGAGGACGTTCTAACCCTGTCCGATCTTAACAACGCTTTTGCACAGTACAGACGGTCGGTGGAAGCATCATACAGCGGACAGGAACGGGGACAAATGCTGGCCGAGGCCAGGCAGGTCATATTGAGCCGGCTGATTGATGACACCCTGATGGAGCAGGAGGCGAAAAAGACCGGAATCCTCGTTCGGGAGGAAGAGGTGATACAGGCGATCAACAACATCCTGGCACAGAGAAACACTTCCATGGATGAGCTCATAAAAGCCATTGCCAAGGAGGGTATGGAAATTGATGTTTACAAGAAAAAGATCAGGAACCAGATCATGAAGATGAAGCTTGTCCGGCGGGACCTGAAGGCTAAGCTGATGGTGGGCGACGAGGAAATAGGCGACTATTATCGCAGGCACCGCGCGGATTACGAGGGGAAGGAAGCGGTGCGGATCAAGCAGATCCTTATTCTATTCCCCCGTAACGCGAGCGGGGAAACCAGGGCACGGCTCAGGGCGGACACGGAACTGCTGCTCAAGCGGTTGAATAACGGGGAGCCCTTCGAGAAGCTTGCCGCTCTGTATTCCCAGGCGCCGGCGGCATCGTCCGGTGGCGACATGGGGTTTATTGAAAAGGGGTCCATGCTTGCAGAGGTGGAACAAACGGCCTTTAAGTTGGAACTAAACGAGGTCAGCGGTGTGATCGAATCCCCCGTGGGCTTTCATATCATCAAGGTCGCCGATAAGAGGGGGGCGGGATTAAAACCGCTTGAGACTGTCCGGGAGGAGATTCGGGCCAGGATTGAGGAAGAAAAAATGGAAAAAAAGTATGATGAATGGATAGAGGACTTAAGAAAGAAGTCCCATATCGAGATAAAGCTGTAGGAATAACCAGGGATCAACTCACATTTAAAAAAATAACGGCGGCACCTGTTTCCGCCTGTGTGGTCGTGGCAATGAATTACATTAAAATAAAGGGTGCCTCACAGCATAACCTGAAGAGCATCAATATTGATATCCCCCGTGACAGACTTGTGGTCATTACGGGGGTAAGCGGTTCAGGCAAGTCTTCCCTGGCGTTTGATACGATCTATGCGGAAGGCCAACGCAGGTATGTGGAATCCCTCTCTGCCTATGCCCGCCAGTTCATCGGCCAGATGGACAAACCGGACGTGGAGTCCATCGAGGGCCTCTCTCCCGCTACCGCAATCGAACAGCGCACCGCCAGCCATAATCCCCGTTCCACCGTGGGGACGGTAACGGAAATTTATGATTATCTGCGCCTGCTTTTTGCCCGGGTCGGTGTTCCCCACTGCTGGCAGTGCGGAAGAGAGATACGGTCACAGACCATTGACATGATGGTTGATACGATCGTGTCAATGCCCGAGAAGACCAAGATCGGCATCCTGTCTCCTCTCGTTCAGGGCAAGAAGGGGGAATTCCACAAGGAACTCAAGAAGCTGCTCAAGGATGGTTTTGTCAGGATCCGCGTTGACGGGGAGATGCGGGAACTTGCAGAGGAGATCGTCCTGGACAAGAACAAACGGCACACTATTGATGTCATTGTGGACCGGCTGGTGGTGAAGGAAGGAATAAGAAAACGTTTGCGGGATTCGCTGGAGATTGCCGCCGGTCTCTCCTCCGGTCTGGTCCGGATCGATGTGGCGGGCGGGGAGGAGATCATCTTCAGTGAAAAGTACGCCTGCGCGAAATGCGGCATCAGCATTCCCGAGCTCGCCCCGCGCATGTTTTCCTTCAACAGTCCTTACGGCGCCTGTCCTGATTGCGGCGGATTGGGCACCAGGATGCATTTTGACGAGAACCTTGTTGTTCCCGATAAGTCGCTGTCACTTCGAGAAGGAGCCATTGCCCCCTGGTCCGGCAGGAACTCCCTGTATTTTCACCAGATGCTGGATACGCTCTCGCGTCATTATGGTTTCGATATCAATGTCCCGTTTGATCGGTTGCCCGAGAGGATCCAACAGGTGCTTCTGTACGGCTCCGGAGAGGAAAAGATTCGCTTTCACGTGGATCGGGGAGGACAGAGGTTCTTCTATACCAAGCCGTTCGAAGGTATCCTGAATCAGCTGGACCGGCGTTACCGGGAATCGGATTCCCACGCGGTGCGGACGGAATTGGCAAAGTACATAGATCTGCGGGAGTGCCCCACCTGCCATGGGGCGAGGCTTAAGAAAGAAAGCCTGTCGGTAACCGTGGCGGGGAGAAACATCCATGACGTCGGTCGGATGTCGGTTGAAAAATGCCATGAGTTTTTTGCCTCAATTTCCTTTTCCTCCCAGGAACTCCTTATTTCGGAAAGGATCCTCAAGGAGATACGGGAGCGTCTCAAGTTCTTGCTGGACGTGGGCCTGAACTATCTGAGCCTGGACAGGTCTTCCGGCAGCCTTTCCGGCGGCGAGGGGCAGCGTATACGGCTCGCAACCCAGATCGGTTCCGGGCTTGTGGGGGTGCTCTACGTTCTCGATGAGCCCACGGTCGGTTTGCACCAGCGCGACAACCTGAGGCTGATTGCAACGTTGAAACGCCTGCGCGATATGGGGAATACGGTGTTGGTGGTGGAGCACGACGCGGATATGATGATGGTCTCCGATGATATTATTGATATGGGGCCCGGCGCCGGTTTGCACGGGGGGGAGGTCACGTTCCACGGCACGCCGGAAGAGATATGCCGGTGTCCCCAATCCCTGACGGGGATGTACCTTTCCGGCAAGCGTTCCATCCCGGTACCGCCGAAGCGCAGAAGGATAAATGATAAGTTCATTATTCTGGAGGGAGCCTGTGAGCACAACCTACAGAACATTGATATTAAGATACCCGTAGGCGTTTTTACGGCGGTGACGGGGGTTTCCGGTTCCGGGAAAAGCACTATGGTTATTGAAACCCTCTACCGGGTGCTGGCGCGGAAACTGAACCTGCAACGCGGCGGCATGGGCAAGATACGGCGCGTCAAGGACATGGGGGGAATAGAACGGGTCATCATGATCAACCAGCAGCCCATCGGACGCACTCCCCGGTCCAATCCGGTAACGTATACGGCGATATTCCCCCATATCCGGGACCTGTTTGCCGGTCTTCCCGATTCGAGAATAAGGGGCTATAAGCCGGGACGTTTTAGTTTCAATGTCAAGGGGGGACGGTGTGAATCATGCGAGGGAAACGGCCTGATCAAGATCGAGATGCATTTTCTTCCCGATGTTTATGTTACCTGTGACGTATGCCGCGGAAAGCGGTTCAACCGAGATACCCTCGAAATATGCTATAAGGGGAAAAATATTGCCGATGTGCTGGATATGACGGTAACCCAGGCGCTCTCCTTTTTCGGCAATATACCGGTAATCAGGTCTCGGCTTCAGCTCCTTGTGGACGTGGGACTGGGGTATATCAAACTGGGCCAGTCGGCGACGACCCTTTCCGGGGGCGAAGCGCAGCGGATCAAGCTCTCCCGTGAGCTGGGAAAACGCTTAAACAGCAATACGCTCTATATCCTTGATGAACCCACGATCGGTCTCCATTTCGCGGATATCCAGAAACTGCTCGATGTTCTGATGCGACTCGTGGATATGGGGAACACGGTGGTTGTCATCGAGCACAATCTGGACGTGATTAAATCCTCCGATTATCTTGTGGACCTCGGCCCTGAAGGGGGGCCCGGCGGCGGCCGGATCGTGGCGTCCGGAACGCCGGAAGAGGTGGCGGCCATACAGGAATCTGTAACGGGGCGCTTTCTGCGTCGGATCCTGTGATTGGGAGGTGCCCCCGGTCAACATCGGGTATTTTCCGGATGGAGGGGATGGTCTTTCAGGGGGCCCGGTACAGGGAATTCCTGGCTATATAATGACGAACCGTCGCCGGAACCAGATAGGCAATCGAAGATCCTCTTTTTACCCGTTGTCTGAGGTCGCTGGATGATATATCGAGGAAGGTGACCTCGCGGAAGAAGATAACGTTGCCCGTCGGGCCCTTGAACCCTTCCACGGACTTGTCGTAGGTAAATTGAGAAGCGAAGTTGGGGGGAACGATGCCGGTAAGGCCTTTATTTTCATAACCCGGTCTCGTCATGACGATGAAATGGCACATGAGCAGGAGATTTTCCCAGTCCTTCCATGTCTGGATGGCATGGAAGGCATCCTGTCCCAGAATGAGGTACAGTTCCAGATCCTGCAAATATTTTTTCTTGAAATAATCTATAGTCTCGACGGCATACGATATCCCCTTGCGTCTGTTCTCCACATCGGAGAAGGAAAAAGAGGGATTTCCCTCTATGGCAAGCTTCACCATCTGTTCGCGGTGGTAGAAGGGAGTAATTTGTGCCTCCAGCTTGTGGGGTGGTCTCGATGCAGGGATGAAGATGATCCTGTTGAGGTTGAATATTTCCAAAACCTCTTCCGCGCATCGTAAATGGCCAATGTGTATCGGATCAAATGTGCCGCCCAGTAAACCCCATTTCATGTTCTTACCTGCCCGTTTCCATAAATGATAAATTTGGTTGTTGTAAGTTCTTCCAGCCCCATAGGTCCAAAGGCATGAAGCTTGGTGGTGCTGATGCCTATCTCCGCCCCCAGTCCCAGTTCAAACCCGTCGCTGAAGCGTGTCGAGGCGTTGACCAGGACAGTGGAGGAATTAACCTCATTTAAAAACCGCTGGGAATTCGCGTAATCGCTGGTGATAATGGACTCCGTGTGCAGGGAGCCGTACTTTTCGATATGGGCAATGGCCTCATCGAGGCTGCCCACGATCTTCACGGAAAGAATAAGATCAAGATATTCGCGATACCAGTCTTCCTCGGTTGCCTCCTCAATATCCGGCAAAATGTTCTTCGCGAGGGTACAGCCCCTCAAGCTCACACCGGCATCCTGGAATTTTCCCCCCAGCCCCGGCAGGAGACGGTCGGCAATATCCCGGTGGACGAGGAGGGTTTCCATGGCATTACAGACTCCGGGACGCTGTATTTTTGCATTTAAACATATTTTTTCAGCCATGGCAATATCGGCACTGGCGTCCACGAAAATATGGCATACGCCCTTGTAGTGCTTGATGACGGGGATCTTCGATTCCTCTACCACGGCCCGGATCAACTCTTCCCCTCCCCGGGGGATGATTACGTCTATATATTCGTCGAGCTGCAGCATTTCATGAACGGCGCTTCGGTCCGTCGTAGGGATTACCTGAATGGCCTCCTCCGGGATGGCTGCGTTCCGCAAAACGCCGCTCAGGATCTGTCCCAGAGCGATGTTGGAACGTATGGCTTCCGAGCCGCCTCTTAAGATGACGGCGTTGCCGGATTTCAGACAGAGCGAAGCGGCATCTACCGTGACGTTGGGACGCGATTCATAAATGATGCCGACGACTCCCAGGGGAATTCTCATCCTGCCCACCAGGAGACCGTTCGGTCTTCGCCACATGGAAGTTACCGTTCCTATGGGGTCCGGCAGGGCGGCGACTTCGGCCAGACCGCGGGCGATGGCATCTATGGCGTTTTCCGTCAAGGTAAGCCTGTCAATCATGGCGCGGGCAAGGCCGGACTTACGGGCGTTATCCAGGTCCTTCCCGTTTTCCGCGGTGATGAACCCTTTCTGTTTGACCAGTTCTTCCGCCATTTCCCGCAGCGCCCGGTTTTTCCTGTCCTCGGATACGCGGGCCAAAGCGTTGGCGGCGCGGCGCGCGTTTTTCGCTATATCGGTTACCGATGTGCTCGTTACCATCAATGAGGAGTCTCCGATCCGGGACGAATATTTCTCTTATATGGTGATGTGTTGCACGATTTAATGAAGTCGCTATTGTGAACCGAGAGCGCAATATAAACCATTATTACCTTGCTGGGAAACTCGCCTTATACGTGCGAAGATTGAATCCATCAGCACTCGCTTATCCCGCAGCAAACTGCGGGGAATGCACTCGCTACCGAATTCATATTGACAAAATAGCCAATGTTTGTGTATGAAACTCAGTTTCGCCTCCATGAAGGTCAAGCCCCCCCGTGGGGGCTTTGCAGGAGTGATTAGTGATTACTTTACAGGACGGAAATGTCCTGTGTCAAGGGCATTTCGTTCGACGAAAAAGAGATAACAGAGTAGTTGGTCTTTAGCGTTAATCCGACCTTCTATGGGTTGATGCTCGGAACCGGATTGCGGAGGTAATAGGGTGTACAGCATCCGTATCAAAGCGGGTAAATGGTTATGTTCGATTATCCGGGACGGTGGATTCAGTCTGGACAGCGTTTCCACCTACTTTGCGCCCGCCGTGGGACCGCGGTGGCTTATTGCCGGCGGTTTTGATCTTACCCTGATGCAGAACGGGATACTCGGACGTTCGGGGCCGGTGCTTCTGATAGGTTCTTCGGCTGGCGCCTTCCGGCTTGCGGCCTGGCTGCAACCGGAAGCGGAAAAGAGCTATCTTGCCCTCAGGGAGGCATATATCAACCTAACCTTCAAAAATGGTGACACCCCGTCTACAGTCCTGAAGTCTCTCGGCAAGGTCATCAACAGCTATCTTGAGGATGATGCGCTGCCCTTTGCCCTGGCGAACAAGAAATACCGGCTGGCGATTATCGCCACCCGCGCCAGACATTTAGTGGCCTCAGAAGTAGGCTGGGTACAACGGTTTGGACTGTGGTTATGCTTCCTCCTTAATGCCGTACATCGCTCCCGCCTGCGCGATTTCTTCGAGCGGGTGGTATTTTACAGCGGGGCAAAGCCCCCGTATTTTTGCCTCAGCGGGGATTTCCACGGCAGGTATATCCCCTTGAGCGAGATAAATTTCAAACATGCCGTTCTGGCTTCCGCTTCTATTCCGCTTCTCGTGGCTGGCGTCAGGGACATATACGGCGCGCCGAAGGGTGTTTACCGGGACGGCGGACTTGCGGATTATCATGTGGCGCAACACTATGCTCCGGAAGAAAGCGTGACGCTCTTTTTCCATCATCAGGAGCGTATCATTCCCTGCTGGTTGGACAAGCGACTTCCTTCCCGGCGTCCCCCGGATGAGGCGCTGGAGAATGTACTGATGGTTTTACCCACCGCGCGCTTTGTCGAGAAACTGCCTGGAGGCAGGGTGCCCGAACGGGAAGATTTTGTGACGTTTATTGATGAACCGGAGGCGCGGATCAGGAACTGGCGGCGGGCGGTGGAACTTTCAGCGCCACTCGGCGAGGAGTTCTTGGAACTGGTGGAAAGTGGTAAAATCAAAGACGCGGTGGAACAAATTTAAGGATGAGTGGTGAAGCAGCGAGCGCACCGCGGCTTATTGCGGGGTAAGCGAGCGAATGTTGAAAGAATATTTCTCCTTAAGGAGCGAAGATCCTCCGCAACGTGCTGCGGAGAGCTTCAATTTTTCGCCGGATGCTTCGACCGGAAAAAAGGTGGAGAAGCTCCTGAGCATGCTGAAGCGTTGCGAGCTCTGTCCCCGGAAGTGCCGTGTTGACAGGACGAAAGGAGAAGTAGGCTTTTGCCGTCTCTCCGATGATGTCGTGATGAACTCCGCCTTCCCCCACTACGGCGAGGAGCCTCCCCTGTCGGGAACGCGCGGCGCCGGGACGATATTTCTGTCTTCCTGCAATTTACGGTGCAGCTATTGCCAGAATTATCAGATCAGCCATGATATCCAAGGGGAACGGCTGGATGTGGAAGGCCTTTCCCGTACCATGCTGCACCTCCAGGACAAGCTCTGTCACAACATTGAACCGGTTACCCCGACCCCCCACGTGCCGCGGCTCATCCAGGCACTGATCATGGCCCGGCAAAAAGGATTGCGCCTTCCCTTCGTGTACAACTGCGGAGGATACGAGGATCCAGACGTAATCGGGATGCTCGACGGCATGGTGGACATTTACCTGCCCGATTTCAAGTACGGCAACAGCGAAGACGCCCTTACGTTTTCCGGGGTTGACGATTACCATACATATGCCCTTGCGTCCCTCCGTGAAATGGTGCGGCAGGTGGGTGATTCCCTGGAGACGGAGGGGGGCGTTGCGTTGCGGGGCGTACTCGTGCGTCACCTTGTTCTTCCCGGGAGCGTTGCCAACAGTTTTGCGGTGCTGGAGATGATACGGGAGAAGGTTTCCCGGCGGGTGCCGCTCAGCATCATGGCCCAATATACGCCGATTCCGGCGGTTTCCGCGCATCCCCTGCTGAGCCGGAGAATCACGCGCGCAGAATACGAGTCGGTGGTGAATCGCGCTCTCGACCTGGGGTTTGAAAACATCTTTACCCAGGCGGTGGACGAACGCGCACTTACTCCCGATTTCGAACGGGACGAGCCGTTTAACTGGTGAGAGGCTGTCCCTTCAAACAGACCAAGAGAGCTTTGGAAATGGTTTCATCCGCGCTCAAAATCTTTTTCGACCATGCAACGTCTCGCTGCGCTGCGACGGCATGGTGCCCGAAAAATCTTTGATTCGCGCTTCTTGAGTCCATTTCCCCCTCTCGCCAGAAGAGCCGCGGCGGGAGGTAGCGACCGCGCTTTTTTAGTAAGTTAGAAATTCTTTTCTGCATTTTTCTGGCAGAAAAGAATTTCGTGAACGCACTTATCCCGTTTATCGGGGTTACGGAGCCGTCATGCTTGATTTTTCCGCTTTAGGCAGAATCCTACTGGTGATCGGTCTCATTCTGGCCGGCCTGGGAATTCTGCTGGTCCTGGCGGCAAAGCTGCATCTCCCCTGGATCGGACGCCTGCCGGGTGATTTCCTGTTCCGTGGTAGGAACGTTACCTTTTACTTTCCGCTGGCCACAAGCCTGATCGTCAGCATCATCCTCTCCCTGATACTCTGGCTCGTCAACCGCCGATAGGTGCCGCCAGGCTGTTGAAAAACGCCCATCTGCTGCGTTCCCTCGTCCTGCGTCATTGCGACGTACGCAAAAAGTACGTCTCATTCCTCAGGACTTCGGGGGCCTTGCATCTGAGCATTTTTGAACAGCCTAAACGAAATAACAAAGGCGTGAGAAAGCGAGTATCTATTATTAATCGGCATCATTATGCGTGTCACAGTATTTGGCTTGGAAAGTTGCGTAACCAAGACCAGTCTCGAATGGTGCCATTTCTTGACCAAAATACATGTGACAGAATTCGGTATGATGTGGATTACCGAACACATCATCGTAAGTGATCTTTCCGAACACATAGATTCGCTTGTCTCCGTACTTAATTTCCTTAACTTCTTCCTCCGTAAGCGCGGGTTGCTTTGGGCGCTCTCTTATAATATTGTGAAGCACCCTTGGGTTCATTACCTGCACTCCCTCTTCACGAGACATCAGGGAACTAATATTCCCCATTTTATCTGGTTCAAATGGTCGCATAACCCTTATTCCTGCATAGAGTACAACTTTTTTCGCAACAGTATTCCCACTGTTTCCAATTGTAGTATAACCTTGCATTTTGCTTTTATTTTGGACATTGAAGACATTCCCAGGTTGTGCGTACACATACGCCCGAAGCTGCCTTTTTGACGTGTCCTCAACAATGATATTAGCTTTAGCGGCTTCGGTCGCGAGACGATTAGCGGCCTCGATAGCTCGTTCTGTTTGCCCCGAGGACGACTTCATTTGATCCAATTGGCCTCGCATAACACACCACTGAAGCGAGGAAACAATTGCAAGAACGACTGTAAAGACGGCTACTATTCCAGTAAAACCAGGCTCGAAATATTTTAGACGCCGCCGCCACGGACATTGATCTTGAGATGGCTCTTCGTTGGTGGCGTCTTCGGATAGATTCAGATTGGCCTGATTACAATCATCCTGTAGTTGATTCTTTTCGGGCTTAGTCTCATTCATTCAGACGACCTTTTGACGCTGACAAAAAGAATCTTCAATCTTGTGGAATAAGAGAAATTGGGTTCAGGAAGGCGAATCAAAGATTTTTCGGATACCATGCCATCGCAGCGAAGCGAGATGTCGCATGGTCGAAAAAGATTTTGAGCCTGGATGAACCAAATTCCCACGCCTCCTCCAAAATACAATCATACGCAGGGCCCACGACGAGGCCAGGGCAGTCAGCGTTTGAACAGGCACGCAGGATCAGCCCCAGAGGATCAGGCCGGGTTCATTCTTACAGGAAAGGTTCTTGTGGTATGGCAAAACCCTGACCCCGTAAGCGTGGGTGCCGTTCTGCTTAAGTGTGTATTGAATGGAAAAAGTGAGGATGCCATCCAATTTCTCAGCCAGCTCCAGGGGGACGCAGTCCGGCATGCCGATAATCCCGTGTCCGTCTTCCTTTCCGATTACCAACTCGACCCGAATTTCCCCGGGATCGAGTTTCCCCGGATCTACCCTCGCTTTTACGATAAGCGGCTGGTCAATGGTGATAGAGTCGCCGTGGACGCCCTCGACGATGACATCCAGCAGTTTGAGAGAGGAAAAACGCATGGGTATCTTGCGTTTCCAGTCTGCAAGTTCTCTGGCCATCTTATAGGATGAGGCTGTCATTTCCTTTTCCCTCTTTGCCGTAGGCAGATACATTTTATCGTAGTACTCGAGGAGCATCCTTTCCGTATTGAAGCGCGGCGCCAGGGTCTCCATTGACCTTTTAATCACGGCTATCCATTTTTCGGGGATGCCCGACACTTCCCGGTCATAGAACATGGGGATTATGGTATTTTCCAGCAGTGCATAGAGCGAACGGCTGTCCTCCTCATCGGCGTTGGGGAGCTCTTCCTTGTAATCCCTCACAACGGGACCGATAGTCCAGCCGTTGGCGCCGTCGTAGCCCTCGCACCACCAGCCGTCCGAAACACTTAGGTTGAGCACGCCGTTGATGACGACCTTCTCGCCGCTGGTGCCGCTTGCCTCGTAGGGACGGCGGGGCGTGTTCAGCCATACGTCCACGCCTTGGACAAGGTGGCGGGCGACACGGATGTTGTAGTCTTCGATAAAGAAGATCTTTCCCCGAAAGCGTTCATCCTTGCAAAGGTCGATTACTTTTTTGAGGATGCTTTTGCCCATATCGTCGTTCGGATGGGCCTTCCCCGCGAAGATGATGTGCACGGGGCGCATTTTGTTGTTGATGATGCCATCCAGCCTGTCTATGTCGGAAAAAATCAGATCGGCGCGTTTATAGGGGGCGAAGCGCCGCGAGAATCCGATCATGAGCGCCGAAGGGTTGATTTTTGCGAAAAGCTCTTCCCGCCACGTCTTCGTGTAGCCGTACTTTACCCAGTGTTTGGATGTATGTTCAATGAGAAAATCAATGGTTTTCTGCTTGATCTCATATCTCGTCCGCCACAAGGTCGTATCGGGTATTTCCCTCACTTTTGCCCAGCGACTGCGATCGGTCATGTCTTTCCACCAGTCTATGCCCAGGTAGATATCGAGCAGTTCTTTCATCCGGGGGGAGATGTAGGACATGGTATGGATGCCGTTGGTTACTTCTGTTATGGGGATGTCTGTTTCGTGAAAACCCTTCCATACGTCGCGCCACAGACGCCTCGAAACTTGGCCGTGAACATGGCTTACGGCGTTCGTCATATTGGTAAACTTCATGGCGAGGATAGTCATGAAGAAGGGCTTGTCGTCACCGCTTTCCTTCTGTCCCATTTCCCAAAACTGTGACCAGGATATGCCTGTTCTCTTGATAAACGGGGAGAAGTAATACTCCATCAGTTCCCGGGGGAAGCGCTCATTTCCCGCCTCCACGGGCGTGTGGGTGGTAAAAACGGTGCTGCCGCGCACCACTTCACATGCCTCATCGAAGCTCAGGCCTTCCTCCGCCATAAGGGTAGCAATACGCGCGAAAATGAGGAATGCGGAGTGTCCTTCGTTTATGTGGTAAAGACGGGGGGTTATTCCCAGCTTCTTGAGGAGTTTTGTCCCGCCGATACCGAGGAGGATTTCCTGTTCGAACCTGGTCCTCTGATCAGCCGAATACAGACGCTCCGTTATCTTCCGGTCTTGCGGGGTGTTCCGGGGGACATCGGTGCTCAGCAGGTAAAGGGAAACCCTCCCCACCTTGATTTCCCAAATACTTGCGTAAAGGGTGCGCCCGGGCAATTCGAGGCTTATCTGGACGTCTTTTCCCCGGTCGTCCTGGACGATCTGGACAGGCATGATGGAAAAATCGTTTTCCGGATATTCCGCGATCTGAATGCCGCTGCGGTCTATTACCTGCTTGAAGAAACCGTTTTTGTAAAGCAGGCCCACAGCGACCAGCGGTATGTTCAAATCGCTTGCGGTTTTCAGGTGATCGCCGGAAAGGGTGCCCAGTCCCCCCGAATAGATGGGGATGGTTTCGTGCAGGCCGTATTCGGTGGAGAAGTAGGCGATCGGCGCCGAACATTTGATTTCCAAGGTGGAGAGGCGGCACGCCGACTCCCTGATTTCCGCCATGTAATCGTCGAACTGTTGCATGACCCATGTGTAGAGGGCAAGGTAACTGGTATTTGTCGAGGCTTCCCGAAGCCGTTCCGGGGCGACTGTTTCCAGCATTTTTACGGGATTTCTCTCTGATTTTTCCCATGTCTTCGGATCGAGGGTAGCGAACAGGTCCAGCGCACGGGGGTTCCATGACCACCAGATATTATAAGACAGTTCTCGCAACCGCGCGATACTCTCCGGCAGATTCACGACGGCCGTAAAGGAACGGAAATGAGGCTGGGTAGATACGGCCCCCGCGAAGACAAGCTTTTTTTCCTCTCGTTCGTCCTTGAGGGCGATCTTCTCGGCGCGGGCGCGGGCGGCGCTTAGTGCCTTTTCGTAAGCATTGCGGTAGAACTTGAAAAAATCTTTCCAGTTTGCCCGGGAAGCGGTGTCGCGGGCCTTTTTTCTTTTTTCCTCCATTTCCCGGTCCGTCCAAGAGAGGAAATGTTCGAAGATGCCGTACAGGTTGTCTTCAATGGTGAGAAGGGGCTGTCCCTTGCGCTTCAACAAAATAACGCCGCCGTCCGTGTCTATTGTTTGTTCCGCCCAGAGGCCGAAGCCCGCCTGATCCGTCGTAACGGTAGGCACCGCATGGGCGGCGCTTTCCTGGGGCGTGTATCCCCAGGGTTCGTAGTACGAGGGGAAAACACCCAGATCACCGCCGGAAAGGGCCTCATAATAGGTCAGGTTGATGAGGCCGTCATGGCCGTTGAGGTAGGCCGGAATGAAGATGACGTTTACCTTGTTCTGGGCACTGTTCTTCAATCCAAGTCTGTTGCACGTTTGCAGGATGGGATCGGATGCTTCATATTGGAGGCGGTGGGTTGCGATCGGTGTTACGCCGGTGTCGCTTTTTGAATAGTCACAGTAAAGCGATGAATACTCGCACTGCAGGGCCGGGATCAAGTCGGTATGACCGCCGATCACAAAGAGGTAGACCAGGATCACCTCTTTTTCGGACATTTCTTTATCCAAACGTCCCAGGGCATTGAGGAAGATGTCAATGCCCTTGTTGCGAAATTCGTAGCGTCCGGAAATAATCACGATCTTTGTGGTTGGCGGGAACTCTTTGCGCAGGAACCTCGCCGCGGCATCGAGGAGCCGTTCCCTGGCCTTCAGGGCGGGTGTTCTGTCTTGCGTCAAGTCGGGGATATGGTCAATGTCGAGCCCGTTGGGGGTAATAATATCCGGCGATTTGCCCAGGAAATTTTTTGTCTCAGACGCAGTTATTTCACTGACGGTGGTGAAACAATCGGCTTCCCGGGCCGTGACTACTTCCATGGAATATTTTGCCGTGATATTGTGGGCGCTCGCCTCCCGCTGGGGAGATATGTTTTCCATGGCCGTATAGATATCCATTCCCGAGCCGGCAAGGCTTCTCCCCAGTATTGTGGCATGAGTCGTAAAAACGGTGCCGATCTCCGGCACAAGCTTCTTAATGCCCAGAAGCCCCGCACCGGTCATCCATTCATGAAACTGGGCTACGGCAGTCCTGCGTTCTGGCCTTACCATCAGATTGTATATGGTTTCTATGACCTCGGCGCAGGCGTAGCTGAACATGACGGGTTCCACGTAGTCCCACCCGCCGGCAATGGAGTCAACACCGTAATCCTCCCATACCCTGAACAGCAATTGGTCTTTGTTGTATTTTGTTTTGAAATTAACAAGGATTACCTTGGGTTCGCCGGGGATTTTCCACCGGCCGAATCGGCAGGGGATGTCTTTGATAGCCGTTCCTTCCCTGATCTTTGTCCAGCAGTCTTCATCGGTTTCCTCAAACTCGAGATTGGTTTTGAGGTCAGGGCCGAGAAGGTAATAGTCGTCGCCGTAAACCTGCATGGCTTCGGGGATCTTGGTCGTGATGACGGTATATATCCCTCCGACCTTGTTGCATACCTCCCAGCTGACTTCAAAAAGATAACCGCTTTGTCTCTTGGCCATGAATCCTTCCCCTCTTAAAATTGCTCAATGAAGTTCCAACCCCCTACGGACGCGCTTCCGGTTACGGGCTCCTATAGACAAGTAACCATCAGGAAGCTTCTCTCTTTATTCACACGCCCGGTCTTTTTTTCACTGTTTTAAAATACCCGGAAAAGTCATCCAGCACGTTCATATAGCTTATGTAGGCATCATATGGAGACTCGAAGGGATTAAAATACTTATGGACATCCCCGTCGGAGAACCACTTGGTGCACATGTAATAGAAATGATCCGATGTCTGAAGCAGGCGCCAGGTATCCAGCAGCTTATCGTTCTTGAAACGGCGCACGATTTTTTCCATACCATAGAGAGACCGGATTGCATCCTTCTGCATCGCATTTCCCAGCCACGCTGTCAAGTCCCTCTCTACATCCGCCCAGGAGATGAAGTCAGGGATATCCAGTTGTGCAACGGGATCATAGCGTTTTGCCACTTCAGAGGGAGTTTGAAATATGAAATCCGGGTGCCGGGTAATTTCCCGGGGAAACAGCTTGAGAAACTCGAAAATACCCGTTTCCTGCCACTGATGTTCACCGAATGTTTCATAATCCATGAAGAGATTTATCACCTCACCGGCGGCGTTGATATTATGTATCCAGTGAGCAAACTTATCCGCCATGAGAGGATGCTCTGACCATCGGGCATCGGAAAAGCGAAAGGCGACATCATCAGAGAGCCGGTAGTTCTTCAGGAGGAGTTTTATTTTCGTGCAGCCGGCCGGCTGGTACACGAAATTGGGGCTGCGCCAGCCGAGTATCTTGTCCGCCCCCTCGGTCAGGATCGTTTTATAGCCCATCTTTTCCACTGCTTTTGCGAGGTCATTATTGTAAATGAGCTCGGTGTTGCGGAACGTGACCGGCGTTTGCCCAAAAAGATCCTGGATCCTTTTCTTGTGCAGGGCAATCTGCTCCCGGAACTCTCTCGGCGAGAACAGGAACGCGAGGGAGTGATAGTAGGTTTCGTTCAGGAATTCCACGCATCCCGTGTCGGCAAGGCGTTTGAAGCTGTCCAGAACATCGGGGCGATTTTCTTCGAGCTGGTCCAGGAGCACTCCGGTCAGGGAAAAGGCAATCCGAAAGGTTCCCCCATACTCCTTCAGCAAGTCGAGAAGTATCCTATTGGTGGGAAGGTAACATTTTTCCGCGATCTTGTTCAGTATCTGCCGGTTTTTCTCCTTGTCTTCATAGAAATGGTCATGGCCGATGTTGAAAAAACTGTAACGCTTCAGCCGGCGAGGCTGATGAACCTGGAAGTAAATGCATACACTCGGCATCTTTTTCCCCCCCACTTCATAAAAAGAAGATACGGCACGTCTTGGTCAGTCAGGTTTGTGTAATATACGCTGATACGTTTTCACAATCTGTGAGGCGGCATTTTCCCAGTGGATGTTCCGCAGGTCCTCCCGTGACCTGGCGACAATTTCTGCGGCCAGAACAGGGTATTTTAAAATAGCGATAATCTTGTTGGCAATTTCATTTACGTCCCAGAAATCAACCTTCATTGCGCCTTGGAGAATCTCCGCCACACCGGACTGACGGGAAATGATTACCGGGACATCGCACATCATGGCCTCGAGAGGAGATATGCCGAAAGGCTCGGATACGCTCGGCATGACATAGAGATCGCTCATCGTGAAAATCTTCTCGATATCTGTTCCTCTCAGGAAACCGGTAAAGTGGAAATGCCGTCCCAGCCCGAGTTCTGCGACCCGTTCGATCATGCGCGGCATCATGTCCCCGGCACCCGCCATAACAAATTTCACATCGGGCAGCGCCTTGAGAACTTTTGCGGCGGCTTCGACGAAGTAGTCCGGTCCCTTCTGAAAGGTAATCCTGCCGAGGAACAGGACGATCTTGGCACTCTTTTTTTTGCTCACATGGTAGGCCTGCCGTGCCTCGTTGCGGTAAACGGCGTTGTGAACAGCGGTTATTTTCTGAGGATTGATGCCGTAGCGTTCAACGATCACCCTCTTTGTATAGTGACTGACTGCGATGATATGGTCTGCCGCTTCCATGCCGCGGCGTTCAATGTCATAGACGTCCTGGTTTATATGTTCGCCGCTGCGGTCGAATTCAAGGGCATGAACATGGAGGACGAGGGGGATATTTCCGACCTTCCGTGCATGGATACCTGCGAAGATCGTCATCCAGTCATGGGCGTGAATGACGTCGAAGCGCTCGTTGCCGGCAATCACCCCCGCCACAGCCCCGTACCGTATGACCTCGGCGATAAGATCGGGACCATAGTCACCGGGGATGGAAAGCAGCCCACGTCCTTCGCTGTCGGGTTTGGAGAGGGGTGATATTTTCGTTCCGGAAATCAGCTCTGCATATTGGCTCTCGGTGAGGTATGGCCTGAGGGGGGAATTGACCATTCTCATGCGGAGTTTGTGGAAAAGGTATTGGAAGGGGTCTTCCTTGGTGTCCATCGCCGGGAGATAGGCCGGGGCGTTAACATATGACAGGGGAACAGGGACATCCGATGCGGAAAGAAGTTCTACGTGGGAATGCTCTTTTTCGCCCTTTATTCTCGGCAGAACGAACGTGATCTCATGGCCCATGGCGGCGAGCGCCTTTGTAATACCGAAGCAGGCTGTGCCAAGCCCTCCGCTCATGTGAGGGGGGAATTCCCACCCGAACATAAGTATTCGCATGGTTTACAAGCCTCCGTACTCCGTAGGCGACGGAGATCAATAAGGACAACCTTTAGAGAATTAGGGGATAGACCATGGGCGTTTATTATCCGACAATCGGTTTGGTGAAGACGGCAGGATGTAAAATCCTGCCTCACATTTTTCTTAAGTAACAGTATGACATAGAAAGGTTATTCTTATCAAGAAGTTTCTTTAATCCCTTGGGCGAGTCATTCCTCTTTTAGCGTGCCCAAGGGGTAAGCGAGCGAATGCTCAAGAGTACGATTCCTTAAGAATCGAAGATTCTCCGCAGCTTGCTCAAGGAGAACTTCAATTAACGGAGAGTTTCAATTATCGCCCTTCAGCGAGGATTTACTGATGAGAACATACAGCATGATCAGGGCCGCCGTGCTCCAGGCCTGGGCAATGCATCCGTTGGGACGATGAGGCGGCTCGCCATCGAAGATTTCCGATACGCAGCCCACGCCGGCCGCTGGCAGGTGCAGACGCAAGAACGAACGCACATAATCGTGCAAAAACCGCCGGGCTTCGTTCTTATCCGGCGCTGTTTTAAGCAGCGCTTCGCCGAAATGGGACAGAAGCCACGGCCAGACCGTACCCTGGTGGTAAGCCATGTCTCTCAATACGGCAGCACCCTGGTAGAATCCCTGGTATTGGGGATCCGCCGGTGCGAGAGTCCTTAGGCCGAAGGGAGTAAGAAGGTGTTCCTTGACATGAGCAACCACGCCTTGTCGCTGGTCGGTATCGAGCGGGGAATAGGGGAGGGAGACGGCGAGAATCTGGTTGGGGCGCAGGGAATCATCGAGCGTGCCGTCATGGGACACATCGCCGAGATATGATTTGCTTTGTATCCAGAAGGTTTCGTTGAATGATCGGCGGATTTTAGATGCCAGGTCCGCAAGGGAAAGTTCGTCGTGGCCGAAGCGCCCGGCCAGTTCTGCGGCAAAGCGGACGGCGTTGTACCAGAGGGCATTGATTTCCACGGAGTATCCCCACCGGGGCGTCACCGGTTTGCCGTTTACCGTTGCATCCATCCAGGTGAGCTGCGTTTCCCTGGCGCCGGCATAGAGCAGACCGTTTGCGTCCGTGTGGATATTAAAAGTCGTTCCTCCCAGGAAATTGCGGATAATCTTCTTTATGACTGGCCACATATGGCTTCCCACGGTACGGATATCGCCGGTACACGTAAGCATCTGCTGTACCGCCCAGCAGTACCACAGGGGCGTATCCACCGAGTTGTAGGCATGTTCTTTTCCATTATCCGAGAAGCAGTTGGGCAGAAGCCCCCGCTGCTCATATTCGGCAAAAGAACACAGGATTGCGATACCCTGCCGGGGACGTCCGGAAAAGAAGGTCAGTGCCGGCAACGAAATAAGGGTATCCCGTCCCCAGTCACCGAACCAGTGGTATCCGGCGATGATTGCCGGGCGGCCGGAGGGGGTCTCGATGAGAAACTGCTTTCCCGCCCGCAGGAGGTTCAGCATGTTTTCCTTGTCTCCCTTTCTTTTTAGTGCGGGCATGATCTTTTCCTGTTCCCGCTGCTCCCTATTCCGCTCCGACTCTTCGGCCAGCCATTTCTTCTTCAGTTGGCCGTGGGAAATATCAAGAGACGCAGAGACAATAACCACGCTTCCCTTCCGTACCGGTATTTCTATAATCCCCGGCTGGAAAAGGTCTTCGTGCCATTCATAGCCCCTTTCCTCTTCGACCGGATACTCGAAATTGTTGTACCAGATGGGAGCGGGGAAAAAGCGGGGCCTAAGGTTGGTCTGGATGAACAGTGCAGGCATGTCGTTGTAGGGTTGGATCATGAAGCCGTTCCGTATGGCATAGGTTTTCACATGCAGGCTGTAGTTCTGCTTTGACAGGGCATGATGGTCCCGGAAGGCGAGGAATGGTTTCAGGCGCAGGACAGCGGGCGCACCGCATTCCACGATTTCGTACCTGATGAGAACGGTATCCTCTCCCCGAACGAGCATGATTGATTTAGTAACGCAAAGATCATCCTTCTGATAAACGAAATGGGGATAGGGATGGGCATGGAATTCTTTCAGGCAGTGTTCCTGAGGAAAAAAGACGCCCGGGTATTGGTGGCAGGAGAGAAAAACTTCCTCTTTTTTACCTAAGAGTGAGTCCTCGAATTTTGAAAGGAGAACATATCTGCCCGGTGGTGCTTTCAGGTTTGTCACCAGAAGACCATGATACTTCCTGGTATGGCAGTTGAGAAGGGTACTGGATGCATATCCGCCCAAACCGTTCGTTTCCAGCCATTCCAGATCGAGGGCTTCTCGGTACGGGGAAGAAGAGGTCCCGGCGATTTTTATGGTCAGCATTGTTGCACCTCCTTATGCGCTTGTCAGGGCATGTGAAAAACCTCCGTGCCGGGTGGTGTTTTGAAGTTGAACAGAGTGTCGGGCAATCCGCCGTTGATCATTACGTTACGGAAACGGATGCGCGATGTGTTCCCGTAGGTATCGGAAAAACCGAACTGTACGACCTGGAAACTGTCCTTATCGATGCAGAGGGAAAGATTTTCCATGCCGATATCGGCGCCCCTCGGTACCAGACGGAGGAGATAATTGCCCTCTTCATTGAGGGGATCGGATTGAGGAAAGCTGGCCTGAAAGTCCTCCTGGAGGTTCCCGAGACCGGAAAGAAATTTGATGGTCAGTTTTGATTTCAAGACGCTTTCCGTATCCTGCAGATAAACGACTCGATCATCAGGCAGGTGAAACCACGTATTATGGGGATTGATCACTAGTTTTTTTTTCTTCGGTTTTAGATAGTCCCATACCATTTTCTGTGGTTTCTTGAAATAGAAAACCCCTTCCTCCTTTTCGGTCCTGTTCATTGATTTCATGGTCACTTCCTGAAGGAATGAAGCCTTCAGGTCTTTTGTTTTTTCATACGTTTCCTGTATCTTCGCAATCAGCGTTTTCAGTGGTAAGACCTCCGCGGGATAGGCGGGGGCCGAAAAGAGGATCATGAAAATCGTCGTGATGATGACCGAAAGCGGATGCTGTCGGCCCCGCTTTGCCGGAGGGGCAAGGGGTGCAATATAAGTCGTTATTTTCTTGTGGGGAGGCCCTGCCCTATGAGCAGGGCGCTTCAAGTTTACCGTTCGGCAGGCACCGGCGGCGCATGATTTTTTTTCATTCATTTTCATAATAAATGCAATCTTAAATGGCACATTTTTTTCAAGCAGTTTATAGCGGCTTAAAGAAGCATGGGCAAGTGGTAGAAATCAATGGCTGCTTATCTAACACCGCGTAATTATTATGTATATTATCTGCCTAAACTTTATGCAATCAGGTATAAAATGCTGTCAATTGAAGGGTTACGCTTGTTATCAACAGTGTTATCAACAGATTTTTCCACATGTCTGTGGATGGTATTCCCAAGTGCCTGTATCAAGTGGAGTATCCCTTTGTGAGGAGGGTATTAGTCCGATATTTTGACCCTCCAACCGAAGGGATCTTCCTTTTCCCCGTACTGGATCTGAAGTATTTCCTTGTAGAGTTTTTCTGTCAGGGGGCCCGTTCTGCCGTCGTTGATTACATGTTCCCGGCCACGGTAATAGATCTGCCCGATGGGGGAAACGATCGCCGCTGTACCGGAGGCAAAGGCTTCTTTCAGCATACCTCTTGCGTCTGCCTCCAAGATTTCGTCCATGGAGAGGGGTCTTTCGGACACGGGAATTCCCCAGTGTTTGGCAAGCCGGATTACCGAGTCGCGGGTTATGCCGGGGAGAATCGTACCGGAAAGCGGGGGAGTGATCAGTTCGTTACCGAGAACAAAAAAGATATTGCTTGTCCCGACTTCCTCCACGTATTTTCTTTCCACGGCATCGAGCCACAGCACCTGGGTATATCCCATTCCCACCGCTATTTTCGTGGCATAGAGACTGGCGGCATAATTTCCTGCCGCCTTACAAGCTCCCGTGCCTCCTCGTGCGGAGCGAACATAATCTTCGCTTACAAATATTTTGGTCGGACTAAACCCTTCGGAATAATAAGCACCTACCGGTCCGGTAACGATGAAAAACAGGTATTCGCCGGAGGGATGCACGCCCAGGGCGGCTTCAGTTGCAATCATTGCCGGGCGAATATACAGGGAGGTTCCCTCTCCGCGGGGCACCCAGTCTTTTTCCATGATAATCAGTTTTGTCAGGGCTTCCATGAAGACGGTTTCATCCACGGCAGGCATGCAAAGCCGTTCGGCGGACATATTAAACCGTCTGCTATTTTCCCGGGGACGGAAAAGATAAATGGCGCCGTTCTTCCCACGGTAGGCCTTCATTCCTTCAAATATTTCCTGGGCATAATGGAGACACATGGCGGTCGGAGCGATTGCCAGGGGCCGGTAAGGTTCTATCATGGCATCATGCCAGCCCCTGTCGGCATGATACTTCATGGTAAAGAAATGATCGGTAAATATTTTTCCGAACCCCAGTTTTAATTCATCGGCAGGCTTGACTTTTCTTTTTTCCGGTACCGCCTGCACAATCTTAATTTTCATAGTTATTTTAATCTCCCTTATCATTGCTCGATGGTACGTATTTGGCTTTCACAGAGCTGTGTGGAACATTGAAGGTCCCCGCAGCAAGCCGCGGGAAACGCGCTCACTGCCGGATTCAACTATTACGGCCTGTAAAGACCGTTATGTTTATCACTAAATCAAGTTTCGATCAAGGTTTCTATACGGGGTTAAGAATTGTGTTGCAGTAGCCCTGCATGGGATGATAAAATGAAACCAATTATGAGATATCCTAAGATATTTAATAAGGTTGTCGGTGTCACCAATTCTCTCGGCGTGAAGTTCTTTCTTTTGCTGATTGTTTTACTCTTGATTTCTTTTGGAATTGTTACCTATGTGAACATCTACTTCTTTACCACCCTCTTCCGGGAAGATATCGTCAGCAATGCAGTCCAGGTAAGCAACATTATCAAACGCGCTACATATCACAGTATGCTGAAAAATCGCCGGGAGGATTTAACCAACACCATTCGGAGCATCGGAAAAGAAAAGGGATTTGAGGGGATACGGATTTATAACAAAATAGGAGAAATCACCTTTTCTGACAGACCTGAAGAACTGGGTCAAATTGCAGATAAAAAGGCGGAACAGTGTTATGTTTGTCACGCGGAAGAGCCGGCAAAAGGGATTATCCCCACCAAAGACCGCACCCGGACATTGGAATCCCCCAAAGGATACCGCATTTTGGGTCTCATTAACCCGATCGAGAATGACCCGGAGTGTTATAATGCCCCCTGTCACGCCCATTCTTCCAAGGAAAAATTGCTGGGAATTCTGGATGTTAAACTTTCTCTGGAGAAGGGAGACAAAACTATTACCAAAGCCAGAAACAAGATGATTATCTATTCCGTCATTCTGATCCTTATAACTGCTTTGGTGAAGGGGGGCTTCATCCGGAAAATAATTCATAATCCCATAACAAAGCTCAACGTTGCCACCAAAGAAGTGGCTAATCTCAACCTTGACCATAAGGTTGCAATAAATTCCCGGGATGAGCTGGGAAACTTGGCTAATTCTTTCAACACAATGACCCATCAACTGAAAGAGGCGAACGAAGCCATCCAAAACTGGTCTTCTCAGTTGGAGAACAGGGTGAAGGAGAAAACTGAGGAACTTGAAAAAGCTCAGTCCCAACTGATACGGGCGGCAAAGATGGCCTCCAAGGGAGAGCTTTCGGCAATGGTGGCCCATGAAATCAACAATCCCCTTTCGGGGATTCTCTCCTATGCCAAGGTTTCATCCAAATATCTGAGCCAGGAAAATATCGGTCCCGAGACTTTAGAATCGGTCAGACAAAATCTCACCTTCATCAGCAATGAAACAAAAAGGTGCGGCAATATTGTCAAAAATTTGTTGCTCTTTTCAAGAAAGACCTCTGGGGACTTTAGAGAAGAACATCTGAACAGCATCATTGATAACAGCATTAAAGTCATTGCCCACAGTGTTAAGATGAAAGAGCTGACATTGGTCAAGGAACTGGACGAGGAAAATGACGTCATAGAGTGCGATGCCGGCGGAATCCAGCAGGTTTTAGTTGCTTTGATCGTTAATTCTATCGAGGCGACTTTTCCCGGTGGAACCATAACCATTAAGACCGACTGCCGGACGGAGAAAGACCGGATTCGGATTATGGTGACGGACAATGGCAAAGGGATCCCCGACGATGTTCTTCCCCATATATTTGAACCTTTTATCTCCACTAAAGTGAAAAGCACGGGGCTTGGTTTATCCGTTGTTTACCGAATTGTGGAACAACATGCCGGCGTTATTGACGTAGTATCTAAAGTAGACCAGGGAACAACTTTTACCATTGTCTTTCCCCGGGTATCATCAAAAAGGGGAAATCAAGGCAAACCAACCTATGAAACCTGATTCGAAGTTTCCCATCCCCCTTTACGAAAAGGAGGGAAGGGGGTCTTCTACTGTGCAAACAATGCGTTAGATGTTTGTTTTCAAGTGAAAGGAGATAACCTGTGAAACCGGAAGAGATCGGAATACTTATTGTTGACGATGAAGCCTCGGTAAGGGATTCTCTTTATCAATGGTTTATGGCCGATGGTTATCGGGTAGGTACCGCCGATGATGCAATCAGCGCCTTAAAAAAACTTCAAGAAAATCCATGGGACATTATCCTGTTGGACATAAAAATGCCCGGAATGGATGGGATAGAACTCCAGCATCGCATTAAGGAGATTGACAGGAATATTGTCACCATAATCATTACTGCTTATGCCTCTGTGGATACCGCCATCAAGGCCTTGAAGGATGGGGCCTTTGACTACGTTACCAAACCGATCGATCCCGATGACTTGAGCAGACTGATCAGGAATGCCATAGAAAAAAGAAAGCTTGTTACGGAGAATATTCAGCTGCGCCAACAGATTGAAGAGCTTATGCTTCCCGATGAGGTGGTGGGAGAGAGTCCTGCCATAAAGAAAGTGATGGAGACGGTTAATACCGTAGCCAAAACGGACTCAACCGTTATGATCCTGGGGGAAAGCGGAACCGGGAAAGAGCTTATTGCACGGGCAATCCACAGCCGAAGTGCACGCAGATATTTCCCCATTATAACCATCAACTGCGGAGCTTACCCGGAAGGTCTGCTCGAAAGTGAACTCTTTGGTCACGAAAAAGGCTCCTTTACCGGAGCCATGTACCGGAGAAAGGGCAAGCTGGAGATGGCCGACAAAGGGACTCTCTTTTTAGACGAGATAGGAAATATCAGTGAAAAGATGCAAATGGATCTTCTCCGGGTCATCGAAACCAAAAAATTTACCAGGCTGGGAGGCGATAAGACCATTGATGTGGATTTTCGAGTTATCTCTGCTACCAACAAAGACCTGGAAAAAGCGATAAAGGAGGAAAGTTTCCGAGAAGATCTCTATTATCGGTTGAATGTATTTTCCATCGTGTTGCCTCCCCTCCGGGAAAGGAGAACGGATATTCCGTTGATTGCTAAGTATTTTTTGAGTAAATATGCTGAGTCAATGAATAAAAAAGTAACCTCTTTTTCCCCGCAGGCCATGGAGATGTTTACCGAATATGATTGGCCGGGGAATATTCGGGAGGTGAGAAATGTCGTTGAAAGGGCGTTGGTAGTAGCAAAAGGAAATCAGATTCAAGTGGATGATCTCTCTTTCCCCTTTCCATCTCCACCGAGGCCTTCCGGCGGAGAATCTCTGGAAGAAGTGGAGAAAGAACAAATCTTGAAAATATTAAATCAAACGAAAGGAAATATCGCTCAGGCGGCTGAGATATTGAAGATCAGTCGCCTTACCCTTTACAATAAGATTGAAAAATATCATCTGAGAAAAGATGACCTTAATAAACATTACTCGTGATGTCGGATATTTACATTGTGCCCATCGAACTGGAGGATCATTCTTATCTTGAAACACTGGAGAAGTTTATCTTTAATACTTTTCATCTGAAAACCATTCGCAGAGAGATTAAAATCAATTTACAGGATACATTCGATCAGAACAGGGTTCAATACAACTCTTCCCTTATCCTCCGGCAACTGATCACGAGTCCCCCGCCGGATGCGGAAAAAATACTGGGAGTTCTTGATGTAGACCTTTTTATTCCTATTCTTACTTTTGTGTTCGGCGAGGCCCAGCTAAAGGGAATCGGGGCAGTGGTTTCTACCCAGCGCCTTCATAACCGGTTCTATGGTCTGCCTGAAAATAGAGAGGTAACGACCGATCGCCTGTTAAAAGAGGCAGTGCATGAGCTGGGACACACCTTTGGGCTGGTCCACTGTTTGCAGCCAAAATGCGTAATGAACTCCTCTACCTATGTGGAGAATATTGACCAAAAATCAGCCGAACTCTGTCCCCTGTGTCAGAAGAGTATAAAGATAGAAAAGAGCCGCTCCGCGAACAAGGGGTTCCAGTTTCCCTGGTGGGGTAAAAAACAGTAAATTTGAACGGGCCCTATTCCCCAGAGTAAGAAGATTTGCCGGTTGGTTTAGACGACAATCTCTTAGAATTTTTGGCTCTCGTGATAGAGAAATCTAAAATTTGAGACCGCTGCTTAGAATTGACCATATTGAGCACATCTTGCAAGCGGCTAATCCGGACCCCCCCATCCTGCATGGTGGGACCCACTGCTTGCGGATTGCGTTTCAGCAGCAAGTCGGTCCGAGCGATTATTTCTTTTTCCTCCCGCTGATACCATAAGAGCGCTTTCCTTCCAAAAAGAAGATGCTTGAGATCGCTTTCAAGATTTTCCGGTTTTATCACTATCAACCAGCCATCTCCTCTCGGATCATTGGTTATTAGCTTTGGCTCCTTTTTCAGGCGAGGATTTACTGTCTGAATCGTTCCGGAGAGGGGAGAAATAACGGGCAAGATATAATCTTCCTGGATAATATGGGCGTAGCATTCCCCCTGGCGGGTAAAGCTCCCTACCCGGGGCAGGATAACTACCTTAATATTCGTAATGAGCGGGGTTAAGAGATCATCTATGCCTACCTTCACTTTTTCGGGATTTTCTACTTTCACCCAGCAATGATCGGGGTGATAGAAGATAGATCCATTGATCCGGACGGAGGGATCGCTTTTGAGCGATTCCTCCGTCCAATCGTCTTCCGATTCCTGAAAATCCCCTTCTCCCATTTCCGCATTTTTTATTGCTTGGTCGAAAGGACAAAATTCACACTGATAGTTTCGATCGCACAATTTGTAGGATATTAATCCGGTTGTCATCCAGACACACTTTTGCTCTTCCTCGGGTATCAGGGGATAACTTTTATTTTTTGCGCTCTTGGAAACCATTTTTTACTCTCTCGTGACCGGAGGCGCGCCTGCAAGTCCTGCCTTATGGGCGGGGTGAAGGGGCGCAATGAAAATTAAAATTCCTTCCCAGGAAGCCCCGCCCTCAAGGGCGGGGAGCCTCACCTTTTATGAGATCAGGAAAAAATCCTTTACTATCTCATCCCATCGT
>JACQWR010000010.1 GCA_016209105.1 Deltaproteobacteria bacterium | reverse complement strand
TGATCTTGCCAAACGGGATATAAAAGCGGCAAAGACCATGATGACCGTGGACTGCGACTGGGCTTTCAGCATGGCTTACAATGCCGTCCTGCAGGCAACGCGGGCCTTGATGTTCGCCGAAGGATTCAGGCCGGCTGCCGGTGAAGGGCAACACAAGGCGGCCGTCGAATTTGCCCTGATCGCCCTAGGAAAAACATTCCCTGATGAAATTTATATCTTCGACAAGATGAGGAGCAAGCGGCATCGCGTCATCTATGATGCTCCCGGCCTCGTTTCCCGGGAAGAGGCGAAGCATGCCGTCGATTTTGCTGTAAGGTTTGTAAAGCAAGTGGAACCCCTGCTGGAAACGGTGTCTCCCTGAATTCGGTGCGGGCGCATTCCCTTGCAGTGCTTTACGGAGTTGAGTCAAAAACGCTGAACTGGGCATTCAAAAGAAACATGGACCGATTCCCTGAGGATTTCGTATCCAATTGATAAAAGATGAATTCGAAAACTTGAGATTCCATTTTGGCGCTTCAAGCTGGGGCGGGCAACGCTACTTATCTTATGCCTTTATAGAGAACGGCGTGGCGAGGCTTTCAAGCGTGTTGAACAGCAAGAGAGCCATACAGGTCAATATTCAGATCGTGAGGACTTTCACGGAGCTGCGCGAGATACTGCTGACGCATAAGGATCTCCAGCGGAAGATCGAAGAAATGGAGAAGAAATACGACCACCGGTTCAAGATCGTTTTTGACGCCATCCTCGAGTTGATGATCCCCCGCTAAGCCACGACGGAAGATCGGCTTTGAGGGAAGGACGGGTAGATCAACAGGGAAACCCGGAACGGGGACGTTTTCCGGAATTCGGAGTACCGCAAATGACAGAATCTTTCTACGCGCATTCCAAAGATAACGAGCCGCCGGATCGTTGGCAGCTGCTGGAGGAACATCTCAGACGGGTGGCGGAGCTGGCGTCGACTTTTACCGTGCCTTTCAACTCTGACATCTTGTCGCGGGTAGCCGGACTGCTCCACGACATCGGCAAAGCCCACCCCGATTTTCAGACCTATCTGTGCAGGTCCGGAGGTATCGACGCCTCGGAATACGACGATCCCGGAAAAGACTCCCACCCTAACCACTCGGGTGCAGGCGCTATCCTGGCTTATGAAAAGTGGCCAAATCTTGTCGGGAAAACCATTGCCTATCTCGTCGCAGGTCATCATGCGGGCCTGCCGGACTGGTTCGGCGGGCGGGATTCTCTGTCCTACCGCCTTGTGAACGAGAAAGGCATCGCCGATGCTGTCCGCGATTATACGAAGCCATACTTTGAGGGCCTTCCGCCTCAAATACGTCCCCCGACTTTCGCAATGTATTGCTGTAATCAGAATGCCATTGCCTATCACCTCTGGGTAAGGATGCTCTTTTCCTGCCTCGTGGATGCGGACTTCCTCGACACGGAAGCCTTCATGGATCCGGACAAATATGCCCAACGTCCAACCTTTCCCCCACTGCCTGAACTAAAATCCTGTTTCGATCGCCAAATGGCAAAGATGGCCCAGGATACAGCCGTCACCAATATCAACCGCATCCGGACGGACATCCTTGCCGCCTGTCGATCCGCCGCCGATCAATCTCCCGGTCTATTCTCCCTCACCGTCCCCACCGGGGGCGGTAAAACTCTTTCGGGAACGGCCTTCGCCATCGACCATGCGATCCAGCACAACAAGGCCCGCATCATCTACGTCATTCCCTACACCAGCATTATCGAACAGACCGCTGATGTGCTTCGTAAGCATTTCGGCCCGGAAAACGTGGTCGAGCATCACAGCAACATTGCCCCGGAACGAGAAAAGGAATCACCAGCACTCACCTTGGCGGCAGAAAACTGGGATGCGCCGGTAATCGTCACTACCAGCGTCCAGTTTTTTGAATCGCTTTATGCCGCCAAGCCAGGGCGCTGCCGTAAGCTGCATAACATTGTCAACAGCGTGGTGATCCTCGACGAAGCTCAGCTTCTTCCACCGGAACTTCTTCACCCCTGTGTTGAGGCTCTCAACCGGCTTGTTTCTGATTACGATGCGACAGTTGTGCTTTCTACCGCTACTCAGCCGGCATTGCCGAACCTCTGCCAGCCCCCACGCGAAATTATCCCCCCCACTGCTTCTCTTTACGAGCAACTCAAGCGTACGAATATTGTTTTCCCAAAAGCAATGAGCATGCCTCGTGACTGGACTTCTCTCGCCGCCGAGCTTGTCGAACATGACCAGGTGCTATGCATCGTCAACACTCGCCCGGACTGCTATGCATTGTGGAAAGAAATGCCGAAAGGCACGATCCATCTCTCGGCGCTCATGTGCGGCGCACATCGCTCACAAATCATTGCCGATATCAAAAAACGGTTGCCTCGCGGAGAACCGTATCGCGTGATCAGCACGCAGCTTGTCGAGGCCGGTGTCGACATCAGTTTTCCCGTCGTCTACCGCGCCCTATCGGGACTTGACTCGATCAACCAGGCCGCCGGACGCTGCAACCGCAACAGCGAAAGCTCCGAACCCGGAACAGTGAAGGTCTTCATAGCGCCCAAACCGGCGCCCCCCGGTTTGCTCCGCAAGGGAGAAGATGCGACCAGAGAGCTTGCATCGACAGCCGGCTTCATCCCCGACACGCCGGAAACATTTCATCGCTATTTCGAAAAGTATTATTCGAGCGTCAATGACACCGGAGAAGACTGGTGGATGGAAAAACTGGTTAAGAACGTCAATCCCGACGGTCATGTCCAGTTCCGCACCGCAGCGAAAGAATTCCAACTGATCAAGGAACTGTCCGTACCGATTATCGTCCGCTACGACGGAAATGACAAAATGATCGATCGATTGCGTTTTGCCGGCCCATCCCGCGAGGTAATGCGTGCACTTCAGCGCTATACAGTCAGCGTTAAACCTAATGTAGCAACTCGTTTGTCGACCGAAGGCCGTATCGAAGAAATCCACGACGGGATTCTTGTTCAAGCGGATTCAACACTCTATAGTCCAAACATCGGTCTTGATATTTATCGGGAGGTTTACAATCCGGAAGATCTGTACATTTAGCCCTTCATGAAAGGAGGCTGCCTATGAAAGGATTCTGTCTTGAAGTTAGCGGCGACTACGCATGCTTCACCCGACCGGAGATGAAGGTCGAACGCGTCAGCTACGACGTGATCACCCCCTCCGCCGCCCGTGCCGTCTTCGATGCTATCCTCTGGAAACCCGCTATCTATTGGCAGGTCAAGCAAATCGATGTGCTGGCGCCGGTGAAATGGATTTCCGTCCGCCGCAACGAGGTGGGCAAGGTTGCCTCACCGCGTTCGGAAGGAATTTTCATCGAGGCGGACCGCCAACAGCGCGCCGGGCTGCTCCTGCGCGATGTGAAATACCGTCTCCATGCCGAATTCATCTTCATCCCGCCGGAGAAGCGCGGCAAGGTGTTCAATCCCGTTCCCGAATGGCTTGTCGATCCCGGTGAGGCCGGCGATCTCAAAAGGCCCGACGACCGCAAGGACGAAACCGAAGCCAAGTATGCGGCCATGTTCGAGCGTCGCGCCAGCAAAGGCCAGCATTTTCATCAGCCCTACCTCGGCTGTCGCGAGTTCGCCGCCGCCGTGCGGATCGTTGATCCGGCCACAGAATCCACGGCCCCAGTCTCCGAAACGCGCGACTTCGGCTGGGTGCTCTACGACATGGACTACTCCGATCCCGGAGACATCAAGCCCATGTTTTACCGGGCCAGGATGGAATCAGGCATCATTCGCGTTCCGCCGCCCGACAGCGAGGAGGTGCGGAAATGATCCTGCAGGCCCTCAAAGAATACTACGACCGAAAGGCTGCCGATCCGGACAGCGATGTGGCGCCGGAAGGATTTGAAAAGAAGGAAATACCCTTCATCGTCGTCATAAAGCCCGACGGAGAATTTGTGAACCTTAAACCCACCCGTGAAAAAGTCAATGATAAGTATGTTACCAAAACATTTCTGCTCCCACGCTCCATGACTAGAACCGGCGGCAAAAGCCATGAAAAGACGTTTCTCCTGTGGGATCACATCGGCTACCTGTTCGGGTACCCTGGAAGCGATCCCAAAGCAGCCAAGCAACATCAAACGTGGCTGAACTCCCTCGTTCAACTCCCTGACAATCTGAAGCAGGATAATGGGGTTAAGGCTATTCTGCTGTTTTACGAGAAGGGTGGCGTGGCGGCCGTCAAGAAGCACGCTTCCTGGCCCGAGTGCGCAAGAATGAAATCGTGCAACATGACTTTCAACCTTTCTGAAGACGACCTTCCCATCCCCTGCCGTCCGGCTGTGCAAGACCACGTACGGGCTTCGGTTTCCCGGGCAAGCGCGCCTGGCACGGAGGAAGACGGCAAGCCAAGGGTGTTCGCACACTGCCTGGTGTCCGGGGAATACGGCGAGATCAAAAGAATCCATGGACGTACCCCGATCGACAAGGACACCAAGAGGCTCGTGGCATTTCAAAGGAACTCCGGCTACGACTCATTCGGGAAGGAGTATTGCTACAACGCTCCCGTATGCGCGAGGGCTGAATTTTCCTATACAACCGCCTTAAATACGCTGCTCAGATCGAAAGGCCAGCGAATCCAGATCGGCGATGCGGCGACCGTCTTCTGGTCGGAAAAGGCAACCCCCTTGGAAAAGGACGCCTTCTTTTTCTTTTCCGAACCACCCAAGGATGATCCGAACCGCAACACCGAAGCCGTCAGGGCGCTCTATCAAACGATCTGGAATGGCGCTTACATCGTGCCCGAAGAAGACACGCGATTTTATTCCCTGGGCCTTTCCCCGAACGCTGCCCGCATTGCGGTGCGTTTCTGGCACGTCGACACAGTCCGGGACGTGGGAACAAAACTCAAACAGCACATTGAGGATCTTGCCATTACACACAGTGCTAAGACCGAATCGGCCCTACCGATGCGTAAGCTTCTTCGCTCCATTGCACCGCAGGAAAAGGATGAGAATATTTCCCCGAATCTGGCCGGCGAGGTGATGCGGGCCATTCTTGAGGGTACACCCTATCCTGTCACGCTTCTTCAGGCCGCAGTGCGCCGCAACCGTGCGGAACAGAGCAAGAAGAATCGAAGAACCGGCAAGCAGGAACCCAATGTACCGTATGAACGCGCCGCGCTGATCAAGGCTTGTCTGAACCGTTCATTGCGTTTCAATAACCCCAAGCACGAAAAGGAGATCACCATGTGCATCGACCCAACAAACACCAATGTCGGCTATCGTCTCGGGAGACTTTTCGCCGTGCTGGAAAAGATCCAATCCGACGCCAATCCAGGCATCAACGCCACCATCCGTGACCGCTTTTACGGCGCCGCGTCCAGCACGCCCGTCACGGTATTTGGCAACCTGATGCGCCTTTCCAATCATCATCTGTCAAAATTGGAAAAGGAAAAATCTGGTCTGTCCGTGATACGTAAGAAACTGATCGGGGAGATCATGTGTCCCCTGTCCGATTTCCCATCCCATCTCGACTTGGCCGATCAGGGGCGCTTTGCCATCGGCTATTACCATCAGACCCAGGATCTTTGGACAAAAAGGCCTGAAAAATAATCATGATCTGCATTCACCCGAAAGGAGAAACAACCATGCATACACCGCTCAAAAACCGTTACGATTTTGTTCTCGTTTTCGATGTCCAGGATGGCAATCCCAATGGCGACCCCGATGCCGGCAACCTTCCCCGTGTCGATCCGGAAACGGGCAGGGGGCTCGTCACCGATGTCTGCCTCAAACGCAAGGTGCGAAACTTTGTCCAAATCACCAAGACCGGCGAGGACGGAAAAGCTCTGTCAGGTTATGATATCTACGTAAAAGAAAAAGCCGTTTTGGGACGAGCCCATGTCAAGGCCTTCAACGATTTGAACATATCGACAGGCAAGATTTCCGAAAAGGAAATCCCTGCCGACCTTCAAAGCATCTTTGATGATCTTGTTTTTCCGGACGGATTGTCTGTCGCTACAGATGAAAGTGGGGAACGTCAGATGCTTGTGGTCGCAGCCGATGCCGATAAAAAGATCATTCAGCAATGGATCAAGGAGGAGGACCCGCCCAAGGAAGCAGCCGCCTTGATCAAGACGGCATTGAAAGACGCGAAACCACGGAAACCGACGGGGGAAGAAACAGAGTTAGGCAAAGGCAAGATGTGTGAAGATTACTACGATATTCGCACTTTCGGCGCCGTTATGTCCTTAAAATCCGCGCCAAACTGCGGACAGGTCCGCGGACCGGTGCAAATGACCTTCGCCCGCTCCGTGGATCCGATTCTCACGTTGGAACACTCCATCACCCGTATGGCTGTCGCCACCGAGGCGGAAGCGGAAAAACAATCCGGTGACAACCGAACCATGGGACGGAAACATACTGTTCCCTATGGGGCGTATATCGCGCACGGCTTCATTTCCGCTCATCTTGCCGCGCAAACCAAGTTTTCCGAGGAAGACCTGGAGATACTTTGGAATGCCTTAACGAATATGTTCGAACATGATCGGTCCGCCGCCCGGGGCTTGATGGCTACCCGCGGCTTGATCGTCTTCAAGCACGATTCGGCCCTTGGCAATGCGCCGGGCCATAAGCTGTTTGAGCTTGTCCAAGTTAAACGCAAGACCGATCCCTCAATACCGGCAAGGGAATTCGGAGATTATGAAATCGTCATCGACAAGGCCCGGATGCCGGCCAGTGTAAAGCTTGATGCAAAAGTGTGAGCCCGAAGAAATGACGCTGCTGGGGAAATATGGAAGGGAGGTGCACCATGACTCTCGCGAAGGGTGAACGAGTCTATCAATTCAAAACCTTGACGGACATATGGACAGGGTCAATCACTGATAGAAACGGGCAGATAAAGGAAAAACCCGTATCGGAGCGCCTTGTCTCCACAGGCTTGCTCGGATCGATCCGTTGGTGGTTCGAGGTTTTGGTGCGCGGGATGGACGGTCATGCTTGCGATCCGTCACCCGAAGATCGGCAAAAGAATCCATCCAAATCGCGCTGTCCAGATCGGGATGTAAAAGAAGTCTCTGATCCGAAACACCATTGTGTCGTTTGCGAGCTGTTCGGCTGTACCGGCTGGGCGCGGAAGTTCAGATTTGAAGTTTTGGATGAGAAAGGCGGGTCTGCCAACTCGAGCAATTTCTGTCTCCGCTTTACTCCCCTCCGTCCAATCGCCCCTGAAGAGTGGGCCCTTCTGGATGCCACCCTGCGCCTCATAGCAGATTACGGAGCGATCGGCGGCAAAACGGTGTTCAAGCCAACGGACGAGAGCCACCGTATGGGAGAAACACACCATCAAGATCATGGTATTGTGGAGGTTATCAATGTCGATCCGCCAACCACGAAAATAAACCTCACTGACCTGGAAAAGTACGTTCGGGATGAGCGCTGGAAACGATCTGATTCAAAAGCAACAACTCCGGAATTCACCTGGGCATCGCTCAAAAATTTCTGGTTCGTTGACGGAAAGACGCTGAGCCGCGAGAGTGCAAGCAAAAGCACTTTCAATGAGGTATTGGGGCGCAAGGAAAGCAAAGCGTGTCGTGATTGCGGGGTAGTTCACAATCCGCGGAACAAATGTCCAATAACAAACAGACATCCAAGACGTGAGAGTGAGCAATTAAAGAATGGTCGGGATGAGATATCAAGATGGCTCGCTGGCTCACAGCAGGAGAGCAAGAAGATGTTCAGCTTCAAAAATTATGCAAGAACCTTTGGCTTCGTGAAACCCGGATTGATCGATTTCAACGTTATGAAGCAACGCCTGACCAACGTTTGGGGGAAGAGCGGCTGGGATTTTATCACCGGCCACATGATCGTGAACCAGCTATTTGCCATGAAGGAGGATCGCAAATGAGTTTCGACTATTATGCCTCCCTGGATGAAAAGCGAACATGCCCGAGGGAAGTAAACGAATGCGGACTCGCCGCGGGCTTTGTGGCTGAATGTACGGTCTGGTCCTGTCAGTGTAACCCGCAAGATCAAAAGGCACCCGATCCCAAGAACGAAGCCCGGAAATTATACATAAATCGGGCTGCCAAGTTAGAACTCAAACTTCCCAGGGAGCTTCGAATCGAACCGGAATTAGCGCACCTTCCGAATCCCTCTTGGTTCGGGATCGACATTTCCTTCATCCTGGAAACCCCTTGGTATTCCAAGGACGACCGACCATTTCATTTGCTGGACAACCCAGTCCGCAAGGATCGGATTTTCGGCATTCCATTCATGTCCGCAGCCTCCTGGAAAGGGCTTCTGCGCTGGGCTTACGGAATGAATGCCGGCCTTGTGGGTGCATGCAAAGAATTGGACTCGGGGAAAATAAAAAAAGCCAAGGAACAGATCGTCCATCTCTTTGGTAACGAGAAGGATGAGCAGAAAAAGTTTCGATCCGGAGCATTGGTCTTCTACCCAACCTGGTTCGACAAGATCGGCTTTGAAGTGATCAATCCGCATAGTCGTAAAACGCGCGCAGGAACCATTCCCATTTACTACGAAGTCGTTCCCGCAGGGAGGGAAGGCCGGTTTCGATTGCTTTATGCACCGTTGCCGGGAGAAATCGAAAAAGATAAAGTCAAAGCGGCCGACTTCATCGACAACCTCATCGATGCCATAACGGCGCTGCTTGAAACGTATGGCATCTCCGCCAAACGCACCGTTGGATGGGGAACTGCTCGGATCAAAACGTGGACAGGATTTGTTAAAGCTGGTTCCTTTGCTCCAAATACTGTGGAAGAATTCAGGAAAGAGATAAAAAACCGAATTGCCCAGAGCAAAGGAGGTGGCCAATGACCTCATTCCAAATGCCGGATATATTGCGGCAACATCGGCCTTTGCTTATGGCCCTCGAAGCCATCGGTTGGCTTCACATGACCGGCAAGGCCAAGATCGATTTTCTGAAAGATCCTGAAGGATACAAATTCAAGGAATGGCATCAATCGTTACAAGAGCCTCTCAATCAGACCTTTGATTGGCTGGCACCGTTCCTTCAACAAGCTTATAGCGCATGGAAACTCCCAGGTTCACCGCCAACATTAGCAAACCTCTTAAAGTCTATGTTCAATGACTTTGCAGACTTCTTATCGAAAAAGAATCCTGTCGTGTTTCTTCAAGCCGGACACGCCATGGCGTCAGGCATCGAGAAGAACTTGCCTGGGGAAACCTCAAAATATTTGTGCCAAGATGCCGCCCATATATGGTTGTCTTCAGCCTTCGGGAAGCCGGTCCGCGATTTGCTGGCCGACCCGCCCGAGTTGTTGACCGACGCCGGATGGAAACGGCTGCTTGGACAGATTGAGAGGCTCCTCATCGATTTGAAGAAGCTTGGCGAGAATGGTTCGTCAAACGATCTCCATGGCTGGTGGTGTTGGCGTGAAAGTGCCGTCGGCGCCAATGGGTGGCTACGCGAGGCGTTTACCAGCACCCTCGCCGAAACCCGGCTGCCGAACAATGACGTCACTCTCTTTGACCAATCCTACGTTGCGGCAGCGCTGTTCAAGAGCGCCGTGGCCGGGGCGATTCTTGAAGGCACCAACTTCCCTTGGCAAAACGGTAATCTCAAGCAGCAGACCCAGTGGCGACTCTTGACCGTCGGGATCGGGGCGGATCACTACGAGACACGGGCAGTAAAGATCGGCGACTGGACGGGGACGCGACGGGCGCTGGATGATTTCTTCATCAAAGTCCGCAAGCTCGTTGAGGTCGATCTGGCAGTGGGTTCTTTGCTGTACGAGGACGGAGAGGTTTGCGTTTTCTCATTCCCCGGAGAGCCGATCGGACATGGGCAATTGGGATATCAAGGGGGTACTCTGCAAATTGCCGAATGGAAAGAATGGCTGGTCGGACAAATTGATGGTTATGCGGACGAGGCCAAACTCGAAACACCACCCTATTGCGAGATCAGTGAGAAGCCATCCCGATCTCTTGTCGGGATGACAACTGAAATCGAACAGGCGCGGAAGACCATGGCCGTGCCGCTGTACCGAAGCTGGAGCATCAAGAGCGCCGATCATGATCCGTCTGACGGCCATGTTTGTCCGGTGTGCTTGGTGCGCTGTAACAACAAGAACAAGACGACCGGGAAATACAGCAAACAAAATCCCTGTGGGATTTGTCAGGGCCGTCGGAGCCAACGTCTTAAACAATGGGAGAACGGGGAAGGCGTAGATACTGTCTGGATCAGCGAGGTGGCGGATGCGAACGACCGCGTGGCCCTTGTCACGATGAGTCTGGACATCGAACCCTGGCTGGACGGAAACCGTTTGGATAGCCTGCGTACCCAGGCTATTCCGGAATGGCGGGAAGCCAACCAGACTTTGGGAAATGTCGCAAATCAAATTGATCCTGCCACGCCCTTTGAGAGCATTTTCACATACATCAAAGGGAAACTTTCAACATTAGACAAGAACGATCCCGTGCTGCGTAACCTCCAGGAGGGTTATCGGTACGAGTCCGATTGGCCCACTTTTTTCTCCAAGATTGTCGAGGATCGCGCAAATGCTCCTGAATGGAGTGCGCTTGTCCCTGACGGTCGCGCGAGGTGGCTTGCCCATCAGTTCTTCCGCAAGCTCGCCTCCCCGGGGCGCATTTACCGTTTTCAACAACAGGCTAAGGAGTTTTTTTCCACACAGTTATCAGCTTTCAGAACATGTGTCCTTAATGATCAAAACGGTTGGCGTTTTCGTCGTTTACTTCTCAAACCAAGCATAGATTCACCCTTTCAATGCCAGGACCGCAAGCCATACAGCAGCCGTTTTGCCGGAATGGCCATTGACCTGTTATATCGAGAAAAAACAAATGATTTTATAACGATCTCCAACTTGGCTAGGATACTGAAAAAGACGGACGACAAAGACGTATTCAAAGGCAAAGACAAGTATCTTGAATTAAAGGACGACGATAACCAATCTGCCGACAGACTTATAGTCGAACTTGTGGAGGACCCTCCGGAAGCATTGAGCAAGTACGACCCTTTGATCCCTCTGGAGGTATCTCCCGTGCGTTTTCGCGTTCTTCTTCCGCTGGGAAAAGCGTCGGAGTGCGTCGATCGGGCACTCGCTGCCTGGCAGGACGAATTCGCCTGCGTGTGGGACCGTCTGCCGCTGAGAGTCGGTGTCATCGCTTTCCCGAGGAAGACGCCGTTTCAGGCCGTATTTGAGATGGCCAGGACTGTCGAGGAAAAGTTGGCTTCCACCAAAGAAGAAAAATGGCGGGTTGTCGGCCACGATGCCAAGACAGGCTCTGTTTCCTTGATCCTGGCCGATCCGGATGCGAAACAGGAGACTCATTGCATCCCAGTGATTTTCCCGAGCGGGAGGGAGGATGTCTTTTATCCTTATCTCGCTGTGGAAGACACCGCGCCTCGGTTACCCCGGGATTTCCGGCACCCGAACAAAAACGATCGGATATACCGCCACGTGAAAGACATTCGTTACGGCGATGGTGTCTCGGTATTTTCGGCACGGATCCACACAGTTTTCATGGATGATGCCGGTTGCCGTTTCGAGGAGTTGAAACAACACGGTCTCATGGAATGGAAGGAAATGCGCGGTCTCTGGAAACGGATCGATCGCGATGCCCCCAGTCAGAGAGCGCTCCGCGGGGCATGGTCGGAACTCGCCGAACGGCGGGACGGGTGGAAGAAACCGGATGGAACATGGTTCGAGGGCGGAAAGGAAGCGTGGCTCGATCTTGCCCGGGCAGTGTTCCATGAGCGTCTGGGCGCCCGGGCCGCGTGTTTGGAAAACTTGGTACAGGCGGCCGGGGACGGTCTTTTGGATTGGTGCCTGGAATGGCATATTACTGTTCTGAAAATGCAAGTTTCTGGAGGTGCCCGATGAGCATGACGGATGTGGAAAAGAAGAAAAGTTTTAAAACGTTTGGATTTGCCGGCCTGGCACTCGACCCCATCCACGTAGGCACGGGAGGCACTCGGCTGGGCCGGGTGGACAACACCATCGTGCGCGACCCGGTTACGCGGATCCCGAAAATTCCGGGGTCAAGTCTGGCCGGTGTGATGCGAGCCTACACGGCCATGAAGCATGAGACGATCAATCCGGGATGCAGAATCAACGGAAAAAACAAACCGTATTTCCCTGATTGTGCCGGGCAAGGCGGCGGTGCGTCCGGTCATTGCGGACGGGCCGATTGCCCGGTGTGCGCCGTTTTCGGCTTCGCCAAGGGCAAGGACGACGGCGGGGGCTTCGCGGGACTGGCCGCGTTCAGTGATATGCATGTACTCCTGTTTCCCGTGGCTTCGCAATTGGGACCGCAGTGGATCACCTGTCCCATGGCGTTGCGGCAAACCGGCATTGCCGAATTCTCAGAGCTCGCCGATTTGCCCGAACAGAACATGGCGTACCGCAAAGAAGGCAACTCCTTGAATCTTGGTTGGCTTTTCCTCGGGGTGAAAACGGATTGGCAACCACTGGATGGTATTATTCAGAAGATAAAGGAATGGCACGTACCCGACTACATCATCAGTCGCATGGGCGTCGTTTCCGACAAGCTGTTTGCCCATATCGTGAACAGCAACTTGGAGGTGCGCACATCGGTCGCCATCGATCCGGCCACCGGTGCGGCTGAGGATAAAGCTCTGTTCACATATGAGGCGATGCCTCGGGGAACTGTGCTCGAATGGCAAGTAACGTGTCGGAATCCGAATCACTTCATGATCAACAAATATCCCCTTACCGCCGTAGAATCATCTGAGGGAGTCAAAAATTTCATCGTAGGCGCACATTGTTATCTCGAACACCTGGGCATCGGCGGGATGGGAAGCCGCGGTATGGGACGGCTGCGTGTGTTGAAACCGAAAGAGCCTTCCGCGGATGACAAGCCGGGAAAGGAGGTCTCGTAATGGACGCTCCAGCCTTTGAAAACCTGGACCTTGCCTGCGCCAAGGTGGGCAAAGGCATTGCAGAGAAACCAACCGATGAATTGCACAAAGTTGTCACGGATGCCTTGTCCGTGCTGGAAGATCAGGGACCGTATGCCTTATTTCTTTTTCTTAAGACGCACAGCAAGAAAGAGATGGCCAAGAACGTCAGTCAAAAACTCCATGATTTCCTGAAAGAGAATCCGAAGCAACACCATTTGCTCCCGGGCAATGGGGACCTTCTTCCTGCCCTTCAGGAAATGGCCAAAGACCTCGATAATCTGCTGCTGGCCCGTGATCTGATCCGGCAGGCTCTCGTCTACGCCCGCTACCACGCGCGGCTGAAGAATGAGAGCAAGGATGGGAGCGAGGTGGAGTTATGATCTGGACATTGCATAGGTGGGTTTGGCGGTTGGAGTCGCCGCTTTTCATCGGCATGCCTCCCGCAGGTTCACTAAGCCGCTGCCGGCTCTATCTGCCGGCGCGGACGCTTCATGGGGCTTTGGCTGCTGAAATAGCCCGATTAAAGTGCGGGGAAGCTCCTCAACCGGATTATGGCAAAATCGGATGGGAGCTTGCACTTAACTGTAGATTCACCCACCTTTATCCCGCCGAGAAAAACGACGGAAATTATCTTGTCTGGATACCCAAATATGAGAATGGGAAAGGTTGCCGGTGGTATTGTGAAAGCAATGGGCAACCCCAGACGGACCGAGAATTCAGGCGGCGCCTGCTTATTTCCCGCGCCGGTACGGCAATCGCACCCGAAACGGATTCGGCATTGGAAGGCTCATTAAGGGAAACGGAATGCATGAATCCCTGGTGGCGCGATGAAACTAACCGCCAGCCAGAACCGAAGCCCGTTTTTCTGTTGGGTTATGTGTTCCTGAGAAACAACGGATTCCGACGCCAGTTGAGCAATATCGACAATCTTTTTGTCGGAGGTGACACCCGGTATGGCCTTGGTGAAATTTCCCTGATGCCGTGGGAAAATTCGCTCACCGATGCACTGGTGTTCGGCAAGCATGTTAACCTTTCCAATGAACATCCCGAAATCTTCAGTGATTTCGTCTGGGGGCATGTGCCGACTGATGGACATGCTCCTGATGATAAGATACGGGGAGCAAAAGAATTTCTTGCAGGGTGGGAGATTGCCAGCCCATCGAAGGGTTGTCTGACATGGGCTCCCGGTTCGTCCCTCGAAGGTAAGGGATGTTGGGCTGTAGACACTTACGGTAACTGGATATATCAAGGAGCATGCAAACAATAACCGCCGACGACGAGAACAAGAGGCAAGGGAGGACAGACAGATGCCGCGAAAAACCGCCAAGCTGAAAACGGTGCCGGGGGCAGCAAACTTCGCTGCATTGGTAGAGGCAGTGAGGCTGGTGCATGAGCAAAGCGCCGCTGCCGCCGGCCGGGCAGTGAACGTGAGTCTCACCATGCGCAACTGGCTTATCGGCTGGCACATTTACGAATACGAGCAGCGCGGCGCCGACCGGGCCGAGTACGGCGAGCGCCTGCTTGAACGACTGGCAGAGGCTTTGCGCAGTGAGGGTGTGAGTCGTGCGGATGTCCGCGAACTTCGCCGCTATCGGCGTTTTTATCTCGTTTATCCGCAGATTCGGGAGTCAGTGACTCCCGAATTGCAGAGCTTGCTACCGCTGAGAAAACCCTCAGCGCAAAAGATTGGGGAGGCGGCGTCTCCCGGATTAGGAATGCCCGGTAAAACGCTGCTTTCAAGGCTTTCGTTCAGCCATCTGGCTGAACTGATTGAAATTGACACCCCCCTCAAACGCGCCTTCTATGAGATTGAGTGCATCAGGGGCAATTGGTCGGTACGGGCGCTCAAGCGCCAGATTGCCACATTATATTACGAACGTTCCGGCCTCTCCGCCGATAAGGAAAAGCTGGCTGCCCTGACCCATGCCGCCGCCGAACAAGCCGAACCGAAACTCGCCATTCATGATCCTTATGTCTTTGAGTTTCTTGGTTTGCGGCCGAAAGAAGCGGTAAGCGAATCTCATCTGGAAGATGCGTTGCTGGACAAATTGCAGGATTTCCTTTTGGAGCTGGGACATGGCTTCTGTTTCGAGGCGCGGCAGAAAAGCATAATTATCGGCAGAACCCGCGGCTTCGTGGATCTCGTTTTCTACCATCGCATCCTCAAGTGCCATGTCCTCATTGAGTTGAAAGTGGATGAATTCCGCCATGAACACCTGGGGCAGCTCAACACCTACGTGACCTGGTACCGCAGACACATCATGGGTAAGGATGATAATCCACCGTTAGGTTTGCTGCTCTGCACGCAAAAGGATCACGCCCTCGTGGAATATGCACTGGCCGGCATGGATAACCAACTGTTCGTATCCAAATATCAGATCGAACTGCCGCGGAAGGAAGACCTCCAGCGCTTTTTGGAGGACAAGCGTAAGGAGATGGAAGAACTTATTGATATTCAATAATCTTTACCATATTTGCAAAATATGCTATGTATAATAAGCATAATTTGAATATGGGAGGTTTTATCTTGCAATACAAAGAGTTATTGATGCCGTATAATCCGTGGTGGTCGGATGCCGACAGGGCGTTTGAGCATCTACCGTTGTTTCAACGTCCGATATTTGATGAAATCTTTTCTGGGTTTAAAGAGGTCCCGCAAATCATCTCCATAACCGGTCCCCGCAGGGTCGGCAAAAGCACACTTATCCGGCAGATCATCAGGACATTAATCAGGGAAGGGACGCCGCCGGAAAGGATCATCTACTATTCGATGGACGACCCGGCCCTCCTTCGTTCCGACATTAATCACGACGGGTTCTTTGACAGCCTGATGGACGAATCGCGGGCAAGGGCCGGCGACCGTCCGATCTATCTCTTTCTGGACGAGATTCAGCGTTTTGAACGGTGGGAGCTGTTCCTGAAAAAGTATTACGACCTCCACTACCCGGTCAGGTTCGCCGTATCGGGGTCTGCGTCGTCCCCCATATTCAAAAAAAGCAGGGAGAGTCTTCTCGGACGCATAAAGGATTTTCACCTGCTGCCTTTCTCGTTCCGGGAATTTCTGCTGTTTCACAATAGCGGCGATTCCCCCTTGATCGGACGTCTTACCGAGATTTCCAAGACCGGCGAAGCGGTCATGGGGATGTTTACGAAACACCCTGCGTACGCTGATTTGGAAAAGGTGACCATACCGGAGATTCCCGGGGATATGCGGAAAAATATAGACGAGCATCTTGCAAAATTTCTTTTGGAAGGCGGCTTTCCCGAGGTATGGCGGCTGCCCGATTGGGAAACGAAGCAGTCCTATCTTTTCGACAACCAGGTGGAGAAGGTCATTCTTGAAGACCTTGTCCTAGCGATTGAATTGAGGAAACCCGAGATGCTCAAGCGGTTTTATATCTCGCTACTCGAAAATCCCGGTCGGGAAATAAATTTCCAGCAATTATCGCAGGACCTCGGCATCAACCGCGCGAGCATCGAGAAATATTTCCCCCTGCTGGAAATGACCGACCTGATCCATCATGCCGAGCGGTTCACCAAAAGCGCCATAAAGGCGAGGCGGGGCAATATCAAGTGCTACCTGATAGACCTTGCCCTGAGAAACGCCATTCTGCGGATGCAGGAGAGCCTGTTGCAAGACGCGCCGACGCTCGGTCTTTATGCCGAGAATCTCGTGTTCAATGCCCTGAAGAAATGGGAAGGCACGGTCTCCATAAGCTATTGGCGGGAAAAGAGCGCGGAAGTTGATTTCATCGTACATACCGGGGCGCAGAGATATCTGCCGGTAGAAGTAAAATACAAGGAAGATATCGGCGCCGCCGAACTGAGGACCCTCAGGAATTTTTGTGCAAGGCTGAAATGTTCTGCCGGCATCGTCGTTACAAAGAACTGGGAAGACTTCGGTATGAGGGACAGGCTTTTTTACATGCCTCTGCCGCATTTCCTCTTACTGTTCGATTAAGACGGGGTTGCGGCAGGGAAGGGATTGGCGTACTGGGAAAACCGGCAATAACAACTAAAGAGACGAACGATGTACAGCACTGAAGATCTGATTCAACTTTCCGCCTTGCAGCATATGGTGTTTTGTCCCCGCCAGTGCGCCCTGATCCATATTGAACAGACGTGGACGGAGAGCGGACGCACCGCCGAGGGACGGATCATGCACGAGCGCGTCCATGATGAAGGGCGGGAGTCGCGGGGCGGCGTCCGGATCGAATACGGTGTGGCGTTGCGGTCGCTTCGGCTGGGACTGATCGGGAAGGCCGACGTCGTGGAGTTCCACCGCCAGCCGGGCGGCACCTGGCTGCCTTTTCCCGTGGAATACAAGCGGGGGAAGCCCAAGGCGGACGACTGCGACAAGGTCCAGCTCTGCGCCCAGGCGATCTGTCTGGAAGAGATGCTCGGCGGTGCGATCCCGGAGGGAGCGCTCTTCTATGGCCAGACGCGGCATCGTCTTGATGTCGTCTTCGATGAAGCCCTGCGACGGAGAACGGAGGAAACAGCGATAAATGTGCACGAGCTGATTGACGCTGGCAAGACGCCACCCCCAGTCTATGCGAAGCGATGCGACAGTTGCTCGCTCATTGCCGAATGCCTGCCGAAGGCGATCCAGAAGCGGCGCTCGGTGAAGAGCTACCTGACGCGGATTCTGGGGGAGTCATAGTACAAGGAGAACAAAATGGAAACGAACATTGCCGCATTCAGGGGCAAAGGCATCCGCAAGACGCTGCATAAGAACGAGTGGTGGTTTGTGGTTACCGATGTGGTTGGTGTCTTGACAGATTCCGCAGATCCATCCGGATATATCAAGGATATGCGTCGTCGTGACAAGGAGTTATCCAAAGGGTGGGGGCAATTTGCCACCCCCCTTTGGATAGAAACGCCCGGAGGGAAACAAAAAGTCAATTGCGCTAACACCGAAGGCATCTTTCGCATCATTCAGTCCATCCCCTCTCCCAAGGCCGAACCATTCAAGCGTTGGCTGGCAAAGGTCGGCTATGAACGGGTCCAGGAAATAGAGGACCCGGAACTGGGGACGAAACGGACGCGGGCGCTCTACAAGGCGAAGGGTTATTCCGACGACTGGATCGAAAAGCGGATGCGCGGTATCGCCATCAGGGAAGAGCTTACGGATGAATGGAAAAAACGGGATGTGAAGCAGAAGAGAGAGTGCGAGATTCTTACTGCGGAGATTGCCAAGGCGGCGTTCGGTGTTGCTCCCGGCGAACATAAACAATTGAAGGGGCTGAAACGGGAAAATCTGCGGGACCACATGACCGACCTGGAACTGATTTTCTCGATGCTTGGCGAAGCGGCGACTGCCGAAATAACGAGGGTCGACGACGCGCATGGCTTTTGCGAAAGCAAGACCGCGGCAAGGAAGGGCGGTGGGGTTGCCAGCAAGGCGCGAAAAGACCTGGAAAAGAAAACCGGCAGGCGGGTCGCCTCGCCGGAAAATTATCTGACCGAGCCGGAGGGCAGGAAACGACTCAAGCATAATCCGGGGGAGGCATGAAGAAACACCTCAACACCCTGTTCGTCACGACGCAGGGCGCCTACCTCGCCAAGGAGGGGGAGACGATCGTCGTCAAGGTGGAAAGGGATGTCCGTTTGCGGCTGCCCGTCCATACGATCGGCGGCATCGTCTGTTTCGGCAACGTCTCGTGCAGTCCCTTCCTGATGGGCTTCTGCGCGGAAAACGGCGTGGGGATCAGCTTCCTCTCGGAACACGGCCGCTTCCTGGCGAGGGTGCAGGGGCCGGTCTCCGGGAACGTTTTGCTCCGCCGTGAACAGTACCGGCGCGCCGACGATCAGAAAACCTCTGCCGATATAGCGCGGTCGGTGCTGACCGGCAAGATCGCCAACAGCCGGACGGTGCTTCAGCGGGCGCTCCGCGACCATGCCGATAAAATGGCCGCGGATCAGGTGGGCCTTGCCGTTAAGCGTCTGAACAACTATCTGGAGACATTGAATGAGGATCAGCCGCTCGATGCCCTCCGCGGCTGCGAAGGGGACGCGGCCCATATCTACTTCGGCGTCTTTGACCATTTGATCGTGGCGCAGAAGGATGCCTTTTCGTTTCAGGAGCGGAACCGGCGGCCGCCCCTGGACAGCGTCAATGCCCTTTTGTCCTTCATTTATACGCTGCTCGTCCATGACATCCGGTCGGCGCTGGAGACGGTGGGGCTTGATCCCGCGGTGGGGTTTCTGCACCGGGATCGCCCCGGCAGGCCCAGTCTTGCGCTCGATCTGATGGAGGAGTTCAGGCCTTTCCTGGCGGACCGACTGGCCCTCTCCCTGATCAATCTGCGTCAGGTGCAGGAAAAGGGATTCGATAAGACGGAATCGGGGGCGGTGCTGATGACGGATGATACGCGCAAGACGCTGCTGATCGCCTATCAGGAGCGGAAGCAGGAGGAAATCCAGCACCCGTTTCTCGATGAGAAGGTTACTATCGGTCTGCTGTTTCACACGCAGGCCCTGCTGATGGCGCGGTATCTGCGAGGCGATCTCGACGGATATCCACCGTTCATCTGGAAGTAATGGGGGCTCGCCATGCTTGTGCTTGTCAGCTATGATGTTTCAACCGTAAGTGAAAGGGGGCCGCGGCGGTTGCACCGCGTGGCTAAGGCCTGCAAGGATTACGGACAGCGCGTGCAATATTCGGTTTTTGAATGCATCGTTGATCCGGCGCAATGGGCGGTACTGCGGCAGAAGCTGATTGATGAGATCGATCCCAAGGAAGACAGTCTGCGATTTTATTTCATGGGATCGAATTGGAAGCGGCGTGTCGAGCATGTCGGCGCCAAGAAGGCATTGGATCAGGAGGGGCCGCTTATTGTGTAAGAAGGGTAGCGCGAACCCCATGCTGACACGATTTTCCGGAGGTGTTCGCGCAAGGGGTACCAGACGAATTTTATTGGGTTTTGCGCAGATGATCTTTGACAACTGAATAGGGAATGGAAGGCCATAAAGCATATGCGCGGAATTTCGGAAAACTTAGTAAAGATTATAGAAAGTTACAAGAAGTAAGTCGCCCCCCGCGCGGGGGCGTGGATTGAAACGTAACCTACAATGATTGAGGCGGCGGAACTTCCATGTCGCCCCCCGCGCGGGGGCGTGGATTGAAACAGCGCCACTTCGATCGTGCTTTGATTGGCCGTGCGTCGCCCCCCGCGCGGGGGCGTGGATTGAAACTTGGGTGGTTTATCCCCGTAATATTATTATACATGTCGCCCCCCGCGCGGGGGCGTGGATTGAAACTGGCCCCCGCTCACGGCTCCCGATGTACAGC
>JACQWR010000015.1 GCA_016209105.1 Deltaproteobacteria bacterium | reverse complement strand
TTCAACAACCGGCGGTTGCTCGAACCGATCGGTCACATCCCGCCCGCCGAGTTTGAAGCGTTTTATCATCAGCGTCAGGAAACCCCGGCTATGGTGGCCGGACTCAACTAACGGAGGCTCCGGAAAAACCGGGGCGGTTCAGTCTTTCCTTGTTGGAAGGCGGGATGCACAACACGCAAAGGTTTTTATAAAAGATTTGGCAAGCCGCCTTAAAAATCGCGTCCAGCTTACGACAGACGGACACAAGGTTTACCTTGACGCTATTGAGGAAGCCTTTGGTGGTGCCATTGACTATGCAATGCTTGTGAAGATATATGAACCAACGCCTACTGAAGATCAACGCAAATATAGCCCTGTTGAATGTACGGCAGCAGAGGCTAAACGCATTTCTGGCAATCCCGCAAGACAGTATGTTTCCACCAGTTTTGTTGAACGGCAAAACCTTACTATGCGTATGTCCATGCGCCGATTCACGCGGCTAACAAATGGCTTTAGCAAGAAGGTTGAAAATCTTTTTTGTGCTGTTGCACTACACTTCATGTTTTATAACTTTGCGCGAGTGCATAAGACGCTGAGAGTGACTCCGGCAATGGAGGCAGGGATTACGGATCATATGTGGGGATTGGAAGAAATTTCTAATCTTGGATAAAGAATATTTTAAAAACTTTTTAAAAAATCTCCTTGACTTTTTATGGAGAAATGCCGATATTTATATCGGATCACGATAGGGGGCTAGCCAAAAGGTCTCGTCCTGCGGTAATGCCTCTTTTATTTTGTATATTCAACTTTCTGTTTTAAATCAGTAACAAAAGCCATCTCTGAAGAAAATTCCCGCAACAATGAAGAATAACGATTGCGATTTGGGATTACTAGACTTTTTAATTTATTTTCCTTTTTTAAATGCTTAACTAAGCAATAATAGTCCCCATCTCCTGACACTATAACAGCTTTATCATAATTATTAATTTCCAAAATCGTATGCAATACAAGTTCAGCGTCAACATTGCCCTTGGGTTTACCATTCGGTAAAGATAATGTTGGTTTAAATATCAATATGTAACCATCTTTTTGTAAAGATGTATATAGAGATTGATTGGTCGGTATAAATCCAATAAAAAAATAGGCTTTAGTAACTCTGTGTTTATCTTTAAGATATATCCTGAATTTTCCCCAATCAAGTTTCCAACCTTGATCTTGAATAGAAAGATTTAGGTTCTGACTATCAATAAAAGCATAATTATTTTCAGTTGGATTGATCATATTTATGATTCAATCCTAGTCAATTCTATAAAATAATCAAGGAGAATTTATTTTAAATCAAACTGAGACACTACCTCGCGATGGATTGTCTTGACATACCGGTGCGGTTTTCTTATAATTATCGCCGGTAACAACCAGTTGCTGCAAACGGAACAGAGGGAACCACCGTTAAGGAGAATAACTTTTTTACCAAAAGAGCTTTATGCCGTTAGACGATGTCTAACTTCTTAAGAAAGGAGGTGCGGCGTGAAAATCAAGAAAGTAAAAAAAGTGGCAACAGGTCTCTGCAAGTGTAAACGGTCATGCTGACCGGGAAGCCCAGCCCCTTTGGGCGGGGAGCTTCCTTCTTCACTGTTGATCAGTACTCACGGGTGGTCTGAGCCCGACACAAGTGGGCTCAGACCATCACCTTTTTCGCGGTATCCCGCACCATCATGTCCAAAAACGATTTCCAGGAATTTATCTGCCGCCCCTACTGCATGTTTTTCAAAGACGGCAAGAAGGAAGAGATGGCCTGTCGTGGCGCGCAGGTCGTGGAACTGCTGGCGCAGAAAAAGCAAATCAACCGGATTACCATACCCCCTCTGACCAAAAATCCCGGTCTCTGGGTAGTGTCTCAGTTTGAATTAATCCCCCCTTGAAATGCTTGACCGCTTATGCTATCATGCGGCCATGAAAAAAATCAAGGTTCCAAAGCATCCAGACTTAAATCAGCTTGCCTACGCTATCGTCCAGGCCGCGACGGACGAAAGCGAGCCTGCTGAAGAAACCACTACCAAAAATCCCCACGCCGTTGCTTTGGGCCGTTTGGGGGGTCTGAAAGGCGGGCAAGCAAGGGCGGACAAACTTACCAAGGAGCAACGCAAGGAAATCGCTCAAAAAGCAGCAAGGAAAAGATGGGAGAAAAAATAACAAGATAGTTGAAGTGTTGACTTTAAGCCACTTAACCATAGTGGCTTTTTTATTGCTTGACCATTAAATATATCTTGCTTGACACAAACGTTTGTGGTAAAAGGATGGGTAGGGTCAAACATAGAGGTTGGGTATAGGAAGGAGGGTCGAAGATGAACCGTGAAAATATTTTGGCGACCATTGCCGATCTAAAGGCGGAACTGAGTAATATCGAAGCAACAAAACAGCAAATCGAAAGTTCACTGAATGGACTCATCAACCTATTGAAATTACTATCTGTTAACAAAAGATCAGCAGCTAAACGGCTAGCAGAACCAAAAAGCCACAAGGTCGATCTTCCCACGGTTGGCATTGTAGGTGTGGAGGGAGGGGGGATACTGGCGAGTGATAGGGTACGCGCTGTTTTGGATAATATTCAGGGCAGATTCACTAGATCGGAACTATACAAAGCAGCTACTAATGATGGGGGGGGGCCAATTGCTCCGGGCACATTTGCCAATATATTTAGTAAATTGATAAAAAGGAAGCATATTATATTGGTGGGGGGAGCACCAGGGCTGCGCGATAGTGTTTATATGAAAACAAATGAAGCAAACATGCTCCCTGAACCCTCGCCGATTACACGAGAGGGCAACTAGGGAAAGGAGGATTGCAATGCACATCTTATTAGGAGGATCACCGCAACGGAGAGCGGTTGGCGGGCGGCGCGAAATAAATGAAAAAGTAAGGGGAAACGTCTAAAACCTTGGCCGGTCGTCGTTTCCCCTTATTCCCGCAATCTTATTAGAATGCTGAGTGGTGTAAGTATACTTACCTGCCAGTGCTTTGTCAAGCAGTCTTTTGCCTTTCCGCTCAAGCATAAAATATTTCTGCTCTATATGCATTTTATGCTTGACAGGTTAAGTATAAAATGTTAGATTGAATCCATGAGCAAGATAAATACCTTATTCATGGAGATCTAAGATGAATAAACTCAGCATAGAAAAACGAGCACAAATCATTAATTGTCTCGTAGAGGGCAATAGCTTGCGTTCAACTTCTCGCATGACGGGATGCTCTATCAACACAGTTACAAAACTGCTTGTGGACGTAGGCAAGGCGTGTGCCGAATACCAAGACAAGGCCTTCCATAATCTCACTTGCAAGCGTATTCAGTGCGATGAGATATGGAACTTTTGTTATTGCAAGGAAAAGAATGTTCCCGAAGAACATAAGGGAGAATTTGGGTATGGCGATGTTTATACATGGACAGCAATGTGTGCTGATACCAAAATAGTGCCGTCTTTTCTTGTAGGGCGTAGGGATTCAGCACACGCCAAGGTCTTTATAAAAGATTTGGCAACTCGACTTAAAACCCGTGTTCAGCTTACAACCGACGGTCATAAGGTTTACCTTGATGCTATTGAGAATGCCTTTGGTGGTGATATTGACTACGCAATGCTTGTGAAGGTATATGAATCAATACCTATAGAAGAACAGCGCAAATACAGCCCCGTTGAATGCACAGGCGCAGAGGTTAAACGTATTTCCGGCAATCCTGATAAGGTGCATATCTCCACCAGTTTCATTGAGCGGCAAAATCTTACCATGCGTATGTCCATGCGTAGATTCACAAGGCTTACAAATGGATTCAGCAAGAAGGTAGAAAATCTGTTTTATTCCGTTGCTATTCATTTCATGTATTACAACTTTGCGCGGGTGCATAAGACTTTGCGAGTAACACCAGCAATGGAGGCAGGGGTTGTGGATCATGTATGGACGTTGGAAGAAATAGTAGGATTGGTAAAATGATAACCAACCACAAAAGGAGGGAATATATGGACGACATCACAAAAAGGAAAAACCCCGTATTAACGGGAGCAATTGACTCCCCATTTGAGAAAATAAAGCAACTCGATAATGAAGGCGCAGAGTTTTGGTCATCAAGAGACTTAGCTAACATACTTGAATACGGGGACTATCGGAATTTTTCTAATGTTGTTGCTAATGCGATGACCGCATGCATGGCGGCAGGCGCAAGCGTTGATGACCATTTTGTTGAAATCACCGATATGGTCCCTATCGGTTCAGGGGCCACAAGAGAGGTAAGCTTGGTGTTGTTATCACGCTATGCATGTTACCTTGTGGTTCAGAACGCTGATCCATCTAAAGAAATTGTTGCACTAGGACAAACGTACTTTGCGATACAGACTCGCAAACAGGAGATAGCTACACTTGCCCTTGAGGAGGAACAGCGATTGTTTTTAAGAACTGAACTTAGTGAGCACAATAGGCAACTTGCAGGGGTTGCCAAAGGGGCGGGGGTGGTAAAACCAATTGATTATGCAATTTTCCAAGATCATGGTTACAGGGGTCTTTACAGGATGACGCATAGAGAAATACACCAACACAAAGGATTAAAAAAGAGCCAAAAAATTCTTGACCACATGGGTCCAACAGAACTTGCAGCTAACCTATTTCGCGCGACACAGACAGAGGAAAAATTAAAGAAAGAACCAACCTGCGGTAAAGAAAGGGCTAACCAGGTCCATTATGAAGTTGGCGCCAAGGTTCGGCAAACTATAGCTGAATTGGATGGCACTATGCCGGAGAATCTTCCCACGCACGATAGTATTAAAAAAATCGAACGAAAAAAGAATAAACTCTTGTGCAACAAGGAGGAAAGCGATGAGTAAATAATTTAATTCAAACTGAGACACTACCGGTCTCTGGGATAAATATAGAGAAGAGTTGGGCAGCCATGTTTGCCGTCACTGCTCCTTCCAGACCGAGGACTGTGACTTTCAATCGGCAGAACCTCCGGACGATGCGGAACCGTGCGGGGGGGTCATCCTCCTTGCCCATCTGCGGGAAAACAACCTGATCAATGCATCGGACCTGGAGCAGTGCTGTGAAGGATAACAACTGGCGCGCGGCATATCTGCGACTTCACCCCCAAGCGGCCTTGAAACGCCTGGAGAGGCCCTTCGTTTATCACATCGGGCGGGACGAGCTCTATGAAATTGATGAACACGCTCACGCGTTCCTTCTCCGTTGCGACGGCACACGCACAGGAGAAGAACTTGCCACCGATGCAGCTTTTGTTGAGTACTGCCGGGAGGAAGAATTATTGGAGTTTATCCCCCACCCCGCTCCCGTGCATGTTGTGTCGAACGATGCGGTCATTCCCTCCCTGCGGTATCTGGAATTGCAGCTCACCCACCGCTGCAATCTCAACTGTTCTCATTGCTACAGAGGAGCGGCAACAAATGAGGACCTGCCATTAACCGACGCACTCCGGATTACGCGGGAATTCTCCTCCCTGGGGGGACTCCGGCTTATGATATCCGGGGGCGAACCGCTCCTGCACCGGGATTTACGGGAATTCATCGCACAAACGGCAGACCTTAAATTGCGCCGCGTCCTGCTCTCGAACGGCCTGCTCATTGATGTTGAAAATATCAAATGGCTGACCGTGGAGGAAATCCAGTTTAGCCTCGACGGCTGGACGAAAGGACACGATACGCTCAGGGGCGCGGGCGCCTTCGAGCGTACCATGCAGGGAGTTCACAGAACCAAAGAGGCGGGCATCCCCTTCTCCTTCGCGACCATGATTCACCGGGGGAACCTTGATGAATTTGAACTGATGCGCGCATTCATGGAGCAGATCGGCGCTGTGGAGTGGGGCATTGATCTCCCGGTGACGGCAGGCGCCCTTGAGAATCACCGGGAGCTGCTCGTATCCCCTGAAGAGGCCGCGCCGTTCATGGCCTTTTCCTACGGCGGAGGCTATCACGGATCATCGGACGGCTACGCCTGCGGCAGGCATCTGCTGACGGTACTGCCCGGCGGGCAGGCGGTGAAATGCGGATTTTACGGGGGAAACACTTTGGGCGACGCGTGCCGGGGACTGAAAGACTGCTGGCTCAAGCTTAAGCACGTGCCGCTTGACAGCCTGGAATGCCGGGATTGTCCCGCAATTGAGGAATGCGCGGGGGAATGCCGTTTCCGCGCCCCCCATCCTCTGGCCCCTGATCCGCTTATGTGTGCGCTCTATGGCCAATCACGGTAGGCAGACAATGAACGCAGCACCCTCCATACAATTCTACCCCACACTGAGATGCAATGCCGATTGCCATTTCTGTTTCAACAGGGGATTGCCCGCGGCTGACGATGTTACCATTGATGATTTTCAGAAGATGGTTTCCGTTCTCAAAGACGCGGGCGTCCGGTGCATTGACATCCTGGGAGGCGAGCCGACTCTCCACCCGGAACTCCTCACCCTGCTCGATATCATCAAGGCGTCTCAGATGAAAAGTAACTTAAGCACAAATGGAATCAATGTCCCTCTCTTGAACGATCTTTCAGAACGGTACGACAGTAAATTTCTGCGGATCGGAATATCGCTCAATTCCCGTGAAGTATCCGCCGACCTCCACGAATACATTGTCACGCACCGGCCTGTCTTAAAGAGCGTGGCAACCGCGCAAGCGGCCATACCGAAGAGCGGCGAACCATACCTCCATCTCCCCGGCATCGAATACTTCCTGCTGTACATGGATGCGGCCAACGACAAAGACCTGCAAGACGCCCTTCCCTTTTATCGGTTTATTAAAGAATTAACGAAATTGAAGAAGGTTCACCGGGGCGTGGACGGGGTCTTCTGTTCCGGATTCATTCCCCGCAGCGGCGATGATCCCTCGCTGAAATCCGTCCGGTGTCCCGCCGGCACCACAAAACTCTCGATATCGGCGGACGGCTCCGTATACCCCTGCTACCTTTTTTTCCGACACGAGGAATTCAAGCTCGGCAACATCCTTACGGACAATTTCGGAAAGATATGGCAAAATTCCCTGCTGGATTATTTCCGAACATTTGGGGGGAATACCTGCCGGGAAAGGAATTGCCCGCTTGCCGCCGACTGTCATGGTGGCTGCCCTGCCGTCAGTTATACCCTGCGGGGCAGTTGCGACGCACCCGACCCGCGCTGCCGGGAACATCCCCCGGGCCTTTAAAGACGAAGGGACCGGCCCGCATGGTAAAGGATTACCTGATCCTCATTAGCCGGTACAAAAACCTGAACGTGCAGTACACGCCGAAATGACCACGGAAAGATCTTCCCGAAAGGAATGGACCATTTGGATCACAAGGAGGGAAAAATGGAACGACGAACATTTCTGAAACTCGCAACAATGGCCGCGGCGGGGAACTTGGCCCTGAAGGACCTGGCCCTGCCGGGGAAAGTATGGGCAAAGGAACTCTACCCGGCGCGAAAGATCTCCTGGATCGTCCCGGTCAAGCCGGGGGGCGGCGTCGATACGCTGGCGCGCTTCCTCTCTCTACACCTTAGGCCGGCCTTCAAAGAGCTTGTCCCGGCAGCAAAGGGCGGGAACATCATCATCAAGAACGTGCCGGAGGCGAGCGGCCGCAGGGCATATAGCACTATCTTCCGGGCGGAACCAGACGGCTACACTATCGGGGACTTCAATCTCGGCTTCATCACGGAAAATATCACCGCGAAGCCGGAATTTGACGTCACCAAATTCACCTTCCTGCTGCGCACCGGCGTTTCCATCCGGGTCATCGCCACCCGGAAGGACGGCTTCAAGAACTGGAAAGAGCTGATGGCCGCCGCAAAGGTGAAGGAACTAAAGTGGGCCGCGGGCAACTACGGCCGTGGCGCGCACATTGATTCCATCCTGGCAAAGGAAGCCATGGGCATCCCGGCAAAACTGATCAACTTCGCCGGCACGGCGGAGAGCGCCAGCGCCATTATCCGCGGCGACGTGCAGGTCGGCCTCTTCTCGATGGATTCCATCCAGGGGCTGCTCAAGGCCGGAGAGTTCCGCCTGCTCCTCATCTTCGACGACAAGAGCGAATTCCCCGGCGTTCCCACTTCTACGGAGCTGGGATATCCCGACCTGGCCGAGAACATACGCTACCAGCGCTTCATCATAGGGCCTCCCGGCGTTTCGAAGGACGTGGCGGGTATCATCGCCGCCGCGTTCAGGAAAGCGCTCACCAAGCCGGAGGTCCGCGAATGGGCCGACCGGATGGAATTCCCCATCCTGCCCCTGTACGGCAACGAAGCGGACAAGGTGGCCCGCAAGGTCATGAATTTCTATGTCCAGATGACGCCGACGCTGATGAAATATCTGAAATAGTCCGGCTCAGGTCACTTCGGTAAGGTGCTTGGGCTTGCTCGGATGCCGCGTTCCCAGCCCCCCCCTTAGACAAGAGGGGGGGGAGCTCGGCGCAGCAACCGTCCTACAACCAGCGCAAACAGTCGTTAAACGCGCTTTTCTCACGGTAAATGCTGTCCGACAACTTCCCGGACTCTCTTGAGCCATGCTTGGCGCTGTTCCGGTGAACTCGTCACCATGACGCTGAACACTTCACGATAAACCGCCTCGATGCCGCACAAGCCGAAAACGCAATTTTTCCAGAGTGTTTCAAGCGGATCGCCAAACACGTTCGCTTCCCGCTCCGCCGATGTATTGGAAGTATTGAATACCAGAACTGCCTTCACGTTCAGCAGGCCAACCGGAATCCCTTCGCCGGGATCTCCTTCAGCGAACTGATAGGCTACGCCGGGACGAATGACCCGATCTATCCATCCTTTGAGAATAGCCGGCGGTTGCCCCCACCAATTCGGATGGATAATGATAATCCCATCGGCACAGGATATTTCCCGGCAATGCAGCGCCACTGCCGGGGGAAGGCTCGCTTTTTTTCGCAGCTCGCTTGCGGGCAGCGCAGGATCAAACTTCTCGGCGTACAAATCGTGAAAGACGATCTGATGTCCCCGCCGGGTCAGTTCCGCAAGCACAGCTTGCGCAATCGCATGATTGAAGCTTTGGGCATTGGGATGAGCCAGTATTACCGAGACCTGCATGACATTGAATTCCTCGCTTGTTGTGATGGTGCGCGTAGGGGGAAGGCCACCTCGATGTGTGCTGTCAAGTATCGGATAAAAGGCTTTGAACGATCAGAGTATTTTCTGGAGTTCATCACGGGGGAGATTTCGCAATCTTGCAAAATTTGAGCAAGGAGTCCTCGTCCGATCGTTTCGCCGCGGTGTACCGGTATAACCAGTGCTCCTGCCATCTGGATGGTGCAAGAAATGGTGACTCCCCTTCGTACGGATCACTTCAAAACCAGGTTTCCGAAGGGCTTTGATAAGTGGTACGGCCACAGAGAGGGGTTCGAGCCGCCTGCGCGAGAAACCGTTACGCGCGTCACTTGGACTGTCCGGCAGAATTTTTTCGGCTTTTCTCGCATTCGTCGTAGGTTCTGCTATTCACTCTATCTCAGCATTTCTGAATCTCGTCCTGGCTACGATTCTTGTAACCTTCTTAGCGCTCTCGCTCCTGAAATCCCTCATACCACGCTCGATACGTGCAACCCTGGCTGGCCAGACAAAAGCATGCAACCAAGAACAGTATGACCTTTCTGTAACCCCTTCTTACCTCTTTCCCTTGCCGGCGGACATACAGCGAACCAACGCTTGGCAGTGATATTTTACCGCTTCATTACATTTGCTTTGATAAATCCTTTTAAATAAAATATACTTACAAGTCAAGGCGTTTCCCCGGAAACGAAAAATGGGGTTGCTTCGCTCTATAAACAATCCATCAGAGGTTTCAGTCGGAAACAAATGCGCAAACAAACATCCAACAGGTTCATAGCCATAGATTTTGAGACGGCGGATTACTATCCCGACAGCGCCTGCGCCGTGGCGATGGTACGCGTGGAAGAGGGACAGATTGTGCGGCGCGATTATCACCTCATCAGGCCGCCGCGCCGGGATATGGTATTCACCTATATACACGGGATCACCTGGGAGGACGTTGCCGAGAAACCGTCATTCAGGGAACTCTGGCCTTCTCTGCAACCGCTGCTTCAAAATGCGGACTTCTTCGTCGCCCACAATGCCGGCTTCGACCGGTCTGTGTTGCATGCCTGCTGCGAAGCGGCCGGCTTTTCTCCCCCGAAACTCCCCTTTAAATGCACCATGAAACTCGCCAGGAAACAGTGGCATATCTACCCTACAAAGCTGCCGGACGTCTGCCGGTATCTGGACATTGAACTGGACCATCATTATGCGCTCTCCGATGCCGAGGCCTGTGCCCGCATCTACATGAGCGCACACGAGTTGTTATGATTCTGGATTCCCGCCTCCGCGGGAATGACTTTGGAAAATCCCTTCCGCCCTCCCTTTTCCAACGGGAGGGCCAAGGGAAGGAACAGATAAATAACGCTTTCCGGAAGAGAACGGAACTCTCATGAAATACCTTGGATATCTCTCTAAAAAAGATCCGCTTTACGGATACCTGCGGTACGATATCCTTCCGCAGCTTGGCGTCGGCAACAATTCTCCCGACTTCCGGGTTTACATGATCCAGGCATCCAACCACGTTTACCTGTACGAAGATCGGCACAGCCGGACGCGCATTATCGGAAAGTTTTTCAACGGCATCACGGATCGCTCGCCGGAGGCGGCCTTTCACCACATGGAGCGGGAATTCAACAATCTTCATCATCTGCGCACTATCGGCTTTAGCGGTTTCCCTCATTATATCGCCCGCCCTCTCGGCTGCAATGCCAACCTTAATTGCATACTGGTTGAGGAATTCTGTTACGGCACGCCGCTCTCCAGTTTTATCCTGAAGGCGATTTGGGAAGGAGACCGGGAGCCACTCTTCCAGAAGCTCACCGCTCTTGCCTACTTTCTCGCCACCCTGCACAACCGGACGGTCCGCGGGGATCGCGTAGACGTTAACCGTGACTGCTCCTACTTCGACCGGATCATGGATCAGTTGAAAAACTGGGGACACATCGGATGGAACGAGGCCGAGGAGTTCCACCAGTTCAAGGAGCGGTGGCGTGAGAAGGGATTCATGTGGGAGGACAACCAGGTCCTCGTCCACGGCGACGTAACCCCCACCAACATCCTCTTCGGCGACGGCCCCTGGGTAATCGCCATTGATCTGGAGCGGATGAAGCCGGCCGACCGGGTCTTTGACGCGGGGCGGGTGGCCGGAGAGATCAAACATTTCTTCATGCAGTACGCAGGCGACAAATGGCAGGCGGAGCCCTTTATCGGGCACTTCCTCTGGGAGTATGCCTGCCACTTCCCCGACCGGGACAGCGCCTTTCGGTCCATCACCCGGCGCGTTCCGTTTCACCTGGGGATGACCCTCCTGCGCATCGCCCGTAATTCGTGGATTTCCGGCGATTACCGCCGGTGGTTGTTTGATGAAGCCAGGGAAACATTGAGGTAGATGCATTATGGCAATACAAGGAATCCTGTTTGACCTCTACGGAACGTTGATTGATATCGAAACCGACGAATCAATGGAAGAGATATACCGCGGCATCGCCCACTATCTCACCTACCAGGGGATATACCTGCACCGCTGGGACGTGCGGGATCGCTACTACCGGATCATGAAAGAGCAAAAGGACGCGTGCGGCGAGGAATGCCCGGAAATAGACGTGGAGTCCATCTGGAATACGTTCCTCAAACGGGAGGGCGTGAAAGCGGCTCCCGCGCGCCGAAAATTGGCCCTCATCCTGGCCCACATCTACCGGGGCATCTCCCGGAAACGTCTCCAGCTCTACCCCAACGTGAAGCGGGTACTGGACGAATTGCGCCCCACCTATCGCATGGCCATCGTGTCCGATGCCCAGCCCTGTTACGCGCTGCCGGAGATGAAGGCCGTGGGACTGGACGGCTACTTTGATCCCGTCATCATCTCCGCCCCTTACGGATTTAGGAAGCCCGACACAAGACTTTCCGAGAAGGCGCTCGACATCATGAAGCTTAAGCCGACTGCGGTGATCTTCGTGGGCAACGACATGTACCGTGACGTTTACGGGGCGAAACGGCTCGGCGTCAAGACCATCTTCATTGATTCCAACCAGGGAGACAAATCCCACGAAAATGTGGCGCCCGATTATTTCGCCCACCGATTCGAAGACGTTCTCAGGGGAGTAGAGGCATTAAAATGAACACTCCGTTAAATCGCGGGGGACAACGATGAACCAAAGCGGAAGGCCGCGTGTTGTTATTGTCGGTGCCGGTTTCGGCGGGCTCTGGGCCGCACGGAGCCTGGCGAAAAAACCTGCCGATGTCCTGATCGTTGATAGGAACAACTACCATACCTTCCTGGCCCTCCTTTACCAGGTCGCCGCCGCCGAACTGGAAGCGGAGGATATCGCCTACCCTGTCCGCAGCATTCTTTGGAACCTCCCGAACGTAGACTTCGCCCTGGCCCATGCCCGGCGGGTTGACCTCGAAAACCGCATCATCGAGACCGACGGGGAGACGATTCCCTACGACTACCTGATCCTGGCTACCGGAAGCATAACCCACTCGTTCGGCGTACCGGGCGTGGAAGCGCATGCCTATGGCCTGAAGACACTGGAAGAAGCGGTTGTCTTGAAGAACCACATCATCTGCTGTTTCGAAGGGGCCACCCGTGAGGCGGACGAGAACGGACGGAGCAGCCTTCTCACCTTTGTCATCGTGGGCGGCGGAGCCACCGGGGTGGAGTATGCCGGCGCGCTGAGCGAACTCATCCACGGCGCCCTCGTCCAGGACTACCGGTCCATTGATTTTCGCACCGTCCGGATTATTCTCATCGAGGCGGCGGACAGTCTGGTTGCCAACATGCCGGAGCCCGTGCGTCGTTATACGATTGAGAGGCTCCGGAAGATGGGGGTGGAAGTGCGTCTCGGAGCAAAGGTCGGGGAAGTAATCCCGGACGCAGTGATCTTACGTGGGCAAGAGAATATTCCGACCCGTACGGTCGTGTGGACCGCCGGCGTCCGGGGGGAACCGATAGCGGGCCTGTCGGGCTTTTCCACGGAACAAAACGGACGCGTTCCCGTCCTGCCGACGCTACAGGCGCCCGGCCATCCGGAGGTGTACGTGGTTGGGGATCTGGCTTCCATCAAGGAAAACGGCCGCCCGCTGCCTATGGTTGCCCAGGTGGCTATCCAGTCCGCCGTCGCCGCCGCGCAAAACATCCTGCGACAGATCGAGGGGAATCCGCCCCAGCCCTTCCGATACCGCGATCGGGGCTCGATGATCACCATCGGCCGCAACGCCGCCGGGGTGGCCATCGGTTCACGGTATTACACCGGCTTCCTTGCCTGGATACTCTGGCTCGTCATCCACCTGTTCAACCTTATCGGTTTCCGCAACCGGGTCATGGTGCTTATCAACTGGGCATGGGATTATCTGCTCTACGAACGGGCCGTCCGTTTCGTTTTTCCCCCGGAGATGCCCTCCCCTTCCCGCGCCTGCGGGCCCGGGCGTAAGCGGGAGCGCTCGCGGGAAGACGCACCGTAAAGGCTGGTGAAGGAGGCAATTTACGGAAAGCGACTCCCTAGGGGCGGTCGGCCTCACACGCAATGATTTCGCCGCAAAAGATCCGGTGAAAGTCGGTAGAATCCCCATAGATTCCGGTAAGGATCGGCTTCGCCAGTTCCTCAGTTACGAGGGGATTCTGATAGATGATCCTGCACTCGAAATGAATGATGCATTCCTTGATGATCGGCGTCTTTAACTGGGTGGAAGGAACGGGGGTCAATCCTTTGGCCTCGAATTTATCAACATCGCGGCCCGATGTGCTTCCGCAATATTTCGCCACCTCTTCCATGCCCGGCGGCAGGACATTTACCGTAAATTCCCCCGACTCCTTGATCAGTGAATAGGTATAGCGGGAAGGGCGCACGTAAATAGTAAAGATCGGCTTTTTCCAGATTATTCCCAACGATCCCCAGCCGATCGTCATAACATTGGGCTTGCCGCTCCGTCCCTGGCCTACCAGGAGCACCCGCTTTGCATCATACGCCTTGATTGTCTCCGCCTGACACTCCCTGAAGTCAACGATCTTTTTTGCCATAAGTCCCCTCCTGTAAAATAGTAAATCCAGCCGCGAGCTCATTCTCTCCAGCTAACTGCCAAGCGCATCATTTCATACGTTCAGTGTCATATCGACCAAAGGGAGATATCTTATAATTTTTCGTTCTCGTTAAGATTTCTCACTTCGTTCGAAATGACAAGCGTGTATGCGTATTTATGAAATGATGCGCTACGGTATCGGTCGTCCGTCTGCCGTTCAGGGAGTATCATCCCCCTCGACAAAACCCATAAATTCCCGCCACTGCGGGACATCAACCGCCATCGGCCAATCGTTATGCCCGACCCCTTTGATGGTCCACATCTTCTTCTTGCCGGGATGTGATGTATATACCGCCTGGGCGTGTCGTATCGGGATGATCTCGTCTCGCTCCGCGCCCACTATGGCGATTCTCCCGCGAAACCCTTTCAGGTTGCCGCTATTGTCATACACATCTTTCATGAACCACGCAATCGGCAAGAAGGGAAATTTTTCTCGGGCAACCGCCAGAAGCGTCTCCCAGGGGGTAATCAGGACGACCCCGGCGATTTTTAACGACGCGTCCCTGACTACTCCCGACACGATGCCGCATCCGAGGGATTCTCCCACAAGAAAAATCGGCTCTCCATACGTCTCGGCTGCAAGGCGCACCGTCATCCGCGCATCACTAACAAGTGAGGCCTCCCCCAGCTCCCCTTTTCGCGCCCCGTATCTCGGATATTCGGCAAGGATGACCCGATACCTCAGCGCTCCCAGTGTCTTAACATAATATATCCTGTCCGAGGCCGTACCCGCATTCCCATGGAAGACAATTACCGTGCCCTTTATATCCTTGATTCCGGCAGTGCCGATAAAACCCCGATAACCGTTTGGTCCGGAAGGCCAGAATTCCATGGCATCGGCGGCGAGTTCTTCCATGGACGGCACAAATGAGCTTGGGGAATACAGGAGCCTGTATTGCACATTGCAGCTCGAAAGAACCATAACGGATACGATCAGGATGATTATTCTCATTACCGATTCCATAAGCCGATGTACGGCACCTGTTTCGCCCGGACGCGTCGTCTTTCCGCCAAAAGCCCGTAGAGCACCACCACAATGCCGAAGACGGTGTAGATGACTGTGAACACCCACGGAGGCGCATCGTAGTAGATCAACCTCCCCACCCAGTCCTGGATGAAGGAACGCCCGTACGTTTCCTGCCCCGCCGCTTCACGGTATCTGTTTTCCAGGAGCGTCAGCGGGCACCATTGATCCGCCCATGTTTGGATAACCACGTACAGCGCGCATGCAAGATGAATCCCCCGCATCAGGCGGTTGGCCGCCCACCCCCACTTCCGGTGATACCCGATCATGATCAGGCACTGTCCCCCGATCACGAATGCGATGAACGCGAAGTGGATCAGCAACACCATATCGGCGATCAGCATGCGCTATTCTCTCGCTGTCCATTGGTTACGCCTTCATCGGCGTTTTGTTGTCGGCAGATTCCTTGGGGTGAGGATCAACGACAAGGCCTTTCCAGATGATTTCCAATTCAAACGCAATGGATTTCGCAAGACCATCCAAATCCGGGAACAGTGTCGCATTCGTGATATTCATTCTGTACAACGATCGCATGCATTCTTCCCGGAGGTTCGTTCCCGAAAAAACAAATTTTCTGATAAGCGGCTCGGTTGAAGAATATTGCTTCAAAATATCTTCAATCGGCTTATCGAGCACGCCCGGCATGACAAACGTGCCCGATTGGGCGAGAAGCCGCCGGTCCATCTCTGTCGGTTCTCCGGTCCAGACCAGTTCATATTTGTTAGCCGCAAAGTAGGTCTCAAAGTTGCCGCGTTCACGCGGATCGGTCTTCTCCCGCGTTAAGTCCGCCGACCCTGATGGCGCGGCATGCCACAGCACCGGCATATTCAGCGCGAATACCGCCGCTTCTGCGGTCGCATGCTCCAGGGCGAAAAACGCGGCGACATAGGGCGACTTCGTGAAGTCAATGAGCCGCGTCGGCGCGCCGTGATGCTGCATAAGGGCAAGGCATCGGAGGTCATCATCCAAAATGCGCAGATCGGGGATGTAATTGTGCGCCTTTCGACGGAAGATTCGTATCGCGCGCGACTCGCGCTCCTGCCAACAACTCCGGTCCGGGACAAAGTCTTTCAGGTGCCTGGACAGCAAACTGAACACCTGCCATTCCGCATCCCGTTGCCCGCGAAACGCCCAACCGTCGAGGTCTCTGGCAATGGAATCAAACTCATCCCAATTGTGAATCGCTGTAACGTCCATATTTCCTCACCGTAAACAAGGGATGTTCCAGGGCAGATCGTGCCCCGGCAGCATCCTGTCATTGTGACCAGGAATTGTTGAAAAGACCAGTCCCCCGAATTCCGATTGCACCGTGGTCAGGCAGCATGGTCATTGGGAACGGGTTCGTGCAGCGACATTCGGGGATTGCCTCCGTTTTCTTACCGTTTGACACTGTTCATCCCGTCCGGATAAACGTGATGAAAATTCTTCGAAGAGTGGGCTCATCAAATCACTTCGCAATTATTTTGTCAATAATTTTAAGCGCATCACGAATAAATCCGCGGATCAGAATAACCTGATATGCTGATCATTTCCTCTTGACATGCAATCGTCTTTCCTCCAATACTTCCGGAACAAAAAAGCGCGTTTCTATCCGACAAACAACACAAGTGCTTCCATGAGAATTAACGTATACATCCCGGCGTCCCTGATGATCCTCGCGGTCGTCTTTTCTTTCTCGGGGGGGTTCCCCCCGGCATGCGCCGGGAGTTCCGATGTCTCCAGCCAGCCCTCCCCGGAGAACGTGCCGTCGCTCCAGGAGAGCAGTCTCCCGGACGTTCCTGAAAAGATGATCGGCTCCTCCTCCCAGGTTCTCCTTGTCCGGAATACGAACCCCGCCTTATGTGCCGTACAGGTTTTTACCCTGGAAAAGAGGGACGGGCGCTGGCAGACTCCTTTTGCACTCATGGACGGAGTGATCGGAAAAAACGGCTTTGCGCCGCAGGGAGAAAAGAGAGAGGGAGACGGCAGGACTCCGTCAGGGATATTCCCGCTGGGAATGGTCTTCGGCTATCAACCTTCCTTTCCGACAAGGATGTCCTATCGGCAGACCGACGCCGATGACCTCTGGGTTGACGACGTCCAGGCTGATGATTACAACCGATGGACAACAAAGGGTACGACGAAGGCCGCTTCGTTTGAGAGGATGAGACGGGATGACGATCTGTACAAGCTCGGCGTCGTCGTGGAATATAACACGAATCCTGTTATCAAGGGGTACGGAAGCGCCATCTTTTTTCATCTCTGGAGAGGAAAGGGAATACCCACGGCGGGCTGTGTTGCCTTGTCGGAAGAAGATCTCGGCAGGATTGTCCGGTGGCTGGATCCGGCGGCACAGCCCGTGGTCATTATGGGCACGAACATAACGGTGGAGAATATTAAGAAATGAAACGAAGAACTTTTTTCGCGCTGTTTTTGCTCTGGGTAATCATCGGCCAGTTGCCGCTTCCCGCTCATTGCCGCGGGGAAGGCAGAATGCCGGAGGGCTTTGTAGAGGTAAAAACGGTGATCCCCTCCCTGCAACTCGATATCCGGTACGCAGGTCCGCACAATTTCATTGGTGAGCGGATCGACGGCTACAACGCCCCCAAATGCTTCCTCACGAAAGAGGCGGCGGCGGCGCTCGCACAGGTACAGAAAGAACTGGCGACTTTCTCCCTGTCCCTCAAGGTCTATGACGGCTACCGGCCGCAACGGGCGGTGGATCACTTTGTCCGGTGGGCAAAAAACATCGGTGACACGAGGACCAAAAGGGAGTTCTACCCCACGCTGGAAAAGCGGGACCTGTTCAAGGACGACTACATCGCCGCCAAATCGGGACATTCCCGCGGCAGCACCGTTGACCTCACCATCGTTGCCCTCCCTTTATCCGAACAGGAATCCTGGCGGCCGGGAGAGAAACTTGAGGCTTGCTATTCCCCCGTGGGGGTGCGCTTCAGGGATAACGGTCTCGACATGGGAACGGGTTTTGACTGCTTTCACGAGCTGTCCCATACGAAAAACGGGAAGGTCGGGCAGCCGCAGCGGATCAATCGGCTGCTGCTCAAAACGATCATGGAAAAACACGGCTTTATAAACTACGAAAAGGAGTGGTGGCACTTTACGCTGCGGGACGAACCATTTCCTGAGACCTACTACGATTTCGTCATCGAATGACGACTCCGCCAGGCGGCGGGCGCGAGGAAATACTTTACGGGGAGAGAAGGAGACGCTGATATGGGCTTCATGAACATCAGGTCATCAAAATTTATCAGGTCGTACGGGTTCTCGATCCTGTTGATCGTCTCCATCGGCATCGGCTCCCTCTTAGGAATCGTCCTGAAAAAAGAGGCCGTCCTCTTCAAACCCTTCGGAGATGTCTTCCTGAATCTCCTCTTTACCGCCATTATCCCGCTCGTATTTTTTTCCATCTCCTCCGCTGTGGCCGGCATGTCCAACATACGGCGCTTAGGAAAGATCCTCTCGGCCATGCTGTTTGTGTTCATGGTGACGGGGATGATCGCCTCGACGATCATGGCCTTCGCCGTACAGTTTTATCCGCCGGCAGCGGGAATCAGGCTGGATGTGCCCGTTCCCGCAAGCATGGAACAGATTAAAACCACCGAGCAGATCGTCAAGGCCTTTGCCGCGCCCGATTTTCCGGATATCCTGTCGAAGAAGAACACGCTTGCCCTGATCATCTTCTCCATCCTCATCGGACTCGCCACCTCTGCCGTGGGTGAAAAGGGGAAGGCATTCTCCGCGTTTCTGACCTCCGGAAGCGAGGTGATGATGAAGGTCATCTCCTACGTCATGTTCTACGCACCCGTCGGGCTGTGCGCCTATTTCGCTTACTTTATCGGTGTGTATGGCCCCGAACTGCTGGGTTCTTACGTGAGGGCTATGGAGATCTACTACCCCATCACCATCCTCTATTTTTTCCTTGCCTTCACCCTCTATGCATATCTTGCCGCGCGGGGGACCGGGGTGCAGACATTCTGGAAAAACATCATCCCGCCGTCGCTCACGGCCCTGGCCACCGGAAGCAGCGTGGCGACTATCCCTTCAAACCTTGAAGCGGCAAACAAGACAGGCATCCCCAAAGATATCAGCGAGGTCGTCATTCCCCTCGGCGCAACAATCCACATGGAAGGCTCCTGCCTTGCCGCCATCCTGAAAATCGCCTTTTTATTCGGGTTATACCACCTGGATTTCTCCGGGACACAGACCTTTTTGACAGCAATCGGCATCGCCATCCTCTGTGGTACGGTCGTGAGCGGTATTCCCGGCGGCGGCACTATTGGCGAGCTGTTGATCATTTCCCTGTATGGGTTTCCCCCGGAGTCTTTCCCCATCATAACCATGATCGGAACCCTCGTTGATCCTCCGGCAACAATGGTGAATGCCATCGGCGACAACGTGACCAGCATGATGATCGCCCGAATGTTAGGGGGAAAAGACTGGATGCGGCGCGTCTCTGGTGAAAGGAACTTCTGACCTCATAGAAGAAATTTTTCTTCTTTAGCGGGTGTGCTTGGTATATAGTATCGTCTGCTCTCTCAGGAAGAGAGCGACGCACCATAAAAATTCGCGCGAACAGGATATCCTATGAATTTTGAACCAAAACAGATAACATCTCAAATCTATCAGGGCGGCTGGCTACGGCCTCAATACATCCCCGAACTCGTCCAGCTCGGGATCACGCACATCCTCAACCTCGATCATCCCTATGAAGACCCGCTACCCTTAATCGAGGCCAACATCACGGTACACAACGTCTATATACGCGATCAATCTCTCATGACGCCCCAGCTTGTGAGGAAGGCCATGCACGTCATAGATGAATCTCTTTCCTCCCCTCGCCACAAGATATACATTCACTGCATCGAGGGCGTCAGTCGTTCCCCCACGATCACCTGGCTCTACCTCATCTACCGAGGTCTCTCCCCTGAAGACGCTTTCGTAAAGGTAAAGCCCAATCGGCTGTTGTACGACGCCGGCATTGTAGAGCAGCTGATCGCCAATCGCCCGTAATGGCGCATCATCATGGGCCTATAAATTTCCGGATTTTGCCTTCTGGTTCGCTCTGGGGTTTACTCTGTGGTTTACTTTGGGGTTTGCTTTGTGGTTTGCCTTGGAGCGACAGATTGATTCTCTGAATGAAACAATCCGGATAAAGGTCGCTGATCCCCTTTTCGTCCCGGTAGTGGGTCGCTTCTTGCTGCGTACAGAAGGGACCGACGAGAATACGGTACCAGATTCCCTTGCGTTTGACATCCGCCCGCACCCACTGGATATCGGGTAGCGTCTCCCTCACCTTCTCGGTAAATTTCTCCGCTTCCGCAACATTTTGAAAGGCCTTGATCTGGACGGCATAGAGTTTTTTTACCGCTACCGGCAGCGGGGACATCGCGGCAATTTCCTGTTGCACCGCGGCGGCACGAGGTTGCTCCTGAAGTTTCTCCGGGGCCTGCTCCGATAACTTCTCAGGGGGCGCGTTAATGCCCGGGGCAACCGGTGCTTCGCCGGCAGGCGGTGAGGCCGATTGGGCGGGCACGGAAAGGTCAGATGATGATGCCACCTCGCCATTTTTCATGGTCAGGTTGAGGTGTGTTGCATAGCCCGACCCGAGCAGGCAGAATACAGATAGGAACACCACCAGAGAAAGACGAGCGAAGAACTTCATGTTTCCGAATTTCCCTTCAAAAAAGGCAACTGCTCCAGCAGGCCGAGCAACTCTATCAACCCAATCGCGGTTACAAAGTGGCATAACCATACATCCTGTCGGAAAAATCCGCAAGAAAAAAACGCTCGTTCCGACCTCCATTGCCGCCCCTCCAAACTGAACATTGTGTGTTTGCAAATATTCTCGGCAAGGACTTCTTTCTGGGGTCAGTATTTGACATAACGATCAAGTTGATCCCCCTCTCAGTTCCGTCTGAATGCCGAGCGCGTGCACGGGAAGCCATATAAAATGGAAAGCCCGTGAGGTCAGCATTTCTCTCGATAATATTTGATAGCTCCAATTGTTCCATACCGTTTATTTGTAGGTGTGGATCATTATTTCACCCTCCAGCCGACCACACCGTCTTCCATATGCCCCGGCTCCACGATACCCGTAGACTTTTCCAAAATATTTACTATAATATTATTCCGACCGCGAAGCATATAAAATGTCATGCCGGACTTGATCCGGCATAGAGTCGAATTCTGGATTCCCGCCGTCGCGGGAATGACAGTAGTATCGTGATCTCGCAAAATTCAAAGGTCTCATGGAATAGTCGGGAGAGAAGACGAGAGGGAACCTATGAACAGAAGGATGTTTCTTGCAATAGCGGGGTTGTCTTCCTTTTTTTACCGCTCATACTTGCGGGACTTGTCTGCTGCGGAAATGCCGGTGGTGGCCGTCGCCGAGGGGAAGGAGTATGAAAAAATCACCGTGAAGGCCGTTGCCGCCCTGGGGGGAATGAAGCGTTTCGTCAAAAGCGGCGACGTGGTGGTAATCAAACCGAATATCGGGTGGGACCGGCGGCCGGAGCATGCCGCCAACACCCATCCCCTGGTGGTAAAGGCGCTGGTCGAAGAGGCCCTGCACGCCGGGGCGAAACGGGTCAAGGTCTTTGACCGTTCGTGCAATGATGAACGGCGCTGCTACGTCAACAGCGGCATCGCCGAGGCCCTGAAAAATATGAAGCAGGTGGAACTCAAGTACGTGGAAGAGGAGCGCTTCAAAAAGGTCCTCCTGAACGGCACGGCCCTCCGGGAGTGGGAGCTCTATGGTGAGGCCTTGAGCGCCGACGTCTTCATCAACGTGCCTATCGCCAAGCATCACGGACTCACCCGACTGACCCTGGGACTCAAGAACATCATGGGGGTGATGGGAGAAAACCGCGGCAACCTTCATAGAAACATTGATCATGCCCTGGCGGACGTGAACGCCGTGCTCAGAAGCCACCTGGTGGTAATTGACGCCACCCGTATCCTGACCGCCCATGGCCCCCAGGGAGGGGATCTTGAAGATGTGCGTATCACCAACAAGGTGATCGCCTCCACCGACATCGTTGCCGCGGACGCCTACGCCACGACCCTGTTTGGCCTGAAACCTGCCGACATCGGCGCAACCGTAGCCGCCTACCGCAGAGGGCTCGGCGAGATGAACTTAAACCGGATCAGGATTGTCAGAGCATAGAAAATCCCCTGCCGGTTCGGGCTTACAGCCTGAACCGAGCTACTACTGTTTGGTTCAATCTGCACGGTTGAACCAGTCCCCAGCGCGCCCGGTGAGATTGTAAAATGCCATGAAAAAGATACCCTCTGCGCGGATCGCTCAACTGCTGTTTCTGGTTTTATTCCTCGTGCTCTTCATTCAAACCGAGTACCGGGGAAAAGACGAGATATCCCTGGCGGTGAACAGCTTCTTCCGCGCCGATCCGCTGGTGCTCATAAACTACGTCCTGGCCGCCAAATCGTTTACCTGGCTTCTCCTGCCCGCCCTGCTCATGCTCGCCTTTACCATTCTTCTGGGGCGTTTCTTCTGCGGCTGGATCTGCCCGCTCGGCACGATTATTGATCTGGTCACGGCAAAAATAACGAAGACAGCGCCTATCAGGGCGCTCAAGGGAAACCTGAAATACTGGCTTCTTTTCCCCCTGCTCTTTGCTTCCCTGTTCAATGTTAACCTGGCCGGCATCTTCGACCCCATCGCCATTCTGATCCGCGCGCTTACCTTCTTCTTCTACCCGTTGTTTGGCGATGCCGTCCGGCAGGGGTGGGTGGGGCTGTACCGGATCATGGGCGACAGCCGGGACTACCTAACTCCCGGCTATGCCCTGCTGCGCGATCATCTTCTCCCCTATCGCGAGACCTTCTACCCCCTCGCCTTCACCTCGGCGCTTCTGTTCTGCCTGATCCTCTTTCTCGAGCGATATGAACAGCGAAACTGGTGCAGGAACCTCTGCCCGCTGGGCGCGCTGCTGGGAATCGCAGGAAAATTCTCCCTGTTCAAACGCCTGCCGACGCGGCTCTGCAGCGACTGCCGCGATTGTGCCGTCATCTGCCCAACTTCTTTTGACAGCGAAATACTGCAGAAACAAGATTGCATTCTCTGCATGGATTGTCTGCTCAAGTGTTCCTCGGCACGAGTCAAGTTTCGCCTTACCGGCCAGCCGAGGGATGATGCTGCCTATCTCCCGGGGCGACGCATGATTCTGGGAAGCCTCGTCTCGGGGTTTGCCCTGTCCCGTGTCGTTCGGTTTCGTTCACCATCACTCCAGGAGCGTCTTTTGCGCCCGCCCGGGGTCACCGATGAACGGCTATTTCTTGAAAAATGCGTCCGGTGCGGCGAATGCATGAAGGTCTGTCTGAGGAGCGCCCTCTACCCCGCAATCCACCAGGCAGGCGCTGAAGGGATATTCACGCCGCTCCTTATCCCGCGCCTCGGATACTGCGAGTACAATTGCACCCTGTGCGGCCAGGTCTGCCCCACCTCCGCCATACCCAGCCTCCCGCCAAATGAAAAGAAGCGGACGGTGATCGGCAAGGCGGTCTTCGACAAGAACCACTGTCTCCCCTATGCAAAAAAGATCAACTGCATCGTCTGCGAAGAACACTGTCCCATACCCCAGAAGGCGATCCGCTCGGAGAGGATGGAGGAACGAGACTTAAGCGGCAAGCGGGTGCTGCTGATAAAACCCTACGTGGTGGATGAGCTGTGCAACGGGTGCGGGATCTGTGAAAATGTCTGCCCGCTGGAGGGTAAGTCGGGCATCGAGATATTTGCAGTCAAGGATAAGACGCCGCTCCGGGCGTCGGCCCTCGTTCACCTGAAAAGGTAACGGTAGGTTACTGCCCGGATTGTTTCCTAAATCTCCCCCCTCAGAAAATCAAACATCTTCCTAAAGATGAGAACAGGTAATGCCGATATATCTTCTATGTGCGTTTAACACAAAGAGACGGTACCTGCACAGGCGTGATGCAGGTTTTTCATCAACCCATAAGAAATTTTGTTGCAAAGGAGAAGAACATGTCGAACATATTTAGAAAGTTTACGGTTTTTGTAGTTGCCCTGGTCGTTCTACTGACGGTTGCCGGTGGTCAGCACGCGGTTTTCGGGGCGGATGCAGCGGACTTTTACAAGGGCAAGACGATAGACTGCATTGTTCCCTATAAGGCAGGCGGCGGTTATGACGCCTGGATACGGGGGATTTCACCGTTCTTCAACAAATACACGGGCGCCACGCTGAATCTCAAAAATCTTCCCGGCAGCGGAAGTTTGTTAGGTACCAACACCGTATTCCTTGCCGATCCCAACGGCCTCACCATAGGAATCATCAATGGTTCAGGCTGCATGCAGGCGCAGTTGACGGACGTCAAGGGAGTGAAGTTCGATCTTGCCAAGTTCACCTGGCTGGCGCGTCTAACGACAGAACAGAAAGTTATGGTTGTAGGGACGAAAGCACCATACAAAACAATCGAAGCAATGCAGAAGGCGACCGTCCCGGTAAAATTTGGCGCTCCCGGCATGGCAAGCTCCAATTTTTACGATGCCGTTCTGGTTGCGGAGGCGTTGGGCATAAAAATTGACATGAAAACAGGCTATGACACGTCAAATGAGGTCTCGGTAGCCATGCTCCGTGGAGATGTTGACGCCTCCACGGGCAGTTATTCCAGTGTTGTAGACAAGATAAAGAGCGGGAATATAATTGCCCTGGCCCAGTGGGGCGAATCAAAGATTGCCGATCTCAGCAATGTGCCTTTTGCGGCAACAATCCCGACAAAGGCAAAGGATAGCAAGGAATTATTGAACATAAATGATGCCATGAATGATATGGGACGGATGATAGTGGCCCCTCCCGGCCTTGCTTCGGACAAGGCCAAATTTCTGGAAGACGCCCTGAATAAGTGCCTCTCAGATCCCGCATTCCGTAAGTTCGCCGAGAAGGAACAGATGGAGGTTCTTCATCTGTCCGGCGCCAAGGCAAAACAGGTTGCACAGAAGGGTCTGGGAATTTCCCCGGCCCTGAAGGCAAAATTGAAGGAAGCGGTAAACAAGTATCAGAAGCAGTAACCGGAACTGACGGAACAGCAGGGCGCTGCCCTGACGGAAGAACCGCTTTCGCCTAAACGGCGATCCGCCGGTCGGAAGAAGTTTACAAACACATAAATGGGGTGCTGACGGCCTGAGGCCGGGCACCCCATTCTTTTATCCTACGACTCTCGGATAACAATCAACATGAGATTCGACAAAGAGCAGGCCGATCTGTGGCATCGTTTTATCTGGCGCGTTGCTCCTTGATAACATACTTTTTCAGATTCACGTCCTTGAACTGGACCCGCTCAAAGCTGGACGTCCGGGGATAAGGCGCCGTCGCATCAATTCCCACCTTCGTTACCAACCCTCCTTCCACCATAGGATTGAGAATGTGTCCCGGCTGATCCGGCAGGATGATGAATCCCTTCTTGGCGTTGAAACGGGTCGTCACCGCCCAGTCAACATCCACGGGATCGTAGATACTCACGTCCATGTCCACCGCTACAACCGACTGAAGCGAGGGGAAGGCCTTGAAGGTCTCTTGAATTGCCTCATTCTGAATGCCTTCCCTGCTCTTATCCAATTGAATGACGGCCTTGTAGAAGCCGCATCCGCCCGGCGGCAGATAAACGGCCTTCAAATCGGGAACCTTCTGGCTCACCGTTACAAATATCTTCGCCTCGGCGGTGAAACCCACGGCATTCCATACTTCCTGCCCCGAAAGGACGGAGTGGAAAACAGGATTCTTTTGATGCGTGATCGCCTTGACCCGCATCACCCAGCGCTTCTCCTCTTTGGCGTAATACCCCGTCACCTCCGCGAAGGGGCCTTCCATCTCCCGCACATTGGGAAGGATCTCCGCTTCAATGACAAACTGGGCATCGGCAAAGGCCGGGACGCCGACGGTCTGCGCCTTGATAAAATCAATCGGCCTGCCCGCGATGTGGCTGGCAATCGTGGCTTTTCCGGGTCCTGTACCCGGCACGGAGGATACGAGCCAGGGGGCGAGACCAACGCCGTTATTGATGGTTACCTCAAGGGGCTTGCCCTTCTTTTCCATGATGTCGAGATAAGCGCCCAGGTGCCGGCCGGGATCAATCAGAAATGCGAGACGATCCTTTCCCGTAACCATGATTCGGTGAATGGAAATGTTGGGAATCCCCGTCTCAGGATCGTTCACCACCACGACCGAGGAATCAAAATAGGGGCCTCCGTCCTTCAGGGCATGGACCGGCGCGGGCAGATCGTAGAGATTAAAACCCTTCGTCAGGATCACCTCATTGGCCGGCCCCTTGTCCAGGATCCGTGAAGCAAGCGCCTTCTTGTCTTTTCTCCAAGCGCCGATTGCCGCGCCGATCGCAAAGGGCACCTTTTCCTTTGGAACATTAAAAATACTCCCCACCGTTTCCCGGTTCCAGAGAAGCCCCATGAATACGGGGAATTTGCTCCCCTTGACCTTCTCAAAAAGGACGCACTTCTTGCCTTCATACTTCTTGGCAATTCCGGCAAGTTCATACTTCGCGTCTACCTCGGATTTTATCCGGACAAGATTCCCGGTCTTGTCCACATAATCAATGCATTTTTTGAGATCAACCAGCCGGTCCCCGACCGGCTTGGGGACGGCGGTCGCCGCCGATACGCCCAACGGCATTGTTGCAACCAGGAGGAAAACAAAAATCAACAACCATCTCGCCGAAATTTTCATAGTACAACTCCTTTCTCGATTTTGATCGAACGCTTTAACGGACAGGAGGGTGGCGCGGCGGTTTACTGCAATCCCGCCCATCGTAAAGAGATCAAACGGCAAGGGAAATCTTCTGCAGGGGAACGCCCCGTTACCGCACTGAAGTAAAAAACGGCGAAATGATAGCAAAACGTCTTTTTAATGTCAAAAGATAAGGCGTATCCGCGAAAAAACCGGCCGATCTGCCGGATCAGGTGGAGCGCACGGTCTCACAAAAGAGCGCGTCTATATCCGGCATGCTGCCAAGGAGGCCTTCCTCAAACGATTCACGGGCGAGGGTTTCGATCATGGACCTGTTTGCCGCAAGCCCGGAAGGAAAGGGGTCATCGCCGAACACCGCAGCCTGCCGGGCAAAGGCATCTTCGGCAAAGAGCAGATATCCGGCCGCGAAGCGCAACGCCCGTTCGTACGCCTTCTGCTTGGACGTCTCAAATGCCGTGTAGAGACGCATCGCCATCGCCGCATCCTGCTCAACCAGTTGCTGCTGCACGAGCAGCACATGGTTTACGGGAATAATCCCCGTCTTCCGGCGATACGCGCCGATGACCTCCGCCCCTTCGCCGGGCCCGAAGAGGGGTCGCAGTGATTGTACACGCATCAATGCCGCCCGCGTTACGCTGTCGGCGTAGGTTGCATCAATTTCACCGCGGGAGAGCCGCTCCTCGAGTTCACCCGGTTGCTTCGCCCGGAGAAGCGTAATGCCTGGTGAGAGGGCCTTCCCCACGTCTCGACCGTGGCTCACGCCGGGAGGCCTGCCATTGAACCACTCGATATCCTGCGGCCGGATTCCGTAGAGCTCCTTCAGCACGATCCTCATCCAGATCGCCGCCGTCATGTGATAGTCCGGTATTCCCACACGTTTGCCGGCGAGATCGGCCAGACTGGTGATGCCGGAATCTTCGCGGACAGTGAAATCGAGCCAATTGATTGCCTTGGTCAGGAAAATCGGAATTGCCATCCACCGCAATCGCTTGAGCTGTGCGGGCTGGCTGCGGGTAATCATGAAGTTGGACAGAGAGAACTCGAAGAGGTCAAAGGAATTTTCCGTCAGGTGTCTCTGGTGCAGATCCGGCGGTTTCCCGAATTGCCATTGGATATCCACTCCGGGGATCCGAACCGTCCCGTCAAGCAACGGCTCAAGCCGGGGATTCGGCGAGAACGCGCCCATGAGCCTCACTGTCTCCATGCCATTGCCTCGCCCTTAATCCGTTATGAGATCCTTGAGGACCCGCTTCCCCTTGACGGGAGCAACCTCTATCTCTTCGCCGGGCTTTACGATGGTCAGGCAGGCGTGCGTTTGTTTGCCGTTGATCAGCATCAGGCATGAATTACAGTACTGGACACCACAGCAGTAACGGCGAAAGGCCAACGTATCATCCTGCTCTTCGTAAATGTATTCCAGCGCCTGGAGCACACTCATCTTCTCATTACCGACCGGCACGGTATAGGTCTCGTTGTATGGATTTTCGTCAAACGGCGGATTGTATCGAAGAATTTTCAAACGGACACTGTTATTCTGAGGATCCATTACACGACTCCCGGCATGATTTTTTTTCGTTCCCCCTACCCTGCGACGGCTTTTGTACCACCCACCCACTCCCCTCCGGCGCGACGGATCACGGTATGCTTCAACCAGTCTTCCTTTTCTTCGGGGAAGTCTTCCCGGAATTGAAAACCGCGGGATTCCTGCCGGGTGAGCGCCGCCTGGCAGACAATCCGGCTCACCGCCAAAAGCCAGTTTACGTCAAACGTTTCGATGAGACTCGCGTTATATCTGAGCCCTCCTTCGGTTTTGACCCTGACGAAAGGCAGATCCTGTTCCAGGGTTCCCAGTTCTTCCAGCGCCGTCTGTATCCCCGGGCCGGTTCGTATCACGTGGAGATATCTTCCCATAATCGAACGGGCTTTCCGGCGCAGCTCCCCGGGCGTTATGTCGCCATGCTTCTCTTGAACAATGCCGGACAAGCGTTCAAGGCATTCCCCTATCTGTTGCTTCGGGACCTCGGGAAAACGTCCTTTCCCGGCCGCTTCCCGTGCGGCATATTTCCCCGCTCGCGCGCCGAAGACAATCATCTCGGTAAAGGCATTGCCGGCGACACGCCGGGCGCCATGGACATTGCCGGCCACTTCACCGGCCGCATAGAGACCGGGGACAGATGTCTCGCAGCGCTCGTTGATGTGGACGCCTCCCATCATAAACAGTGAGGCGAGACCGACCGTAACGCGGCGCTGGTAGGGGGTGACTTCAAATTCCCGAAGCTGCCGGTTCCTCTGGCCGGCCACGGGATGCCGTGCATGATCGGGCGCTTTCCGATCGTGCAGGTCCATGGTTACCGCTCCCCGCTGGAGTTCCCGATACAGGGCCTGTGCCGTCTCATGGGAATACTCCCCCGCGTTGGGGGGGAGGAATTCATTGCCCTGGGAATTCCGCAGGGGCCCCCAGGGGAGGCAGCGCATTCCTTGAATGAGCGGGGGATGGAGGGGCACAATGGAGAACTGAATCATTTCCATGTCCACGAGATCCGCTCCCGCCATGCCTGCGAGAATGTAACCGCTGCCGGTGCTTCCGGTCGGGAGACCCATGGGTTCCTGTGCGCTCAGGGGATATATTTCCCCCAGGCTGCCCGTTGCCAGAATCGTGGCCTTGCTTTCACAGACCGTGATACTGCCTTCCTTGATATCAAAGAGAAGAGCGCCCACCACCTCACCGTCATGAAACAGCAATTGAAGGGACAGATAATCCTCCAGCAGCAGAACATTCCCGTATTTTCTTAATTGCCTGCGGAGGGTGGCAAGAACTTCCTTTCCCGGGACAAAAATAGAGCGGGGATACCGCATCTGCGGCTCATGGACCTTCTGAGGGATTTCCCAGTTCATCCGGGCGCCGAATTGCTCCAACATCCGCGCCTGCTCCAGCGCCTCCCCGGTGAGCACCTCAACGAGGGGCCGGTCATTGAGTCCGCATCCCACGGCGATAAGATCTTCCGCGTGAATGGCCGGAGAATCCCCGGGCAAGACAGCGGCTTGATAGCCGCCGTTGGCCGTCGGAGTCAGTCCCCCCTTCCCCAGGGGGGAGCGGCAGATCAGGGCCACCTGCCTGCCCGTCTGCGCCGCCTCGATCGCCGCCCGTGCGCCAGCGCCTCCGGCGCCGATGACGAGCACGTCCGTCTTTAGTTCATGAAGTGTAAACGCGTGTGTGTGTATTGTTGTTCCTCCTAACGGCAGATGCGGCTTTGCCTGTACGTTTTCTTAAAAGCCCCAGCGCATGAAAATCTCTCCCCGGTGCAATTTCATTTCGAGAAGCAACACGAATATTCCGTAACAAAACGCCGGCAGGAGCGCGCCCGTGATAAGCGATGCCCACCACCGGGATCCGTGCGACTTCATATAGGCAAATACGTACAGGGGAATCGCAACAAAAAACCCGAGGAGATAAATCATGAGCCCAAATCCCACCAGCCAGGCAAATTCAAGCCCGTACTGCACTGTTTCCGCATGATGTTCGGGTTTCCGCTGATCCGCTCTCGGCTCATCGGCTTGGCGTTTTTTCAGGGTGAGTTCTCTCGCCAACTGCACCAATGCCAAAACAAGAACAAGGGAACCTGAGAAAATGACCGACAGCTTCGCCTGGAGGTAGGGGTAACCGGAGGCAACGGCAATCACCGCCACCATCGCCCCGGCAACGATGAGGGGAATAAGAATATGCACATTCATCATCTAAGGCTCCTCCCCGGCAATTTCTTCAAGCGCAGACCTTCCGCGGCGACGCTGCATGAAAGACTGTATCGGCCGGTATATGTAAAGACTGATGATAATGACGATGATTCCAAGGCTGGCCGGACGCAGAAAGAATAACGGCCCCATTGTTTGCAGGGCAAGAAAAAAGTAGCCCTCGAAAAACCTTCCCAGAATAAACCCGAGCACCATCGCCGCACGGGAGTACCCTCCCCGCTTCATCACCAGCCCGATAATGGAAAAGACGATCGTTACGCCGATGGCGGCAATCTGATTGTCCGTGGTGTAAGACCCGAGATAGACAACGCTTAAGATGGTGGGCACCAGAACACGGGGAGGCAGTGTGGTCAACCAGGTAAGATTCAGGTAGCCGATGATATAGAAGCACAGGACCGCGCCGATGATGTTGGCCAGGGCCAGTCCCCAGATCAGCGTGAAGGTCAGTTCGAGATCCGTCGTCAGAATCGAGGGTCCTGGGATTACGCCTTGCAGCAATAAGGCCCCCAAAAGGATCGCCATGGCGACGCCGCTCGGCAATCCCAGGCAGAGGGTGGTAAGAAGCGATGCGCCCTCTTTGGCGTTGTTGGTGCTCTCCGGCGCGATAATGCCTTCGATGCAGCCTGTGCCGAACAACTCGGGGTGCTTCGATGTTTGTTTGGCTTGGCCGTAGCTGACCCAGACCGCCACCTCGGAGCCAATGCCGGGAATGAGCCCCATTACATATCCTAAAACGCAACTGCGGAACCATAGCCATTTGTGCTGAAAAACTTCCTTCACTCCGGCGAAAAACTGCCGCCTCAGTTCCTTTCCGGCCTTCACCACCCCTCCCGGCACGATCGTTTCCTTGAATACGGCCATTTGGAACATTTCCGCCCCGGCAAACAATCCCAGAATGACCGGCACGATATCGAGACCGCCGAGGAGGAAATCCTTCCCGAAGGCGAACCGGTCAACCCCCGTGCTGTGCTGCAAGCCCACCAGGGATAGAATAATCCCCGTAAAACCGGCCATCAGGCCCTTTACGGGAGACTCTTTGCTCAAGATGGCCAGAAAGGACAGTCCCATCAGGATCAGAAAGAACAACTCGGAATTTCCAAAGGACATGACGAGCGGCCTGACGATGGGGATCATGACAAAGGCCAAGCCCACTCCGAGCAACGCCCCCATCGTATCGGCGCACATCATGGCCCCCAGGGCTTTCCCCGGCTCACCTTTGCGCGTCATGGGGAAGCCGTCAAGGAGGGTGATTGCCGCCGGCCCCGACCCCGGGAGGCCCATGAGAATAGAGGTGATATTGTCACCGGTGCCGCTGATAGCGTGAATGGCCACCAGCATGGAAAGAGCCGCGATCTTATCCATGCCGAATACGAGGGGCAGGAGGAGGGACATGGCTACGATGCCCCCCAGCGCGGGGACGACGCCGATGAAGATGCCGACCAACACGCCCAGCATCAGGAAACCGAACCGGAACAGGTCTGCGTAGTTCAGGAATCCCTGAACAAACGCCTCAAGGGACTCAAGCATATTCTACCTTTCTCTGCGACAAGCCGTGAAGAGAGTTCCCTGAGGCAACTCAGCGCACAACGCTGTATTTTTTGAACAGGGCGTCAAGTTTAGTCGCCAGCGCCTTGTCCGCTTTTATCGCCGCCATCTCCTGCTGCACGTCCTGTCCAGGAACAAAGGGCAACCAGACGCCGGTCATCTTTGCCATCGCCTTCTGCAGCTCCAGGTTGTTATTCAGACGCTGAAAGACCTTTCTCAGATGCTCGACCCGCGCCTCCGGCACGCCGGGCGGCAAAACTACCGTCAGACCGCCGGAGGTTACAAACTTATAGGCCGTCGCCACTTCTTTCGAAACCTTGATCCCCAGTTCCGGCACCGTCGGCACGTTCGGGAGCACGGCGCTTCTCTTGTTGCCCAGGGCAAGCAGGCTTACGGCATAGCCGTCCTTTTCATTCCTCATCGCCGTGGTGTCGCGGGGAATCATGAAATCCACTTCTCCCCGGGCCGTAGCCAGGGTGAGTTCTTTCGAGCCTTTGAAACCGGTGATGATCTTGGCATCCAGGCCCAGGACTTCGATCATCACCGCGCAGGTCACCGCGAGAGACCCCTTGGCCGAGGTGCCGCCAGCCCTCAATCCCTTGGCCTTTTTGAGAGCGTCCAGCGTCTTGTAGGGGAGTTTGGGGGAGATCAAAAATATCTTTGTGGAAGGATAGACATCGGCTATAAAATTGAGCTTTTCGGTTTCATATTGCACCCCCGGCGCTTTCGCGATATCGTTGCCGATAATGGAGTCGCTGTCCTTGATGCCCAGGGTGAGACCGTCCTTCGTTCCCTGGTTGTAGAGATAGTTGATGCCCTCGTCGGTTTTCCTGTTTTCAATTTTTATCTTTACATTGAGCTCCTTCGCCAGAAAGGGGGCAATGGTTCTGGCGATGAGATCCGTGGTGCTGCCCGCTTCAAGCGCCACGATCCAGTCAACAGTCTTCCCGCGGAAAAACTCCTCGGAAGCGTCTGCCCCGAGGGCGGCCCTGCCGCCCATTATGAGTCCCGACAAAACCACCAGGACGCCGATTACTGCCATGTGCTTTATCATGCGATCCATTGTTACCTCCTTAATAGTGAAGCAAAGAATTTAAGAATATCTTTGCCGTTCATTCCAGCCGCCACCGCTCTTCGGGCACTCTTCTTCTACTTTACTCCGTCTGTCCCGGCAAGCCAAAGGCCGGCCTTTTCTTTTATCTGCAGCATGTTGACCACCATCGCGGTGGATCCCTCTGCGGAATCCGCCGTCAGGGCAACCTGAAGCACCATGTCCTTTTCCACGGTGTGTTCCGGCCTTAGGGGATATTCATGAAGATCAAAGCCTGTCCCCGCGGCAACGGGCACATCTTCGGCAAGGGGCAGGGCCCTCCGCAGGCCTGTTTCCCGTATGACCGTTTCTATTTTACCCAACTTCATGCCCGGCCTTATTTCGGCAGCCAGTTCCGTTTGCATCGTTCGCAGCGCATCCATTCTTGCCTTGAGCTTATCGCCGCCCGTTCCCCTGGTGAAGGAGCTGCCGGCAACGCCCCAGTGGCGGGCATACTGAACCGCTACGTAAGCTGTCATGGTATCTCCCGGGAGCATTGTTTGCCGCGACGGATAGCCGGGACGCAGCCGGCCTCCCGCTGAGCTGCCGAGAAGAATGTTCGTATCCTCGCAACCGGCCAGCCTGAGGCGATAATCCGCATAGGCCGCCATTTCCCATAAATCTTTTACTGAAGCGGCCTGTTCCTCTATAAGCCCGAGGCCCTCCCTTGCCAGGGACAGTGCCTTTCCGGTTGCCCGAAGAGAACCTTCGTCTTTGGCGGCCACCAGCGCGGAAAATGCCTGGCTGAGACATTCCGTCTCCATGCCGTCCAACCCCGCCATGTCTTTGACCGCCCCTGAAGGAAGATTGCCGATGCCTACAAGGCCAATGCGCCCCTGAGCGCCGGCTAGTTCACGGGCACGCTTGCATCCCATAGACAGGTACTGGCGCGTTTTCTCGATATCGCAGGTCGTCATGAGGCGCACCCGCGGCAGGTTGCGGGATGGTTCGGCGGTGAAAAGAAACGGGCCCTCCTTCATGCCGAGGACGACCGTTGCCCGCCTACCGAGACCGAAGCAAGGATAATTCGTCAGGTAGCAGGCCGGGCCGTTTCGCGTGGGATCGCCATAAGCCAACAGAACCTCGACATTTTTTTCGGACATCAGCCGGCGCGCCTTCTCGATGCGCGCCGTCACTTCCGAGTCGGGAAGGATATCGGAATGCCGCACCATAAGCCCATGACGCAACACCGGCAGTCTAAGGAAACTCATTACCCTGCACCCCCATCAAAATAATTCGCAATTTTAACCGACGGCAACCTTCTCCGTCCACATTTCTATCACTCGTACATCGAGAACCAATCATACACCAAACCCGGATAAAGCTCCATATTGAGACCGACGACAAACAGGAAATACAATATGGCAAAGCCGGAGACGGCAAAGATGATGCTCAAAAACCAGCTTTCCTGCCTCGATCTCATGAAAAGGAGCGTGTAAACGGGAATCGTGGCCAGAAAACCAAACACCCAGATCATAAGCACCAATAACACCATCCATCCGAGCATCAGCAGCAGCTTTTTCCCTTTGCCGCTTGCTCTGGGACGATCTGAAGTTTCATGGCCATTTTCCGCGGTCTCGGTTTTCCTCGCCGCCTTCAAAATCCTTGCTTCCCGGAACACCTGGGCCGCGGACAGGAGTACGCCAGGAACGGACACGAGCAGCGGCAGTCTGCTGGCTTTTATGCTGTAGGTCAGCGCGATAAGCGTCAAGCCGGTGAAAAACGTGAGGAAGAAAAAAGCCATTATCAGGTTACCCTTTTCTTTATTCATGCCTTTGCCTCCTCTCGCTTTTCCTTGTGAAGCTTGATTATGGGGCCTATCAGCGCCCAGAGGACCAGGAGGAAGATGAAGAAGGTTATGGGCCGGGTCATGAAGCCGAATCCGTAGAGGTCATAGGAAAGATTGAAGTTTCCTTCCGCGATGCGTCCCAACACCAGCCCCAGGACGAAGGGCGCCTTGGGATAGCCGTAAACCTTCATGAAATATCCCACCACCCCGAAGATGAGGGTGATCACCAGATCGCCCATGGAGTTGCTTGCGGTATAGCTGCCCATGGCAATAAAGACCATGATAACGGGAAGGAGAATGGAAGTACGTATGGATGCCGCCTTGGCCATCCATTTGGCCAGGACCAGCGTCACGGCGGCGCCGATGACGTTGGCGATGGCCACCGTCCAGGCCATGCCGAAGACCGTCGGCAGGTGCTGGTTCAGCATCTTGGGTCCCGGCGTGACGCCGAGGATGAGAAAGGCGCCGAGAATGAGCGCCATGCCGGAACTGCCGGGGACGCCGAAACCGATGGTCGGGATGAGGGCGCCGCCTTCTTTCGCGTTATTGGCTGCTTCCGGCGCGATGACCCCCTCGACATTGCCCTGTCCGAAGGTGTCGGGATTCTTGGAAATACGCTGGGCATAACCGTAGGTGAAAAAGGAAGAGGCCACGCCCCCCAACCCCGGCAGGAAGCCGAGCCAGACGGCGATGAAAGAGGATTTGATGGTCAGCCACCAGTGGCGATGCACATCTCTCACGCCCTCCCAGACACTGTCTTTCACCTCGAGATACTTTGCCTCTATCAAATCGGTGCCCTTTACGCCCAGGTGAATCATTTCGGCCATGGCAAAAACCCCGAGCACCACCGGTATTTGTCTCATGCCTTCATAAAGGTAAAGGGTTCCGAAATTAAAACGGATTACGCCGGTGGAAGGGTCCTCCCCGAACAGGGAAAGGAGGAGACCGAAGAGGCCGCAGATCAACCCTTTCATCGGCGATTTTACCTCCAGGGACGCGATGAAGGAAATGCCGAGGACCGTGAGCATGAAAAACTCAGGAGGACCGAAGGAAAGGACGATGGCCCTCATAACGGGGATGACGAGGAGCAGGGAAAGCGCCCCGATGACCCCTCCCACGCCGGAGGAATAGAGGGCGGCGCCCATGGCGCGCCCAGCCTGCCCTTTCTTGGTCATTTCAAAGCCGTCCAGACAGGTGACGGCGTTTGACGCCTCTCCGGGCGTGTTGAAGAGGATGGAGGTGATGGACCCGCCTGTCCCCGTCACGGAGTGAGCGGCGAGAAGAAGGGCCATGCCGGAGAAGAGGTCAAGGCCGAAGCAGAACGGTATCAGGACGGCCAGGAGGAACTGGCCGCCCAGCCCCGGCAGGACGCCGACGATATTGCCCAGAAAAACACCGAGGAGCATGAGCAGGAACGGAACGGCGTTAAAAACTCCGGTAAGCCCCTGCCATGCTGCATCCAGCAAATACATGATTACGTTACCTCCTTACGGCGGAATGCTCAGCTTCCACCGAAATGTAGTTCCGACTCACCGGAAAATCAGCGACTTTACGGTTACCGGCACCGCGTTCGCCGTGGACAGCTGCTGACCGATATCCACATAGCTCAACTCGCCGATGTTAATGTTGTCGATCGCAACCACTCTCCTCACGCCCCGTTCCGCAAGGACATGACCGCTGATTTTTCCCACGTCGTTGTCAAAAATCAGCACGATCGGAATGCCAGCCGCCAGCGATCGGGGAAGGGCTGTTCTTATCCCTTCGGCAAACTCGCGCAGTCGGAGATAATCGGGGTCCTGATCCCAGGTCACGGCTATGGCCGCGTTTCCTTCCCCTTCCTTGATATCGAGTACCTGAAAACTCCTGCCGATGGAAGCCGCAACTTCCCCGCAGGTCACAGGATTGGGGAACGGGGGCAGCTTGACTACGGGCAGATTGTGAAGGGGCAGCAGATGGGGATCGGAAAGGAAAATGGTGTTTCCGCTTACCTGCACCGTGTACTGGGAAGCGCCGATGACAGTGGCGCGGATGCGTTCGGCGGGAAGCCCCATGGCGACGCGCCACGTCCGCTGTCGTTTCTGTATCGCTTTGCCGATCCAGGGTCCGAGATCGCCGAACCCCTGCTCTTCCTCCCCGTAGATGAATTCCGCCACCCCGCCGGAATAAACAACCATATCCACCGGTCCGCGATACGTTGATTCGGGGGTGATCATCAGGGATTCAGCCAGAACGCTCAACGGTTTTTGCAGAAGGATTTCAAAGAGAAGATCAGACAGTTTTTCGGCTAAGACTTCGCCTTCGTCCGGATGCAGTTTTTGTCCGATTCCGATTTTCAGGCCGAGAGAGGCGGCCACGCGCGCGCCCGCCTCCTCGATGCGCGTAATGATCCCGTCTCTATCCCAGGCAATAAGGCGCGAGCCCACATTGACCGCGCAGGTCTCCACTATCCGGCCGCCCCTTACCAGGGCGATCTTGGAAGTGCCCCCGCCGATGTCCACATTGAGGATCGTTTCGTGAGTTTCTTCCTTATGTTTCAGTGAATGTTTCACCGCTCCCGAACCGTGGGCGGCCAAAACGGCTTCGAGATTGGGGCCCGCCGCGGCGCAGACGAACTTGCCCGCGTCTTCGGCAAGCAGGTTGATAATGGCGGCCGTGTTTTCTTTCTTGGCCGCCTCGCCCGTGGTGATGACCGCCCCCGTGTCGATTTGATCGGGCGCAAGACCGGCTTCCTCATATCCCCGTCTGATGAAGTCCTTCAAGCAGGAGGAATCAACCAAAGAATTCTGACTGATGAAGGGCGTGAGGATGACGGGCGAGCGGTAGAGAATCTCCCTTTCCACGACCGTATAGCCGCTGAAAAAATCCTTTCCCCGCCTCAAGAGAACAAGACGGGAAAACATCAGGTGAGATGTGGAAGAACCGATATCTATGCCGACGCTTTTAAATTCGAGCCTTTCGCCCGTCCCCGTCTGGAAGGCCTCTTCCATCTCCAGGTCGTCAAACTGGTCGCTGTCCAGGTGCATTCTTCATCCTTTTTGCCCGCTCAGTCCAAATAACTATTTAAGAGGCGGCATCTTGCATTCCACGCCGTTTTTGGCCAGGGCTTCCTCAAAGGTCTTGCGAATAATCGGATCTTCATCTTCATATTCGATCTGGTTGCCGCCGTCCTTGACACTGATATAGACTTTACCCCGTTCTCCGACTTTTTTAAACAAGGGGTAATTCCGGCTGCCCCACCGGATCGCCAGGTACTTAGCCGGCTCCGCCCCGGTGTTGAAATGCTGATGGAACTCCATGTCGGCCGGAACCAGCACCGATCCTACGTTCCAGTCTACCCTCACCCGATCCTTCTCCCCGCCCTCTTTCCAGAGCATGGAGTATCCCTGGCCGGCGATGATGATAACGTTCGCCCCCGGACCATGCCGGTGGGCCTTTTTGTAGGTCCCCACGGGGAACTGGGAAACATGGCAGGTCAAGGTGGAGTTGGCCAGCTCGAAACGCCGGTTGATTCCTCCTCCGCCCCGCTCCTTCCAGTCGAGGAGCGGAAAGGTCCTCACATCTTCTACGAAGTTGGTCTCCCAAACCCGGCCGGGGGTCGCCTGCCCTCCATCAAAAAAATCCTGCCGCCCGTCAAATCTGTTCGTGAAGAGATAGGGATTGTTAAAGATGAAATCGTTGTCATGAAAGAGGTTCATCACCAGAGGCGCTGACGAAACCACATAAAAACGGGCGGGACTGTCCGCCTGGGCGTTGAAGAATTGATGCTGTGTATTAAGGGGGATGGCAAACAGACTTCCCTCATGCCACTCGAAGGTGCGCTTCGGACCGCCCTCGTTCCAGATGGTCGTGGCGCCCCTCCCCGAAAGAACATAGAAGATTTCCTCGTACATGTGACGTTCCGGCTTGACGGCGCCGCCCCCGCCGATTTCCAGGATGTACGCGTCAAGGAGGTCATCTATGGCATCGAACACGATATAGCTGCCATACGCTCCCAATCGCTCCCACGGCGCGACCGCCACCTCTTTGAGATTCGGAACGCTCGACTCGGTCAGTATGGGAATTTTCTGGCTCTGTATCCATCTCCGGTGGGTGGTTGAATTCTCGTATTTGTCCTCTTCTTTCATTTGCCTCTCCTTTGGATCAACTATCGATAATAATTATGAACGCCGCACACCCGTTTCCTTTAGCGCGATTTGGAAACCTTAATAATAAGATTGGCTATTTCGGGGGGCATGCTCAACGTCGTATTCACCCTCTTGGCAACATCATCCCCCGGCAGCGGGTTAAAGGGCTCTCTCTTCATCTGGGCAACCGCCTTTTTGAAGTCTTCCCTTTGCAGGGCCTTCATGAGCGCGGTCGTCAGCGCCTGCGTGATATGTTTGGGCGTGTTGGGAACCGTAAAGATGGCGCGCGACAATTCCGATTCCGTCGCCACATATGCGGCAATGGCCTTGCCGTTCTCGGTTTTCACCAGTTCCGTCAAGGTGGGAACATGGGGAGTAGCCGCGTACCTCTTTGCGTCGTAGGTCAACAGAGGCGCCACCTCTCCCTGGTCAATCATCTCCTGCCACGATTCCAATCCTCCCACCGCTCCTTCAACCTCTTTGCGCATGATGCCCAAGGGCTCTTCGCCGCCTCCGTAATTCGGGATCAGGCGCACTCTCTTCAGTCCCAGGGCCTCTGCCGTCAGCAGCCCCGTATTGTACGGACCGTCCCCGACGCCGGCGCAGGCGATCTTGAAATCTTTGTCTCCCTTCATAAGGGCGTTGGCGCTGTCGAATCCCGCGCTTTTCCTGCCGAAGAGAAACCGGTGGCGTGAATAGAGACGCCCCAGCCAGGTAAACTTCCGGAGGTCGAATTGCATTCCTTCCTCTTTCCTGATCTGGGCGGCGATCAAGCCGGGAACGTTCGCCACGCCGATGGTAAGACCGTTCGGTCTGGCGCTCCAGACGCGGTTCGTGCCGACGATATGTCCGCCGCCGGGAACGTTGCGGACAATCACCGTGCTGCCGGGCAATTCTTTCTGCAAATAGGGCGCGACCAATCTGGCATCGGTATCATAACCGCCGCCGACCTTGGTACAGACGATGATTTCGATAACTTTCCGGTTAAAGAGAGATTTTTCCGCCGCCGACCCGGAACCGGCGAAAAATAAAATCCCCATTATCAGAACAAAGAGATATACAAGCCACGGTGTTCTTCTCTTCATAGTCCCATCCTTCCTTTCTTCCTTTGTGAATGGATAGTTTTAAATCTCTGTCATTTTTCTCCGTCAGGTCGGCCGCTACAGTTCCTTGGCCACCTCCTTGATGAGATTGGCAACATCGGGAGTCAGGCTCAGCGCCGCCGAAACCCGCTTCCCCACCTCATCTCCCGGCAGGGGATCAAAAGGCTCCCTCCCCATTTTGGCTATCGATTTTTTGAGGTTCTCATCCTGCAAGGCTTTCATGAAGGCCGTGCGCAGAACCCTGGTCATGTCCTCGGGCATATTGGGCGGGGTGAAAAAAGAGCGGGATAATTCCGATTCACCGGAAATGTAATTGGCGATCGCTTTGCCTTTTGGCGTTTTTACCAGTTCCCCCAGGGTGGGAACATTGGACATCTTGGGATACCTTTTGGCGTCAAATGTGAACAGAGCCGCCGCTTCCCCCTCGGTAACCGATTCGGCCCAGAAATCCAGGCCGCCGATGACGCCTTCGATCTCCTTGCGTATAAGCCCCATGACTTTATCACCGCCACCGTACCCCGTGATCATGCGCACCTTTTTCAGCCCCAGAGCTTCTGCCATAAGCAACCCCGTATTGTACGGTCCGGAGCCTACGCCTTCGACGCCGATCTTGAATTCTCTGTCGCCCTTGAGAAACGGCTCAATCGTATCGAACCCTGCTTTTTTACGGGCGATCAGGAAACGGTGGTTCGTATAGAGACGGCCTATCCAGGTGAACTTCCGGAGGTCGAACCGGATACCCTCCTCCCCCCTGATCTGGGCGGCGATAAGACCGGGAACATTTGCCGACGCTATCGTCAGCCCGTTGGGCCTGGCGCCCCATACGCGGTTCGCGCCCACGATGTGGCCCCCACCCGGAACATTGCGCACGATCACCTTGCTTCCCGGCAGTTGCTTCTGCAGATAGGGCGCGATCAACCTCGCTTCGGTGTCGTAAACGCCGCCTACCTTCGTACAGACGACCAGTTCCACAACCTTTCCCTTAAAAAACGTTTTATCCGCAGCCGTCCCGGAATCGGCGCACAATAGCATCCCCACCGCTGCGGCAACAAAACATCCGAACCGTTGCATCTTTGTCGTAATCATGGGATCCTCCTTCTTAATCATCAAATGGATTGCACTGCCTCGTACGGTGCGGTGCGTTCCTGATAGTTCCCTTACGCCTTCCTCGCCATATCTATTTGCCGGCATCCGGACATTCGTATATTCTCGATCCCGTCCGGGTGAGACGTTCAATCCCGTTTCCGGCGACGATAATATGCTCGCCCAGCGCGAGGTAGCCCGTCTCCGGCAGGAACTGGTTGGGATGGATTACCATGGTCATTCCCTCCGCAAACTCCAGCGGGGAATCTTCATCAATTTCAATGCGCCCCAGACCAAACCCGTGACCGCGGGCCCGCATGTAGGGCGGCCTGCAGTACTCTCCATATCCGGCGCTGCCGATGATTCTATTCTGTATCCGGGCCACCTCGCCGATTTTTACACCCGGTCTGATTACCGACAGGGATTCATTCAGCGCCTCGATCAGGAGACGGTACTTTTCCTGGAGCAGCTTGCCGGGGCTATCCCCGAAGATGGCGGTCCGGCATAATTGCGCCGAGTAGGTCTCCGGACCATTGGCGGGGGTGATCTCAAAGAGAAGCAGATCACCCTGCTCCACTTTCTTGCCGCAAGGGAGCAGCATGCCGGTGTTTTGCTTGCCGATGGCCAGCATCTGGAAGTTGTCCGCGGCGCCCATCCGGCGCATCACATAATCAATCTCCGCCACTAATTCATAATCCGCCAAACCGCCCCGAATGACTTCCAAGGCCCTCATGAATCCCGCGTCTGCCATCGTTGCCGCCTCACGGATCAACTCCAGTTCGTAAGGGCTTTTAATCGTGGCCAGATTTTCCAGGAAGCGGGTGGCGGAAACGGTTTCCTTGCCACAGGCGGCTTCAAGCGCTTCAACATCCTGACGCCCCATGATTTCTCTGCCTGCCAGGCCGAGAGGTCCCCCACAGGAACGACAGACGGCGGCTATCTCCTGAGGCCAACGCTCTCCCAACACCTTGACATCTTCGAATCCGCTCTCCCGGACGGCCCTGTCTTCGTCCCAGGCCTCCGATATGAGCAAAACCGGACGGCCCTCCGCCGGAATATAGCAGAACGCCCGGTTGCCGAGCAATGTATAGCCGGCAACATAGTGAATGGACATTGTCCTTAGCTGGCTGGAAAAAACCAGCAGGCCTCCCATTCCTTCTTCCGCCATGGCTTTCTGCAATTTTGCCCGTCTCAAGGACATCTCGTTAAGCGGTAGCGACATTGACTTTGCCTCCCCAGTAAAAAAATTATGCCGTCACGCCTGCTCCAGGGTCTTGTACTCCGTGCGCCTGCCCTTGATCCAGCCCAACATGCCGCCCTGGCGATAAATCTCCAGGAGTATCCAGGGCGTCTCTTCCGCCTGCATGACCTCTCCCGTTTTCATATTCTTAACGGTTCCGGCCTCGATGTCCACCTCGATCTCGTCTCCCTTTTTCACTTTCCCGAGGATTCCCGGACATTGCAGGACCGGCAATCCGATATTCCAGGTATTGCGATAGAAAATCATGCTGGAGCTTTCGCAGATGACCGCCTTTACGCCCTTCTGTCTCAGAATCTCTCCCGCCGGACGTCCTGAAGATGTCCCGAAATTGCGGCCGGCGACGATAAAATCCCCCGTTTTTACCTTGCGAGCGAATTCAGGATCGTAATAGGCCAAGACGCCGTCCATTGCCGATCCCCAGTTCTCTTCCTTGCCGGAGCCTAAAATAGCCTCCGTATTGATGTGATCTCCAAACGTCCAGGCAATGCCGTGAGTTGCCGCCACTTTCATTCACCTCCCTATAAGTATTTTCTCGGATCCGTGATTTCGCCGGCTACGGCGGCTGCCGCCGTGCTGTAGGGCGAGGCAAGGTATATCGCGGTGTCTTTACCCGCCCGTCCGGGAAGATTCCGGGGATGGGTGCCGATCATGACTTCTCCCCCGCCTAAGTGACCCACGCAAACCATCTGACAGGGGCCGCAGTAAGGGGGCGTAATCAACGCGCCGGCATTGGCAAAAATATCCACCAGCCCCTCGCTCTGCATCTGGTCGAAGATCTCCCTCGTACCCGGAACGACGATCATGCGCACCTCGCCGTCCACCTTGCGGCCCCGCATAATCTCCGCCGCCATCCTCATATCGTCAATGCCTCCGCCGGTACAGCCACCGACGTAGGCCTGCTGAACTTGAACGCCCTCGACCTCGGCCAAGAGTTTGGTATCGCTCGGCTGAGGGGGAATAGCCACCTGAGGTTCCAGCGCCGATACGTCAATTTCAAGTATCCGGGCATATTGGGCGTCGCTATCCCGGTAAACCGGCTCAAAAGCCTGACGGCTGCGTCTTTCCATGAACCTGAGGACGAGATCGTCCGATTCCATCATGCCGCACATGCCGCCCATCTCCGTGGTCAGGAGACTGAAGATCATCCGCTGCTGAATGCTCAGGCGATTGATATAGGAACCTGCGTATTCGACGGCGTGCCATAGTGCGCCGTCGGGCCCTATTATTCCGAGAACGTGCTGGGCTACGTCGCGGGCGCTGACGCCTCTTTTGGTAATGCCTTCAAGCTTTACCATGATGGTCGGCGGGACTTTGAACCAGGCCTTTCCCGAAAGCATGACCTCCGTGGTCTCGAAGTTCATGGGCGAGGCCAGGCAGCCTATGCACCCATAGGCCGTCGTATGGGAATCGGAACCGACGGCTATCGCTCCGGGCCAGACATGCCCTTTTTCCACCATGAGATAGTGTCCTATGCCCGTACCCATATCGTAAAGGTGTTTTATCCCGTATTGTTTGCAGCCTTTGCGGACAAACGTGACGGCGTCTGCGTAATCCTGGTTCGAGGGGAGAAACATATGATGCCCGGCTGCCACAATCACCTTGTCTCCGTCCCATACGGACTTGACGCCGCCGATTTTTTCGAAATGCCGGAACTTATAACTCGGTGAATGCATGAAAAGGGCGTCCACGCCGGCAATAACGATCTCACCGGGTGAAACTTCTTTTTTCCCCGAAGCCCTGGCCAGTATCTTTTCCGTAAGAGTCTGTCCGCTCATAGTGTCTCTTTTCCTCCCTTTGCATTGAAAGACATTTGCCTAACGGGAAAATCAGATTCCGGAAGCGCGAATCGAGATTTTTTCGAGGCACCCTGCCCACCCAGCACCGTAACGAGGTTCGGGATCGAAAAAATGTCTTGAGCGCGGAGGAATATGATTTTCAAAGTTCTCATTAATAGCCTTCCGCGAGCCGCTGTTTGAGGAGCTTATAAACGCCGCCCGCCTCCAGAACCCTGGCCATCGTTTCCGGGATCGGCAACGCGGAAAGCTCACCACCCTTGGTTTTGTTCGTAAAGGTAACGCGATCCGCGTGAAGAACGATTTCCATCTCTTCTCCCTCTTCGACAAGCCGGGAAATGCCGTCAACGGCAAAAACCGGAATGCCGAAAGCGATGCAGTTGCGGAAATAAAGACGGGCTACGGAGTCTGCAACGATGGCGGAGACCCCGAGGACTTCCATAATGGCCGTGGCCGGTTCGCGGTGGGAACCGCAGCCGAAATTTCGGCCGCCGACAAGAATGTCGCCGGGATTCACATCCCGGTAAAAATCCTTTCGTATCGCTTCCATGGTATGCAGGCGCAGAACGTCCAGCCCTTCCCGCATCCACCGCGACGGGGAGATTACGTCCGTATTGACATAATCCCCTAACTTGACAACCTTGCCTTTTATGATCCTGTCAGCCATTGTTACAATACCTCCCGGGGATCAATAATGTGCCCGGCAATTGCCGAGGCAGCCACCGTTGCCGGAGACGCAAGATAAATGCTGGCTTCCGGACTTCCCATCCTTCCCTTGAAATTGCGGCTCGTGGCGGTAATGCAGACCTCGCCCGGCGCCATGGCGCCCATCATCCCGGTGCAGGGACCGCAGTGAGGGTGGCAGACAATCACGCCGGCATCAATCAGTGTTTCCAGATAGCCTTTCTGCATGGCTTCCTTATACACCACCCAGGAAGCGGGGCCGACGATGCACCTGACGTCCCGATGGACGGTTTTTCCTTTGAGAATCCGCGCCGCCCAGGCGATATCTTCCAGCCGTCCGTTGGCGCAGCCGCCGATATTGGCCTGATTTATTTTAACGTCTCCGTAAAAGGCGGCCGGATTCACGACCTCCAGACTGTGAGGCTGGGCGACGAGAGGCTCCAACGCCGCGGCATCCACCTCGTAAACCTTTTCATATTTGGCATCGGGATCGGGCTGTACCGGTTCGTAAGAACGCACCGCCCGGTCTTTGACAAAATCGAGGGTTTTTTGATCGGCCTTGAAAAGACTGAACTTGGCGCCCAGTTCGACGGACTGATTGGCGATGCAGAGACGACCGTCCAGACTAAGGCTGTCGATGGTCGGGCCTACCCACTCCATTGATTTATATTGCGCCACCTCCGTCCCGTAGGTTCCGGAGATGTGAAGAAAAATATCCTTGGCCGTAACGCCTTCCTTCAGATCGCCCGAAACCTCTACCTTGATGGTTTCCGGGACCTGGAACCACAGTTCTCCAAAGTGCAGAACCCATGCCATTTCCGTTTCTCCGATGCCCGTTCCGCCGCAATTCAGGGCGCCGTAGATGGTAGTGTGGGAGTCGGGCACCACGACAAAAGAACCGGGAAGGATAAAACCCTTGTCCACCATGACCTGGTGACAGATGCCGGCTTTTACGTCAAAAAAGAGAGGAAGATCGAGTTTTTTGACCAGGTTGCGGATAGCTACGTGTTTTTGGGCCATTTTAACGTTTTTGTCCATCGCCGGCGCGCCGTGGTCAATCAGGATGACGACCCGGCTTTTATCCCATACCCGGGTCAATCCCCCTTCGATCCCGCTTTCCAGCATTCCTTTTTCGATATCGATAAACGAATCATAAATACAAACCTGGTCCACTTTCGCCGTAACATACTCCCCGGCTTTTATCTGATTCATCCCGCTGTGCCGGGCGAGAATCTTTTCCGCCATTGTCATGCCCATGCGAAACCCTCCCTGAAACTATTATAAACAAGGTATATTTGAGACTTCGGAAGACTTGGATGTTCATCCCCCCTCGGTGTCTCCGTTTTCCGGTTATGACGTTCTGGGGGCTCTATTGGATACACTGTTGAGTCCTTATGGGGTGCTACCGGCATCGAAAGAAGACATCCGTTCTAAAAACGAAAGGAACGACCGTGAAAAAGTTTTATTAACTATTAAAAAGAAAGTCAAGAAAAAATTGACATTAATATAATCTTAATGTAATATCTTTAACCGAAACACGATTTTAAAAAGTGAGGTAACCGAGCAAGCCATGCCTGAAGGAAAAGCATTTTTAAAGAACGGTTTCAATCCTGTCAAAAACAAGCGACTGTTTGAAATTGTCGCTGATCAAATCAGAAACGCGATTCTCGCCGGACACTATAATCCCGGGGACCGGCTGGCCTCCGAAAAGGAGCTCTGCCAATCCTTCAAGGTGGGGCGTCCGGTCATCCGGGAAGCCCTCCGAATGTTGGAGAATTCAGGAACACTCTCCATTCGCCCCGGCGCAGGCGGCGGTATTTTTATCAAAAAAGTAGATTCCGACCAACTGATGAACTCTCTGGAAACTATCGTTCAGCTCGATAAAGTAACGATTCAGCAAATCACCGAGGCGCGGGTGGCGATTGAAAAGGGCATCTGGGGCTTGGCGTTGGAACGTATTCAGCAGGAGGATATTGAACGTCTTGAAAACAATATCGTCCGTGCTCGGGAGTGTCTGGTTCATAACGTCCCAAAACCGTTGAGTCTTGAATTTCACCTTATTTTAGCGGAGGCCAGCAGGAATCCGCTGCTGATCATGATTGCCAAGGCGCTTTTCGACGTGTTGCAAAAATACCTGTCGCAATTAGGCCCCAGTTTGAAAAGAAAAAAACGGGTCTTGGAGATTCACGAATCAATTCTGCATTCTATCAAAGCGGGAAATTTTCAGGACGCAATGGCAACTATGGAAGAAGATATCACGAAGCTCTCCGTCAAGCAACCACCGAGAAGACCTGTCCCTTCAACTAAAGCCAGCCCGAAAAAATCGTTCAAACATACGGACAAGAAAACCGGCAATCGCACGAAAAAGTAAAGTTCCCCGTCCACCGCACGGGGCTTGCACGGTACCCCCCGGTCAAAGGACACGTCCGCCGGCTTCTCAGGCAATGTTGCGCCGCCAGAAAAACGGCGATACCGAAAGAAAGAGTGCCGCCACGACCGCCCCGCCGATCCATACGGCTCGCGGCGCCCCGGGGATGCCACCCAACAGCTCCGCGATTGCACCGATGCCCATGCCTCCGAGCGACGGTAAACCGATAAGGGTGATGGTATAGAGGCTCATGATGCGCCCCCGCAATGCGCCGGGCACCATGATCTGAATGAACGTCGCAATAATGGTGCCGAAAACGGTAGCCATCACGCCCCCGATGAAGATGAAGCAGATACCCATTATGAGCGACGTGCTTATCGAAAACAGGATAACCGCCGCGCTGAAGACCAGCCCACACCCGATCATCACGGCGCCCTGTCGCTTCAGTTGCCGGATGGATGCCAGGCCGAATGCGCCTACGACCGCGCCGCCGCCGGCCGCGGACAGCAGGAACCCGTAGCCGTGGGCGCCGCTGCGCCAGATGTCGCGCGCAAAAATCGGGAAGAGGTTCTGGTAGGAACGTCCACATATCGCCGTCAGCGCCGAGATTATCAACAACGCAAGTATCAAGCGCGTCCGCCACGCATACGCCAATCCGCCTATTACTGATTCAGCAAACGAGGCTTGAATCCCGCCGCTGTGCGTCGGCGCGTCGCGCATCGCCATGAGGGCAATCAACACCGCCAGATAACTGATGCCGTTCAGGAAGAATAAACTGCCGATCCCCAGAGGAACAAGCAGCGCACCCGCAATCGCCGGACCGATCAGTGCCGCCCCCGTGTACGTCGCGGCGTTGATCGAGAGGGCGTTCATCAAGTCCTGCGGTGGAACAATATCCGGTATCAGAGCCCGGCGCGCTGGGTTGTCAAACGCCAGAAGCGCCGCCCCCATGAACGATGCCGCAAGGAGATGCCATACCCTGATCAGGTCGAACCAGATCAACAGCGCCACCGCGAACGACAGCATCATCATGGCCGTTTGCGTGAAAAAGAGGAGTCGAATGCGGTTGATGCGATCCACCACGGCGCCACCCACGAGCGGCAGCAGAACCATGGGCACGGCGAAACTTAAGCCCAGCACGCCGAGCCAGAGCGGCGAATCGGTCAATTGCAATACGAGCCAGCCCTGCGCCACATTCTGTACCCAGGTTCCGATATTCGATACGATCATCCCGGACCAGAGGAGTACGAAGTTCTTATGTTGCAGAGCCGCATAGCGGGGAGTTTTGGATGCAGTGGCGTTCAAGAATTATCCCTTATACTATAAATACAAGACGTGCTGGCGTTGTTGAAATACTCAGGACGAAACGAGTATGACCTGTGGAGGCGGCGGGAGTCGAAACCGTATCGCCCCCGTGGCGAAGCTTGCTATGAAAGAACGGAAATTGTTCAATACGTATAAGCCCTCCCACCGCATAAGTCAAGATCGGCGGGAAAAGGGGGCCGGTTGATTCCTTGGTAATCTTCTGAAGCAATAGATTTCGAAATGTTGTATATTTCTCCGAGCAATGCGCTTGCTGCCGGATTCAATGCTCACGCAAAATGCAGGTTGGATAGGTCATTCCCCTATTGAGGAGGCGCCGTGAAATATTCTTTTTTCAGGTCTATCAGAACCCAATTGCTTATCCTGGTATTACTGTCGGTGCTCCCTGCGTTGGGCATTGTCATCTATTCCGGATTCGACCGTCAGCGCCGTGATATAGAGAATGCGAAGGGCGATGCCCTGAGGGTTTTGCAGAGTTTTGCATCCGACCATGAACGCACCGTGGAGAGCACCCGGCAGCTTCTCATGACACTCGCTCAGTTGCCGGATGTACAGAATCAGAATGCCCCCGCATGCAGCAGGCTCTTCGCTTCACTGCTGAAGGAAAACCCGTTTTTTGCGAATATCTCCGCGGCGACCTCCGAAGGGATGGTATTTGCCAACGCCCTGCCTTTCACTCCGCACAGGGTAAAAGAACGAAAATATTTTCAGGATATTCTGAGGACAAGGGATTTTTCCGTAGGCGAATACGTTATCGAGGCGACGCTCAAGATGCCGGTCATTCATCTTGCCTATCCCATCCGAGACGCCGGGGGACGCTTTCGGGGCGCCGTCGCGGTCGCCTTCGGGCTTGACCGCTACGGTCAGATGTTTACCAGGACGAAATTGCCGGAAGAGTCCGTGCTCGGAATCTACGACCACAAGCACATCCGTCTGCTCAGGTCCCACGAAGCGGAAAAGTACGTGGGGAAAGCCGACGGTCCTGAGATGGTCCGCTATATGTCGGCGCCGCCCGAAGAAGGAAGCTTCACGGCTGTCGGAAATGATAGGGTTAAACGCTTCATGGCCTATAGGAGATTTTACCTGAAAGGCAGCACATCGCCATACCTCTCCATGCGTGTCGGCATCGCCGAGAAGCAGGCGCTCGCGCGGGCAAGAGATACCCTGTTCAACAACGTGGCGCTCCTGTGCGCCGTTCTTATCATCGTTATGGCGTTGGCCTGGTTCCTGGGGAACATTATCATCGCGGGCAGGCTGAAGAAGCTGGTGGATGCCACCCGGCGGTTGGGACACGGCGATCTGACGGCCCGCACCGAGTTGGAACACCGGGAAGACGAACTGGGTCAATTGACGAAATCCTTCGATGAAATGGCCGGGGAATTGGAGTCAAAAGAGCACGACCGCGTACTCGCCGAGAAGGCAATGCAGGAAAGCGAGAAACGGTTGCACAGCATCATCCAGGGGTCTCCGATTTCCATATTCGTGATCAATCGCGGCCACAAGATCGTTTACTGGAACAAGGCCCTCGAAGAGCTTTCCGGGATAAAAGCGCAGGAGGTGGTGGGCACGAAGCGGCATTGGAGGGCATTCTATAGCGAGGAGAGACCGTGCCTGGCCGATTTGCTTGTGGATCAAATTCCCGATAGCATTCCTCAGTGGTATGAAGGAAGATGCCGAAAATCAAAACTGATTGATGAGGCTTACGAGCTGACGGATTTTTCGCCCCTCTTAGGAGACAGCGGCAAGTGGCTTCGTTTTACGGCTGCGATCATCAGAAATCCCCAGGGAGATCTTGTCGGCGCCATAGAAACGATTGAGGATATCACCGAGAGAAAACTTGCTCAGATGGCCATCCAGGAAAGTGAAAATAAATACCGGACATTGGTAGAAAATTTAAATATGGGCATTTACCGGAGTACCGGTGATTCACACGGTCGCTTTATTCAAGCGAACCCCGCTATCGCGAAAATGTTCGGCCATGAATCCGTGGATGACTTCATGGAAGTTTCCGTTTCAGACTTGTATCAAAACCCGGAGGAGAGGAAACTGTTCGTGGAAGAGCTGACGCGCTCCGGTTCCCTTACCGGCAAAGAGCTGCGGCTTCGGAAGAAGGACGGACAGCTTATGTGGGCCTCGGTAACGGCACGGGCGCACTTTGATGAAACGGGCAGCATCGACTGGACCGACGGCGTTATCGAGGACATTACCGAACGGAAGCAGTCGGAGGAGGCCTTGCGGGAAAAAGAGAACCTCTTCCGACTCCTGTTTGAAAAATCCGGTGACGGAAATCTGCTTATTGATAACGGCGTGTTTATTGATTGCAATGAGGCAACCTTGATGATGCTCGGCTGCCCTGCGAAAGAACTGTTATTGAATCGTAAGATTTCCGATATATCGCCGGAGAAACAACCCGATGGCGCGCTCTCGTTCGAGAAAGAACTTGTCCTGTTGGCCCGCGCTTTAAAAGAAGGCCACGCCCGCGTCGAGTGGCAGCATCAAACGTTTGACGGGAGGAATCTTTTCGTGGATGTCATGCTGACTGCGGTGCCCATGAAGGGTCGGTGGATCATCTATACGGCATGGAGAAACATCACCGATAAAAAAATCATAGAGCAGGAACTTATCCATAAGGAGAAACTTTCATCTCTCGGGATGCTTGTTTCCGGCATTAGCCATGAGATCAATAATCCCAACAATTTTATCGTATTCAACATTCCCATTCTGAGAGAATATTTCAAGGAACTCATTCCGATCATTGACGAATATGCGGCAACGCATCCACAGTATGCCCTGTTTGGCATGACGTATGATGAATTCCGGGAAGACATTTTCAAATTAATGGACAATCTTGAACACGGTGCTGAACGGATCAATGCGACGGTATCCAATCTGCAGGAGTTTTCAAGGAAAAAGATCAAAGGGACCCGAAAACAAATGAGGATTCAGGATATTCTGGACAAGGCGGTTACCATCTGCCGGAGCCAGATAAACAAGTCGGCAAAATCGTTTGAGGTATATGCGGAAGAAGGTCTTCCCGAACTGGTTTCAGATCCCGAATCCCTGGAGCAGGTCTTGATCAATCTCCTGATTAATGCTACGCAAGCTATGTGCAAGAAAGACTCCTTAATCAAAGTCCGACTGTTCAGGAGGGATCCGCAGAGCGGCGACATCGTGATAGAGGTTATGGACAACGGTATCGGCTTCGATGAGCAAACGAAAGCCCGGTTGTTTGAACCATTCTTTACTACCAAACCAATAGGCATGGGTACCGGCATAGGCCTTTATATAGTGAAAAAAATCATTGATGACCTCGGAGGGCGCATCGAGGTGAAAAGCCGGCCCGGGGAAGGAAGCACCTTCCGTGTCATACTGTCGAATTGAAACTCTCCTTCGAGCAAACGGCGGAGAATCTTCGATCCTGAAGCAATGGTAGCATTACGCATGCGCTCGTTGCCGAATTTAGGCGCGGCAACAGGATGATTTGAATCACCAGAGGACGGCTACTCGATGAATTCGCAAATTATCGTTATTGACGATGAGCAGGATTTTCTGGATAGCGTTAAGAGAGGACTCGGCACCTCCGGCTACCGTAATATACACCTGGTACCTGATCCACGGCAGGCTCTCTCAATGCTGGAACAGGGGGAAATATTCGATTTAGCGCTGATTGATATTACCATGCCCTGGATGGACGGTGTTACCATTCTGGAATTTTTCAAACGGAAAAGTCCCGCTACGGAATGTCTGATGATCACATCACTAAACGACGCGAAGGTCGCCGTCGAATGCCTCAAGAAAGGGGCATATGACTACATATTGAAACCACTATCGAGGGATGGTTTAATATCCGCTGTCAAACGCGCCCTGGAACGAAAAAGGCTCCTGGAGGTTCTGGAGGCCGGTCGAACGACAACCCTCCCCGAGTTGTTCAATAAAGCGGCATTTTGCGGGATTGTAACACAATCGGAAAAAATGCTTCGTCTTCTGAAGGAGGCGGAACTTCATGCTATCAGTGATGTTCCTGTCCTCATTACCGGGGAAAGTGGAACGGGGAAAGAACTCTTGGCGGAAGCCATCCACCGATGCAGTGACAGAAACCCTTTTCCGTTCACCCCGATTAACATGGCCTCTCTTTCGGGAAGCCTTTTTGATGCCGAGTTTTTTGGACATACAAAAGGGGCGTTTACCGGGGCGGAAAAAGACCGAAAGGGTTTTTTAGAACACACACACCGCGGCACGCTTTTCCTCGACGAGATTGGGGACCTTCCTCATGAATTTCAGGGGAAACTCCTTCGGGTGCTTCAGAATGGCGAGTTCATTAAACTTGGCGACAGTAATACCCGAAAGGTTGATATCCGTATCATCGCTGCAACGAATAGAAACCTTGAAAGACTCATGTCCAGAGGAGTGTTTCGCGGTGATCTTTACTGGCGCCTGAAAGGCGCTTGGCTGCACATCCCCGCCCTCCGGGAAAGAAAAGATGACATTCCGATATTAATTTCTTCCTTTCTTCAAGAAGTTGGAAAAGGAAAATCCTCCCTTACTATTGATGAAGAAGCCCTTGCCGCGCTTTCCGCTTATGAATATCCGGGAAATGTTCGGGAGCTGAGATCCATTCTCTACTCTGCCGCTAATCTTACCCAAGGCCATCCCATATCTCTAAACCATCTCCCCGAAAATATCCGCGCGAAAAAACCATCCCTAAAGCAAGACCCTGCAGAAACGCCTGTTATGATCTTAGCCGACATGGAGAAGGAATATATCTTGAGAATCTATGAACAGACCAACAGGAATAAATTCCAAGCAGCAAAGTTGCTTGGAATTGGACTGAATACCCTGCGGAGGAAATTGATGTCATACAATATGCCATAATGGCATATATGCCATAATGGCATATATGCTCTAACGCACTGTATTAACGAGAAAAAAAATAAACACCCGTGCCAAAACGGCATTCACCTGCCGATAAACAGGCATCCTCCGCTTTCAATAACACAATCTAACCTATTAATAAATTTCATAAATTAATGGGCCCTCAGATCAGGCATGTTTTGTGCAGTTTCTGTGTGAAATAATCATGAGTGCTTTTGTAAATATCTAATAAATTTAACTATTTATAAGTTATGTTTTTTTCAGGCATATTTTTTGGCCCTGAGCGATATACTGCTTAGCGAGTCCCCGGCTTTTCCGGAAATCATAACGAACTAAGTGTTCAAGAAGTTTGGAAAGGGAGGCGCCATGAACAAGAAATTTTTTCTCCTCATTGCAGTTTTAGCTGTTTTTTCCCTTACCACGGGCATTGCATCTGCAGCGCCCGATTTTGCGGGAAAGACGATCCGTATCCTCGTTGGCTATTCCGCGGGCGGCGGCTATGATACCTATGCGAGAGTACTTTCCCGCCACATGGGGAAATATATTCCCGGGAAGCCCACTATCATTGTGGAAAATATGCCGGGTGCAGGCAGTCTCATTTCAGCCAACAACATGTACCGGGTAGCGAAACCGGATGGATTCACTATAGGACATTTTAACGGTGGTCTTTTCTTTAACCAGTTATTTCAGGAACCGGGGATCGAATTTGATGCGAGAAAATTCGTTTACATCGGCGCCGCCGTTAAGGAAGAACCTGCGTTTGCCTTTTCCAAAAAGAGCGGCATTACCAGCATGGAAAAATGGATGGCATCCAAGACGCCGGTAAAAATGGGTGGGGTGTCGCCCGGCGCCTATACGCCTGACAATGTCATCCGTATCATTAAGGCCGCGCTGGGACTCCCGGTCCAGTTGGTATCCGGGTATAAAGGAACGGCCGATGTCCGTCTGGCCGTCGAACAGGGTGAGCTTGCAGGCACCTCCTGGGGCTGGGCTTCCATGCGATCCACGTGGCGCAAGTCGCTGGAAAGTGGCGAGGTAGTCGTCATACTGCAAGCAGTATCCGAGCCGTTTCCTGACCTATCAAAAGTTCCGCTCGCCATCAACTATGCCAAGACCGAAGAGGCTCGCAGTTTGATCGAGGTGGGGATACACAGTCCCAGCATTTTTGCCAGACCCTTCGTTTTGCCTCCAAACACCCCCAAGGAACTGGCACTAATCCTTACCAAAGCCTTCAACGAAACGTTAAAAGACAAAGAATTCCTTGCCGAAGCGGTAAAAGCCAAACTGGACATCGAACCGGTCAGCGTCTCGCAACTTGAAAAAGCAGTGAACTCCATTTTCAAGCTAAACACTGCCATTGTGACAAAACTGAAGGATATTCTTTTCAAATAAAAAACAGATCCTAAAATTCTGCAGCACTCGCCTACCCCGCAGCAATTGCAGGGTAGGCGAGTGAATGATGAACGATGATGCTCAAGAATCTGATGATTCTCCGCAGCCTGCTCAAGGGGCGTTTCAACACTTGACAGTACTATCCCTAAAAGGATAGAAGATTCTTGGCCGTTTACCGCTGAGCGCTTCGAGAACGCCTTAACAAAGAAGAGGGTTATAAGCGAGACGTTACCCTAAAAACAACCGTATGATTCGCTTTTGACCGGGGGCGCCCCGCCCTGTGGGAGGGGAGCTTCACATTGTAATATGCCGTTCAAATAGCTAATAAATCTGAAATTAAGGAGGGCTTCTTCAATGATTGAGGTGTTTAATGCCTTCGGTTCCGGCTTCGCTCAGATCTTCACGTGGACGACCTTCAGTTTGATGCTTCTGGGTCTTTTGATCGGCTTTTCCGTGGGCATCCTGCCGGGACTGGGGGGCCCATCCGCCCTGGCCCTGATGCTCCCCTTTATTGTCAAGATGACCCCCGTTGAGGCATTCGCCTTTCTTCTGGGGATGTCGGCAGTGACGAACACAACCGGCGACATCACCTCCATCCTTATCGGTGTTCCCGGAGAGCCGAGCACCGCCGCCACGATAGTTGACGGCCATCCCATGGCCAAGAAAGGGGAAGCGGGACGCGCCCTGGGAGCAGCTTTAATGAGCTCCTTAATCGGCGCCATCTTTGGCGCTTTTGCCCTGGGCCTTGCCATTCCCATTGTCCGCCCCATTGTTCTTGCCTTCGGCTCGCCGGAGTTTTTCATGCTGGCCATTCTCGGCCTTACTTTTGTCGCTTCCTTAAGCGGCGAAGGATTCTTGAAAGGAATGATCGCTGGAGGCATAGGTCTTTTTCTTTCGACGGTCGGACTTTGTCAGATGTCGAGCATACAGCGTTTTACCTTTGACCAGATATTCCTCTGGGATGGGATTGGACTGGTGCCTATCACCATTGGCTTTTTTGCCATTCCGGAGATCATTGACTTAGCCGTTCAGGGTTCGAGCATTGCCGGGGAACGCGTAGGGAAATTAGGCGGGATCATGGAAGGAGTAAAGGACACCTTTCGCCACTTCTGGCTGGTTATCCGTTGCAGCGCCATCGGGACGTTCTGTTCTATCATCCCCGGAATGGGTTCGGCAACAACTCAATGGCTGTCCTACGCCCATGCCGTACAGAGTTCTCCCGACAAGGAAAGGTTCGGTAAAGGGGCGATAGAAGGGGTGCTGGGGCCAGGGGCGGCCAACAACTCCACATTGGGCGGAAGCTTAATCACCACGATTGCCTTTGGCGTCCCCGCCAGCGTCATGATGGCGATTCTCTTAGGGGCTTTCATTATTCACGGCATCGTGCCGGGACCCGACATGCTCATCCCTGAATCAAAAGGAGGGCACCTTGCCCTGACCTACTCCTTCGTCTGGATCAATGTCGTTTCCAACATTATTACCGTGGCGGTCTGTTTCCTCTTTCTGAATCAACTGGTAAAAGTCACCACCATCCGGGGCAGCTTGCTTATCCCTCTTATCATCCTCCTGATTTACCTGGGGGCGTTTGCGGAAAAAAATGCCTTCCCGGATATGCTCCTGGTGCTCTTTTTTGGAGGGCTCGGCTGGGCTCTGGCAAGGTTCGATTGGCCCCGTCCCCCATTGATTTTAGGCTTGGTGCTCGGTCCCTTGGCAGAGAACAGGCTCTTTCTCTCCACGGATAACTATGGACTTGCCTGGCTCTTGCGGCCCGGTGTTCTATTGATTATGGCATTAACTATTATCGGCGCTTCCTATCCTTTATTGGCGAGAGTGCTGAAGCGAAAAAAGGCGAAAGATGAGCCATCCGGCCCGCAGGGAGCGAGTGTCAAGAAATTTGAACCGAGGTTTAACGGGGCATCCGCTTTCAGTCTCTTCATTGTGGTCATGTTTCTTCTTGCCCTCTGGCAAAGCAGGATTTTTGATTTCAGGTCGGGGCTATTTCCCTGGGCCATCGGCTTCCCGGTCTTTGGTCTTGCCCTCACTCAATTCATCAAGGACTTCCTGGGATTGGAAGGCAAGAAGTCTGAAGATGAGGTTGCAGGAATACCGATCAAACTGGTTAATCGCCGTACGTTAGGAATTTCCTCTTGGATCATAGGCTATTTCGCTGCGATTTGGTTGCTCGGTTTCTCCATCGGGGGGCCTCTGTGCACTTTTGCCCAGCTTAAAATCGCCTCTCGAGAAAAGTGGCCGATCTCACTTATTCTCACCGCAGTCACCTGGGGCGTGATCTACGGCATATTCGACCGCATCCTTCACGTTCCTTTCCCTACTGGCCAGCTTTTGATTTGGTTAAAACTTGCCACGTAATGAATCGGCAGCATGCATTTCCCGTGAGTAAACGCACGAGAAATACGCGTGAATCCGGCAGCAAGCGAATGCTGAATGGCATTATCCCTTAAGAAGTTGAAGCTCTCCGCAGCGTGCCGCGGAGAGCTTCGATTTACAAAATCATACTGGTGGAGGCGGCGGGAGTCGAACCCGCGTCCGAAAATATTCCACTGCAGCTTCTCCGTACGCAGACCCTGTTTTGATTTCGCCTCCGAAGACTCCCAAGGTCAGGATTGATCGGATGCTATCCTGTGAGTGTTTCGCCTTTCCCCCGCCAGGAGAGAGGAATCAGCTATCCTGCCTAAATGACGCCCTGATTCTGAACCGGCAGGCGGGTCCAGCAGGACGTTAGCCGACTAAGCGGCTAAAGCGTAATCGTAGTTGTCTGCGATTAGTGTTTCCTACCTGTTTAACGAGGCCTGTAGGAACCTCGGTACGCTGCTACAGCTTCAACTATCCCCGTCGAAACCGTATCGCCCCCATGGCGACGCTTGTTATGAAAGAGCGGAAATTGCTAAATACTTATAAGCCCTCCCACCGCATAAGTCAAGGATATCGGAACTTTTCTGTCCCGCCAAAATGAGAATGTCCTAAATCACCAAAGTGCCTATTGACCAAACAGGACATTTCTCCTTTGGTAGGAATAGGACATTCCTCAATTGGCTTGACAGTCGGTCATTATTTCTTGACACACACAACCCTTTTCCCTACACTTCTCCCCGTTAAAAGCGATTTCTTATCAGGGGTGAAAAGTTCGCTTACCGAACCAATGAATAAGAAAAGAGGAACACCCTATGCATATTTACACCCAGATATATGAATTTGCCGCTTCCGCGGGCGCCTTCGAAGGATACGTATACCGGAAAACGGAGGCGGACAGCGCCGCCCTTTCCCCCTGGATTGATCATCTGGTTATCGCCTATCGGCATTTTTCGCCGGAGGTGCGGGAGCATTTCCAGCTGTCGCTGAACGGCACCCTCGGAAGAGCAATTGTTTCCCTCTTGCCCGTGCTGGGCGAAGAGCATGATCTTGTGAGAAAGCTGAAAACCATGGTCTCCTCCCCCCTGCCCGCCTCGGCCGATGATTTTCAGAAAAAGAAATGGTTTGAGAAATGACCTCCTGTTGTCGCCGGATATGTAAAGCTCCCCGCCCACAGGGCGGGGCTTGCAGGGTACGCCTCCGGTCAAAGCCGGATATATAAGAAGGGATGAGTGGGGAAATGGCGCTTGCCGGCACAATCGTAAAAGGCGTGGGACAGGCGAATTATTTTACCGGCCTGGAATGGGTTCAGGAACAGTGCCTGATAAAGCTGGGCTTTAAACCCTTTCCCGGAACGCTTAACGTGGAGCTTTCAAAGAAGGATGCCCGTTTCATAAGAAAATTACGGGGAAACGGGGTGGAACTTGTTTCTCCCGATCCCGCCTTCTGTAGCGCCCGCGCCCTACCCGTATCCATAGGCCACTTACCAGGCGCCATCATCATCCCCGCCGACGATGTAAACGTTCACGGTAAGGACATTGTGGAAATTATCTCCCCCGTGCGGATCAAGGACGCGCTGGGTGTGGGGGATGGGGACCGTATAACCATTGACCTTACAGACTGCTCAAAAATACCCACCTGCTGCTAAACGGCAAGAAAAATCTCTAACCGGTCCATGTGTATGTGCAATAATGCCCTGCGCTGGCTTCACGGGGAGAGATGCCGCCTGCAAGAGAGCGGCGCCGTACCGGACAGCCGTTCCTGTTTCATCATCTCGAGCAACTGCCCAACCGCCGCGAACATCGCCATACGGGGATAACCGTTCTCTGTCAGAAAATGAATGAGCTTCAGCGTCTTGAATCCATCAAACCAAGCGGAAAACTGACGCTTAAGCACGGCGCAATCGCGGCAATTGCCCCTGATTGCATCCCATGCCTCGCCGAAGCGCTTTATCCTGAGGAAGGCCCCCAGTCCGGAATCAATTTCATCCGCAACCATTTGTAATTCTCTTCCCCCCCGGTCGGGAAAAGAATTCGCCGCCGCCAGCCACTGCTTCAGTATCAGGAAGACTTGCGGGTCATACAGCATATACTCCCGCTTCCCTTCTTCCAGAAAGCGGATCATCTGCCTGCCGGTGCCGAAGGGGACGCGGTTGGAACGCCGCGCCGAGGGATGGACCTCGGTTGTTGTTATCGTACCTATGTCACAGACCTTTGCCAGCTTGGTGAGGAAATAAAAATCCTCTGCCGCCTCACGGGTATTCATGCCTCGCACCGCAACGTACGCATCCGCGGTACAAGCCATTGTGGAACCGACCGTGTGAAATGCATAGGGCGAGCCCGCATAGCGCAAGCCTAAAACGTAGTAACGCAAAAAAATCTCGTAACTGCGGATGGCCGCCGCGTGCACGGAATCAGAACTGCCGCGGTGTGCATAGGCAATAACTGCGGCTTTCATTCCTTCCCGTTCGAAGGACGCGCGCACGGCGGAAAGATAATTGCTTTCAACCTGTGTATCGGCATCAAGGCAAAAAATCAGTTTTGCGGCAGGGTTTACATAATCAAAGAGCTTTAACGATTTGTCCATGCCTATTTTTCTCGCCATTCCCACGCCACCTCCCTTATCCGGTATTTCATTCCCCGGGGACGAGGCATCAATGTAGGCGACCCTCAGGCCGTTGTTCAGAATTTCTCTGAGGTTCGCGACCAGAGAACCATCCGTCAAACGTTCGGCAGAGGGCAGATCGCCCCGGACAAGGGCATTCAGACCGAGAATGGTCTCCCGATTATTTTCTCTTATGTCGGAAACAGCAAGGCGCGGTCTGCGGTTGTTGACCACGCATATGACAAGGGTACGGCGGATTTCCCCCGCATGGTTTCTGGAAAGGGCCGCAAGCGTAGAAAATATGCAGTCCCTCTCCGCCAGCGCCGGCATGGCGACCACCTGATCTACGCCCGCCAGCGGGCCCGAAACAAGAGGCCATGCATCACAGGCATATTTCTCCACGTATCTGCTTATATGCCGCGGCATTACCATGCGTGCAACCTCGATGCGGTCGTAAAAAGTGAAGCTCTCCCTATGGCAAGGTTTGCGCAATGCATTCCCGGTCAATCAAATCCTTCAGGGCATCGTAATCATCGCCTTCTATCCAGTGGATTACTATCCCCTGTCTTTCCATGCGCCGGAACCACGTTGCCTGCCGTTTGGCGAACTGGTGAATGCGGGTATTCAATTGCCGAAACATTTCTTCATACGATAGTATCCCTTGCAAATAACGGCCGATATAACGGTATTCGAGGCCGAAAAAATCCATTTTCTCCCACCCGATCCCCGCTTTATGAAGCCCTGCGACCTCATCAATCATCCCCAGAGCAAGTCTGGCCTTGAGGCGCTCCGTAATTCTCCGACGCAGGACGCTGCGTTCCCAGTGCACCCCGACCACGAAGGGCACGATAACGGGCACAGGCGATTCATCTTCTCCCGCATGCTCCCGTGCATAGAGGGCAATTTCTATGGCGCGCACAAGCCTCTCCCGGTCCAGGAGATCCGTCGTGTTGTGCAGGGAACGGTTCAACGCAAAGAGGCGTCCGGCCAGCGCATCCATGCTTTCACCCGCCAGTTCCTCGCGGAGTGTGTCGTTTTCGGGGACTCTCAGCATACGGTATCCCTTGAGAACCGACTCGATATAGAGTCCCGTCCCGCCTGACATGATTGGGATAATGCCACGTGAGGCAATAGGGGAAAAGCACTGGAAAAAGAGGCGCTGATATTCGAAAACACTGAATTCAACCGTTGGATCGACAATATCTATAAGGTGATAGGGAATGCAAATACCGTCTACGCTATACTCCGCAAGGTCCTTTCCGGTTCCCAGATCGAGTCCGCGGTAAACCTGTCGGGAATCGGCCGAAATAATTTCAGCCCCCCTGTCCTTGGCTAATTTCACCGCAAGTTTCGTTTTTCCCGATGCGGTGGGGCCAAGTATCACGACCAGGTTAATCGCCATCTGATTCTGACCAAAGGAAGAGATGTTGAAAGGAGGGGATAAAAAAGATGCTCCGGGATGCGGAAGGCATCCCGGAGCATCGCCGGTTAATTAGGTTACTATATGGTTTGGACGTTTACTGCGCTGGGGCCCTTGTTGCCCTGCTCGATGTCAAAGCGAATCCTCTGACCTTCATACAGGGTTTTGAATCCGGTTCCCTGAATGGCGCTGTAGTGAACAAAGACGTCCCCGCCTTCGTCATTTTCAATAAATCCGAACCCTTTTTTCTCGTTGAACCACTTTACTTTACCTTCTGCCAAAGCTACTCCCTCCTTTCTAAAGTTTTCCAGATCGGGTGCCGGCCTCCCCGCAGCCATAAAAAAAACCACCCCAGTTTTATGGCGCTCTAAAACCGGTAGTGGAAGTTTCTTATACGCTGCAAAATATCGGTACCCAACTTGTTCCTGCACCGCCGGTCTAAATTCTTCGTCTTGAGATACAACACCCAACAACGCAAAATCTGGCGGTTGCAGAAATTTATCACCCGTTTTTCAAATAATCAAGCATTTTTTTCAATAATTTTCAGGCTAAAAAGTAGCTATAGCTTCTTTTCAGACCGTTATTGAAACCCTCCGCAGGGCGCTGCGAAAAACCTTGATCCTCAAGGAATAACCGCTTTCACCATTTACTCACTCCCCCCGGCAAACCACGGGAAAAGTGCGCGTTACTGAATTCCTCCAGCGCCAAAATAATTTCCCGTTCCCGTTCCCAATAGAAATGATCGGCCCCCCGAACAATCTTCAACGGGCAGCCGACTTGCTCCGCCATATTCCGCACCTCTCCCGGGGAACAGAAGTCATCCTGATCACCGCAAATGACGAGGCCCACCTTTCCGGCCAGAGCAGAAAAATCGAAATTGAGGAGCCTAACAGGCGGGGATACGAAAACGGCCGGAAGAAAACCGGCCTCTGTGGTTAGGAACATTGCATTCACCCATGCCCCGAATGAATAACCGGCCAGCATGATGTCCCGCTTCCCTTTCTCCCGGAGACAGTCAATCGCTCCCCGCACGTCGTCCTGCTCACCCACTCCCCCGTCATAGCCGCCCTCGCTTGCGCCCACACCCCGGAAATTGAACCTGAGCGTGGAAAAACCACTATTAATAAATGCCGACACCATGCTCTCCACGACATTGTTTATCATGGAGCCGCCCATCTGCGGATGAGGATGGGATATGACGACACCCTTATCCCCCCGCGCCGCTCCATAAAGTCCTTCTATGCTCAACGTCCCGGCTTTAAAAAAAACCTTTTCCTCCTCCATGCGCATTCCCCTTATGAAAGTTTTGCCGCTTCCAGGTGGCAGGCCACAAAATGTCCACCCTCCCTCTCCGTAAGCGGCGGTTCCGTCTCATCACAAATGTCCATCCGGAAGGGACAGCGGGTATGAAATACACACCCTCCGGGAAACTCGAAAGGACCGGGGATATCACCCCGGAGAGCTATCCTTTTCGTTCTGCCCCCGGGGACGGCGGACAGGAGCGCCATCGTATACGGATGAAGCGGATGTTTATAGAGTTCATGGTTCGTCGCCAGCTCGACGATCTTGCCGAGATACATAACGGCAATCCTGTCGCTGATAAATTTTACCACGCTCAAATCATGCGTGATAAAGAGGTACGTGAGGCCGTAGTTTTTCCGCAGGTCTTTCAGCAGGTTCAGCACCTGGGCCTGGATGGAAACATCGAGAGCGGAGACCGGTTCATCGGCAACAATCAATTTCGGTCTGAGGGCAATCGCCCGGGCAATGCCGATGCGCTGCCGCTGGCCCCCGCTGAATTCATGGGGGTACCGCTCCATATGCTCCCGGTTTAGCCCAACCACCTCCAGAAGCCCCGCAACGCGTTCTCCCCGCTCCTTTTTATCATAATCCTCATGGATCAGGAGCGGCTCTCCAACAATGCTTCCCGCTGTTTTCCGGGGATTCAGCGACGCATAGGGATCCTGGAAAATCAATTGCGCGGCGCGGCGATACTTCTTCAACGACCTGCCCGTATAGTGTCGTATGTCCTCCCCCTCAAAAAAGATGCTGCCACCGGTCGGTTCTTCGAGTCTCAGGATCAAACGGCCCAGCGTAGATTTTCCGCTGCCGCTCTCCCCCACCAGCCCCAGCGTCTCTCCCCGGTAAATTTTAAGATCAACGCCGTCCACCGCCCGGACGGTTCCCTGCAGGCCGGACAGGAAACCGGCCCGGACGGGAAAATATTTCTTCAAGCCTTTGACTTCAAGCAATGGAGAATCCATTCATCCTCACGATAAGCAATGTTGACAACGTTGTAAAAGTTATGAACTATTATTCCCGGGACGGCTTCGCAAAAAGCGCCAGAGGCAAGGCGCGCGAGGCATGAGTGATGAGGCGTACCGTGACGCACGCCGCATTGACCGGAGGCGCGCCCTGCAAGGGGCGCGATGAAAACAACCACTCCATACCGGGAAGTTCCACCTTGAGGGGGAACTTCACTCATGATGAAGCGCAACACCGCATCTGGCCTTTTTCCGAAGTCGTCAATGGTATTTCCAGCATCTCACCTGATGACCGTGCGATTCTTCCGTCAGCACCGGCTCGTTGACCCGGCAGGTTTCCATAACCCAGGGACACCGGTCATGGAACGGGCACCCGGCAGGAAGATCGTTTAGGGCAGGCACCGCACCCGGTATCGCCTCGAGGTAATCATCACGACCGTAATCCCTGTCAATCCTGGGGATGGAATTCATCAGTCCCCTCGTATACGGGTGCAGCGGCATGGCAAAAAGGACGGCGGCAGGCGCATATTCCACGATCCTGCCCGCATACATGACGGCAACAAACTGGGCGGCCTCGGCGATTACCCCCAGATCATGGGTAATGATGATAACCGACGTGCCCGTCTCCTCCTTGAGGGCGCTTATCAGTTCCATGATCTGGGCCTGGATAGTCACATCGAGCGCGGTGGTCGGTTCATCGGCCAGCATGAGACGGGGGTTGCAGGAAAGCGCCATGGCGATCATGACCCGCTGGCGCATTCCGCCGCTCATCTGGTGGGGATAATCCCGAATACGCCGTTCAAAAGAGGGAAGACCCGCGAGTTTGAGCATGGCCACGGCACGGTCGAGGGCGTCCTTCCTGGGAAGATGTTGATGCAGGCTGATCGTCTCGGCGATCTGATCCCCAACCCTGAGGACGGGATTGAGCGACGTCATGGGCTCCTGAAAGATCATGGAGATGTCCCTGCCCCGGCGTGCGCGCATCTCTTCCCCGGACAGACGAAGCAGGTCAACGCCGTTAAAGAGGATTTCGCCGGAAACAATCCGGCCCGGGGGAGAGGCAATCAGCCGCATGATCGAGAGGGCCAATACGGTCTTGCCACAGCCCGACTCGCCCACAATCCCCAGCGTATCCCCCTGGTTCAGGGAAACATCAATACCGTCAACGGCCTTGACAGCGCCCCTCTTCGTATAAAAATGGGTGCGGAGATTTTTAACTTCCAAGATCGGCATCACGTCATCTCTCCAGTGACCAGCCCATAAGAATTAGAACTTTCCCATCGCCGGCTAAATCCGGCGGCTTCGTAAAAAAAGCCGGAGGCAAGGCGCGCGAAGCCTGAGGAATGAGGCGTACATTTAGCGTACGCCGCAGTGACGAAGGATGAAGCGCAACACAGCATCTGGCCTTTTTACGGAGTCATCTTCCAGTCCCTCAGAAACTGCACCAGTAGACGGACGCCCACGCCGGAGGCGCCCTTGGGGATATAGGGAAGGTCCTTTTCCAGCCAAGCCGGCCCGGCGATATCCAGATGCACCCAGGGGTAATCGCCCGCAAACTTGCTCAAAAACGCTGCCGCGGTGATGGCGCCGCCGCCCCGGCCCGCGGCATTTTTAAAGTCCGCCACGTCGCTCTTGACCAGTTCATGGTACTCTTCCCAGAGCGGCAGTTCCCATGCCCGCTCCCCGGTCGTGTCGGCGGCCGTCCGCACCAGGTTTATGAGCTTCTCGTCCGTGCCCATCATCCCGATCACGTGCTCTCCCAGCGCGACGACGCAGGCCCCCGTGAGCGTCGCAACGTCTACGATGGCGGCCGGTTTGTAGCGGCCGGCGTACGCCAGCGCGTCCGCAAGAATTATGCGTCCTTCGGCATCCGTGTTCAGCACCTCTATCGTCCGGCCGGAAAGGGACTTGAATATGTCGCCGGGCTTGTATGCCCTTCCCCCCGGCAGATTCTCCGTGGCCGGAACCAATCCCACCACATTCACCGGCAGGCCGAGATCCGATACCGCCATCATCGCGCCGATCACCGCGGCGCCGCCCGACATGTCGGATTTCATCTGATCCATTTTGTCAGGCGGCTTAATGCAGATGCCGCCGCTGTCGAAGGTAAGGCCTTTGCCTACCAGGACGACCGGCTTATCCGCTTTTCCAGCGCCCTGGTATTCCATGATGATGAACCGGGCCGGTTCATCACTGCCCCGCGCCACACCAAGCAGGGCGTTCATGCCCAGGGCCTGCATCTGTTTGACGTCGAGAACCTTCAGGCGGACGTTCCTCTTCCGGAAAACCTCGCCGGCCTTGCGGGCCAGCATGGTAGGCGTAAGTTCGTTCGCCGGCGTGGAAACGATATCCCGCGCAAAATAAACCGCACGGGCGATGATCTCGGCATTCCTTGCCGCCGTCCGTATCGCCTTCAGCGCCGGTTCCCGGTCAGCGACGATCGTCAGTTCTCTCAGCTCACGGATATTCTCCCGCTCCAGCGTTTTAAAGGGGGTGAACTGGTAAACGCCGAGCGTCACCCCTTCCACAATCGCTTCCGTGACAACGCCCTCCGCCACATCCAACGCTGCGCCCGCTTCGCCGGCCTCCACCGATACCGCAATTGCCTTTACCTTCAGATCCCTCGCCCGCTGGGCCGCCTTGGCAAACGCCCCCCGCAGCTTTTCCCGGTTGAACTCCTTCTTCTTCCCCAGTCCCACGAGGATGATTCTTCGAGCGGAGCCGGTCCCGGGTATATAAACAACGGCCGTCTGGTAAAGCCGGCCCTCAAAATCGCCGCTCTTCACCATCTCCCTAATCCCCCCTCCGCATAACCGATCGAGTTCTCCGGCAATGCCATGCAGTTTCGTTTCACCCTCGAAATGGGGCAGGACCAAGGCTTCCGTCTTAAAATCGGCAAATTTCCCCTTCTTCACCAGAATCTTCATAGATGTAGTATTCCTCCCGTTCCCCGCTCAATACGCCGGGGATAAATTAGCGTCAACAATCGGCTGTGAAATTTAGTTCCCGGGCATATTCCAACTGCCTCCGCCAGGGAATATCGGGATGCGCGTTATCAATCGGCTCGGCGCCTACCGCCGCAAGCGATTCCGCATCAACGGTCACCGGATGATAGCCGCCGATAAAGCCCCAGTCCGGGGCAATCACCGCATGATCACCCGGCAGGCAGTCACATTCTTCGGTGATATTGATCAGGGCATTGACGATGACGGCCCGGTCTTTTATTCGTCGCCATACGGCCGCCGCCGTCTCGACCAGCTTTTCCTGAAAAACCAGATTATCGCTCCCCCACTGGATTTCGAGGGCCACCTCCGGGCAGACGGCAATGCATTGCGCGCATCCGATGCATATCTCCCCATCATAGACCGGATAGTCGTCGGATGCGAAGCGGGCAGCGGACACGGGACAGACATCAATACAGCTGCCGCACCGGGTGCACTTATCCCGGATCAGGGTGGGATGAACGTCGGCATGCATCCGCTGTTTCTGGGCGCGCGACGCAAACCCCATGGAGATATTTTTCACGGCCCCCCCAAAGCCCGAGGCAAGATGCCCCTTGAAGTGGGAAAAGATCACGAACCCGCCGGCATTGTCCACGACGGACGCCACCTGAACATTGTCGAAATGTCTGAATCCCGCCTCGATATCTATAACGTCGCGCCCGTCGGGACCGTCGGCAATCACGACCGGACAGCCGAGAAATGCCTCCGTATAGCCGTGTTCCGCAGCTGTCTTCAGGGAGCCTTCCGCGGTGCGGCGTCCCCCGGAGTAAAGAACCGTCGTATCAAAAACGAAAGGCCTGGCGCCCAAATCCATGACCCACTGTGCGATCTCCCGCGCATAATCGGGCGCAAGGAAACCGTGATTCCCCTCTTCCCCCCAGTGGAGCTTGATGCCCACCCGGTCGCCCCGGCCAAACGGCGCCTTTAATTCAGAAAGCAGCTCCCCGAGCGACGGCAAGCAGTTCGTATCGGGAAAACCGCTTGTCCTGCGAAAAATTATATCCACCATCGCCAACTCCTTTTTACCAACCGCCTTCCGGGGAATACGCGCGGTGCCGGATCAAATCTCCACTCACCTGCATAATCGCGTGCATGACCTTAATAAACATGGTCTTTTCTGTCAAGGAAGAATCCGCTTCGTTCACCCCGCGCAGGCGGGGGCAGGCCAAATTACCCCATAAGACTTAGGCGTCGCCGGACTCGGCAGATTTTGGTGATCCTTCCAGGAGGATATCCAGCGGGCTTTTCGGCGCTGTCGTCATATCCCGCATGACATGGGTGTAGATCATGGTTGTTTCGACGTTCTGATGTCCCAGTAGGATCTGAATTTCCCTGATGTTGACGCCGTTCATAAGGAGATGTGTGGCGAAACAGTGACGCAAGGTGTGAACGGACACCTGCTTCGCAATGCCCGCCTTCCGATGAGCCGTTCCCACAGCCTTCTGGATGGACGTTTCATCCATGTGGTGACGCCTGACGATTCCGCTTCTGGGATCCACGGACAGCTTAGAAGAGGGGAAAACGTACTGCCAGGCCCAGTCCTTTGCGGCGTTCGGATACTTCCTTCCAAGCGCGTCGGGCAGAGCAACCTCCCCAAATCCCTTTGTAAGGTCCTGATTGTGTAATGCCTTCACTCCCGTCAAGTGCTGTTGAAGGGATTCCCGAACGGCTCCCGGCAGTATTGTCGAACGGTCTTTGTCTCCCTTGGATGCCCGCACGAAAATCAACCCTGATCCAAAATCGATATCCTTAACTCGCAGGCGGACCAATTCCATAAGGCGAAGGCCCGCCCCATACAGTATCTGCACAATCAATAGTTGCTTTCCATCCATATGGGAGAATAGCTGCCGCACCTCCTCGACGGACAGTACGACAGGAAGTTTCGGCCCACGCTTTGCCCGGACGGTGCTGCTCAAATCGCCGATTTTGATCTTCAGAACATCCCGAAATAGGAACAGGAGGGCATTAAATGCCTGATTCTGTGTCGAAGCGGAAACCTTCTTGTGGACGGCCAAATGCGTCAAGAACTCCCGGATATCTTCGGCACCCGGCGTTTCTCGCAGACACCCCCCTTTCTTACTGCCGGCGTAATCGAAAAAGCGCCTTGTCCAATCCATATAAGTTCTTTCCGTGCTGAGAGAATAGTGTTTCACACGGATGGCCTTCTGCATGCTTGCCATGACCAAATCCCTGTCAAAGGGGGCGGGTGTCCTTCTGGGTTTGTCGTCATCAATCCCCGGCTTTTTCCCGCCGTGGAAATGATCGTTGTAGAGTTGAACGGCCTCTTCGGCTTGCTGGATTTGCCAGTCTGCAATATTTTTCCGGGACTGCAAATCTTCCAGAAACAGCCGGAGTGCTTCTGCCGCATCAGCATTTTTAAGTCGTTTTGAAAATGTGAGATAGCGATTGGCCCAATAGGCGTAGAAGGTTACACTTTTTACCGGCACGAGCTTTCGTGAAAGCAGATATTGCTGGAAATCGGGAAGGACTTGTGAAGGCAATTGTTTTTCGCCCATATAAGTTCCTGCCTATAATATACGGATTCCGTATATTATGATATTACCGACCAAATACGGCAGTCAAGGAGATTTTACTTCAGGAATTATTTGTTTCTTTGGTTAAAATGTAGTATTTTTACACATAAATCGAAGGCGGCGAGTTGCGCGTACGCACTCGCCCGATTAGTCCGACCGCGCGCTGATTCGCGCGGCCGAACAAATCGTTCGAGCGCATTCGCCAGCAGCCTAGCCGAGCAAGCTCGGCAGCCTGCCGTCGAACCGCTCAACTCGCCGTTGGGCATGAGGAATTATGATAAGGCTATACCAGGGCACCGGATCGGGTGAAATTACATATGTATCCCACGTTGAAGATTCAGATTGGGAAAAATTCAAGTCCCTTGCTGCACGAATGCTCAGGGCCGAGGGCAAGCTTGCAGCTGCCGAAACGCTCGAAAAGTATCCGTTTGTGCTGAACGAAGGGACGAATTTCTTCGGAGATGAATTCCACTATCTTCTAGCGACGTTCAAAGTAGAGAACTACGTGCGAATAGCCGAGGAGGAATCCATCCCGGAAAAGTCCTTCGTATACAAAGAGATAGCAAAAGTCATTAGCGAGGTAGGCCCCTATTACGTAAGATTCATCGTAATGGATTTGGACAGAAACGAGCAGTCAACAAGCCTGGTCGAAAGTCCCATATTACGAACCACCGCAGACAAAGTTCGTGAAGCCTTGGCTGATGCAGAAGAACTACTAAAATCACGCCCAGCTTCCAGCGCAGTAGATAGGCTTCATACCGCCTTTCACGGGTATCTACAGGAGCAGTGCTTATCGCACAGTATTTCTTACAACCCGTCGGATTCGATAACAGCGTTGTTTAAAAAGCTCAGGGAGGGTAATCCACGGCTCAAGGGCGAAATCGCAAAGCATGAGGAGATTAAGAGAATCTGTAATTCACTGGCAGCCATAATCGACTCCCTAAATCCGATCCGGAACCAACTCAGCAGGGCGCACCCAAACGAAGAAGTGGTGGATGAAGATGAGGCTCTTCTGGTGGTTAATATTATTCGGACCTTGTTTCACTACCTGGATTCGAAACTATGATGCCCAACCATGCCATGCACCGGATCGGCCATAAAACCGGCCGGCGAGTTGCGCGTACGCACTCGCCCGATTAGTCCGACCGCGCGCTGATTCGCGCGGCCGAACAAATCGTTCGAGCGCATTCGCCAGCAGCCTAGCCGAGCAAGCTCGGCAGCCTGCCGTCGAACCGCTCAACTCGCCGTTAGGAACAAATAAATGAAACAAGTATGCGGAACATGCAACTTTCAAATTGACTCCCGCGCCGGTAAAGGCGTCGTAGAAATACGTTGCGCTCGGGATAATGATTGGCGCAAAGATAATTCGCCAGACTGCGGCAAATGGGCAGAACACATCAACGGCTTATCTCCAAAAGATAGAATTTCTCTTGTAGATTCTGAGCGCAAGACATCATCAGACGCAGAAGCCAATCGCCTTGCTGCCGAAGCCAACATATTTGCTCGTGAGGCCAACTCGTCTGCTCGTGATGCCAACCGCATTGCCTCGGAAGCCTTTTCTTTTACAAAACGGTCCAGACGCACAGACCGTATAATTGCTATAACCGCTATAATTATTGCCGTGATAGCTGCAAGAGAAGATATAATATGGTTAATTTCTTGGCTCATAACAAAATGACCGAACGGGGACATAGGTAACAGATTGTTCTGGGTACATAGGTAACACTTTTATATCATTCCAAGGCCAAGGAGGTGGCCTATGGGATGGAAAGGAGTTACCGTGATGGACCAGAGAGTACGCTTCATTGCAGAGT
>JACQWR010000003.1 GCA_016209105.1 Deltaproteobacteria bacterium | reverse complement strand
TTCAGCCGTCATCGCGTTCTGCTTTTAAACCTTTGAACGCTGATTCTTTGTATCTTCTCAAAATGTAGGGGCGCACCCTTGCGGTCGCCCCGTTGGGCAAGCGCAAGGCTTGCCCCTACCCCTGATTATTGAGAAGATACGATTCTTTTTTGTTTTTCAGCGGTCTGCTTTTAAACCCTAAACGCTGAAGACGTTGATTCGCAATGGCACTGTGGCGGAGTAGTGACGCTAGCTTTTTCATTCGCGCCTCAGCGCGTCAATCGGGTCCAACTGCGCCGCGCGAGTCGCCGGGTAGTAGCCGAAGAAAATTCCCACTGCCGCGGCGGCGCCAAAAGCGAGCGGGATCGAGAGCGGCACAATCGCCGTTCTCATCGAACCCAGCGAACCAAAGAGATACGATCCGCCCACGCCGCTTAGCACACCGACAATGCCGCCGACCAAACTTAAGATCACCGCTTCGATTAAAAATTGCAGCAACACGTCCGAAGGTTTCGCGCCCAACGCTTGGCGCAAACCGATCTCGCGCGTGCGCTCGGTAACAGAGACCAGCATGATGTTCATAATGCCGATGCCGCCGACGACGAGCGACACGCCCGCCACCCACGCCAACAGATCGCGGAACGCCGCCGTCGTGGCTTCTTGCGTGGCGATGATGTCTTTTTGCGTTTGCACAGTGAAGTCGGGTTTGCTCACCGGCACTTCGTGGCGCGTTGCCATGAGCGAAGTGATCTGCGCGATGGCGCTGGGAATTTTTTCTTGGCTCTCGGCTTTGATGTAAATTGTCCGCACGCGATCACCGCCGAGCGTGGTCGTCGGCATATATTTTTGAATCACAATGGAGATCGGCATATACACGCGCCCGTCGTAATCCACATCGGCGACCATGCCTTTAGGACTCATCACGCCCATCACTGTGAACTTGGTCGTGCCAATCGTCACGGTTTGCCCCAACGGACTTTCATCGCCAAACAAATCTTTTGCCAAGCCCGAACCCAACACCACTACTTTGGATTTACGTTCGTCTTCATCATTATTAAAGTAACGCCCCAAGGCAACCGGATAATCTCGCACGGAGGGGAACGATGACGTGGTGCCGATCATCGGGATCGAATCGAGCGAGACGTTGTTCGCCTTCACCGTTTGCGGCGGCGGCAACTGCTCGGCAGTCACTCCGCTGATGCCGACAACCTGTTTCTCAATCGCTATCGCATCGTCGAGCAGCAACGTGCGCGACGCGCCCGGCACGCCGCGAATCGGCGCAACGATGATCAGGTTCGCGCCCAAGCCGTTGATCTGTTCGGCGATGGCGGCTTCCGCGCCCGCGCTGACCGCCAGCATGATGATGACCGACGCCACGCCGATGATCACCCCGAGCGTGGTGAGAAACGATCTCACTTTGTTGAGCGTGATGCCTTCCCACGCCGTGCCAAAAATTTCACTCAGTTTCATTTCCGCCTCCAACTGCTTGCCCCAAACACGGGCTATGTCCATCGCGCCCGTCCGAGATCACTTTGCCATCCTTCACACAGATCACCCGTTGAGCGTGCGCCGCCACATCGGTCTCGTGCGTCACCATCACAATCGTTGTGCCTTGCGCGTGAAGTTGATGCAAGATGTTCATAATGTCCACGCTCGATTTTGAATCAAGGTTACCCGTTGGTTCATCGGCGAGGATGAGTGCCGGTTGATTGATCAAGGCGCGGGCAATTGCCACGCGCTGTTGCTGCCCACCCGAAAGTTGATTCGGGCGATGATGCAAACGATTCCCCAGCCCCACCGACTCAAGCGCTTTTGCCGCTCGCGCTTCCCGATCCTTCGCACTTAATTTTTCGGTGCCGTTGTACAGCATCGGCAGCGAGACATTTGCCAGCGCACTCATACGCGGCAACAAGTTGAACGACTGAAACACAAACCCGATCTTTTGATTCCGCACCGACGCCAATTCGTTTTTGTCTAACCGACTTACGTCGCGCCCGTCCAGAATGTATGCCCCGCCCGTCGGATGATCCAAACATCCCAAGATATTCATCAATGTAGACTTGCCCGAACCCGAGTGACCCATGATGGCGACGAACTCGCCGCGCTGCACATCCACGTTCACCCCATCCAGCGCCCGCACTTCGGTGTCGTCCGCGCCATACACTTTAGTTAACTCACGGACTTCAATAAGACTCTCGCTCATCGCCTGCCTCACTTTGTCTGCACGTTGCCCGTGCTGACCACATCGCCCGCCTTCACGCCGCTCAAAATTTCGGCGTTGGCAAAATCTTTTAAGCCGACGGTGACAGGTGTGAGTTTAAGTTGCCCATCGGGTTGTAAGATGAAGACGGCATACGATCCGGAACCGAGATCGCGCAATGCCTGAACCGGAACCAAGACCGCGCTCTTCGCCTCACCGGCAATCACCTCAACTGCTGCCGTCATCCCCGATAAAAGCTTGGTGCCATTCTTCAACGGATC
>JACQWR010000009.1 GCA_016209105.1 Deltaproteobacteria bacterium | reverse complement strand
TTTGAATTATACAACAACTCTGCCATAGACAAGGAGTACACGATGGAACCGTACCAGATCGAACGGTTACAGGTCGAGCAGGAAACAATGTGGAAAGGCATACGCGGCCATATTGAAGGCGATGCGCAGTCGCAAGCAATCCATCAAGTCGAATTGAATCCATTCAAGTGTTTGTTACGATTGGGACTGATGCTGCTTAAGGAAGTATTGGCGCGGCGCGGCACCGGCAAAAGCGGTGCGGATGTGACATTGGATGACGGCACGATACTACCATACCACAGTCTCAAAGAACGCCGGTACTTGTCAATTTTCGGCTGGGTCAAGATCGTGCGGGCCTCCTATTGGCGGGAAGGGCAACGCAGTTGGCATCCGTTGGATGTGATGCTGGCGCTGCCGGAGAGCTGTTATTCGTACCTGTTGACGCAATGGGTGGATTTGAACATCATCGATGAGGCCTACGACAAGGCTTTGGAGAAAATCACGCGCGTTTTTGACCTGCCGTTGTGGAAGCGTGGGCAAGAAGATTTGGTGTTGAAAACCGCAGCGAACGTGGGTGCATTTTATGATGCGAAAGCGGCGCCGACGGTGGCCGGTGAAGGTGCCGTACTGTGCGTAACAGCCGACTGCAAGGGTGTGCGGATGGTGCCGTCGGAAAAGCCGCAACTGCCGAGTAGTGAGCCGGAAGCGCCCCCTGCGCGGCGCAGCAAGGGCGAGAAGCGGGCGGGGCTTCGGCGCGATGCAGTCGTGACGGCGAACTTCACCTTTGTACCCGCGAAACGCACACCGGAGGAGTTGGTGGAACTGCTGATGCGCGAAACTTCGGTGGAGGAACGCCGGCAGCGTCGGGAAGCATTGCGCCTCCCGGAAGAAAAGGACGAACTACCGCCACGCACCGCGCCAAACAAGGAAGTACGCGCCTGCATGTTTGGCGAGGAACAAGCTTTCCGCGATTTGATGGAACGCATCTTGAAATGCGATCCCATGGAAAAAAAACCGATCTGCGCGCTCATTGACGGCGCAAAATCGCTGGAGCGGGAATTGAAGGACGCGCTCTGTAAACGCGGTTGGGAACCGCGTATCACTGGGGTTTGTTTGGATATCATCCATGTTATGGAACATCTCTGGGATGCGGGTACGGCGCTTTATGGGGAAAAGAGCGCCAAACGTCCTGTTTGGGTGCGCAGCGAAGCGCTGGCGCTGCTGAAAGGCAAGGTGGGGCGTGTAACGGGCGGGTTGCGCCAGACCTTGCGCAAACGCGGAAAGATGTTGCGCGTTGCGCAGAAACGGGCGCCGTCTCATGTGATCGCATACTTTTCCAATCATCAACACATGATGAAGTACGATGAGTATCCGGCGGCAGGCTACCCAATCGCGACGGGCGTGATCGAAGGCGCCTGCGGTTCTCTGGTTAAGGATCGAACCGACCAATCGGGAATGCGTTGGACGAGGATGGGGGCGCAAGCCGTGTTGGACCTGCGGGCAGTGCATCGCAACGACGATTGGAACGCCTTCTGGGAATTCCATATCAAACGCGAACAATCACGTCTGTATGGGAGAAACGCCGCATGAATCGTCAACTTAAAATAGCCGGACTCAACTCAAATCCACGTATCATATCATCGTCGTTGTTCTCCAATGGCTTCCCGCCTCCCCTGCAACAACCCGCGCTGATCATTATGATGCCCGCACATACAATCAACATAATCTGTCGCATAGCTTGTCCCTTGAAAATTGGCAATTGTCAACAGTCCGCCTTCTATGGCAGGAAAGGATACAAGTACTTCTTGTTCCCAAAAGAATCCGTCTCCATGTAGTATTGGCATGGAAACGAATTGAGTCTGGCTATTTTAAG
>JACQWR010000005.1 GCA_016209105.1 Deltaproteobacteria bacterium | reverse complement strand
TCCTTCGGCGAACATCAAGGCCCGCGTTGCCTGCAGGACGGCATTGTAAGCCATGCTGAAAGCCCAGTCGCAGTCCACGGTCATCATGGTCTTTGCCGCTTTTATATCCCGTTTGGCAAGATCAAGCCTGCTTTGCGCCTGCTTTGGCGCCGCTTCAAATCGCTTGATCAGACCTTTGTTGAGCAAGCTTTCGTAATCCATCCTCGTCACCGATCAGCATCATCTTGGGTTCCGCCATGACCCGTGTAAGAAAAGGATCTTGATTCTTGATGCGCTTTTTAACTTCGGAAATTTTGAACAGGGAGGGATTGATCTCCCGGCCGAGCGATGCCTCCGGCTCTCTGAGTGACTTCAGGAGCTTTTCCAGGGGCGTCGTGCCGATAATCATCACATCAATATCGCTGTCGGCGCTTTCGGTGCCGGTCGCGAACGACCCGTAGAGGAATGCATATTCGATACCTGCCATCGAGGATAGAACCTGCTTGAGCAGTCCCGCGGCGCCTCTGGCTTTGAAAAAAATGGATTTGAGTTCCGCGAAGAAGAGGAATTCCCGGTTCAGGCGGAAATATTTCGAGTTGCCGGATTTACTGCTGTTCAGGAGCCCGATGGCTTCGAGATTTTTTAACTCGGTGCTGATATTCTTGTAGTCCTCACCGGTTATCCGTTCAAGTTCCCGGAGATAAAACGCCCGCTCCGGATGCAGGAAGAAGGTATTGAGCAGTTCCACTCTGACTTTTGAGGAAAACAGTTTTTTCAGCATGGCCATCTCCTTTGATGGTCATTATACATCAATTGATGGTTATTTTACATCGACTTTTTTCTTTGCCCCCTTACCGGTCCCGCATCGTCAAGCATCCCTAACGCCGGGCGATGAAAATGCCTCTTCCGGCATGGGGTGATATTTTACCACCCGACCTCCCCCATATAGCGTCCTACGTCCAATAATTTTTTCTTATTTCCGGGGACATGTTCCGATCCCTTCGGGCTTCGACCTCCCCCATACAGTGTCCTACGTCTGATTATTTTTGCTCATTTTTTCGGCTTCGTCCCTGACCTTTTCACGGAGCCGTTGCGGTTCGAGCACCTGGACGTGGGAGCCGTGCTTGAGGATTTCCATCATGATTTCGGCGTCATGGGAAACGGGAAGGGTCAGTTGCAGGGAGCCGTCCGGCAGTTCCTCCGCGATCTGGTCGGGATGCCAGACCTGCCCCCGTATCCACCGGGATCTGACCGGCGAGAATTTCAGGACCACGGGGAAACTCTCCGGATTCTGGAAGATCCCGAAGGTGTCCGTGAGCAGCGGTTTCCACCGCGTCTCGGGGCGCGGCGTAAATTCTTCGCCGGCGAGGCAGCAGTCGCTGATGCGCGAAAGGAGAAAATCACGCCAGCCTTGGCGTAGCCGGCAGAAGGCGATCAGGTGCCAGGTGCCCATGTAGTTTGTCAGATGGTGGGGTTCGACGGTCCGGGTCGTGGAGCTGTGGCGGACCGGCGAGTAGTAACTGAAGGTGAGAAGGCGCGAGGTCAGGAGGGCGTTGCTGATGTGGCTGAAGAGGGCGGGGTTGGTCGGGGAGAATTCGATGGAACGGAAGGAAAATGTTTTGTCCGGTCGTACTTTCGTGGGGACGTTTTCCGCGAGGATGGCGCCGAGCCTGGCGACGACGTGATCGAGGTCGTCGCTCAACGGCCCGGCTGCCGCGTCGCTCAGGAGCTTCTTCGAGATGAGGAGCGAGAGAAGTTCCTTTTCACTGAGACGCAAGACGGGAATTTGGTAGTGAGGATCGCTGTAGGAGAAGCCTTTGCGGACGGCGTCGTATTCAAGGGGAGCCGACATCCGGTCGCGGAAGAACTCGATGGAGCGCTGGGCCGTCTTTGCGGAACATTCGCATTGCCGGGCGAGCGTCGAGGCGTTGGGGAATCTGTTTTTGCGCACCTCGGCGTCAAACCAGAGAAAGCGTTCCAGAAAGAGTTGCGCACCCATCCGAAGCCTCCCTGAAAGGTTGAGGCGCTACGCTATCAGATTTAGGGATAATTTGTAACCGGAAAATATTCCTTCTGTTTCATATTCCCGCTGTTTTTGATAGGATCGTTTGCGGGGATATATTTTTGAAAAGGGGGCATCGTTTGGCAAAACCCGATTTCTGGAACAACGAGAAGAATTACTACGACCTGAAGAGCTTCTGGCGGAACAGGTTCGGGTGCCGTGTGTACAAACTGCAGATTGATGCGGGTTTCACCTGCCCGAACCGGGACGGCACACTCTCCACGGAAGGCTGCATCTATTGCGACGGTCGGGGCTCCCGTCTGCGTCAGGCTGGCCCCCTTCCGTCCGTTGCCGAGCAGATCCGCATGGGGAAGATCCATTACCGGCAACACCGGGCGGCGGTAAAATTTATTGCATATTTCCAGACCTTTACCAACACCTACGGCCCCTATGAAAAACTGAAGGCCCTCTACGACGAGGCGCTGGCCGAGGAAGACGTGATCGGCCTTTCCGTGGGGACGCGACCGGACTGCATATCCGACGAAGTGATACAATTGCTGGAGAGCTATGCCGCGGAGCGCCACGTCTGGCTCGAATTCGGCCTCCAGTCCGCCCGCGAGGAAACACTGCGCCTTCTCAACCGGGGCCACGACCGGCAAACGTTCACCGATGCCGTGCATCGGGTGGCGGGCGGTGGCATCAATATCTGCGTCCACATCATCGTGGGCCTGCCGGGTGAGACACATGAGGACATGTTGCGGACGGCGGAGTTTCTGGCATCCCTGCCCGTCCAGGGTATCAAGATTCATGCGCTGCTTGCCCTGAAGGGAACGGAGATGGGCAGACTTTATCAAGAAGGCAAGATAGCGATGATGGAACGGGACGAATATGTTGCCGTCGTGAGTGATATTCTCGAAGTACTGCCGCCGGAGATGGTGATCCAGCGCTTGACGGCTGACGGCTACCGGGATATCTTTCTCGCCCCGTCTTGGGCTGCCAAGAAAATGGAGGTGTTGAATGCCATTGATGCGGAGCTGGTGAGAAGGGGCGCCTGGCAGGGCATCCGTTATGCGGGGAAAGGTATTGAAAAAAAGTGAAAAAAGTGTTTGAAGAAGAAAAGAAGGATAAACGATGATAGCGATTGTGGACTACCGCGCCGGGAACATTACCAGCGTTCAGCGGGCGTTGCAGTATCTGGGAGAGCCGTGCGAGGTTACCAATGACCCGGCAATGTTGCGGGCGGCAAGCCGTATCATTTTTCCCGGTGTCGGCGCCGCCGGCGAGGCCATGGCGAATCTCCGTGCCGGCCGCCTGGATACGATTATTGCAGAGGAGGTGCGCGCCGGGAAGCCGGTGCTCGGCATCTGTCTCGGTACCCAGGTTATTTTCGAATACAGCGAGGAGAACGACAACACCGCCTGCCTGGGGATCGTTCCGGGCAGAGTCAAAAGATTCCCCGCCGATTTGCGGGATAATGGCCGTTTGCTCAAGATCCCCCACATGGGATGGAACCAGGTTGCCTTCCGGCGCAGCCATCCCGTATTTCAGGGACTTCCGGAAGGCGCGGAATTCTACTTTGTCCATTCCTATTACCCGGCGCCGGATGACGAGCAGTGGGGCATCGGTTGGACGGATTACGGCATTCGGTTCTGCGCCGCCATTGCCCGCAAGAACCTGGTGGCCGTCCAGTTTCATCCGGAGAAGAGCGGGGCGCCGGGATTGAAGATACTGGCCAATTTCTGCCGCTGGGGGGGGGAAGATGCTCAGTAAAAGGATCATCCCCTGTCTGGACGTGCGCGACGGCAAGCTGACGAAGGGGATAAAGTTCAAAGGCAACGTTGACATCGGCGACCCCGTGGATGCGGCACGAGAGTACTACGAACAGGGGGCGGACGAGATCGTCTTCTACGATATCACGGCGTCATCGGAAGGCCGGGACATCATGATTGATGTGGTCAGGCGGGTGGCGGAGACGATCTTCATCCCCTTTTCCGTGGGGGGAGGCATCCGTACCGTGGAGGACATGCGGCGCGTCATCCTTGCCGGCGCCGAAAAGATCAGCGTTAATTCCGAGGCGGTGAACAATCCGCCGCTCATCGGCGAGGGGGCCCGCGCCTTCGGCAGCCAGTGCGTCGTGCTGGGCATGGACGTGAAGAAGGTGGTAAAAAGTCCGAAAACCCCCTCCGGCTATGAGGTAGTCATCCACGGTGGCAGAAAATATACGGGAATTGATGCCCTCTGGTGGGCAAAAAAAGCGGAGGAGCTCGGCGTGGGCGAGATATGCCTCAATTCCATTGACGCCGACGGCACCCAGGAAGGCTACGAGATCGAGCTTACGTCCCTGATTGCCACGGGTGTGAGGATACCGGTCATCGCCTCCGGCGGGGCAGGGGAACCGGAGCACCTGGCCGACGTCCTTACCCGCGGACATGCCGATGCCGCCCTGATTGCTTCCATGGTTCATTACCGCACCCATACCATCCCGGAGATCAAGAGCTACCTGGATGCGCAGGGGGTGAAGACCAGGATGCAGTGGTGACGGCTTCGGAAAAAGCCCAGATGCTGTGTTGCGCTTCATCATTCGTCACTGCGACGTACGCGCACTGTACGTCTCATTCCTCATGATTTGCGCGCCTTGCCTCTGAACTTTTTCCGAAGCCGTCCCGAACGTTTTTATGCCCTTGATTATTGGAACGGCCATCGCTATAGTAATGTAGCATAGCGGGACTGCTTGAAATACTGGATTCCCGCCTCCGCGGGAATGACAAGGGATGACGGGAATGACAAAAAGGGCGAAAAGGTGCTCTTTCGGATTTTTTTGCGAATCAGGCACCGTTAGTATTCCCAACAGCGTAAATGACCTATAGAGGAGGAGAGATACCGTGGACAAGAAACGATACGAACTCAACGTCCAGTTGGCGCAGATGCTCAAGGGGGGCGTCATCATGGATGTGACCAACGTTGAGCAGGCAAAAATCGCCGAAGAGGCTGGCGCTGTCGCCGTGATGGCGCTGGAGCGGGTTCCTGCCGATATCCGCAGGGACGGCGGCGTGGCCCGGATGTCCGACCCCGCCATGATTGCCCAGATCAAGAAGGCGGTCACCATACCCGTCATGGCGAAGGCCCGGATCGGGCATTTTGTGGAAGCGCAGATACTGGAGGCCCTCAAGATTGACTACATTGATGAGAGCGAGGTGCTGACCCCCGCCGACGAAGAGTGCCACATTGACAAGACCAAGTTTTCTATTCCCTTTGTCTGCGGCGCCCGCAATCTCGGAGAAGCCGCGCGCCGCATAGCCGAGGGCGCCGCCATGATCCGCACCAAGGGAGAAGCGGGAACGGGAAACGTGGTGGAGGCGGTGCGCCACATGCGGACGATGAACCGGGAGATCAGGCAGCTCGCAGGCATGCCCCTCGAAGAGGTGACGGGTTTTGCCAAGGCGAACGGGATACCCTATGAACTTGCCCTGAAGGTGCGCGAGTTGGGACGCCTGCCGGTGGTGAATTTCGCCGCCGGGGGGATTGCCACGCCCGCGGACGCGGCGCTCATGATGCAGCTCGGCTGCGATGGCGTCTTCGTGGGCTCCGGCATATTCAAGTCCGACAATCCGGCGCTCCGCGCCCGCGCCATCGTCAAGGCAACCGCCTATTACAATAATCCGGCCAAAGTGCTGAAGGCGTCCATGGGACTGGGGAGCGCCATGCCCGGTCTGGAAATTGCGGCGATTCCCGAGGAACAGCTTCTGGCCAAGCGCGGCTGGTAAGGCGTCGGGTTATGGCAACGGTTGTTTCCAAGGCAAAAAAACATCGGCAGCCCTCCGCAATCGGCGTCCTCAATCTGCAGGGAGGGGTCTGCGAGCATCTCGATCATCTGGAGCGTCTCGGGGTGGCGTGCCGGCCGGTGAAAATTCCTGCCGATTTCGAAGGCCTTGCGGGTCTGATCATTCCCGGCGGCGAGAGCACCTGCCTCGCCCGCCTCCTCCATATCTTCGAAATAGACAAGGTTATTGTCCGGGAGTTCCGGCGGGGGATGAAGCTCTGGGGCACCTGTGCCGGCGCGATCGTCCTCGCCCGTGTTGTTGTGGGAGAACAGCCTGTCCTCGGGCTTATTGATATTGAGGTTGAGCGGAACAGCTTCGGCAGTCAACTGGATAGTTTTCGGGATGATGCCCGTATCCCGGCCTTTTCATCACGGCCGCTCCCCCTCACGTTTATCCGGGCGCCGCAGATTAAAAAGGCGGGCAAAGGGGTGAAGGTCCTGCTCAAAAAGGACAACTACATTGCCGCGGCGGAGAGCAGGGATGTGCTGGTGACGGTCTTCCACCCGGAGCTGACGGGCTGCGTTGCCTTTCACCGCTACTTTGCCAGGAAATGCGGCCTCGATCCCTACGACGAAAAAAAGGTCCCCGACATAGATCCTACCTGGAATCCCGTAAGCTGGACCAGGCTCGCCCCGGTGAGCCGCTAACCATCCGAAAAACCGTCGGCAGGGAGTTCCCCTCACCGGGAACCGGGCATCAGCCAATCCCCAATTCCTTCAGGTCAATCTGATCCATTCCCGGCACCCGCACCGTCTCGGGATAATTCGCGAGCGGTTTCGTTGCGTCAATGCCGATCTTGGTGACGAGGTAGCCCTTCTTTGCCGTAGGATCCAGGGGGTGGCCTTTCGCTCCCCTCATCATAAATGCGTCCTCATCGGGATGGAGCCGCGTGGCGATAGCCTGCAACACGGCCTCGTCATTGAAGATATTGATGTCATTGTCAACCACCACGATATACTTGATGAAGGCGTCGGAGGCAATGGCGGCGGCAATGGCGTTCTTGGCCTCCCCCTCATGCCGTTTCCTGATGGATATGTAGCAGGTAAAGCGGCAGCACCCGGAGGGAGGCATATAGACGTCTTGAACGCTCGGACAGGCGCCGCGCACGTTCTTGTAAATGACGCTCAGCCTCGGGGTGCCGCCCATGAGCTGGTGGTCGAGATGGCCGGAAAAGCAGTCCAGGTATATGGGGTCTTTACGCCGGGAGATGGCCGTGACGGTGACCACGGGATTCTGTCTTTGCAGTCCATAGAGGGTGGTATATTCGCCGAAGGGGGCTTCCAGGCGGGATTCATCGAGGGCGACGTGTCCTTCGAGGACAATCTCCGCCGCGGCGGGAACCTCAATATCCACGGTTTTGCATTTCACCAGCTCAAGGGGTTCGCCGAACAGGCCGCCCACGACTTCATATTCATCTATCCCGAAGGGGACAAAACTCAAAACGCCCAGATAAAATGCGGGATGGTGGCCGATGGCGATGGCCACCGGCATGGGCTCTTTCCGCTTTGCGTATTTTTCGAAGACATAGCTTATATGACTCGTCTCGGCCATGTGGATTCCCAACTTGTTCCGTTCATGGAGCATGTGCCGGTAAATGCCGACATTCCGTATGCCCGTGTCGGGATCGCGAACGACCATGGCACCCGCGGTAATGTAGGGGCCCGCGTCTTTTTCATTATGGGTAACGATCGGGAGGTCGTTCAGGTTTACGTCCGCCCCCGTCACGACTATTTCCTGGACGGGCCCGGAGGAGACCAGCACCGGTTTGGTGAGCCGGTCCTCCCGTTCCCGGTAGACCGCGTTCAAGGAACGTTCATCGCATCCGAGTGAGAGGGCAAGGCGGCGGCGTCCCGCAAACACGTTGGTAAGGACGGGGAAAGAACTCCCCGCTACCCGGCTGAAATAGAGGGCAGGCCAGCGGCCCGACTCTTCGAGTCTGGCGGCCACTGCCGTAAGACCGAAACGGGGGCTGACCGGTTTGGTTATCTCGACGATCTCTCCGGCCTCCCGCGCTTTTTCGATAAAAGTTCTCAGATCCTGATTAGCCATTGACCGATATCCCTTCTTCCCCTCCAGGAGAGGACAAAAAGCGTGCGGCAAGAAAACCCAGCCCGATCAGGCCGAGGGAAACGAGTTTTATCCTCGGTCCGGGGAGCATGAGCCCCAGGCCGCCACAGGTGAAAAATATCCTGACCAATAGAGACAGGGGACGGCGGAAGTATCCCTCTACCCCGTAGCATAAAAACACCACGCCCGCGGCGGCCGTGACGATGGAGGAGATGGTGCTCGTCAAGGAAGCCTTGCCTCCGAGCAACAGCGCCGGATCGAGGACAAAAGCGAAGGGAACGATGTAGCTCACCAGTCCCATGCGGCAGGCAACCCAGCCCGTAGTCCAGGGATCCGTCTTGGCGATCCCCGAGGCGGCGTAAGCGGCGAGGGCGACGGGGGGAGTGATCGCCCCGATGCAGGCATAGTAGAAGACGAAGAAATGCGCCGCCATCGGCGCAATCCCCATGGCGATCAGGGAAGGGATGGTGAGGGCCGCCAGTATGATGTACACGGGTGTGGGAGGCAGGCTCAGCCCAAGCACGAGGGCGGCGAACATGGTGAGAATCAGGGCCATCACCGGGTTGTTCCCGGACAGGGCGTTTAAGTAGCTCGAGAGCTTTACGCTCAGCCCCGTTGCCGCATCCACCCCCACGATGATCCCGGAAACGGCGCAGGCGGCGGCAATGACCAGGTTGTCCCGCGAGCCTGTTTCGAGGGCCGAGAGAACCTTGGAGAAGTTCATCCGGGTCTCCGGCCTGATCCAGGAAATGACAAGCATGAGGAGGATGCACCAGAAGGCGGTCTTGAGGGCGCTCCAGCCCATGACGATGAAGATCACGAGCGCGATGATGGGAATCAGGAGATAGCCCCTCTGTGCGAGGGCATTCTTCCAGTCCGGCAGTTCTGCTGTGCGCAATCCATGGAGGCCGCTCCGGGCGGCCGTTGAATCGGCGAAAATGACGATGCTGAGGTAGAACAGGGCCGCCGGGATGACGGCCGCCATCACCACGTCCCCGTAGGGCACCGCCAAGTAGTCGGCGATCATGAAGGCCCCGGCGCCCATCACCGGCGGGGTGAACATGGAGCCGCAGGCGGCCACGGCCAGGAGGGCTGCCGCCGTAATCATGGGGTATCCCGTTTCCTTCATCAGGGGCATGGCAAAGGCCCCGGTAGTCACTACGTTGGCCACCGGCGATCCCGAGATGATCCCCATGAGGGCGTTGCTCATAATCGTGGTCTGGGCGGGGCCGCTCCGGAGCCTCCCCGTGGCTGCATGGGCAAGATCAACGAAGAGCCGGCCCGCCCCCGACTGGGTCAAGAAGGCCCCGAAGAGGACGTAAATAATGATGTAGGTCGCCGACGTGCCCATGGGGAGGCTGTATATGCCTTCCGTTGTGCTGTACAGAAATGAGATGAGGCTGACGGGATCGAATCCCTTGTGGCGAAATGCGCCGGGTATATACGGTCCAAAATATGCGTAGGCCAGAAAAAGGAGGGCGATGACGGTGAGCGACATGCCGATAGTGCGGCGGCTGCCCTCGAGAACCACGATAATCATGATCAAGCCCATCGCCGTGTCGAGGCGGGAAGGATCTCCAAGCCGCAGGGGGTCGTCGCCCCAGGTCAGGGTCAGGTAAATGCCCGAAGCCACCGCGCCTGCGGCCAGCAGATAATCCATCCACGTCACTTTTCCCCTGTTCTTGCCGATCATGGGAAAGAGAAGGAAAAGGGGGAAGGACATGAAGACCCAGTGGATAGATCTCTGAGTCAGGGCAGAGAGCAGACCGAACCCCGCCGTATAGAGCGTAAACAGGGAACTGCCTATCATCACCCATCGCACGACCGCATCCGTTATCCGCTTTTTATCCTCCATGCCTCAATCCCCTTCCTTCAATTGGAAATCGTTACTTCAGTATGCCCTTTTCCCGGAAGAATTTTTCCGCTCCGGGATGAAGGGGAACAGCGGCCAGGGCCGCCTTTTCCAGCGTCAGCGCCTTGGCTGAGGGATGGGAGTTACGGATCATCTCCAACCCGGCGGGCTCGAAGGAAGCCTTCGTAATCTTATAGACGAGATCGTCGGGAAGCTTGCTGCTCACAATGACGATATTCGGCGTGCCCACGACCCGGACATCCGCGCCCGTATTGTAGACGGTTTTTTTGATCGTGATCGGGACATAGTACGGATATTTGGCAAGGAGGGTCTTCTGCATCTTCTCCTCCAGGTCGAGCATGCGGAAGGCGTGGGGTCCCGTCGCCAGTGTCTTGATTGCCGGCGTGGGCATGGCGGCGTAAACGACGGCGGCGTCAATATGGCCGTCGGTCATCATCATGACGCCCTCATCGTAGGCCACGTAGCTCGGCGTGATGTTGCTCATCGTGAAGCCGAATTCCTGGAAGATGTCGGAAAGCACCGTGAGGGCGCCGCCGCCCGCAGGCCCTACGGCAACCTTCTTGCCCTTCAAGTCTGCAAGGCTTTTAATCTTGGAGCCTGCCGGGACAACCACCTGCATCACCCCGGTGGAAAGCCCGGAGAAGAGGGTGCGGATGTTCTGCATCTTGTTCTTGTAGGGATCAATGCCGTTGTAGCCGTTGTAAGCGAGGTAGCTGATCGTAATGCCGATCTCCACCTTCCCGTCGTGGACGAGCTTCACGTTCTCGACCCCGCCGCCCGTGGTCTGGACGCGCGCCTGAACGCCGGGCACCGCTCTCTTAATCACCTCGGACATGCCTGCGCCGATGGGAAACCAGGCCCCTCCCGAACTGGCCGTGGCAATGGCGAGCTCCTTCGGGCTCTCGGCAAACAATTTTTCGGACGATCCTCCCCACAGGGCAATGCCTATAAAGACGACCGCTACAACAATCCAGGGATTCCATTTCGTTCTCATTGCAATCACCTCCAGCAGTTTAGCGCTTCACGGTTAAAGCCGATTTGACGGCTGTTCTTTTCCTTCCACACACGGATCGCCGTCCCTCCCGCGGGATATGACAATCCTTTTGATCCACGCCCCATCGCTTGCGGGGAAATCTTCCCGGTAGTGGGTGCCCCGGCTCTCTTCCCTAACAAGGGCGGCCGTTGTTAGAATCGTTCCCATGAGGAGCCGGTTCCGGACCAGGACGCTTTGATTATTCCGATGCGCGTCGGCAAAATCGAGAATTTCCCGGAGCCCTTGTTTCGTTCGCACGACGCTCAGATGAGATGAATAGAGGAGGGCGCTTTCGGCGATCAGGCGTTTGTCTTCCGGGGAGAGCGGCTCGAACGTAAATGCTTCCGCCCGGGGGGGCTTAAAAGGCTTGAAATCGCCGGAAGAGACGAATTCGGCTGCCGCCCTTCCCGCCCGATAGCCGAATACCTGGGTGTCAATAAGATTATTCCCGCCCGGACGATCGGCGCCGTGCGGGCCGCCGCTTATCTCGCCGGCGGCATAGAGACCTTCGACACCCGTATATCCATTTCGGTCAATGAAAATCCCGCCGTTGAAATTCTGGACGGCCATGCCGATTTCGATTGGTTCCTTCGCTAAATCGGCGCCCGCTTGTTTCAACGTTCCGTAGGTAATGGGGGCCCGCTTAAGCAGCGTCTTTTTGCCCACGTGGGTGACGTCGAAGTAGAGGCCGCCTGAGGCGGTTCCCCTTCCCGCCGCGATCTCCTTGAATAGGGCGATATCGAGGTACATTGACGCCGTTCGAACCGAAAAGGGATAGGACATGGCTTTGAGATCCAGCACTTCGCCGGGATCAACGCCGGCCGGGCAATGGGACGCAAGGAATTCCTTGCCGAGGGCGTTGGTAAGACGGGGCTTCAGCCGCCACATATGGCTATGGATGATAAAGAGGATGGGAGGGTGAAAAACCGCCGGGCCGATCTGAAAGAACTCCATATTGATCAGGCGCGCCCCCGCCCGGTAGGCCATGCACCAGCCGTCTCCTTCCAGGGTGGGGGGGTTGACGCTCTGCCGGAAGATTTTTCCCGCGCCGCCGCCGGCGAGGATGACCGCTTTGGCTTCGATAAGAACGGGTTTTCCCCCGGTGACGGCCACTGCGCCGCGGACCCGGCCATTATCGTCTTTCACCAGGTCGAGGACGCGGATGTTTTCCAGGATTTCCACCCCCAGCCCAATAAGGCATTTCTTCAGGACGCGGACGATTTCCCTGCCCGTCGCGCCTCCGCAGGTCAGGGATCTCGCCTTGGCGCAGCCGGAGAGTTTGCGTTGGATGATTTTCCCTTTTTCCGCATCGAACTTCACGCCGAGGCCGATCAGTTCACTGATGCGGTCGCAGGCTTCATCGGCGATGATCCTGCAGAGGGAGGGATCGCTCAGGCCGCCGCCCGTCTCAAGCATGTCCTGATAATAAACGTCGGGACTGTCGCCGTCCCCCATGAAGTTGAAGGGCGCATTGATCCCCAGGCTCTCGGAAGCCATCAGGTTGGTGCTGCCGCTCGAGCCGTAATTTCCGGCTACCGCCATATGCACTTTCAGTTCGGGGTGGGCCTTTTTTGCCTCGTAGGCGGCGCGGCTGCCGGCCCCTCCCCCTCCCATGACGAGAAGATCTGTTTTCAAACCTTCCACGTGCGCATCCTTTCTTACCGCTTTACCATATAGGGTGCATAAGTCGGGCAGACTTCCGCGCACATGCCGCAGACGTCGCATTTTTTCGTGTTGATGATCGCCCCCGCCTTGGTCAAGGTGATGGCGTCATAGAAGCAGCTTTTCAGGCAGACGCCGCAGCGCGTGCATTTGGCGACGTCAATGGCCATCCCGACATTGGTCGGTTTCCGGGGAACATCCGCCGTCTTCACGATGTTTTTGAGGGCAATTCCCCGAATTTCATCCAGGCTCCCGTATCCCTTCGCTTCCATCCATGCGGTCATCTGATCCTGCCATTTCTTCGAGACGTTATATCCCTGAAGCATAATCCCGACGCCCGATTGAACCAGGGTGGCTCCGACCATGGTGTAGCGGATGATATCCTGCCAGTCCCAAACCCCCAATCCGGCAATGATGGGAATTTTCAGCTCCTTTGCCGCCTGACTGACCATTTTCAAACCGTAGCCGATAAGGTAGGGTCCGCCGTAACCGGCCTGGGAGCCAAAGGCAATGGGGCTGGCCGTCTCGATGTCAATCATGATCCCGGCAAGCCGGGCGGACATGTTGACGGCGTAAGCGCCGGCTTGTTCCACCTGCTTGGCAACCGACACCGGATCATTCGTCTGGGGAGTGATCTTGACGCTGAAGGGCTTTGTCAGAACCTCCTTGCAGGCCTTGATGAACTGGGCCGTGAGGTCCACGGCGCCGGCCCCCATCTTCACCCCCATGTCGGCCGCGAAGGGGCAGGAATTGTTGAGCTCGACGAAGTCGGCCTTTGTCTCGTTCACCATCCGGCACATGGTGATCCATTCATCCATGGTGGCCGCCGAAAGACTGGCGATGATGACGCCGCTGTCGCCGACGAGCTCCTTGGCCTTGTTGATGTCTTTCATGTAGGTTTCATAGTCAAAGCTGGAGCATTCTTCAAGGGAGCGAAGGGTGAATGAATGGGGCAGCTTATCGGGGTATCCCGGATATTCTCGATAATCAAAAAGCTTAAAACGGGGCCTGGGGAACTGCCTCCCCAGTTTGCCGGAATCGCCGAAAAGAGACTTGGCGATTACCGATCCCGCGCCGCCCTCGATCCCTTTCTTCATGCCGAGGGCGTTCATGGTGGGAGTTGCAGAACCGACAACAATTGGGTTCTTGAATCGAACGCCTCCAATAGTAACGGAAAGATCTACCATATTTCCCCTCCTTAACTGATGTTTGACCTGTTAGTGTGTGCATCATCATTGATGCTTTTTTAGCGCGCGGCGAAGAGCTTTGCTCCCGTTAGGAAGCGTATCATGGCGCGTTCACTCGCGGCCGGATTCAGACGTCCTGAGCCGCTTTCCTGCTGCGAAAGGCGGCCTCAATGTCCAGCGCCTCCAGGGCGCTCTGGATATCCTGGATATGTTCCAACATTAACCGCCGGGCGTCATCGTGATCTCCTTTTATAATCGCGTCATAGATCATTTCGTGATGTTCTATGGTTCGACGGACGGAATCAACGGAGAGGAAAAGCGAGGAAATATTTTTTTCCATGATCTCCATTATCGAGTCAATCAGGAAAAAAATCACCGGATTTTCACACGCATGGGCGAGTATCCGGTGGAACTCAAGGTTGAGCAGACGGGCGTCGTTATGATTTCCTTTCTTTAGACAGTCTTTCGCCTCCCCGATATTTTCCCTCATCCGCTTCAGGCAGGCCTCGTTCATCCTCTCGCTTGCTATTTTTGCGGAAAAAGGCTCCATGGCCAGCCTCGCTTCCGTGAGATTGGAGATGGCGATGTTTCCCATCAGGAGCATATCGCTGAGAAAATTGTTGATGACCGTTGCGGAAGGGTCCCGGACAAAGGCGCCGCCTTCGACGCCGCGTCTTATCTCAAGAATGCCGGAATTTTCAAGCGTTCGGAAGGCCTCCCGAATCGTTACCCGACTGGTTTGAAACTGTTCCATAAGCTGGCGCTCAGAGGGAAGCTTGTCTCCCGGCATCAGCTTTTTCTGGAAAATCGCATTCTTGATCTGATTGACGATAGTAATGGATATCCGATCAGTGCGGACAGATTTGAACATCGTTTACTCCTTTGTCTTACATCTATCTATATAAATGTTAGTCCTTTGTCAAGAAAAAATTCCCACGGGGTAATACGGTTGTTCTTGCGGGGGAATTTACGAGGGGGCCATCAGCTGTGTTCAATGGTTTTGTGGAATATGATCTCCGGCCATTGTTTCATGGTGTCGCCGAGCCGCCATTCGTTTGCCGCCAGGTAGGCAAGGTTCCCTTCGGCGTCGAGGGCCATATTGGTCTGGAACTGTTTTTCGAATTCCTTCAGCTTCCGGCGGTTGTCGCAGCCGATCCAGCGCACGGTATACAGATTGACGTGTTCGTAAAAGGCGTGGACGCCGTACTCATCCTTGAGGCGGGCCATGATGACATCGAACTGCAATTCCCCTACGGCTGCCAGGATATAACCGCTCTCGGCGATGGGACGGAACAACTGCACGGCCCCTTCTTCCGCCAGTTGGAGCAGCCCCTTTTCCAGTTGCTTGGTTTTCAGGGGGTCCTTCAGGCGTACCCGGCGGAAGTGCTCGGGCGCAAAATTGGGGATGCCGGTAAACGTAAGAGGCTCTCGTTCGGTGAAGGTATCCCCGATCTTTATGGTGCCGTGATTATGGATGCCGATAATATCGCCGGGATAGGCCTCATCCACATTCGTGCGGTCCTGGGCCATGAAGATAATGGCGTTGTGCACCTGCATATCCTTGCCGGTGCGGTGGTGCCGGACCTTCATCCCCCGCGAGAATTTGCCCGAACAGATGCGCACAAAGGCGATGCGGTCGCGATGGGCAGGATCCATATTGGCCTGGATCTTGAAAACGAAGCCGGAAAATTCCTCCTCGTAGGGCGAAACCCGGCGCGTGGTTGTCGGCCGCGCCAGCGGGGGAGGGGCAAGCTCTACAAAGGCGTCCAGCATTTCTTTTACCCCGAAATTATTAATGGCGCTGCCGAAAAACACGGGCGTCTGGTTTCCCTTCAGATATTCCTCGGTATGGAAGGGGCTGGCAGCCCCCTCAAGAAGCTCTACGCCGTTTCTCAGTTCGTCGGCCTGGCTGCCAAGAATCTCCTCCAAACGGGGATCATTCAGATCGTTGATAACGATGCCTTCCTGAATCTTGCCGCCGTGGGTGGGAGAAAAAAGGTGCAATTGCTTACGGTAGATATTGTAGGTCCCGTGGAAGGACTTTCCCATGCCGATGGGCCACGTCATGGGGGCGCATTCTATTTGCAGCTTGTCTTCGATGTCGGACAGAATGGTCAGGGGGTCCAGTCCGTCCCGATCCAGTTTGTTGATGAACGTCATGATGGGGGTATTGCGCATCCGGCATACCTCCATGAGCCTCTTGGTCTGGCTTTCCACCCCCTTCCCGCTGTCAATAACCATCAGGGCGCTGTCAACGGCCGTAAGCACGCGATAGGTGTCCTCGGAAAAATCCTTGTGTCCCGGGGTATCGAGGAGATTTATTTCGTAATCACGATAGTTGAACTTCATCACCGAGGAGGAGACGGAAATGCCGCGCTCCCTCTCCATCGCCATCCAGTCGCTGGTGGTGTATCGCGCCAACTTGCGGGCCTTGACGGCGCCCGCCGTCTGGATGGCGCCGCCGAACAGCAGGAGCTTCTCCGTCAGGGTCGTCTTGCCCGCGTCGGGGTGACTGATGATGCCGAACGTCCGCCGGCAGTCTATTTCTTTACGGTTGTCCGCGCCCATGTCTTTCCTTTTGTGCTTTCCCGCGAGGGTAAAAAAAAGCGGGCTCCGAATCCGAGCCCGTTTGTTTTATTCCGGGAAAAGCCGCTTACCTCACTTTCCGAATGGCTTATAACCGAAATGGCGATTGCTGTCAAGGCCGTGTTGGAAGATCTACGATATCCGGATTTGATAAGGGATACGTCCAGATGTTTCCGTATGGCTTTCATGACCGGGTAACGTACCGGCAAACCACACCTAAGAGGCGGTTCAATTTAGCGGCTTGCGCTGCCCGAAGTTTTTGTTTATAAGTAACAGGCATGCACCGAATGCACAGGGGAGGGATACAATGTTTCAAATCGCGTCGTATGAAACGTTCCAAGACGGGCAGGTGATCTTCGAAGACGGGTCCAGCGGCGACTGGATCTACGTTCTGGACGAGGGCGAGGTGGAGATCTCCAAAATAGTGGACGGCCAGAAAATCGTCATTGAGGTTCTGAAACCGGGGGATATATTCGGTGAGATGGCTTACATCGACAAAACCCCTCGTTCCGCGACAGCCACGGCCAAGGGGAAGACGGTGGTCGGTATCATTGATCGGGTTTTTTTCGACAGGGAATTCAACAAGCTCTCCGCCGATTTCCAGCAGATGCTCAAGGCGGTGGCCTTCCGGCTCAGGAGGACCACCGAGAAGTCGTTGGAGCTGCAGAAGGAAAAAAAGGGATAGCGGGAACGCTTCCGGCTGTGCAGGAATGTCCTGCCTTTAATTTGATCCTGCAACAATGACTTCCTCTTCCGTAATGATTTTATCCACGGGGAGGTCGTGACTGTCCGCAGGCACTGCTTCGATCAACTGGCTGGCAAAAACAAGTCCTATTTTGGGCACATCTTTTCCGATTGCAGACAGGAAACGGTCATAGTAACCGCCGCCGTACCCTACCCGGTATCCTCTCCTGTCAAAAGCTACTCCCGGCACGAGCACCAAATCAATCTGACTTTTTTCGAGCGGCTTCAGCAGATGTTTTTTGGGTTCCCTCACGCCGAAATATCCCGGTTCCACATCGTCAAATGTTTCAATTGCGGAGATGATCAGCTGTTTTGTTTCCGGCTGGCAGAGCGGCACGGCCACCCGTTTTCCTTCCCGCCATCCCCAAGCGATGATAGTGTCCGTAATCACCTCTGTCCCAAAATGAAGGAATGCCATCATGGTGGAGCATATGCGCGCCTCATCCAAACGGGTGAAACGCTCGAATATCCGCCTGCTCATGGATTCGATTTGCCGGCCGGAAAGGGCGTTGCGGGAAGCCAGTATGGTTTTCCTGATATGTTTCTTATCGGTCATGGTATAACCGCCGTAAGCCGCGCAAGGGGTACGGTGTCTCCCTATCACGGAGCAACGGGTAACACAAGAACCAAAATGAAGGCGATTGCCTGAAATTCGGCAAGGCAGTGCTGTGAGAGAGGCGTTTTCCATTCCGGTTGACATTTATCGGGCGATGATTTAAGAGTACACGGAGAGGAATAATCGTTTTTGAGGAGACTATGAAAAGAAAAGATTACCTGAAAGTGCCGGTAGAGCACATAGATATAAAATCCTTTAATGCCGAAGCCATACTCGGCGCAATGGAGAAGATGTCTTTTACCGCGCGGGAACTTGCCCGTGCCGCGGATATCTATGATCGCATGCTCGCCGATAAAAAATGCGCCGTTATCCTTACAATTGCCGGCAGTACCGGCGCCGGCGGCTGCATGCAGGTCTATGTGGATCTCATTAAAAATAACATGGTGGATGCGGTGGTCGCCACCGGCGCCGCGATCGTGGACATGGATTTTTTTGAGGCGCTGGGATTTAGGCATTACCAGGGCAGTTCACACGTGGACGACAGGAAACTGCGGGAACTGTATATTGACAGGATTTACGATACGTTCATTGATGAGAAGGAGTTGCAGGTTTGCGATCGGACAATCAGCAAAATAGCCGATTCACTGCCGCCCCGCCCCTATTCTTCACGGGAATTCATCCGGGAAATGGGGCGGTACCTGACGGTCCACTCCCGAAAGAAGAACTCCCTCGTGCAGGCGGCATATGAGCGCGATGTCCCTATCTTCTGTCCCGCTTTTTCCGACAGCAGCGCCGGTTTCGGGCTTGTCATGCATCAGCATCAGCATGCCGAGGAACACGTTTCCATAGATTCGGTGAAGGATTTCCGCGAATTGACCATGATCAAAATGAAGGCCCCGGTCACGGGGCTTCTCATGATCGGCGGGGGGGTGCCGAAAAACTTCGCCCAGGATACGGTGATCTGCGCCGAACTTTTGGGGAAGGAAGTGCCGATGCACAAATATGCGGTGCAGATTACCGTTGCCGACGTACGGGACGGGGGCTGTTCCGGCTCCACGTTGCGGGAGGCCTGTTCCTGGGGCAAGGTGGACACGGTTTTCGAACAGATGGTTTATGCCGAAGCGACGTCGGTGTTGCCGCTTGTGGCGAGCTATGCCTATCACCGGGGAAATTGGAAAAAAAGGAAAAAATGGCAGTTTTCACGGTTGTTTAAATCCTGATAACTGCCCTGCTTATCTGATGCCTGTCTTTTTGCGCCGCGGCTCCGCCGACCATGAGGGAGCCGCCGCTATCATCTTTTTGCGCCTGCCTTAAGGGCAGATGTTCATATCTTTAACGGCAAGTGCGATTTTCATCGTTTTCTTCATTGCAGGGTAAGCCTGCCTGTCTGATTTTTTTTCGCGCAACCGGCTGGAGCGCGGCCACAATGGGCCGCCGGGGGTGATTTTTGATCGGCCCCTTTAAGACGGAATTTAATTGAGGAGGTGAGCGGAAATGAGAAAAAAGGTGGGGGCATTTGTAATGATGACGTTGCTTGTTGTTATGCCATGTGCGGTGGATGCCAAGCCCTATTACGAGGGCAAAGTCCTTAACATCGTCGTGGGATACGCCCCGGGAGGGGGCTACGACCGCATGGCCAGGATAATGGCAAAACACCTGCCCCGGCATATCCCGGGCAAGCCCACCGTCTTGGTACAGAACATGCCAGGCGCGAGCAGCATGATTACCGCTAATTATGTCTACAACATGGCCAAACCCGACGGCCTCACCATCGGCACCTTCAACCGATATCTGACCTTGTCGCAGCTCTTAAAAATGGACGGGGTTCGGTTTGACCTGAGGAAGTATGCCTGGGTGGGATCGGCGGCGGTGGAGGCGGCGGTATTTACCATCCGCGGGGACACGCCTTACAAAACCGTGGAAGACCTCCGCAATGCAAAAGAGCCGGTCTTCATCGGCAACACGGGTGAAATAGATACGGGTTCCCAGTTTGTGCCGCTCTTGCGGGAGCTTCTCGGTCCGAACGTAAAATTCGTCACCTACCCCCAGACCGCGGACATCCTCCTCGCCATCGAGCGCAAAGAGGTCAGCGGGTATGGATTCACCTATACGAGCGCCAAGCCCTATATTGACCGGGGCCTGATCAGACCCCTCATGCGGGGACCGATCTCCGCCGTCGGCATTGAGAATCTGCCCGTCAATGCGGACCTCACCGCCGACAAGAGATTGAAGACCATCGTGAAAATTCTTGCCGCGCCCGACCAGTTGGGGCGTCCCTTCGTGGCGCCCCCCGGCACGCCGTCTCATATCATGGATATCTTGCGGAATGCCTTCCGCAAGATTGCCGAGGATCCGCAGGTCCGGGAAGAAGCACAGAAAATGAAGATGGACCTGGTGTATACCTCCGGACCGGAGGTCATGAAACTCATTCAATACGTCCTCGGTCAGCCGGCGGATATCACCGCAGAAGTCGCCAGACACGGCAAGTTTTAGCGTTTGAAAAAGGAGGAGTGCACCATGCAGGAAAAAAAGATGCCGCCGTCGCCGTTCGGCACCAAGACCACCTATGAGAAGTGGCTGGAATCAGAGGGGCTGGAAGTGGTTACGGGTTATCACCTGGAAGACGTGGACAAGGTTCCCCTCAAGCCTTGGAGCAGAAAGGGCGGCCTGGGCGCCTTCATCAATCTCGAAGGAGGGGGGCAGACGAACGACGCGTACCTCTGTGAAATTCCTCCCGGACAGAGCCTCAAACCCCAGCGTCATCTTTTTGAGGAATTGATCTTCATATTAAAAGGACGGGGGACGACTACCTTCTGGCATGAGGGGGGGCCTGAGCGGTTTATCGAGTGGCGGGAGGGGAGCCTTTTTTCTCCTCCCTTAAACATCTGGCATCGGCACTTCAATACCCAGGGTGATAAGCCGGTGAAATATTTGGCCGTGACCACCGCCCCCACCGTGATCAATCTCTTCCACAATCACGAGTTTATTTTCCACAATCCCTTTGTGTTCAAAGATCGCTACGGCGCGGAAGCGGATTACTTCAGCGGGAAGGGGACTGCCCACCCGGGGCGGGTCTGGGATACGAATTTCATTCCCGATGTCAGGACGTTTCAGCTTCAGGATTGGGCGGAACGGGGCAAAGGCAGCAAGAACGTCTATTTTGAGATAGCAAACAACACCCTCTGCTCCCACATTTCCGAATTTCCGGTAGGGACGTACAAGAAGGCGCACCGCCACGGTCCCGGGGCCCACGTGGTGATCTTGAGCGGCAAGGGCTACACGCTGATGTGGCGGGAGGGGATGCCGCTGCAAAAATACGACTGGCACGAAGGGAGCATCGTGGTGCCGCCGGACCAGTGGTTCCATCAGCACTTCAATACGGGGAAAACCCCCGCCCGCTACCTGGCCCTGCGCTGGGAAGGACTGAAGTTCCGGACCGGACGCAAGACGGAGATGTGCGAGGTGAGCATCCGGGAAGGCGGAGATCAGATAGAGTACGAGGATGAAGACCCGGCGGTGCGGAAGTTGTTTGAGGATGAACTGGCGAAAGAGGGGCTCACGATACAGATGCCGCCCGTGGCGGGGAAGAAGTAACGGGAGGGGACGTGGCGCACTATTCCGTTATCGGCCGGAGGACGCCGAGGACCGATGCCCCGGAAATCGTTACCGGCGAAGCCAAGTACACCGTTGATATTGTCCTGCCGGGCATGCTGAGAGGGAGGATACTGCGCAGTCCGCTCCCCCATGCCCGCATCGCAGCCATACACGCCGAAAAGGCCGGGGCCGTAAGGGGAGTGCTTGCGGTCATAACCGGCGCAGACACGCTCAAACAGAAATACGGATACCGCGCTTCCAACTATGATGAATACGGCCTCGCCGTGGGGAAGGTCCGGTACGTGGGCGAACAGGTGGCGGCCGTTGCCGCCGTTGATGAGGATGCCGCCGAGGAGGCCCTTTCCCTGATTGAGGTGGAGTACGAAGAACTCCCCGCCGTTTTCAGTCCCGAAGAGGCTATGCGCGAAGGCGCTCCCGTGATCCACGACGAAGCGCCGAACAACGTCAGCTATGCGCCCCGTTTCCACTGGGGGAACGTGGAAGAGGGATTCGCGGCCAGCGACTGCGTGCGGGAAGACACCTTCGTTACCCAGGCGCAAATCCACTGCAGCATGGAACCGCACGCCGCCGTGGCGGAGTTTGCCGGCGGACGCCTCACCCTCTGGTCTACGACCCAGGGGCCCTATGCCCTGCGCAAGGACCTGGCGCTGACGATCGGGCTGGCGGAAGGAAACATCCGCGTCATTAAACCCCGCATGGGGGGAGGGTTCGGCGGCAAGCGCGAGATGTTCGCCTCCGACTTCTGCGCGGCGCTCTTGGCCATGAAAACGGGGCGTCCGGTCAAGATCGTCTATTCCCGGACGGAGGAATTTATCGCCTCGCGGCAGCGCCACCCCATGGTTATCACCATCAGGACGGGTTATGCAAAGGACGGCACGCTCAGGGCCAAGGATTGCACCGTCATCGCCGACGGCGGCGCCTACAACAGCCGGGGGCCCGGGATCCTGTCCTATGCCGGGGCATCCCTTGCTTCCCTCTATCGGATCCCCCACGTGCGGTATGCCGGTTACCATGTCTATACGAATAACCCCGTCGGCGGCGCGTTCCGCGGTTACGGCTCCCTCCAGGTGCGTTTTGCCGACGAGAGTCAGATGGACCTGATAGCCGAGGAACTGGGCATGGACCCCCTGGACGTGCGTTTGAAGAACGTTGTGGAATCGGGGGACACCACGGCAAGCGGCAAGAAGATCACCAGCTGCGGGATAAAGGAGTGCCTGTTGAAAGTGGCCGAGGAATCAGGCTGGCATCAGAAACGGCGGAAGAAACAGTATGGACGGGGCATCGGGATCGCCTGCAATGACTACGTGAGCGCCCTGCGCTCACTGTACGAATACGACAGCTCTTCGGCGTTGGTGCGGCCTAATGAGGATGGGACGGTGGATTTCTTTACCGGCGCCTCCGATATCGGACAGGGCTCCGATACGACCTTGGCCCAGATCGTGGCCGAGGAACTGGGCGTTCTTTTGGAAAAAATCAATGTGGTGGCCGCCGATACCCGAATGGGCGTCATGGATCTGGGCTCCTATGCCAGCCGCGTTACGTTTGTCGCCGGCAATGCGGCCAAAAAGGCGGCGGCAGACGCGAGGCAGCAGCTTTTCCAACACCTGGCGCGGCGCTGGTCGGTTCCTCAAGAGAAAATTTCCTGCCGGGAAGGCGCTATTTCCGTTCGTGGCCGGGATGATCTGTTTCTTTCCTTTGCCGAGGCCATTGCGCAACTGCTCAGGAAGGAAGGCGTTTTCGTTGTGGGCCGCGGGTACTATGACGCCCCCAGTGAAATGGTTGATTACCGGACGGGCTACGGGAATTCTTCACCTGCCTACAGTTACGGCGCGCAGGTGGCGGAAGTGGAAGTTGATATGAAGACGGGACAGGTGAAGGTTCTTCAGGTAGTGGCGGCGTCCGACTGCGGCAGGGCAATAAACCCCATGGCCCTGGAGGGCCAGGCGGAGGGGGCCATTGTCTGCGGACTGGGAATGGCGCTCGCGGAAGACCGCTTGAGCGAAGGGGGACGGACGATGAACCCGACCTTTCTGGAATATAAGGTGCCCACCTCAGGCGAGGCGCCGGTTATCCGGAGTTATCCTATCGAAACCATAGACCCGGAAGGGCCCTTCGGGGCGAAGGGCGTCTGCGAGGGATTTCAGGTCCCCACGGCCCCGGCCGTGGCCAATGCCCTGTTCGACGCCACGGGAATACGGTTTACGGAGCTTCCCATCACGTCCGAGGTGGTTTGGCGGGCGCTCAAATCCCGCAAGGGCGGGGGCGATGCATCTTAAACCCTTTGCATATCATCGTCCCCTCTCCCTTGCCGGACTTTGGGACATCATGGATAAGGCGCCGTCCGGCGGCTTTATTCTGTTGGGAGGCGGGACGGACGTGCTGCCCAGGATGGGGCAGCGTCTGCTGGCGCCGGCCGCGCTCATCGGCCTCAAGAATATAGCGGAACTGAAGGTCATCGAACGGGAGGGGGATGACGTTTTTATCGGCGCGGCCTCTGCATTGCAGCATGTGCGGGAATCGGAGCTGGTCAGCCGTTTATTCCCGGCGCTCGCCCAGGCCGCCGCACGGGTGGGATCCCCCCAATTGCGCCATATGGGGACCATCGGCGGCAACCTCTGCCTTGATACGCGCTGTCTGTATTACAATCAACGGCAGGGGCCGGGGGCATTCCCCCGCTGTTATAAAAAGGGGGGTGACCGATGCCATGTGGTCAAGGGGGGGAAGCGCTGCTATGCCCTATTCTCGGCCGATACGCCGGCCGCCTTGCTGGCGCTGGATGCCCGTGTCTGCATCGGAGGAGCCGCGGGCAAGCGGGAAGCGCCCCTCAATGAATTTTACCGGGACGACGGCATCCGCTCCCGTGATATCGGGGAAAAAGAAATTGTCCTGGGGATAAAAATCCCCGGGAAACCCGTGCGCGTGAGCGCCTACCTCCGTTTCAGCACGCGGGCGGCCATTGATTTTCCCCTGGCGGGACTGGCGGTATCCGTGGAAAAGAGCCGGTCGGGAGCTTTCGTCAATCCCCGGGTTGCGGCAACGGGCATATGTTCTCGGCCGCTCCGACTCGCCGGTCTGGAAACGCTGCTGGCCGGGCGGGATGTGCGCCGGGAAATCACGGAAGAAGAATGGGGAGATGCCCTGAAGGAGTTGCGGCCGGTGCGTCACCAGGGCATCAGCCCGGCGTACCGGAAGTATCTATTTGGCGTCCTGATGCAACGCGCCCGGGCCCGCCTGGTTCCCTGACGACAGGACCCGTGAGGGTGGCCGGGAAGCCCCGCTCGCTGAGCGGGGAGCTTCACTGACCAGATTGATGTCGTCCGGTGAAAACGCCGGGATTCTCTGTCGGAGGTTCTCCTGCATGGAAATGATGCTGGAGGGGTTTGCCGAGGTCTTCACGCCTTCCTCAATGGCCCTGCTGCTGGCGGGGGTGGTCTTCGGAAATATTATCGGCTTCCTGCCGGGACTGGGCGGGGTGTTTGCCCTGGCCATTCTCATTCCCTTCGTTTACAAGCTGACGCCGTTTGACGCCTTCGCCCTGCTGCTCGGGACCCATGCCGTCATCAACACAGGCGGCGCCATTTCCTCCATTCTGATCAATTGTCCGGGCGAAGCCGCCTGCGCAGCCACGTGCTTCGACGGCTATCCCATGGCGCGCAACGGGAAAGCGGGCGTCGCTCTCGGGGCGGCCTTCACGTCTTCGGCCATGGGCGGCGTCTTCGCGGCGGTGTTTCTCCTGATCATGATACCGCTCATCCGCCCTATCGTCATGTCCTTCGGCCCGCCGGAGATATTCATGCTGATCATGCTCGGCATTTCCTATATCGCCTCCCTGGGAACGGGCTCCACAATGAAGGCCGTGATCAGCGGGATCATGGGCCTGATGCTGGCGATGGTGGGCTTCGATCCCCAGACCGGCGATGCCCGCTATAATTTCGGCACCCTCTATCTCTTTGACGGGGTGGACCTGGTACCCCTTACCGTCGGCCTTTTTGCCATCGGGGAAATGATCTCCGTGGGGACGATGCGGGGAAAAGGTGTGGCGCGCACCATCGAAACGGTGGGAACCCTGGCCGATCTTTGGGAGGGCATTGCGGTCTGTTTCCGGAAATGGTGGTTGATCCTGCGGTGCAGTTCCCTGGGCGCCCTCATTGGGCTCATCCCCGGCCTGGGCGGGACGGTATCGAGCTTCATCACCTATGGTTTTGCCCGGCAGGTTTCCTCGAGCCCCGAAACGTTCGGAAGGGGAAACGTGGAAGGCGTCATCGCTCCCGAGAGCGCGAACAATGCCAAGGAAGGGGGGAACCTGGTGCCGACCCTCGGCTTCGGCATTCCGGGCGGGGCGGGCATGGCGCTCCTGCTGGGGGCGTTCATGGTGAAAGGCATAGACCCGGGGCCCGGCATGTTGGAAGAGCATTTGGACCTGATTTACGGCATGATCATGATCCTGGCCCTGGCAAATGTTATCGGGGCCGCGATGTGCATGACCTTTGCCGCTCCCCTCGCCCGCCTAACCCTCATCCGCGGCCCCATCCTTTCCGCCCTGGTGGTGCTGCTGTGTTTCCTGGGGTCGTACGGCGTCCGGAACAGTTTTTACGACATTGCAGCCACCCTGATTTTCGGATTGCTGGGATATGTGATGATCAAGGCGCGGTATCCACGGGCGCCGCTTTTGGTGGGCATGGTGCTGGGGAAGGCCGCCGAACTGAATTTCCATCTCTCGGTGCAGTTATTCGGCAATTTCTTTCTCTTCCGTCCGATCACATTCACCATTTTTATTCTACTCGTGCTGGGGCTCACTCTGCCGATCCTGCTTGCCCGCCGGCGGAAAGGGAGGGAAACCCATGCATAGCGCAGAAAGGGCATTTACCTGGTTTCTTTTGCTGTTTTTTTCTCTGCTTTTTGCCGCGACCTGGCAGTATGACGCGCGCGCCCGGCTGGCGCCCTTGCTGCTGGTCGTTCCGGCGATTATTTTGAGCGCGGTCCACCTGTGGATCATATACCGTCACCCCCGGCTTCAGGAAGAAGCGGCGGAGGGCGGTGGCGAGGAGAGCTTCGAGATTGACGCCCCGTTCAGCGAAGAACGGAAAATGATCGGCTGGTTTATCTTTTTTGCTGTCCTGATATGGCTCGTGGGTTTTCTCGTGGCGACGCCGGTTTTTCTGCTGATTTTTTTGCGTCTCTGGGCAAAGGAACGCTGGCCGCTGACTATTGCCATTGCGGGCATTTCCACCGTCGTTATCTATCTGCTGGTGGAGGTCGCTTTCCGTGTTATTCTCTACCGCGGCTGGATTTTTTCTCAGTGAAGGACAGCGCCGGGCAGGACGGGTACGGAAACGTGATTCCGGGGCAACTATGGGGGGAATGGAGGGAAAATCATTTAACGGGGAGGAGGCGTTATGACTTTGACGAGAGGGGTTTTGCGGGGCGCAATGCTTTTTCTGGCGATAGCGGTGATAGCGATGAGCGGGAGCAGGGCGCAGGGTGCGGTAAGCGACAAGGGCTCGGATAACGCCGCTATGGTGAAGGAAGCCGCCTTTTATAAGGGGAAAATACTGGTCCTGGTGGTGCCCTACGGACCGGGCGGGGGCTACGATGCCTATGCGCGGATGATTGCTCCCTTCATAGAGAAAAACACGGGCAGCACCGTGATCATTCAAAATGTTCCGGGCGGCGGCACCATTGTGGGCACGCTCCAGATGTACCGCGCGCGGCCCGATGGACTGACGATGTCTATCGTCCAGTTGTCCGCGCTGGTGGTGCGTACGATCCTGGGCGAGAACATGGGATTCGACATGAACAAGGTGAACTGGCTCGCCCGGGTGGCTTCGGAAAACAGGCTGGTAACGGCGGGAGTCAAATCCCCCTACCGGACGCTGGATGAGATAAAAAAATCCACCCGTCCGGTGAAGTTTTCCGCAGCCGGGGTTCTCAGTTCCGATTTCAATCACCTTGCCCTCTTCAGCGAGGCGTTGGGCCTGAATATAAAGTTGATCACCGCCTACGAGGGTTCGAGTGAACAGGATTTGGCGGTGATACGGGGCGATGTGGATGGAACGATCGGCAGTTATACCAGCAAGCAGAAATTCATCAAAAGCGGGGATATGATCCCCATCGTTCAATTTGCCGCCGCCCGTCACAAGGAGATGCCCACGATTCCCCTGGGGACGGAATTGCCGAACCTTACGCCGTCAGGAAAATCCCTGTTGACGTTTATCAATCATCAGGCGATATTTGACCGGGTCTTTGCCGCCCCGCCCGGAATACCGGCCAACCGGCTAAAATTCCTGAAGACCGCGGTAATAAAGGCCTTGAGCGATCCGGAGCTGCAGGCCATCGGCGAGAAACAGAAACGACCGCTCGATCCCGCCGATGCCGCCGCCGTGACCCAGTCGGTCAAGCAGGATCTGCAGATGCCTGCCCAACTGATAGAGCTTATTAAGAAGACGCTCAAGTCATATAAGGGTTAACGGCTTCGAAAAAGAAGGAGAAAACGGCATGGAGCAGCCGATTAAACTGCAAATAAACGGCCGGAGTTATATGCTGAATGTCGGGCCGCAGGTAACGCTGCTGCACGTTTTGCGCGATTATTTGGGACTGACCGGGACCAAGGAGGGCTGTGACGGCGGCGAGTGCGGCGCCTGCACGGTTCTCTGCGATGGGGAATCGGTTCTTTCCTGCCTGATGCTTGCCCTGGATGCCCAGGGGAAAAACATCCTGACCATCGAAGGCCTGGCCAACAACGGCGAGCTTGACCGGATACAGGAGGCGTTTGTTGAGGAGGGCGCGATCCAATGCGGTTTCTGCACCCCCGGTATGGTGCTCTCGACGAAAGCGCTTCTGGATCGCAATCCCCATCCCACTTTCGAGGAGATCAGGGAGGGAATATCGGGGAACCTGTGCCGCTGTACGGGATATGTAAAGGTGTTCGGGGCCGTCGCCCGGCTTGCCGGGACGGGAAAACCGTTTTCGGATAAGTAACTGCGGGCCCGGTTGGCGGTTTTAACCGTCTGTTTTCCGGGCAGGGAGGCGGAAGGCGGTGGAGGGGTTGCCGGCATTGAGGTAAATCAATAAAATCACGATAAATGAGGTGAGGGAAATGGGCTATACGGATTTGCACGAACATCTGAAAAGGCTGGAAGAACAGGGCTTGCTGTACCGGATCAAAGAGCCGGTGAACAAAGACACGGAAATGCACCCCCTGGTGCGCTGGCAGTTTCGGGGGGGGATCCCGGAAGCGGAGAGAAAGGCGTTTCTCTTTGAAAATGTCACCGACTCCCGTAACCGGAAATACAGCATTCCCGTTACCGTGGGGGCGCTGGCGGCCTCTCCGCGCATCTATGCCGTGGGCATGGGCTGTCCCTTGGAAGAGATAAACGCGCGCTGGGAAAAGGCCATTGCCCATCCCATTGATCCCGTGATCGTTTCCTCCGGGCCGGTGCAGGAGGAGGTCCATATGGGCAAGGACTTGAAGAGCCTGGGACTCGACGAGATTCCCGTTCCCATTTCCACCCCCGGTTTCGACAACGGGCCCTATACGACGTGCAGCCACTGGTTTACCAAGGATCCGGAGACGGGGATCCGCAACGTGGGCAATTATCGCGGCCAGATCAAGAGTCCCCTGAATGTGGGTCTCTACACGGGCGGGATTGCCCAGGACGCCTACCTGCACTGGGATAAATGCCGGCAGAAAGGCATCCCCATGCAGGCGGCCCTCGTGGTCGGGGCGCCCCCGATGGTGTCTTTCGCCGCGGTGCAGAAGTTCCCCTACGGGGTGGATGAACTTTCGATTGCCGGCGGTCTGGCCGGAGAACCGATACGCCTCGTCAAGTGCAAAACCGTGGACATCGAGGTCCCGGCGGAAGCGGAGATCGTTATTGAGGGAAATATTTCCACCGAATACCTCGAGCCCGAAGGCCCCTTCGGCGAATCGCACGGTTACATGCATCCGAGAGAACTGAGCATGGTGATGGACGTGACGGCCATTACCCATCGCAAGGACGCCGTCTTTGTTTCGTTCATCAGCCAGGTCACGCCGAGCGAGAGCAGCGTGCTGAAGAAGATCGGGTATGAACCCCTCTTTTACCGCCACCTCCGCCACGAGCTGAGCATCAAGAGCGTGGTGCGCGTCTCCATGCACGAACCCCTCACGAATTTGAGGAAACTCCTCATCATCCAGATGCACAACCCCAGCGAGAGCGAGATATGGCGGGCGTTGCACGGGGCGGCCGTCTTCCATGTCGGCGTGGGCAAGATCATCGTTGCGGTGGATGAGGACATTGATCCGGAGGACCCCCATGCCGTCTTCTGGGCCATGTGCTACCGGATGAAGCCCCACCAAGATCTGGCCATCGTGCGGGGGATGGAAAAGGGGCATGCGCCGCCTTTTTCGGGGGCCAGCACGGGAGCGGTGCCGATCGCCCATACACACGCGGCGGAAGACTCGGCCCTGCTCATAAACGCGATTCTCAAAGAACCGTTTCCGCCCATCTCGCTTCCCAAAAAGGAGTTCATGGAAAAGGGACGGGACCTCTGGGAGAAACTGGGGTTGCCGCCGCTCAAGCCGGAACGGCCCTGGTACGGATATTCGCTGGGACAGTGGGACGATGAGCTGGACAAGGAAGCGAAACTGGCCGTCGAGGGGCGTTACTACGAAACGGGGGAAAAGCTGAAGGCCGGCAGGAAAAAGATGCGCTGAAGGCGTGTGCGAGAACTTCTCTGCGCATGCGGGAAGGATAAGGAGGGCGGGATTATGAAGACGGAAGAGTTGGCAACGCTTACCACCTATGAAAAATGGCTGGCAACGGAGGGGATTGACGTCATCCGCGATTACATGGTGGACGACGTGCGTGCGGCGCCCCTGAAACCCTGGCCGCGCAAGGGGGGGAGCGGCATCCACCTCTGCCTCACGGGCGCCGAGGACTGCGCCGCCGCCTATATCTGCGAGATCCCCGCGCACGGCGTTTTAAAGCCGCAGAAACATCTCTTCGAGGAGACGATCCTGATCCTGGACGGCACGGGGAAGACGGAGGTCTGGAACGAGGGAGGGCCAAAGGTCACCTGTGCCTGGCAGGAGGGCAGCCTCTTTGCCGTGCCCCTCAACGCCCGGCATCAGCACTTTAATGCTGGCGACAAGCCGGCCCGCTATCTGGCCGTGACCGACGCCCCGCCGGTCATTGATCTCTTTCACAACCACGACTTCATCTTCAACAACAATTTCGTCTTCACCGACCGCTTCAACGGCCAGCAGGACTACTTCAGCGGCGCGGGGAGTCTGCTCGACGAAAAGACCTGGGACACGAACTTTGTGCCCAACGTGGCAACCTTCAGCCTGAAGGACTACGAGATGCGCGCCAAGGGGGGAAAGAGCATCAAGTTTGAGCTGGCCAGCAACACGATGATCGCCCATATCTCCGAATATCCCGTGGGCGTGTATAAAAAAGCCCACCGTCATTCACCGGGGGCGCACGTGCTGCAGCTCAAGGGGAAAGGATACACGATGATGTGGGAGGAGGACAAGCCCTACCAGCGGTTCGACTGGCATAAGGGCAGCCTGCTGGTGCCCCCGCGCATGTGGTTTCACCAGCATTTCAACCTCGCCCGGGAACCGGCCCGGTACATGGCGTTTCGGTATCACAGCAAGAAATTTCTGCCGGGGAAGCACTTCCACGAGGGGGAAAAATGGTGGCTGAGCACCAAGCTGGGCGGCCACCAGATCGAATACGAGGATGAAGACCCGAAACTCCGGGAAATATTTCTGCAGGAACTGGCCAAGGAAGGGATCGAATTCAAACTTCCGAAATAGAAGCATTCCGAGAACTCCGCGTTAGCGCCGTGCAGGGGAAAACGCCGTTTCCCCCTGCACGGCGCTTCTTATTTGCGCTTATCCGTAGCAATGGTCAATTCGGACGCAAAATACTCATCATTGAAATATCAAACGTAGAGCTTGAGTTTTCAAGGAAGAAGATTAATCCGCCGCTTTCCCTATGGAATCTTGTACTGCGAGGAAGAAGAACAAATCGTGATTCTGCAGTGATGCATTTCCATCGGGCACCTGGCTATTGGAGGCATCGCGTAGCTGAACAAACCACAGCCCGGTAATTGAGAACGCCGCCGAATTGATTCGGAGGATTCAACTGCTGATGAACCGGTTGAAGCGGGATACAGCGTTTGCCGATTATTTACGGAAAGTCAGAGCGGCGCACAAACCGAAGCTTCAATTTCATGAAGCTGCTTGACCGGATAGCATGAGCAGGATTGAGGCTTTCCGTGGTTTGCGGTTGAGAGCATCAATCCTGCCCGTAGGCAAGGAGTTTCATTGATTATATCTTGACAAATAATATCGCCTTTGTTACTTTCCCCCTCCACCCTTGATGTTTTAGGATGGAGGGGGCCTTAACAAATAACAACATGATCGGTGTTTCGCGGTTTTCCTCACCCGTCCACCGACCCATTTCTTGCTCCAAGCCCAGCCGTTTATTTTCCTGTGAGAGTGTTGGTGTCCATTTTTTATGCGTTAACTGGGGGCACGATGAGGCGCAGGTTTCTCAAAATTATGTTGGCTGTTCTTGGTTTCACGGCTTTCGGTTCCCTGCTGTATCCGCTCGCTCGGTTCCTCTCGGCTACCCGTGGCGAACCAAAGGGGAAACAACTGGCCTTCAAGAAAACGGAAATACCCATAGGCGCGGCGCGGGACATCGTTTTCAACGGGACGCCCGCCATTATCATTAACCGGCCCGACGGCGGTTTCGTGGCCCTCTCCCGGGTATGCACCCACCTCGGTTGTCTCGTGGACTACGACAAAAGCAAAAAGAGGCTCCTGTGTCCCTGCCACGCGGGGGTATACGACCTCGACGGCGCCGTCATTTCAGGATTGCCGACCAGGCCCCTTCGGGAAATTTCCCTAAAGATAAAAGGCGACGACGTGGTAATTGGGTGAGAACATGTGGGATAAGATCATCGGCTGGTTTGAGGTACGGATAGGGATCGGCGAGCTCGTGAAGGAGGGACTCGATTCCTGCAGGGCGCCGAAGAACGTCAGTATCTTCCAAACCATTGGCTGCGCGGCGCTGGCGGCATTCGTCATTCAGGTGTTTACCGGTTTTTGCCTCCTCCTCTACTATGCCCCCAATACGGAGCAGGCCTTCACCAGTGTTCAATCCATCATGCAGGACATCCCCTACGGCTGGCTTTTCAGGACGATGCACGTGGTGGGCGGCGCCCTGCTGCTGGTTACCATGACGATGCACATGCTGTCGGTCTTTGTGATGGGAAGCTATAAAAATCCCCGCGAGATGACCTGGATCGCGGGGGGGCTCCTTTTTTTTACAACGGTTTTTTTCGCTTTCAGCGGCAACCTCCTGCCCTGGAGCCAATTGAACTACTGGCAGACCACCATCGCTACGGCAATACCGTCCTCTTTCCCATACGCCGGAGAATTCATTACCGAAGTGTTGCGGAGCGGCGGGCAGATGTCTGCCCTCACGCTCAATAGGTTCTTTGCCCTGCACGTGTCTTTTCTGCCCTTTGTGTTTTTCCTGCTTCTCGTGTTCCACCTATTCCTGGTGAGGCGTATCGGCATTTCCTCTCCCCCCTTCGGGACGGAACCGGAAAATACGAGTCCGAGGACGGCCTACCGGAAGGAGACATACCCCGACGGTCACCCGGTCTACCCGTATTTTATGGTACGGGCGGCATTTATGGTCATGGTCTATCTCTCTGTCCTGTTCCTGTTGATTACGTTCCTGCCGGGACTTTTCCTTCCCGAGGGAAGCGTTATCCAGGCCAATCCCCTGAAGACCCCCGCCCAGGTGAGACCGGAATGGTATCTCCTTGCCCCGTACCAGATGCTGAAGCTCATTCCGAATAAGTTTTTTACCCTGAGCGTTCAGGTGATCATGGGAGTGCTCTTTATCTTCTGGCCCTTTTTTGATGCCAGAAAAGAGGGGAATATATTAAAAAGGCCCTTACTGTTCGGGTTGTCCCTATCGGTGATAACCCTATGGCTGGTATTAACAATCTGGGGAAGATATTGACGACATTATTGAGGCGCCGATGAGATACGTCCTTTCGCTGCTCGTCATTGCTGTCATGGTCGCCGTACAGACCTCGCCCGCCGCGGCTATGGCCGGTTACCGGGAGACGTTCCAGAAGGAATTCCTGAGCGAACCCTGGGCGGGCGATCGCGAGGAAAGTGATGCCTGCATTGAATGTCATGCTTCGGATATCATTAAATCCGAGTTCCGCGCGATACCGACTGAATGGAAGCAGAGCTGGCATTATCAGAACGACGTTTCCTGCCACAGCTGTCACGGCGGCGATCCGAAAGATGCGGCCACGTCCATGGACCCGCACCGCTTTTTTGCGGGGACCCCGAAGCCCGCGCAGGTTCCCGAATTTTGCGGGAAATGTCACATCGGCATCCTGAAAAATTATCAGGAGAGCGGTCACGGCATGGCGCTGAAGTCATCGGGGAAAGGGCCGAACTGCGTTACCTGCCATGGCTCGCACAATATCCAGCAGGCGAGCATTGATATCATCAACGAGAAGCTCTGCACGAAGTGCCACTCCTATGAACGATCAAAGGTTATGAGACAGGCCCTTTTCCTTACCGAAAAGAAGATCGAGGAATTGAACAACCGTCTCAAGCAGCTGAAGACCGAAGGCATGGCGGCGGATGAGGAAGAAAAGAGCCTCTTTGGCACCTATGGCGAATTCCGCGCCCTCTTCCATACGGAGGACGTGTCCCTGGTCAAGAAAAGGACGGATGAATTTACCGCAAAACTGGACATCATCGAGAAGAGAATACAGGATTTGTTTGACGAACTACGCTTCCGGAGAAACGTTTCCGCTTTCCTTGCCCTGATTTTTATGGGTATGGGCGCCGTTATACTGCTTATTGCAAAGACGAAGAAGACTTAGTTTTTCCGATTACAATCCAAGCATCTCCCTTCGCTGTTCTCCCTGTTAAGCGTTATTCCCTGGAGGGGCTTTACGGCGCGGGAGCGTTTTTTGACGGGGCTGTGACGTGTGCCGCTGTTTGTCGCCCGGGTTATCAGAGGGGGCGACCCGGAGTGACGGAGCGGAAAGCGGCGGTGAGGAAATATACGCACCATGGTTATCAATACATTCGAAGAGGGAGGTCGTATGCAAAAGTATGTATGCGGTGTATGCGGTTACGTGTATGATCCTGAGCAGGGGGACCCCGATAACGGCATAGCCCCCGGCACGAGTTTCGAGAATCTGCCCGCCGATTGGGTCTGCCCTGTCTGTGGGGCCGCTAAAAGCGAATTTGCCCCTGAGTAAACCACTCCCGGATCCGGTTGGATTCGGCAGCGAGCGCATTCCCCGCGGCTTGCCGCGGGTGTGCGTGAGCGAACGCTTGGATTATTCATTGAGGATCGGGGAATCTCCGATGAGGCGCATCGTTAAGAAACGGTAACGTATGAACAGGACAACTCCCTATGCATGGTCAATCCTCGGCATATTGCTGGGCGCGCAGTTTGTCATGTCTATGGGAGCTTTGGGCTATGGCCCCCTGGCGCCTTTCCTCAGGGAGACCTACGGCATAAACCGCAGCCAAGTAGGTTTTCTGATTGCCGTATTCTATTTTACCTGCACCGTAGCGGCGATTCCCGCGGGCATACTCGTGGACCGCGTCGGCGCCCGCCTGATGCTGATCCTCTGCCTGCTCATGGAGGGCATTCCCTATGCCGCCATGTCTTTTGCCGGGAGTTACTTCTTTCTGGTCGTTTGTTCTGCGTTCAGCGGCATTGGGTACGCGTTTATCAATCAGGTCTCCACGAAAGGCATCATGCAGTGGTTTTCGAGCCAGGCCAGGGCCACCGCCATGGGCATTAAGCAGTCAGGCGTCACGATCGGCGGCGCCGTAGCGGCATGGCTGCTTCCCGTCCTGTCCGTTTCCCGCGACTGGAAATGGGGGATATGGAGCATAAGTCTTTCCATGCTTCTTATGGCCTTGGTCGCCGCCCTCTTTTACCGCGAACGTCCTCGTGAAGATCCGCTTTTCCCCTCTCCGGTGGCCGAGGAGAAGCGGAGAAAGCCGAAAAATATCTTGGAAATCATGCTTCAGCCCACGCTGCTGACCCTGCTTTTTGTTGCCCCGTTCCTGGCCTTTACCCAGGGATGTCTGGTCAGCTTCCTCGTACTCTACCTGAAAGAAGAATTGCATTTTCCCGTGGAAACGGCAGGGGCGTGTCTGACCGCCTCCATGATCGCGGCGACGGTGGGCAGGATTGGGTGGGGCGCCGCCAGTGACGTTGTTTTCCGGGGCGACAGGGTAAAACCCCTGATCATCCTGTCGCTGGTGGGGGGGATAGGCGTGCTTGGAATGGCTTTTCTGTCAAAGGATTCTCCGCCCGGGGCGGTCTTCCTCTGGTCCATGCTGCTGGGGTTGACGCTGAGCGGCTGGAACGGCGTGACAATGGTTCTATCCGCGGAATTGGGGGGAACAGAGATGGCGGCATCCGTGGTCAGTATCGTTATCACGGCCGTCGGATTTGGTTTTCTGGCCGGGCCGGTGGCCTTTGGATACGTGGCCGACCATCAGGGCTACTTCACCAGTTGGATGTTGGTGCTGGTGAGTTCGCTTATCAGCGCCGCAGGCTTCCTTCGCATTCACTGGATACGGGAGAAACGCTCCGGAGGAACAGTCGCCGAACAACCGTGAAACATGCCTTGAATTCGCTCGTTCGGCATTCCCCGTGCTTGCCGCGGGGTAAGCGAGCGAATGATGAACTACGGAGAATCGGTGCAGAGGCAACACGTGTTGACGGCGGAATGGCTTTTGATTTATAGTCTCCGGGGGACAGAGAACGATGCAGTGCCGTAAACATCCCGAACGGGAAGCAATCGCCGTCTGCCGGAAACACGAGGCCGGTTTCTGCCGCGAATGCTGCGAGTGCCTGGATCAGGATTATTGTTGCGAGTGTCTCGATCCGAGGCTCTATTGCCGGTTCAGAACCCAGTGCGTAATCTGGGAAATGTCCCGGAGTCGCCGGAAAAACCGGGCGGGAGAAGAGGCCTGAGAAAGGTGCAACGACGTTGATGGTGATCCGCTGGTTTGTCTTGACGGTGGCGATAATTATTGCTTCCTATCTGTTGGACGGGATACGGGTGAGCGGTCTTTCTTCCGCATTTTTCGCAGCCGCCGTCCTGGGACTGCTGAATGTTTCCATTCGTCCTCTCTTGATCCTTCTCACCCTTCCCATCAATATCCTGAGCCTCGGACTTGTCACCTTTCTTATCAATGCGCTGATGCTGAAAATCGTTTCGGCAATTATTCCCGGCTTTGACGTTCACGGCTTCTGGACGGCGATTGTGGGTTCCCTGATTATCAGCGCGGTAAGCGGGCTGTTAAATCTGTTCATCCGCGACATCAATCGTGACATCGGTGCGGGGAACAAGCCGGATTACATTGATATGAATCGGAAGGAGGACGGCAGATGGGAATGACGGGCGCGATAACCCTTACCCCTGCCATGCGCCAGTACGTGGATATCAAAGCCCGGCACCAGGACTGCGTCCTCCTCTTCCGCATGGGAGATTTCTACGAGATGTTTTTTGAGGATGCCGTCACCGCCGCCCGTGAGCTCGACCTCACCCTGACGTCGAGGAACAAGGGGAAGGAAGACAGCGTTCCCCTCTGCGGTTTTCCCTACCATGCCGCTTCCCCCTACATCACGAAACTGATTGAAAAGGGCTTTAAGGTGGCCATCTGCGAACAGATGGAAGATCCGAGGCTTGCCAAAGGGGTGGTCAAACGGGAGGTGGTGCGCGTCGTCACGCCGGGGCTTGTGGTGGATGCCGACAACTTGAACGCCAAGGAGAACAATTTTCTGGCGGCAATTTCCCTGGACGGCGAGGCGCTGGGTCTGGCCTTTCTCGACATCTCCACCGGTGAATTCCGGGTGACCGAAACCCGGGACCGAGACTTTCTCATGGCTCAGGTTGCGGGGCTTGATTTTCGGGAGATCATCGTGGCGGAGAAATTTCCGGACAGCAGGGTGCTGGGGAACTTTTCGGGCGAGGAAAAACGATGCCGGATCAATTATGTTCCGGCGGGGTATTTTGACGGAGCGCAGGCCCTGTCCCTGCTCCGGGAATATTTCCCGGAAAGCCGGCTTCGGGAAATGGGGATGGAACAACACGCGGCCGCGGCGGCCGCGGCGGGCGCCGTGCTGCGCTATGTGGCGGAGACCCAGAAGGGGCGTCCCGGCCATATCAACAATATACAGTGGTACGAGACGGAAGGGTTTCTGCTCCTCGATGACATTGCCAAGCGGAATCTTGAGTTGTTTGCCACCATTGTGGACAACCGGAAAAAGGGATCGCTTTTCCATGTCCTCGACAAAACGGTGACATCCATGGGGGCGCGCCGGCTCAAGTGGTGGATGAATTATCCCCTTACGACTCCCGGTGCGATACGGGAGCGGCTGGCGGCCGTCGCGGATATCCGGGATCATCATCTGCCGAGGGAGCGCGTGCGCAGGGCGCTTGCCGGGGTTCATGACCTGGAACGGCTGGGGAGCCGGATCGCGATGGGCGTGGCCAACGGGCGGGACTTGGTTGCCCTCAAGTCCTCTCTCTCTCTGCTGCCGGACGTGAAATCGGCGCTCTGTGAACTCGCATCCCCCCTGGTGGTTCTGCTCGGCGACGGCATTGACGAGATGCCTCATATTCTCAGCCTGATCGAAAAAGCGATCGTAGATGAGCCGCCGCTCACGCTGCGCGAGGGCGGGATCATCAAGGAGGGCTATGATTCCGATCTGGATGCGCTGATCGTCGTGACCCGCGACGGGAAGCGGTGGATAGCGCAGCTGGAAGAAGAGGAGCGCAAAAGAACGGGCATCAATTCTCTCAAGGTGGGATTCAACAGCGTTTTCGGCTACTACCTCGAGGTCACGAAGGCAAACAGCGCCTCGGTTCCCGGCGACTACATCAGGAAACAGACCCTGGTGAATGCCGAACGGTACGTGAACCAGAAACTGAAGGAATACGAAGATACGGTGCTGAACGCGGAGGAACGCCGCCGGGAGAAGGAATACCTCCTTTTTATCGAGGTCAGGGACAGGATTGCCGCCGAAATCAGGAGATTGCAGACGACGGCCTCCGTGCTTGCCGACCTCGATGCCCTGACATCCCTCGCCGAGGCGGCTGAACGGTACAACTATTGCTGCCCCGTGGTTGACGAAGAGGATCAGATAGAAATCACGGATGGCAGGCATCCGGTAGTGGAACGGATGTCCCTTGCAGACGGTTTTGTCCCCAATGATGTCCGTCTCGACATGGGTCAGAACCGCTTCATCATTATTACCGGGCCCAACATGGCCGGCAAGTCCACCTACATCCGGCAGGTTGCCCTTATCGTCTTGATGGCCCAGATGGGCAGTTTTGTGCCGGCGACAAAGGCGCGTATCGGCATCGTGGACAGGATATTCACCCGGGTGGGCGCCGCGGACAGCCTGACCCGCGGGCAGAGCACGTTTATGGTGGAGATGAACGAGGTGGCCAACATCCTCACGCATGCCACGCCACGGAGCCTGATCATCCTCGATGAGGTGGGGCGCGGCACCAGCACCTTTGACGGTCTGAGCATCGCCTGGGCGGTGGCGGAATATATTCACGATGCGGACCGTCTGGGGGCGCGCACGCTCTTTGCCACGCACTACCACGAACTTACCGACCTGGCCGTCGCTAAAGAGGGGGTGAAAAATTACCATATCGCCGTCAAGGAATGGGGAGAACGGATCATTTTTCTGCGGAAAATCATGACGGGGGGGACGAACCGCAGCTATGGCATCCAGGTTGCGGGAATTGCGGGTGTTCCGGAAGAAGTAATCGCCCGCGCCAGGGAAATTTTAGAGAATATGGAAACGGGTGAACTCGACGAGGTGGGAATGCCCAAGATTGCCCGCGGCAGGAGGACGCCGCGGGAAAAAAGGGGACAATTAAGCCTGTTCAGGTCTGACGAGGATGTGGTTATCGGCGAACTCAAAGAAGCGGACATCCGGACCATGACGCCGCTCGAGGCATTGAACCTGGTCAGCCAGTGGAAGAATAAGCTTGATAAGAGCGGCGGGTAATGGTAGATTTCCCTTGACAACGATGTCTTATTTTGATTTACAGCTATAATATGATGACACGGATGCCAGGAAAACCCCTTTGATGATCTTACCAAAAAATTCCTTTTTCGAGACCACCGAATTCCGGAAGAAATTGCGATATTGGTGATTGCGGGGATGTGCGCGCGCCGTGCAGTGGCGATCCGTTTTGTTTTTTTGATAGGTATAGAGGGGAACAGAGATGTAAGGTGGTAATAAAAAATAAAGCAACGTTTAAGGAGGTTAGGAAATGGAGAAAGAAGCAAGAAAGAGTCTGAGGGCAATGCTCGACGCCCTGAAAAAGGAAGGGCTGGTACTGGAGACGGATAAAGAGGTCGATCCCAACCAGCAGATGACGGGTCTCCAAAAACAGCTTGACGGCGGCCCCCCGATGCTGTTCAACAAGGTAAAAGGCTATCCCAATGGCCGCCTTGCCACGAACGTGATGGGTTCCGACAAGATTATCGCCAAGATGTTTGGTGTCACCAACCGCAAGGAACTGAAGTTCAAGATCCATGAAGCAATTCTTCAACCCATCCCCCCCAAGATCGTAGATAAGGCCCCCTGCCAGGAAGTAGTCATTGATAAGAACATTGATGCCTGGGAAGTTATTCCCATGATTCAGCACACCCCCACCGATCCCGGGCGGACCCTGGGCGGCGGGAAGACCGTTGCCTCCCCGAAGCAGTTCTGGGGCGGCTGGCACATCAGCTACAACCGGATGAGCTTCCGCGAAGACCTGCACTGGAAGAACAAGTCCACCTTCCAGATCTCTCCGGGGTCGCACACGGACCAGATCGCGACAAAGTTCTACAAGAAAGAACCCATTCCCTTCACGATCAACATGGGAATTCCCCCGGCAGCCACGCTCATGGCCGGCGCCGGCTTCATGTACACGATCCTGCCCCGCGGCTGCGACGAGCTCGGCATCGCCGGCGCGCTGCAGGGTTTCCCCCTCGAGATGGTGAAGTGCAAGACGATTGACGCCTATGCCATCGCCGAGGCGGAGTACGTCATTGAAGGCTACCTGGATACCACGAAGAAGCTCTGGGAGAGCCCGCTGGCGGAGAAAGACGGACGGCAGGGCGTTTATCCCTTCCATCCCGAATGGTCCGGTTACATGGGCAAGGCCTACAGGACCTACCAGTTCAACGTGACGGCGATCACCCACCGGAAAGACAAGCCCATCTACGATCCGCTCTGCGTGCACAGCTACGACGACCATAACATTGACGTGCTCTGCCGCGAGGCCTGCATGTTTGAACTGGCCGAAAGGATCAGCCCGGGGTTCTGCGTGGACACGAATATTCCCATGTCCATTCCGGACTGGGGCGGATGCGTCTTCCAGGTAAAGAAGAGAAGGGCGAGGGACGAAGGCTATCCCAAGAACATCCTGGCTGCTGCCCTTTCCTGTTCGCTGGGCGCCCGGTTTGCCATGGTGGTGGACACGGACATCAACATCTACTCCGCGGACGACCTTCTGTGGGCTATCGCCACCCGTACGGACGCGAAGGAAGGCATCACCATTGTTGCCCCCGGCGGCATGGGCCAGACCTTCCAGCCTGCGGAGCGGAGTTCGGCCGGTGATAAGGACTGGACCCAGTCCAACATCAAGTTCTCCGGCGCCATCGGCATTGATGCCACCGTTCCCTATAAATACACGGATGCCTTCCTGCGGGCAGGCTACCCCGTGGAAAAGGTGAACCTGAAGGATTGGTTCAGCGAGGAACAGATTAAAAAGGCACAGTCCTACCAAGAGGCCTATGCAAAGTGGTTTGCTGAGTCCGGCGTCTAATCGTGCCCGGCTTTCACGCAAAAAACGGAATATTTTCGGGCAGGTTCGGGACGGGGCACAATCACCCCGTTCCTGCCTGCCCGAAAACGTGAATAGTTGAATTCGCTTGCTCGGCAAGTCCCGTAGCTTGCTGCGTGGGAAGCGAGCGAATGCTTAAACGGATACCATACCCTAAGAATCGAAGCTTCTCCTTAAGCAAAGAGCGGAGAGCTTCAATACATGAGGACCGATCGATGGAACAAGGAAAACAGAAGTTGCTCAAAGATTGCCGGGTTCTCGATTTCACCAACGAAATGGGATTTCTCTGCGGAAAAATCCTGGGTGATATGGGAGCAGACGTCATCAAGATAGAGAAGCCGGGCGGAGACGAGTCCAGGAATCTCGGTTCTTTCTACAAAGATGAGCCGGATCCGGAGAAAAATTTGTACTGGTTTTCTTACAATCATAACAAGCGGGGGATTACCCTCGACATTGAAACGGAAACGGGGAAGGATATTTTACGGAAATTAGTCAAAGATACCGACATCCTGATTGAGACCTTCCCGCCCGGGTATCTCAAAAAACTGGGCCTCGATTACAAGGCCTTGAGCAAAATCAACCCCGCACTGATCATGACCTCCATAACCCCCTTTGGTCAGACGGGACCGTATAAGGATTATAAAGGATCGGACCTGATCCTCACCGCCATGAGCGGGTTCATGTCCGTCCTCGGCGATTCCGACAAGCCGCCGGTCCGCCCCACGCTCCCCCAGTCTTACATGTGGATCGGCATGCATGCCGCCGAGGGCACCCTGATGGCCTATTACTACCGGGGGATGACCGGCGAGGGCCAGCAGGTGGATGTTTCCGGACAGGCCGGTGTGACCTGGGCCGCCTCCATTGCGCCGTCTTTTTACGATTACAACAAGGTAGTTCCGCGCCGTTCCGGATGTTTTCTTACGGGACGGAGCATTACGGGCGCCATTATGCGGGCCGTGTATCCCTGCAAGGACGGATTCGTAACCTATATCATCTACGGCGGACCGGCGGGCATCAGGACGAACCAGAAATTGACGGAATGGATGGACAGCAAGGGGATGTGCCCCGATTTTATCAAGAACAAGGATTGGGCGAAATTCGATATCGCCACGGTCACGCAGGAAGAAATAGATAAGCTGGAAGCGGTGTATGGGGCGTTCTTCCTGACCTTGACGAAGGATGAGTTCTTCCAGGGATGTCTCGATAAGGATATGCTCGGTTATCCCGTCATGACGGCCAAGGAGATCATGGACGATGAACAGCTCAAGGCACGGGGCATGTGGAAGGAAGTAGTGCATGATGATCTGGGAGGAGCCAAGATTACCTATCCCCAGTTCTTTACCGTTTTTAACACGCTTGCCTGCGGATTCTGGCGCCGTGCGCCGCGCATCGGCGAACATAACGAAGAAGTTTACGGCGAAATGGGATTGACAAAAAATGACCTCCTCCGTTTAAAGAAGGCAAACGTCATTTAACTCTATCCTGAAGAAAGAGTTTCGCGAGAAGCTCCACATGGAGGCAAAAGGATGAAACGAGGCATATTTGAGGGAATAAAAATCGTAGAATTTGCGGCCATCGCTGCCGGTCCGCTGATCGGCCAGCATCTGGCCATACACGGCGCCACATCGGTACACGTTGAATCGTACAAGAGACCGGACGGCTTCCGACAGAATTATCCGCCCTATAAAGACGACAAGCCCGGTCTGAACCGTTCCGGCGCTTTTACCATATGCAACAACGATAAGTACGGCGTTACCCTGAATTTGAAATCCAAAGAGGCGCTGGAAGTGAGCAAGAAGCTCATTGCCTGGGCCGATATCGTCATAGAGAATTTCACTCCGGGAACACTGGATAAGCTGGGGATGGGCTATGAGCACATGAAGCCTTACAATCCCGATATTATCTGGCTCTCCAGCTGCAACCAGGGGCAGACAGGCCCCCATGCCTTCCATCCCGGATTCGGATCGCACCTGTCTTCCCTGTGCGGATTTACCTACATGACCGGCTATCAGGACCGGTATCCCTGCATCCTGTACGGCCCCTACGTGGACCATATCGGCGTGGGCTACGGCGTCATCGCCGCCGCGCTGGCGCTGGAACACCGGAGAAGGACGGGAGAAGGGCAGTATGTGGATCTGGCCCAGTATGAGGTGGGCAACCAGTTCATGCTGCCGGCGCTCCTCGAATACACGGTAAACAACCGCATTGTGGAGCGCGACGGCAATCGCCATTCCTTCGCGGCCCCGCACAACACCTTCCGCTGCAAGGGAGAGGACCGCTGGTGCGTCATTGCCGTATTCAAAGACGAGGAATGGAAAAAGCTTGCCAAGTGCATGGGGCGGGAGGAGCTGATTTCCGATCCGAGGTTCGCCACCATTTCGGCGAGAAAAGCGAACGAAGAGGCGCTGGATAAGGAAGTGGAAAAATGGACGTCCCAGCTTGATCCGTACGAGGTATTCCATACGCTCCAGAAAAAAGGCGTGCAGGCCGGCGTCGTGCAGACGATGAAGGATCTCTTCGAGAACGATCCCCAGTTGAAACATCGGGGGATGTGGGCGCCGACGCAGCACACGGAAGTGGGATTGGTCCATGCCGAAGGGGCTCCCTTTGCATTTTCCAAGACGCCCTTCAAGGTCAGGAAGGCCGCTCCCATGATCGGGGAGGATAATGAACTGGTGTTTAAGCAATTCCTCGGTATTCCCAAGGGAGAGTACGACCGGCTGGTAAAGGAAGGGGTGATAGCGTAACCTTTCTGGAGTCAGGGCGCTTCCTGCACTCAACGCTGCGGAGGCCAATGAGGTTTTTAGAGTTATTCTAACGATGAATTCGTACGAAGTCGAGAACGGCGCTTAAGGCGGGCTTGCCGTTTTGTTTGCGGCGGGTCTGCCCGTGCGTAAAGAGAACGCGGGTTGGGTTGTGACGAGGAAACGGTTCTCGAACTTTTGACGGAAACGTCAAACGATTGTAATGGGGAATGAATATGAAAATTCATGAGTATCAGGCAAAACAGATCATGCGGAATTATAATATTCCCGTGCCGAAGGGCGGAGTGGCGGATACCGCAGACGCGGCGCGGGATGTGGCGGCGGGCATGGGCGGCAATGTCTTTGTGGTAAAAGCCCAGGTCCATGCCGGAGGCCGCGGTAAAGGCGGCGGGATAAAGACGGCAAAAACACCTGCTGAAGCGGGAACACTTGCGAAGGCCATGATAGGCTCCAAACTGGTGACGCCGCAAACGGGCGCCGAGGGGAAAACGGTCAACAAGGTTCTCGTAGAGGAAGGCGTGGATATCGCCCACGAGATATATCTGGGGATCGCCGTTGATCGCGCCAATGAGTGCCCGGTGATCATTGCCAGCAGCGAAGGCGGCATGGATATCGAAACGCTGGCAAAAACGTCCCCGGAAAAGATCATCAAGGAGAAGGTGGACTTCAGCGTTGGGCTGCGCGCTTTTCAATTAGGCAAGATCGCCTTTGCCCTTAATCTGGATGCCGCCTTGAGGAAACAGGCGACCCAAATTATTTCCGCCCTGTATAAATTGTTTGTCGAGAAGGACTGCTCCCTCGCCGAAATCAACCCGCTCGTCATCACGAAGGGTGGGCAGATGATTGCCCTGGATGCAAAATTGAATTTCGACGACAACGGGCTTTACCGTCACAAGGATGTCGTGGAGATGCGCGATATCCAGGAGGAGGAGCCACTGGAAGTGGAGGCCTCCAAACACAATCTCAATTACATCAAACTGGACGGCAATGTGGGCTGCATGGTGAACGGCGCCGGTCTGGCCATGGCGACCATGGACGTCATCAAGCTGGCGGGCGGAGAGCCGGCCAACTTTCTCGACGTAGGCGGCGGCGCCACGACGGAGATGGTTAAGAACGCCATGAGGATTCTCGTTTCCGACCCCAAGGTGAAGGCCGTTTTTATCAATATCTTCGGAGGAATCCTCCGTTGCGACACCCTGGCCAAGGGATTGGTGGAAGCGATTGCCGAGGTGGAAGTCAAATTCCCTCTGGTGATCAGGATGGAAGGCACCAACGTGGAAATCGGCCGGAAAATATTGAAAGAATCAGGCCTGAAACTGATCGTTGCCGCGACAATGAAAGAGGCGGCGGCGAAAGTGATCGCAGAGGTCAGACACTAACCGAAAAACCGAGGTAGACGCCAATGAGTATTATCATAGATGAAAAAACAAGATTGATTGTGCAGGGTATAACGGGCAACGAAGGACTTTTTCATACCAGACAGATGGTTGAATATGGTACGAAAATCGTCGGTGGGGTAACCCCCGGCAAGGGCGGGCAATCGGTTGACAATATCCCGGTCTTCAATACCGTTGCCGCAGCGGCAAAGGAAACCGGCGCCAATACGTCGGTCATATTCGTTCCCCCCGCTTTTTCGGCTGATGCCGTTATGGAAGCGGCGGATGCGGGTTTAAAAACCATTGTCTGCATGACCGAGGGCATCCCGACGCTGGACATGATGCAGGTGAAGCTTTACCTGAAAGGGAAAAACATCAACCTCGTCGGTCCCAACACGCCGGGCATCATTTCGCCGGGGAAATGCAAGATCGGCGTCATGGCCGGCTATATTCACAAGCAGGGAAGCATCGGTTTGATATCGCGCAGCGGAACCCTGACGTATGAAGCGGTGGACTTTCTGACCAAGAACGGGTTCGGACAGTCAACCTGCATAGGTATCGGGGGCGATCCCATCATCGGCTTGAATTTTGTGGATCTGCTGGCGCTGTTCGAGAAAGATCGGCAGACGAAAGCGGTCGTCCTGATCGGCGAAATCGGCGGTACGCAGGAAGAAGAGGCTGCCGAATTCCATAAGAAGCGCATGAAGAAACCGGTAGTCGCGTTCATTGCCGGAAAAACGGCGCCTCCAGGGCGGCGCATGGGACATGCCGGCGCCATCATCTCCGGCGGTTCGGGCACGGCGGCGCAGAAAATCAAGACGCTCGAAAAAGCCGGCATCCCCGTGGTGGATTATCCGGAACTGATACCCGGCGAGCTCAAAAAAATATTGCGTAAGTGAGCGTTTCTTTTCCCTCTCCCTCGGAAATAATTGATTGAGAGCGGGAAAGAAAAGAACCATCCGGAATAAATAGGGAAGCGCGCAGTCGGCATCGTGGGCAATGGAAGCCCGCCGTGCAGTACGTTGCGGGGGTGTGTTCGTGAATGCTATCCTTTGAAATAAAGGGGTAGCTTGTGAGGGGATGCGCTCGTTGTTGGATTCATAGCGGAATTCCCCTTTTCGCGCGGCCCTACCATCAGCAGAAAGGAGAAAAACACAATATGATTGAAGCGGCATTGATCGGCTTTGCCAAGGTTTTTGCCTGGCCGGCCATCGGTTTCATGTTTGTCGGCATTTTTATCGGTCTCATCGTCGGCATTCTCCCCGGCGTGGGCGGCACCTTCAGCCTAGCCATCCTCATCCCCTTCACCTTTACCATGGATCCCTCCTCCGCCTTCGCCCTGCTCCTCGGGGCCCATTCCGTGGGCTACACCGGCGGGGCCATCACCACCATCCTCCTCAATACCCCCGGCGATCCACCCAATGCGGCGACCCTCTTCGACGGCTTTCCCATGACCAAGAAAGGCGAGGCGGGACGCGCCCTGGGGGCGGCGCTCAGCTCCTCCGCCATCGGCGGGGTTCTCGGCGCCCTCTACATGATCATGCTGATTCCGGTCATGCGCCCCTTGGTCCTCATGTTCGCGCCGCCGGAGTTTTTCATGATGGCCATGGTGGGTGTCGCCTTCATCGCCGTCATCAGCGGCAAGTCGCTGCTCAAGGGACTCATCGGCGGCGGCGTCGGCTTGATGCTCGGTCTGGTGGGGCTTGACGTGTCCACGAGCATGGAGCGGTTCACCTTCGGCACCCTGTTCCTCTGGGACGGCATCCATCTGGTGCCCGTGGTACTGGGCCTCTTCGCCGTGGCCGAGATGATGGAGGTTGCCGTGGAGGGCGGGAGCATCACCGAGAAAATGGTGGACAGCGACCTGGGAAGCGCCATGCGCGGGGTCAGGGACACGCTCTCGCGGATTTGGCTCGTGTTCCGCTGTTCCATTCTCGGCACTATCATCGGCATCATCCCCGGCATCGGCGGCGACACGGCCTGCTTTTTCGCCTACGGCCATGCCAAGCAGTCGGAGAAGAACGGACAGCTGTTCGGAACGGGCGTCGTGGAGGGGGTCATCGCCCCCCAGAGCGCGATCAATGCCAAGGAGGGCGGGGCGCTGGTGCCCACGATCGCCTTCGGCATACCCGGCAGCGCGGGGATGGCCATCCTGCTCGGGGCCTTCTATGTCCAGGGCCTCAAGGCGGGGCCGGAGATGCTTACGACCAACCTCTGGCTGGTATTTTCCATGGCCTGGACGGTCGCCATAGCCAATATCGTCGCCGCCGCCATTTGCTTGGGGCTTGCCAACAAAATGGCGCGGGTAGCCCTCCTGCCGGGCGACTATCTCTTTCCCGTTGTCCTCATGCTCGCCGGCATCGGCTCCTACTGCACCCGCAATGAGCTTGGCGATCTGATAATTGCGCTTATTTTCGGTTTCGTGGGCTACGGCATGAAGAAGTACGACTGGTCGCGGCCGGTGATCATCATAGGCCTCGTCCTGTCCAAGATTGCCGAGAAGAACCTGCTTCTGTCGATGCGTCTGTACAAGGAGACCTTCCTCTTGAGGCCGATTACCCTTATCCTGCTCGCGATCCTGGTGGTGACCATGGTCATGACCATACGCGGCAGGCGACGGGAAGCGAAAGGAGGTGCGGCATGAAATTCTCATTTCGTCATCTGTTCAACATCGGCATTGTCGTCATCATGGCGATGGTCGTCATCACGGCCTGGGGCTACGACGAGCAGACTAGGCTGCTGCCGTTGATCGTGTCCGTGCCGGTCTTGATCATGGCCGTTATCCTGACTATCCAGGAATTTAGGGAAAGCCTCCGGAAAGGCGCCGAAAAGAAGGAAAAAGAAGAGGCGGGCGAGAGTGTTTTTGCCAAGGAAGTCAACATCTCGATCTGGGTCGTGGCCATGTTTATCTCCCTGTATCTCTTTGGGTTTATCCTCACAACCTTTTTCTTCACCTTTCTTTCCCTGAAAGTGCGGTCCCGTTTCAGTTGGGTTTCATCCCTCGGCGTATCGGTTGGGTGTCTCGCTTTTCTCTATTTGGTGCTGATTACCGCCCTCAATGTGGATCTGTACCAGGGGGCCGTTACTATCGCCCTCAGGAAGGCGTTCCTAGGATACTGACGAGACAGCCTTAATGTTCGCGCCACGACAGGGGAGCCCCCCTGACGTGGCTGTTTGGAGTCTCTCGCACTTTCCCGGTGCGCGAATGTATAAGGGAGCTTTGAAGATATTGAATAATAAATTCTGCTCTGCTCAGGGTCTTTTTCGCGAAGGGATATCCCCGGGTTTTGAAATAGCGTTGAAATCTAAGTTCTTATGATTTATCAGGGTATGGTGAAAAATTTCCCATTTGCTTTGCAGAAGCCATTATTCAAAAGTCTTATGAAAGCAGTTATTCCATTAACCAGAGGCATCTGAAAAAGGAGGAGGCAAGCTATGCGAAATACATTCCGGAAGCACATCTTTTTTGTTGTTGCGCTGTTTGCCCTGCTGACGATAGCGTATGGTCAGCAGGCGGCTCAGGCGGCGGGGGCGGCTGATTTCTACAAGGGCAAGGTCGTCGAATGTATCGTTCCCTATAAGACGGGAGGGGGTTATGATTCCTGGGTGCGGGCGCTTTCCCCGTTCTTTAAGAAACATGCGGGCGTGACAATGGTAATCAAGAACGTGCCGGGGGCGGGCAGCCTCGTAGGTACGAACAAGATATTCGTTTCCGATCCCAACGGCCTTACCATCGGTATTATTAACGGGCCGGGGACGATGCAGGCGCAGCTGACGGATGTCAAGGGCGTGAAATATGATCTGGCAAAGTTTACCTGGCTGGCGCGTCTCACGGCGGAACAGCGGGTCATCGTTGCGGGAACGAAGTCGAAATTCAAGAGCATTGACGCTATGCAAAAGGCCGCCACGCCCGTAAAATTCGGCGCCCCGGGACTCGGCAGTTCCAATTTCTACGAAGCCACGCTGATTACGGAGGCCTTGGGCATTCCCATTGATATGATTACGGGCTACGAAACGGCAAACGAGGTGTCCATCGCCATTCTCCGCGGCGAGATTGACTCGGCGACGGGCAGTTATTCGAGCGTCATGGATACGGTGAAGACCGGCGATATGGTGGCCGTCACCCATTACGGCGAACTGAAGATGCCCGACCTGGCCAAGCTTCCCCACGTAGCCACGCTGCCCGTCAAGGCGAAGGACGGCAAGGAGCTGCTCGGCATCGTGTTTTCGTTGAACGATGTGGGACGGGCCATGGTGGCCCCGCCCGGGCTTCCCGCCGACAAGGCCAAGTTCCTGGAAGACGCCCTGAAGAAGTGTCTCGATGATCCGGCGTTCCTGGCCATTGCAAAGAAGCAGGAGATGGAGGTCGTCTATCTGCCGGGCGCAAAGGCGAAACAACTCGCCCAGAAAGGCTTGGCGATTTCTCCCGCCCTGAAGGCAAAATTGAAAGAAGTGGCGGCTAAATACTCGAAGCAGCAGTAGAAGAATGTTCGCTCTCTTGCCCCAGAGCGGTGGGGCAAGAGAGCGTTGCTCGAATTCGTCAGCGAGCGCATTCCCTGTAGCTTGGCTTTGGGGTAAGCGAGCGAATGCTGAACGTTTTTGTTCCTTAAGAATCGAAGATTCTCCTTGAGCTTGCTCAAGGAGAGCTTCAATAGACGGTGAAGAGGGAAGCGCAGTCATGGGATATACGGATCTCAGGGAATTCCTTGCCAAGGTGGAAGAGTTCGGCGAACTCAGGAAAATCGAGGGGATGGACTGGAACGTGGAAATGGGGGCGATCACGGAGATCCTGTACCGTGAGCGCGCGGAGAAATCCCCCGCCCTCCTTTTCGACAGGGTAAAGGATTATCCCGCGGGTTACCGCTGTCTCTATGGGATGCTCAATTCCCCAAAACGCTTTGCCCTCGCCATGGGGATCCCCCTTCCTCAGGAACGGGGGCTGATGCCGCTGCTCCATGCCTACCGGCAGAAAATGACGGGCATGAAGCTCATCCCGCCCCGGTACGTGAAAAACGGCCCCGTTCTGGAAAACGTGATGGAGGGAGATGATATTGATCTCCTCCGCTTTCCCGTACCCGTGCACCATGAACGTGACGGCGGGAGATACATCGGGACCGCCGACGCGGTGATTACGAGAGACCCCGATGAAGGATGGGTGAACAGCGGCACCTACCGTGTGCAGCTCCTGGATAAGAATCACTGTATGCTCTATATCTCCCAGGGGAAACAGGGACGCATACAGCGGGACAAATATCTCGAGAAGGGACAACCCTGCCCCGCGGTTATCGTCGTGGGGGTTGATCCCATCCTGTATGCGGCTTCCCGGTACCAGGTTCCCTGGGGAACAAGCGAATTTGATTACGCCGGCGGTTTACAGGGTGGACCTGTGGAGGTGATTGAGGGGAAATACACCGGCCTTCCCATACCCGCCCATGCGGAGATCGCCCTCGAGGGAGAGGTCCTGCCCGACAAAAAGGATATGGAAGGGCCGTTCGGCGAGTGGCATGGTTACTATGCGGGGGGGAAAAAGGAGGAAAATGTTTTCCTGGTCAAACGGGTCATGTTCCGCACCAACCCCATCCTGACCTGCGCCGCTTCGCAGAAACCTCCCCATGCCCATCTCTTTGAGAGATGCTTTATCCGTTCGGCGGGCCTCTGGGACGGATTGGAAAAGGCGGGATGCCCGGATGTCAAGGGCGTCTGGGTTCACGGCGCCGGCTCAGGGAGAACGTTCAATGTGGTTTCCATAAAACAGAGATACTTCGGCCACTCGCGACAGGCCGGCATGCTGGCTTCGCAGATACCGCCCAGCGCCTATGTGGGGCGATTCGTTATCGTGGTGGATGATGATATTGATCCTTCCAATATGGACGAGGTAATATGGGCCATGGGCAGCCGCTGCGAGCCGACACAGGATATCGAGATTACCAGAAAATGCTGGGGGAGCAGGCTCGACCCCTTGCAATTTACCGATCAGTACTATAACTCCAAGGCCGTTATTGATGCCTGTATTCCCTATGAACACATTAAGGATTTTGCGCCGGTAGCCGAGTCTTCCCCCCAGTTGCGGAAGGCGATATTTTCCAAACACTCAAAGCTGATGAAGGAACTGATTTCGGGCGATTGATTGTTATTCCCCGTCACCAAGAAGTCCGTGCAATCAAGAGTGTTTCCCATTGCCGCGCCTTGTCTGTTTAAGCGGTGAACAATAACGAAGTGGTCTTGAGGTTTGCCGCCCCGGACTTACCGCTGCCGGAGGCGCCGCTCATCCTATAGTTTCAAGGAGATTTGCATGCGCTTGCACGATGACCTTCCCCTCGACGGACTGTCCGAGGCCGACCGCAGGGAGATGGCGGAATATATTTGGCACCAGGAGACGGTGGAGCTGAATACCGTCGGCATTGATATCGGCAGTTCCACCTCGCACCTGCTGTTTGCCAAGGTGACGCTGCAACGGCGCTCACAGGGCCTGTCCAGCCGGTTCATGGTCATCGGCCGCGAGGTGGTGTGGCGTTCCCCGATCATGCTTACGCCGTTCCAGCCTGACGGCACCATTGATGCCGGCCGGCTGGGGACGTTCATCCACGATGCCTACCATGAGGCCGGCTACGAGCGCGGGGATATAGACAGCGGCGCCGTAATCCTTACCGGCGAGGCTATCAAGCGCAAGAACGCCCGCGCTATTGACGAACTGTTTGCCGAAGAGGCGGGCAAGTTCGTCTGCGCGACCGCCGGACACAAGCTGGAGAGCACCCTTGCCGCCCACGGTTCCGGCGCGGTGAAATTGTCGAGGGATCGGGGCGAGTGCGTCTTGCACATGGACATCGGCGGCGGCACCACGAAACTGGCGCTGATAGACAACGGCCGCATCCTGGGGGTGGGCGCCTTCGCCGTGGGCGGGCGGCTGCTGGCCACGGACGCATCGGGGAACTGGATCCGCGTGGATGAGGCCGCGCAAATGGCGGCGGACGACCTGGGGCTTGCGACCGACGCGAAAACCCTGGCCGATCCCGAGGTGCGGCGGCAGATTGCACGACGCTTGGCGGCGATTGCGGTGGATTACATCCTCGGCGGTCCCCTGGATACGCTGGGTATGTGGCTGCAACTCACCGAGATGCTGCCGCGCGACGTGGCGCCCACCGTGCTCAGTTTCTCCGGCGGGGTGTCCGAGTACCTTCTCGGGCGCGAGGACAAGGATTACGGGGACATCGCCAAAATGCTGGCCGCGGAGCTCCGCAGCCAGCTGAACGGACGCGTGGACCTTCAAATAGCGGATCCCGGGCAGGGCATCCGCGCCACCGTGATCGGCGCCTCCCAGTTCACCGTTCAGGTGAGCGGCAAGACCATCTACCTCCCCGATCGCGCCGTGCTCCCGATGCACAACGTACCGGTGGTGCACGTGGACATAGACCTGTCGGGCGAGATTGATCCCCTCGCCGTCACCGAGGCCATACAGGCCGGGATAACGCGCATGGATCTGATTCCCGATTCACGCATGGCGGTGGCCTTCACCTGGCAGGGCGATCCGGAGTTCCGGCGCCTGGAGGCCTTGGGAGAGGGGATCGTCAAGGCGGTGGTCCTCAATGGCCGGCGGGAAAACCCATTGCTGCTGATGATTGACGGCGATGTGGGCAGAACGCTGGGATACCTGTTGCAAAAGGAACTGGGACTGCCGGGCAGCCTCGTCTCCGTGGACGGGGTGCAGCTGCAGGAGTTGGATTACGTGGACGTGGGCGAACTGATCAACCCGCCCGGCGTGGTGCCGGTAGTTATCAAGTCGCTGCTCTTTTCCTGAACAGACATTTTTGAGCAGCCTGTAAAAGGCGGCTTTTCAGCAACATCACGAATAAGCGGTTAATACATTGCATAGAATATATGAGGGAGAAAGGAGATGAAATGACAGAGCAAGAAAAGCCTATCTACGGCATTGACGCTTACCTGGAATGGGTGAAGAAGGAAGGGCTGCCGGTCACCGAGGACTACGGCGTGGACCTCTTCGAGGTTCCTATTGCCGACTGGCCGCGTTACGGCTGCAAGGGCGCCGCGGTGCACCTGAAGGGACGCTGCGATTACAGCAATATGTTCCTGTTCGAGATCGCCCCGGGAGGTTCCACCATTCTGCAGAAGCACCTCTACGAGGATGTCTACTACGTGCTGGACGGGCGCGGCAGCACCCAGGTGGAGTTTGCCGACGGCCACAAACACACATTCGAGTGGGGGCCCAAGAGCCTTTTCGCCGTTCCCCTGAACGCCAAACACCGGCACTTCAACGGCAGTGGCAAGACGCGGGCGCGTCTGGTCAGCACCACCGACATGCCGATGGTGATGAACCTCTTCCACAATGAGCAGTTCGTATTTGAGAACGACTTCGACTTCCTGGAGCGCGCGGGCAAGGAAGCGTACTACACCGGCGAGGGCGACCTGATTACCGTGCGGCCGGGCCAGCACATGTGGGAAACCAACTTTGTCCCGGATCTGGCCAGCATCGAGCTGAAGGCTTGGGGCGACCGCGGCGCCGGCGGGACCAACATCATGTTTGTGCTGGCCGACGGGAGCATGCACGCCCACATCTCCGAGATGCCCGTGGGCACCTATAAGAAGGGCCATCGGCACGGCCCGGGCTACCACGTCATGTGCACCACCGGCCACGGCTACTCCCTCTTGTGGTTCGAAGGCGATAAGGAATTTCTGCGCATTGACTGGAAACACGGCGTCGTATTTCCGCCAGCGGACCGTCAGTTCCACCAGCACTTCAACACCAGCAAGGAGCCGGCCCGCTACCTGGCCACCGGCGTCGGAGGCCTGCGCTACCCCTTAACCACGGCGAAGCGGCGATCCCTGATGGGTCTCAAGCCGGGCGAGAAGGGCGCGGTATCCACCAGCATGAAGGAAGGCGGCGACCAGGTCGAGTACGAGGATCAGGATCCGCGCATCCACCGCATCTGGCTGGAGGAAATGAAGAAGAACGGCGTGACGCCGAAGATGGAAAAGTTCAAGGTCGCGCAGTGAGGGGGCGCGTCCGGCAAAGCCGGACGTCTCTTACGATGTCCGTTTGCGGAGAAATATAAAATTTGATTCGCGGCGGACTATCTGGTACATAATTGCACTAACCGCACTAACCGAAAAAGGAGGTAAACCATGAAAAGATACGTTGTATTGGTATCGGCTGTTTTATTGTTCCTGTCGCTGTTAGTCTGTCCCGGCAGTGTGTCCGCCGCGCCCTACTATGAAGGCAAGATTATCACCATCGTGGTGGGGTATGGTCCCGGCGGGGGATACGATCGCATCGCCCGGATTGTGGCGAAACACCTTCCCAAGCATATCCCCGGAAAACCGACCATCCTTGTCCAGAACATGCCCGGCGCGGACAGCATGATTGCCGCGAATTATCTGTACAACATCGCCAAACCGGACGGCTTCACCATCGGTGCATTCAACCGGGGACTCGTCTTTGCCCAACTTCTTAAGGCGGATGGGGTAAAATTTGACCTGACAAAATACGCCTGGATAGGATCGGCGGCGATAGAAAGTTCCGTTCTGGTATTGCGCACGGACCTGCCGTATAAGACGATTGATGATGTGGCTAAAACGAAGTCAACCATCATGCTCGGCTGCACCGGTCCCGCCGACAGCAGCGGCCAGTTTCCCCTCTTTCAGAAAGAATTGCTTGGATACAATTTCAAGTTCGTGACCTACCCTTCAAGCGCCGATATCATGCTGGCGGTGGAGCGCAAAGAGGTGGACGGCCGGGGGGCGACGTATAGTTCGGTCAAACCGTTGATAGACCGGGGCGTGGTGCGTCCCCTTATACGGGGCCGTGTTGTCGAGCCGGGGATCGAGAATCTGCCTATTGACGAAGACCTTGCCAAGGACAAAAAGGCAAAAACGCTGATGGCCATGCGCTCCGCGCCGGACCGCATCGGCAGACCCTATGTTGCGCCTCCGCGAACGCCGGCAGCGGCCATGAAAATTTTAACAGAGGCCTTTGCCAAGGCTGCCAAGGACCCGGCTCTCCAGGAAGACGCCGCAAAGAATAAAATGGCGGTGGAATATGTTCCTGCCGGCGAGGTGCAAAAGGTGTTGCAATATATTCTCAACCAGCCCCCCGATATGGTAAAGGAGTTTGCCAAGTATATAAAATTTTAAGGAATTAAATCCGTCAGTGGGCGCATTCCCCGCGGCGCGCCGCGGGGAATGCGAGTGAATGATTAAGAAGGCAATTTTTTAAAAAAGGAACGAAGATTCTGCACCGCTTGCTTGAAGCGAGGGTTTCAAGCTGCCGGCGGCCGCATATCCTGCAGCGACGGGAGCCCGTAAAAAAAACCGTTTGTAAGGGGGGAAAATCAATGAAAAGGTCAATCGTTGCCGTTGCCGTTTTTTTGTTTTTCGCCGTCTGCTTGTCCGGAGAGAGCTCGGCGGCGCCTTACTATGAAGGCAAGATCGTCAAGATCGTTGTAGGGTATAAGCCGGGCGGGGGCTATGACCGCATGGCGCGGCTCGTGGCAAAACATCTGCCCCGATATGTACCCGGCAAGCCGGTGATCATTATTGAAAACATGGAGGGGGCGTCGAGCGTCATTGCCGCCAATTACGTTTACAACATCGCCAAGCCGGACGGACTTACCCTGGGCATTTTCAACCGGGCAATCCCCTTTGCCCAACTGACCAAGCTGCCCGGCGTCAAGTTCGATATCCTCAAGTATGCCTGGATAGGATCAACGGCCGTCGAGGGTACGGTCTTCACGGTGCGGAACGATTTGCCCTTCAAGACCGTGGATGACATCCTGAAGGTAAAGGCGCCCCTCATGATCGGCGCCACGGGCACGACGGATATCAGCGGCCAGTTCCCCACCCTGCTCAAGGAATATATCGGCCTGAACATGAAGCTGATCACCTATCCTTCGAGCGCCGACATTATGCTTGCGATAGAGCGGAAAGAGGTTGACGGCCGGGCCGGTTCCTACAGCGCCCTTAAGCCCTTCATTGACCGGGGGCTTGTGCGCCCCTTCATACGCGGCCGCGTACCGGAAAAGGGGACGGAAAAATTGCCCGTGAACGAAGATCTGACTACCGATAAAAAGGGAAAGGCGGTCATGTTCATGTTTTCCGCCGCGGATCTGATCGGACGGCCTTTTGTGTGTCCTCCCGGAACGCCGCCGGAGGTGATCAAGATATTGTCCGACGGCTTTGCCAAGATGGCCGATGATCCGCAACTGAAAGAGGATGCGCGGAAATCGTCCATGGAGGTTCAATACACACCGGGGAAAGAAATAATAAAGGTTATCAACTCCGTCTTCAATCAACCGCCGGAGATCATAGCCGAGTTTTCCAAACACGTGAAGTTTTAGTTTCCCATCGGTTTCGCGGGGAGCGTCCCTTCCCGTTGCGGGAGGATCGTTGTTTTAACCGTTCTTGGAGGATGCCTTATGTTCGATGCTTTTATCGAAGGATTGTTCATGGTGCTGCAGTGGAAAGCCCTCCTGTATCTTTGCATAGGGGTGCTCCTCGGCTACGCGGTGGGAATCCTGCCGGGCCTGGGCGGGGGAACTACCCTTGCCTTGATGCTGCCGTTCATCTATAAAATGACCCCCGGAGAGGCGTTTGCCTTCCTGTTGGGGATGCACTCCGTCGTGCAGACGGCCGGGGACATTACGTCCATCCTCTTCGGAATTCCCGGCGAGGCGACAACGGTGGCCATGATCGTGGACGGCTATCCCATGTCGAAAAAAGGCGAGGCGGGCCGGGCGTTGGGCGCCGGTCTCTCCGCTTCGCTGATCGGCGTGATCATCGGGGCCGTCGTCCTGCTCTTTTCCGTTCCCATCGTCCGGCCGCTGGTGCTCAGCCTGGGATCGCCGGAGATGCTCATGGTGATCCTCCTGGGACTGACCTGCATTTCCAGTTTGAGCGGCAAGGGCAAACGGGCGCTTCTGCTGGGGCTTCTCAGCGCGGGATTCGGGTTCCTCTGCTCTATGGTGGGACAGGACCGCCAGGCGGGGATCCTCCGTTTTACCTTCGGTCTGCTCTACCTCTGGAATGGTTTGCCCCTCGTTCCGGTTATGGTGGGATTCTTTGCCCTGCCGGAAATCATTGACCTTGCGATACGCGGCACGTCCATCGCGGGTAAAATCCCGGACGGCACACTCACGAAGGGCGTCTGGGACGGGGTGAAAGATACGTTCAATAACTTTTGGATGACCGTGCGGTGCAGCCTGATCGGCGTGGTGATCGGCATTCTCCCGGGGATCGGCGGCGGGGTGGCACAATGGCTTGCCTACGCCCATGCCACGCAGAGCGCTAAAACGAAGGAGGAGGCGGCGGGATTCGGCAAAGGCGATGTCCGGGGGGTGATCGGCCCGGGGGCGTCAACCGGCAAGGAGGGGGGCGCCTTGATACCGACGGTGGCCTTCGGCATTCCGGGAAGCAGCGCCATGGCGATCCTGATGGGCGCCTTTTTTATCCTGGGGATCATCCCGGGACCCGATATGCTCACCAAGTACCTTCCCCTGACCTTTTCCATGGTCTGGATACTGGTCATCGCCAATATCATTACGGTGGCCAGCAGTTTTTTCATGATTGGCCACATGGCGAAGCTGACCCTCGTACGCGGCCACATTATGATCGCCTTCATCCTTCTTCTGTGCTTTATCGGCTCCTATTGTGAAAACAACCACATCGGCGATGTGGTGGTGATGCTGTTGTTTGGGTGGATCGGGTATCTGATGGTCGTTTACGATTTTCCCCGCGCGCCCTTTATTCTGGCTTTTATCCTGGGCAAGATGGCGGAAACCTACTACTACATCTCTACGACACGGTACGGCTTTGACTGGATTTATCGGCCGAAGGTGATCGCCATATTCGGGCTGGTGATTTTGGCTGTCCTTTACCCGTTTATCCAGAACAAGCTGAAATTCAGGAAAGGAGCGAACGCATGAAAATTACCGGCAGGACAGGGATGGGTATAGCATTGATGCTGATTTCGGGGGGGGTGTTCGGCGCTGCCCTGCAGTGGCCCCTGAAAACCGCTATCTTTCCCATGACGATCGCTGCTTTTACGTTTGGTCTGGCGGCGATCGAGGTTTTCCTTGGTCTTTTTTTGAAACAGACGGCCAAAGAGACCTCCACGATGGATTTCAAGATGGCCGGCGCTGAAGATGCCGATATTGACGCGGCCACGGTGCGGAAAAGGGTTCTGATGATTTCTCTCTGGATGGCTCTCTTCTTCTTCCTGATCCTCCTTGCCGGCTTTCCGGTGGCCGTCCCCATTTTCTTTGTCGTGTTTTTGAGAACCTACGGGAAGGAAGGATGGAAAATGACCATTATCCTGGCGGCCGTAGCCTGGGTGAGCTTCTACGGTCTTTTCATTCGGATGCTCCATATTCCGTTTGCCGATGGATGGATTGTGCAGTGGCTGAGAGCCGCGGGCATTCTGGGATGATGCCGGGCCGTGGGGCGGGTGAACGCTTAAACGTTCCCGTTCCCTCAGAATCTTCAATCGCCGATTTTTCGTATTTCCTGGAGAGGCGTTCTCGGGGTGGCTTCCTGAAAGAAGGGCGCAAGAGGGTGAGCAGTTGAACGAGGAACTGAAGGGAAAGCTGGTTCAAGCCTATCGCATCCTGTATAGGGAGGGGATGGCCGAAGATACGACGCGCGGGCACATGACGGCGAGGGCCGCGGATGGCACCGTCTATATAAAGCCCTGGGGCGTGGGATTCGAGGAAGTGCGGGCCGAGGACCTGTTGGGCGTTGACGGCGACGGCGGGCTCAGGGAAGGGAAGGGACGCCTTCATTCGGAGTTGCTTATCCACCTGGAGATCTACCGGAGGAGGAAGGATGTTTTTTCCGTAACGCACCTGCACCCGCCTCATGTTGTAGTGCTTTCTTCCGCCTTTCGGGGAAAGCTTTTCCTGGTCGGCCAGCACAGCCTTCATTTCGGCGGAGGGGTTCCCTTCTATGAGGCCGCCGAACTTATCCACACGCAGGAACAGGCCGGGAAGCTGGCCGGTTTGCTGGCGGATGGGCCGGTGGTCCTCATGAGGAATCATGGTTTTGTCACGGCAGGGAAATCAGTCGAAGAAGCGGCAATCATGGCGATAGACTTCGAAAAAGCGGCCAGGGAGCATCTGGCGGTTTCCGCGTTTGCGGAACCGCGGGAAATGACTAAAGAGCAGGCGGCGAGGATGCGAGCAGTAATTTGTCGCCCGGAACAGTATAGTATGCTATGGAGTTACTACTGTCGCAAATTAAACAGGGTAAAAGAGTAATTCTTTACCGGGGAGCCCCGTCCCGAGGGCGGAGAGCTTCAATTTTTTAAGGGGGTTGATATGTGTGAAGCAGGCAAGAAAACAGTGGAAGAGGAATATACCCATTCCGAATTAGGTAAGGTTTACAAGAAGAAGAGGCTTTTTTTCCGTGGTCTGGAAGGCATGACCTACAGCCTCAGGGAAGAAATGACGCGCTTGCGGAAAGTTCCGCGGGTCATCAAGGGGAAGGACATTCAACTCAGAAAGGGCCCCCAGTACTATAATGCCGATCTCCTTACCCCCAAAGACAAGAGCACGCAGGTTCTGTACGCCCACTATGTGGTGCTTGCCCCGGGGGGGCACTCGGACAAGCACGGCCACATGAATGAGGCCATGTTCTATATCCTCGACGGCAAGGGACATGAGGTCCATGACGGCATCCGGTACGATTGGAAGGCGGGAGACGTGGTGATCGTGGAGAATTCCTGCGTTCACCAGCATTTTAACGATGATCCCGACCGGCCTGCCCGGGCGCTGGTGATAAAATCAAAGCCGCTCTATCTGTTTATGAACCTCGTGATGCAGGAAGTGGTGGAAGAGCAGCCCAAAGACCCGGTCCCGGGACACGAGAATTTTGTGCCCAGCTATATGCCTGAGTAAGAATCGGGAGTAAAGGAGAGATACCTATGTTATACGAAGAGTCAAAAAAAGCATCGGTCAAGAAGGCTGAAACCGACTACTATGCGGAAAAGCTCGCGGACAGCAAACGCAAGAAGGAAGAGAATCCGAAACGGAAAAAAGTAATCACGCCGGAAGAGATGCCCTGGGAGGACTCGCCGCAGGGCACGATAAAGCACCTCTATAACGAGAAGATGGACGCCCATGTCGAAGCGGTGGATGCCTATATGCAGTTCATCCCCCCCGGAAGCCGTTCCGGCAAGCACCGGCATATGTCGGAGGAATTCATCTTTGTGCTGGAAGGCGCCGGCTATGATCTGCACTGGGATGTAGATTACGAGATAGACGACAAGTATTACTGGAAGGCGGAAGAGACCCCCAGCCGCTGGGAGTGGGAACAGGGTGATTCCATTTATATTCCGCCCAACACGGTGCACCAGCATTTCAATGCGGACTCTAAGAAGCCTGTCCGGTTCATATCCTCAACAAGCCGTATGATCCGCTATATCGGGTTCGACGACCTGGAACAGATCGAGAACGCGCCGGAGTATAAAGGCAATAAAGGCGCAAAATAAAGCAGCCGGCACACTTCCCGGTTACCGGAAGCGCGCCGGGCAAACCCCGCCTTCAGCAGGTGGCAAAAAACCCCGGCCTCGTGAACAACGAGGCCGGGGTTTCTCATTCCCGTCAGTTGCCCTTTGCTTGTATCTTGTCCAGATATTTCATTACTTCCTTTTCCACGCCGACGGTATATTTTAAGAACTTTTCATGATCCATGGGTTGAATCTCGACGCGGACTTTCTTCGCCCAGGCAAGGAAATCCGGATCTTTTGCCGCTTTGGCAAAGGCATCTCGCAAATCCGCGGCAATCTGAGTGGCCATTCCGGGCGGCGCCAGGGCGCCGCGCACGATGGGCAGGGATTCAAGATTAAGACCTATCGCCTCGTGCGGCAGCGGCGCATTGGAAAACACGGGGTCCTTTTCCTCGGAGAAAACCATGATAATTCTTAATTTCCCCGCGTCAACCAGCGGTTTGGCGCTGGAGGTAGTGGTAACGCCGAAATCAATATGTTTTCCCGCCAGACTCGTTACGGTTTCCGCGCCGCCCTTGAAGGGCACCCAGTTGACCGGCTTCATGGTCGTAGCGCCGGCCAGGGAAAGGCCGGCTATGTGGCTCACGCTGCCAATCCCGCTGATACCGCCCACCATGCTTCTGGTACGGGCCTCTGCGAGGAATTCTTTTGCCGTTTTCCATTTCTCGGCGTTCACGAACAGCCCCACGTTGTCCTGCGACCAGGCATAGATATGGGTGAATTCCTTCGTTCGGTAAGTAACGCTGCCGGGGAAGAGTTTTTCATTGATGATCGGCGTAGGCATTCCCGCATTGATGATGGTATAGCCGTCAGGCGCCGACTTCCATGCTTCGTTCAGCCCCAGGCGGCCGTCCGCGCCCGGCCTGTTGTCAATGGTGATCGCGCCCCCCACGTATTTTTCCAGGTAAGGCGCCAGTCCCCGCGTCTGGATGTCATTTCCGGAACCGGCCGGATAGGGGACGAGGAATCTGATCGGTTTTTTGGGAAAGTCCGGCGACTTTGCGATGGCGACGGGGCAGGTGATGAATGCGATCAGGGAGATGATAACAAAAGCTCTTGCGTATTTCTCGAACATGGGTTCCCTCCTTTCATTAATCCTCACTCTGCAAAAAGGTTGTTCCACTTGTTATACACTTCCCGGCTGTATTCGGGGGTGGCGCCGGTCAGCCGGGGGAACGTAGCACGCTCTTCGTATGGGATGCAAGCATCCACCAGGGCGAGAGACGTGTAGTAATTCTTCTGCTTGTCGAAGCACAGGGGATCGAGAGGCGTACTGCGGGAACGGTTGATGAATTCGATGTCGGTGGCCGGTTGGCAGCGCGTGGCCATGGCCAGCAGCACTTCATCCATATTGGCGGGATCAATATCGTCATCCACGACCACGACCCACCTGCCGGCATACGCGCCCGCCGTCGTCTGCGCGGCCACATGCAGCGTCTGTCGCGCATGGCCATAGTAGCGCTGCTTGATGGAAATTACATTGAAGAACCGTGAGCCTGCCTGTTCGTAGCGCCAAACGCCCTTGACATCGGGAATCCCCGCTGTCTGGAGTTCTTTCCATAACAGGGCCGACCGCATCAGCGAGCGGAAATCGAAGGACTTGTTCCGGATCTCATGACGGGCGCACAGGATCGGATTGTTGCGGTGCATGATCGTTTGTACCCGCATGACCGGTTCCGACCGGCTGGAACTGCCGTAGTACCCGGTCCATTCGGGGAAGGGACCTTCCGGAAGAGTGTCGTCGGGATAGCAGTATCCTTCGATGACGATCTCGGCATGGGCGGGGATCGGCAGCTTTGTTTCCGGCGCTTCCACGACTTCCACCGGTTTGCCCTTGATGCCGCCTACCAGGTCATATTCGCAGATACCGTAGGGGACTTCGTTGGAGGCGAAAAGGAGCAGGGAGGGATCCTGCCCCAGACACACGGCGACGGGACAGGGCAGGCCCCGTTCCCAGTATTTCTGGCGTATGATATTCGCGTGTTTGCCCGGGGAAATGAAGAGCGCCGCCGACTTGGCGTCATAGAGCTGCATGCGGTAGGTGCCCAGGTTGACCCAATCGCTGTCCGGGTCCTTCATGATCACGCAGTCGGAGGTGCCGATGTACCGGCCTCCGTCGAAGGGCGAAAATCTCGGAACGGGCAGCTCCAGCAAATTCACGTCGTCTCCCCGCTTTACGTTTTCCATTACCGGTCCTTGAGACACGTTTTTGCGGGGGATAGGCGTTAAGTTCTCTATTTTCTGATGCGCCGCTTTTACCAGGTCGATCAGGGATTCGTACTGAAGCGGGAAGTCCATAGCCATGGCCACCGCCCAGGGGGTTATCAGTTCATGGAACAGAACCCGGCACCCGTTTTTTATGTCCGGGATATCTTCAAAAAGGAGCGCCGGCGTTTCCAGCTTTTTCTTGTAGCAGAACAACTCCGCCAGCGTCGCCATTTCCAGGTTCCAGTTGGCGCCGGGGATGCGCTTCAGTCTGCCCATTGTGTCCGCTTTTGCAATCCATTCTCTTAAGTCGCCGTGCATATGTCCCCTCCTCAACAAGTATTGATTGATATGGTGAGAGCGTTAAAAATATTCAATAATGAATTCTGCTCTGCTTAAGGATCTTTTTCGCGAAGATATCGCTGATTTTAAAATATCGTTAAAATCTGAGTTCTTATGATTTATCAGGGTAGAGCGAAAAGTCTCCCATTCGCTTCGCAGAACCCATTATTGAAGCTCTCCGCAGCAAGCTGCGGGGAATACGCTTGCTAACGAATTCAAAGGTCTTATCTGCCGATTGCAGAACGGCGTCCGTCTTTATGCCTTCCGGGGCGCGAGCGAGGCGTATATTACGTCAATGGCGGTGGATAAAAAGTTTCTCCCGCGCCATTCGGGATGCACGGCGGCCAAGGGCTCACCGGCGGCCCGTACATCCCCGATGCTTTTCCCTTCCCGGATCATCGTGGCGATCATTTCGTACAGGGAGCCCAGGAAATTCCGCGTGTTCACGATGTCGTTCCGGTCGGAGGTGATGACGCCGTGACCGGGGACATAGTATTTGGCGGGGAATTCAAGGATCCGATCAATTACCCGGAGTTGGTTTACTACGTTTGCCTCGCGGACGTTGGGGAAAAAACCGCCCCAGAGCAGATCGCCGCCGAAGAGTATCTGCTCCTTCGGCAGATAGATGAAGGCGTCGCCCGGCGAGTGCGCGTGACCGTAATGGAAAAGTTCAATGATTGTTCCTCCCAGATGGAGGGTGAGTTCGGAATTGAAGGTTATGGTGGGCGGTACTATCCGGGGCTTTTTCTCCTCGAGTATCTTTTGTATATATGGCAGCCGGTCGGACCAGCGTTTGAAGTTGTGCTCGCCGTGGCTGATCATTGCTTCCCGGCAGCTCTCAGAACCGATGATGGTCGCTCCCCTGTCGGCGAAGAAACAGTTGGCGGAGCTGTGATCGAAAGCATGGTGAGTGTTGATCACGTACCGGATAGGCTTGTCCGTGATCTGCGGCAGGGCGGCAAAGATTCTGTCCACCGTGCGCACGTCCGTATCTATCACCACGGCGCCCTCGTCGGTAACGATAATCCCTTCATTCCCGAGGTCGTCGTATTCAGGAAAGACAAGGGCGTAGGTGGAATCGGCGAGCTGATGGAGAAAATCATCCTTTTCGGCAATCATCTTTTCCTCCCGGCGTTGCAATCGTCACCATGTGCCAAGCTGTTTCTCCATTTGAGGCACAACAAAATCCATGTCCAGCCTCTTGAGCGTTTCCCGCGGGGGGATTCCCTCCGGCGTCAGTTCATAGGACAGATAGGTCTTTTTCCGCAGTTCCAGGAATTCATCGCGGTTCAGGACTTTGGGCTCTCCGTATTTGGAGTAGATCGTTTCCTCGAAGAACCGGTCGGGCAGCACGTCGTCCCGCTCCGGCACGTATCCCTCCCGGATGCAGTTGCAGCGCTCCATGAACCGCATCCGCTGCACCATCTCCTTCCATTCCCCTTCGTCCACGTCCCAGCCCGTTGCCGCGCGCAGGAACGAAACGGCGAAGGTGTCCCAGCCGAAGACGGCGTGCAGCGGCCGGATCAGGAAGGCGCAGATGGTCAGTGCGTCACAGGACATCCAGCGTGCCGCGCCCCGGGCCCCGTGCAGCTCGCCAACGGGAACCACGACCAGATCAACCGCCTCCTGGATGTTGCCCCGCGGTTCGTACGAGGTGATCGCAACCCCCTTGCCCGTCATGGCGTATTTCTCCGTACCGCGCCCGATCTTCGGAGGCGCCAGCTTCAGCCCCTCGGCCAGGATGGCGCCGATGCCCTCACGGCGCGCGATCTTCAGGACCAGCCTGCAGATCGCCTCCAGGTTCCCCCAGGTGAGGTCAAGACCGTCCAGTTCCGCACGGCTGATCAGGCCGCGCTCGTAGCACTCCATAACCCAGGCTACCACGCCCGAAACATCCTCATTGTCCATACCCAACTCATCCAGCAGCGAGCTCAAGTAAACCTGCACGTCGAATCCGGGCAACAGGACGTTTGCATCCCATCCCCCCACATTGTCGTGCCGTAGTTCCGCCACGGTCGGACCCAGCGGCGCGTCACGCCGCATCGAGGGCACCTTGCAGCCGATGTGGCAGAGGTTGCACCCGTCGTTCCAGACCTTGTACTGCTGCTCCAGGATCAGCGAATTCGTCTTGTCGCAGATCGGATCCCAGCCCAGCTGCTTGTTCTTGATCCCCTCGGTCGTGTTGTAGTACCGGCGAGCAATCGAGATGTTGTGCCCCCACCGCCGGTCCTGGGCCTTTTTCAGACGCGCCTCGTGGTAATAACGGGTGAGCAGTGCCAGCAGGCCCGCCGGATCGTGATAGGCTGGCGGAGACGTCCCGCGAACCGCGATCGCCTTGATGTTCTTGGAGCCCATCACCGCTCCCATCCCCATCCGCGCCGCGTGGTGGTAGAAATCGTGGCTGATCCCCGCGTTCCGCACCAGGTGCTCGCCCGCCGGACCGATGGAGAGAACCCGGAAATTCCGGTCGTCCAGCTCCTTGTGCAGTTCCTCCCGCAGGGTCTGCTGCGCGGACACGTTGTATCTGCCCCAGAGGTGCGATGCGTCCCTGATTTCCACCGTGCCGTTCTTGATGTAAATATAGGAAGGCTTCTCCGCCCTGCCGGTGAGCAGAAGACCTCCGTTGTATCCCGCATAGATCAGCTCCACCCCGAAATGACCGTTCATGTTGGACGTCCCGGCCCCGAGCGTGAGCGGCGATCTCGCGCTTACGTTCACGATCGAACCCAGGAACCCTGTCAGCGGACCGAGCCCGAAATACAGGATGTTCTCCGGACCGAGCGGATCGGCATCCTTCGGCACCCGGTCCCACATGAGCTTCGCGCCCATGCCCCGCCCCCCGAGAAACTTCCGCATGTCCGCGCTCACGTCGTGGACCGTCTTTACCCCCGTGCTCAGGTTGATCTCCAGCAGGTTATACTTCATCATCGTGCGTCCCCCCCCATACGTCCTCCGGCGCCCTCTGAACCTTGTCCTTCGGCAACGGGTAGAGCCGCTTGGACAGGTATTCGGCCTTCTCGTCCGGATGGATCCGCTCGAGGTGCTGCGGAAACTGCGGCGCCATGAACTCCAGCGCAAAATGCGGACACGCCTCCACGCACTGCGGTTTTCTCACCCCCTCGCGCTCGCAAAGGTCGCAGACCATGGCGTAATTATGATCGGGAGGATAAAAACGGGGAACCCCGGCCGGGCACGCCTTCAGGCACTTGCCGCACTTCGCCCCCAGGCACCGCTTCTCGTCAACCACCATGTGAAACGCGCCCTTGTCGTAGTGGATCACCGGCGGATCGAGGGGACAGGCCTTCTCGCATTCCCGCTCCTGCTCCGAGCACTGACAGCAGACGTTCTGAACCGATTTCGGAAGCGGCAGGTGATACCGGTAGACACGGATCCGCGACAGCTCCCGGTTGATCACCCCGTGGTGAAAAACGGAACAGGCGATCTCGCAGATCCCGCAGCCGATGCACAGCTCCCACCGCGCCTGGATCAGCGCCGTTCCGCTCGGGTTCGGCATGTCCTCCGCGCCCCACCCCGCCTTCCCTTCCCCGGGAACCAACGTTTTTGTTTTCAGTTTTTCCCCCTCCGCCATACCACTTTTCCTCCCGCCATCCTATTCAAGCTAATCCATCACCATGCCGCCATTACAATCCAGAATCTCGCCCGTAATGTAGCTCGATGCCGGGGAAACGAGGAAATAGATGGCTTCCGCCAGTTCCGCCGGTTTTCCGAAGCGCTTCAGGGGTATTTTTTGTGCTGCTCTCTCGTTGGATTCGGGGGAGGCGCTGGCCCGCATCATCGTTCCTTCCACAAGACCGGGGCTGACGGAGTTGACGCGGATGTTCTGAGACGCCAGTTCCCTGGCCAGGGTGAAGGTGAGATTGATGACCCCCGCCTTCGACGCGCCGTACGGGGCTATGGCCGTCCCGCCCCCGGCGCCCTGTTTCCCCACCGACGACGACATCAGGACGATCTTGCCCGACTTGCGACTCATCATGTGCGGTATCACTTCCCGGCAACAGTAGAATGCGCTGGTCAGGTTGACGCGCATGGTGAAATCCCATTCCTCGTCCGAAATAAGCCAAGTCCGCAGGCCTTCCCCCTTTGGCCCCTTGGGAGAAACACCCACGTTGTTTACGAGGATATCCACCCTGCCGAACGTGTCCATCACCTGCTGAACCATGTTTTTGATTTCCGCGCTGCTCATGACATCAACTTTCATGGCCAGCGCCCGCCCGCCGGCAGTCGTGACCAGACCTGCAACCCGCTCGGCGTTCTTGATGTTTATGTCGGCGATCCCTACCGCCGCTCCTGCTGCGGCGAGTTTCAGACAGACCGCTTCCCCGATGCCGAAACCTCCTCCGGTAACAATCGCAACTTCGTCTTTAAGTTCCACGTGTTTTCCTCCCTGCTGGATATGGTTCTGTCACCTTTCTGTTCCAAACTGACCCAAACGGGATAATGCCGCACAAGGGTGCCGCTTTCCGGGAGCCTGCTGTGCCGGCTGACAAAAGATCGCTCTAAAGAATCGGTGAAGGTGGAACAAAACGATGGCCGGTTTCTGGCCGGGGCCGCCTTAAGCCCGTGTCGCGGCGGGTTCAAGGCGGAATGAAATTGTTGGTTCCCTATCGGGAAGCCGTGCCCCGCGGGCGAGGAACCGCACGGCATCTGTACGGAAGCGCCGTGCAAGGCAATCCATCTGCGGTGGATCGCCGAATTTCGCAGGGTGAACCGGCAACGCACTTCTCACGCCAGGCTGCGAAAGGGCGGGCGTGTGGTCGATGCGTTCCTATCCGGTCACGTTACGGGGTACCGGCAGTCTGTTTCTCCGGCCATTCTCCGCGTCCTTTCAGGACTTCCTTCAAAACGGCGAGTGCTTCGTTTACTGCCGGCATCCCTGTATAGGGGGCGATCTGGAAAAAACTCTCCGCCAGTTTCCGGGCGTCGCAGCCCACATTCAGGGCGGCATTGACATGGAGCTTCAGTTCATCGGTGGCGCGGATTGCCGCCAGGGCGGCGCAGGCAACCATTTGGCGTTCCGATAACGTGAGAACGGTCCGTGCATAGAGATTGCCTGTGATAAACTTGGAAAATTCCCGGGCGAGGTCCTTGTCAAATTCTCTCCAGAGGAGGTAGGGGGGGGGCATTTTGATGCCCCGTCCGAAAAGTTTCTCCGCTGTTTCTTTTGTTTTGCGTTCTCTTGTTTGCTCATCCATTTGCGTATTCCTACGTGCGGTGAAGTGATCGAGGGTATATGCCGCTACCCTGTGGGGTATATAACAATAAATTTCTCTTGACAAGGGGGAAAAAAAGCGTATCTTCTCCCTAATTCAAGCTGGGCGAGTAGGTATCGCCCGATGTATGGAAAATTATTGAAAGGAGGTGAACACAAGATGAAAAAGGTATCTTCTATTATTCTTTCCCTGCTTTTCTTCGCAACATTATCTTTTGCAGTGGTTGGCTGCAAAAAGGCAGAAGAAGCGAAACCGGAGGCAGCCGTAGAGACCCCGGCACCTGCACCGGCAGCACCGGCTCCGGCGCCTGGCACTGAAGCGGCTCCGGCAGCGCCTGCAGCGCCTGCGGCTCCGGCAGCGCCTGCACCAGCAGCGCCTGCAGCAAAGTAGTAGCCGAAAAATACACAGATTGGAAACGAAGACCGGGTATTCAACGTGATGAATACCCGGTCTTTTTTTGTGTTGCGTTTCCCCCCCCTTCGGCGGTAGAATACCCGCGAAGGTTTGTCGTTATGTTCAACTCCCCGAAGAGAGTAGGGGCTTTTCCCTGTCCTGACACGGTAATCTGCTTCCGCCAGATGAATGTCTCCTTACGCACGCTGCGGGGAATCTTTGATCGTTAAGGGAATGGCGCCGTTCAGCATGAGGTCTCTCCTTGAGTAAAATGCGGGGGATCAGACAGAGGAAAAAAGTGCCCGCGATATGCGTGGTTGTGCCGCATAGCGTGGAGAGGTGGAAAAACAACAGGAGGATGGACTATGACTGATAAAAACGGAGATTTTTTAAAGGGTTTGCTCATCGGGGGAATAATAGGCGCCGTTGCGGGTATCCTTTTTGCTCCCAAGAGCGGAAAAGAAACGCGGGAAGATATTGCCAGAAAGGCCGATGAACTGGTGACAAAAGCGAAGGAAGAATACGAGCTGGCGCTGGAAAAGAGCAAGAAGGCCTATGAGGCTGCTGTTGATCGTTTAAAAGGGTTGGAAACATCTGCCCGGGAAAAGGTGGAGGAAACGGAAGCCAAGGTCGGCAAACTGGCATCACAGGGGAGGGAAGCTTTCCAGGACAGCAAGAACCGTCTGAAAAAGGCCATTGATGCCGGCGTCGAGGCCTACCGGGAGGAAAAGGAAAAGATCACCTAACCGAGTCCACTTGAAAGAAGGAGCGGCTCCATGTCTCTGGAGATTATTTTTATCGTTATTGCTGTCGTGTTTCTCGTGCTTGCAGCTTTTGCAATCCCGTTTCTTATCCAGATCCGGAAGACTGCCAGAAACCTGGCATTAACACTGGAGACCCTCAATCAGAGTCTGCCGGTTATCATGAAAAATTTGGAAGAAATCACGGCAAATATCAACCGAGCGACGTTCACGGTGAACCGGCAGATTGATGATCTGGCCCTGACTGTCGGGAGAGTGAGACAGGCGCTGGGAATGGATGGAGATGGCGATAGCATGCGGACGGGCGGCGGGCCGCTTTTCCGCGCTGTACGGGTAATGACTGCCGCGGTTAAAGGCGCGTGCGTTTTTTTCGAAGTTTTCCGCTCCCGCCGTTAAAAAGGAACCTGATTTTCTTGGGGCGCGTGTTTCAACCTATGGAGAGAGATGGTCAGTGTCAAAGGTAACCTACGGCAGCCGGGGCGGCCGCGTTTTCAAGATTCCCGCAAAAGGCGGAGGCGGGGGAACTAAATCCCCGGAAGAGGTTGTCCGGGAGTTAAAACAGGGACAGCAAAAACCGCCCGGGGAAGACTACCGTGAGCGATCCCTGGCCCTTCATGGGTCTGTATGCGCGCGCTGCGGGCGGGAATTCGATGCGGCCCACAGGCAGCTGCTTACCGTCCATCATAAGGACGGCAACCACTTCAACAATCCTCCCGATGGGAGCAACTGGGAAAACCTCTGCGCATATTGCCATGAGGACGTCCACAGCCGGGGCATCCTGGGAGACTACCTGGATGGCGCCTCTGCGGGGAGGGAGATCGCCGTCGTCTATGATGAACAAAACGGCGGAAATGGCCCTTCGGGATTGGGGAGCCTGGGAGAGAAATTGAAAAAGGCCCTGGAGGGGAAGAAGCGGGAACCCGGTAAATAAGAAAATCAAATTGAAATAATCTTTGAGGGAGAGAAAAAGCCATCATTGGTATACAAATTCAAAATTCAGGCAACACAAAAATCCATACAAACGTAAACGTCTGATCGCAAGCGTTTAGTGCTTAGGCGGTCTTCGCTCAAAAATCACCGGGTGATGATCGTGCCCCCCTCTTTCTGGTTTACCATTTTGTCTCCCACGGATGTTCCGCAAAACACGCAACGGTAGTCATACTTTTCCCCGTTGCTCAGAATGAGAAGGAGTTTTTTCCTCACCGGCACCGCCTTTTTGCACCGGGGGCAGAAAAGCTCCGTGGCATCAAAATCACGGTAATGTCCCCTGTTCATTCTTTTTTATCCTCACCCGGTATCTCTTTCATATTTTCCAGCCATACCGTGGCTTCGCTGTCACTGGGCGCCCGGTAATCGCCGCGGGGGGAGAGGGAGCCTCCTGAACCCACCTTCGGACCATTGGGCGCGCAGGACCTCTTGTACTGGCTTACCTTGAAGAAACGGTACAAAAATACCCCAAGCCAGTGTTTGATTTCCCCGATGCCATAGGAACGCCGCTTCTCTTGCGGAATATCAGGCCACTGGCCCTTTCCCTTGTCGTGCCAGGCGCAGTAAGCCATGAAGGCTATTTTGGCAGGCAAGTAGCCGAACCGGGTTATATAGAACATGGTGAAGTCCTGGAGTTCGTAAGGACCAACGATGGATTCCGTTTCCTGGGCCGGTTGCCGGCCTTTTTTGCCGGGGATAAGTTCCGGGCTGATACTCGTTTCCAGAATGTCGAGGATGATGCGCGAGGTTTCGCGGGAGAATTGGCCGGAATCAGAAGCCCAGCGGATCAGATAGCTGATCAGGGTTTTGGGCACGCTGGCATTCACATTATAGTGGGACATATGATCGCCGACCCCGTAGGTGCACCAGCCGAGGGCCAGTTCGCTTAAGTCGCCGGTGCCGACAACGAGGGCATCCCGCATATTGGCGATGCGGAACAGATGCGACGCGCGCTCGCCGGCTTGGGTATTTTCGAAGGTAATGTCATAGAGATTTTTCCCTTTTACGTAGGGGTGCCCGATGTCTTTGAACATCTGCATGCATCCCGCTCTGATATCAACCTCGTTCGCTTCGACACCGAGGGACTTCATAAGTCGGGTGGCGTTTTTGTACGTCCTGGCCGACGTGGCAAAGCCGGGCATGGTATAGGCCTTTACATTTGATCGCGGCAGCCCCAGAATATCCATAGTCCGGGCGGATACGATCAATGCCTGCGTGGAATCAAGCCCCCCGGATACTCCGATCACCACATTCCGGACACCCGATGCGGTAAGCCTCTGGGCCAGTCCCTGCACCTGGATATTATAGGCTTCGTAGCATCGCTGGTCGCGTTTACTCGCATCCGCCGGGATGTAGGGAAAACGGGGATATTCCCGCTCCAGCAGAAATCTGCCCCCGAACTGATCCACGGAGAATGATACGTTTCTGAACCGCATCAGGCTTTCTCTATGGGTTCGGGCGTTCTGCCGGAAGCTCGTCATGCGCATCCGGTCCTGGACAAGGCGGTCGAGATCCAGGTCCGCATAGATGATCTGCGGTTTCCGTGAGAACCGTTCCGATTCGGCGAGGAGACAGCCGTTTTCGTAGATCATGGCATGGCCGTCCCAGGCCAGATCTGTTGTTGATTCCCCGGGGCCGGCGGCCGCGTACAGGTATGCCGATATGCAGCGCGCGGACTGGTTTGCGGCCAAACTGTGACGATATTCCGATTTGCCCACCGTGATATTGGATGCGGACAGGTTCCCGATTACCGTGGCTCCGGCCATGGAGGCAAAACTCGAGGGCGGGATGGGGACCCAGACGTCTTCGCATATTTCCAGGAAAAACCGAAAATTCTTTATAGTGGCCACGTCGAAAACAACATCGGCGCCGAAGGGGATATCTTTCTGTCCGCACAGATCAATCGTCGGGGACAGATTTTCTTCCGCCGAACTGAACTGGCGTCCCTCGTAGAATTCGCGGTAGTTGGGGAGGTAGGATTTGACGGCGATCCCGATGATTATGCCGCGGTACAACACGATGCCGCAATTAAAGAGCCGGGCGTTCATCTGGAGCGGGGCTCCGACTACGATAATCAGGTTCAACGCCTTCGTTGCTTTGGCGACAAAGCTTACGGCATCGAGCGTGCTTTTGAGAAGCGCCTCCTGGTGGAAGAGGTCTTCATTGGAATAGGCGGACAGGCCCAGTTCGGGAAAGAGGGCGAAAATGGCCCCATTTTTTGCCGCCTTACGGGCGAGATTGACCGTATTTTCGGCATTAAAGATCGTGTCTGCGACTTTGACTTCCGGCACGCATACGGCTGTCCTGATAAAACCATGCCGATACAGATTGAAGAACGTTTCTTTTTCTGCTTTCATGCCGTCACTCTTTTTCCACGTAAGCGTAAGCGCTGTGATTATGGATGCTCTCGAAGTTTTCCGCCTCCACGCTGTACCAACTGAAGTTATCGTTCCGGTTGAGGCGTTCGGCCACGTTCCTGACCACGTCCTCGACGAACATAGGATTTTTGTATCCCTTTTCCGTAACGTACTTCTCGTCCACCCGTTTCAGGAGGGAATAGACCTCGCCGCTTGCCGAATCTTCCACCATTTTTATTACGTCTTCTATCCAGAAAAACTTCCGGAATCTGAGATTTACCGCTACGATGCTTCGCTGATTATGGGCGCCGGCGTTGCTTATTTCTTTTGAACAGGGACAGACCGTGGTGACCGGCACCACGACACCGACCAGGATGTCGGTTTTTTTGTTTTTGTTCGTTCCCCGGAACTGGCAGCGGTATTCCATCAAGCTTTTTGCTTCCGATACGGGGGCCGTTTTTTCAATGAAGTAGGGGAAATCAATCTCCATATGAGCCGATTCCGCGCGCAACTTTTCCCTGACCTTTTCCAGGATGATGTGGAACGTCTTCATGTTGACCTCTCCCCGGTAATCATTCAGTATCTCCACAAAGCGGCTCATGTGGGTCCCCTTGAAATGGTGGGGAAGATTGACGTACATATTTATGGTCGCGTTGACGTGCTGCGTGCCGTGGTCGCGGTCAAGGACGGTAAGGGGGTACTTGACGCCCTTTACCCCGACCTTTTTTATGTCTATGTTCCTGTCGTCTTTAAGATTCTGTATGTCAATCATTGTGCCGTGCCGCTGTAAGATACCCTCGCGTTGTCCGATTCCCAAACGGTAACGCGGGAAACCGCAATCCGTTCGCGCGACGCTTTTTCGGTAATGCCGTCATAGATGAACCTGGCGATATTTTCCGATGAGGGATTCATGTTCTTGAAGGGGGGGGTGTTGTTGAGATGCTTGTGGTCGAGTTTCACCAGTATCTCGTCGGTCCACTTCTTTAAGGTCCGGAAATCTATCAGTAGTCCTTCCTGATTCAGTTCTGCGGCGGTCACGGAGACCTCAACGACAAAATTGTGGCCGTGGAGTTCTTCGCATTTGCCGCCGATATCCTTCAAAAGATGGGCCGCAGCAAATGACTTCTTTACCGTAACTTCATACATGAGTTTTCCTTTTAACCGGAAATTTAAGAACTTGTCCGCGGAGAGGGTCTTTTTCCGCCCCTATATAATGCTAATGCTTGGCGGGTGTCAAGGCAAGAAATGGCGCGTGCGGGAACCGTCCATGCGGTAGAGATAGGAGGATCCGCTCTGCGCAATGAGGGCCAGATATTTTTTCTGAAAGGCAAGGAAAAGCGTTTTTTCCTGTGGCGAGAAGACGGACAGGTCGCCGAGGACGAAATTCCCGTCATAGAGGATATGGGTGAACCCCCGTTCCTGCAATTCCCGCCGGACGTCTGCCGCTCCTCGGGAACGGGACAGTATCTTTTGCATGGTGTAGGATTCGAACATGGAGTCTGAATAGTAATCGCGATCTAAGAGAAAACCCCGGTTTTTCATGTAGATGAGAAATATCTTTGCATCGGGAGGCAACTGTTGGTTTGCATACTGGAACATTTCGTACGAGGGGAGGAGACGTTTCAAAAAATCCTCCCGGGTCTCGCTGCCGGTGACGACTCCCGCCGGTTTGATCTTCAGGAAATAACGGCTTATATGGTATCCATTGTAGCTGATGCTGATGGCGATAAGAATTATCAGCGTAAAGGAGAGCGTCTTGTTTTTTCTGCCGTAAGAAAAGATGGCGCCTACCAGAATGGCAAGGAACGGGAAAACAGGCATCAGGTAACGGAGCTGCTGCGCGGAAAACGTCCAGAAGAGGAAGGTAAAGCCGCAATACGTGAGAAATATCTTCAGCGGTGGTTCAATCCTGCGGATCGCAAGGGCGAAGGGGAGGATGAAAAGGAAGAGGGGGCCCATGATCCCGTCGAACCAGGGACTGTCCAACCGTGCCCGGAAGCTCAGGTTCCAGGGAAGAAGCAGGTAATCCAGAAATCCCCTCCCCATGCCCAGGTTTTGGATAAGCAAGTCGTAAAACCGCGCCTGTGCAGGTTCCCAGCCCTTTCCCCCGAACAGGGCATACAGAAAGGGGTAAAAAGGGTTTCCGGTCATTATCCAGTTTCTGATGTAGAAGGGGCTGCCGGCGATTATGGTGGCGAGACAATACAGAAGGAGGCGCCGGGACGCTTCGGAAGACGTGCGACCTTGCTTGTGTGAAAACCAGAGTATGCCAAGACACCCCAGAAGCGGCAACAGCAGCGCCGTATATTTGGTTGCAAGGGCGAGTCCGGTGAAGAGGCCGCACAGAACGAGCCATGCCGCTTCCGTCTTCTCGGACCAGGTTATGAAGGCAAAAACCGCCGCCAGACAATAGTAGGTTGCCAGGAGGTCGTTGTAGGCCATGGTTGAGGTTATGAAAACCGTGGGGATGGTGCAGAAAACAAGCATGCTGAGAGCGGGGAAACGGTTCTCTTTCATGCGAAAACGGATAAATTGTCGAATACCCAGGAGGATGCAGATCAGGGCAAGGAAGTGCAGCCCCTTTGCCAGCGTGTCGTCCTGAAGGAAAAGGCCTACAAGGAAAAGCATTTCGCCGTGCAGCGGGTAGTTCGAGAAGATATTTCCCGGAATGAAATACATGCCCTGGTGCTTCAGGAAAAGTTTTGGCACGGCGAGGTGGTAGGAGAGGGCATCCTTGCCCACCTCCGGCGTGAGCACCAGCATAAAACAGAGAACGAGCGCGATTCCCAGGAGAAGAAGGGCAATGCGATCTCCTCTTGCCGGCGTAGCTTCCGGGAGCATTGCGGGGACGATCCTTCCCGGCCTTAACCATCCGGCAACGGCAATGGCGGCGGTAAGCCCCACAAGGAGATAGAGAAATAGCGGCAGGAGGAGTTCCAGGAGTCCCAGCGCAAAAACGGCATAGCCCAGAATCCCGAAGCCGATCCCGGTGGAAAAGAACAGTTCTTCACCCCGGGAAGAGAAGGAAAGAGATGTCCTGCCGAGGATGAAACGGCCAGTTCCCGACACACAGAACCATAGCCCCGTTAGGAGGAGGATCGTTAATCCTCTATAAAACAGCGCCTCATGCATCACTATTCCTTACCGGGAAGCCCCGCCCGGTGGATGGGGGACTCCACTTTCGGACGGCAGGTCGCCGTCTGCAGGAATGACGTGAATGCGGATTTCCAGAGCTTCCACTTTACAATCGAAACCGCGCCTGTCTTGCGGCCCTCATGGGGGACAGGAACATTGCATATGCGGGCCTGCGAGGCCGCCAGAGCGCCGGATATAATCACGTTCGGGGCGAATGTTTCCGGCGGGATCTGGCGGACGATATCCGCCAGGAGGGGTGCCCTGATGAGGCGATAGGGAGTGTTCACGTCCACCACGCCCGGTCCGAAGAACACCCGCACCGTCAGCCGGGAAAGCGCACTGATCAAACGCCGTCCCGTTCCCTGGGTTCGGTTTTCGCGATATCCCAGAAGGGCGTCGAAGTCGTTTCTCCGCTTCCACAATTCCTGAAACGAACGGGGCTTCATTTCGTCATCACTGTCCGTCTGGAAAACCCAGGAAGCCTGTTCCACGGCCATACGGTATCCCATGAGAATAGTGGGACCATGACCGCTGTTCGTTTTGTTGATGATCCTGATGCGGTCGTTCCCGGCGAATTCCTCCAGACGCCCGGCGGTTTCGTCCCGTGACCCGTCGTTCAGTATGATCAGGAGGAAATCTATCTCCAGCCGCTCCAGTTCGTTGTACCACCCCTGCACCACCCCCGCGATACATGCCTCCTCGTTATATACGGGCATTGCCAGCGCCAGTTCATGCTGTTTACCACCACTCATATTCATATACTCAGCTCCTCTCCCCACCCCGCCGTATCCGTTCCGCATAGGTGGAAAGGGCCGCGGCAATCGTCTTGTCCATATCCAGGTACTGATAGCTCCCCAGCCTGCCGCCAAAAATCACGTGCGGATATTTCTTGGCCTCGACGGCGTACCGGACGAAAAGCTCTCTGTCCCGCGCCGTGTTGACGGGATAGGCGGGATCGTCGTCCGTTTCACCGGCGACGGAATATTCCCGGTAAATGACCGTCGCGTCTTTCGGGTAGTTCCGCTCTTCATGGTAATGTCGGAATTCGTGGATGCGGGTGAAGGGCGCCGTGCTCTCGACGTAATTCATCACGGATGTCCCCTGAAAATCACCGACGTCACATATCTCCTTTTCAAAGCGGAGGTTCCGCCATCCGAGCCTGCCGAACCGGTAGTCAAAAAAACGGTCAATAGGCCCGGTGAAGATAACCGTGCAGCCCGCCGGTATGCGATCGCGTATGGCAAAGTAGTCGGTGTTCAGTGAGACTTCAATATTTGCGTGATCCAGAAGTTTGTGAAACAGACGATGATACCCTCCGAGGGGAATTCCCTGCCACGGGTCGTTAAAATAATCGCTCTTGTAAGTATAACGGACGGGAAGCCGGTCAATAATGCTCTCCGGCAACAAAACCGGATCTACTCCCCACTGTTTTACCGTGTATCCCCTGATGAAGGCTTCATAGAGGGGTCTGCCTATGAGGGAGACGGCCTTCTCCTCAAGATTTGCCGGCGTAGAAATCCCCTCTTTCGCTATTTCGTCGCGGATAAACGCCATAGCCCCGGCGGGTGTCAGGTTTTTCCCGTAAAACCGGTTGATGGTGGCCAGATTGATGGGCATCTGGTACACCGCGCCGCGGTAGGCAGCAAGGACCCGGTGGCGGTAGCTGTTGAAGGTGGAGAAGCGTCTGACATAGTTCCAGACCGCCGCATCGCCGGTATGGAAGATATGGGAACCGTACACATGGCATTCGATCCCCGTCTGCGGATCATCCGCGGAAAAACTGTTTCCCCCTATATGGCTTCGCCGATCAATCAACAGAACCCGCTCTCCCCGATCTGCCGCGATTCGCTCGGCAATGACCGCCCCGAAGAATCCGGCTCCCACTACGAGATATCTGCGCCCCTTGAGGTCCATTGCCTATCATCTCACTTTATCAAATGTATTTTCACAAGACCGCCGAGCGTGATGCCGCCGGGGGAAACAATTCCCGATGGACATTTGAAGACAAGAATGGAGCTCGCATGCGTCAGGAGGTTGCGGTCGTAAAGCTCGCCCCCGCCGGCAATTACCTGGCTGTGATCATACGTGCTGAGGGCTGTCAGCCGGTAGGGGGCAAAAAACCGGAATAGACGGATAAGAAAGGGATTGCCGCCGTACGACGAATGAATGGCGTGGGACGAAAAATTATTTACCAAGATTACATAGTCCGGAGGGCGACGCTGCAACTCGGCCAGCGTTTCCTCACGGAGTTTCGACAGGTGCCGGGTCGGCGTCATTAGGGGATAGAAATAGAATACCCGTGTCGGAGACTTGAGCCCCCCGTAGAAGAGAATCTGGGGTTCGGATCCGATGATGTATGCCGAGGCATTTGGCGGGGACATCCTTTTCAAGTATTGCCCCAGTGCTATGGACTGATGGAAGGGGGAGAACCCATAATAGATATGAAGGAGGTTTTTCGCGGGCATGACGAAAAAAGGGGCGAGGACGAAGCTGCTTGCCAGTACAATGAGCATGGCCCCGGTTACAGAAACTTTCGAGAAACGGCCATTCATGAGGGATGCCAATCCCAGTCCGGCGCCGGCAGCAAGGAACGGCAAGAGGAAAACAAAATAATGCCCATAAAAATATTTCCCCATGGCCGTAGCGAAGCAGGCGCCGACGGCGCCAGCGAGAAAGTGCCATTTATGGGAGGTGCTCGCTCTTCCCGCCAGAAACACACCTCCCCCGGCGATGCCGGCGATCCACGTGAAGGGATCAAGGTGGAGGATTCCGTTCATTGCGTGGCCGAGAATAGACAGACTTTGCCGCCACGACAGCACGACAACATAGTTAAAATTATAGCTGAAGGAATCATTCCAGAATGCGGCCAATCCGCCTTTTGCGGCAAAATAAGCGGCGAACGCGGCAAAGGGAATAAGCATCCCCACTGCGTAGGCGAGGGCGTTCAGTGTCAGTCGACGGGGATATTTTAGAAGAGTCGCCCCTTTGCAGACAAACACGGCACACGCGACCATGGCTACCGGTTGTTTTACCATCATGCCCATGCCGAACAAAAGGCCGGCGAGGGCATAGCGCATGGGCGGCGGATCGTCATCAATCAGGAACCACAATCCCCAGACCAGAAAGGGCAGGGTGAAAATTTCCGTGTTGGAGTTGAAGCCGGTGTATGCGGGAGAAGAAGTGGCCAGGCCGAACAACACAGCGGCAAAGAGAGCCGGCAGAAAACGGTCCGTCATTCGCTGAACCAACAGGAAAAGGGCCATCCCCGCTGCCGCAACAAAGAGGAACGCAAGCAGGCGAGGCGAGCTGACGACATGGCCGAACAGGCGGAACGCAAGGGAATAGAGGTAATATACCGCCGGAGGTTTGTGATCAAAGGCATCCACATAGGGAAGCCCCCCGTGGCTGATGACATCGGCGATATAGGCATACGCGCCCTCATCCCGTTCGAAGGGCACATCCAGAAAGAACATCCGGGGAGTTGTTGCCAGGATGGCAATCAGGGCGGCCATTGCCCACCGGCAGCGTACGTTTGTAATTTGTAAATTCATTCGTGCATCAATACCCTTTCACGTACGTCTGTTCGGCCACGGGTACCGTTACCGGCAGCGACGAAATTGCACGATCTGTTCGCCGCATGGCTTCCTTCCGATGGGGGGGGTGCTTTTTGGCAAATTGAACTCGCTTGCTTGGCTCACCCCGTAGCTTGCTGCGGAGAGCTTCAATATATGGGAATAGGGATACGTGTCAAGATAATAAAGGAACAGTGCAGTGTCATGGTTCGACTGTAGATAATAATGGTATATTTTTGGTCGTGATGCTGTGAAATTGACAGGCAATCCGTGCACCTGACAGATTTTGGTCTGATAATGCGGTGTGTTTTTTACGATAGAGTAAAAACTTGTATGTAACTTGCTGTAATTTAACATGAAAAATATATAGCCCGTTTCACTGTTCTCTGGTATATTGATTGCAATATGAAGCTGTCAACTATTTCCCTTTCCAGTGATGAATTCGGTAGCGAGCGCATTCCCCGTAGCTTGGCTTTGGGGTAAGCGAGCGAATGCTGAACGCTCTTGTTCCTTAAGAATCGAAGATTCTCCTTGAGCTTGCTCAAGGAGAGCTTCAATCCTTTAAGAAGTAGAGATGCTCATTGTCTAAAAGAAGACGACTTAGATAGAAAAGGAGGTGGGGGAACGGCATTTCTTGAGAATTACGGACGGAGATCTCTTTAGTGCTGAAAGAGATAAATTAGTGAGATAAAATTGAAAAGGAGGAAGATGAAGATGATTGCTAAATTTTACACAAAAGGACAGAGGGGTTTCACCTTGATCGAGTTGATGATCGTTATTGCGATCATCGGTATCTTGGCGGCGATAGCGATTCCCCAGTTTACCTCGTACCGGCAGAGGGGCTACAATGCCGCGGCAAAGGCCGACGTGAAGAACGCCTACACGGCGGCGCAGGCGTATTACAGCGATAATCCGACGGGCAGTATTTCCGGAACCGGCAACTTGACATCCTTTGGATTCAATCCCACGGCAAGCGTTACCACGTCGCCGAGCGGGGTTGCGAGCGCCCTGTCAATTACCGCGTATCATGCTAGCGGTACGGTGACGTATACGGCGACTGCCTCCGGTGTCATAACGCCGTAATTGTTTGTTTTTCCGATGCGAGGGGTGGGGAAGGGATTCCTCGCCCCTTTTTTATCCGGTAGTTCCTGAAAGCGAATTATGAATATAAACAGTTGTTCAGGGAATAACCATCTTACCGATTCCCGCCGCGGTCTTCTTGCCTGCTTACTCTTATCGGCCTGTATTTTGTTGATATATTGGAATGTCCAGTACCAGGGGTTTATCCATTTTGATGATACGTCTTATGTTGTGGAGAACCGGCACGTTCAGCGGGGGATGAGCGGGGCCGGTTTTTTGTGGGCGATGGGGAGCACGGAGGCGGCCAACTGGCATCCGTTGACGTGGCTGTCGTTGATGCTGGATTACGAGC